>NZ_BAAADQ010000013.1:39077-151730 GCF_039522565.1 Halorubrum ejinorense | reverse complement strand
TTCTCAGCTCTATTACGGCAGGGCCGTACGTCCCTGAGTCGGCACTTCGGGCAATAGTTGCCATCATTGTTAGTGGAACAGGAATCTTCATAATTCCGGAAATCTACAGCCGAAGATCATTCTTTTGGCACATCCTGTTGATCTCGTTCGCTCTAGGGCTGCTCAGTATCCTCGCAGTCATTACACCATTTGAGTCAGTTGGTTCAATAGAACTGCTACGGACGGTACCCTACGATCAGTTTGTTGTATTTGGACCACAAAAGTACGCACCGGTTCCTGTTGGCGGCCTCGGAAACCCAAACATACTAGCAATGACCCTACTTCCTGGTATCCTTGCTGGCGCGAACTTCCTCTATGAACGGGCAGCCGAGCACTCAACCTGGGGAGTGTTCTCGTTCGGAGTTGTAACTGCCGTACCAACAATTATACTCTTTTTGACTCGTTCTCGGGGAGCTCTACTTGCACTCGCTGCGGGTGTTGTGATGTACGTAGTGGTACACAATCTATCGTCAGTGACAGTTCGAATATTGTGTTTGTGCGGTATCACTGGCACCGTTCTCTTTCTTGCCCCAACTGGGATCGGTCCTATCCCCAGTCTGGTTGAAGCCGTGTCTGCGCCGAGAGCGTTCCGGTGGAGACATGCCCTCGACGCTATTCTCCAGCAACCACTATTAGGATACGGTGTAGGGAATTCTAGAACTATTATTCCAGAATTCCAGACACAGCCACACAACGCATACTTTATGATAGGGACATGGAGCGGTGTCGGAGCAGCAATCTCCTATCTGTATTTGTTCACTCAAATGTTGTTGCTGTCCGTACGGAGGAAAGTGGGAACGACGCCAGCAGTATTTCCGGCAATCTTGACCAGCTATTGGGTCATCTCGATTTTTGAATCGTTGACTATATTCCACCTTACTATCTACTCGATAGTACTCGCAATTACGTTTGGATTTGTCGCGTCTGACATCGTTCCACACGAACGGGCCACCACATCTAACAGCAACTAAGTGACATCAAATTAAACTCTCCTAACAAATATGAAAATCGGAATCAATGGCTTGGCTGCGAAGACCGGGGGCGGAGTGACGTACTTACAGAATCTCGTAACCAACATTCTGGATATCTCGGACCATAGAATCCACTTCTTCGTGTCGGCTACTACGAGAAAACAGCTCAACCTACCGACAGATGATGACACATTGACAGTGGACTCTATTGATGTGTCTGGTACTGGAAGCCGTCTGTGGTACGAGCAAACAGGTCTTCCTCTATCCATCATTCGTCAGAATATCGACCTCCTTTACTCGCCGAGTGAAATTCCAGTCATGTGGTGTCCCTGTACACAAGTCGTAGCAAATCAAAACCCTAACCTATACTACGACATTGACGTTGAAAAGTCACTTCGCCAGCGAGTACGGGAACAAGCTCTTTCTGGGGCGCTAGAGGCTGCACAGTTGCCCTCGGAAGCTACAATATTCGTTTCTGAATCATCGAAACGAAAGGCAACACGGGAATTGCGGATCAGCGAAGATAACGCGTACTCTGTCCAACACGGTGTCGGTTCGTCATTCGCCAATGTACACACGAGCGATGCGAAGTTCCCGTCGGCTGAGAGTGAATATATCCTCCTTGTCTCCACCCTGTACAAGCACAAAAACGTACACAATTTGATCGCCGCGTATGCGCGGCTCCCACAAGCGAAACGCCGAGAACATCCACTTCTTATTGTCGGCAGCAAAACCGTCGAATCGGAGTACACCCGTGACGTTGAGAACTTAGCGAGAGAGCTAGGCGTCGCAGAAAGTGTCTCTCTTGTCGGCCGTGTCTCAGAGACAGCTCTCAGATCGTACTACAGCAACGCTCACTTGTTCGTTTTTCCGTCGCTGATCGAGTCGTTCGGACTCCCGGTATTAGAGGCGATGGCTACAGGCGTGCCGGTCGCTGCCTCCGCAAACGCTTCCATTCCTGAGGTCGGTGGCGACGCAGCGGTGTACTTTGATCCGGAGGATCCCGACCAGATGTCCGTCGTGATTGAGCGAGCACTGGATAACCAGAAATTACGGGAGGACTTGGTCGCTCGCGGTCAAGAAAGAGTAAGAGATTTCACCTGGGAGAAGTGTGCCAAGGAGACACTCAATGTCTTCGAGAGGGCCGCAAATATTGAGTAAACACTCAAAAGAGGAAATCTGTCACAAAACAGTAAGTTTGAATACCGATATACAATTCAGACACGACTTCGTTATTTAGAATACAACGATGGACAACGTACAGCCTTCGGAGCAGTTACTAATACCAATCACAGGCGATGGGGATGTGGTATTTATCTCTCAGTTATCTGATTGCCTTCATAATAGGGGGTTCGAAGTCGTATTTTTACCAAATAACTCTGGGATAAGAAAAGCAATACAAAGAGAAGTCCACTCTGAGAGAGTGCTCCGTGATCCTTCGAATTATTCTCCCGAGAAGTCACTTGATGAGCTGTTAGAAAAATTTAATATTGACAGTCCACGCTCGTTCGTCGCGACAGAAATGGCATATGACTATGTATATCCGAAACCGTCCTCAGAGCCGTATATTTTCTCGAATTTCGACAGTTCGGATTACGATCCCTATATCACCAAGTTACATCGGTGTCTCGATTTCTTGGACGAACTATATCGTGATGGCTATCGAGGGGTTCCGCTCCAGAATCAGGGTGGCGAGATTCTGAGACGCTCATTACAGGCGGTAGCAGATTACTATGACGTTCCTTCGATCTGGGTTGGGTTCTCACCGATTGATGGCGCGTCCGGATTCCATCGTGACGAGTCAGAGTCTTGGAACACGATCCAGCAGGCGTCGTACGAGGAGCTGACCACAGAAGAAATTGAGCGGGCAGAGGAGTTCATCAAGCGGTTTCGTTCTGATTCCGGGCAAATTCAGTCTGGCCCGCATCAGCGCTCGCTCGGAGAAAATATTAGACAGAAAGCGGAAATCATCCGTCGACACGCCCGAGATCTTGGTCCCTATATCAAACGATGGACGAGGGGTAACATCTTCAAGCGAATTTTAGCAGCTTACGCCGATTGGAAGTACCTCAATCTCGACGAGTCCGTGGACCTCGTCGAGGAGTCTAACTACGTATTCTATCCGCTCCAGTATTATCGTGAGTCACGTGTCTTGGTTCGAGCGCCGGCGTTCTACAAGCAGAGTTGGCTCGTGGAATACTTGTCTCGGTCTGTACCGTACGATCATGAATTGTTTGCGAAGGACCATCCGAAGCAAGTTGGCGCGCAGCCGAAATCCGAGGTCGATACGATCGTTCGGCACTCAAAGGCACTAGCCCCAGAGTATCCTGTAGCATCCATCTTGGAGAACGCATCAGTAGTCGTTGTACTGAATAACACCGTGGGCTACGAGGCACTCCTCTACGGGAAACCTGTCGTTGCCCTCGGAGAAGCGTTCTACACGGATGCTCGATTCACGCACAGCGTAGATGATGTGAACGAGCTGCCGAGAGCGCTCACCAAGGCGATCGACGAGGGCGGTCCAACCGACGAGGAATTAATAGTGTTCGTTCACGGATTGGTAGAGGGAAGCTTTGATGGCGAGTGGGGAAGTACCTCTAAACGAAATCTCCAGAACTTGTCCATCTCGATTGAATCATACTATGATGAGTAAGCATAATCCTACCTCGGCAGATCCGCGTCGTACGGGTTGTTGGAAGATAATGTGATAATAATGTCTCAGAAAGCACTTTACTGTACTTCGGCTTCAGATTTCTGGGTTGACACAGTAGATAACATATCGAAGGAAGCAGATATCCAACCCTGTTACTGGATTGTCAATTCAAATGAGGTTGATAGGGATATAAACAACCTATTTCCTGATTGCGTTGTACACGATATTTACGATTGTAGAAAAGGCATATTACCTGAAGAATATAGTTCATTTGAATTCTCAGAATATCCAGTAGATGAGGACATTCTGACGACTTTTCGTGAAACAGAATCTACAGTTTTGTCTATGATGGACCGAGCGGATATGGGGAATGCGACCGATGAGGGATTCAGCTACGGAGAGAGGTTACGGCATTATCACAACTTATTATCACAGTGGAGATATATAATTGACAAATTAGAAATCGATTATTCTATTTTCAGCGATATTCCCCATAATGCTGCCACATATGTATTGTATCGCGTATGTAGGGAGCAGGGAGTTGAAACAGTGTTGATAACAAGGACAACGGTTAATGATCGTTGTTATACGAGAAGTAGAATACATCATACAAATGATGTATTTGGAAATGAGTCCGATAATGATTCCTTGTCGCCTGAATTAAAGGAATATCTAGATCAAATCAGAGGAGATTATACTACAGCTGAACCTGAGTATATGCAAAATCAGAACCCATATCTCCCGAACCTAAACCACTCTATCCGGGAGTACATAGTAAAATGGTGGTATTTTTCGCCAACTAGTGTGTTAAAGCGTGACAAACAATTGTATAGTGATTCCAGAATGAATAAATACAGTTGGCTACTGTACCGCTTCCGCGCGGAGATTTATAAACAAAGGCTCAAGCATGAGTATGCGAACCGTTCCATACATCCGGACTTAACGAATAAATTTCTATATTTCCCCCTCCACTACCAACCAGAGAGAACAACTTCTCCTGAGGGCGGGGATTTTGTTAATCAATATTTAGCGATTGAATTATTGGCAAACGTACTACCCAACCATATTAAGATATTCGTTAAAGAACATCCCTCGCAGTTCAGCTTCCAGCCTGATGGTGATCGAGGGCGGACTGTCGAGGATTATGAATTTCTTAATAGCATCAATCAAGTCTCTCTAGTTGAGCAAAACACCTCCTCATTTGATTTGATCGATTCAAGCATTGCTGTTAGCACAGTTACGGGTACTGCTGGTTGGGAGGGCCTTGTCAGATTAACGCCATCACTTGTTTTTGGAGATGCATGGTATTCTGCCTGCCCTGGATGCTTTAAGGTTAAAACAAAAGAGGAGGTCAGCAGCGCAATTAACAGGATATTAAATGGAATAAATATAAAGAAAAGGGACATAGAAAACTTCCTAATTAAAATAGACGATATAAGTGAGGTAGTGACACAAAATCCGGCTAATAAGAATGCCCATCAAGAGAACGTAGATTCATTAACTAGGTTAATACTACGGCATATAGGTGAGAGTCGTTTTTAAATAACAACCGCCTTATATTACTCTTGGCTCCTGCCGGGTCGAACTAACCGGCGTTAACGAAGGATAAATAAAACACTGTAACATATATATTCTTTTCTCACAGATAATGTCTCTGACGACAAATCAGGTGACCCAAAACTTCGGCCTTTTATCTCTGTTTTCTCGAACTGTTCCACTATACTGAGGTTACTGTATGACATAGTCTCTTTATTCGTGATGCTGACATCACAGGGACGGCTGTAATTATCTATCTGTGAATAACCTGGTTACACTATCTCAAGTCATTCTAAGGCAAGACTAAGATAGTCCTCTAGTTCAGTTGGATCTATCTGTAAATTAGATTCCTTTGAATCGACCACTACGGATTCATATTCGAATTCAAACATCGCGGATAGGTAGTAGAAATGAGGTTTTATTATTGTTTCTGGAAACAGTTCAATTACTGTTGGATCCCCTGCGAACATCATATTAAGAAGCCCAGCACCGTGTGGGCCCATTATTACGTCCGCATCGTAGAATAACTGTACCTGTTCTCGAAATGTAAGGGCTTCCAGTTGATATAACTCGAACCCGTATTTTCTTAATATCTGACTCACCTGATCTATGTTTGTAACCTTCCGCTCTCGCTGGGCTCCTTGTCGAGATACGTATATCCGTTTTTCACCGTCGGAAGTATTTTTTTTTTGATCTACAGTCGATCGTGCTCGTTCACGTATCCAATTAAAGTCCTTGACCGATGGATTGTAATCTGACGATTCCGGATCTCGATAGTCAAAGATATGCGGCCGGTGCGTACTGACAATTAGTTTTTCAATGCTTGTGGCTTTCTGATTCCATTGTTTGTACTGGATTGAATCGAATCCGAGAAACTCGAGGGAATCTCGTACAAAGTCGCGTGGATTTGGTTCGATGAGTATCGTTGGTTCATTATCTGTTTCCCGCAGGTACAACTCGTACAGCCGTAGCTTGGGCAAATATTCCATTACCCAGTGATAATAACTAGGATCTGGACAGATAAGTGGAAAGACGATATCTGCTGTCTGACCCGGCTGAAAACCGAGTGCGGATTTGAATACTTCCTTTAATATTGACGACCCAGAACCCATATACGTATTTCCGTATCGGAAACCCGATGTCTCAGGTATGAGTTTCTTCCCTTCGTATAGTCCCACAGCGTTCGGTCCCACTAGGTTACAATTCTCGATTTCATAAACCGCACCCGGCTCTGGACTGAACTTGGTAGGATATGACTCGAACTCACGACGAAGTCTTGCGTTCTCTGCTTTCGGTATCGAGATCGTCTCCTCCCCTTCGTCTATCCAGACTCGACCTGAATTCGACGCCTCTTGGGCTTCCGCAGCTGTAATCTGTCGCTTTCTAATATACTGTCTCGCTAGATACGGTACGGATTCCTTTGCTAAGTCAGTGATTCCATTTTCTGAATAATACTGGAATATATTGCTTGGTAATGTCCGTGTAGGTCTCTCGTCCGTGCTCATCTACTTTTCAGACCGACTTAGATTCGTAATACTCGATAGTCTTTTTGAGTCCTTCTCTTAGTGGAATCTCTGGTTCCCACCCCAACTCTGTCCTCGCACGCGTAATATCGGGTTTCCGTCGCCCTGGGTCGTCCTCCGGTAGCGGCTCATAGGTAATCTCTGAGCGAGTATTGGTTAGATCCAGCACTTCATTTGCTAATTCCTTAATAGTCCGTTCGTTTTCTTTACCGATGTTGTAGACATCGTGTTTCAGATTGTCCGTGTTCATCAACGACATAAGACCATCAACCAAATCATCTACGTAACAGAAACTCCGCGTCTGTTCACCATCACCGTATATCGTGAGATCCTTTCCCTGTAGAGCCTGGGTTACGAAAGTCGGAACCACTCGTCCATCATCCGAACGCATCCGCGGTCCATATGTGTTGAAAATACGAATGGTTCGAACATCAACATCGTACTTACGCTGGTACGCGACAGTTAGAGTCTCTCCAAACCGTTTTGATTCGTCGTAACAGCCTCTCACGCCTCGAATATTCACATTTCCTGTATACGTTTCTGGTTGTGGATGAACTTCTGGATCGCCGTACACCTCACTAGTACTTGCGAATACCATCCGTGCGTCGCATGCGCGAGCGTGATCGAGTAACCGGCGTGTGCCTTGCGTATTTGCTAACGCGATATCGACTGGGAAGTCAGTGAAATCTTTTGGGGATGCTCGGGAAGCCAAGTGATAGATTTGATCGACGGACGGAAGGGATCCCGGTACCCGAATGTCTCTATCGATAAGAGTAAAATTAGAGTGATCTAAAAGACCGTTTATATTCGAACGCTGGCCGCTCCCAAAATTATCCAGACATACTACTTCATAGCCATCGGAAAGAAGTCGCTCACAGAGATGGCTTCCAAGGAAGCCTGCTCCTCCGGTTACTAATACTTCTGTTCGCATTGAGTCTCACTTTACTTCAAGGAATATGAAAGATTCGATAGTGTGGGGGAATGTGTTCTGTAAAATTGTATTTCAGTCCTTATGGAATTACTACTTTAAATTAAAACAATCTGGTTGAACGATGTCCTCGTCAGCAAGTATCTGTTCAACAATTGGTATATATGGCCCTCTTTCATCGATTATTTCATTATGTGTAATCCGTTTTTTGCTCTCGTTGAGTGGCGGGAAGTCCATATGCTTACATACAAATAGGAAGTGCGCAAACCTCTGTGCGCGTTTATTCCTCTTTTCAGTTGAGTCTAGTTCTTCAATATTCCTTATCGCTTCCCTGTATTTTGTTTTGGTGGAGGGGTCATATGTAATGTTGAATCCATGATAAGGTGGGTATCCTCCTGTAACCACCGGGATCCCCTCGTATGCCATCTCTAGACCAACCGTTGACGCATAAACGATACCTGCGTCGAGATCATCAATAAGAGCGTACGTGTCTATGTCTGTGTCTGGAGGGAGAAACTCGATGTTATCTGGAAGTGTTGAATAATTCTGTTCAATCCATTCTCCAGTACTTTCATTTGTTCCTCTTATCTCCTCAGCAGGATGTGATTTAATGATAAATTGAATATTTTCTTTTTCAGCTGCTACCTTGATTGTCTCGTCAAGCCAGTCATAGATGTTATCGTAAAGAGCTTGTTCAGGTTCTAACGCTCCATCCCATAATAAATGTGAGAATATACCCACTAATAGAGAACTAGAATTCTCAACTGATATATCTGTATTAACTGTATGATATGTTTGGGTTATTTTTCCACCCTTCCGTTCGGTCATAATTCTATCTATACGCTTTAATTGTTTCTCCGAAAGTTGGGTATTGATTGCCTGTGTAATTATTTTAGTGTTATCAAACTGAGGCATATAATTTCGATTGCTTGATTTTCCGAATATCAACTCATTCTGGTGATAGCCTAATGCCTGTGTGTAGGTTGGCACTTCGTTCCTTTTACACACCTTCATCGGGACATTACCTTGGATGTATGTTGGTTCGCTGACTATTGTGGCTTCTATATTATACTTATTAAGTAGTTTTTGTGTCGAATCTACTAGTATAATACCACCATAGAGAAAATTCTCAAAAACAGCCCGTTCCTCCGAATCAGTCAAATCTATTGTATATTTTTTCAAATATTTTTTTGTCGATGACATAGCAGTCTCTGAAATGTTATTTTTCTTATAGTCAAAATTCTTCAATTCTTCCACACTACACGACTGGATATCTATATCTGGGTAATCGCCCGAAATAATTTCACCAATATTGTGCGTTTTCAAATTAAAGAGATCTGGATATGCCTCAGATCGGACTCTACAGCCTTCTATAGATATGTGTGCTTGCTTATCGCTAATAGTAATCTCTGGCCGTTCTGGGAGATCTAAGTTGTCGCGTAAAATAATTGGTTCATATCCTCTTGTACGGAGGGCATGACCCAATACACAAACACGGAGACACAGCGTATGATAGCCGGGAATTAGTGGGAAGAGAACGTATCCCCTCCGTTCAGTTTCATCCAAGTTGAATTGCTGTATCTCGTTATCAACACGCAAATCTGAAGTCCAAGGGTTCTGCCCAAAAGTAAACTCATAGAGATCAACCAGGTTGTCCACCTGATCTACTTTTGACGCTAATCTTACAACTTCTGATCTAAAATTCATTATCTACTCTATAGCCTCGTTAGTCGATATATTCCCGATTCTTCTTTTAAATCGGCAGCGATATCCGACCATCAAAATCGTTTCGCTAAACTCCAACAAGTAATTTGCGATCGATTGATATCCAATTATAGTGCTTCGTTTGTCGTTCGGAATTTATCTTATCAATGACTCTCACTCGATATCCCAAGCACCTTTCAAGAGCGTGAGAATCACTTGACTTTCTCCTAATTTCCGTATGGCCGCTCTCTATGTGGAGTGTTCTGTATAATCACGAACCGAAACACCGATAATCGAAATACATCTACCTATAGTAGTGAACGTAACTGCTGTCATTCAGGCACGTGTCGGTTCAACACGCCTTCCCGGAAAGGTGATGTATCCACTCAATGGACGACATGTACTTGAACACGTGGTCGCCCGTACGGAATCAGCAACTCTTGTCGATGAAGTAATCGTTGCCACATCGACCGAACCACGAGATGACGTAATCGATGAACGTGTATCGCACTTTGGAACCGACGTGTTTCGTGGGAGCGAATCCGATGTTCTCGGGCGGATGTATGATGCGGCCAGAACAGCAAATGCGGACGTTATCGTTCGTATCACGGGTGACTGTCCGTTAATCGATCCCGGAACAATTGATGCCGTGGTTCGACCGATACAAGATGGAGCGACACAATACGCTGCCAATATTTTCGAGCGGACGTTTCCTCGTGGGCTTGATGTCGAGGCGTTCACCTTCGAAAGCTTTGAGCGAGTAGCCAACGAAACAACCGAACCACATCACCGTGAGCACGTGACTCCGTATTATCGTGAGGAATCAGAGCGCTTCAAAACTGCCTCGATTACATCTGATACTGTATTTAACGACTCTCAGTTTCAGGATCGTGACGACCTCCGCTTGACGCTTGACGAGGCAGCTGATTATGAAGTCCTACGTCGCATCTATGACCACGTTCCTTACGATGATATTCTCCCAATTCGAAACGCTATTCGTTATGTTGACGAAAATGATCTTATGGAATTGAACGCAAGCGTTGAGCAAAAGTCCCACTAATGTACGTCGTGGTGCGTGCCGATGGTGGCCCAGAAATAGGCTACGGACACCTGGTTAGAACCGGCGCACTCGCCAGCGAACTCCTCGCCCGTGGTCACGAAGTCACATACGTTACGACGACGCCGGATCACGTCCGAGAAGTCTGCCCCGACGGTGTAGGTACGGTGACCATATCCTCTCGAGAGGATCCCACGCCGGTTCGAGAGTTTACCCGCGATAACGCTGACGTAACCGTTGTAGACTCGTATCTCGCCGATGGCGCGTATCAACGAGAACTCCGAACAGTCACACCACTCACCGTCATCGCCGATGACACCCGCCATCAGATCGCTGCTGATATTCTTATCAACGGGAACCTCTACGCACCGGAGCTAACTTACGAAACGATCGGTGAAGAACCTGAGTGGTGTCTCGGACCGAAATACCTCCTGCTTCGTCCGGAGATTACTGCGCACGTCTCAAGAGATTCGCCATGGCGTGAACCTCCGACCCGTGCGATTGTCACAATGGGTGGTAGTGATGTTAAGGAACTCACACCGACTGTAATACGCGCCTTCGACGGTCTTGATATTCGAGTGGACGCAATTGTGGGGCCAGGTTGTACCACTGAGCAGGAGCAGGCGATTCACAACGCGGCACGGACATGTTCTGCGGACGTGCGAGTAGCCCGCGATCCAGACGATCTCGTCGATCGAATGGCGCAGGCCGATTTTGGAGTGAGCACTGCTAGTAGTACGACATATGAACTGCTTGCATTGGGGACACCTATAGTGAGTATTTCTATCGTCGACAATCAGGAGCCGATCGCGGCGGCTCTCCGAGACCGTGACATGGCAATCGTCTTGGAACGGCAAATAGATACGCCCACAATTATGCGGGCAGTCAAAAAATACATACAAAATCCAGATTGCCGAGAAAAAAAGCAAAAAAGGGGTAAATCGCTTGTAGATGCTTTGGGCACAAAGCGTGTAGTTTCGAAACTAATTGAGTACAATTAATCTGTAGTCTTCTTGAGTATATTTACAATTTCTGGGATCAATGTCAAATCTGGAAGTACATACTGGGGCCGGGCATCATTTGACTCCGGTAATTGAAAGAGAGTTTCTTGCCTCCGCACCCAGACCGTTAACATTCCGAGATCATTTGGCCAGTAGAAATCAAGCTCAGGATTGTCACCAACGAATACAGCATGCTTTGGACATACTTCTAGTCTCTTAAGTACAGTCTCAAAAGGTGTGGATTGCCGTTTCGATGTTTTGTTGTCCGGTGCTACATATACTTCATCAAATACATTAGATAATCCAAGCTTCCGAAGCTTCTTCTCACCGTGTTTTCCTCCAGTAATAACTGCTGTTTGACATTCTTTGGGGAGGTTTGTTAATATCGTTTCTACCTCAGGATACGGCCGTAGCTCTGGGTCACTACTGTGGTATGCTGAAACCAGATAATCTACTTCTTCTTGTGGAAGCCCATACGATTCAATAATCTGGTCAAAAACCGTTTTAAAATTCCGTCTAATGGCGTATTCCCACACCATATCTCCGAATGTATCAATCTCATACTTATTTGAAAGGTATGCCGCTGCGCTCCGAAACCCGGCCTCAACATACGTCCGGTCGTCGAACAACGTTCCATCAAGGTCAAAGCAAACTGCGGTCATAATTACAGGTCATCTGATTGAATAACATCCCACGTGATTCCTTCTCCCGAGGAAATATGTTCCGTTGTGTGCATCCCTATGACTTCATCAAAGAATTTTGGAGCAAGTCCGTTCTCATTCTTTCCAGATCGGAGTATATCCATGTTTTCTGTTGTCAACTGCTCACCTTCTTCTATATCTGTTGATGCATGAATACGCCGTCGTGCAATGTCGTGCATCTCCTTTTCAACCGACTGTATCTCTTTTTCGCCATCTCCCAGTACCTGTTCTGTTTTGCGAATAGAGCTAATCATATCTTTGAGTTCTGCCGGTTCAATAGCAAATTCGTGGTCCGGACCATCCATTGAATTATCAAGTGTGAAATGTTTTTCAATGATATCTGCTCCGGTAGCGACCGCTGCTGATGGGGCGATAATTGGATCAAGGGTATGATCAGATAATCCGCTTGGTAGCCCAAATTTACGTTTAAATCGATCAATAACACGGACGTTTGTTGATCCTAGTGGTGCCGGATACGAGGAGGTACACTGTAACACAATGATATCGTCGAGGCCCGCTGATTGAAGTGTTTCGACAGCTTCTACAACCTCAGACATACCGTGAGCACCTGTTGATAGAATAACTGGTTTTCCCTGTTGTGCGACATATCTCAGGAACGGATGATGCGACATAGTAAACGAGGCAATTTTATATGCGGGTACGTAGTCAAAAAGTTCATCAACAGCACGCCGATCGGTAGGAGTGGATAAAAAGAGAATATCACGATTCTGGCAGTAGTCTCGGAGTTTTGGGATCCAGTCGTATGGCATCTCCATCTCACTAACGAGATTATACAATGACTCATCAGTGTCAAGATAATCCGCAGCTCCACTACTTTCGGGGTACATTGTTTTTGCTCTAAATGTTTGGAATTTCACCGCATCAGCACCCGCATCAGCAGCCACGTCAATAAGCTGCTTTGCTTGCGAAATATTATTATTATGATTTGATCCTGCTTCAGCAATCACAAATGTGGATCCAGCTCCTATCGTCTCGTCGCCAAGTTCTACTGTTCTCATATTTTCTATGTCGTTCTTTCAGTTGCTTAAATGCTACTGCGTATTTCTGTCGACAGTCAGTATCCACTCCAATCTCCAGATTTGTCAAGTTGAGTAATATGATTCTGTGAAAGAGAGACCGTTGTAGATTTGATATTTTCTTCTAATTGTTCGACAGTACGTGCCCCAATGATAGGAGCTGAAACGTCCTCATTTTCAATTAACCAGCGAAGACTCACCTGTGTCGGTGAGATTCCTTCTTCATTACTTACCTCTCTGACCGCATCCAAGATCTTAAAGTTCGCCTCAGTAAGATACCGGTCTTCAAAGTAATCGTCTCGGTTTCCTCTCGCATCTTCCTGTTTTGTTCCACTACGACTGTATTTGCCAGTTAAAAAACCACCAGCAAGAGGTGACCACGTCGTTACGGCAAGATCGTACGTTCGACACATGGGGAGATACTGACTCTCAATCTGGCGCGTCACAAGATTATATTGTGGTTGGACAATAGAGAATGGTTCTAGTCCGTGCTTTTTTGCATACTCATTGGCTCGAACTACACGCCATGCATTGGGAATTGAGGTGGAGAATCCAAGATAATTAACTTTACCATCAGAAACGAGATTTGTAAGTGTCCGCATTACGGTACCGACATCTGTTGTTTCGTCCCAGCGGTGGACGTATAATATATCGAGATATGTCGTGTTTAGCCGTGACAGAATCTTATCTATTTGATTTCGAATATGGCGCCGGTTCAAGCCACTCGCATTTGGATCCGTATCTCGGGTTGGCCAGTAGATCTTGCTACCAATTATGAAGTCACGACGGTCGTAGTCTTCAAGCCATTCACCAATATACTGCTCGCTTAGTCCTTCACCATACACGTTCGCTGTATCAATTAGATTACCACCTAATGACGAATATCGGTCAAGGAGCGTATGTGCCCGCTCTTTCCCAATAGGTATATTCCCCTGATCGTCTTCGTGACCGAACCTCCATGTTCCTAATCCGAGTTCACTTACCTTCAGTCCAGTTTTTCCCAACCTAGTAGTATCAAAGTCTGAAGCAACCATCTTCTCTCTCTATATTCTCACCGGAAATAATATTTTCGCAGATAGCCTCCTGAATAGTATCTATCTCAGGATGTTTATTATCAATTTTATTATATATTGATAGAACCATATGAGTGACTAATTAAAGTGACGTATCTGTATAATCGGCACCCTACTCACTTTCTATGTGTATCTGTTTTCTAAGCAACTATGAGTATATCTGTAAGGTCGTGGAAAATTAACCAGCTATATCTCTTTGAGATCGACCGAGCCATCGGCAAGAATATCCTTGTCTTTGATGAAGTGTTGATCTGTATATCGGAGCATATGTAAATCAGATTCGAAGCTAGACGGTGTGTTGTAGGGCAAATCTACAGCATCCTTGATTAGAACCGCAAGTTCGTCAACACCCGCAGCGACAGTGAGACAAGCGGATGACGAGAAGCGTGGATTGATCTCAATAACATGGGGAACTCCGTTGTCATCGCAGATTTGCTGGACATTTATGGGCCCCGACGGGCTAAACTGATCAATAATCTGGTGACAGGAATCACTCACTTCTGGTGCTTCTCTAGTGACACCATGAACGGTACTTCGATCCTTCCGAATTGCTTCTTTTGGAACAACCGAAAGGACGGAGTTTTCGTTTGTACAGACGACACTGGTCGTAAACTCCGCGCCTTCGAGATACTCTTGAACAAGTAACTCATCTGGTTGACGACTTGTCGTGGTAATTGCCTCATTGAGCTCATTCGGTGATTTGACGATCTCAACTCCTCGTCCTCCTCGCTCTGTCCGCGGTTTGAGTACCAACGGAAATTCTGCTTCACCAAGATTAGCAGCGGCGCTGACTGTCCATGTTTTTGGGACTGTAATATCTGCTTTATCCAGTTCAGTCATTAGCCGATATTTGTCAAGACACGTCTCCACAAAAGATCCGTTAGGTGCCACGAAAACCGTGTCCGAAGCAGTTGTTCTAAGTTCCTCAATTTGTGAGACTTCCTCATCAATGAGTGGGACAACAACATCTACCTCGTATTTATCGAGATAGCCACAAATGATATCTACCCATTCATCTGCTGTGGCGGGCGGAACAACAATTTTATCATCTGCAACGTACAATCCAACTGCTTTTGGATTCATATCCGCACCGATAACGTTAAAATCGGTTGTCTTTTTCAGTGATTTGATTGTAGCTATCCCACCAGTTCCACCAGAACCTGTAACTAATACGGTTACATCTTCCTCGGTGGACACGTTATTACTAGTCATCGGTTGACCTCGCGTAGGAGTTCAAACGGTTCAGCTGCTGGGACACCCACTTTACTTCCCCAAACATCGGCGTTCTTCCGCACGGTGTCAATCGTCCGGGGGTGCGGTGGCTCGCGTAGCTCCTGTTCGTATACCGAGAGAGCCTCAGATTTTGTATCAAGGCTATCGGTGACATCGACGAACGACGTTGGCTGGAACGCGTTGTCTGGCCGTGGGACCGACCATTCTGAGGCTGAAAGAGTCTCGAAAGCGAGCACGCGATCGACACTACTGTCTGTCAAGGGGCGTGTGGCAGTAATCGTCGCCCGACAAGTGAGTTCGTGGTCCACGTTGAGATCACCGTAGTGGTGTGTGTAGACGATATCGGGATTCTGTTCGTCGATCTCGGCTTCGATCGTTTGAACGATATCGAGTAACGGTACGGTATCAAAGCTATTGTCCGGGAACCCGTACAGACTGACCGTTACACCGAGCGTATCGGCTGCCATTTGGGCTCGCTGACGACGCTGTTCGATTTCCACATCAGCAGCCTCCACATTGTCGTAACGAGAGGTCACTCCGTCTGAAAGGATACAGATATGGACATCATCACCATCGGCCGCATGTCGAGCGAGTGTCCCGCCGACCCCGAGGACTTCGTCATCAGGGTGTGCAACAATACAGAGTACAGACATAGTCTATGACAGACACGCAATCCTATAGAACGTACCGATTCGGCATTATTATAATGTTATGAACCCTTAATCTAGATATGACGGATATTGTCTTTCTTGGTGTGAACGATGTCGGAATGCGGATTTATGAGTGGCTTTGTCAACGCGATAGTGTTGACGTGAAAGCAATGCTAACCGAACCTGACCAACTCGATATAATCCACCAAATTGTCCCGGAGTTCATTGTCTCCGTTGGTTTCGACCATCTTGTTCCACCAGAAATTCTCTCTTTACCGACGGAGGACTCAGTCAACCTCCATCCCTCATATCTCCCGTACAATCGCGGCAAGAGTCCGAACGTCTGGCCGCTTATCGAAGGGACACCGGCCGGGGTCACACTCCATAGTATGGACACGGAGTTCGATACGGGTGATATTATCGCTCAAAAGAGGGTCGAAACGGAGTTTTCTGACACCGGAAAGATACTCCACCAGCGTCTCGAAGACGCACAGTTTGAGTTATTCACTCAGACATGGCCGGAGATTGAATCCAATAATATCGAATACGCCTCCCAAGACGATTCCGCTGGGAGCTACCATGCGAAAGATGATTTTGTCGAATTGTGTGAACTTAATGCGGACGAAGAACTCCCCGTCAAAACACTGCTAGATCGGCTTCGAGCACTCACTTTTCCACCTTTCGACAACGCATATGTTGATGTTGACGGCGAGCGCTACTACGTCGATATCGAGATACGAAAAGCGACTGACGATGACGAAACAGAAACTAATGGGTTGCTGTCTTCCTACTGAATATCTATGATCGACGTCACCTTATTACACTCTGGCGCTTCGTAGAGTTCTGATATCCATCATCTGCCATCTATTTCGACTCAGTAAGTCGTAAGTCGAGCAGCTAACGTCGAGATATTCTATTCCACGCTGTTTTCAATGCGTATGTCTCCGATATTCAATAACGATTGTGATTTGAAATCGCCTCTGCGGCAACAAATTTGATTCGCCTAGTCTGAGCGGTCCGTTCCAATTTCGAATGGCTCGATATCTGAAGACCGATTCTTCTTGATAAACACACTTACTCCGTATGATGTTGGTGAAGCCGATGGATAGCTCTCACAACATCTTCTACATCAGCATTTTCCATCTCCGCGTGGAGCGGAAGACTCACTAATCCCTCGTACACCGTCTCCGTCTCAGGGAACGCTCCTCGTTCGTACCCGAACTCTTCTTGGAAGTACGGGTGATAGTGGAGAGGGACGTAATGGACCTGTACGCCGAGGTTCTCTGCGTGCATCGCGTTAACGAACTCCCTCCGATCACACCCGAACTCGTCGCTGATCTCCACGGCGTATAAGTGATACATCGGATCGGCGTTCGTCGGCTCCGGCGGCGTCCGAACTCCGGGCATGTCGTTGAACGCCTCGTCGTACTGCGCAATGATTTCGTCGCGTCGTGTCTTGAACTCATCTAACCGATCGAGTTGTGCCAGCCCGAGCGCCGCCTGGAGGTCCGTCACGTTGTAGTTGTACCCAACGCCTTCCGAGACCTGATACCAAGGCTCGTTCTCGTGACCATCCGGATCGTAATCCATCTCGAACGACCGGAGCCGACGCAGCCGCGTCGCGAGTTCGTCGTCGTCTGTGACGACCATTCCACCCTCGCCTGTCGTGATGTTCTTCACTGGGTGGAAACTGAACACCGCCATATCGCGCTGTGCGCCGATCGACTCGCCGTCCCACGTCCCGCCGAAGGCGTGACACGCGTCCCAGATCACGGTCAGGTCGTGTTCGTCAGCGACTTCGAGAAGGCCTTCGATATCTGCGGGATGGCCCCCGTAGTGCATCGGAACGATTCCCTCCGTTGCCGGCGTGATCTGCTCGCGAACTGCGTCCGGGTCGAGAGTTCGTCGATGCGGGTCGATGTCGGCAAACACGGGCGTCGCTCCGCAGTACGTCGCCGCGTGCGCCGTCGACACGAAGGTGAGGGGTGTCGTGATGACCTCGTCACCGGGTCCGAAGCCGGCCGCACGCCCCGCTAGGTGGAGCGCCGTCGTTCCGGAGGTCGTCGCGATCGCGTGGTCGACGCCAACGATCTCGGCGACACGCTCTTCGAACGCTTCAACGGTCGGTCCGCGAGTGATGTAGTCTCCCTCAAGCGCCTCCACAACCGCCTGTTTCTCGTCGTCGCCGATACTCTGTGAACCGTATCCCAAAACCTCCTCGCGGATCGGTTCGCCGCCGTAGTGTGCCGGCACGTCCCCAGTCATTTTGCAACCTCCTCGGACTCACGAAGCCACGTCCGCAGCCGAGAGATACCCTCCTCAAGCGTGACCTCCGCTTCCCAGTCGAGCACATCGTTCGCCTTCGTCGGGTCACAGAGCAGTTTCTGGACCTCGCTTTGTGGATGGTGGTGCTCCACGTGCGTGATCTCCGTCCCGTCTGTCGCAATCAGCTCTGCGAGTTCGTTGATCGACACGTCGGCTCCCGTCCCTGCGTTGATGACTTCACCCACGGTCTCGTCACTGAACGTCCCTTCGACGATGAACCGAGCGCAGTCAGTCGCGTACAACAGATCTCGCGTTTGCGTTCCGTCACCGAAGATCTTCAGCGGCTCTCCTCGGATATCGCGGCTCGTGAAGATCGACACCACACCGCCCGCCATCCCGGTCTTCTGATACGGCCCGTACGTGTTGAAGGGACGCAGGATCGTGATCGGGAGGTCGTACCCGTGGTAGTACCCCTCAGCCATATCTTCGGCGGCTAACTTCGACCCCGCGTACGGCGACGCGGGCTTCGTCGGGTGTTCCTCGCTGATCCCGGACTCCGAGTCCACCATGTCGTACACCATACAGGTGCCGACGAGGCCGAGTCGCGTATTCTCTTCCCGACACGCTTCGAGGACGTTCTGAGTACCGACCACGTTCGTTTCGAAGTGTGCCTCCGGGTCCTCGAGACTCTCTTGAACGTCGATCTCGGCCGCAAGGTGAATACACGCGTCAACGTCGTGATCGAAGAGTCGGTCCACATTCTCGCGAGATCGAACGTCTCCCTCGTAGATGTGGAACCTGTCGTTGTCTCGGAACTCCTTGATGTTTCGTTCGGAGCCGTTCGAGAAGTTATCGAGTCCGTAAACTGTGTGTCCTCGGTCGAGAAGCTCCGCGACCACCCAGCGACCGATAAATCCCGCGGCACCGGTGACGGCGACTGTTTCACTCATTGCTCGTCTCACTAGAACCGTTCGTCTCTAGGAGTGTGACGATTTCGCTTTTCGATAGCTTCTCTGCGTCTTTCGAGGACAACACGATATGGTCGACCGGTTCGAAGTCTTCCGGCGGATCCGGTGTCCGAGTTTCGGTCGCCTCTGGAAGGATGGCGTACATCGAGCCGTTCTCGTAGGCACGTCGCGATTCGCGCTCCGTCATTATCTCTTCGTGGAACGTCTCGCCCGGCCGAGGACCGATGACCTCGATATCGATGTCGCTCGGCGCGTATCCGTACTGTGGTGCGAGCGTCTCGATCATCGCATTTGCCAAGTCGGGAATCCGGATGGCCGGCATCTTATAGACGAACACCTCGCCGCCGGTCGTCTTTTCGGTGGCCCCAGTGACAAGGTCGAACACGTCGCCGTACGTGAGGAAAAACCGAGTCATCCGTTCATCCGTCAGGGTGACCGGTCCACCCTCAGCGATCTGTTCGGTAAAGAGTGGGATGACAGATTGCGATGACTTGATCACGTTCCCGAATCGGACAGACGCGAGGTCGATGTCGCTCTCCCCACTATAGGTGTTTCCGGCCGTAACGAGCTTTTCGCCGAGCAGTTTCGTGGTCCCCATCGTGTTGGCAGGATCGACTGCTTTGTCACTGCTCGTGAAGACGAAGCGATCGACGTTCGCGTCGATAGCCGCGTCGACCACGTTCTGGAGGCCAAGCCCGTTCGTCTTCACCGCCTCGAAGGGGTTGTACTCGCAGATGTCGACGTGTTTCATTGCGGCCGCGTGAATGACGATGTCCACGCCGGACATCGCACGCACGAGTCGATCACTATCTCGGACGTTTCCGGCGAAGAACCGGCAGCGGTCGTCGGCAATCTCCGATTTCAACGATGCCAATCCCGGTTCGCTGTTGTCAAGAATACGGAGGGTCTGTGGATCGCGATCAAGTAATCGTGGAATGAGGGAACGACCGACCGATCCCGCGCCACCGGTCAAGAGTACGGTGTTGCCGTTAATCATCTCTCTCACGTTATCTGGAGGGGACCAATCAAGCTACTGAATCCGATTGGCACCCTCCTGTAAAATCGAACCCCCGCCTGAACTACAGATTACTACCGACTCGATTGGATCCCGTACAGCTCCGCGTACTTTCCGCCTTCCTCCACGAGTTCGTCGTGCTGTCCGGTTTCCGTGACTCGCCCATCCTCGATCGTGTAGATCCGATCGGCGTTTTTCACCGTCGACAGCCGGTGAGCGATCGTCACGATGGCGTAGTCACGATCCATCTCCTCGATCGCCTGCTGGACCTGTTTTTCCAGATTCGAGTCAAGGTCGCTCGTCGCCTCGTCGAGGATCAGCACGTCGGCGTCTTCAAGGAGCGCCCGCGCAAGCGCGACGCGCTGTTGCTGGCCGCCCGACAGCCGAACTCCGTCGTCACCCAACAGCGAGTCGTAGCCGTCTGGAAGCTCGTCGATGAACTCGTCGACCTTCGCGATAGAGCAGACGCGATCGAGTTCCTCGTCCGACACCTCCCGATTCCCGAGCGTCAGATTGTACCGCAACGTATCGTTGAAGATGAACGGGTCCTGTCTGACCATCGAAAGCCGATCGCGCCACTCCGTGATGTCCATCTCGTCGATCGGGACCCCGTTCGCTCTGATCTCCCCGCCATCGACCGGGTACAGCCGGGCGAGCAACGAGACGATCGTCGATTTCCCCGCGCCCGACTGCCCGACGAACCCGACGAACTCGCCCTTCTCGACCGTGAAGTCAATGCCGCGGAGAACATCTTCTTCGTCGTCGTACGAGAAGTGGACGTCGTCGAACTCTACTTCCCGAATCTCTTCGGGAACCTCCCGGCTCGACCCGGTCGGTTCGTTGTACGTCGCCAGCTCATCGGTAAACTGGATGGTGCGGACGAGGTGCGGCAGGTTGTTCTCTACCTTGTAGTACAGCGTGTTTACTGTGCTTGCTTTTGGCCCGAGTCGGAACATTGCGAAGAGGAAGACGCCGAGTTCGCCGACCGAGAGGTTCGCAAACGTCAATGCGAGGTAGATAAGGACGAACACCGACACGGCAACGACGAGGTTGTAGAAGTTCTGGATTGCGGCCTCGTTGCGCCGCAAGACGATCCGAGACCGCGTGAACTGTTTGATCGCGTCCGTGAAGTCTTCGAAGAGCTCCTCTGCGAGTCCGAATATCCGCACATCACGGATGCCTTGTGTTCCGGCCTGTGCGGCTTCCTGTCGCATCTCGTTCGCTTCAGCGACCTTATCTCCCACGTCGTACCCCGAATCAAGCACTCGGCGGAAGAAGATCGAGAAACCACCGAGAACGACGCCGGTGATGACCGTCAACGTCGGTGCGATCACCAACGCGACAGCGAAGTACACGCCGGCGAGAAAGAGCTGTTGGGTAAATTTGATCCCCTGATCGATTACCCGTCCCGCATAGTTTGTTTGCGTGACGATTGCGTTCAGAATGTCGTCAGATCCTTCCCTGTCGAAGTACTCCACGCGCGCGTTCAGCGCGTTCCGAAACGCCCGCATCTGAAGATCCCGAATGTAGTAGGTCCGGAGCGCCTCTCGGAACCACGCGACCGCAAAACTGGTCGTGTACCGCGCGACCATCACGGCGGACACACCGATCACAACGTACCCCAGCGTGAACGGGATCCCGAGCGCCTGGTAGACGGTGGCGAACACTGCGAGTATCCCCTCCGCCTCCGCAGCGGGATCTTGGAGCTGGACGAGTTCGACGATCGGGAGGATGAAGCTCAGCCCCACGCCCTCGAGCACCGCAGCGACGATACCCAATATGACGACCGCGGCCGTATATTTCGGATTGTACCGCGCGACGTCGCGGAGGGCGTCGAGTTTCTCACGTCTGGAGACCGGTTCGGAATCTGACGATGACATAACGATGAGTTGTCCGATTTCCGCCGCCGATCCGAATAATGTCGTCGGTCTCGTCTCGCGATCTACTCACGACCCGCGTACTGTAGGATCGTCGGTTGAATGCGTCCGGATTACGCCCATCACCTTCACGACCGCAATTTTGATGCGAGGGAGAGTACGCTTCGTATGCTTTCACGCTCGTGCCCAACTGGGAGTTCCTCCCGAGAGACAGAGTACATTTCGTGTGCTTTCACTCGGTGTGCTCGGCGATCTCCGTCCGCGTCTCCAAGACGATCGCCGGGTCGAGATCCAACTCATACTCGTAGTATTGTCCGCCGCTCAGTCCCTTGTTCTGCTCGTGACGTCGAAGGAACCCCAGCATGTGGAGGTCCGAGAGGTGATCTTGGATGCTCTTCAGCGTCGATAGCGGCGACGCAGCGTACGAATCCGCCACCCGCTCGTACGTTCGCTGGATCTCCTTCGACCGCGCTGGAACCTCGCCGCTAGTCTGGAGGTTCGCGATCGCTTCCAGAATGTACTGCGCGTGCTCGGTTTGGTCTCGGATCTTGTTTGCGACCCGACCGCGCTGGACTCGTTCCCGTGCGGTCTCGATGTGGTCGTCCGTGACTGGCGCCTCGCCGTTCTGTTCGGCTAACTCCGCGCCGACGCGGAGCAGATCGAGCGCCTGCCGCGCGTTCCCCATGTCCTGTGCGGCCAACGCCGCCCCCTTCGCGATTGCTGATGTGTCACACGCCTCGTCGACGAAGGCGCGGTCCGCCCGGTGTTCCAGAATCGTTCGCAGTTCCGCGGCGTCGTACGGACTGAAGGAGATCTCGGTCTCCATCAGTGTATCCTTCACCTTCGGTGAGAGCGTCTGTCGAAATGTGTAGTCGTTGCTGATGCCGATCACGCCGACCTTCGCCTCCGTGATGTGGCCGTTCGCTCGCGCGCGTGGAAGCTCGTACAGCAGCGTGTTCGCGTCCTCCAGATGGTCGATCTCGTCGAACACGACGAGGTGCGTCCCGCCGACGCGATCGAACTGTCGGTATAGCTCGTCGAACGCGTCTCCGGTCCCGAGTCCCCGCTCCGGGAATCGGCTGGCGTGTTCCGGAAGCAGCCCGTTGACGAGGCTGCGAACCACTATGAACAGCGTCCGCCCGTTACAGTTGACTGTGTGGGTGTGAAGCTCGTCGGCCGCCTCTCGGGTCGGTACCTCCTCACGCAGTTCCTCCAGCATGTACTTCGTGACGGCCGTCTTCCCGAGTCCGGCCTTACCGTACACGAAGATGTTCTCCGGCGTCCGACCGAACAGCACGTCCTGAAGCGCGTGGCTGTACGCTTTGATCTCTTCATCGCGTTCGAGGATTGTCTCCGGTTGATAGCCTTCCG
Organism: Halorubrum ejinorense; assembly: GCF_039522565.1. Lineage (GTDB taxonomy): Archaea > Halobacteriota > Halobacteria > Halobacteriales > Haloferacaceae > Halorubrum > Halorubrum ejinorense. The sequence goes on along the minus strand of NZ_BAAADQ010000013.1, from coordinate 128,128 downwards.
TGAGTACCGCCTTGTCCGCAAATACGGTTTCCGTGATCTCATCGAACGGGCCACCCATGGATATCGTGTTCAACTCAACATACGAATATAAAACCACGTGTTGTTTGCTTCGTATGCTTTTGGTGGGAGGATCTATCCAAAGCAGAGAAATCCCCTACGTCGCCGTATATTCGCGAAAAGGAAACGAAAAGCACACGAAACGTACTCTCTCACTCTGCGCCGATCGCGTCATACCCACTAGGATCGAGAGCACACGAAATCCACTCTCTCCGTGATGTTCTCGATGCTTTTGCCCATCGAAAGCACACGAAACGTACTCTCTCACCGACTACAACTCCGAGCTGCCTACGACTCCCGTACTAACGGCTCGTACCACTCGGGGTTCGCCTGATACCACTCGGTGAACTCGCCGACGCCCTCCGTGATCGTCCGTGAGGGCTCGTAGTCAATCACTTCGCCGGCTTTCTCGACGGACGCGTGCGTGTGTTCGGCGTCGGCCTCCCGCGCGGACTCATACACGATCTCCAATTCGGGCGCCAACTGATCTCGCACGGTCTCAGCCAACTCCTGAATCGAGATGTTGTCCGAACTGCCGATGTTCAACACGTCGCCGTCCGCGGCGTCCGAGTCCAACAGCGTCCGGTTCGCGTCCACCACGTCGGCCACGTAGGTGAAGTCGCGCGTCTGCTGGCCGTCGCCGTAGATTACCGGCGGCTCGCCGTTCACACACCGCGAGACGAAATTCGAGATCGCCATGTTCGGCCGCATCCGCGGCCCGTACACGGTGAAGTAGCGAAGACAGACCGTCGACAGTCCGTGGAGTTCCGTGTACACCCGCGCCATGTGCTCTTGGGTCAGCTTCGTCACGCCGTAGGGGCTCACCGGCTCGGTCGGGTGGTCCTCCTCATAGGGTAACGATTTCGGTTTCCCGTACACCGACGACGAACTTGCGAGCATCACCCGCTTCACGTCCGCCTCTTTCGACGCCTCCAAGAGGTTCACCGTCCCGTCGACGTTGATGTCGGTCACCCTCCGAGGGTTGTCCACGCCCTAGCGCACACCGGCCTGCGCGGCTTGGTGGACGACGACGTCCGCGTCGGCGACGGGCTCCCGCACCGTCTCCGGATCCCGAACGTCACCCTCGACGAACTGGTAGTCGACGGCTCGCCCCTCGGCCACCTCGCGGTGGACATCGAGCGTGTGGCGCTTGATCCCTTCTGCGTAGAAGGGTTCGAAGTTATCGAGGACCGTCACGTCGTGGCCGTCTTTGAGGAACGACTCGGCAAGGTGGCCGCCGATGAATCCGGCCCCTCCCGTCACAAGGATACGCATACGCGCCGTTCAGCAGGCCGACACAAAACTCGCGCGGTTCACTTCTGAGACGGCTCGTCGCGGCCTCGTCCGGAGTCCTCTCCATCCAAACGCACTGTCCAAGCCTGACCAGAAACGACCCTGCTTTTCACACGGGCACTACTCTGTCGTTCCCGGCCCGTTCGGCCAGCGACCCGGCTCCCCTGCTGGCCCAAATTCGAGTACAGGAGATCATTCTCCGCGAAATCCACCTCGCCCCTTGCCCGAGATGCGCGAACTGCCCGTCCGACTCGGTCGTCGTACCGAGTCAACGGCGCCCTCACCGCACCGCTTTTGCCCGTACGATCACGACCGAGCACATAGATACGAAAAATGAAATATCTCCCGATTCATCGCGAGGTCAATCTACTGCTCTCGAAGCGGGTACAGGTCCGGTAAGACGTTATTACCTACGCAACAGCCGGGAAATCGGGACAAACGCTCCGTCAAACAGTCGGCTCGAGTCGCTCGAAAAACCGAGTAAGCCCGTCCATACTCCATAGCGACGGCGCGCTGGAATTATCAGTCAGTATGGACAAGACCGAATAGTTTATTGAACGATATTTCATCTATGTGTCTGTCCAGATGAATTTACCAAGTCGGATCTTCGCGGTGGGTGGCGCCGGCAAGGCGATCACCTACGAGCTCCTGGAGGCGGACTGGGTTCAAGAGTCCGTGCTCCAGCCGCGACGCAACCCGCGGTCGCTGACGGTAACCGTGATCGACACGGCGGAAGAAGAGGAGAACCGGGACCTCGACCGAATCCAGGAAATCAACGACTCGATCCAAGAGACCAAAGACCGCCTCCGTGAGAGCGCCGAGAACGACGGGCGGCTCGGCGAGATCAACATCGAGTACCTCCCGCTCACGCGGAACATCCAGCTTCACGATCAGAACGACCTGATCGGCGCGGAGGCGGTGCCGCGCATCGCGGCCGGCGTGGGGATCGACGAGGACAACTGGTGGCTCAAACCCGAGTTCATCAACGAGAACCTCGACTTCGCCACGGGCGTCGTCCGAAAGCGCGGGCTTGGCAAGGGGCTCTACTACAAGTCCTACGCCGAGGACGACAACGTCCGCACGTCGATCGACCTCCCGGACCGCGGGAAGGTCGCCGTCATCGCCGGACTCGGGGGCGGATCCGGCTCCGGCATCTTCATCGACCTGGTCAAACACCTCAAGCGGACGAAACGGACCGCCGAGATCACGCTGTTCGGCGTGCTCCCCAACGACGAGGAGGGCGACGCCGAGAGCGCGAACGCCCACGCCGTCCTCTCCGAGCTGGAGTACATGAGCCTCCAGGGCGAGGACCTGTTCAAAGACCGCGTCCTCATCCCCATCGATCCGACCGGCTTCGGCGGCAAGAAGGGCAACCTCATCCAGAGCTCCGACGCGCTCGTCGAGTTCGACCGGGCGGCGGTGTACCTCATCGCGTCGTACTACAACATGATGGACATGGAGGACCCGTTCGCCGACACGCCGTCGTACGCGCCGTTCATCATGGGCGTCCCGCAGGTCCTCCGGTACAACGTCGACGCCATTCAGGACGCAAAGACTGTCACCAAGGAGATCCTCAACGCGAAACAGGACGCACTGGAGGCGGAAGAGGACGTCTACACCGGCGTCGACCGGTTCCTTTCGCGCGAATGGAGCCCCGACGAGATGGCGGGCGAGCTCCACGACTCGGACCGGACGGACCTCGAGACGCGCCTCGACAACGTGTGGTCGCTCACGGACCTCGACATCTTCACCGAGCTTGAGTACGAGTCCGTGTCGGTGTACCGCGAGATCATTTCCGAGGCCGAGGCGGAGACTGACGACATCCTCGACCAGATCGACGTGATCGCCGGCTCCATTCGGGCCGGCACCGCGCGGATCGAAGGCGACAACGAGCAGTACGTCGACAGCATCGATAAGCAGTTGGCCGACATCATCAGCACGGAGCTGAACCGGATCGCCCATCGGAAGGACCTCCTCGTCCGGCTGCGCTCGATTGACAACAACCGCGTCGAGGGAACGGTCAGCTACCTCCTGGCCGTCGAAGACGAGGGAATCAACCCCGGCGTTCGTATCAACCGGCTGGAGGCGAAGTTAGACGAGGTGGCCGAGCGGCGTGATCGGCTCCAGTCGGAGCTACAGGAGGCCGAAGCCGAGCTTGAGACCCGCAAACAGGAGCAACAAGACGAAGTCGACCGCCGGGTCGCGACGTGGAAGAACGCGGTCGAACCACTGTATCACGATTACGTCGACTGCCAGTCGATGGCCGTCGAAGAGCTGATCGGTGACCTTCGGAACGGGCTCGAATCCTTCGCCCGAGCCGTCGAGAACGCCGAGGATGTCGACCAAGTCGAGGCCGTCAACGACAGCGGCGTCCGCACGGCGCTCGACGACATCAGCACCGAGTTCGACGCCGTCGGCGTGGACACGACCGATGTCGAGCGCCGGATCAACTCGTCGCTCGCCGACTTGGCGGACGCCAAGAAGTCCTTCCTCACGATGAACCAGGAGGAGGGCACAATCGAGTCCATCCTCCCGTGGGACTCCTCAAGCGAGGAGGAACGGAAGAAAGCCGAGAAGAACTACCGCCGCAAGCGGAGTCAGCTCGACGACGCGGAAGTGTTCAAGATGTCGCGTGCGGGGAGTAACCTCTCCATCGAGGTCGAGTTCTCGGTCGGCGAACTTAAACGCATCATCGACACGGAGACCGAGGAGCGACGGGCTGAGATCCTCTCGCGGACGCGGTCGGAGCTCGACGAGGAGCATCGGACGGCCATGACCGAGCTAGAGCGGGACCTCGAGTCGGGGGTCGGCTTCGATCAGCTCACGCGCCAGTTCGAGGAGCTCGTGCGCGACGAGATCGTCGAGACCGCCGACATCGAGCGGCGGCGCGACGATCTCGAGTCTGACCTCGACACCGCCACCGAGGAGGCGGACCTCTACGACGCGACCGTCTCCCTGTTCGAAGAGCTGAACGGCCCTCGGGATTCGTTCCTGAGCTCACAGGAGACTTACCAGCGGCTCCGCGAGGAGTACAACGCCGAGAAGAACTCCTCCGTGGCGACCGAGACCGAGGAGTACAGCTACGTCAAGACGGCCCAGCCGAACGACATCCTCCAACTCCGTGACGACACCGACATCGCCGAAAGCAAGATCTTCGACGACGAGACGGAGCGCCAGCGGCTCCGGGGCTCGCTCGAAGAGCTGGCACGGAACGCGCACAACCCTCGATACACCGGTATCCGTCGTCGTCGGATCAGCGGCGACCGCGCCCGGTACAACGAGATGAACATCGTCGTCGGCGTGATGAGCCGAGCGATCGATCAGATCAACGACGTGGCCGACCTCAAATCGGAGTTCCAGGGCGCGTACAACCTCGGTGCGGGCGGCGAGAACTACGCCTCGTTCCCGGTCGAAGCGGGGGGGAGTTGGGACGTCGGACTCGGGATCTTTATCGACGGCATCTTCCTGGACAACCTCCGCGCCGAGATCGAAGCCGACGGCTATCGCAACGGCTACGAGTCGCGGAAGCAGTCCGACGAGACCGACATCCTCGTCCACCACGCCTACGGCCTCGACGACGGGTACTTCGTCGAACGCGACACGGTGTTGAACTTAGAACACCCCGATGACGTGGAGTTTTTCCTCAGAGACGAGGGAGAAATCAAAGCGGACCTGCTAAACGAACACATCAGCCGAACCGACTTCACCGCCGCCGCTGACGGGGGGGAGGAGTAACGCCGATGAACTCACCGGCCACGTTTCTCGAGGAACACGGCGAGAAGTTCTTCCTCGGGGTGTACTTCGTCATCATGGTCGCCGTCGCCGGGCCGCTGTTCCTGACGCTCGGGGAGGCGTGGATCGCGTCCGACGTGTTCCGGCCGCTGATACTCTCGTTGGACCCCCTGTTGTCGATCTCACTCGAACAGTTCTCGGCGGCCGTCTTCGGGATCTATCTCGGGCTGCTGCTGCTCATGACGATCGACCCGAAAAAGCGAGTTCAGGGGGCGCTCCTCTGGATCGGGACCGGGTCTGCCCTCATCGGACTGCTCTCGATCGGACTGTTCATTCCGAACATCGACTTCACCGCGAACGTCGCATGGCTCGGTGCGGGCCTCGTCGGTGGCGCCGTCGTCGGCGGCGGCAAACAACTCATGGAGGTTCGGACCACTTCGGCGCTCGAATTCCGTCGGTCTGCGAGTATCCTGTTTTATTTGATCAGCGCCATCATCGTCGTCGGACTCGTCGAGTTCCACGTCAACTTCCCGCAGTTCATCGACCCGTCTGGCGGCACGGTAGAGATCATCGCACCCGAACCGACGGTCTCGGTCGCGTGGAGCGGACTCACCACGAACGCCCTGATGGCTGGGGTGTTCGTCGTCACGCTTCGCCGGTTCGTTACGTACGACTCTTCGGAGAACTTCTTCGTGCTCGGGCCACCGGGGTCGGGTAAATCGCTGTTTCTCGTCGGGAAGTATTTTGCCGCGCTCGACGATGCGGTCGACAGGAAAAGCGACACGCCGTTGAACCCCAGCGGCGATCTGATGGAACTCGTCGGGAGGCTCGACGCCGCGACCAAAAGCGCCGGCTGGGAGCTCGACTCGACTGGTGCGACAGACATCGAGGATCTTCAGTTCCGATTCGTCAACGGTCGGGTCTTTCCGAAGAACATCGAACTGTCGAGTCTCGACTACGCCGGCGAGTACCTTGAGGAGCTTCCCGGCGCGCTCATGAGCCCCGAGTCGGAGATCGACAACTCGACGGTCCAACTCCTCTCGGAGCGCGTCCGCGCGGCGAACACGCTCATTCTGGTGATCGATGTCGAGCGGTACCACAACAACGAGCCGCTGGGTATCGAGCCGTACTTCGACATTCTCGACACCGCCGACAACAAGGACGTCCTCCTCGTGGCGACGAAGTCAGACATCCTGGCACAGCAGTTCGAGGACGAACAGGCGCTCGACCCGCACCAGTACTTCGACGACTTCCGCCAGTACGTGAACGACACGCTGGTTGAGAACAACCAAGCGGTCCGGACGCTGGTGCAGGACACTTCCGGCTCGGAGATCCATCCGGTGTACTACGAGACGACGGTGAACGACGCCGGCGAACGCGTGCCGATGCGCGACCGGAACGGGAACGTGATGACGGTCGGCTTCGAGGAACTGCTGGAGAAACTGGGGTGATCACGCATGTCAACGCTACGCATCTACGACACGAAAGGAAACGCGTACTCCCCCGACGGCACCGCGACGGGGACGAACGAACAGATCAAGGACCTGTTTTACGGCGGGGTACGGCTCGCGATCCGTTCCGACCACAGGCAAGAGCTGAGCCTGTTCTTCCGCGCCCGAGAGACGCGGAACGCCCGGACAGAGCAGTTCTACGCCGTCTACTCTGTGGACAACTCGACCGCGCCGCTCCGGGACCTCATCGACGATCTCACGACGCGCATCGAGTCCGAATGGGGGTACACGATCGACGACTCCTCGGACGAGATGAAGGTGTACCGCGAACTCAAACGCGGTAACACGGCGCTCCCCGGAGACAGCCAAGAACAGGACGTCCTCTCCGAACTCGTTGCCTCTCGCAGCTCGGTGACCGTCGGCGTTTCGGACGAGCGTAACGCCATCGGCCTCCTCAGTGAGTACCTCGGCGAGTTCGACCAGGCGGCGATCGCCGACTCGACGGACGCAGATGTCCTCTCGACGTTTGACCTCGTCGTCACTCCGGGCGGCCACCGCGGTATCACGCCTTTAGCAGAGACGGAAGCACGGTGGGAGTCGACGGCCGGGTCGCTCCGCGACAAGCACATCAAACAGGAGATCACGTCGATACGCGAATCGGTGGAGACGCTCTCCCGGGAGCACGGCCTCTCGAACGACGAGATCCGGAGCCGCGTCCAGAGTAGTGTCCCGGCCCTGAAAACCCCTGTAACCGGCGCCAACCTCGGCTCGACAGCGAGCGGATCTGACGACGACTATCTCGTTCCTCCGAAAGTCGGTCTGTACATCGCTGTCGGCGCTGTCGTCTTGATCGTCCTCTTCGCCGCAATGACTGTCGGTCCTCAGTTGTTAGGTTCTCTTGGAGTTGTGGATGGTGGGGGCGGTCAAACGCCTTCACAGGCGAACGTAGCCGGTGCGCTCGTCGATAACACGACAAACGAGCAGATCAGCACTTCTACCGGCAACATTTCTATCGAACTCCGCAACGAGACCGGTGTCACACTGGAGGAAGCAACGCAACCGAGGTATAACTTCACTGTCAGCGAAACGAGACTGTCGAATTTGACGCTTGCCGTAGCCGCAGACGGCTATCAGAACCGGACCGTAACGCTCTCGCCGGAGTCTCGTGGGGGCAATATCTCGCTCACCCCTGCCGCATCAGAGGGTGACAGTTCCACGCGCTCCCGCGTCGAAGGAGGCGTACGTGACGCGACGGCCGACGCGTACGTCTCGGTAACGGTCTCGCTTACCGGTGACGAGAGATTTGAGACGACTACCGGCGATTTCGGAAGCTACAGCTTCGACGATGTCCCGGCCGGTGAATACAACCTTTCGGTCAACGCTGACGGGTACGTTCCGGAAAGCCGCACGGTCGACGTGAACGGGATGACGACACAGGTTGATACCATTGGATTGGAACAGACTGCTTCCCTGTCCGTGTACTTTAACGCTTCAGACACCGCTGGCGGCGTTTCTGGCGCCGATGTCTACCTAAGAAACAACGCGACTGGAAATGCCATTCCCCCCGCTAATCCCGCTGAAACTAACGAGGACGGTTGGTATAACACAACCGGCCTCGAGGCCGGTGTCTACGACATCGAGTTCAGAGGCGGCGAGTACGAAAATATCAATGAAAATGGAATCACGTTGGAGCCGGGGCAGGCTCGCATCGTTCGGGTTACAGTGACGCGTCAAGAGTAACCGCCCCAGTGCGTTCGTTTCCGACGACGGCTCGGCCCCGTTGAACCGGTAGCCGGATTCCGTGTCGCTTCGGACGACGTACCTCTGACTGCCGGACTCTCCTTGCTTCTCATCGAATGTGAATTCGACGGCACTTAATATAGAACTTCCAAACGGACGGAGAGAGTCTCTGTCGGCGGTCGCTGAGTTTCCGCACGTAACGTCCCCGATACGAAGGCTCCCGCAAGTCTGTGCTCCTGAGCCGAAGTTGACACGTCCAAGTCTTTCGTGTGAAGCCATTCGGGGCTGTGGATACCGAGCTGAACGCCAGTTCAAGTCTTTCACCACAGCGCCGCCATCACGTCCACACCGACCATCCACAGCTGTCGCGCCACGATCTTGAGGTCGTACGCGAACGACTGCTCGCGGACGTACTGGAGATCGTACCGAAGCTTCGCCTGGGGATCAACGCTGCTCGCATCGTTGATCTGCGCGAGCCCGGTCAGGCCCGGCTTGACGAACCATCGCTTACGCCACGTCTCGGCTTCGTCCTCGAGGAGGTGTTCCTCCTCAGTCCAGACCGCCCGCGGCCCGACGACGCTCATGTCGCCGCGGAGAATCGACCACAGCTGCGGGATCTCGTCGAGATGCGTCTGGCGGAGCACGCGTCCGACTCGCGTGATCCGGTCGTTTTCGTCGTCCTCAATCGGCGTCGTCGACTCGCCTTCGGGCGTCATCGACCGGAACTTGAAGATCGGGAACGTCTCCCCGAACACCGCCGTGCGCTCCTGTCGGTACAACACCGGGCCGCGGTCTTCGAGCTTGACCGCAAGCGCGATGACGGCGATCACCGGCGACAACGCGAACAGCCCTGTCACCGAGAAGGCGATATCGAAGCCACGCTTGAACAGGTAGTCTTGGATGTCCCACGGCTCGATCTCGACGTCGACGAGCGACGCGTTCGGGTCCGGCGCGTCGGTCAACACCGTGTCCGCGTGCGCCGGGTGGACTTTCGCCGCCACGCCGTGTTCGTAACAGGCGTCGAGCGCGCCGAAGAACTCCGCCCGGTCCGGCTCGTCGAACGCCAACACGACCGTGTCGACATCCTGCGTGACGAGGATGTCCTCCAGCCGGGAGAGCCCGCCGAGCCGGTGGAGACCGACCGATCGGTGTCCGCCGTCCGCGGCGCGAGCGACGCCGGGCGCCGCGGTGTCGTGGTCGTCGGCGACCCCTCGATCGTCCGTCAGCGCGTGGACCGTCGTCGGGCAGAGGTACCCCCGCAACGGGAGCTCGGCACTCCTCGCGATCTCGGCGATCTGGGTCGGGTCGTCCCCGACGATGATCGCCCGCTCGCTGCGCGCCTCGGGCCGCCGCAGCCAGATGAACCACGCTGGCAACACGACCAACAACAGCGGTGTGATCAACACGAGCGTCAGCCGCGGTACCTTGTAGCTGTAATCGAAGTAGCCGATGGTCGCCAGCGCGAACACGGCCACGAAGGTGCGCTTGTGCGCGAGCGCGACGATGTCGAGGATCCGCCGCGGCCGCGGCTTATATAACGGGACGAACGCCCCGGTCACCACCGCGGCCGTCAGCGCGACCTCGATGAGGAACTCCGCGCCCGCCGGCGGGTCGGTGGGGAGCCGACCGAGCACCGGCAGCGTCGCCGCGGCCGCTTGTACAGCGCCGTTGTTGACGAGTACCACGGCGAGCGCGGCCAGTGCGACGACCCCGCCCACACTCGCGACGCGATACCCCCAGCCGGTGTCCATTGTCCCATAGTGTCAGTCGTATCGTGTTAAATATCGTGTTTGTCGTCCGCCCGTCTTGGCGTTCGATACGCTCGCCTCACCCGCTTTGGGCTCTCGGCACGTCGTTGTCGGGTTCGATCCGACCGCTCGCGCCGGCCGTCGACCGAAACCGCTAATCGGCGCCCCCGACAGATGACAGCCAATGCCCTCGCCCGAGGAGACGACCGCCACCACCCGTTCGTTCCTCGCGGATCACCCGGAGGCCACCGACGCGCTCGCTGCGCTCGTCGACCGCGACGGCGACGGCGAGCCGTGGACCTTCGACGAGATCGGTCTCGACTCTGGCCAGTTCGGCGAGCTCGTCGCCCGCGATCTCGCGGAGTCAGTCGCCGACGGCTACCGGCTCGTCAACCCCGACGCGATCCGCGCCGGCCTCGAGGCTGGACCCGCTGACGGGGCCGCCGACAGCGAGTCAGGTGTGACCGCTGAGCCCGGTCGCGGCGGTTCGACTCCTGATGACGACGATGCCAGTGGTCTCGGGATCGCACAACTCCTCGGTGGTGGCGACGCTGACGCACTCTCCCTCGCTGGCCTGATCGGGACGCTGCTCGCGGTCGCCGGCGCGCGCCTCGTGGCCGCGCCCGCCGTGTTTCAGCGGGGGTTCGTTGTCTCACCGGCCAACGACACCTACTTCTTCCGCTACTGGCAGGAACGACTCGCCGCCCGTGCCGACGGTATCCTCGATCTGGGGCTGTTCGCGGACATGGGCGGAGCCGCGAGCACGCGCCCGCTCGCCCATGCGACAAACTGGTGGGTCACTGTCCTGTTCGGCGGTGTCGACGCCGCGCCCGCGGTCGCCGCGTGGCTCCCGGTCGTCGCATCCGTCGCGTTGGGGTATCTCGTCTACCGACTCGCGCGGCTGCTCACTGGCGACGTGCGCGTCGCGCTCGCGGCGGTGTTGTTCTACGGGCTTGCGCCCGCCAACGTCGTGTACACCTCCGTCGGTTTCCTCGATCATCAGGCCCACCAGTACCTGTGGCTCGGCCTGCTCGTCGTCACGCTGACCGCACTCGGGACGGACATCGCACGGCGAACCACGAAAGATGCGCAGACGGCCGCCCGAGCACACGCACGCGACGCGAGAATGTGGCTCGTTGCGCTCGCGCTCGCCGTCGCCGTGACCGCCTCCGCCCACACCTACGGCGGCTCGCCGCTCACGTTCGTCCCGGTCGCGGCCGTCGTCGGCCTCCGTGTCGCGCTCGACGTGCGCCACGACATCTCGCCGGCCGTCGCCAACGCGCCGCTGCTCGGCGGACTCGGACTCGGTGCCGCGGGGGCGCTCGCCGCACACCTCGCGTTGGGGTGGCACGAGTCGATCGCCGCGGTCACGCCCGTCCTCGTCGCGGGCGGTGCGGTCGTCGTCGTCGGCCTTGGCGAGCTGTGGCGCCGCGTCTCGCTGCCGCCACTCGGCCTCGTCGCGGTCGATGCTGTCGTCGCCGTCGGTGGGTTCGTCGCCTACGCGCGCCTGCGACCAGGCGATATCGAGCGCCTCCAGACGCGCGCGGACGACCTGTTCTTCCGCGAGGGGATCTCCGAGACAGCCTCGCTGTTCAGTCCGGATTTCGCGGTGGTGTTCGGCCCGCTGCTTCAGCTCGGCCTCGGCTTCTACTTCGCGGTTGCGGTCCTCGCGGTCGCGACGTGGGCGGTCGCCCGCCGCTACGAACCCGGCTGGCTCGTCGTGGTTTGTTTCGCGTGGTACTACACGCTGCTCGCGACGATTCAGGTCCGGTTCGCCGGCCAGTTGGCGATCATGATCGCCCCGTTCGCGGGGATCGGACTTGTCTACCTCTTGTCGGCGATCGACATCGCGCGGCCTGTCGCCGTCGTGGGTCGGTCCGCTGGTTCCGACTCCCCGTCGCCTCGCACTCGACGGGAGGACACGACAGCCATGGAGGGAGAAATCACGTCGCTCGCGCTCCCGGACAGCACTCGAGTGCGCGGCTATCTCGTCGCGACGATCGCCGTCGTGTTGCTGTTCAACCTCCTGCTCGTTCCGTCGCTCGTCGGGCAGACGACTCACGACCGCGCGCAGTTCGACGCCGCGCTCACGATCGATTCGCACGCCGACGAGGTTGACCGCGAATACCCGCAGAACTTCGTGTTGAGCCAATGGGGCGACAATCGCATGTACAACTACTTCGTGAACGGCGAGTCACAGGGGTACGGCTACGCTCGGAGCAATCACGATCAGTTCCTCGCGTCGCCTGATCCGGACGACTGGTACGATCAGTTCCGAGGCCGGGTCGGTTACGTTGTCGTCACCGAACGCGAGGGCGCACCGGCGAACACCACCTATACGGCGCTTCACGAGGGGCTGGGTCTCGGAGCCAATGACACGGCCGCGACCGGCCATTACCAACTGCTCGCGAGCGACGACGGCGTCCGCACGTTTGCGGTCGTCCCTGGGGCGACGATTCAGGTGTCGGACCCGAGCGGTGAGCAGGTGACCGCGACGACGACGGTGACGGTCGGTGCGGATGGCGACGGCGCAACGTACGAATACGCACGCGGCGCACCGGTCACGAACGGGACGGCGACGATTCGCGTCGCACATCCTGGCGAGTATCAGGTGGGGAATCGCACCGTGACGGTGACTGATAGTGATGTCTTCGCGGGCAATCGGACGACGATCCCGCCCGCGTAGGTGATCCTCCCGGATTCGCTATCAGCTCAAAAGGAGGAACCGTCGCTCATAGCAGAATGGAGCCAGACGGACCCAGACGACCGGACGTCCCCTACCGCCAGCGTGACTGCCCGGTCGCGTGGGTCCGTGGGGCCCTGTTGGAACATGTCAACCTCGGCTTGTACCTGTTTCGGTCGAGAGACTTTTTGATGACTCGCTAGTTTATACCTCACATCTCCTCGCTCCAAGTGTCTCGAAATCGAAAACCGGTGCCTCAGAGCCTGAAACGTCTATGAGAGGCGTTCACACACTCCGACGATCGACACAAAGTACTTATACTGACCGCCTCAATCATCGTCCGCAGCCCCTACCCCACAATGCGACACGATCGCGAGTAATCCGCGTCGAGTCCGGCCGTATCACGCCGAGGCGTTGGTTGACGACGAACGGGCGACGCAGGCGAGGACAAAGCAGACTGTCGCGACGCAGAACACAACAACACACAATGACAAACGACAATACCACACGCAAGAAGGCCAGCTCGGTCTTCTTTGCGGCGGTTATGGTCATCTCCATGGTCGCTGTTGGCTTCGCTGCCGCTCCGGCGGCTGCGGTCAATAGCGGCGACACGGTGTCACTTGATGACCAGCTGCTCAATTCGGATGGTACAGTAACGGTCGGTACAAGTAATAATGGCGGCGGATCGTTCGACGGTTCGGTTCTCATCACGTACGACAACAGTGATGGAAACCGCGTTCTTGTTGGCGCCCAGGACGTGAGTTCTGACGGTAACAAGGATGTCACCGTTGAGGACACGGGCGGCTTCCCCGGTGAGCACGAGGCACACCTTTCAACCGCTTCCGTTAGCGGGCTTGAAACAGGCTTCGGTGAAGAGGTTACGCAGAATGACTTCAACACCGTTGTGGACAGCAATACTGGGTACGTCGGCGACCGTGGTGACCGCGCACTGAGCTCGGGTAGCACGTTCTGGCAGGGTCAGGAACTCGGCTTCGAGGTCGCTGACTCCCAGGGTATCGACGAAGTTCAGGTTCGTACCGTCGACGACGACGATAACATCGGCACGCTCGTCGACGAGTTCTCCCTTGAGGGAGCCAACAGCGACTTCGGTGTCCTTGACACGGCGGGTCTCGATACCGGCGAATACGTTGTTGTCAACGCAGCAAACACTTCCGAAGCGCTGAACTTCGACGGTGACGGGCTTTCCAGCACGAACAGCACTGGGACCTCGAACAGCTTCGAGGTCACGACGCAGAGCCTCACTACTGAGTTCGTCGACGACTCGGTCGCGAGCGGTGACGAGACCGACCTCGACATCGACTCCAACCGCGCAAGCTACGAGATTGACGTGAGCGCGGACGGTGACCTCGATGACGACGAACTCCAGACCATCTTCAACACGAGCGACTTCGGTACCATCTCCGGTGTCGACGACGACGACGAGATCACTGTCCAGGTGGAGACCGACGGTGAACTCGCCACTGACTTCACCGACATCGAAGAGGGTACCTACGACTTCACTTTCGCCGTCGCTGACTCGACGGCCGAGGACACCGCCTCGATCGAAGTGACCCAGGAAGAGGACGGCGAACTCGGTCTCGGTGACTCTGTCGCTGTCGACCAGGGTGGCATTGCGTCCATCATGGTCACGCTCGACAACACCGACACGGGCACGCTCGTGATCGGCAACGAGGAAGACGACGGCTACCAGGCCAACGTGACGATCGAAGACGACGAGGACGACGAAGTTGAAGTCCTCTTCAACACGTACGCGGCTGGCTCCGGTGCCGCCAACGCTGAGGTCGTCTCCACGACGGACGACGACGCGACTGTCACTCTCGACGGCGAGTCGAGCCTGACCGACATCCTCGATTCGGGCACGTACGACCTCGCGGTCGGCCCGAACACCAACAATTCCGGCGTCGTTCGCTACGACGAGACTCTCGAAAACCCGGACACCATCTCTTCGCTGTCCATTCAGGACCGCGGCGAGACCGGCCTCGCTCTCTGGCGTACCAGCGAGAGCGTCCAGGAAGATGTCACTGAAGAGCTGAACGACGAGAACGAGAGCGCGACGGTCAGCCTGATCAACAGCGCTGTTGAGGGCGACTTGGTCACGCAGACCGACACGCTCGCGATCGACGCTGACGGATCCAGCAGCGACGTGCTGGTCCACCAGCTTACGGCCCCTGGTCTTCAGGGCGCCCTCGCGAACGCCAGCGGTGGCGACATCGACGACGTTGAGACCACCACTGCGTTCTACGACTACTTGAGTACGAACAACAGTCAGTACGAGTCGAACGACGACGCGATCGCGGCAGATTCGGACCGGCTTGAGGCCGTCTTCGAGCTTCAGAACCCCGGTGCGAACGAGCCGAGTACCTCGATTGATCTGAACGAGGACATTAGCGACTCGACCGCGTTCTCGAACGTCTTCACGGTTGTCTACGACGACGCGTCGAGCAACTACTACATCGTCACGGATGTCGATGCCCTCAACGAGGAGGTCAGCGAGGACATCGAGGACGGTGACGAGTACGAGGTTCAGTTCAACGTGCAGGACGCACGTCTCCTGGACCTTCTCGAAGAGGATGACGGAGACGCCGTCGAAGAAGCGTACCTCGAGAACTCGGCTACGTTCTCGGCTACTGAAGCCGAGGGCGAGTTCGATAACGAGGACGCCATCGAAGTGACGAACGCCGAAGAGCAGACCATCACGGGTACGACGAACGTCGCGCCCGGGACGGAGTTCAACGTGCGCGTCCGCAGTGACGACGACGCCTCGACGAGCTTCATCATCAACGACGAGGACGTCGCCGTGTCGGCCGACGGCACGTTCTCGGCGACCTTCGACCTCAGCGACGCCGCAGTGAACGACACGTTCACCGCTGAGGTCCGTCAGGCTGCCTTCACGGCTGAGTCCGACGGCACGGTTGTTGAGCAGGTCTCGGATGCCGAGGCGGCCTTCGAGGTCTCCGAGCTCAACCCGCAGGACGTGACCGCGACGGTCGGCGACGCGCTGACCATCACGGCCACGGTCGAGAACACCGGCGACGCTGAGGGCACTCAGACTGTCGAGTTCCGCGTTGGCGGTAACGCGGTCGCCAGTCAGGACGTGACCCTCGAAGCCGGCGGTAGCACCACCGTCGAGTTCGCGGACGTCGACACGTCCGGTCTCGACGCTGGCGAGTACGAGCACGGCGTCTTCACTGACGACGACAGCCAGACGGCCACGCTCACCCTCGAAGACGGTGGCGACGGCTCTGACGGGTCTGACGGTTCCGACGGCTCCGACGGTTCCGACGGTAGTGACGGTTCCGACGGTAGTGACGGTTCCGACGGCTCCGACGGGTCTGACGGCTCCGACGGCTCCGATGGCTCTGACGGCTCCTCCGGCGAGACCGACGACGGCACGCCCGGCTTCGGTGCCCTCGTCGCGCTCGTCGCGCTCATCGCCGCTGCGCTGCTCGCGACCCGCCGCAACGACTAACGTCGCTGCCGCGGACGCGACTCGCAGTTCCTAACTATCGGCCCTCGCGGGCCGATCCACACGCGGTCTTTCTTTATCGCGCCTCGACCAACCAGCGACGGCGACCGGTCGAGATATTGCTCGAACAGATAGCTACTTGCGTCGAACGGGTGATCCCCGGACTGCCGACGACGCCGCTCCGGGGCATATCATGGTTCGGATCCTGACTTGGCATCACTCCGACTCCCGGACGTGTCGTCGGCTACGCGCTCTGTGGCGGGAGGGCGTGGACTGAGGGTCAGAGAAACTCGTTCAGACGGAACTGAGAGTGGCACAGAGCCGGAGCCCCCGCTCGACGAAGACAGTCGAACTCCGGGGACTCGTCGTTGACAGCAACCGCGACTACGACCGTCGGGAAAAACGCCGGGCGGCCGAAAATCCTACTCGTCGTCCCGCTCGACGACGACGGTCCGCCCGGTCAGCGACTCGGGCGAGAAGCGGTAGAGCGCGATGTCGAGGTCCGGCTTGTCGTCGGCCCAGATCTCGAAGAGGGGGCGGCGGGCCTCGCCGTACTGCGCGATCGTTTCGGGCGTGAGTTCGTCGAGGTCGACCTCGTTCAGCGTTCCGACGCCGATCACGCTGGCGTACTCGTCGTCCTCGTCTTCGTACACCACGATCCGGGCCTCCGGCGTCGATCCGAGGAACGCGCGCTTCTCGCTGTCGGGCGTCGACACCAGCCGGAGGTACAGCTCGCGGTCGTCCGCGTCGTAGCCGTAGGAGACGGGGATCGCGTACGGCGCGTCGTCGCGAGCGAGCGACAGGACGCCGGTCTCGTGTTCTGAGAGGAGCGCGTCCACCTCGGCGGGTGACATCTCGACCTCGCTGTTCGTCGGCATATCCGACACTCGTCGCACGGCGGCATAAAGGGCACGAGACGACGCGATCGGCGACGCGGCCGGCTCAGTGGGCCGTCGCGGCCCCACCGATGTCCTCCTCGGTGACCGGCGCCCCGCAGATGACACAGCCCGTCTCGAGCAGCGTCGCCCGCATCGCGTCGTCCACCTCGATCGAGCGCCGACACTCCGGACACATGAAGGTGTGTGTCGATGGGGGCGTCATGGCTGTGCGTACGACACCCACGCCCATCAAACGAGACTCGGATTCTCGCGGCTTCGGAACGCGGTCAATCGAGCAGCGAGCCGAGCAGCTTCCGCTGGGCGGCCGCGACGTGCTCCGTGAACGTCGACCGACCGATGCCCAGCGACTCGGCCACCTCGCCGGCGTTGGCGCCTTTCGGGTGATCGAAGTAGCCCGCCTCGTAGGCGGCCGCGAGGACCTCGCGCTGGCGCTCCGTCAACTCGCTCCGGTCGACGGTGACCAGATCCGACTCCGTCGGGGTCGTCGTCGACTGGAGTAAGCGCTTCACCTCCATGTCCGGACACGACTCTTGGAACGCCTCCAACACCGATCGCAGCGTCGGGAGGTCGCTCGCGTGGAAAGTGATGAGCAGCCGCCCGTCGCGGATCACCGCCTCCGATATCGGCGTCTCGTAGCGGTCGAGCACGACGAACGGCGAGTCCGGGTCGACGGTCGCCTCGAACCGGTAGGCCGCCCGCCCGCCGTAGTCGAAGACGACCTCCACTCCGTCGGGAACCGACAAGTCGCCGTCCGCGATGAACTCCACGACGACCCGTTCGGCGTCGCCGGCCGGCGTACAGCGCGCGACGCTCGTGACCGGCGTCGCGCCGTCGACGACGCCGTCGAACGGAGCCGGTGCCCCGGTCGGCAGCGAGACCTCCGCCCTGATGCCGGATCCCATCTCGTTCGTCCGTGCCCGCCCGCGGGCAAAAACGTTGACGGGGGCGCGTCGCGGTATAAAACACCCCGCATATGGTGGGGCACTGTTCGGGGGCGTGGAGCCGGTACGTACAGATATGAAACGCACTCCACGCGCGAACGGCACCGCGGCGACGGACGACGAGGCGACGCTCGACGCGACGTTCGAGGCGCTCGCCGACGCCGACTGCCGCGCGATCCTCTCGGCCGCGGGGACGCCGAAGACGACGAGCGAACTCGCCGAGGACTGCGACATCGCCCTCTCGACGGCCTACCGGAAGGTCGAACTGCTGAGCGACACGCCGCTGCTCGCCGAAGGCGTTCGGTTCGACCCGGACGGCGACCACGCGGCCGAGTACGTCCGCGACGCCGCCGACGCCGCGATCGAAGTCGGCGACGACGGCGTCTCCGTCACCGTCGAGGGCGAAGACGCCGACCCGCTGGCCGCCGCGTTCGACGCGCCCGGCGTCTCGGCGGACTGAGGCGACTCCGGGCCGGTTCGGGACACGTTCTCTCCCCGTCATTTTTCGAGCCTGATAATCGAACGGTCAAGGTTATACAGCCGTTCGTGAAGGATCCGCGTATGTCTCGCTCGCCGGAACCAGAGACTCTCATCGATCTCGCGCAAGACAAAATCGCGGTGATCGACGAGACGGGGCGGTTCCGGTATCTCAACGCGGCGACCGAAGCGCTGCTCGGGTTCGACCCCGGCTCGCTCGTCGGCACCGACGCGTTCGAGCTGGTTCACCCGGAAGACGTCGACCGCGTCAGGGAACTCTTCGAGGCCGCCGTTCGCAGCGACGTTCGGCCGGACGGGCCGCTCGAGTATCGCTACGCGACCGCCGACGGCGACTGGCTGTGGCTCCGGACGCGCGTGTACCCGCCGTCGGAGACCGGCATCGACGGCTACGCGCTGAGCTCCCGCGACGTCACGCTCGAGGTCGAGTCCCGACGGCGGCTGGAGACGATCGCTTCCACCTCGCCGGACGTGCTGTGGATGTTCGCCGCCGACTGGAGCGAACTGCTGTTCGTCAACGAGGCGACGAAGCCGGTGTTCGGGATCGACCGCGAAGCGCTGCGCGAGCGGCCGCAGGGGTTCCTCGAGGTCGTTCACCCGGACGACCGTCCGGCGGTCAAGGACGCGATGCAGCGGCTCTCGTGCGGCGAGTCGACGAACCTCGACTACCGGATCGGCGCTCCCGACGAGGGAATCCGCTGGGTACGGGTGCCGGGCCGCCCGGTCGTCGAAGACGAGGAGGTCGTCGCGGTCACCGGCTTCGCCCGCGACGTCACCGACGAGTACCAGCGGAAGCGCCAGCTCACGGTGATGGACAACCTGTTGCGCCACACGATCCGCAACGACATGAACATCGTCGACGGCACCGCAGAGCAGATCGCGACGCGCGCGGACGACGCGCTCCGGGCGCCGGAGTCGTGGAGCGAGGACGCCGCCGAACTCGCCGCCGACCTCATCGACCACGCGGAGACGATCCGACGCGTCGCGGACGACCTGTTGACCTCGGCCGAGAAGCAACGCGGCGTGATCGACCTCCTCCGACGGACGGAACCGCCGAAGCCGCTCCGAGTCGCGTCGCTCGTCGAGACCGCGGTCGACAACGCGCTCGCCGACTGCGACGCCGCGGCCGCGGAGGTGTCCGTCCGCTGTCCCGACGACCTCCAGGCGTTCACGCACCCCGAGTTGGACTACGCGATCGCGGAGCTCGTCGAGAACGCGATCGAACACGCGGAGCAGGCCCCGCGGGTCGCGGTCGAGGTCACCGCCCCGTCCGAGCGCGTCGAGATCACCGTCCGAGACAACGCGCCGCCGATACCCGCCGACGAGCGCAACCCGATCACCGACCGCTGGGAGATGGACGACCTGACGCACACCGACGGGATGGGGCTGTGGCTCGTCTACTGGATCGCCGACCGCTCGGGCGGCGATCTGACGTTCGACGCCGACGCCGACGGGAACGAGGTGACGCTCAGCGTGCCGGACGCCGACAGCGACTCGACGCCGCCGGCGGGGACGCGCGGCCCGCGCCGGGGCGCCGCGAGGGGGTCGCCTCCGGCCGAGTCGGACGGCGGTGCGCCGGCCGCCGACTCCGATCCCACCCCGGACCGAGAGGGCGGTGACGACGCCGCCCCCTACGGCGCCGCACGTGATTTGCCGTCGGGATCGACGGACCCCTGACCGAAACCCGATCGATCGTTCACCGTTGACTCCGATTTCGAAGAACCTCCCACCGATCTTAAGCCGTCGCTTCGCCTACCTCCGCGTTGATGGGTACGCTCAACGAGCTGTTCGACCCGGACCGGGTCGCCGTGGTCGGCGCGACCGCCCGTGAGGGCGCTGTCGGCCGCGCCGTCACGTCGAATCTCCTCGACGACTTCGACGGCGACACGATCCCCGTCAATCCGAACTACGACGAGGTGCTCGACACGCCCTGCGTCGACGGCGTCGCCGACGCGGACGCCGACGTGGCGGTCATCGTCGTCCCCCCCTCGATCGTGTTAGACGCCATCGAGGCGTGCGGCGAGGCCGGGGTCCGTAACGTCGTCGTGATCACCGCCGGGTTCGGCGAGACGGGAGAGGACGGAGCGGCGAGGGAGCGTCACCTCGCGGAGCTAGCCGACGAGTACGACCTGAACCTCGTCGGCCCAAACAGCCTCGGCATCATGTCGACGCCCTCGGGGATGAACGCCACGTTCGGCCCCGAGAACGCGCTTCCCGGCGGGCTCTCCTTCATGAGCCAGTCCGGGGCGTTCGTCACCGCGGTCCTCGACTGGGCCAACGACAACGGGATCGGGTTCAAAGACGTCGTCTCGCTCGGCAACAAGGCCGTCTTAGACGAGACGGACTTCGTCGACCACTGGGGCGACGACGAGGAGACCGACGTGATCATCGGCTACCTCGAGGGGATCGAGGACGGCCGCGAGTTCATCGACACCGCCCGCAAGACGACCCAAGACACGCCGATCGTCGCCGTGAAGTCTGGGCGGACGAGCGCCGGCGCGCAGGCCGCCTCCTCGCACACCGGGACGCTCGCCGGCTCCGACAAGGCGTACGAGGCCGGGCTCGACCAGGCCGGCGTCATCCGCGCCGAGTCGGTCGACGAGCTGTTCGACGCGGCCGGCATCCTCGGGAGCCAGCCGCTGCCCGACACCGACAGCGTCGCCATCGTCACGAACGCCGGCGGCCCGGGCGTGATGGCGACCGACGCGGTCGGCGACGCCGACCTCGACATGGCGTCGTTCACGGCCGAGACGACCGACCGGCTCGCTGAGTCGATGCCCGAGGAGGCGAACATCCACAACCCGGTCGACGTGATCGGCGACGCCGACGTCGAGCGGTTCCGCGAGGCGCTCGAGATCACCGTCACCGACGACAACGTCGGCGCCGCGCTGGTGCTGGCCGCGCCGACGGCGACGATCGACTTCGCCGATCTGGCCGACGCCATCGAGGCGGTCAGCGAGGAGATGGACGCGCCCGTGGCCGCCTGTCTGATGGGCGGCGACCGGACGCGGGAACCGAAACAGCAGCTTCAGGCGCGCGGGATCCCCTGTTATTTCGACCCCGCGCGCGCCATCGACAGCCTCGCGACGCTGGCGGAGTACCGCGACATCAAGGAGCGCGAGTACGCCCCGGCGATGTCGTTCGACGTCGACCGCGAGCGCGCCCACGAGATCCTCGCCAGCGTGCGCGACCGCGACGATAATCGGTTGGGCGTCGAGGCGATGGAACTGCTCGACGCCTACGGCATTCCGACCCCCGACGGCGAGATCGTCGACTCGCCCGAGCGCGCCCGCGAGGTCGCCGAGGGCGTTTCCGGCGACGTGGTGATGAAGATCGTCTCGCCGGACATCCTGCATAAGTCCGACATCGGCGGCGTCGCCGTCGGCGTGAGCGACGACGACGTGGCCGACACCTACGAGGACCTGATCACCCGCGCGCGAAACTACCAGCCGGACGCGACGGTCCTCGGCGTTCAGGTACAGGAGATGGTCGACCTCGACGACGGCGTCGAGACGATCGTCGGCATGAACCGCGACCCGCAGTTCGGCCCGCTGCTGATGTTCGGGCTGGGCGGCATCTTCGTGGAGGTGATGGAAGACACCACCTTCCGCGTCGCGCCCGTCTCCGAACCGGAGGCCCGCGAGATGACCGAGGAGATCCAGTCGGCGCCGCTGTTGCGCGGCGCCCGCGGCCGCGACCCCGTCGACGTCGACGCCGTGATCGAGACGATCGGCCGGCTCTCGCAGTTGGTCACCGACTTCCCGGCCATCCTCGAACTCGACATCAACCCCCTCGTCGCACTGCCCGACGACGACGGCGGCACGAACGCCGCCGCCGTCGACGTGAGACTCACCGTCGATCCGGAGGAACTCGACTCCCCGGCGGCCGACCCGGAGCACGACCCGACCCCGCTCGACGCGGAGGAACCCACCAATGACTGACACACCCACCACACTCGTCACCGCGACCGGAGACAGCACCGGAAAGACAGCGATCACCGTCGCCTTGGCGCGGCTCGCCGCCGACCGCGGCCGCAGCGTCGGCTACATGAAACCGAAGGGCACCCGCCTCCAGTCGAACGTCGGCAAGACGCTCGATCAGGACCCGATGCTGGCCCGCGAGGTGCTCGATTTGGACACCGAGATGCACCAGATGGAGCCCGTCGTCTACTCGCCGACGTTCGTCCAAGGTGCGATCCGCGGCACCGAAGACGCCGACGCCCTGAGCGAGCGGGTCCGCGAGGAGTACGACGGGATCGCGGCCGACCACGACCAGGTGTTCGTCGAGGGCGGCGGCCGCTGGACCACCGGCGGCGTCGTCGACCTCACCGACGTCGACGTGGCGGAGCTGCTCGACGCGCGCGTCGTCCTCGTGGCCGAGTACGGCTCGCCGAACGACCTAGACGAGGTGCTGGCGGCCGCGGACGCGTTCGGCGACCGCCTCGCGGGCGTCGTGTTCAACAAGGTCACCGACGACGCCTTCGAGTCGCTCGATCAGGACGGCATTCCGTTCCTCGAATCGCGCGGCATCTCCGTCTTCGGCGCGGTCCCCCACGAGAAGGAGCTCGCGGGCGTCACGGTCGGCGAACTCGCCGACGAACTCGGCGCCGAACTGCTCACCGACGCGCCGACCGACGCGTTCGTCGAGCGGTTCCTCGTCGGCGCGATGGGCGGCGACGAGGCCCTCCGGTACTTCCGGCGCGCCCGCGACGCGGCCGTCATCACCGGCGGGGACCGCGCGGACGTTCAGACCGCCGCCCTCGAGGCGTCCGGCGTCGCCTGTCTCGTGCTCACCGGCGGCCACCGCCCCTCGGGCGCGGTGCTGGGCAAGGCCGCGGACGCCGGCAAGCCCGTGCTGGCGGTGAACACGGACACGGTCACGGCCATCGACCGCGCCGAGGAGGTCGTCCGCGGCGGGCGCACCCGAGACGTCCGCACGGTCGACCGGATGGCCGAACTGCTGGGCGACCACGTCGACGTCGACGCGCTCCTCTGAGCGGGCCGTCACCCCCTTCCGTTTCGCCCGCGACTCGTGATCGTCTGACGTACTGTTTTCACGGTGGACGACGTACCCCGCCCATGACCAGTCTCTCGGAGGCGTACGGTGGACGGGGGCGCTCCGGGGCCGAGCCGCGTCGCCTCTATCTCGGTGTGGGTTCGTTCGTCGCGGGAACGCTGCTTCTCGTCGTCGGCCTCTTCGTGGCCGCGGAGGTGCTGATACCGAGCGATTACACCTCTGCGGAGGCCCGCCAGCTCGGCGGGATCCTCGGCGGCGTGGGACTCCCGCTCGTCCTGCTCGGCGTGATGGCCGTGCTGCCGGCCGACCGCAACACCTACGTCGCGGCGATCGTCGGCGCGACCGTCATGTGTCTCGGCGTGGCGCTGTTCGCGCACGCGTACCCGCAGCAGTGGGTCGGCGGTCCGCGCCCCGAACTGACCGACCTCACCCTCCCGACCGCGGGCGTCTACTTCCTCGGCGCCGCGACGACGCTGTGGAGCGTGTTCGTCGGCGTCGCGAACTTCAAGACCCGCAACGACCCCGGCGGCACCGTCACGATGGAAGTGACTCACAAGGGGGAGACGAAAGTCGTCGAGGTCCCCCGAGACCAACTCGGCAGCCGCGGCGGCATCGGCCTCCTCGGCGGGACGCCCGACGGCGAGGTCGAGACGCAGACGAACCGCCCCGACGCCGACGGCTCGTCGGGCGGATCGCCGACGACCGAGCGGTCGACCACGTCCGCGCCGAGCGGCGCGTCGGTCGCCGGGAACTCGACCGGCGGCCCCGCGACCGCCGACCGCTCCCCGTCGGGCTCCGCGGGCGTGAGCGACGGCGGCAGCGCCGACACCGACATCACCTCGCCGCTCGACGACGCGGGCCAGACCGACGCTCCGTCGTCGCCGTCGAGCCCCGAATCGGCGCCCTCGCCGGGCTCGCCCGCCGCCCGCGACGGGCCGGGCGACGCCTACTGCGGTAACTGCGCCCAGTTCGACTACGTCCGCACGGAGGACGGCATGCGCCCCTACTGCGCCCACTACGACGAGCTCATGGACGACATGGAGGCCTGCGACTCCTGGACGCCGCGCTAGCCGTCCCGTCGCCGCCTCGCACTCCGAACGCGTCCCGTCTTTGTCTCTCTCAGTTCACACCGGCTCCGCGGACGGGAGCTGCGACTCCGCGACCGCGAACGCGAGCGTGCTCAACACGCCGATGAGCGTCCCCGCCGCGAGCGCCATCGCCAGCTCCGAGAGGTCGAGCGCCGTCACGCCGGCGGCGTCCGGGAGGAAGAAGCCGGAGAGCGCGAACAACACCACGGCGATGGACACCACGTAGAACGGCGCGTTGAGGTAGCGCCACCGGAACCGTCCCGCGAGGTACTCGTCGGTGATCTGGCCGAGACTGGAGGTGACGCCGGCGACGCTGAGCCACTGGACGAACCCGTGGACGAACGCGGCGAGCGCGGTGCCGGCGGCGAGTGACCCCCCCTGAACGGCCCGGACGGCGTCGACCGTGTCGACCCCCTGAACCCCGCCGACGACGACCAAGGCGAGCGCGACGACGTAGGTGACGAGCGTCACGCGGCCGGTGTAGAGGACGTTGCGGACGGTCTCGGCGGTCCCGTCGACGGTGTCTTCGAGGCCCAGCCCGCGGAACAGCGAGTAGAGGCCGACCGCACCGGAGAGGATTCCCAACACGGCCGCGCCCGCCACGTCGAAGAGGTTCGCGACGACGACCAGCGGGTAGATCAGAAGGAGGACGCCGAGCGGGACTAAGATCGTGCCGCGCGTCTCCGGGTCGGCGAGGACCTGCTTGATCGTGTAGTACAGCGATTCGAGGTCCTGCGCCTGTCGGACGACGACGCGGCGCATCCCGTCGATCGGCATCCGCGACCGGATCACGGGGAGGACGGACTCGTCTTGGGCGCCGTCGGTGATCACGACCGCCGACACCTCCTCCCCGGTCGACAGCTCGGCGAGGACGCGGTCGACCTCCTGTCCGACAGCGCGGTTCGCCTTCACGTCGGCGCCGTCGACGCCGGTGACGGCCGCGACCTCGACGGCCTCGCCCTCGGCGGCCAGCTCGTCGTGGACGTTCACGCCCTGGAAGAGGACGTTGACGTCGGAGTCCTCGGGGTCGGCGGTCGCGAGCGCGACCGCGGCCTCGGTGACGTCGTCGGCGCCGATGACGGGCGTGGGGATCCCGGTCTTGCGGCCGAGGTCGTCGTCGAGGTCGACACAGAGGACGAGCAGCATCGGTCGACGCTACGCGAGGGGTCGGCATATGTTTTCGGCTCGGGCTCCGTCGCCGCTCGCCGGCCGAGGGGACGGCGGGAGACGGGCTACTCGTCGGCCGGTTCGTGTTCGATCCCGTTCATCATGGAGCGGACGTTCTCGCCGTCCCCGAAGGCGGCGGGGTACGCCGCCAGCGGGACGACGAAGTCGCCGCCGGCCTCCACCGGGGCGCCGACGTGGAACTCCAGTTCGACGCTCACGCCCGTTCCCTCGATTTCGCCGTCGGCCGCGTACACGACGACCTCGGCGTCGGAGCCGAGCACCCCCGTGGTGTACTGGGAGCCGCGTTCGAGGTTGCTCACGCCCTCGTAGCGGTCGGCGATCAGGGCGGCGCGCTCGTCGGGAGAGAGGTCCTCGATCGGGTTGAACGACTGGCCGAGCACCTCGACCTGCGGCGTCGCCAGCGCGGCGAAGACGGCCGCTTGGTAGTTCTCACCGAACAGCTCTACCGCCTTGTCGTACTCGGCGATGGTGTTCGTCACCTGGACCTCTCGGGTCGAGCCCGCCACCTCGAACTCCCGCGAGACGGTCTGATCCGAGACGTCGTTGAGTTCGTAGCCGGTCTCCGAGAGCGTCGCGTCCGCAACGGTCGCCGTGCCGGCCGCGAACTCCGCGGGCTCGTCGCCGGTGGCGACGTCGAGCGCGGTACAGCCGGCGAGCCCGACGGCGCCCGCGAGTCCGAGCGCACCACGGCGGGTGGTCGCGTCGGTCTTCGAGCGGTTCTCGTCGCCGGAATCGAACGGCTCACCGGATCTCATGTCTTGCCGTCACGACGGCCGCGGTACATACTTTGTGTTCGGTCCGGCCGCTCCGCGGGCCGACCGCGGACGGACGGGGCCGTGACAACGGATCTCCCGGGAACGCGCGGTTCGGACGCTTTTTGGGGCCGCGGCCGGTAGTAGGGGGTAGATGATCTCCAAGGGCTGTGAACAGTGCGCCAAGGGCGGGAAGATGGTGCTGTTCGTCTACGGCTACTGCGACCAGCGGGACTGCTTCTACTGCCCCCTCGGAGAGAACCGGAAGAACGTCACCGACGTGTACGCCAACGAGCGGAAAGTCGAGTCCGACGAGGACGTGATCGAGGAGGCCAAGCGCATGAGCGCGCTCGGCACCTCGATCACCGGCGGCGAGCCGCAGGAGGCGATGGCGAAGACGACCCGGTACCTCGAACTGCTGAAAGACGAGTTCGGCGAGGACCACCACACGCACCTCTATACGGGTATCACGGGCGGCCGCGAGAACATGCGCCGGCTCTCGGAGGCCGGTCTCGACGAGATCCGCTTCCACCCGCCGCTGGAGATGTGGGGCGACATGCACGGGACCGAATGGGAGGAGATCCTCCACATCGCCCGCGAGGAGGGGCTCACGCCCGCCTTCGAGATCCCCGGCATCCGCGCGGAGCCGGAGTTCTTGGAGTTCCTCGACGAGGGCGCCGCCGAGTTCTGTAACATCAACGAGTTCGAGATGTCCGACGGCAACTACCGCCGGATGCAAGAGGAGGGCTTCGAGCTTCAGGAGGGGCACATGTCCGCCGTCGAGGGGTCGAAAGACGACGCCATCCTCGACGAGATGGCGAGCCACGAGAAGGTGTACTTCTGTACGTCGGTGTTCAAAGACGCCGCCCAACACCGCAACCGCCTGAAGCGGATGGCGAAGAACATCCGCCGCGAGTTCGACGAGGTGACCGACGACGGAACCTTAGTCTACGGGAAGGCGTTCGCCGACGCCGAGCGGTTCGAGGCGCTCGGCGTCCCCGAGGAGTTCTACACGGTGAAGTCGAACCACGTCGAGGTCGCGTGGTGGCTCCTCGAGGAGATGGTCGAGGACGGCGACCTGACCGAAGGCGAGATCGTCGAGCAGTACCCGACCGTCGACGGCACCGTCGTCGAGCGCACGCCGGTCGCCTGACGAGTCTCTTCCCGACTTTTCGCTTACACTCTCGTAGCCCCAGCCGCTCGGCCGTACGCGACCGTCCTCGTCGGGCTGTCCTCTGTCAACGTGGACCATGATTTAAATCAGTTCGGCGCGTATCGTCGCGCATGGCCTCCGAAGAACCCGAATTCGCCGACGTGAGCATCGGACAGACGGTGTACGACGAGTCGGGCGAGGAGTTAGGTAGCGTCCGCGGAATCGACGACGCGGGCTTTTACGTCTCCGTACCGGGGGTGACGAACGCGCAGGCGCTCACCGACGCCCGCGACGTCTTCGGCACCGCGTACGTGATGTGGCGCTGCTGGGAGTGCGGCGAAATGGGCGAGATCGGTAAAGAGCTCCCCGAGAACTGTCCGAGCTGTGACGCCCCCCGCGAGGAGCTGTACTACTGGGCGGAGGACTGAGCGATCACCGCGGGAACCCCGTTCGTGTCCTCGCCGTTTATCTATAACTGGTTGACTGCGTCGGCGCGATGAACACCACCGAAGCCCCAGCCGGGAGGCGGGCGCACGACCGCTGTCGCCCGAAAATCGAAGATTTCGGGAAGTCGTCAGAGTCCGAGGGATTCTGACTGCTAACCAGAAATATCTGATTCCTGGCGATGACGAGAGGGCGACGCTCTCTCGAACCACGCGCTTCAGTCGCTCGCGGTGCTCGCTCCGTCCAGTGTTTGCGTTACCTGTGCCCGCCTCCCGACTGCCCCTTCGAGTCCCGCCCCGCACGGCACCGCACCTCACGCCTCCCCAGCCTCGTCGCCGGACTACGTCCGGCTGTAAGCGAGAGCTTTGCTCTCGCCCTGTCAGTCGCCGTCGCTCCGCTCGGCGACTGACTCCAGCGAGGGATCGAAGGTCCCTCTGGCAGCCGGCGCTACGCGCCGGCAACCTCGCACGCGCACCTCGTGGCCGCCGGTGGCGGCCACTCTGAGGCCCGCGCCGACCGCTTCGTGGGCTTACGAGCTCTCTTTTTCATCTTCGAGCTCGTCCGGTTCGTCGCTCACTTCCTCGCGGAGGCGTTCGACTTCCGCCTCCAACTCCGCGATCCGGTCGGCGTCCGCCTCCTCGCCGTCGGAGCGCAGTTTGAGGAACACCACCACCCCCGCGATGACGACGAGGGGCACGCCGAACAGGAGGACGAGGACCACGAGGAGGATCAGTAGCTCCGGACCGCCGGGGACGCCGCCGAACGCGAGGACTGGCGAGACCATGGGCCATCCACTCGACGACGCGACAAAAACGGATCGGGGGCGGCGGCCGCGTCCGTCGGCCCGCTCTCAGGCCGCGTCGACGAAGTCCGCGAGGTTCGCTTGGAGCCCGGCCGCCAGCGTCGACTTCCGGCGGAGCCGGCCGAGCGAGACGGGGAGCTGGTCGGCGACGCCGCGGACCGCCTCGCCGAACGTCTCGGCCGTCCCGAGTTCGCCGTCGAAGGCGTTCCTGACGGCCTCGCGCACCTGCCAGACGCCGACCGGCCCCCAGTAGTCGTCGGAGACGTGGCGCAAGACGAGCGCCTTCGCCTGTCGCCCGCGGTCGTCGAGGTGTTCCAAGACGCCGACCCGGGCAGCGTAGTAGGCGCCGGCGGTCTCCTCGACGTAGCCGGTCCGCCCCTCCCGTCCCTCGCTGGCGGCCGCGAGGTAGACGCCCGCCTCGGGGTCGGGGTTCCAGATCGAGCCGGGCGATTTCATCTCGACGAGTTCGTACTCCCACTGCCCCGGCACCAAGATCACCCAGAACGCGTTGCCGAGGTACTCGTTGCGGTGGACCTCGATCCGGTCGACCGTCGGGTTGTCGCGGATCGACCCGCGGAGCAGCTGTCCGACCGTGTCGTCGACGGCCGTGATCGACCAGCGCGTCGGGACGAGTCGTCGGTTCTCCCCGCGGCCGAGCGCGCCCGCCGAGAGGATCGTGTTGATCTCGTACACGTCGAACCCGCGCCGGTAGAGGTACGCCATCGCCCCCTCGGCGCGCCAGTCGTCGTCTTCGAGCGTCTTCTTCACCGGCCGCGGGACGTGCGGGTTCTCGCCGAGGTCGGCGGTCCGGGCCGCGGCGCGCGGGCCGGTCGGCGTCTTGATGTCCTCCGTGCCGACGTCGAAGTCGAGGTCCGGCCGGCCGTCGAGGCCGATCTCCACGTCGACCGGGCGGTCCGCGATGGCGACCTCGCGCTGGACGCCGAGCCAGCCGTCCCACGCGTCGTGGACGCTCTCGGCCGGACCGCTCCCGCCGCCGACCGACTTCGCTCCGCCCGTCGCGCCCGCGTCCGCCACGTCGACGCCGCGGGTCGAGTTGAGCAGGCTGGTCCGCCGGTCGAACACGTCGGCGATGGAGACGCCCTCGTCGTACCACGCCGCGGAGGTCTCGAACGCTTCCGCGCGCTCCTCGCGGCCGACCGGGGAGAGCAGGCCGGTCGAGACGTTCGGGTAGTTCGAGCGGCCGACGAAGATCGAGGGGGAGACGCTGCCGACCACGGCGTCGTCGGAGACGTGTTCGTCGAAGCGTCGCTCGAAGGAGTCGAGGTGATCGAGGATGCCGTAGTCCTTCTCGGCGGCGAGGCGCCGCCGCTCGGCCCGCTCGTTCGCCTCGAATTCGATGAACTCGTCGAGCCGCATTCGGGTCGGGGTTGGGGGCGCGAGGGCTTGAACGTTGGCTGCGGGGCCCGTGAAAAACGGCGACTCGTGGGAGAAACGCGTCCGCGTTCGGCCGGACGCCGCCCGTCGAGCGCGTCGGCGGCGTCTAACTGTGGATTCCCATCGCTTCGATCTGCTCTTGATACCGGTTGCGGATGGTGACCTCGGTGACCTGCGCCACGTCGGCGACCTCGCGTTGCGTCTTCTTCTCGTTACAGAGCAGCGAGGCGGCGTAGATGGCCGCGGCCGCGTACCCGGTCGGCGACTTGCCGGAGAGGAGTCCCTGTTCGGCGGTCGTCTCGATTATCTCGTTGGCCTTCGACTGGACCTCCTCCGAGAGCTCCAGCTCCGAGGAGAAGCGCGGAACGTACTTCTTCGGGTCGACCGGGCGCATCTCCAGGCCGAGCTCCTGGGAGATGTAGCGGTACGTCCGCCCGATCTCCTTACGGTCGACCCGCGACACCTCGGAGATCTCCTCGAGGCTGCGGGGGATGCCCTCCTTGCGGCAGGCGGCGTAGAGGGCGGCGGTCGAGACGCCCTCGATCGAGCGTCCGCGGATGAGGTCCTCGTTGAGCGCGCGTCGGTAGATCACCGACGCCACCTCGCGGACCGAGCGGGGAACGCCGAGCGCGCTGGCCATGCGGTCGATCTCCGAGAGCGCGAACTGGAGGTTGCGCTCCCCGGCGTCCTTGGTGCGAATCCGCTCTTGCCACTTGCGCAGGCGGTGCATCTGCGACCGCTTCTTCGACGAGATCGACCGCCCGTACGCGTCCTTGTCCTTCCAGTCGATCGTCGTCGTCAGCCCCTTGTCGTGCATCGTCTTCGTCGTCGGGGCGCCGACGCGCGACTTCTCCTGTCGCTCCGAGTGATTGAACGCCCGCCACTCCGGGCCGGGGTCGATCTGCTCGTCCTCGACGATGAGCCCCGTCTCCTCGTGTATCAGCTCCCCGTCGGCCGTCCGGGTGAGATCCTCCGGATCGAAGTCCTCTGGGTCCAATTCGTCGACGTCTTCGGCGTCGATCTCTTCTTCCTCGGCGTCTTCGTCCCCCACGCGCTGCCGGTCGTGATCCCGTTGCCGGGTGGGCCGTGTCATCGCATTTATATACTATCCAAATGGTTTAACTTAAAAGTTCGTTACCATGTGATTGTGTGGCACGGATATCGCGAAGCGGCCGCCTCTCCGCCGCCGGCTGCTCTCACTCTCTCCCGGACGGCGGACGGACAGCCCTTTGTCCCGTGGGCGCCGAACTCGGGCGAATGCCGACGATCGACTGCGACCCGGCCGTCGCTCGCGAGCGACTCGCGGACGCCGACGTCCGGGTCGACGAGGGGAACACGCCCCACGAGCGGTGGCGCGCCGAGCGCGAGGGGGCCGTCGCGGTCGCGTACGACGACAAGGTCGTCGTCCAGGGGAGCGACCCGACGCGGCTGACCGCCCTGCTCCGCGACGGCGGCGGCCGCGCGCACGTCTACTTCGACGGGGCCTCGCGGGGGAACCCGGGGCCCGCGTCGGTCGGGTGGTGTCTGGTCACCTCCGACGGGGTGGTCGCCGAGGGCGGCGAGCGCATCGGGCGGGCGACGAACAACCAAGCCGAGTACGCGGCGCTGATCCGCGCGCTGGAGGGCGCCGACGAGTACGGCTTCGACGCGGTCGACGTGCGGGGGGACTCGGAACTCATCGTCAAACAGGTCCGCGGCGAGTGGAACGCGAACGACCCCGAACTCAGAGAGCGTCGGGTCCGCGCCCGGGAGCTGTTAGAACGGTTCGACCGCTGGTCGATCGCCCACGTTCCGCGGGAGATAAACGCACGCGCCGACGATCTGGCGAACGAGGCACTCGATGACGCGAACTGACGACGACCCGCCGGAGTGGGCGAAAGAACAGGCTCGTGAGATGATGGCGGCGGGAGGCGACGGCGAGGGATCCGACGCCTCCGACGAGGCGCCGGAACCCGGTCCCGACGACCGCGTTCCAGACGTGCCCGTCGAGGCGGTCGAGGAGGCCGAACGGCTCACCCGACTCGCCCGCAAGGCCGAGTCCTCGGCATCGACGCCCGAGATCGAGGAGGCGGCCGCCCAGTACCGCGAGCGGCGCGACTCCCTCGCCGCCGAGTACGGCTACACCGCGCGCGTCCGCGACGAGGACGACGCGCTCGTGTTGTACCCCGACGAGTGGATGGACGAGGGGACGGTCCAACTCGACCGCGTCGAGGACACGGACCGCGCCGTCGAGGTGTCGCTGTCCGGCCCCGGCGACGCCGACCGCTACCGCGAGGTGGCCGCGTACAACGAGGCCGTCGCCGAGGCGGTCGCCGAGCGGAAAGCCAGCGTCCACGCCCGGACCGCGGAGACGTTCGCGGCGTTCATGAGCAACCACTACGTCCGCCCGGTCGACGACGCCACCCCGGAGATGCGCGCCGAGTTCCGCGAGGAGTTCCTGGTTCGGAACGGCTGGCCGACCGACGAGCAGCTCGCGGCCGTCGACGAGTCGCTGTCGGTGATCGAGTCGGTCGCCGCCGACGTCGACGATCCGACGTAGCCGCGGCTTCGCGAGCCGGGAAACGCGGCTTTCGCCGCGCCGTGTGCCAAAAGGTTCGTTCGTAGCCTGTTCGTCCGCCCGCGCGGGCGGCTACCGCAGCCTCACTCCAGCAGCGCGCGGACCTCGTCGGCGCGTTCGTCGTCGGTGACGAAGCGGTCGAGGACCCACTCGACCTGCCCGAGGACGACGTCGTGGCCCGCGTCGGTGAGTTCGTACTGGTTCGTCCGCTTGTCGAGTTCGCTCTTCTCGACGAGCCCGAGTTCGACGAGGTCGTCGAGGTTGGGGTACAGGCGGCCGTGGTTCACCTCGGAGCCGTAGTACGCCTCCAGCTCCCGCTTGATGGCGAGACCGTACATCGGCTCCTCGGCTAAGATGGAGAGGATGTTCTGCTGGAACGCCGTGAGATCGCTTGCTGCCCTCGATTCATCAGTGACTGTTTGTGCCTCTGACATGGGTAACAGGAAGGGTCCCGAACTTATAATCTTTCTCAACATACACGATCGTTGCGATGCGTAACCCCGGACGGTTGTCCAGATCTCGCGGTATTGATGCTCCTTCGGCGGACGCCCGCGCGATCCCGCGGCGGAGTACGTTCGACTGATCGATTCCGTTCACGCCGGGTCGATCGACGATCCGTCGGCGGTCCCGCCGTTTCGGTTCGCGATCGAAACCCGCGGATCGGCGTCTGACGGGCCCGGACCGACGATGCCGTTCGGCGTGTTCGTCCCGCCGCCCGCGGACCGGCTCAGGCGATCCCGAAAGGACTTTGCCCGACTTCGACGCACTATCGGGCACATGGTCAACCTCTGGGAGGATCTCGAAACGGGACCGAACGCGCCGGACGAGATCTACGCCGTCGTGGAGTGTCTCAAAGGCGAACGGAACAAATACGAGTACGACAAGGACATCCCCGGCGTCGTCCTCGACCGGGTGCTTCACTCCAACGTTCACTACCCGTACGACTACGGCTTCATCCCCCAGTCGTATTACGACGACGAGGACCCCTTCGACGTGATGGTGCTCGTCGAAGACCAGACGTTCCCCGGCTGCGTCGTCGAGGCCCGTCCCGTCGCGCTGATGAAGATGGACGACGACGGCGAACAGGACGACAAGGTGATCGCGGTGCCGACCGAGGACCCCCGCTTCGACCACATCGAGGACCTCGAAGACATCCCCGAGCAGATCCGCGCCGAGATAGACGAGTTCTTCGCGACCTACAAGAACCTCGAGGCCGGCAAGGAGGTCGAAACGCTCGGCTGGGAGGACAAGGAAGCGGCGAAAGACGCGATCGAGCACGCCCAGGACCTCTACGACGAACAGGTCGCGTAACGACCGAATAACCGGGACGCATCCGTCGGCCGCGCTCGGATGCGTTATGCCTATGGGTAATTTTTAGAGGCCGAGTCGCGTATTCACAGTTAGAACCATGAGCGCCCGCACGCCCCCCGTCGGCATCGACCACCCGACGGTCGTTCCCGCGAACTTCGACCCGGACGAGGATACCGCGGACGACGCGGCCGAGGCGGACGACGCCGTCGAGGCGGACGACGCGTAACCGAACGTCGACGTTCCCGTGCCGCCAGTCGTCTCCCGGCGACCGCTCAGTGACTCGACGACGCTGGGATGTACGGTTCTCGGGCGCGGACTCTTCGCTCGGCCTTCAGACGCGCTCGACGACCGCCGAGAGGCTCGTCGCGTCCTCCCGGAGCGCCGCGAACGTCTCGTCGACCCAGTCGACGACCGTTTCGTCGGTCGATTCGAGCACGCATCGGGGGTTGTTCCGTTCGTCGTACGCGGTGACGCACGCCACGTCGCCACACCGGAAGAGCCCGTACCCGATCGGTTCGGCGCTCACGTACACCTCGGCGGCGTCGTCGTCTAACGCCCGATCCGTCGCCGGTTCGAACTCCGTGACCGACGTGTCGGCCACGTCGCGGTCGATGATCAGCTGGACGCTCGCGCCGTCGTCTAGCGCCGCCGCCGCCGCCTCGTTGAACTGCTGGATGACGACCGGAGAGACCGCGCGGATCTCGGTGTCGCGGTGCTCGCGGAGGAGCTCCGTGAGCCGGTTGACCGCCGCCAGCGGGTTCCGGTCGGACGCGACGGTGAGGTCGCTGTCCGGGAGTCCCCCTGCCGGGAAATCGACGCCGACGCGCTCGACGCCCGCGGCGAACCCCCCGTACCGGTCGCCTCGTTCGACCTCCGTGAGAAGCGTTTCGTACGCGTCGTGAACGCGTCGACCGGTCGGCGTCACGCAGTACGCGGCGTCGCGTTTCACCACCCAGTCTCGCTCGCGGAACCCGGCGAGGATCCGCTGGACCGTCGTCCGGGTGGCGTCGACCGCGTCGGTGACCTCGGCCGGACGCCGCGGCTCCTCGCGTAACGCCCGGAGTATCGCGACCCGAACGGGCGAGCCGGCGAGGTACTGTGCGCCACTGTGTCCCTCCTCGGCCGTCATCGTGTGATCCACGTGTACGGGTACCGCCCTGTTAACCGTACCGCGTCCGGGCAGCGGTCACCGGCACCGCGGGCCGCCGCTCGGTTCACTCCTGATACCGGAACGAGACGACGGTCCCGACGGTGCCCTCGCCGGCGATCCGCTCCGTGGTCACCGTCACGGCGGCGAGCGCCTCCGCCCCGAGCGCCTCCTCGATCACCGCCCTGAGCGCGTCGGGGTCGGCCCCGTCGTCGATCACCGGCACGCGGACCTGTCGGCGGTTGACGGCGACGTCGCCGAGGTCGTACTCCGTGTGCTCGAACGCCTCGCGGATCGCGGCCTCGATGTCAGTCATCTCACGGCATCCTCCGCGCTCGGCGGTGAAAAAACGGGGTCCTCGGTCGATCCGAAAGTTCGGCGGGCGATGTCTCCACACTGTGAGAACCGCGAACAGACCGATAAAACGTCTCATAGAGCCTGTATTTATTTAATACATCATTTTAACATTTCAAACATCTACGTCATACAACCGTAGAACAATCTCAATATTTATTTATCCTGATACTTTTCGAATATGCACGAAAGTGTAGCAGATTACGTGGCAGAGCACCCGAAGATGGCCGGCGTCCTGTTCAGCGCACTCCTGCTGTTGACGCAGGCGGCGCCTGCGGCGGCGAATCAGGCAGTGGTTAACCCTGGTCCGTAAGGTCGGGCAATTCATCATTCCAAGTTAGTTTCTCATCGTAAAATATCGGTGTATCCTCAAGATCTAGGAAATCTTTCACTTTCTTAGCAGTAACCTCGTTTATACTCACTTTAGATGGAATAATGTAATTTCTATCGTCCCTTTCTAAATTTATATACATCAAACTCCCAATACCATACGGTCCGTTTGGAAAACCCTCCACTAAAACGTCTAAGCATTCTGTCTGCGTGTGCTCTAAACTGAGCACTAGTGCCGCTCCACTGCGACTCTGGCAGATCGTCGTTCCCCCGTCGCCCACTACGATATACTGATGGCCAGTAATCAGTTCCCGCTTTGCGACGTGAAGTGCGGTCCGGAGATTAAACCCGCTGTTCATCAGCCGAGCAATGATTCGGCCGAGTTTTGTCGCGGGTGAGTTCGCAACGTCTGAAAGAGTGACGATACCCCCGCGCGACCCGCGATGAACAAGGGCCTCGCCCTGCTGGTACGACTGACAGGCGTTTAGTAGAAAGGCGCTGACGCCAATTTCGAGATCTTCGTTTGTCAGGTCGAGATAGTCGTCGGCGCACTGCATTCCCCGATCGTCGACGTGGCCGATGTAGTGGAGGAAGTCGACATTGGAGCTAAGTACGTCGCGCATCTCCTCGCGCGAAAGGTCGTGTCGCACCTCGATGTCGAACTGAACCATGTCGCGGAGCCCGTAGAGGTCACCGACGTTATCCTCCTCGCGCATCTGCTCGTCGTTACAGACGACGAGGACCGAGATCCGCGACTGCTCGACCTGCCCGGCTTCGAGTCGGCGGTGATACGCGTCGAGCGTGGCCTTGTTCGCGTCGAGCGGCACGCCGTCGCCGACCCACGCGTGCTCGACGGTGTCGACTGGTTCTGGGCGAATAAATTCGGTCTGCGCCGGGACGGCACCCCGCTCCACGGAAGCGTCCGCGCCGCGAGTATCTCCCACGCTGGCGCCACCGCGCATGAGTTCTCCACAGTCTACGCTGACATCGTCGGACATTGCCCTACCTTCGATCGTGATCGCCGTGTTCCCGCCGGGGCCCCTGAAGAATCCGACGCCGGCTCCCTCGTCGTTGTCGACGGGGGTGACCGTCTCTGGTGACCTGATGATCGACAGTTCACCGGCGACGAACGGGAGCATTTCTACGTTCTCCGGGTCAGGACGCACGTCTGTTGTTAGCGTCCACTGCGGCAGTTCGGGTTCAATCTCTTCGAAGGGCACGTCGAGGTACTCGCCCAGCCGCTCCGCGAGCGGCAGGTCGTACAGCTGTTCCCAGTTGAGGTCAAGATTTGTGGTTTCACGCTCGTGGAGGTCCACCGGATAGAATCCCTCGGTTCGAGCGAGGCAGTCCATATGGAACGACTGCCTGAGCACCTGCGCGGTCCGCTCCTCGAATCCCGGTTCGAGCGGGTACGTCCAGCCGTCGCCCTCGATCCGCGGCTCGTCGCCCGGCACTACGTCGGCTGCGAAGTAGTAGGCCAGTGAGACAACGGGGTAGAGATAGCGGTACTCAGGCGGGATAATAATCTCAACGTTGCTGTCAATCGGAGTAACCTGACTCGGTATTTCAAACGACTCATTTGGCTCGATCAATGGCGGATGCCCCCGGAGTGTTGGGAATGACCGTTCTGGGCTTGTCGTCTGTAGAGCTGTGCCTAACAGAGACACAGCCTTCATCACAGACTTCGGATCTGTTGGGGTTTTAATCGTGCCAGCAGGCGTCTGGTGAAGCGACCGAAATCCGAGTCTAATCTCACTTGGTACATCTAAGTCGATTCGCGTTGTTCGGTCTGTCGTCGAAACAGAAAATCCGGTCTTAATACCAAGATACGTCTTAGTGGGAGCTGGATTAATTCCGATGTGGTATTCCCCTGCTGGCATCTCGTAGCAGTCTCCCCGTGTTAGAAGATTTCCGTCCCAATCTCGCGTTTCAACAAGCCCAACGCGCGGGATCTCGATCGAGCCGGTCTCGACCGCGACGCTGGCGTCGACGGGGAAGTAATGGTCGGACTCGGGACGAGGCTGCGGGTCGACCCGCCGGTCGGTGTACACCTCGAACTGCGTGTTCTCGATGTGGTCCGTGACGGTGAGTCCGTCGGCCGCACGCAGCGGGTCGATGTCGATGCTCATGGGGGTCGACCCCGGCGCCGG
The DNA here is from genome assembly GCF_039522565.1 of Halorubrum ejinorense. Classification (GTDB taxonomy): domain Archaea; phylum Halobacteriota; class Halobacteria; order Halobacteriales; family Haloferacaceae; genus Halorubrum; species Halorubrum ejinorense. Next base: position 89,915 of record NZ_BAAADQ010000013.1, on the reverse strand, counting down.
ACGGGGCCGAGAGGGCCGGCGCGGCGGTCGTGGATACCCCTCTTTGACCGATAGCGGCGATAAAGCTTGTGTCGGTCCGATCGCCGCGGACCGAACGGATAAAGGGCCCGCCGCCCCACCTCCGTGTAATGATTACGCTGGGAACGGCCCGCGCCTCCCCGGGCGAGACGGACACGGGCCGTCTCGAGGTGGGGGAGATGCGAGACGGGAGTCCCGTCCGGCTGCCGGTCGCGGTCGTCAACGGCGCCGCCGACGGACAGACGCTGTACGTTCAGGCGGTGAGCGACGGCGACGAACTGAACGGACTGGGCGTCGTCAACCGGGTCGTTCCCCGACTCGATCCGACCGAGCTGTCCGGGTCGGTCCTCGTCGTCGGCATCGTGAACCACTTCGCGTTCCAGGTGGCCGAACACCGGAACCCGGTCGACGACCGGAAGATGAACCGCGGCTACCCGGGCGACGCCGACGGCACGACGAGCGAGCGGATCGCTCACGAGACGTTCCAGGCCGCCAGCCGCGCCGACTACATCCTCGACCTCCATCAGGGGTCGACGAGCCGGATGATAAACGAGACGCGGGTCCGCTGTGGCGTCCGCCACCGACTCCACGGGGACTGTTTAGAGCTCGCGAAGGTGTTCGGCTGCGGGCACGTCCTCGACATCAAGGGACCGGACGGCCAGCTCGCCCGGGCCGGTCCCGAACACGGGATCCCCACCATCGACCCCGAACTCGGCGGCTGCGTCGGCTGGGACGAGGAGTCGATCCGGTACGGCGTCGAGGGGGTGTTCAACGTGCTCCGGTACTACGGGTTCCTCGACGGCGACGCGCCCGTCGAGTCGCAGACCCGCGCTCGCGGCTTCGACCAGTACGGCTCGCCCGCCGGCGGGCTGGTCCGCTTCGAGCGTGAACTCGGCGAGCGCGTCACCGCCGGGGACGTGCTGTTCGAGGTGACGGACACGTTCGGCGCCCTGGAGGGCCGCGTGACCGCCGACACGGACGGGGTCTTCTGGCGGACGCGTCGCCTCCCGCAGGTGGCCGCCGGCGAGTACGTCTGTTCGGTCGGCACCAACGTCGACCAGTACTGATGGCCGACGCCGACGACGCCGAGGGCCGGGCGCGACCCCTACACCGCCTCCGGTGTCGCGAGTGCGGCGAGACGTACCGCGACCGCTGGCGCTGCCGGTGCGGTGCGCCGCTCGACTTCGCCGACCCGCCGGTCCCGGAGGCTGCCTCGCCCGACCCGGCGTCGTTCGACGCGCGCGACGGGCTCTGGGCGTTCGACGGCCTGCTCGCCGTCGGCGCTGACCCCCGCGACCGGGTGACGCTCGGCGAGGGGATGACGCCGCTCGTCGACGCCGACCGGGCGACGCCGACGAGCCCGGCGAGCGACGCCGACGAGACGCCCCCGTGGGACGCGTCGTTCAAGCTGGAGTACGTGTTCCCGACCGGCTCGTTCAAGGACCGCGGCGCGACCGCGACGCTGACGCGGGCCCGCGAGCTGGGCGTCGAGCGCGTCGTCGAGGACTCGTCGGGCAACGCGGGGGCCGCGATCGCGACCTACGCCGCCCGCGCCGGAATCGCGGCCGAGATCTACGTCCCGGCCGGCGTGAAGGAGTCGAAGCTTCGGGCCATCCGCCGGGCCGGCGCGGACCCAGTCCGGGTCGAGGGGAGCCGTCAGGACGTGACGGACGCGTGCGTCGCGGCGCTCACCGCCGGGAGTTCGACTCCCGAGAGCGACGTCGAGCGCGGGAGCGACGACTCCCGGACGGACGCGTGGTACGCCAGCCACGCCTGGAACCCGGCGTTCTTCGAGGGGACCGCCACGGTCGCCTACGAGATCGCCCTCCAGCGCGACTGGAACGCCCCCGACGCCGTCGTGGTGCCGCTCGGCCACGGGACGCTCTTCCTCGGCGCCTACCGGGGGTTCCGGCGGCTCGAACGCGCCGGCTGGATCGACGCGGTCCCCCGCCTCTACGGGGCGCAGGCGGCCGGCGTCGCCCCGATAGTCCGGGTGCTCCACGGCGCCGAGGCCGCCGACCCGGCGGGCGTCGTCAACGAGGCGGCCGACGGGATCCAGATCGCCGAACCGGTCCGCGACCGCGAGATCCGCGAGGCGATCGACGCGACCGGCGGCGACGCGCTCGCGGTCACCGAGGCGGCCGCGACGCGCGAACTCGACCGGCTCCACGCCGCCGGCTTCTACACGGAACCGACCTGTGCGGTCGCGCCCGCGGCGCTCCGAGCCCTCCGCGAGCGCGGCGAGGTCGCACGCGACGAGGATGTGGTCGTCCCGCTGACCGGGAGCGGGCTGAAGGGCTGAGACGGGCGGAGCGGGACTTACGGGCCCGAGCGGGTCGACGGAGCGAACCGGCTGGCCCCCGTTCCGTCTCACCGGCATCCCTTTTCGGCCGGGGCGCCTTTGCCTCGGTATGGAGGTGCTCGTCTACGGCGCCGGCGCGCTCGGGAGCCTTGTGGGCGGGCTGTTGGCCCGCGAACACGACGTGACGCTCGTCGGCCGCGACCCCCACGTGCGGCGGATCCGCGCCGACGGGCTCCGGATCGACGGCGCGGTCGAGGCCCGCGTCAGTCCGCGGGCGCTCACCGACGGGACGCACCGCGCCGCCGATCTCGCCCTCGTCACGACGAAGGCGTACGACACCGACGCGGCCGCCCGGGCGCTCGCGACCGGCGAGTACGGGACGGTCTGCTCGCTCCAGAACGGCCTCACCGAGGAGCGGCTGGTCGCCGCGCTCGACGCGACCGTCCTCGCCGGCACCGCGAGCTACGGCGCCCGGCTGGTCGGACCGGGGCACGTCACCTGTACCGGCGTCGGCGAGGTGGTGATCGGGGCGCTCTCCGGCGGACCGAGCCCGCAGGCCGCGCGGGTCGGCGCCGCCTTCGACGCGGCCGGCATCGAGGCGGTCGTCGCCGACGACATGCCGGTCCGCCGGTTCGAGAAGCTCGCGGTCAACGCCGGGATCAACGGCCCCTCGGCGCTCGCGCGGACCGAAAACGGCGCGACGCTCGACGGTCCCGCCGGCGACGTCTCGCGCGAGGCCGCCCGCGAGACCGCTCGCGTCGCCCGGGCGACCGGCGTCGAGCTGTCCGACGAGCGCGCGGTCGACGCCGTCGAGCGCGTCGCGGCCGACACCGCCGCGAACCGGTCGTCGATGCGCGAGGACCTCGCGAACGAGCGGCGCACGGAGGTCGACGCCATCTACGGGGCGATTGTCTACCGCGCCGACCGCCACGGCGTGGCGGTGCCGACCTGTCGAACGGTCGCGTCGCTGATCCGGGGCTGGGAGACGGCTCGAGGCCTCCGCTGAGCGGTCGGTGAGCGGGTAGTCGTGGCAGTGAGCGGGTAGTCGCGGCGGTGAGAGAGTGACCGTGGCGTTCGTGGTGTCCGTCGTCGCTCGGAAACAGTGGGAAACAGCGCTGGACAGGCTTCCGTGAGCGCGTCAGCCGTCGACGCGGCTCAGCACCACTCTTCGAGGACCGTCGCGTCGGTCTCGTCGACCGACACCCACGCGTCCTCCCGCGAGACGTCCGCGATCACGAGTTCCGATCGCGACGACGAGGAGTCGATGGACGCCATCACGTCCGGCGCGTCCGCGGACTCCATCGACGGGTCCGTCGGCAGCGGGGTCCGGCGGTGGTCGGGGTCCGGGTCGTCCCAGGGAGTGGAACTCCGTGACATGGTTGTGAATAGTTCACAGTACGTATAAGAGTTGCGAACCGGGCCGGAATCGGCCGTCAGATCGGTGATTCCGGAGACTGACCGCCGACGTATCTCCTGATAAACGGCTGCTCAGGCGACGATATGCCCGAACGTGTCGAGTATCTCATCGGCTCGCCGGGTTGCTCTCGCGTCGGGAATCCGCCTCCGCACGCGCGAGTCGGCTCCGTGTGCCTCGGGTGGTCCGGCTCCGCACACCTTCGCAGTATACAAGAGGTGCCACGCTGAAAGACGGGCATGAACGTAGCAGACGCCATGACGCCGCGCTCGGAGCTCGTCGTCGTCGAGATTCCCGGGAGCCGAAACGACGTGTTGGAGTACATTCAGGACCGCGGCTTCTCGTCGGTGCCGGTCGTCAAGAGCGTCGACGGCGACGAGGTCTACCGCGGGCTCGTCACCCGTGACGACCTCATCGACCAGCCGGACGAAGACCAGCTCGCGCTGCTGATGCGCGAGGTCCCGACCGCCGGGGCCGACGACGACATCGTCGACGCCGCCCGGACCATGGTCTCGGAGAGCTCGCGACGGCTCCCGGTCGTCGACGGCGACGAGCTCGTCGGCATCCTCACGGTCACCGACGTGGTCCGGGCCATCGCCCGCGGCGAGGTCGACGGCGACACGCCGGTCGGCGACCTCGCGACCCGCGCCGTCAACGCGACGCACACGGAGACGCCGCTGCCGGTCGCCGAGCGCGAGATAGCGCTCTCGCAGGTCCCGTACGCGGTCGTCCTCGACGACGACGCGGGCCTCACCGGAATGCTCACCGAGGTCGACATCCTGGAGGTCGCCCGCGTCGTCGAGGGCGAGGCGAGCACCGGCGACTCCATCGCCGAGCAGGACTCGGAGTGGTCGTGGGAGGGGATCAAGGCGACCGGCGCGCGCTACCTCCCCACCCGGAACGTCGAGATCCCCGCGGAGGCGGTCCACCACTTCATGACCGAGGACCTCATCACGGTCAACGCCACGCGGACGGCCAAGGAGGTCGCACAGGAGCTCATCAGCAACGACATCGAGCAGGTCCCGCTCGTCTCCGGCACGGAGCTCGACGGGATCGTCCGCGACGTCGACCTGCTGGAGGGGCTGTAGATGGCGGCTGACGCGCTCGCCGAACTCGCGAAGCGTCGCGGGTTCTTCTTCGGCTCGAACGGCGCGTACGGCGGCACGGCCGGCTTCTACACGTTCGGGCCGCAGGGCGCCGCGTTGAAGCGGAACGTCGAGGACGCGTGGCGCGACCGGTTCACGATCCGCGAGGGGAACCGCGAGATCGAGGCGCCGACGGTCATGCCCGAGGCCGTCTTCGAGGCCTCCGGCCACCTCGAGGGGTTCGACGACATGCTCGTCGAGTGTCCCGAGTGCGGCGAGTCCCACCGCGCGGACCACCTCGTCGAGGCCGTCACCGACGTCGAGGACGCCGAGGCGCTCCCCGGCGAGGAGGTCGCGGCGCTCATCGCCGACAACGAGATCGCCTGCCCAGCCTGCGGCACCGCCCTCGCCGGCGAGCCGGTCGAGGCGTTCAACCTCATGTTCGCGACCGACATCGGCCCCGGCGACGCCCAGCCCGGCTACCTCCGGCCGGAGACCGCACAGGGCATCTTCGTGGAGTTCCCGCGACTGAAGGAGTACGCCCGGGGGAACCTCCCGTTCGGTATCACCCAGATCGGTCCCGCCTACCGCAACGAGATATCGCCCCGCGGCGGGCTGCTCCGGCTTCGGGAGTTCACGCAGGCAGAACTGGAGCAGTTCATCGACCCCGAGGAAGACGAGCCGCCGCTCGACCGCGTCGCGGACGTCGAGGTGCGGCTGTACCCGGCGACCGAACAGGAGGCCGCGGACGGCGAGTACCTCGACACGACTGTCGGCGAGGCGGTCGAGTCGGGGGTCATCGGCTCCCCGTGGGTGGGCTACTACCTCGGGGTCGCACAGGAGTGGTACGAGCGCGTCGGCGTCGACCTCGACCGCTTCCGGTTCCGCCAGCACCTCGCCGGCGAACGGGCCCACTACGCGGCCGACTGCTGGGACGCCGAGAGCGAGGTCGACGGCGACTGGATCGAGATCGCCGGCTTCGCCTACCGCGGCGACTACGACCTCTCGAAACACGACGAGTACGGCGACGACTCCTTCACCGTCTTCAAGCGCTACGACGAGCCGAAGACGGTCGAGCGCGCCACGGTCGACCCCGACATGTCGGTCCTCGGCCCCGAGTTCGGCGGGGACGCGGCCGCGGTCGCCGAGGCGCTCGAAGCCCTCGCCGAGCGCGACCCGGACGCGTTCGACGCCGAGACGGTCTCGGTCGAGATCGGCGACGGCGACGACGCGGAGACCCACGAGGTCGACACCGACGTGGCGGACTTCGCCGTCGAGGAGGTGACCGAGAACGGCGAGCACATCACGCCCCACGTCGTCGAGCCGTCGTTCGGCGTCGGCCGCACCGTCCAGACGCTGCTCGCGCACGCCTACCGCGAGGACGAGGTCGACGGCGAGACGCGGACGTACCTCTCGCTGGCGCCCGAGGTCGCGCCGCAGGACGCCGCCGTCTTCCCGCTGGTGACGAACGACGACCGGCTCACCGCCCTCGCCGACGAGGTCGCGGCCGACCTCCGCGCGGCCGGGCTCGCGGTGGCGTACGACGACTCCGGCTCGATCGGTCGCCGGTACCGCCGACAGGACGAGGTCGGCACGCCGTTCTGCGTCACCGTCGACCGCGACGGGATCGAAGACGAGGGCCCCGACACGGTCACGCTCCGCGAGCGCGACTCCGCGGCGCAGATCCGAGTCCCGGTCGCGGACCTCGCCGACGAACTGACCGCGCTGCGGTCGGGCGAACCGTTCGCCGCGGTCGCCGAGCGGTACGACGCGGTCGACACCGACGTCGAGACCGCGGGGGCGTGACCCTCCCGGCCGCGGCGTGGCGCGAGCGCGTGGAGTTCGAGCGGCGGCTGGTCCACGCGAGCGGCACCCTCTATCCGGTCCCGTACCTGCTGGGCTGGATCTCCTGGCAGACCACCGGGCGGCTGATGGTCCTCAGCGTCGCTGTCGCGGGCGTCCTCGAGGCGCTGCGGCTCTCCGACGCGGTCGGCCCCCTGGAACCGCTGTACGACGCGCTCGTCCGCGACTACGAGGCCGACGGAGTCGCGGGCTACGCCCTGTATCAGGTCGGGATGGCCGTGGTCGCGCTCGCGTTCGCGCCGGTGTTCGCCGTGCCCGCGATGTGGATGCTCTCCGTCGGCGACCCGATAAGCGGCGGCCTCGGCGAGAACGCGGCGACGGAGCCGAAGCGGCTCTCCGTGGTGGCGGCGATGGTGTTCGTCTGCTTCGGGATCGCCGTCCCGTACGCGATCCCCGAGTTCGGCCCCGACCCCGGCGTGATCATCGCGCTCGCGGGCGCGATCCCCGCCGCGGTCGCCGACGGGCTCCCGCCGCTAATCTACGGCGTCGCCGTCGACGACAACCTCACCATCCCGCCCGCGGCCGCCGGCGGGATGTTCCTCGCGGCCGCGCTGATCGCGTAGCGCGGTCGCTCGGGAGCAGTCGGTCTCGGCGGCGACGGCGACGCCGCTCGCCGGGAGAGACTGAGAGAAGCGCCGAGGCGGAGATTTGAACTCCGGTGTCCGAATGGACAGTAGATTTCGAATCTACCGCCTTGGCCAGGCTAGGCTACCTCGGCTCACTCCGACGTTGGCCGGTTCCGCTGTTATGCGTTTCGATCGCCCGCGGTCGCCGCCCCACGGCGCGTTTCGCGTCCGAGCCGCCGCCGGCGACCCCCGCGCCCCGACAACGCTTTTCGGGTCGGCTCCCGTGCGGTGGGTATGGACGTCCCCGAAGCGGCCGACGCCTGCGACCGCGTCGTCGGCGAGGTCGGCGGCGCGGTCGTCGCCGACCGCCAGTTCCTCGACCGCGTCACGCTCGGCATCCTCGCCCGCGGCCACGTCCTCCTAGAGGACGTGCCCGGCACCGGGAAGACCCTCTCCGCGCGCTCGTTCGCGACCGCGCTGGGCCTGGAGTTCTCGCGGATCCAGTTCACGCCCGACCTCCTGCCCGCCGACGTCACCGGCACCAACGTGTTCGACGAGCGCGACGGCTCCTTCACCTTCTCGCCCGGACCGATCTTCGCGAACGTCGTCCTCGCCGACGAGATCAACCGCGCGCCGCCGAAGACGCAGGCCGCCCTCTTGGAGGCGATGGAAGAGGGACAGGTGACCGTCGACGGCGAGACCCACGCCCTGCCGAGCCCGTTCTACGTCATCGCGACGCAGAACCCCGTCGAGAGCGAGGGCGCGTTCCCGCTGCCGGAGGCCCAGCTCGACCGGTTCACGATCAAGACCTCCATCGGCTACCCCGACGAGGACGGCGAGTTAGAGCTGCTCCGCCGCCGGGCCGGTCGCGTCGAGCAGTCGCCGACGGTCGACCGCGTCCTCGACCCCGACTCCGTGGCGGCGCTGCGCGAGGTCCCCGAGTCGGTTCGGGTCGACGACGACCTCCTTCGGTACACCGCGGCGCTCGCCCGGGCGACCCGCGAGGACCGCCGCGTCGAGGCCGGCGTCTCCCCGCGCGGCACCCAGCGCCTCTTCGAGACCGCTCGGGCGGCGGCGGTCATCGCCGGCCGCGAGTTCGTCACGCCGGACGACGTAAAGCGGGTCGCGGAGCCGACGCTCGCCCACCGACTCGTGTTGACGCCGGACGCGGCGGTCAACGACGTCGACGAGCGCGACGTGATCGCCGACGTGCTCGACCGCGTCGCGGTGCCGACGGTGGACGCGCCGGAGGCGTGACCGCGGTCACTCCGCGTCGCGCTCGTCGAGCAGCTCCGTCGCCGTGAGCAGCGACTCGAGTTCGACGTCGTGGTCGGCGAGCAGCTCCGAGGCGCCCTCCTCGCGGTCGACGACGACGAGCACGCGGTCCACCGTCGCGCCCGCCTCGCGGAGCGCCTCCACCGCGTCGACCGCGGACTGCCCGGTGGTCGCGATGTCCTCGATCACGACGACCGCCTCGCCCTCGTCGAGCCGCCCCTCGATGCGGTTGCCGGTCCCGTACTCCTTCGCCTGCTTGCGCGCGATGACGTACGGCCGACCCAGCTCCGCGGCGGTCACCGCCACCAGCGGCACCGCGCCGAGCGCGACGCCGGCCAGCTTCGCGTCCGTGTCGGCGAGCCGGTCCGCGAACGCCTCGGCGACGAGCGTCAGGGCGTCCGGGTCGGTCTCGAACAGGTACTTGTCGACGTAGTAGTCGCTCGTCCCGCCGTGTGACAGCTCGAACTCGCCGTATCGGACGGCGTCGGCCGCCGTGAGCGCCGCGATCAGCTCGCGCCGCCGGTCGTCGTCGGTCATACGCCGAGAAGGACTACGATCGAACATAAACGGGTCGGAACGCGCCGCCGCCGCCGGCGCACGCGTTCGGACTGACTCGCCGCCGGCCGGGTTACGCCCGTTCGGCCGCCGGGAGGACGAGCGTCACGGTCGTGCCGCTCCCGTCGAGTCCGGGACCGAACCGGATGTCGCCGCCGTACGCCTCGACGACCCAGGCGACGATCCAGAGCCCGACGCCCGTGTTGTGTCTGAGCTGAGTCACCTCTCGGTCGCCGGCGATCACCTCGCGGACCCCGGGCGCGACGCCCGGGCCGTCGTCGGCGACCCGGATCCGAACCACGCCCGCGTCCGGGTCGCGCTCGGCTGTCAGCGCCACGCGGGGCGCGTCGCCGCCGTGTTCGACCGCGTTCTCCACGAGGTGCTCTATCGCAGTCGCGAGGCGGTCGTCGCCGCGGACCGCGGTCCCGCTCGGCACGTCGGCGGTGATCTCCGCGTCCGGGTGTCGCGTCGCGTACGCGTCGACCGCCTCCGCGACGACCGCCGCCACGTCGATCGGGTCGGGGTCGGTCACGTACCCCTCCTCGACGACCTGCCTGAGCGTGGTGGCGCCGTCGGCGACGCCGGCCAGGCGCCGACCGGTGGCCTCGATCCGCTCGGCGAAGTCGCGGACGTCGTCGTCGTCGGTCCGAGAGGCGATCTCGCCGGCGAAGCCGAACACCACGTTGAGCTCGTTCCGCAGGTTGTGCCTGAGGATCCGGTTGACGATCCGGACGTACCGCTCCCGGCGCTTCCGGTCGGTGATGTCGGTGTAGATGCCGAACGCCCGCCGGCTCCCCTCGGTCTCGTAGCTGAACCCGCGGAAGAGGAACTCGCGCGGGCCGTCGACGGTCTGGCGCCGGACCTCCTTCGTCACGAACCCCTGCTCGCGGACCAGCGCGTCGAGCGACTTCTCCTCCCCGTCGTCGCCGCTCACCCCCTCGTCATCGATCTCGAGCGCGCCGATCGTCCGCCTCTGTAGCGCGACCCCGTCCGCGCCGAACTGCTCTTCGAACGCCGGGTTCACGCCGTCTATCACCGTCTCGTCCGCTTCGATGACGACCTCCATCACCGGGTCCGGGATCCGGTCGAACAGCCGCCGGAACCGGTCGCGTTCGGTCGACAGCTCGGACTGTGTTCGGCGGAGGTTAGTGGTGTCCGAGAGCGACCCGACCACGCCGGACGCCCGGTCGGACAGCGGCGACAGGCGAAGCTGTCCGTGTCGGGGGTGCCGGCTCCCGTCGCGCTCGTCGGTCAGGTCGACGGTCCGGCTCGGCTCCCGTCCGTGTCCCCCCTCCGTCGTCGCGGCCGTGAGCGCCGCGACCGCCTCTGTGACCTGCGCCGCGTCCGCCTCGTCGACGAGCGCGTCGAGCCGTCTGCCGACGATCGCCTCTCCGTCGTCGACGCCCATCCACGCGGCGAACGGCTCGGTGGCGTACGTCACGGCGCCGTCGCCGTCGAGGACGCACACCATGTCGTCGACGTTCTTCAGCGCGTCCTCGTAGGTGCGGAGCCGACGGCGGCGGTCGTGGGCGTCCATCGCGGCGACCGCGTTCGTCGCCAGCAGTTCGAGCACGGAGACGTCGTTCTCCCCGAAGGCGTCCGGTTCGACGGCCCCCACCACGAACGCGCCGTGCTCACCGAGCGGGACGGTCGCGACCGAACGCATGCCGTGGTACGACCGGTCGTCCTCGAGCGCGTCGAGGTCGTCGTACACCCGCGGCTCCCCGCTCTCGAACACCGCCCCCGTGATCCCCTTACCGGGGGGACGCGGACCGCGGCTGTCGGCGAACTCGTCGCCGATCCCGTCGCTCGTCGCGACGAGGCGGAGCAGGTCGGCCTCGGGGTCGTACAGCCGCACCCCGCTTATCTCGTAGCCGAGTATCTCGTCTGCGGCCTCGACCAACCGGTTGGCGACCGTCTCCTTGTCGCCCGCCCGTTGGATCCCTTCGACGGTCCCGAGGAGGCGCTCGAGGATCTCCTCCCGACGCTTGCGCTCCGTGACGTCCGCGAAGAACACGGAGAGGCCGTCGGCGGACGGGTACGCCGTCACCTCGGTCCACAGGCCGAGCGGCTCGTAGTAGTCCTCGAACGACACCGCCTCCTGCGTCTCCATCGCCCGGCGGTAGTAGCGCTCGTACTTCTCCCCCAGCGCGTTCGGGAACTCGTCCCAGACGTCGGCGCCGAGCAGCGTCGCCGGCTCGCGGTCGAGCAGCGCGGCCGCCGTCTCGTTGACGTAGGTGAACCGCCACTCGTCGTCGAGCGCGAAGAACCCGTCGTCGATGCGTTCGAGCGTCTCCTCGACGCGTTCGACGGCCGCCTCGCGCTCCTCTCGGGCGATCTGCCGCTCGATCGCGCGGCCCAGCCAGTCGGCGAGCAGCTCCACGAACAGCTGCTCCGACTCGTCGAACGGGCGCTCTCGGCGCTCCGGATCGAGGAAACAGAGGCTCCCGAACACCTCCTCGTCGACGACGACGCGACCGCCGACGTAGCTGCCGAAGCCGAACTGCTCGTAGGCCGGGTCGTCGCCCAGCCCGGCGGCCTCGGGGTCCGTGAACGCGACCACGTCGTCGCCGCGCACCGTCTGTTGGCAGTAGGTCAGCTCAAGCGGCATCGTCCGGTCCGCGTCGGGGTCGTTCTCGAGGAACGCGTCCAGCATCCCCGTCCCGTCGCTGTACTGTCGGATCTCGAGCCGGTCGCCGTCGACCCGCGACGAGTAGCCGATCGACAGTCCGAGCCGGTCGCGTCCCAACTCGAGCAGCGCGTCCAGCTTCGCGTCGAGGTCTGTGGTCCGATCCGAGACGATCCGGATGAACGGTTCGAGGACCGACTCCGTCTCGCCGTCGAGTTCCGCAGCCCCCGCTCCCTCGCCGCCCCCCGCCCGGTCGGGTTCCGCCCGCTCCGCGAGCCTGTCCGCGAGCGTCTCTCCGTCGGCCGCGAGCCGCCGCCCGGAGACGTACTCGACGCCCAGCCGACTCGCGTCGATGGCGGCGTCGGGAACGTCGCGGACGGAGTAGGCGAGGACTTCGGCCCGGGGATACCGTGCGCGCACCGCTTCGAGCCGGTCGATCGCGACCGCTCCTTCCGTGGCCGCGAACCGACCGCTTGCGGCTCCGCTTCCGGTCGCTTCGGGCGCCTCGCTCCCGCTCGGGTCGGCTTCGCCGCTCCCGTTCGCGTCCGGTGCGTCGCGCAGTCGCACGATGATCCCGTTCGGGTCCGCGTCGGTCGCCCGCGCCGACGGCCCGTCCGCGTCGCTCGCTTCGCTCGCCGAACCGGCCGCGTCGCTTTCCCCGTCGTTCCACCGACGGACGCGCGTCTCCGGGGGCAGGCTCGCCCACGGGGCGTCGACGGGCTCGCCGAGGTGAAGGGTAGATTCGTCGCTCATCCCCGTCTCGACACCCCCGTCTCGCGCCGGCCGACGGACGCCCGAGCGGGCCCCTCCGCCCCGCCCGCGTCGGCGATTTCGAGACTCATCGATCCACTCATCCCGCTAAGTAGGGACGGCCCTCTCATAACCGTTCCTTCCGAAGTTTCGAAGTCGATACCCGGCGTCGCCCGTCGGCGCCCGTCCCGACACGATTTAGGCGGCCCGCTCACAACCGACGGGTAATGAGTACGCAGGCCGCGACCGCGGACCGGACAGTCGTGATCGGGCTGGAGGTCCACGTCCAGCTCGAGACCGACACGAAGATCTTCTGCGGCTGTTCGACGGAGCCCGCGGACGACGAGGCGCCGAACACGCGCACCTGCCCGACCTGCCTCGGGCTGCCGGGCGCGCTCCCGGTCCTCAACGAGGCCGCCGTCGAGTCGGCGGTGAAGATCGGGAAGGCGATAGACGCCGACATCCCCGAGACGACCACGTTCCACCGGAAGAACTACTACTACCCCGACCTCCCGAAGAACTTCCAGCTCACCCAGTACGACGCGCCGATCTGCGCCGACGGCGCGCTGGAGGTCCGCGTCGACGGCGAGCCGCGGACCATCGGGATCACGCGCGCGCACCTCGAAGAGGACCCCGGCAGCCTCCAGCACGCGGGCGGGTCGATCGAGTCGGCGAGCCACACCCTGGTGAACTACAACCGCGCCGGCACGCCGCTGATGGAGATCGTCACCGAGCCTGACTTCCGCTCGCCGGCCGAGACGCGCGCGTTCCTCGCGAAGCTGGAGGAGGTACTGGAGTACCTCGGCGTCTTCGACCCCGGCCGCGACGGGAGCCTGCGCGTCGACGCCAACGTCTCCTTAGTCCCCGGCGAACACGTCGCCGCGGACGGGACGATAGACGAGGACGCCCTCGACGAGGTGAGCCGCGCCGAGGTGAAGAACATCTCCAGCCACAGGGGCGCCGAGCAGGCGCTCGCCTACGAGGTCACGCGGCAGGAGAACGTCCTCCGGCGCGGCCGCGAGATCGAACAGGAGACGCGCCACTGGGACGAGGACCGCGGCGTCACCGTCGGGATGCGGTCGAAGGAGGCCGAGAAGGACTACCGCTACTTCCGAGAGGGCGACCTCCCCGCCTTAGAGGTGGCCGACTGGAAGGAGCAGATCGCGATCCCGGAGCTGCCGGACGCGCGCCGCGAGCGCTTCCGCGAGGAGTACGGGCTCGACCGCGAGGCCGCCTCCAAGCTCACCTCGACGAAGGCGGTCGCGGACTTCTTCGAGGACGTCGCGAGCGAGTTCGACCCCGACCTCGCCGCGACGTGGGTCGCCGACAACCTCCTCGGCGAACTCAACTACCGCGAGATGTCGATCACGGACGTCGAGGGCCGCCTCGACGAGTTCACGCGCCTGATCGAACTCGTCGCCGCCGACGAACTGACGGTGAAGAACGCCGAGGAGGTCGTCCTCCGCGAGATGCTCGACGCGGGCGACGACCCCGAGACCGTCATCGAGCGCGAGGACCTCGGGAAAGCCGAGAGCGGCGAGGTCGAGGCCGCGGTCGCGGCCGCCATCGACGAGAACCCCGACGCCGTGAGCGACTACCACGACGGCGACGAGGGAGCGATCAACTTCCTCGTCGGCCAGGTGATGCAGGCGACCGGCGGCAGCGCCGACCCCGGTCAGGTGAACGGCCTGCTCCGCGAGGAGCTGGACGGCTGAGCCGCGGCCGACGCAGGCACTTCCCCTCCCGTCCACCATGTCGATCCTCGAGACCGTCGTCGTCGCCCACGTCGTCGGGATCTGTCTCCTGCTCGCGTGGGCGATCCACGGCCGCGGGAGGGTCAGCCTGATCGCGGGCTACGACGGCGGCCTCCCGCCCGAACGCGAGGCGGAGCTCGCCCGCGACGCGGCGGCGGTCCTCGTCGCCGCGGCGGCCGCGACGACTCTCCTCGTCGTCGACGCGTGGACCGGCGGGGTCCCCAGAGCCGAGGCGCTGACGACGCTCGCGATCGTCGCCCCGGTCGCGTGGTTCCTCTGGAAGTGGAACGTCCGCGAGCCACCGTCGACGACGCGGTGACCCGAACCGTGCGATTGACGCCGGTCGCCCGTCTACCGCGCCCATGGACGTGACCGTCGAGGTCGTCGGCGAGGGGACCGACGAGTACAGCCTCGCCGCCGACGCGACGTACGACGACCTGATCCGCGCCGCGGGCTACCACCCGCAGGAGGCGTCCGCGCTGGTCGACGGCTCGCCGGTCCCGGGCGACCGCGTCGTCGACGCCGAGACCGTGCGCGTTCTCAGGCTGATCAAGGGCGGCGCGACGGACGGCGCGTGAGCGGGACCTCCGATACCCCCGAGCCGCCCGCGGACGTGCGCGTCGAGCCCGCGACCCCCGCCGACCGCCTCGACGTCCTCCGCGTCCTCGACGCGGCGATGCTGGCCACCGACGCGGCGACGGTCGACGACCGGATCGCGGCCGGCGACGCGCTCGTCGCGCGCTCGGAGCGGACCGACGGCGTCGTCGGCGCGCTGGTCGCCACCCGCCCGGAGCCCGACCGACTCGGCGTCGACGGCGACGCGGTGCGCCGGGCTCGTCGCGGCCGCGGCGTCGGGTCGGCGCTCGTCGCGGCGGCGGTCCGGCGCGGCTCGTCGGACCCCGCGATCGAGGCCGTCACCGCGGCGTTCGACGCCGAACTGCGCGCGTTCTACGCCGCCCTCGGCTTCTCGGTCCGACCGGCCGACCCCTCGGTGGACTCGCCGGACCGCTTGCTGGGCCGAGTCTCGACTGCGGGGTCGGAGACGGAGTGACCCCGCCGCAAGCGGCGCGTCCGACTCGCGGCTGACTGACTTTTTTATTGCCGTGGTACTTGTTCACATGATACTCCCAACCATGCCCTCTCGACCCCGCACGGCCGGCACGCTCGACGGTATCGACGTCGAGGCGGTGGACTCGGTCGACGGACCGCGACCGCCGTCCACCGCCTCGGACAGTCCCCCGCCCGCGGGTGCCGGCCGGCCCGTCAGCGTCGCCCTCTCCGCCGGCGTCGGACGCCGAGACGCCGGCCGCCGTCCCGGCTACCACCACCGCGTCCGCGTCGCCGCGCTGGCGGCCGAACGCGACCTGCTCGACGACCGCGTCGACGCGCTCGCGGCCGAGGTCGCGTCGCTCGAAGCGGAGGTGGAGGCGCTCGAACGCGCGGTCGAGTCGAAAGAGCGGCGCCGCAAGCAGGTGATCACCGACTACGAGCGGGTGGTCACGGCGAAGTCGGCGTCGACCCCCGCCTCGTCGGAATCGGACGCGGCCGCCTCGTCGCGGACCGGGTGGGACCCCGTCGACGCGGTCGTCTCCCGCGTCGAGCGGGCCGTCGCGTGGCTGCGACGCTCGGGCGACTGAGCGGCGGACCGGACATTCGATGTCCATTTCCGGGTCGGCCCCGTCGTCAAGGGTATGAGCGCTAATTCGCCCTCGATTTCGGTGGTTCCGTGCCGAGCCGCGGTGAGAGAGACATGAGCGGCAAAGACGAGTACTACAACCGGTCGAAACAGCAGGGGTACCGGAGCCGGTCCGCCTACAAGCTGAAACAGCTGGACGAGGAGTCGGACCTGCTCGACCGCGGCGACACCGTGGTCGACCTCGGCGCCGCGCCGGGCGGGTGGCTTCAGGTCGCCGCCGAGGAGGTCGGGGAGTCGGGGACCGTCGTCGGCGTCGACCTCCAGCGGATCGACGACCTCGACGAGGGCGACGTGGAGACGATCCGCGGCGACATGACCGAGGAGCGTACCCGCCACTACCTGCGCGAGGCGGTCGGCGAGGACGGCGCCGACGTCGTCGTGAGCGACATGGCACCGAACATGACCGGCGAGTACAACCTCGACCACGCCCGGTCGGTCCACCTCGCGCGGCAGGCGTTCGACGTGACCGACGAACTGCTCTCCTCCGGCGGCGACTTCGTCGTGAAGGTGTTCCAGGGCGACGACCTGGAGGCCTTCCGCGACGACGTGAGCGAGGCCTTCCAGTACGTTCGCACCGTCTCGCCGCCGGCCTCGCGGGACTCCTCGTCGGAGGTGTACCTCGTCGCGAAGGGGTACACCGAGTCGCCGGTCACCGAGGGCGACCGCGTCGAGGTGACGATCGAAGAGCAGGGCGACGAGGGCGACGGCATCGCCTACGTCGACGGCTACACCCTGTTCGTCGACGGCGACGTCGGCGAGACGCTCACCGTCGCGGTCACCGACGTCAAACCCCGGTTCGGCTTCGCGGAGCGGACCGACGGCGGCGGCTCGGACCAGTCGCCCTGACCGGAGTCCCCCCGTCGCCCGTCACCGAGCCCGCTCGCCGGGTCGAGACGGCTCGACACGCCGGCGTCTCGCGGTCTCGGTCGATCTTTTACCCCGCCACGGATCTCAGCCGCGATAATCCGATTCGGAGGGTTATATACCCCCGTTGGCGAGTGGCCACAGATGGACCGAAACGACGCGAGCGACCGGCCCGACCGATCCCCGGTCGCGGCGGACGGGTCGGCGGCGCCGAGCGACGCCGATAACGCTCCCGACGGCGGAGTCATCGACGAGGAAGACGCGACGGCGAGCGACGGGCGCGCGGCGCCGAGCGACGACGTACCGATCGAGGCGTTCCGCGACGCGGCGACGCGGCTCGCCGGCGGTGACCTCAGCGCCCGCTTCCCGGCGGCCGAGGCCGACGGCGAGGCGGCGGCGCTCGCGGCGACGCTCAACGAGTTCGTCGACGGGGTGGCAGAGACGGTCTCGGCCGCCGACGGCTTCGGCGACGAGGTCGCGGGCGCGACCGAACACGTCCGATCGAACGTCGACCGCGCGAAGGCCCAGAGCGACGAGGTGTACGCCGCGGTCGACGACATCGAGACGGCTGCGACCCGCCAGCGCGACGACATCGCGGCCGCGACGAGCGAGCTCCAGACGGTCTCCGCGGCCACCGAGGAGGTCGCCGCCTCGGCCGATCAGGTGGCGGCCACCGCAGCCGGCGTCGCCGAGCGGACCGACGAGGGAACCGACGCCGCGACGGCTGCCATCGAGGAGCTCCGCGTCGTCGACGAGCGGACCGAGGAGGCCCTCGACCGGGTCGAGACGCTCGAATCGGAGGTCGCGGCGATCGAGGACGTCACCGACCTGATCCAAGACATCGCCGACGAGACGAACATCCTCGCGCTCAACGCCTCGATCGAGGCCGCCCGCGCGGGCGAGGCCGGCGCCGGCTTCGAGGTGGTCGCCGAGGAGGTCAAGAGCCTCGCCGAGGAGGCGCGGGACGCGACGAGCGAGATCGAGTCGTCGATCCGGTCGGCCCGCGAGGAGGCCGACGCGACCGTCGAGGAGATGGTCGAGATGCGCGAGCGCGCCGACGAGGGGATATCGACCGCCGAGACGGCGCTCGAGGCGTTCACCGACCTCGCCGCCGACGTCGAGGAGACGACCAGCGGCGTCGCGGAGATACGCGACGCGACGGACGACCAGGCCACCTCGATCGAGGCCGTGGTCGACGCGGTCGAGTCGGTCGGCGACCTCGCCGAGGAGACGGCGGCGGACGCGGGCGACGCCACCGCGGTCGCGCACGCCCAGAAGACG
The DNA here is from genome assembly GCF_039522565.1 of Halorubrum ejinorense. Taxonomy (GTDB): domain Archaea; phylum Halobacteriota; class Halobacteria; order Halobacteriales; family Haloferacaceae; genus Halorubrum; species Halorubrum ejinorense. Next base: position 71,863 of record NZ_BAAADQ010000013.1, on the reverse strand, counting down.
TCGCTGGCGGAGGTCGCCGCCGGGGCGTCGACGCTCGCCGACCGGACCGGCACCCTAGACGACGCGCTCGACGCGTACGACGCCGACGGGACCGCCGACGACGACGCGGTCGTCCTCGACTTCTGGCACGCGTTCGGCGGGCGCAAGGCGCGCCTGATCGACGAGTTCGCCGCGGAGTTCGCCGCCGAGACCGACGGGATCGCGGTCCGCCCCTCCTCGAAGGGGAGTTACCGCGGGGTCTTCGAGGCGACGCTCGCGGCGGCCGACAGGGGCGACCCCCCGGCGATCGCGCACCTCTACGAGATCGGGACCCAGCGCGCGCTCGACAGCGGGGCGTTCACTCCCGTCGAGCGCCTCCTCGACGCGGACGCCCCCGTCGGCTCCGGCGCCGGAAGCGCGCAGCCCCCCGGATCCGATTTCTCGCCCGACGACCTGCTCGGCCCCGTGGCGAACTACTACCGGACCGACGGCGTCCTCCACTCGATGCCGTTCAACGCCTCGACCCCGGTCCTCTACTACGACCGCGCGGCCTTCGAGCGCGCCGGGCTGGACCCCGACGACCCGCCCGAGACGTTCGCGGAGGTCCGCCGCTGCGCCGAGCGCCTCGTCGAGACCGGCGCGACCGAGACGGGCATCACCTTCGCGACGTACTCGTGGTTCGTCGAGCAGTGGTTCGCCGAGGCCGGCGAGCCGCTCGTCGACGCCGACAACGGTCGGGCGGGCACGCCGACGGAGAGCCGCTTCGACGGCCCGGGCGGTGAACGGATCTACCGCTGGATCGCCGACATGGCGGCCGACGGGCTGTATCACGACCCCGGCATCGAGGCCCGCGGGCAGGCCCGCGAGGCGTTCCACGAGGGCGAAGCCGGCATGCTCATCGGCTCCACCTCCTCGATGGTGGACGTCCGCGAGGGCGCCGCTTTCCCGGTCGGCGTCGGCTACTTCCCGGTCGCCGACGAGCGGCACGGCGTCGTCGTCGGGGGCGGGTCGCTGTGGGTCGCCGACGGCGCCTCGACGGCCGAACAGCGCGCCGCGGCGGCGTTCCTCGGCTGGCTCGCAGCGCCCGAGCGGCAGGCGCGCTGGCACCGCGAGACCGGCTACTTCCCGGTCCACGACGGTGCGATCGACCGACTCGACCGGGAGGGGTGGTTCGACGAGAACCCCGGCTACCGCACCGCCGTGAACCAGCTGCTCGACGCCGAGAACACCGCCGCCACGACCGGCGCGCGGATCGGCCCGTTCGACACGGTCCGGACGCTCGTCGCCGAGGCGTCGGTCGACGCCCGCGAGCACGGCGTCGAGTCCGCGGTCGGACGGCTCGCGGACAGCACCGCGCTTCAGCTCGAACGGTACGCCGAAGAGCGCGCCGAGGGCTCGTAGCCTCGGACCTCCGAGCCTCGCGCGCCGTCCGCCGGGACAGCGCGGTCAGCCGAGAACCGCGCTGTCCGACGAGAACCGCACCGCGCACCGCCGACCCCGCCGGTTCCGCTCACCCCGCCCGACGGGTCCACTCGCGTAGCGTGAACCGGTCGTAGGGCGTCTCGGCGGCGACCTCCCACTCGTTCTCGTCCCACTCGGGGTACACCGTGTCGCCCTCGTAGGCGCCGTCGACGTGACTGAGCGCCATCCCGTCGAGGTGCGGCTGGAACAGCGCGTAGATGCCGCCCCCGCCGAGCACGTAGGTCGTTTCGACGCCAGTCTCGGCCGCGGCCTCGCGGGCCAGTTCGATCGCCTCCTCGTCGCCGTTCGCGACGACCGCCGTCGGCACGTCGACGGCGTCGACGCTGCGGCTCACGACGATCTGCCGGCTCCCCGGCAGGTCGTCGCGCATCGAGTCGAAGGTGCGCCGGCCGAGGACCACCGGCGACCCCGCGACGCGCTCGCGGTACTGCCTGACGTCCGCCTCGATGTGCGGCCACGGCACCTCACCCTCTTTCCCGATCACGCGGTTCTCCGCCAGGGCGGCGACGCTGACGAGTTTCACGAACGGTGTAGGGGCGCTGCGAGTAAAAATCCGCGCTCGGCCTCAGCCGTCGAGGCCCAGCAGGTCGAACGGGTAGCCGTTGTCCAGTTCGTCCGCGCGCTCGTACACGACGCGGGCCGCCGCGACGTCTTGGATCGCGAGGCCGGTCGAGTCGAAGACGCTGACGCCGCTCACGCCGTCGGCGTCGGCGGCGGTGCCCGCGGTCCCGGGACGCCCGGCCCGCCGGCCGACGACGATCTCGCCGATCTCGCCGTAGATGTCGTCGTCGGTGAGCGTGCCGGCGGCGTAGGGGACGTTGATCTCGCCGGAGTGGGTACACTGCTCGTGGTCGTCGATGACGATCGTGGCGTCGGCGAGGAGCGCGTCGGCGAGCTCGTGTTTCCCGGCGGCGTCCGCGCCCATCGCGTTGACGTGCGTGTGCTCGCCGACGTCCTCGGCGCCGACGATCGGGTCCTCGACCGGCGTCACGGTCGAGAGGACGTCGCAGTGGCCCGCCTCCGAGACGGAGCCCGCGCGAACGTCGAACCGGTCGCCGAAGGCGTCGACGAAGTCGGCGACGCGCTCCTCGTCGAGGTCGCTCACGACGACCTCCTCGATGTCGCGCACCGCGGCGATCGCCTCCAGTTGGGTGTACGACTGGACCCCGGCGCCGACGATCCCCAGCGAGGTCGCGTCCGGGACGGCGAGGTAGTCGGTCGCGACCGCCGCGGCGGCGCCCGTGCGTTTCATCGTCAGCGTCGTCCCGTCGAGGACGGCGAGGGGGAACGCGGTCTCCGGGTCCGAGTAGATCATCGTCCCCATCACTGTCGGGAGGTCGTGGTCGTCGGGGTTGTCGGTGTGGACGTTCACCCACTTGATCCCCGCGGCGTCCCACCCCTCGCCGGTCGCCGTCTCCTCGGCGACGTCCTCCTCGCGGACGTCGAGGTACGCGGGCATCGAGCGGAAGTCGCCGTTGTACTCCGGCAGGTCGATGTACGACTTCGCCGGCATCTTGGCGTTGCCGCGCTCGTAGGCCGTGAACGCGCCCCGAACCGCGTCGATGACACGGTCCGTCTCGGCGTTTTCCTCCACGTCGTCCGCGTTGAGGAGCAGCGTCTGCATGCCGCAGAATTTGCCGGCCGCTACTTAGTCCCTTCCGAACGCGCTCCGGTCGTCGGAATCACGACGGCGCGGAGGTCGTTGACGTTCGTTCCGGTCGGTCCGGTCCGGAGCAGCGCGCCCGCGGCGTCGAGCGCCGGATACGCGTCGCGGGCGTCGAGCGCGGCCGCCGCCGCGTCGCGGTCCAGTTCCTGGCCGTTCGGCGCTCCGGGGCCCGGCTCCCCGTCGTCGCCGACGAGCCGGTCGTCGACCAGCGCCCCCGCCGCGTCCGTGGCGCCGTCGATGCCGTCGGTGTCGACGCTCGCGGCGACGACGCCCTCGCCGTCGGCTCCCGCCCCGTCGAGTTCGAGCGCCGCCGACAGCGCGAACTCCTGGTTCGGCCCGCCTCGGCCGTGGTCGTCGCCGAGCGTGACCGTCACCTCGCCCGCCGAGAGGACGACGGCGGGCGGCTCGATCGGGTCGCCGACGGCCCGGCACTCCTCGGCGACCGCCGCGTGCGTCTTCGCCGCCTCTCGGGCCTCGCCCCGCACTCGCGAGGAGAGCACGAGCGGCTCGTACCCGTTCGCCGCGGCGACCGCTCGGGCGGCGTTCAGCGCCGTGCGCGCGTTCGCGACGACGCGAACGTCGACCCCGTCGAACGCGGCGTCTCCCGGCTTCGGCGTCTCCGCGACCGCGCCCCGGTCCCCCCGGTCGAGACGCTGCCGGACCGCCTCCGGCGCGTCGATCCCGTACCGATCGAGGACCGACAGCGCGTCCGCGAACGTCGTCGGATCGGGCGAGAATGGACCGCTCGCGATCACGCCGAGGTCGTCGCCGGTCACGTCGCTGATCGCGAGACCGAGCGCGTCGGCGGGCGCGACGGCCCGGGCGAGGCCGCCGCCTTTCACCGCCGAGAGGTGCTTGCGGACCGCGTTGATCTCGGCTATCGTCGCGCCGCTGGCGAGCAGCGCCTCGGTCGTTTCACGCAGGTCGTCGAGGTCGATCCCGGGCGCGGGCGCGGCCAAGAGCGCGCTCCCGCCGCCGGTGATCAGGCCGATCACGAGGTCGGACTCGCCGGCGTCGGCCGCGAGGGTCCGGACCCGTCGGGCGCTCTCGACGCCCGCCTCGCTCGGTGTCGGGTGGTCACCGGGGAGGACCGTAATCCGCTCCGTCTCGACCGGGTCGTCGGTGACGACGGCGCCGCCGTCGATCCGGTCGCCGAGCACCTCCTCCAGCGCGGCCGCGAAGTGGCCCGCCGCGTTTCCGGCGCCGACGACCACCGCGCGGTCGTACCGGTCGAGGTCGCGTGTCGTCGTCCCGCCGTTCACGTCCGAGGCGGTCAGCCGGTCGCGGTCCAGCGAGAGGGCGTCGGCGACGACCGCGGTGGGGTGGGCGGCCTCGATGCCCGCGACCACGCAGTCGAGCGCGAGTTCGCGCGCCGGGTCGGTCGCGTGTTGCTCGCGGTCGGCGACGGTCACGGAGCGATCGGCGTCGGGCGCGTCGGGCATCGTCTCTCGGTCGGTATGCGGCCCGTCGCGACAAGAGGGTTCGGTCGGACCGGAGCGCGGTCCGCCTCAGAGGATGTACCCGGCGGTCGAGAGGACGTAGTAGGCGGCCAGCAGCGCCGCGATGACGTACTGCCCGAGCGCGACGTCGCGCCCCTCGCCGATCGCGAGCTTGACGACCGGGTACGCGACGATGCCGGCCGCCAGCCCGTCGGCGATGGAGTAGGCGAACGGCATCACGGTGACCGTGAGCCCGGCGGAGACGGCCCACGCGGGGTCGGTCCAGTCGACCTCGGTAAGCCCCTGAAGCATTATCACGCCGACGACGATCAGCGCGATGAACGAGGCGTACGCCGGGATGGCGGCGACGACGGGGATCACCACGAGCGACGCGAGAAAGAGCAGCGCGACGACCAGGGCGGTCAGCCCGGTGCGACCGCCCTCCTCGACGCCGGTCGACGACTCGATGTAGGTCGTCACCGTCGAGGTGCCGACGACCGCGCCGAATGTGGTGCCGACCGCGTCGGCCATCAGCGGCCGGTCCATGTCGGGTAAGTCGCCGTCCTCGTCGAGGAAGTCACCGAACTGCGAGACGCCGATGAGCGTCCCCGCGGTGTCGAAGAAGTCGACGAAAAAGAAGGTGAACACGACCAGCACGAAGGTGAGCGGGTCGACCCCGGAGAGCCCGTCGAGGAACGCCCCCGCCAGCGGCGTGATGTCGTACTGCGCCGACGGCAGGGTCTCGGGCGTGACCGCGCCGCGAGCGAACACGCCGCCGAGGGTGAGCGCCCACCCCGCGACCGCGGTGGTGAGGACGCCGAGGATGATGGCGCCGGTGACGTTCCGCGCCCACAGCACGAACGTGAGCACGAGCCCGAGCACGCCGAGGATCGCCCACGGGTTGGCGAAGACGCTCCCGAGCGCGACGAGCGTCGCCTCGTCGTTGACGACGATCTGGAGCTCCTGAAGCCCGATGAAAAGCAGGAACAGTCCGATACCGGCCCCGACCGCCCGCTTCACCGGTTCGGGGAACAGGCGGATCACGTACTCGCGAGCGCCGACCGCGGTCAGGAGCATGAACAGGACGCCCTCGACGAACACCGCGGCGAGCGCCGTCTGCCACGGAATTCCGAGTCCCAACACGACCGTGTACGCGAAGAAGGCGTTGAGCCCCAGCCCGGGGGCGAGCCCGAACGGGCGGTTGGCGTACAGCGCCATCACGGCCGTCGCGACCGCCGCCGAGAGGATCGTCGCGATGGCGATCATCTGGAACACCTCGCCCTGGCCGTACCCCTCTATCTGGATCGCCGCCGAGAGGATCGCGGGATTCACCACGATGATGTACGACATCGCGAGGAACGTCGTGAGCCCGGCGACCAGTTCGGTACGGACGTCCGACCCGTGCGACTCCACGTCGAACCGCGCAGCCAGCGTGTCTGAAAGCCCCATTGAACGCGTAGAGGTACCGGCGGATCGACTGATAAGCCTTGCTGAACGCCACGGCAGATGATCCACAAATACGGATCAAAAACGTCTACCGGACGGATTATTTCCCGATAATATGCTCGAACGTGGTTACTCGAACGTCGTCAGCGCCCCGACCGGCGCGTCGGTGATCGCTCGCGCGCGTTCCATCCCCTCGTCGCCGACGGCGATGAGCGCGAACACGCCGGTGACGTCCGCGTCGCCTTGGAGCGCGATGTCGAGCAGTAGCTCCTGGGTCTCGCCCGACCGGATCAGGTCGTCGACGACGAGGACGGTGTCCCCGGCGTCGATGGCGCTCGCGGGGAGGTAGTAGGTGAGTTCGATGCCGGACGCGAGCCGCTGGCGCGACTCGATGAACTCCTCGACGGCCGTCTCCTTCGACTTCTTCGCGTAGGCGAGGCGCGCGCCGAAGAAGGAGGCCATCGCCGCCCCCAGCGTGATCCCGTCGGTCGCGGCCGTCAACACCACGTCCGGGCGCTCGAACCCGAACGTCTCCGCCGCGACGGGCGCTACGAGGTCGAGGAACGACTGGTCGAAGACGACGCCGGAGTTGTCGACGTACCCCTCGTCGTCGAACTCGACGCGCGCGACCAGTTCGTCGGCCAGCGCCTCGCGGCCCACCGACTCGACGACCTCGCTCGCGCGGTCGGTGCCGGGCAGAACGTGGCCGTTCACGTACCGGTTCAGGTCGCCTGCGGGCAGCCCGGTCACCTCGGACAGCTCCTCGTACGTTCGCGTCTCCTTCAGCATCCGCAACACGGCGACCGCCTGCAACTGGAGGGCCGCCTTCTCTGCGCGATTCATAGCGATGATCGTGATCGCACAACTATGAATACGTCGAAGTCACACGAGCGTGGAATACCCACGTGTGTGGTTCTCACGCCTCGGGCGCGTCGAAGAAGACGGCGGGGTCGTCGATCGCGATCTCGACGTGGTCGCGGTCGTCGAGCGGACGCAGTCGGACGGTGAGCGTCCCCGCCGCCTCGGCGGCCGCCCGCAGCGAGGCGAGGTCGTCGCCCCCGAGGTAGGTGGGCACGCACAGCGCCACGCCCGCCGCCTCGTCGGTCGCGACCACCAACCGGTACGCGACCCCGCCGGCGGCGCCGGCGTACACGTCGACGCCGTCGATCGCGGCCTCGTCGACCGCGTCGAGCGCCGCGTCGAACTCCGACCCGGGCAACAGCACGTCGATCCGGGCGGCGTCCGCGACGGGGTTCACCTGCCCGGGGTGGCCAGCGATCGCGGTCCAGCCGCGCTCTCGGTACGCCGCCGCCGTCGACTCCGCGTCCTCCTCGACAGCGTCCCACCGCGGTCCGGGATCGGGTCCGTCCATACCGCTCGCCTACCGTCGGCGTCCCTACATAGGCGTCGGTTTTCGCTCGCGTCGGACTCGCCCGCACCGCACGCTCATCCCGTCGATTCGGCACCCCCTACTGTCAGCGGATCGCCAGCAGCGGACCCGAAGGGGGACGCGTCTGCCGGTAGGTTCATAACGCTCTGTCGTATGATATCGGCTATGCCTACTGACAACGATTCGCAGGTCGACAGGCGGACGGTGCTCAAGTACGCCGGAACGGCCGGCGCGGTCGGCCTCGCTGGCTGTGCCGGAAACGGCGGCGACGGCGGCGACTCCTTCGAACTCGGCGTCACCATGGGCCAGATGGACTCCGGGCTCGACCCGCAGGACCACGCCGAGACGAACACCGAGATCATCGTCGGCCAGCTGTACGAAGGACTCCTCGACCGCGACAAGCAGGGGGGAATCATCGCCGGCCTCGCGGACGAGTGGGAGCGCACCGACGACGGCAGCGTCCGGTTCATGCTCCGGGACGGCCTCACCTTCCACAACGGCGACGAGGTCACCGCCGAGGACGTTCGGTTCAGCATCCGCCGGATCGTCTTCGAGGACGTCGGCATCGCCAGCCCGCAGTCGAACGACCTCGGCTCGGTTACGGAGGTCGCGACCGGCGACGGCGAGGTGACGGTCTCCTTCGAGGGGTACAACCCGATCGCCTTCCAGCTGTTCGCGACGAACGGCCCCGTCATGCAGCAGTCGTGGGTCGAGGAGAACGGCAGCGACTACATCAACCGGAACGCCAACGGGACGGGACCGTTCCGCCTCAGCGAGTACGAGTCGGGCAACCAGGTCGTCTACGAGCCGAACGAGGAGTACTGGGACGGCGCTCCCGCGGTCGACGAACTCACGATGAGCGCCTCCAGCGAGTCGAGCACGCGGGTCAACCAGCTGCTCGCCGAGGAGACGGACATCGTGACGAACGTGCCGCCGAACGAGGTCTCTCGGGTGAACAGTTCCGACGTCGCGACGATCAACTCCGTTCCGAGCGCGCGGATCATCTTCCTCCAGATGCGGTACGACGTGGAGCCGTTCTCCAGCCAGCAGTTCCGGCAGGCGATGAACCACGCGGTCGACGTCGAGAGCATCATCGAGAACGTCCTCAACGGCTTCGGCAACATCACCGGACAGCCGACCCTCGACGGCCACGTCGGCTACAACCCCGACATCGAGCCGTACCCGTACGACCCCGAGGAGGCCGAGCGCCTCGTCGAGGAGTCCGGTCACGCCGGCGTCGAGATCACGCTGGAAACGCCGATCGGACGCTACCTCCGCGACGTTCAGATCGCGCAGGCGGCGGCGAACCAGATCGACTCGCTGTCGAACGTCTCCTGTGAGGTCGAACAGCGCGAGTTCTCCTCGCTCGTTCAGGACGTCACCGCGCCGGACATCGAGGACCGCCCGCACTTCAACCTCCTCGGCTGGGGGAACGGCGAGTTCGACGGCAGCCAGACGCTGACGCCGCTGCTCTCGTCGAGCGGCGCGCTCACCGTGCTGGAAAACGAGGAGCTCGACGGACTGCTCACGGACGCCGAGGCGACCGAGGACCCCGACGAGCGCGTCGGGATCCTCCAGGAGGCGAACCAGCTCGCTCACGACCTGGCGCCGTGGGTGTTCATGCACCAGCAGTTCAGCGTCTACGGCGTCTCGAACGAGATCTCGTGGGAGCCGCGGGCCGACGAGTTCATCGACCCGGACACCGCCACGCAACAGTAACGCGACCGCCATCTCCCCACATCCGTATTAATGTCATTCGGCAGATTCGTACTCAAAAGAAGCCTCCAAGGAGTCGGCGTCGTCTGGGGCGTCGTCACCGTCGTGTTCGCGCTCCGATTCGTCACGCCCGGGAGCCCGATCAACGCGGTCTCGCCGCTCGACGCCTCACAGGAGACGCGACAGGCGATCGCGGCCGAACTCGGCCTCGACCAGCCGCTGTACGTCCAGTACGGCCAGTACGTCTTCGACCTGCTTCAGGGCGACATGGGCCAGTCGTACATCCGCGGACAGGAGGTCACGACGCTCGTGTTCGAACGCCTTCCCGCCACCGTGGAGCTCGCCGTCGCCGCCAGCGTCGTGGCCATCGCGCTCGCCATTCCGCTCGGCGTGATCAGCGCGACCCGCCGCAACGAGCCGGTCGACTACGGGGCGACGCTCCTGTCGCTCGGCGGCATCTCGACGCCGAACTTCTGGCTCGGGATCATGCTCATCCTGATCTTCGCCGTGGAGTTCAACGTGTTCAACACCAGCGGCCGCGGGGTCGACGTTGGCGACGTGGCGCTGTCGGTGATCAACGCCGAGCCGTTCGTCGGGACGCTGGTGGCGTGGCTCGCGTACATCACGCTGCCCGCGATCGCTCTCGGCACCTACTTCATGGCCCTCATCACCCGGCTGACGCGGTCGGGGATGCTGGACGAACTCAGCAAGGGCTACGTTCAGGCCGCGCGCGCCAAGGGGCTCCCGCGGACGCTGATCCGGTACAAACACGCGCTCCGGAACACCCTCATCCCCGTGATCACCGTGCTCGGGCTCCAGCTCGGGACGCTGATCGGCGGGGCCGTGATCACCGAGGCGGTGTTCTCGTGGCCGGGGCTCGGGACGCTGGTCATCGAGAGCATCAACCAGCGCGACTGGCCGGCGCTCCAGGGGAGTCTCATCGTCATCGGGACGAGTTTCGTCCTCGTCAACATCCTCGTCGACGTGGTGTACGCCTACCTCGACCCCGAGGTGGTGACTGACTAATATGGTCTCTTCACGTGTCATACGCAATCTCAAAAAGGAGTTCAGAGGGAGCGGGCTGGCGAAGCTCGGGCTGGCGCTGGTGGTCGTCATCGTGTTGACCGCCGTGTTCGCCCCCTTCGTCGCGCCCCACGATCCGACAGACCAACAGCTCGACCAGAGCGAGTTGCCGCCGGTCGGCTTCTCGCAGACGGAGGAGCGGACCTCCTCGCAGATGGTCGACGGCGAGATCCAGACGGTCACCGAGACCGTCGAGATCACCCCCGACCCCGACCACGTGTTCGGCACCGACGGGCTCGGCCGCGACATGTTCTCGCGGGTGGTGTACGGCGCCCGGACGTCGCTCGTCGTCGGGGTGCTCGGCACCCTGTTTGCGGCGTCGATCGGCGTGCCGGTCGGCTTACTCGCCGGCTACCACCGCGGGCGCGTCGACGACGCGCTGATGCGGATCGCCGACATCAGCCTCGCGTTCCCGTCGCTGGTGTTAGCGGTCGCGCTGATCGGACTGTGGGGCCGCGCGGCGGTGAACGTCCCCGATCCGTTCGTCGTCGCGGGGCTCGCGCCGGAGATGCCTGAGAGCTTCGTGCTACCGATAACCGTGGTGATCGTCGTCGGCCTCGTCAACTGGGTGTGGTTCGCCCGCGTCGCCCGCGGGGAGGCGCTCTCCCTGCGCGGGCAGGAGTACGTGAAGGCGTCTCGCGCGCTCGGCGCCAGCGACAACGCGATCATCCTCCGGCACGTCCTGCCGAACGCGATCACGCCGATCATCGTCCTCGGGACGGTGCAGGTGGCCGCGATCATCCTCTTGGAGAGCTCGCTGTCGTTCCTCGGCTTCTCCGGGACGACGCTGTCGTGGGGCTTCGACATCGCGCAGGGGCGCGACTACGTCTCCTCGGGCCAGTGGTGGATCGCCTCCATCCCCGGGCTCGCTATCATGCTGTCGGTGATCGGGATCAACCTGCTCGGCGACTGGCTGCGTGACGCCTTAGACCCCGGTATCGAGGGCGAGGGGGGTGCCGCATGAGCGACGCCGAGCGGACGGGTGACGGTCCGGCGGCCGGCGACGCCGCCGCGGCCGCGGAGGCCGGCGGAACCGGCGACGCGACGCCGACCGGAACGCCCGGGGTCGACGACGTGCTGTCGGTGCGGGACCTCTCGACGCGCTTTTTCACCGAGGAGGGCCAGATCAACGCGGTCGAGTCGGTGTCGTTCGACCTCCGGGAAGACGAGATTCTCGGCGTCGTCGGCGAGTCCGGCTCCGGCAAGTCGGTGACCGCGCTGTCGCTCGTCGACCTCGTCGAGACCCCCGGCCGGGTCACCGCCGGCGAGGTGTGGTACCGCGACCCCGACCTCGCGGAGGAGTTCCGCGGCACGGACGGGGTTCACGTCGACGGAGACCACGTCGACCTCCGGACCGTGCCGCCGAGGGTCCGCCGGTCGCTGCGCGGCCCCTCGTTCAGCGTCATCTTCCAGGACCCGATGAGCAGCTTCAACCCCTCGATCACGGTCGGCGAGCAGATCGCCGAGGCGGTCGAGGTCCAGCGTCGGGCGCGGGCGAACCCCCGCTCGACGCGGTCGCGGACGCAGGGGTACGGGCTCGGGAAGTACCTGCTCGACGGGATCGTTCCCGGCCGCGACTACACGAGCGAGGAGAGCATGGAGCGCGCGGTCGACCTGCTCGGACAGGTCGGGATCCCCGACCCCGAGGAGCGCGTCGACGAGTACCCGGGTCAGTTCTCCGGCGGGATGCTCCAGCGCGCGATGATCGCGCAGGCGCTCGCCGGCGAGCCGGACGTGCTCATCGCCGACGAGCCGACGACCGCGCTCGACGTGACGATCCAGGCGCAGATCCTGAACCTGCTGAAAGAGATCCAAGCGGACCGCGGGATGAGCATCGTGCTCATCACCCACGACCTGGGCGTGATAGCCGAGATGTGCGACCGCGTCTGCGTGATGTACGCCGGCGAGGTCGTCGAGCGCGGCACGCTCGAATCGGTGTTCGAAGACACCGTCCACCCGTACACGCGGGGCCTGCTCGGCTCGATCCCCGACGTGGACGACCCGCGGGCGCGGCTCGAACCGATCGCGGGCAACGTCCCGAGCCTGATCGATTCCGAGATGGACGACCGGTGTTACTTCGCGGACCGGTGTCCGAAGGCGATGGACGCGTGTCTCGACAAGCCGGCCGAGGCGACCGTCGACGCCGCGGCCGACCACGGCGCCAAGTGCGTCCTCGCGGACCGCGAGTACGACTCGCTCGACGCGCTCCCGGACGACTACTTCGGTGACGGCTCCGGCCGCGCCGACGCCGCGGCCGACGGGGGTGCGGGCGAATGAGCGACCCCCTGCTCTCCGTCGACGGGCTGAAGAAGTACTACGCCGACGACCCGTCGCTCGTCGACCGCCTGCTCGGCGAGGAGTCGGCGAGCGTGAAGGCGGTCGACGGCGTCTCCTTCGACGTGCGAGAGGGCGAGACGCTGGGGTTGGTCGGCGAGTCCGGCTGCGGGAAGTCGACCACCGGCGAGACGGTGTTACGACTCCGCGAGCCCACCGCCGGCGAGGTCAGCTTCGACGGCGAGGACGTCCGCGGCATGACCGACAGCCAACTGACGCAGTTCCGGCGGCGCGCGCAGATCGTGTTCCAGGACCCGTTCTCCAGTCTCGACCCCCGGATGACCACCGGCGACATCATCACGGAGGGGCTCCGGATCCACGACATCGCCGACCGGGACCAGCGGCGCGAGACGGCTCGCGACCTGCTCGAGCGGGTCGGCCTCTCGGCCGACCAGATCGACCGGTACCCGCACGAGTTCTCCGGCGGCCAGCGACAGCGGGTCGGGATCGCCCGAGCGCTCGCCTTAGACCCCGACTTCGTCGTCCTCGACGAGCCGGTATCGGCGCTCGACGTCTCCGTTCAGGCGCAGATCCTGAACCTCTTGGAGGACCTCCAGGAGGACTTCGGGCTCACGTTCCTGTTCATCGCGCACAACCTCGGCGTGGTCCGACACGTCTGTGACCGCGTCGCGGTGATGTACCTCGGCGAGATAGTCGAGATCGGTCCGGTCGAGGAGATATTCGACGACCCCGCGCACCCGTACACGCAGGCGCTGTTGTCGAGCGTCCCTCGCGCGAGCACGGACGCCCGCGAGGAGGAGTTCACCACCCTCCGGGGCGACGTTCCCTCGCCGCGTAACCCGCCCGCGGGCTGTCGGTTCCACACCCGCTGTCCGGAGGCCCGCGCGGCCTGCCGGGAGTCGTCGCCCCCGGCGTACGACGTCGGCGACGGCCGGACGGCGACCTGCTTCCGCTCGGACGACGACCACGCGTACTGGGACAGCGAGCCCATCGGCGAGAACGCCGTCGAGAACCCCGCGGACGACTGAGCGACGCCGCGGCGACCGCGCTGATTCCTTTATGTATTCCGGGGCGAACCAGTTCGCTCGTCGTCTCTCGGATCGGGAAGCCGCGACCCGGTTATGGCTCCCGTTCCCCTCGGTCGAACCATGACGCACCGTGACTCCGGCTCCGACGGCGGCTTCGCGCGGCGAACCATCCTTCAGGCTGCGGGCCTCTCGGGCGTCGCCGGACTGGCCGGCTGTCTGAGCGACGCGGCGACCACCGCGGCGAACGGTCCCGACGACGCCGGCGCGACGGAGCGCGACGGACCGGCCCTCCCCGAGACCCGGTCCCCGGAGGTCGTCGACCTCGACGAGCGCGGGCGCGAGGTGACGCTGCGCTCGGTCCACGCCCGCCACCCGGCCCACCCCGGGAGTTCGCTCGGCGGCCCGGTCGAGATGCCGGTGACGTGGGCCTTCCAGGCCGACGACGGGACGCCGAGCGTCCCCGGGCCGGTCCTCCGGGCGACCGAGGGCGACGACCTGTCGATCACGCTCGATAACACCGACGGCGAGATGCCCCACACGCTCCACTTCCACGGCGTCTCGAAGTCGTGGAAGGACGACGGCGTCCCGTCGACGACGGGGCTCACCGTGATGCCCGGCGAGAAGCACACCTACGAGATCGGCGCCGACGTGCCCGGCACCCACCTCTACCACTGCCATTTCAACACTCCGATGCACATGGACATGGGGATGTACGGGATTCTCCGTATCGACCCCGAGGGGTACGAGGAAGCCGACGTCGAGCGGTTCATGACCCTGAAAGACTGGGACACCCGACTCTCCCGGTCGTACGGCGGCGAGGACGCGAGCTACGACGTCCAGGACCGCCGCCCCGACGCGTTCACGATCAACGGCCGCGTCGCGCCGTACACGCTCAACCCGGACCACGGCTCACCGATCGTCGTCAGCGAGGGCGACACGGTGCGGCTCCACCTGGTCAACGCCGGGTTCATGTCGCACCCGATGCACACCCACAACCACCGGTTCCGCACCGTCGAGAAGGACGGCGCCGCCTACCCCGAGGTGATGCAACTCCCCGAGGACGTGGTGAACGTCGCGCCAGCCGAGCGGTACACGGTCGAGTTCGAGGCGAACGCGGACCCCGGGATATACCCGATGCACTGCCACAAGGTCGACCACGTTCAAAACGACGGCTTCTACCCCGGCGGGATGCTCACCGCCATCGTCTACGAGGGGGCGATGGGGACCGACGTGTTCGCGGACCTCATGGAGAAGGCGGGCTACGATATCTGAGCCCCGGGCGACACCGACCGCGAGATCGCCTCTCTCCCCTTACCGCTCGCGGACGACGACGAACTCGGCCAGGTCGCGGAGGTACTCTATCGCCTCGGTCTCGGGCGGGTCGGCGTCGTCGAGGGCGGCCAGCGCGCGCTCGGACTCCGTCCGGGCGCGTTCGTTGATCTCCTCGGGCGACAGCGACGTGACCTGAAGCACGGAGGGGCGGTCCATCTCGGCGTCCTGTCCGGTCGGCTTGCCGAGGTCGTCGGCGTCGGCGGTCGCGTCCAGTACGTCGTCGCGCATCTGGAAGGCGACGCCGACGCGCTCGGCGTACTCGCCGAACGAGTCGATCGCGTGGGGCTCCGCGCCGCCCGCGACCGCGCCCAGCTCGGCGGCGGCGCGGAACAGCGCGCCCGTCTTCCGGCGGGCTAACTCCATGTACTCGGCCTCGTTGGTCGGGCGGGCGGCCAGCTCCGTCGCCTCGCCCTCGCCGAGTTCGACCATCGCCTCGGCGACGGTCCGCATCGCGCGGGGGTGAGTCGAGAACAGCGCGAACGCCTCCCCGAGGAGACCGTCGCTGGCGATGATCGCCGGGCCGTAGCCGAACTCCGCCCAGGCGGCCGCGGTGCCGCGCCGGACCTCCGAGCGGTCGATGATGTCGTCGATGACGAGCGAGGCGTTGTGGACGAACTCGATGCCGGCCGCGAAGTCCACCGCCTGCTCCGGGTCGCCGTCGAACGCCTCGCAGGCGAGGACGGTCACCGCGGGGCGGACCCGCTTCCCGCCCGCGAGGACGACGTGGCCGACCTCCTCGGACAGCTCGTCGGGCTCGACGTCGTCGATGACCGCCTCGATCCGGTCTTCGACCAGCCCGACCCGACGCTGCAAGTACTCCATCTACCGCCCGGAGGAACCCGGCGCGCAAAGGCCTAACGGAACGCCCTCCGGAGGGGATTCGGACGACTGCGACGACGTTATCTCGCGCGCAAGTACTGTGGTGGCGCGTGCCTCCGAGCGCCCCTCGTGCGCGAGGGGCACGCGCGAGGGAGTCGCGGCCGCTTTTAAGCGGCCGTGACGAGGCTGGGGAGGTGTGAGGTGCGGTTGCTGTGCGGGGTGGGACTCAACGGGGAGCCGGGTGGACGAAGCCCGGCGACGGGAGCACCGCAGCGAGCAACGCGAGCGAGGAGCGCACCGAGCCGCGCGAGTCCTCCCGGCTGGGGCTTCGGCGGTGGTCGCCGTCGATCCGTTCTCAACTATGTATCACCGATTGACCGCCAGAACGGGAACCATCGGCGCCGCCCGCTCCTATTTATAAACCGCGCTGAACGCCCAACTGCCCTTTACAAGCAACTCACGCCCAGAACGACCGTCTACTGAAACCGGACGCCGAGGTCGTGAAGGCCGTCGTTGTTGCTGGAGACGTTGATGAGAAGCGGCGTGAGCCCCTCGATTTCGGGTGCGTTGGCGAGGCCACCGGCGTCGAGCGCCCGCAGCCCGTCGACCCCCTCGGCGACGTCGGCGACGGTCGTCTTCGCGTCGTCGTCGTCGCCGATCACGAGGGTGTCGACCCCGAGGTCCGCGTCGAGGTTCGCGAGCCGCGCGGCCGCGAGGTTGTGGAACGCGCCGACGACGGCGACGCCCTCGGGCGCCGCGTCGGCGGCGATCTTCGTCACCGAGCCCGCGCCGGGCTTGTGGTAGTGGAACCCCTCGTCGTCGCGTTTCATCCCCGTCGCGGGCGAGACCAGGACGTCGCCGTCCTCCAGCGACTCCGCCACCGCCTCCACGGTGTCGCCGACGTGGTACGGCGGGACCGCTAAGACGACGATCCGGGCGTCGGCGGCGACCGCGGCGTTCTCCCCGCCGGTCACCGCGGCGTCGAGCCCGCGGCTGTCGAGTTCGGTGGTGTACTCTTCCGCCTTGTTCTCCGCCCTCTCCGCGTCCCGAGAGCCGATCGCGATCCGGTGTGGCGTGTCGGCCGCCAGCCGGAGCGCGAGCCCCTCACCGATGTCCCCGGTGCCGCCCAAGATGGCGATTTCCATACGATCCGTGGGGTCGCTCGCGTCTTAGGGGTTGCGTGACCGGCCGTCCTCGCCACGGTCCGAAGCCGGGAACACCCACCGAGCGCGCGGCGGCGACGCCGGTTCGGCGTGAGAGCGCCCTCCCCGACGCACCGGTTCAAGTGCGTCGACCGCCTACTGCGTCCATGACCGACGCCCCGTCGCTCGCGCTGCGCTACGTCGCCTGCGACGCCTGCGACACGGTGTTCGCGCGGCCCGACGATCCCGACGAACCGACCGCCTGCGATCGGTGCGGCGCCAGCCCCCTCCGCGAGCTCTCCGGGGTCCGGGGACCGGACGCGTACTTCGCGCCCTGAGTTCGGGCCGCGGACCTCGGCGCCCCGGCGGAGCCGTCACCGCCGCCGACTCACCGCAGGTCGTCCATCTCCAGCTCTCCGGCCGCGATCGCTCGCAGCTCCTCGTCTGAGAGGCGGTCGATCACGAACTCGGGCATTCCCTCCGGAAGCCCCGCCGGAACCGATCGACCACCGCCCTCCCCCGTCGCTCGGTTCCCGCGGTCCGGCCCCGTCACTCGCCGTCCGCCGTCCGTCAGGGACGCCGCGCGGGACCCGCCGTCGCCGCCGTCGCCGCCGTCGACGGCCAACCGACGAACGGTCCGTTCGACCGCCTCGACCGCCGCCGACTGGCGCTCGCTTTCGTCGGCCAGCTCCTGCATCCGCTCGCTGATCCGGTTCGACTGGTCGACCACCCCGTCGATCGTCGCGGCGATCTCCTCGGCGGCGGCGGCCTGCTCGTCGGTCACGTCGGAGACCTCGTCGATCCCGTCGGCCGTCTCCGTCACCGCCTCGGCGATGTCGGTGAGGTTCTCCGTCGCGTCGGCGACGCGCTCGCTCCCCTCGTCGACTCGCACCGTCGTCTCGGAGAGGCTCTCGACCGTCTCCTCGGTGTCGGTGCGGATGCCGTCGACCATCGACTCGATGTCGGCCGCGTGCCCCTGTGACTCCTCCGCGAGCGACTTGATCTCGTCGGCGACGACGCCGAATCCGGCACCCGCGTCGCCGGCCCGCGCCGCCTCGATCGAGGCGTTCAGGGCGAGCAGGTTCGTCTGGTCGGCGATGCCGTTGATCGCGTCGACGAACTCGTCGATCTCTTCGACCCGCTCTTGGAGCGTCTCGACGTCCTCCGCGACCTCGTCGACGGCGGCGCCGATGTCGTCCATGGCCGACGCGGCGTCGTCGGCCGCCTCCCGACCGTCCTCCGCGAGCGTCTCCGCCCGGCCGCTCGTCCGCTCGACCTCGTCGGCGGTCGACGCCACCTCCTCGACCGTCGCCGAGAGGTTCGCCACCTCCGAGGAGATCTCGGCGACCCGCTCCGACTGGTCCTCCGCCGCCTCGCCGACCTCGGCGGCGCTGTCGGCGACGTCGCTCGCCGACTCGCGGAGGTCGCCGATCGGCTCTTTGACCTCGTCTTCCACCTCCGCCATCAGTCGCTCGTTCTCCTCGACGGCCTCCGAGAGCTTCTGGCTGTACGAGTGGATGTACGTGTCCGTGACGACCTGCATGTCGAGATTGACGATCCGGAGGACTGAGAGCAGGTCCTCGATCGCGTCGTCGACCTCCTCTTCGACCGCCGTCGCGGTCGCGTCGTCGACCGTCTCCCCGGCCGCGTCGGGGGCCAGCCGGTCGGTGAGCGAATCGACGAGGCGGTCGCCGATGAGCGGCAGGATGAGGTCGTAGTACACGCCGTACTGACCGAGGTAGTGTTTCATCGGCATCTCCAGCATGTCGTGGATCTTGCCGATCCGCGCCCGGTCCTCGAAGTACTCCTCGCCGTACTCGCCTTCCGCGAGGGTCACCAGGTACGCCGACTGCGTCCGCTTGAGCCGTTCGATCCCCTTCTCGGACCGCCCGATCACGTCGACCGTCTGCTGGTGGCCGGTGAGGTTCTCGTAGAAGTCGTCGGCGATCCGGTCCGCGTTCTCCGCGAACGCCTCCTCGTACCGGCCCAGTCGCCGCTCGTCGTCCTCGTCGAAGCCGATGAACTCCTTCCGCCACGCGATCTCGTCCGCGTCGAGTCCGATCTCCTCGACCAACTCGCCGGCGTCGAGCCCGTCGTTTAATCCGCCCTGGCCGAAGTCCTCTCGGCCGTACTCTCCAGATGTAGCCATACCGGAGCCTCTCCGCTTGGGTTATATAAACGATAACTCCCGCCTCTCACGAGTGATACCGAACCCCGCGGCGTCGGGTGATCCGTCGCCGCAGTCGGGCGGAACTCGTCGCCGATCGCGGCAGCGGCGACGGCCGTTCAGTCCGCGCCGGCCCCGTCGCTCTCCGCGGTCGCGTCACCCTCGGGCGCCGGCTCGACCGCGACCGCCGAGTGCTTGAACTCGGGGATCTTCGCCGCCGGATCGAGCGTACCGCCGGTGAGGGCGTTCGCGAGCGGCTCCGCGTAGTGGAACGTACAGAACGCGACGCCCTCGCGGACCGCCGGCGTCACCTCGGCCGCGACCTCGACGCTGCCGCGCTCGTTCGAGACGGTCACCCGGTCGCCGTCCTCGATCCCGCGCTCGGCCGCGTCGCTCGGGTGGACCCGGAGGGCGTCCTCGCCCCGCATCGCCATCAGGCGGTCCGAGCGCCGGCTGAGCGCCCCGCTGTTGAAGTGCTGGAGCACGCGGCCGGTCGTCAGGGTCAGCTCGTCCGCGTCGAGGTCGTCGACGGGCGGGACGGGGTCGACGACCGCGAGCGGGGCGGTGCGCTCGCCCGTCGCGAACGTGTCCGCGTGCAACACCTCGGTGCCGGTCCCGTCGCGCTCCGAGAACGGCCACCGCTGGTAGCCGTCGCCGATCCCCTCGTAGCTCATCCCCTCGTAGATGGGCGCGACGCGCGTCAGCTCGTCGAACGCCGCCTCTGGTCCCTCGTAGTCGAACGCATCCGGGCGGTCCGTGAGCCGCCGGCCGAGGCCGGCGAGGATCTCGAAGTCGCGCCGCGCGTTCCCGGGCAGGTCGGCGTTCGGCCGCATCCGCATCACGCGCCGGTCGGTGTTCGTCACGGTGCCGGACTTCTCGGCCCACGCGCTCCCGGGGAGGACCACGTCCGCGTGCGCCGCCGTCCGCGTCTCGAACAGGTCGATCACCACGCAGAAGTCGAGCTCGTCGAACGCCGACGCGACCGCGGTCGCGTCCGGCTCGGTGACCGCCGGGTTCTCGCCGAAGACGACCGCGGCGCGCACCTCGTCGCCGAAGCGGTGGGTCGCCTCCACCTCGGTGAGTCCGGGCTCCGCCGGCGGCTCGACGCCCCACTCGGCCGCGACGCGTTCCCGGGCGGCCGCGTCCGTCACGGGCTCGTAGCCGGGGAGGACGCTCGGCAGTCCTCCCACGTCGCTGGCGCCCTGGACGTTGTTCTGCCCCCGCAGCGGATTCACGCCCGTCCCGGGGCGGCCGATGTTGCCGGTCAGCAGCGCGAGGTTGAGCAGGGCGTGGACGTTGTCGGTGCCGCACCGGTGCTGGCTCGTCCCCATCCCGGTCACGATCGCGGCGCGGTCCGCCCCGCCGTACGCCCGCGCCGCCTCCCGGATCACCCCGGGGTCGACGCCGGCCGCCTCGGCGCTCGCCGCGACGTCGACGTCGGCGAGGTGCTCGCGCAGCCGATCGAAACCGGTCGTCCGCTCCGCGAGGAACGCCTCGTCGACGAGCCCCTCCTCGGTCAGGACGGCGGCGATCGCGTTCAACAGCTGGATGTCGGTGCCGGGCCGCAGCGGGAGGTGGACGTCGGCTGCCTCGGTCGTGTCGTTCGCGCGCGGGTCGACGTGGACGAGCGTCGCGCCGTCGCGGACCGCCGGGAGGACGTACGAGCGGAACGCCACCGGGTGCTGTTCGGCCGGGTTCGCCCCGTTGACGAAGATACAGTCGGCCTCCCCGAGGTCGTCTAAGGTGTTCGTCATCGCGCCGGCGCCGAACCGCTCGCTCATCGCGGCGACGGTCGAGGCGTGGCAGAGCCGCGCGCAGTTGTCCACGTTGTTCGTCCCGAGGACGCGCGCGAGCTTCTGGAGGACGTAGTTCTCCTCGTTCGTACAGTTCGAGGAGGCGAAGAACTGGACGGCGTCGGGTCCGTGTTCGTCGACCACGTCCCCGATCCCGCTCGCGACGCGGTCGAGCGCCTCCTCCCACGGCGCCGTGACGAAGCGGCCGTTGTGGCGGACGAGCGGCTCCGTCAAGCGGTCGTCGTGGTCCACGACGTCGAACGCGGCCGCCCCCTTCGGGCAGATCTCCCCGCGGTCGTTCACCGGTCCCTCGACCCCGGTCGCACTTCCGCGCCCGGCGTACTCGATGCTACAGCCGACGCCGCAGAACGGACAGACCGTGGGGTTCGACTCGAAGCGTCGCTCGGTCGTCTCGGTCGGGTCGGTCATCACGTCGGCGTAGGGGTTCGACGCCCCTCCGAACACCACCGGCGTAGCGTGGTGTTTTAACCCATTCCGCCGTCCGCGGTCCCGCTCTCACGCCGTTCGCCGACGCCCGGCCGCCGTCGAAGCGCCCGTCGCCGCGCCGGTCGTCACCCGGTCACGGCGCCGCTCCCCGTCGGCGCGAGCAGCCGGCCCAGCGAGCGGAGGCCCGCGGTCACGAGGCAGGCGGCGAACGCGATCGTGCCGAGCTTCCCGCCGAACCCGACGAAGTACGGCGCCGCGCCGACGAACCCGACGCCCGCGGTCCCGCCGGCCAGTAGCGTCGCTCCGGGTGTCGAGATCCGCTCTTCGGTGGCCATCCCGACGAACGACGCGCAGAAGGCGACGGTCGCGACCGCGTCGCCGCCGGCGAACAGCGGCGGACAGACGGTCCCGGCGACGAGGCCGACGACCGCGGAGCCGACGACCGGCCCGTGGCCGAGCCGGACGCTCACGGCGAACGTCACGAGCGCGGCGACGGCCGCCGCGGCGACGAGCCCCGCCGCCGCGGTCGGCTCCGGGACCGTCCCCGTCCCCGGGGCGAGCCCGCCGAGCGCGGCCACCGACAGGCAGCCGACGAACGCGGCGGTCCCGAGTTTCCCGCCGAACCCGTTGAACGCGCGCTTCGCGGCCACGAAGGCGACGGCGGCCGCGGCGCCGGCGGCGGCCACCGACCCGAGGTCGGCGCCGGCCGCCGGGGTCGCCATCCCGACGAACGAGCCGCAGTACGCGGGGGCGCCGTACGTCGCCGAGATGAGGTACGCGCAGAGCCCGACGAGCGCGGACGCCACGACCGGCCCGACCCCGGCCCCGACCGAGAGGGCGTACGTGACCGGCGCCCCGGCGGCCACGGCGGCCGCGTTGCCGAGGTCGGTCCGCGTGACCCGGAAGCCGTCCGTCCGCAGCGCGTCCCGCGTCTCCCTCGCGGCGGTGTACCCGAAGCCGGTCCCCGCGAGCGCGGCGAGGAGGGCGCCGAGGAACGGCCCGGCGTCGCCGCTCGGTCCCGTCGTCAGGCCCCCGCCGTCACCGACCGCCAGCCCGGCGGCCGCCGCGGCGACCATCCCGGCCCCGGCGGCGGCCAAGCCGATCGCCCCGACGGCGTGAATCGCTCGTTTCACGGCCGCGACTCCGGACCGCGGACCGATACGGACCGACCCTCAGTACTGCGGGTGTTCTCGGTCGGACCCGGCGGCGCGTCCCCCTGTCGGGGATCAGGCCTTTGTGTCCGTCATCCTAACCCCGATCCGATGGCATCCGGAGGAGAGCCCCCGGCCGACGGCGCCGACGCCGCGCCCGACGGCGTCCGCGCGGGCGTCGCGATTCACGGGACGAGCAACTGCCCGGTCGTCGCCGCCTCGACCGCCCACGACGGCCCGATCACGGGCGTCACTTGGACCCACGCGGGCGACACGCACACCGAGGAGTTCCGCGCCCGCGACCCCGACGCGGTCGACCGCGCCGAGGGCGTGCCCGCGCCCGCGTCCGTCGTCGACCTCGGCGACGAGCGGGTGTACCGGTACGACCGTCCGCGCGACGGCGAGTGCGCCTGCCGGATCATCGAGGAGCTCGACTGTCCGATCGCCGACGCCCGCGCCGAGGACGGCGTCCTGATCCTCACGCTTCACCTCCCCGACCTCGAACGCCTCCGGGACATCGTTTCGGCGCTCGACGGGACGTCGGAGCGCGTCGAGGTCCGCTACCTCGTCCACGGCGCGTCGCGCGGCGACGGGGTGTCCGATCGGACGCTCGTCGACCGCGGTCGGCTCACCGACCGCCAGTGTGAGGTGTTGCGGACCGCCTATCGGATGGGCTACTTCGAGCGCCCGCGCGACGCCAACGCGAGGGCGGTCGCCGACGCGCTCGATATCTCCCCCTCGACGTTCGCCGAGCACCTCGCGACGGCACAGCGGAAGCTGCTAGAGGAGACGCTCGCCGCGAACTGACCCGTTCTACCGGCCCCGTTGAAATCCGTGAGAACTGATGGGACCGGTGTGCGAGATACTGCGGATGTAGTCAGCGGCGGCCCAGCGGTCATTCCACGCGATCGCCGGTGACGACCTCGGTCATAATGGAGCGCGTCTCCGGCGGGGAGTCACGGCGCTCATCGTCGGAGCTCATCGCTTCCCCGCGAGAGATCGGGACGCAGTACCGGAAGACGGATCTCGAGACTATCGGCTGGCGACGGTAGTCCCTATCTCTCCTCGGCCAGTAGCTTGGAAATCGCGCTGGCCGCGTCCTCGAAGGCGTTGACGTCCATGCTATCTGCGGTAAAGAGGACGCCCGCATCACCCTGAAGGATCCGGATCACGAACCCGTTTTCGTGAAATCGGACGGTGAATTCATACGGGCCGATATCCGGTCCGCCTCCCATGCGAGCGATGGTTGTCCGGATCGGTCGCTCCGCAAACCCGGTGCGTTCGAACTCGACGAGTTGCGACTTGGCCTCTCTCGCAGTGTCGATCGAATCGTAGAGATCCTGCCGTCTGTAGAGGAGATCAAACGATGACGGGGTGAAATACACCACGGCCCGGAGGGTGTCTCCGAGGCTCGTTCGAGCCGCACTGACGATACCGTCGGCCCGCTCCTCGCTGATATCGGTTTCAAATGTCATTTTATCTACTGATAGGGATATAGGCGTGCCATCGTATCAAACGTTTCGGCAAAAGTACGCGGACTCAGTTACCAGTCTTTGGCCAAAACCGGAGACAAGCCCACGCGTATTGGATAATATCGATCCCATAAGACGCTATGCCCGCCCGCGTATCGACCGATCGAAGCGACCGTGCGCAGACCGACTCCCCGTTCAACACGCGCTCTCTATTCAGCACGGCTCCAAGAACAGATCAGCGGTTGAGAGCTTCAACAGAGCCGTTCTACTCTGCCCTCCCCCACTCTGTGCTACAATACTCTACCCTACTCTTTCGCGTCGGGAGACGGACCGCTCGATCCCCCGAGTTCGACGGAACCGCCGAGGCCGACGGCGGTCAGGTCGACGTGTTCCGCGACGAGGTCGGCCGCGCGGTCGTACGGCGACCGCGCCGTCGACGCCGCGGTCGGCCGCTCCCGGCCGGCGCTTGCGAAGACCGTCTCGACGAAGGCGTCCCGCACCGACTCCGTCTCGAAGAGCCCGTGGAGGTAGGTTCCGAGGGCGCGCTCGGTGGCGACGCTCTCCGCGCCGAGCGGTCCGGTCGCGAGGCCCGCTCTAACCACTTCGTCGGCGGTCGCGTCGCCGGCGTCCCCGCCGCCGACGAGCCGCGTCCGCCCGGCGTGGATCTCGTAGCCGGTCGCGCGCCCCTCGGCCCCGGAGATCGGTCCGACGCCGTCGACCCGGCGGGTGACGCGCTCGACGCGCTTGTCCGTCGAGAACCGCGTCTCGACCGGCAACAGGCCGACGCCGCGGACGGTCTCGCGGTCGCCGACGCCCTCGACGTGCGCGTCGACGAGCCGTTCGCCGAGCAGTTGGTAGCCGCCGCAGACGCCGACCACGGGCCCGTCGAACGCGCGCAGCGCCGCGTCGAAGCCGGCCTCGCGGAGCGCGAGCAGGTCGTCCACGGTGTTTTTCGACCCCGGAAGCACGACCGCGTCGACCCCGTCGAGGCCGTCGCCGAGGGGGAGGTAGACGACGCGGACGCCCGGCTCGCGGGCCAGCGGTTCCAGGTCAGTAAAATTCGAGATCCGCGGCAGTCGCGGGACGCCGACCCGGACGCTCTCGGCGTCGGGGACGCCGTCGTCGTCACCGAGGACGCCCTCGCCGCCGGCGCTCGTCTCGTCCGGCAGCGAGAGGCTGTCCTCCGCGGGGAGTCCGGGGTCGTCGTGGGGGACGACGCCGAGGATCGGGACGCCCGTTCGGTCTTCGATCGCGTCGATGCCGGGCGCGAGGAGGTCGGGGTCGCCGCGGAACTTCGTGATCACGGCGCCGGCGACGCGCTCGCGCACGTCGTCGGGAAGCAGTTCGAGGGTCCCGTACAGGCTCGCGAACGCGCCGCCGCGCTCGATGTCGACCGCGATCAGGATCGCCGCGTCCGCGAATCGGGCGCACTCGACGTTCGCGAGGTCGCGGTCGTGGAGGTTGATCTCGGCGATGCTGCCGGCGCCCTCCGCGACGACCACCTCGTTTTCGGCCGCCAGCCGCTCGTGTGCGGCGACGGCGGCCGCCCGGGCGTCCGCCCAGTGTTCGTCGTAGTACTCCCCCGCGGGAGCGTTCGCGACCGCCTGACCGTCGACGACGACCTGACTCTCGCCGTCGCCGCGGGGTTTGAGCAGGACGGGGTTCATGTCGGTCGTCGGCACGGTCTCGGCCGCCCGCGCCTGGACGTGCTGTGAGACGCCGATCTCGCCCCACTCGCCGTCCGGGTCGAGCGCCACCCGGGCGTTGTTGCTCATGTTCTGGGCCTTGTACGGCGCGACGGCGACCCCGCGCCGAGCGAGGAGCCGGCAGACCCCGGCCGCCAGCGTGCTCTTGCCGACGTGGCTCGCGGTGCCCGCGATCAGGAGCGTGTCGGCGTCGCCGTCGGTCGCTGGCGAGACGCCGTCGGTCACGGCCGCTCCCTCCACATCGTCAGTACTCCGTCCCCCGGCGGGCTCGCTGTCCGGCGTCGAACGGGTGTGCCTCCTTCCGGACGTTCGTGATCAGGTCGGCGACCCCGTCGAGGTAGTCGGGGGCGTCGTGGCTCCCGGTGAGGACGAGTTCGAGGCCCTCGGGCTTCGACTCGACGAGGTCGACCACCGCCTCGGGGTCGACGAGTCCCCGGTCGGCCGCGTACAGCAGCTCGTCGAGGATCAGCATGTGGACGCCGGCCTCGGGGTCGCCGTCGAGCGGCAGCGGGGAGCCGAGGTCGGCCTCGTCGGCCGCCGCGACGAGGGCTTCCGCGCGCTCGAAGGCGGCGGTCGCCTTCGCCGCGTGTTCGTCGTCCGCGGAGCCGTCGAGCAGGCCGTGCCAGCCGTAGTGGCCGGCGTTCTCGTAGGAGAAGCCGGGGACGGCGGTGATGGCGTTGTACTCGCCTCTGACGCCGTCGACGCTGTCCGCGCCGCCCTTCATGAACTGGAGCATGTGGACGCGGTAGCCGTGGCCCGCGGCGCGGAATCCCATCCCCATCGCCGCCGTGGTCTTGCCCTTCCCGTCGCCCCAGAACGCCTGGACCAGTCCGAACTCCTCGGGCGCGCCCGGTTCGATCGGCTCCGGTTCGGGCGCCGAACCGCCGCCGGGGGTGCGGGCAGCACGGTCGTCGTTCGTCGGCGTCCCGTCGTCGCCGTCGGTCGATGCCTCCGCTTCTGCGTTCGTGTCGTTGTGTTCCGTTGTCATGGATCGAATACCTCCGCTCGCTCGTCGGTGACGACGCCGTGTTCGGCCTCGGCAGCCGGGCCGGGCACGTCGCCGTCCGGGTACCGCGACCGCAGACTGGCGCGGACCGCGTCGCGGACGCAGGCGCGAGCCGCGCCGCCGACCGCGGTGGCGCTGCCGGAGAACTCGGTGGCCGTTCCCTTCGGGTCGTCCGCGACGACGACCGCGTCGCTCGTCGTCCCCGGCACGCCCGCCGTCGCGAGCAGCGTCGCCGCCTTCGCCTCGGCCGCGACCGCGACGAGGTTCGCCGCGGCCCCGGGTTCGAGCCGCCGGGTCGTGCCGACGATCAGGTTGACCGTCCCGGGCCGGTTCGGGCGGTCGTCGGCCGTCGGTGTGTCCGCCGCCGCCGCTCCGCTCCGCTCTGCGGTCTCAGCGGGTGTCGGCGTCGCCTCCGTCTCTATCGGCAACATCGCGGGGTTCGAGAGCCCGACGGTCGCGTACGCGACGACCGACCCGAGCCGCGCGCCCCGAGCGTGGTCCATCGAGACGCCGGTGAACAGCGTCGGCGGGGCATCGTCCGCGGCCGCGTCCGTGGCCTCCCGCTCGCCGGCGTCGCCGCCTCCGATGAACCCCGACCGCGCCAGGCGCTCGCGGCGGTAGGCCCCGAGGTCGGTGCGGTCGAACCCCTCCGGGACCGTGACGTTGTACGCGGCCGACGCCCGCGAGCGGCCCCCGTCCCAGCCCGTCGAGAGCCACCGCGTCCCCGGCCGCCGCAGCCGGAGGACCCCCTCGCGGACGGTCGGCTCAAACACCGTCGCCCTCCCGCGCGTCGTCGCGCCCGCCGTCGTCGCGCCCGCGGCCGTCTCCGTCTCGCACCCCGAGCGCCGCGAGGAGCCGGTCGTTCTCCGCCGGGCGGCGGACGGCCACCCGGACGTGCGAGTCGAGTCCGCGGAACGACCGCGCGTCCCGGACGGCGACGCCGCGCTCGCGGGCGCGCTCGACGACCCGGTCGACGTTGCGGTCGCCCGCGTCGACGAGCAGGAACGGTGCCTCGGAGGGCGCCACGTCGTAGCGCTCCGTGAGGGCGGCTCGCATCCGCTCGCGCTCCCGCTCGACGCGCTCGCGGGTCTCCCGGACGAACTCCTCCTGCCGGAGGCAGTACTCGCCGGTCGCGAGCGCCGGGGCGCTCACGTTCCACGCGCGACGGGCGCCCCGCAGCGCCGCGCCGAGGTCGCCGGTCGCCGCGGCGAAGCCGGCGCGGACGCCGGGCAGCCCGAACAGTTTGGTGAGCGCCCGCGCGACGACGACGCCGGGCGTCCCCGCGAGCGATTCGCGCTCGGTGAACCCGAGGAACGCCTCGTCGACGAGCAACACGGCCTCGGCCGCGCGACAGCGCTCCGCGAACGCCAGCAGCGCGTCCCGGTCGTAGCCGGTCCCGGTCGGGTTGTTCGGCGTACAGACGACCGCCAGCGCGTGATCGGTCGGGTCCGCGTCGAGGACCGCGTCGGCGTCGACGAACGCCGGCTCGCCGCCCTGAAGTCGCACCTCGCGGGCGTACTCCCCGAAGCTCGGCGCGGGGAGGAGGGCCGTGTCGCCCGCGCCGACCGCGAGCGCGACCGCGGCCCGGATCGCCGCCAGCCCGCCCGGCGTCGGCACGACGCTCTCGGCGTCGCAGTCGACGTACTCGGCGGCGGCCGCACGAAAGGCGACCGGCGGTTCCGGCGGATACGTCCGCGCCGTCTCGAAGGCCGCACGGTACGCCCGCTCGACCCCCTCGGGAACGTCGGGGTTCGTGTTCGCGCTGAAGTCCAGCAGGTCGGGGTCGTCGCTGCTCCCGTGGGGTTCACGGCCCAGCGCCGCGGCGCGCTCGCGGTTCACCGGGAATCACCTCGGTCGGTCGACGCCGACGCGTCGAGCCAGTCGATCCCGCCGCTCGGGAGGTCGGGAGCGCCGGCGGCCCCAGCGAGGATCCGCTCGGCGAGCCGACGGTCCGTGGGTCGGTTGACGTTGACGGCGAGGCGAGCGTCGCGGGCGGTCCGGACGGCCTCGTCGCCCGCGCCGTCGAGCGCCGCGACGACGTTGATCCCCGCCGGGAGGTCGACTCGCGTGCGGGCACCGTTTTCGCCGGTCTCGGACCCCTCGTACCGCGTCGCGGCGTCGGCGCTCGCGCCAAGTTCCCGCTTTCGCGCCGCCGGAACACGGACCGACAGCGCGTCCGCGTCGGCCGCGGCGTGAGCGTCGCAGACGGCGTCGACGGCCGCGCCGTCGAGGAGCGGGAGGTCGGCGGCGACGGTGAGCGTCGGCGCGGTCGGTCCGGCGTTCAGGGCCGCCCGAAGGTCCGCGACGTACCCCTCGCCCGGCGTGTCGACGACGGTCGTCTCGCCCGGCCTGCCTCTCGATTCGCTCGCCTCGCCGCTTTCCCGCGCGACCACTCGCTCTCGCGTCCCCGGGGTGTGCGGGGAGACGGCCGCGTAGGCGGTCTCGACGCGCTCGGCGGCCGCGAGGGCGTCGAGCACGCGGTCGAGCATCGACCGCCCAGCGACCGGAATCAGCGGCTTCTCGCGGTCGCCGTCGAGGCGCGTGCCGCGGCCGCCGCACATCACGAGAGCGTCCACGCGATTACCCCCACGTGGAGCCCGACGACGCGGGCGAGCTCGTTCGTCGCGCCGAGCACGTCGCCAGAGACGCCGCCGAGGCGGGCGCGAGCCCACGCGAACGCGAGCGCGGCGACGACGACTGCGGCGGCGAGCACGGCGAGGGAGGGCGCGACCGCGTCCGGTCCGAGGGTCGGCCAGCCGAGCAGCGCCGCGGGGGCCGTCACGAGCGCGACCCAGCCCAGCGCGCCCGGACCGGACGCCCCGGTCAGGGCGGAACCGAGGCCCTCGTGCGGGGCGTCCCCGACGCAGACGAGCGTCGCCGTCGCGGCCTTCGCCCCCACCTCCGCGACGACGACGAGGAGGACCGCGCCGACGAGAGAGAAACGGGCCAACTCCGCGACTGCCGTCGCTCCGGCCGCGAGCGCGACGACTACCAGCGCGAGCGCGACCGTTCCGCCGACGCCGAGCGCGGAGTCCTTCAGGACCTCGCGCCGGCGGTCGGCGTCGCCGTGGACGACCGCCGCGTCGCCCGCGTCCGCGACGCCGTCGAGGTGGGTGATCCCGGTGACGAGGTACAGCCACGCGGGGAACGCGACCGCGACCGTGGCCGCCGGCACCCGGACCGGCGACAGCGCCGCCCCGACGACCGGCAGCGCGATCAGCGCGCCGAGCGCGTACCCGACCGCCGGCATGGCCGCGGGCGTCCGTCGGAACGCCTCCCAGCCGTCCTCGGTGTGGCCGACGGGGAGCCGCGAGAGGAAGCCGACGGCGCCGCGGAGCGCGGCGACCGCGCCGGTCACCCCCACGCGATCACCCCCGCGAGCGCGAGGAGCCACCCCGCCGTGGCCGCGACCGCGACGCCGCCGGCGGACCCGACGAGCCGCACCGCGTCGCGGGCGACCGCCGGACTCGGCGGCTCCGACCCCCCGGAGAGGGCGTACGCGCCCGGCTTCTCCAGTCGGACGCCGAGCGCGACGGCGGCCGTCGCCATCGGCCAGCCCGAGTTCGGCGAGGTCGGCTCGCGGGCCAGCGACCGCGCGCGACGGAGGCTCCCGGGCGATCGCGCCGCGACCGCGAGACAGCACGCCGCGACCCGCGCCGGCAGGTACATCGCCGCGTCGTCGAGCCGGGCGCTCGCCCAGCCGACGGGCTTCGACCGGTAGCCGAGCATCGAATCGAGCGTGTTCACGGCCTTCACCCACGCCGCGGCCGCGACGCCGGCGGAGAGGGCGGTCCCACCGACGAAATCGCCTCCGGCACCGGCCGCCGCGCCCGCTCCGACGCCGGCGCCGAGCGCGAACCAGACGAGGGGAGCGACGAACCCGTCCGCGAGGTTCTCGGCGGCGCTCTCGACGGCGGCGCTCCTGAGTCCGGCCGGCGAGAGCTCGGTCGGGTCGCGCCCCACGAGCGCCCGGACCGACTCGCGGGCCGCGTCGGGGTCGCGCTCGGTCTCGTCGACCACTGCGTCGGTCACGTCGAGGAGCATCCGGAGGCTCGCGACCGAGAAGAGGACGCCGGCCGCGACGGCGACCGCGGCGACCGGCACGCCCTCGATCAGCGGTCCGCGTCTCGCCGCGAGCGCGACGACCCCGCCGGCGACCGCGGCCGCGGCGAGCGGGAGGCCGACGGCGACCGCGACGCCGACGAGGCGCGGTCGAGTCCACTCCCGGTCGAAGGGTTCGACGACGCTCCCGAACAGGGCGACCGGATGGACCCGAGCTGGGGGTTCCGCGAGCGC
Organism: Halorubrum ejinorense; assembly: GCF_039522565.1. Classification (GTDB taxonomy): domain Archaea; phylum Halobacteriota; class Halobacteria; order Halobacteriales; family Haloferacaceae; genus Halorubrum; species Halorubrum ejinorense. The sequence goes on along the minus strand of NZ_BAAADQ010000013.1, from coordinate 41,008 downwards.
GAGGTCCAGCGCGACGGCGAGGACGACCGGAGCGAGGAGGGTGACGGCGACCGGGACTCCTGCGGTGACGGCGCTCACCGTTCCACCTCGTCGAGGAACGCGTCGAACGCCCCGCTCTCGGCGTGGACGTGGCAGTACGTTCCGAGCGTATTGTACTCTGTCAGCCCCTCGCGGTCGCCGTCGATCCCGGCCCCGCGCTCCACGTCGAACGCGAACTGGGCGTCCGCGGCGACGTCGGCCGCGGAGTAGTGGAACTCGTGGCCGCGGACGCGGTCGCCGGCCGCCGCGGTGAGCGTGTCGCTCCGGGCGCGCAGTTCGACGTGATCGAGCGCCTGATACCGCTCGTGCCGCTCGACCGTCGCCGGGAGGACGCCCGCCATCTCGTGGGTGTCGCCGTCGGCCGTCGTCAGCGTCTCCGCGAGCGCCATGAGCCCGCCGCACTCGCCGACGACCGGCGTGCCCTCGGCCGCGGCGTCCGCGACCGACGCGAGGCCGGGCCCCGCCGCGAGCGCCTCGGCGCGGAGCTCCGGGTAGCCCCCGGGGATGTAGACGCCGTCGCAGGGCGGGAGGTCGTCGCCGGCCGCCGGCGCGAAGGGGACCACGGTCGCGCGCTCGCGGAGGCGCTCGCGGGTCGCCGGGTAAACGAACCGGAAGGCGTCGTCGTCGGCGACAGCGATCCGCGGGCGTTCGTCGTCCGCGTCACGCGTGGATTCCGGCTCGGTCGCCGGCGGCGTCGGCTCTCGGGCGAGGTCGAGCAGTCGGTCGGTCCGGAGCGTCTCGGCGGCGGCGTCGAGCGCCGCGTCGCCGAGCGGCGCCTCGTCTCCCATGTGGAGGCCGAGGTGGCGTTCGGGGACCTCCAACTCCTCGCGGGGCGGTATCCGGCCGCAGTAGTCGAGTTCCTCGGGGAGCGCCTCGCGGATCCCGGCCTCGTGGCGGCCGCCGTGAGCGCGTTGGGCGATCACCCCCTCCACGTCGACGCCGTGCTCGGTCCGGTCGGCGTAGTCCCTGAAGCCGAGCGCGGTCGCCCCGACGCTCTCCATCCCGGCGCTCGCGTCGACGACGAGGACGACGGGCAGGTCGAGCGCGGCGGCCACCCCTGCCGTGCTCGCGGCGCTGCCGTCGTACAGTCCCATCATCCCCTCGACGACGCAGACGTCGCCGTCGCCGCGGGCGTAGTTGCGACGGAGCCCGTCCGTCCCCTGAAGCCACGGGTCGAGCGTCCGCGACGGGCGGTCCGCCGCCCGAGCGTGGTGGCTCGGGTCCACGAAGTCGGGGCCGGCCTTCGCGGGCTGAACGGTCGCTCCCGCGTTCTCGAACGCGCGCAGCGTCGCGAGCGTCGCCACCGTCTTGCCGACGCCGGAGGCCGTGCCGCCCAGGACGACGCCTCTCACCGTGTGACACCTCCGGTCGAGCGTGGAGAGCCGTCCGCGCTCCCGCCGTCTTCAGCCCGCTCGGCGAGCAGGCGGTCGGTGACGGCGGCGATCCGCTCGCGGACGGCGGCGTCGGCGACGCCCGCCCGCTCCGCGAGCGCGAGCGCTCCGCCCATCCCGACGCCCTCCTTCGCCTCGCCGCGGGCGTAGGCGGCCATCGCCGGGTGGTCGGCCTCGCCGAACCCCGGGTCGGCGGCCGCCAGCCGCAGGTCGAGGTCGGCGGCGAGCGCCGGGAGGTCGGCCGTGGGGTCGTCCGCGACGAGCGTCGTCGTCGCGAGCGGGAGGGGGCGGTCGACGCCGGCGTGCCGAGCGAGCGCCCCCGCGGCCGCGAGCTGCGTGCCGCCCGCGAGCGTGACGTCGACCCCGGCGTCGGCCGCGCCGGCGATCAGCCCGGACGCGGCGGCGAGGACGGGGTCGCCGGCCAGCCGGACCGCCGCGATCGGGTCGCCCGCCGCGCCGCCCGCCTCGAGGTCGCTCGCCGCCAACGCCTCGGCGACGACC
>NZ_BAAADQ010000013.1:0-38994 GCF_039522565.1 Halorubrum ejinorense | reverse complement strand
GTCAGGACCCCGAGCGCGGTGGTCGTCCCGCCGGGAATCGTCTCGGCGACGAGCAGTTCGGCGGGTTCCTCTTCCGCGTCTCTCGCCCGGTCGCCGCCCTCGTTCGGCGCGGCGAGTTCCGGTGCCAGCGCGCGAGCGCGCTCGAAGACGGTCGCTGCCTCGGGAACCGGCTCCGGATCGCGGACGTCGCCGCCGGGGGTCGCCCCCACGTCGCGGACGGCGGCCGCGGTCGGCGCGGTGAGTCCGGCGTCGACGGCCTCGACCGGGAGCGACTCGGGACCGAGCAGCTCGCGGACCGCCCGAGTGACGGCCGCGGGCGTCGGGCACCCCGTCGGACTCACCGGCACGGGCGAGTCCGGCGCGGGGCGTCCCGTCTCGACGATCTCGAGGTCGGCGCTCGGCGTGTGCGTTCGCAGGTCGGTATCGGCGCCCGCGGCGCTGATCCCGTCGATCGCGGCCGTCGCGGTCGTCCCCGCGACGACGACGAGCCTCACGCCGCCCATCGGTACCCCTCTCCGTCGGCACCGCCTCGGGTCGGCGCGGCGTCGGTGTGTACCACTGGCGGTTCATCGATACAAGTGAACTTTAATCGATCGACGCACGCTCTCCTCGCCCCCGCCCCGGACGACCTCCCGAGTGGGACGCGACCGCATGCGGACCGCGGAGCGAAGCCGTTAAGAGCGAACCGCAGGTATTCAGGACAACTCGCTGGTGCGGACACAGCGGGCACTCGCCGCCGGGAACGTCGGTTCGGCCGACGCGCGCCCGGGACGAGACGACATGTGGCCCCTCGCGGCTGAATCGCAACCGTCCGCGGACAACATATGGCACGAAGCTTCTACTCGCACATCAAGGAGGCGTGGCGGTCCCCCAAGGAGGGGAAACTGGCAGAGCTACAGTGGCAGCGCAAACAGGAGTGGCGCGACCAGGGCGCCATCGAGCGCATCGAGCGCCCGACCCGGCTGGACAAGGCCCGCGAACTGGGCTACAAGGCCAAACAGGGCGTCATCGTCGCCCGCGTGAGCGTCCGCAAGGGCGGCTCGCGCAAGCAGCGCTTCAAGGCCGGCCGTCGCTCGAAGCGACAGGGCGTCAACCGCGTCTCGCGGCGCAAGTCGATCCAGCGCATCGCCGAGGAGCGCGCCTCGCGGAAGTACCGGAACCTCCGCGTGCTCAACTCCTACTGGGTCGGTGAGGACGGCTCCCAGAAGTGGCACGAGGTCATCCTCGTGGACCCCGCTCACCCCGCGATCGAGAACGACGACGAGCTGAACTGGATCTGCTCGGACGACCACAAGGGCCGCGCGTTCCGCGGACTCACCTCCGCCGGCACCAAGGGCCGCGGTCAGCGCAAACGCGGCAAGGGGACCGAGAAGACGCGCCCGAGCGTCACCTCGAACGACCGGCAGGGCAAGTAACGCGCCCGCGGTTTCGAACGTCCCGGCCTCGAACTACCCCCTTTATCGGTCGAACTCCCGACTCTCGCCGAGTCACGTCTCCGGAGGCGAACCCTCCGAGACGGACGGCTCCGGCGCGACGCGACCCGTCGCCGCGCGGCGACACCGGCGGAAGAGAAAAGATACCACGTCACGTTACACCGATACACATGGAGATCGGTCCGTGACCGGGAACAACCCCATCGCCCCCGACGCCTTCGCGACCGCCGTCGAGTCGCTCGACAGGGACGCGTTCGCGGCGTTCGTCGGCGAGGCGTACGAAGCGACCGCGGACGCCGTCGACGTCGACGGGCCGCGCGTCACGGTGTCGACGGACGGACGCCGGACGGAGTTGCTCGTCGTCTCGGCCGCGGACGAGGGCGTCGCGGCCGACGGAGTCGACGCCGTCGTCGTCGCGAGCGAGCCCCTCCTCGATGACGGCTCCGAGCCCGACGCCGAGGTCGTGACGCCGGCCGACCTCCGCGAGCGGCTCCTGTACGCCGTGCCGACCGCGGAGGCGAACGCCATCGCCGACCGGACGCTCGGCCTCCCGGTCCGGTCCGCGGCGTACGACCCCGTGCCCGGCGACGGGGGCGACGCGGCGCGTGACGACGCGAACGTACGGAACGCCGCCGCCGACGCGGCGGGCGGTGAGGGCGACGTGGGGGGCGATCAGGGCGGCGTTCCGTCGGCCGCCCCGGAGAGCGCCGCCGCGAACTCCCCGCCGAGCGCTCGAACCGCTCCCGGCTCGGAGCGCTCGCAGCCCCGCGACCGACCGACGGATTCCGCCGACGCGACTCGCGGGAGCGGCGAGACGGTGACGGCCGCGACGGTCGGTGACCGAGAAACGGCGACCGATCGCTCCGACGCCGAAACGGCGGCTGACCGGTCGTATCCGCGGAGCGCCGTCGCGGTGGTCGTCGCCGTCGCGCTCCTCACCGCGGCGGTCGGGGCCGGGTTCGTCGCCGGTACCGCCGGGGTCGGCGGTCCGGACGGTATCGCCGGCATCGGCGGTAAATCGACCGATTCCGCCGACCCGGAGTCGGGGCCGACCGGATCGACGGACGGGGGCGACGACGGGGACGGAGCGACGACCGCGGACGGCGACGCCGCGAACACCGCGGTGATCACTGACGGCAACCTGTCGGATGAAGCCGCTAGGAACACCGCTCCCACTCCCACCTGCGAGCGGTCCGCGCTTCAGGTCGTTCAGATCCAGATGAACGCCCTCCGGTACAACGACAACGCGACGAACGACGGGGTTCGGACCCTGCGAGCGTTCGCGTCGCCGGAGAACAGAGAGGTCGTCGGGTCCGTCGAGGAGTACGCCGAACTGTTCGACTCGCCCCGGTACGCCCCGATGCTCACGTACGACACCGCCCAGTACTCGGTGCCAGTCATCGACGACGACGCGGCCGAAGTCGAGGTCGTCACGCGGGAGAACGGCAGCGTCACCGGCCGGTACGTGTTCCGACTCGAACTGGTCACCGGCGGGAGCGCGGGGGGCGACGTCATCCTCGGGGACGTGGACGACTGCTGGATGACCGACGCTGTGGCGGCGGAGTGACCGGCCCTCGCGCCGGGAACACGGTTATATCCGCGCTCCCACAGGTACGGACATGAGCCTCTCACTCGACGCGACCCAACTCGACCGCTACTCCAGACACGTCATCCTTGACGACGTCGGGCCGGAGGGGCAGAAGCGCCTGCTCGACGGGCGGGCCCTCGTCGTCGGTGCCGGGGGGCTGGGCGCGCCCGCGATCCAGTACCTCGCGGCCGCCGGCGTCGGCACCATCGGAATCGCCGACGACGACGTCGTCGAACGGTCGAACCTCCAGCGACAGGTCATCCACGGCGACGGCGACGTGGGGCGCGCGAAGGTCGACTCGGCCGCGGACTACGTCGCCGACCTCAATCCCGACGTCGACGTCGAGCGCCACGAACGCCGGCTCGACGCGGGCAACGCCCGCGAGCTAATCACCGAGTACGACGTGATCGTCGACTGCTCGGACAACTTCGCCACTCGGTACGTGGTGAACGACGCCGCCCGGATCGAGGGCGTCCCCGTCTCGCACGGCGCCATCTACAAGTTCGAGGGACAGGTGACGACGCTGTCGCCCGACGGCCCCTGCTACCGGTGTCTGTTCCCGGAGCCGCCGGAGCCGGGAACGGTGCCGGACTGCGCCAGCACCGGCGTCCTCGGTGTGCTCCCCGGAACGGTCGGCTGTCTCCAGGCGACGGAGGCGATGAAGCTCCTCGTCGACATCGGCGAGCCGCTCGTCGGCCGCATGCTGTTTTACGACGCGATGGACCTCTCCTTCGAGACCGTGCCGTACGCGCGCAACCCGGACTGCCCGGTGTGCGGCGACGACGGTATCGACACCATCGACGGGATCGACTACGCGGCCGGCTGTCGAGTCGACGCGACCTGAGAGGGCCGGTGCGTTCGCTTTCGGGAGTCGCCGGAGCGTTCGCGGGAGACCCCGCACTCCTTCACGACGACCGGTCGGCCATCGCGGTCCCCGCGGTGACCCCGGCGCCCTCGTCGACGAACCCCGACCGCACGCACCACCGGCAGTACCGGAACCCGTCCCGGTTCTCCGCACCGCAGTGACGGCACACGACCGTTTCGCCCTCGGCGTCGAGCGGCGGCGGGTCGCGCCGGCCGATCGACTCGCCCGGTTCGTCGCCGGCCCCGTCGCCGTCCGACGCGGCCGCTGACCCGACGCCGGCCACCGCCCCGTCGCGGTCGGGACTCGACGCCCGGGCCGTGACCGAGTCAAAGAACGTCCCCGGACCGCTGTTCCGGCGGATGAGCACCCACGCCACCGCGAGGTTGACCCCCATCACACCGGCGAGTATCGCGACGAGCGGCAGTAGCTGGTCACCCGTCATGTGTGCCGTGTTATCATTCCAGTGGCTTGTGTCTGACGGTGGGCGCGGTCGGGGCCTCCAGAGTACTCTTGAGGGTGCCGGTCGAACGCGGACTCGCATGAAAGAGATCATCCACACGGACGACGCCCCGGCGGCGGTGGGCGCGTACAGCCAGGCGACGACCGACGGCGACCTCGTGTTCACGGCCGGGCAGATCCCGCTGACGCCGGACGGCGATCTGCTGGACGACGCGTCGATCGCGGTCCAGACGGAGCGGGCGCTCGACAACCTCCTCGCGGTGCTCGACGAGGCGGGCGCGTCGCCCGAGGACGTGCTCAAGACGACGGTGTTCCTCGCCGACATGGACGACTTCGACGAGATGAACGAGACCTACGCCGGCTACTTCGACGACTCGCCGCCAGCGCGGTCCGCGGTCGAGGCGGGCGCGCTCCCGAAGGGCGCCGGCGTCGAGATCGAGGCGGTCGCCGTCGTCGAGTGATGGCGGACGGCGGCGGCGAATCGGCGAGGGCGCGCGGCGCCCCGGCCACCCCGCGCGCCAGGGTGCGGTCCGCGGCGCTGTGGGGGGTCGTCGGCGGGTTCGCCTTCCTCGTACTCGCGCAGGGGTACCGGCTCCTCGGTCCGGGGCCGCTGCCGGTCGGCCTCTGGGGGCTGGCGCTCGTCGCGCTCGGCGTCGGCGTCGCCTCGGCCGGTCTTTCCTACCTCGCCGAGGCGCGCCTGCGGGCGAAAAGAAGGACTTAACAGTCGCACCGCAGTATCATCGCGTGAGCCAGGATGGCCGAGTGGTAAGGCGCACGCCTGGAAAGCGTGTTCCCTTCTGGGATCGGGGGTTCAAATCCCTCTCCTGGCGCTTCGCTGTCGCAACAACGAGCGAGGAGCGACAGCGACGAGCGAGTACCGCGACAGCGAAGCGCTTGCGGGTTTGAACCAGGGAGTGGAGCGAGCGAAACGAGCGGAACGACTGAGGTTCAAATCCCTCTCCTGGCGTTTTCGACGAACAACACGGTGAGCGGAGCGAGCCGTTCGTCGAAAACGCGACTGAGGGGATTTGAATCTGAGGACGAGCGAACGAAGTGAGCGAAGTGCTCCGGGTTCAAATCCCTCTCCTGGCGTTCTGTCGACGCCGACTCCGAGCGAGGAGCGACAGCGACGAGCGAGTCCGTAGTTCCCGAACCTACCGATCTTGGGTCCGTTGAAATCTTCGGAGAGCGATGCGCTTCTGTCCTGTATTCAGTACGGACATACGGTGGAAAAATACAAACAGATCTATCCGAAATAGATCTGTCGTACGAATGGTCCCCGAACTGTCTACTGACCGTCGTAAGCTCCTCGCGAGCCTCGGCGGTGTCGGCCTCGTCGGTCTCGCGGGCTGTACCGACCTCGGCGGTGATTCCACGGAGAGCGATAACGACCCCACGGTCATCGACACGATCGAGATCGCAAACGGTCAAGACGTCGCACGAACGTTCGAAATCGTTCTGCGATCCGCCGAGAGCGTACGCTACTGGGACTCGTTCGAGGTCGATGCGTCGGAAAGGGGTGACGGAAATTTAGCTATCGTCGAAGGTCCGTTTGGGAACGGTGAGGAACGGTTGTGGCTGGACGTGAAAGCGGGGTATCCCGACCACGGTCCCGACTCATCCGAGGATGAAACCGTCCTCACCCAGCCTCTCGGCGAGGAGTACGGCGGCTGTATCTACGTGGTGGTCTTTGCGCGCATTGCTGGCGGTGTCTCGGTCTTCGTTGACCCGGCCGACGAGGTCGTGTCCAGGGAGACTCGATGTTGAACTCCGGCGGCACATCGCTGTTAGCCGTTTATAAGTAACCGACTGCGGATCGACGGTGAGTGCCTCCAAAGCCCCAACCGTGAGGAGTCCGGACGCTCGCTGTGCTCCTCGCTCAGTCGCTCCGCTCCTTCGCTGCGGTGCTTGCGTCGCCTCCGAACTCCTCACGGTTGCCCCTTTGAGTCCCACCCCGACCGCGACCGCACCGCAGCCTCACGCCTCCCCAGCCTCGTCGGCCGGCCTCCGCTTCGCTCCGACCGGCCGACTCCCTCGCGCGTGCTGCTCGCGGCCTACCGGCCGCTCGCAGGCACGCGCCGACCGCATCGTTTATTTATAAGTGATCATCGCTGCCGCCTGTCGATATTTACATACTCAGCCGCTGTCGCCGGACTGCGCTGCTTCGATGGCGTCTGTTCCTGCCGCTCACGGATACGTCCGCACACCGACACAAGATTCATATGTGTGGGTATAGTTGACACGGGTGACGATGCCAGACACGAAATCGGGTCGCGAGCGGAAGGGGAGGAACAAGCGCCGCCAACTCGAGAACCACCTCGCACGGCGCGAACTCGACGCGGACGACGAGCCGCCGGAGCCGTACCGCGAGGCGACAGACGCGGAGTTCCTCGCCGAGTCCGACGACGCGGCCCGGTGACCGGTCGCGCTCCGATTCGTCTTTTGAGGCCGTCCGTCCCCGAGCCTGCCCGCAATCTCTCGTCACGAAAGGTTTAGACCCGGGAGCGGCGTATCTCGGCGCAATGAGTCGCGGCCCCGAGCTGATAATCACGGAGAAAGACAACGCGGCGCGGCGCATCGCCGACATCCTGAGCGGCGAGTCCGCGACCGCGGAGCGGATGAACGACGTCAACGTCTACGAGTGGGGCGGCAAGCGGTGTATCGGGCTGTCCGGCCACGTCGTCGGCGTCGACTTCCCCGCCGAGTACAACGACTGGCGCGACGTCGAGCCGGTCGAGCTCATCGACGCGCCCGTCACCAAGACGCCCACGCAGGAGGGAATCGTGGCGGCGCTGCGCCGGCTCGCCCGCAACGCCTCGCGCGTCGTCATCGCGACCGACTACGACCGCGAGGGCGAGCTCATCGGCAAGGAGGCCTACGAGCTCGTCCGCGAGGTCAACGAGGACGTTCCCGTCGACCGCGTTCGCTTCTCTTCGATCACCGAAAACGAGGTCCAGAAGGCGTTCGCGAACCCCGACGACCTCGACTTCGATCTGGCCGCCGCCGGCGAGGCCAGACAGACCATCGACCTGACGTGGGGCGCCGCCCTGACCCGGTTCCTCTCTTTATCCGCCCGCCAGCTCGGTGACGACTTCATCTCCGTCGGCCGGGTTCAGGGACCGACGCTCAAGCTCATCGTCGACCGCGAGCGGGAGATACAGGCGTTCGACCCCGAGGCCTACTGGGAGCTGTCGGGCGAGCTGGCGAAGGCGGGCGGCGACCCCTTCGAGGCGCAGTACTTCTACCTGAACGACGAGGGCAACGAGCGCGAGCGCGTCTGGAACGAGTCGGTCGCCGAGACGCTCACCGAGGCCCTCGACGCGGCCGAGGAGGCCAGCGTCGACGACGTCACCCGGCGGACCCGGACCGACGACCCGCCGACGCCGTTCAACACCACGGCGTTCATCCGCGCGGCCGGGTCGCTCGGCTACTCCGCGCAACGCGCCATGTCGCTCGCCGAGGACCTGTACACCGCCGGCTACGTCACCTACCCGCGGACCGACAACACGGTGTACCCCGACGACCTCGACCCCGAGGAGCTGATCGAGGAGCTGCAGGCGTCCTCGACGTTCGGAACCGACGCCGCGAGCCTGCTCGTCGAGGACCGCGATATCGAACCGACCGAGGGAGACGAGGAGACGACCGACCACCCCCCGATTCACCCGACCGGCGAGCTACCGAGCGCGAGCGACCTCTCCGACGACGAGTGGGAGGTGTACGAGCTGATCGTCCGCCGCTTCCTCGCCACCTGCGCCGAGCCCGCGACGTGGGAGCGGCTCCGCGTCGTCGCGCTCGCGAACGGCGAGGCGACCGCGATCGCCGAGCGCGCGGACGGGCTCGCCGCGCTCCGCGACCCGGACGAGGCGCGCGGTCCGGCCGACCTCGCCGCCGACGGGGGCCTGCGGCTGAAGGCGAACGGGAAGCGCCTGCTGGAGGCGGGCTACCACGACGTCTACCCGTACCGCTCCAGCGACGAGCGGATCGTCCCCGACGTCGAGGTCGGGGAGACGCTGTCGCTGTCCGACCGGGTCACCGAGGCAAAAGAGACCCAACCGCCCCGCCGCTACGGGCAGTCCCGCCTCATCGAGGAGATGGAGAAGCGACAGCTGGGGACAAAGGCGACCCGCCACCGCACCATCGAGAAGCTCTACGAGCGGAACTACGTCGAGAGCGATCCGCCCCGGCCGACCCGGCTCGCGGAGGCGGTCGTCGAGGCCGCAGAGGAGTTCGCCGACCGGATCGTGAGCGACGAGATGACCGCACAGCTCGAATCCGACATGGCGTCGATCGCGGGCGGCGAGAAGGACTACGAGGACGTGACCGCGGCCTCCCGCGAACTGCTCTCGCAGGTGTTCGACGACCTCACCGACTCCCGCGAGGCGGTCGGCGACCACCTCCAGACCTCCCTGAAGGCGGACAAGACGCTCGGACCGTGTCCGGAGTGCGGGTCCGACCTGCTCGTCCGGAAGTCGCGACAGGGGTCGTACTTCGTCGGCTGCGACGGCTACCCCGACTGCGAGTACACCCTGCCGCTCCCCTCGACGGGGAAGCCGCTCCTCCTCGACGAGACCTGCGAGGACCACGACCTCCGCCACGTGAAGATGCTCGCCGGCCGGAAGACGTTCGTCCACGGCTGTCCGCAGTGTAAGGCGGACGAGGCGGACGAACAGGAAGACGAGGTGATCGGCGTCTGTCCCGACTGTGGTGCGGAACACGGAGGGGATCTCGCGATCAAGCGACTCCGGTCCGGCTCCCGACTCGTCGGCTGTACGCGCTACCCCGACTGCGACTACTCGCTGCCGCTCCCCCGGCGCGGCGAGATCGAGGTAACCGACGAGACCTGCGAGGAGCACGACCTCCCGCACCTCCGGGTCCACTCAGGCGACGAGCCGTGGGAACTGGGCTGTCCGATCTGTAACTACCGCGAGTTCACGGCCCGGCAGGAGGGGTCCGAGCTCCAAGCGGTCGAGGGAATCGGCGAGAAGACCGCGTCGAAGCTGAAAGACGCCGGCGTCGGCGGCGTCGACGAACTCAAGTCGGCCGATCCGGACGACCTGGCGGCCGACGTCGACGGCGTCGGCGCCGATACCGTCCGCGACTGGCAGGCGAAGGCGGACTAAGCCCGGGGTACCGCGCTTAGCCCGGTGAGTCTCCGTCGGCCCTCTCTCGACTGGATCCGTTCGTACTGCCCACCGCGACCGTTCGCGCCGCGATATCTAAAACAGTAAACACATATGCCCGGAGCGTCTCGATCCTCGACATATGGGAGACGGTGACGCGGACCCGCCGGCCGACGGTCGATCCTCGTCGAGCGGCGTCGCCGCCGCCACCGGCATCCTCCGGGCGTTCGTCGAGGCGGTGCCAACCCCCGCGCTCGTCTGCGATCGAGAGACGCTGGCGATCCGCGCCGCGAACCCGCCCGCGGTGGACCTCCTCGGCTACGACCGCGGCACGCTGACGCTCATGGGGCTTCCGGACGTCGGCGAGAGCGACGTCACCGTCGCCGGTGACCCCGTCGCCGACGTGGCCGCCGACGCGTCGAACGCCGCCGCCGACGCCGCCGGAGTCAAACGGTTCCAGTGGGACGTGCGGCTCGGTGACCCCGGCGTACGGGTCGACGCGGCACTCCACACGGCGACGATCGCCGGCAGCGAGTGGCTCGTCGTCGGCCTCTCGGACGCGACCGCTCGCGTCGCCGCCGCGGGCGAGCGCGACGCGGAGCGCCGACTCGTCGACGCGCTCGCCGAGACGGTTCCCCTCGCGCTGTTCCGGTGTACCGAAGAAGGAACGCTCTCGCGGTGGAACGACCGACTAGCGACCGACAGCGGGTACGAACCCGAGACGCTGTCCGGTCGGGCGCTCTCCTCGCTGTTCGACGACGAGACGACCGACGCCGTCAGGGAAGCTCTCGCGCAGGTGTACCGTGACGCCGAGACCGTCACCTGTGAGGCCCGGCTGCTCACCCGCTCCGGCGAACGGGTCCCGTACCGGCTCTCGATCGGTCCGGTGACCGACGGTGACAGAGTGGTCGGCGCCGTCGGCGTCGGCGAGGACGTCACCGAGGCGTCGCTCAGAGAGGAGCGGCTCGCCGTGTTGACGCGCGTGTTGCGCCACAACTTCCGGAACGACCTCAACGTGGTCACCGGGTTCACCGGCCGAGCCATCGAGACCGTCGACGACCCCGAACTGGTCACGGAGCTCGAACGGGTCGTCGACACCGCCGAGCGGCTGTTGCGGCTCGGCGAGACCTCGCGGAAGGTGGAACGGCTGCTCTCACAGCGCCCTTCGCCGCGGCCGATCGCGCTCGCGCCCGCGGTCGACGCCGCGCTCGAATCGCTCGACCCGGCGGTCCGCGAGCGGGCCGCCGTCGACGTCGACGTTCCCGAAGGGCTCGTCGTCTCCGCCGTCTCGTTTTTCCCGGAGGCGATCACCGAACTCGTCGACAACGCGATCCGTCACAACAGCGCCGACAGCCCGCGGGTGCGGATCTCGGCAGCGGAGCTGCCCAGCGAGTCGTGGCTCTCGCTCGTCGTCGCCGACGCCGGGCCGGGCATCCCGCCGGCCGAGCGGGCCGTCCTCACCGGCGAGGAGACGCCGCTCGACCACGCGAGCGGGCTCGGGCTCTGGTACGTGAACTGGATCGTCACCGCCGGCGGCGGGAGCCTCGACATCGCCGAGAGCAAGGCCGGCGGCAGCCGGATCGAACTGTCCCTCCGCGTCGCGGAGGGATCGCCCTCGGACGGAGACCTGTTCGCTCCCGACGTCCGCGACGGCGACGCCTGAGACCCGGCCCCGCCGTTCGTCGCTGCGCCGTCGCTTTCGCCGGACCGCTCGATCGGTCCGCGTTCAGTCGACCAGGCGCAGTTCGTCGCCGACGGCCACCGATCCGGCCGCGTCCGCCGGCAGTTCGATCACCGTGTCGGCGCGACCGCGACCCAGACCGACGAACGGCGCGAGCCGCTTTTTCTCCGTGACCTCGCCGTCGACGAGCCACACCGCGTCGATCGCGAAGGGGACGAACAGCATGTGGAGCCACTGCGTGTCGACCTCGTCGAACGGAAACACGAGGGCGTAGTCATCCGGGATCGACCGCCGGAACATCAGCCCGCGAGCCTGTTCGAGCGTCGAGCGCGCGACGTCGACGTCGCTCGCGAGGACGGTCTCCGAATCGGTCGCCGCGGCGGGACGGTGAACGAGTCGCACGCCGGACACCTCATTCCCGCCGGATAAATAGCCTCTCGTTCGCCGAACGCCGCGCTCGCTGAACGCTCTCGTTCGTCGGACGCGGCGCCCGACGTGACCGGCGCCTTAGCTCGCGCCGCCGTACGTCTCTTCGAGGTACTCGACGATGTCGTCGCTCTCGGCCATTCCCTCGACGCCGTGTTCCTCGTCGACGAGGACCGGGACGCCCGTCTGCCCGGACACCTCTTCGACCTCGGTGCGTTCGCTGTGCGAGCGCGGCACCATGATCGACTCGTACTCCAACTCGAGGTCCTCGAGCTTCGTCGTCACCTTCGCGCAGTACGGACAGCCCTCCAGCTCGTAGAGCGTCAGGTTCGTCATCACCGATCCGTAGGGTCTGGATCGGTAAAGAGGTGCGGCCGCGGATGCGCACGACGCGCACGGGCGCGGCCCGAGATGCGGACCGGCCGCGCCGCTATCCGTGGATCGAAACGGGGGAAAACGGAGCGTTCGGATGGTCGTTCGTGATCGTGGGGTGACCGACCCCCGCTCGCCGTTCGAGGTTCTCTCAGAACCTCGCTTACATCGCGCCGCCCATGCCACCCATGCCGCCCATGCCGCCGCCGGGGGCGCCGCCCTCGTCGCCGTCGCCGGCGGTCGAGAGGTCGCCCGCCGAGATGATGTCGTCGATTTTCAACACGAGGTTCGCCGCCTCGGCCGCGGAGGCGATCGCCTGTTCCTTGGCGTGGGCCGTCTCGACGACGCCAGCATCGGCCGTGTTGACGACCTCTCCGGCGAACACGTCGAGCCCGGCGTGCTCGTCGCCCGCCTCGTGGGCCGCGCGCAGGTCGACCAGCAGGTCGATCGCGTCGAGGCCCGCGTTCTCGGCGAGGACGCGCGGGATCAGTTCGAGGGAGTCAGCGAACGCCTCGACCGCGAGCTGCTCGCGCCCGTCGACGGAGTCGGCGTAGTCGCGCAGCCGCCGCGCGAGCTCGACCTCGACCGCGCCGCCGCCGGGCAGGGTCCGCCCGTCGGAGACGGTCGTCGAGACCACGTCGAGCGCGTCCTGAATGCCGCGTTCGAGCTCGTCGACGACGTGTTCGGTGGTGCCGTACAGGAGGAGCGTGACGCCGTGGGCGTCCTCGCCCTCGACGTAGAACAGCTCCTCGTCGGCGTCGCGTTCGATCGTGCCGACCGCGAGGTCCTCGGCGGTGAGCGAGTCGAGGTCGGTGACGATCGGCGCGCCGAGCACGTTCTTCAGGAAGGTCAGGTCGGACTTCTTCGTGCGGCGGACCGCCAGGATGCCCTCCTTCGCGAGGTAGTGCTGCGCGAGGTCGTCGATCCCCTTCTGACAGAAGACGACGTCGGCGCCGGAGTCGACGATCTTGTCCACCTTCGCGCGGAGCTGCTCTTCTTCCTGATCGAGGAACTTCTGGAGCTGGTCCGGCGAGTCGACGTTGACCGAGGTGTCGACGTCCGCCTCCTCGACCTCGATCGGGTCGTTGAGGAGGAGGACGTTCGCGTCCTCGAAGTCGGTCGGCATGTCGTCGTGGACGGGGTCCTTGTCGATGACGGCACCGGAGAGCAGGCGCGACTCGCCCGCCGCGCGACCGGTGCGCGTCTCGATGTTGAGGTTCGCCAGGTCGACCACGTGCGAGCCGTCGTCGGCCTCGACGGTGACGCCCTGTACCGCGCGGACGACAAGGTCGGCGAGCACGTCCTTGTCGAGCTCCGCGCCCTTTCCGGTCATCGACGTCTCGGCGACGTTCCGCAGCGTCTCGGCGTCGTCGGGGTCGACGGCCGTCGCGATGTCGTCGACCTGCTCGCGGGCGTACTCGCTCGCGAGGTTGAACCCCTTGATCACCGCCGTCGGGTGGATGTCCTGTTCGAGGAGGTCCTCGGCGTTTTTCAGCAGCTCGCCCGCGATGGCGACCGCGCTGGTCGTGCCGTCGCCGGCCTCGTCCTCCTGGGTCTCGGCGACCTCGACGACCATCTCGGCCGTCGGGTTGTCGATGTCCATCTCCTGGAGGATGGTGACGCCGTCGTTGGTGATGGTGACGTCGCCCATCGAGTTGACGAGCATCTTGTCCATCCCCTTCGGTCCGAGCGTCGACCGGACCGACTCGGCGACACCGCGTGCCGCGGAGATGTTGTACTCCTGTGCGTCCTTGTCCTGGACGCGCTGGGCGTCATCGCCCATGATGATCATCGGCTGACCCTGCTGCATTCGCTGACTCATACAGCGTTTGATTGATTGTGATTCTATATAAATGATTCGTTGGTGGGCGATCGCCGTCCGACGGGTACCGCCGCGGTCAACCTCGAAAAAACGCCTGACACCGCGACCTTCTCGGCCAGTTCATGCGGAGAGTTACCATTGATCTCGGTTCGGAGCGCGACCGGAATTCACCGCGTTTTATATACTGTCCACGGCGCCGACCTTCTCGCCCGCTCGGGACGTTCGCTCCGATGTCAGACAGGGATCCCGCCGGCCAAGAGCGCGGCGTCGACGAGGAGCAACACGGCGAGTGCGGCGCTCGCGAGTAGGTACGGCCGGCTCACGGCCGCCAGCCGCTGGGTCGTCGGGGCTCCCCCGCCGTCGGCGAACGCCTCGGTCGGAAGCCCCTCGGCCATGTACTGACCCCAGCCGACCTCCGGATCGAGTTCGCGGCGCATCCGCAACACGCCCATCTCGACGAGGCCGTTCATCACGCCCCACAGCGACAGCATCGCGAGGACGGCCCACCCGCGGGGCGCGGCGGTCAACGACTCGAGGGAGCCGTACAGCACCCAGACGAGGTACGCGCCGGTGACCGGCAGCGCGACGCCCGTCCAGCGGGTGACCATGAGCAGTCGGTGTGCGGCGTCGGCGAACGACTCTCGAGACAGGTCCCCGTCCGTCGCCCGGGGGAGGACCGCGTAGACGACGAACAGCACGGCACCGGTCCAGAACGCTCCCGACAGCACGTGCGCGGCGTAGGCGGCGGTTCGGATCACGTCGGTTCCTCGGTTCGACGACGGCATAAATGTCGGACGTGACCGGACTCGCCCCGGGTCACGGCAGCGACAGGACTCCCTCGTACCGGTGGGTGCCCTCGACGGTCCGGCGGTACTCGTAGGCGTCGGGCGGGTC
This sequence comes from Halorubrum ejinorense, assembly GCF_039522565.1. Taxonomy (GTDB): domain Archaea; phylum Halobacteriota; class Halobacteria; order Halobacteriales; family Haloferacaceae; genus Halorubrum; species Halorubrum ejinorense. Next base: position 24,334 of record NZ_BAAADQ010000013.1, on the reverse strand, counting down.
GATCCCCCACGCCCGCAAGCGGTCGTCGACCCCGTCGACGTAGGTCGCGAGGAACGACCCCCGATCGCGGAGGGTCGGCGGCGCCCGCGTGTGTTCGGTCTCGAAGCGACACCGGGCGGTCCGGTCGCCTTCGGGGAGTATCCGAATCCGAAGGTCCGAGCGGAGCCGTTCGCGAACCGGCGTCGGCTCCCCGCGCAGGTGCCCCTCGCCGAACGCGTCGATCGCGGCCAGCGCCTCGTCGGGGACGTGGTTCACGTCGCGGTGTACGCTCCGACGACACGAGTCGCTTGCCCCGACTCGGTCGCAGTGCGGCCGCGGCACAGTCCCGACCCGTCCGCGGACCGGCCGTGAATCGGTTGCCCTCCGGGACCGAAACGTCCTTGCGGACCGGCCGCGCACCTCGGCGCATGTCGCTGGCAGCCGAGACCCGCGCGGCGGTCCGCGCGCGCCCCTTCGTCTTCGACGCGCTCCGTGCCGGACTCCTGAACCACAGCGCCGCGGCCGCGTGGCTCGCGGAGGCCGCCGACCTCGACGGCGACGCCGACGCCATCGCGGCCGCCCTCCGACGCTTCCGCGAAGAACTGCCCGCGTACGCGACGGCGTCGAGCGAGGCGACCGTCTCGATGCGGAGCGGGGTGGGAGTCGCCGACGAGGCGGACGAGGCGACGCCGCTCCTCCGGGTGGGGGAGGCCGCCGTCGTTCCGGAGGGCGACCACACGGCGGTCGTCGCGACCGGGAACGTCGACGCCGCGACGCTCGCGGCCGCGCTCCGTCGGCTCGCGGTTCGAGAGGTCCAGGTCGTCGCCGCGGGCGTCGCCGGAGGTTCGCTCGTCTGCGTCGTCCGGCGCCGCGACGGTCCCGACGCGGTTCGGGTCGTCGAGGCCGCACTCGATTCGGCGCCGGCGGTCGACTCGGCCTGACTCGGTTCCGGCCGTCGGCCCGGCCCGCTCCGGTTCCGACGCACCCGCCCGTCACGTTCCCGCCGCGCCGCAGCCTCCGAAGTCCCTAAGAGCGGTGCGCCCACAGATCGGGTATGCAGTCGCTCGTCATCGTCGCGCACGGCTCTCACCTCAATCCGGAGTCGAGCTCGCCGACGTACGACCACGCCGACACGATCCGCGCTACCGGTGCCTTCGACGAGGTCCGCACCGGCTTCTGGAAGGAGGAACCGCACTTCCGGGAGGTGCTCCGCACCGTCGAAGGCGACGAGATCTACGTCGTCCCGCTTTTCATCTCGGAGGGGTACTTCACCGAACAGGTGATCCCACGAGAGCTGCGGCTCGACGGCTGGGACGTCTCTCACTGGGGCTCTGACGGCCTCTCTGCCGACCAGGCGACGCTCGTCGCCGAGGACATCGACCGCGAGGTCCACTACTGCGGCCCCGTGGGAACCCACCGCGCGATGACCGACGTGATCGTCCGGCGGGCGGAGTCGGTGACGAACGACTCGGACGTCGGCGAGGGGTTCGGGCTGGCGGTCGTCGGCCACGGCACCGAGCGCAACGAGAACTCGGCGAAGGCGATCGAGTACCACGCTGACCGGATCGCCGAGCGCGACCGCTTCGACGAGGTGAAAGCGCTGTACATGGACGAGGACCCGGAGGTCGACGACCTCCCCGAACACTTCGAGAGCGAGGACGTGGTCTTGGTCCCGCTGTTCATCGCCGACGGCTACCACACGCAGGAGGACATCCCCGAAGACGTCGGGCTCTGTGAGGACCACACCGAGGGATACGACGTGCCGGAGACCGTCGACGGCACCCGGATCTGGTACGCCGGCGCCGTTGGGACGGAGCCGCTCATGGCCGACGTGGTCTTGGAGCGCGCCGCCGACGCCGGCGCCGACCTCGGGGCCGCGCTCGACGACGTGCGCGAGACGACCCGCGTCGCCACGGGTGACTGACCGTGAGCGACCCGACGCCCGACGCCGCGACCGACGACGGAGACGACGGAGACGACGCGACCGACGACACCGAAGCGCCGACCGTCCCGCCGATCGACCTCCCCGGCGACGCGTTCGACGCGGTCCTCGACGCGCTCGACGACCGCGACCCGGGCGAGCCGGTCCGGTTCGAGGGGTTCACCGTCACCCGCGCCGACGACGGCGGGTACGTCCTCGCCGACGGCGACCGGTCCGATCCGATGGCCGAGCGCGAACTCCACGAGGCGCTCGCCGAGCGCGCGCCGGCGGTCACGGACTGGTACGCCTTCGAGCGAGTCGTCGGCGAGTTCGGCCCGCGCCGCGCCTTCCTTCGGTGGATCGAGGACGCCGACGGCGAGACCGTGGCGGCCCGCTACGCGGCGCTCGCGGCCGGGATCGAGCGCGCCTGGGGGGAACTGAAGATCACGGCCACCGTCACCGACCGCGGGGAACGCCGCTACGACGTGCGCCACGCCGACGACGCCGGCGTTCCGGTCGACGACCTGACGGCCCACGACGACCCGCTCGACGCCCGTGACTTGGTCACCTTCGACGAGAAGGGGCGGTACCGACCCCTCAAGACGGCGCCGTCGCTCGCGAGCGGGTGGGTCTTCCCCGATCTGGGGCCGCGCGACTTCTACGAGACGGTGGAGACGATCTACCCCGCGACGGTCGCCAACTGGCACCGCGAGCGCGAAGGGGAACTCGACGTGACCCACTGGCGCGAGACGATGGAACGCCAGTCGGGGATCTACGGCGTCGTGAAGACGTGGGACCGCGGCGAGGGGTACGAACACGTCAACTGGGTCGCCGAGGCCTGCTGTGACGACTCGCAGTGTCTCAAGCGCCGGGAGTGGCAGTACGACGACGACACCGACCTCGATGTCGACGGCGGCGACGGCGCGTTCCCCTGTCGGGAACCCTGTTCCGTGGTCGTGTCGGCCGCGCGGAAGTGGACCCGACTCGAGAGCGAGCAGCCGCGGACCTACGAGTTCGACCTGACCCCGAGCGAGAAGGAACAGGTCGAGGACATCATCGAGGCCGTCGCTGACGGCCGGACCGACGAGATCCGCGAGGCGGACACGAAGGAGGGAGCGAACCGCTACCGCACGCGCTTCCTCCGCGCGAAGCTGTTCGACGACGAGGGGAACCTCGGCGGCGTGCCGACCGAGCCGGACGACGAGTAGCGGTTCCGTCGGTCGCCTCGCGGTCGCTCGAGGGCCCGACTCCACCCGAAGCATCGCCGCGCCCCGCAGGCTTTTCTCACCTCCCCCGATACGTTGGCGTAATGAACGCCGTCACGCTTGGTCCCGCCGGCACGTACTCACACCGCGCCGCGAGCGCCGTCGCCGCCGAGGTGTCGTTCCGCGAATCGGTCACCGCCATCGTCGACGCCGTCGCCGCCGGCGAGTTCGAGCGCGGCGTGGTCCCCATCGAGAACAGCATCGAGGGGTCCGTCACCGAGAGCCTCGACGCGCTCGCGGAGTACGACGTGTCGGTGACACGCGAGGTCGTCACCCCGATCCGTCACGCCCTCCTCGCGCAGGACGACGAGTTCGAGGTCGTCGCCAGCCACTCGCAGGCGCTCGCGCAGTGCCGCAACTGGCTCGAAGCGAACTACCCCGACGCGGGCCTCGAAGCGGTCGCGTCCACCGCCCGCGGGGTCGAACGCGCCCGCGAGGACGCCCGCATCGCCGGGATCGGTCACCCGGACAACGCCGGCGACGACCTGCGCATCCTCGCCGAGGACATCCAGGACCGCACCTCGAACGCGACCCGGTTCCTCGTCGTCGCGCCCGCGTCGGCCCGCACCGACGCCGGCGGCAAGACGACGCTCATCGTCTACCCGAACGCGAACTACCCCGGCCTCCTGCTCGAACTGCTCGAGGCGTTCGCCGACCGCAACCTCAACCTCTCGCGGATCGAGTCGCGCCCGAGCGGCGAGCGCCTCGGCGACTACCTGTTCCACTTCGACGTCGACGCAGGCCTCTACGAGGACCACATGGCGCAGGCGGTCGGCGACATCGAGGCGATCGCAGACAAGGGGTGGGTCAAAGTGCTCGGCTCGTACGACACCGAACACGTCCTGGAGTGAGCCGGGCGCCCTGACGGTTCCCGTTCCGCCCGCCTGCGCCCGCCGCGGTCAGTCGACGTCGACGCGCGCGACGAACCCCAGGCCGGCGTCGAACCTCTCGACGACGGTCACCGACTCGAACCGGCGCTGGAGGTCCGCGAGGACGTCCGCGTGCTGGAAGTTCACGACTCGTCGGTACGCCTTCATGACCGCGTTCCCGAACGCCCCGTCGGGGACCCGCCCGTCGATGACCGCGACGCGGCCGCCGGGACGGACCACCCGCTCGATCTCGTCGAAGACGGCCTCCACGTCCGGCATCGCGCTCAGCGCCAGCGACGCGAAGACGCCGTCGACGCTGTCGGCTCGCAGGCCCAACTCGGACGCGTCCGCACGGAGGACGGACACCGACGGGTACGCCGCCGCCCGCTCGGCGGCCGCGCGAACCATCTCCGCGCTGTAGTCCACGCCGATCACCTCCCCCTCGGGGCCGACGGCCTCGGCCAACAGCGGGAAACTGCCCCCGGGCCCGCAGCCGAGATCGACGACCGTGTCGGCCGCGTCCGGCGCGAGCGCCCTGACCGCCGCCTCGCGCATCGACCGCGACAGTCGGTCCACCAGTCGGTACGCGGGTCCGTACGTCGCCCATCGGTCGTAGACGCGCTGACCGCGACGAGCGGGGTCGTCGACCATCGCGTGTGCGATCTGTTCGCAATGTCAAACAGCTACCGGTCCGAACGGCGTCCGAAGAGTCTCACGCACCCGTCGGCCGGCACATCTCGACCGGTCGGGGTTGCCGGCGAACAGTCGGTTCGTCCGTCAGTCTCCCCGCCCGGTCACTCGAACCGGTACGTCGCCCCGTCCGGCCCGTCCTCGATCTCGACGCCGACCTCCTGAAGCGCGTCGCGCAGTTCGTCGGCGCGCTCGTAGTTCCCGGCCTCGCGCTCGGCCTCCCGCACGTCGAGGACGAGTTCGACCAACTCGCCGGCCAGGTCCACGTCGCCGTCGCTCGTCGACTCGAACTGGAGGCCGAGCACGTCGCCGCCGAGCGCCTCGAAGGCTTCGACCGCCTCGCGGAGTCCGCGGTAGTCGTAGGCGGCCGCCGCGTCCGTCCCGTCCGCGCTCGCGTCGTCGACCGCGTCGACGTGGCGGTTCACCGCGTCGGTGAGGTCTAAGAGCGCCGCGGTCGCCTCCCGGAGATTGAGATCGTCGTTCATCGCGGCCGCGAAGTCGTCGCGGGCGGTCTCGACGCCCCCGCGGAGGGTCTCGTCGGCCGTCTTCGCGGCGGCGTCCACGGAGTCGAGCGCCTCGACGGCGCGGTCGTAGGTGCGCGAGAGGCGCTCCCAGCGCTCCTCGGCCTCGGCGATCGTCTCCTCGGTGAGCGCCTGCTCGGAGCGGTAGGCCGCCCCGGCGTAGAAGGTCCGGACGACGTTGACGCCGAGTTCGTCCAAGGCGTCGGGGACGGTCCAGAAGTTCCCGATCGAGGAGGACATCTTCTCGCCGTCCATCGCCAGCAGGCCGACGTGGAGCCAGTGGCGCGCGAACGGCTCGCCGGTGGCCGCCTCCGACTGTGCGATCTCGTTTTCGTGGTGGGGGAAGACGAGGTCGCGGCCGCCCATGTGGACGTCGAGCGTGTCACCGAGATGGGTCGTCGACATCGCCGAGCACTCGACGTGCCATCCGGGGCGACCCTCGCCCCACGGCGACGCCCACGTCTCGCCCGCGGGCGTCTCGTCGCCGTGCTCGTGTTTCGCGTGTTCCCGCGCGGCGGTCTCGCTCACGCCGTCGGCCTTCCAGAGGGCGAAGTCCGACGGGTTGCGCTTCTCCGACCGCTCGTCCGGCTCGCCCTGCGCTTCGAGCGCGTCGAGGTCCTGGTTCGAGAGCTTCCCGTACTCGTCGAACTGCGTCACGTCGAAGTAGACGGAGCCGTTCGACTCGTAGGCGTACCCCCGCTCGATCAGGGTCTCGACGAGGTCGACGATCTCGGGGACGTGTTCGGTGACGCGGGGGTACACCTCGGCCCGCTTGAGGTTCAGGCCGCGCATCGCGTCGAAGACGGTCGCCGTGAACGTCTCGGCCACGTCGCGCTCGGCCGCCCACTCGTCGCGCTCGCCGACCCGGGCCGTGATCTTCTCGTTGACGTCGGTGACGTTCTCGACGTGACGCACGTCGTGACCCAGGTGTTCGAGCCACCGGTGGAGCACGTCGGCGTGGAACCACAGGCGGGCGTGGCCGAGGTGGGGGTCGTCCGACACCGTCAGTCCACAGACGTACAGCGTGACGTCGCCGTCGGCCGTGAACTCGACGCGCTCGTCCGCCAGGGTGTCGGTAACGACGAGACTCATTAGCGGGTGATTGCCGAGGTGAGCGTTTTAAATCGTCGGATCGAGCGAGACGAGGCAGACGTGTTCTCTGTCGGTTCGTCCACTCGGGTGTACGTAGTCGATGTCGGCGGCGGATCGACGGCAAACGCCTCCAAAGTCCCTGCCGCTCACTCATAAATAGTTGATAATGGACCGGCGGTGAACACCGCCAAAGTCCCTGCCGCTCACTCATAAATAGTTGATAATGGACCGGCGGTGAACACCGCCAAAGCCCCAGTCGCGAGGACGGCGCACGCTCGCTGTGCTCCTCACTCGATCGCTCACTTCGTTCGCTCCCTCGTTGCGGTGCTTGCGTCGCCTGCGCCGTCCTCGCGACTGCCCCTTTGAGTCCCGCCCCGCACCGCTCCGCACCGCAGCCTCACACCTCCCCAGCCTCGTCGCTCGCTTCGCTCGCGACTCCCTCGCGCGTGCTCCTCGGGCCGCCTTCGGCGGCCGCTCAGAGGCACGCGCCACCGCGGTTTTAGTTATACAATGACGACCCTTCTCACGCCTCCTGCGTCGTCCACGCCACCTCGTAGCCCGCCTCGCGAACCGCCGTCAGGACGCGATCGACGTGGGCCGGGCCGTTCGTCTCCACCTCGAACACGAGGTCGGCGTCGCCCACCGGGAGGTCCGGGCGGCTCCGCTCGTGGCGCACCGTCCGGATGTTCGCGCGCTCGCCGCCGATCAGCGTGGCGATCTCGCCCATCGTGCCGGGGGTGTCGTCGATGCGGACCGACAGCTCGATCAGCTGGTCGCGGTCGACGAGCGCGTGGGTGACCACCTCTTTCAGCGTCGTCACGTCGATGTTACCGCCACAGAGGAGGGGGACGACGGTCTCGCCGGCCAAGTCGAGGTCGTCGACCGCGTCGTCGTCGAGCAGCGCGGCCGCGGCGGTCGCGCCCGCGCCCTCGACCATCTGCTTCGCGCGCTCTAAGAGGAGGAGAATCGCGTTCGCCACGTCGTCGTCGCTCACGACGACCACGTCGTCGAGGTGCTCGTTCAAGAGCCCGAACGTGAGTTCGCTCAGCCCGCCGGTCGCGATCCCGTCCGCGATCGTGTCCGGCTCCTCCCGCGTCACGAGTTCGCCCGCTCGCAGGCTCTCCGAGAGCGTCGAGGCGCCCTCGGTCTGAACGCCCACCACGCGCGTCTCGGGCGAGCGCGCCTTGACCGCGGTGGCGACCCCGCCAGCGAGCCCCCCGCCGCCGACCGGCACGAGGACGGTATCGACGTCGGGTACCTGATCGACGACCTCCAGCCCGAGCGTCCCCTGTCCGGCGACCACGTCCGGGTCGTCGAACGCGTGGACGAACCGCGCGCCGGGGTCGTCGGTCAGCGTCCGGGCGTGCGCCATCGCCTCCGGGAACGCGCTCCCCCGGAGCACGACTTCGGCGCCGTACGCGCGGGTGGCCTCGATCTTCGCCGCCGGCGCCGACTCCGGCATCACGATCGTCGCACCGATCCCGGCGTCCGCCGCCGCCAGCGCCACCCCCTGCGCGTGGTTGCCCGCGCTCGCGGCCACGACGCGCTCGATGGCGGGCTCGTCGGTCCCCTCCCCGGAGCCGTCGATCGCCTGCGAGATCGCGTTGTACGCCCCGCGCGTCTTGAACGAGCCGGTGCGCTGGAGGTGTTCCATCTTGAGGCGCACGTCGGCGCCGCACCGCTCGCTCAGCGACCGGCTCCGCTCGACGGACGTGCGCTGGACGATGTCGGTGCCGGCGAGCCGCTCGGCGGCGGCCTCGACGTCGTCGACCGTGACTGGGGACATGCCGGCGGTGTTCGCCCGATCCCGTGAAAAGAACTCGGATACGGAACGGAGTTTCGGCTCGATTCCCGCCCGGCTATCGCTTCCCGAGCGCCTCCTCGAAGACGCGTTGGGCCCGCTCGTACCCCTCGTTCCGGTCGACTATCGGATGCGGGTAGTCGGGGGCGAGTTCCTCGCGTTCCGCCCGCGAGAGCGTCGGCCAGTCGACGACCGTCCCGGCGGGCACGTCCGCCAGTTCCGGGACGTACGCCTTCACGTAGCGGGCCCCGTCGTCGTACTTCGACATCTGGCTCACCGGGTCGAAGATGCGGACGTCGACGGAGTCGGTCCCGGTCGAGGCGGTCCACTGCCACGCGCCGTGGTTCGACGCGTAGTCGTGGTCGATCAGCTGCTTCGTGAAGTAGCGCGCGCCGCGCCGCCAGTCGATGAGGAGGTGCTTGGTGAGGAAGCTCGCGACGACCTGCCGCGGGCGGTTGTGAATATACCCCTCCGCGTTCAGCTGGCGCATTCCGGCGTCGACGAGCGGGTAGCCGGTCTCGCCGCGCGTCCACGCCTCGAAGTCGTCGTCGGCCTCGCGCCACGCGATTTCGTTCGGGAACGACTTGTAGTTCGACACCGCCAGGTCGGGGTTGTAGTACAGCAGGTGGTACATCTGCTCGCGCCACGACAGCTCGTAGCGGTACTTGTCGACGTTGCGGCGCTCACCTCCCGTCACGGCGTCGTACACGTCGCTCGCGCCGGCCCACACTTCGCGGATCCCGATCGCCCCGGTCGCGAGGTACGGTGACATCCGGGAGACGGCGTGCGTCGGCGCCTCGACGGCCCGCGCGAGGTCGTCGCGGGTGTCGTTGTACGAGGCGATCCCGTAGTCGAGGAACTCGTCGAAGCGCTCTCGCGCGGCGTCGTACCCCGCGGCCGGGAGGTCGACGTCGACCTCGGGCTCGGGAACGGTCTTGCCGTCGCGCACGTCGGCCAGCGCGTCCGGGTCAGGCTCGGCGTACGGGCCGCGCTTTGGCACCGCCTCCCAGTCGTCGTGGAACTGACTGTGGTTCGGGTACCGTTCTTCCAACCGCCCGGGGTCCACCAGCACCACGTCGGTCCGGGAGTCCGTCTCGACGCCCGCGTCCCCGAGCGCGTCCTCGACCGCCCGCTGTCGGTTCCGGCGCGCCGGGCGGTAGTGGTCGTCGTAGAACACCGTGTCGGCGTCGTACTCGTCGGCGAGGTCGACGAGGACCTCGTCCGGGTCGCCCGCGCGGACGACCAGGTCGCTGCCGAGTTCGCGGTAGCGCTCCTCCACCCGCTTCACGTGGCGGAGGAAGAAGGCGCGCTGGCGCGCGCCGACGGTCGCGAGCAGGTCGGCGTCGTACACGAAGACCGGCACGACCGTCCCCGACCGTGCCGCGGCCGCGAGCCCGGCGTTGTCTCGCGTGCGAGCGTCCCCTCGGTGCCAGAACAGTTGCATACGAACGGCAGGTGCGCCAGCGGATAGTGTCTGTCGCTCGCTCGGGCGGCGTGCCCGGAGCCCCCGTATCGCCAGTACGTTCAAGACGCTCCGTCACGAATCCTGTCCTGTATGACCCGACGCGATCCCTTCGACGAGATCGAGGACCTGCTCGAACGGATGGGCCACGAGTTCGAGGAACTCGGCGGGACGCTGGAGGGGGCCGGCCCCGACGTGCCGCGGTTCCCCGGTGCCAGAGACGTGGACGTCGACGTCTACGGGGACGACGAGGCGATCACCGTCGTCGCCGACCTCCCGGGGTTCGACGCCGACGACATCGACGTGGAACTGCGCGACGACTCACTCGTGATCGCCGGCTCTCGCGAGGACTCGAGTGACTTCGACGTCTCCGACGCGGGCGGAGACGAAGACGAAGGCGAGGACGCCGTCCGCTATCACCGACGCGAGCGACGCCTCCAGTCCGTCTCTCGGCGCGTCCCGATCCCGGAGCCGGTCGAGGCCAACGCGGCGACCGCCTCCTTCGACGCCGGCGTGCTCACCGTCACTCTCCCCAAGCGCTCGGCCGACGACGACCGCGGTCACACGATCGACGTGAACTGAACCCGGTCGCGCCGCCGGGACGGGAGCGTTTCGGGTCGAATTCGCCGCCGGAGTCCGTATCGGTGCCTGCCGCGATCGGGAGGTAGCACGTCTCACTCTCTCTTTAATAGCTCACGGCGCCTCCGTAAGGGTGAGTACCATGAACACCACGAACCCCTTCGACGACATTGAACAGTTCCTCGGCCGCACCCCCTTCGCGGGCGAGCGAGCGTGGGGTCGTGACCTCCGGACCGCCGACATCGACGTCACGGAGTACGACGACGAGTTCGTCGTGATGGCCGACCTCCCGGGATTCGACCGCGACGGTATCGACGTTCGCGTCGACGACGACCGGCTCACCATCGCCGCCGAGCGCGACGCTGAACACGAGGACGCCGACCGACGGTACCTCCGACGCGAGCGCCGCCACGAGTCCGTCACCCGGACCGTCGACCTCCCCGCGACCATCCGTCCCGACGAGGCGACCGCGACCTACCGCCACGGCGTCCTCACCGTGACGATCCCCCTCGACGCCGTCGAGGCGGACGAGGGACACCGGATCGACGTGAACTGATCCGGGCGGCCTCTGGGTGACCCGACCGGCGTGCGCCGACCGACCCCGAAGCGACATCCTCCAATTTATTCCCTCCGAACCGATCGCCTGCGGACCGATCTCGCCCCCTCCACACTCCCTGTCGATCCGAACTCCCACCTCTTCCGTCCGGTCGATGGTTTCTCCACGCTAGAAGTGCTATCGTATCTCATGACCGACACCGACCACGCGGCGGCCAGGCGCGACCTGGTGGCCGCGCTCCGCCGGCGCCTCGACGTGAGCGAGCGGACGCTGTCGGCGATCGAGGCCGTCCCGCGCCACGAGTTCGTCCCCGAAGCCCACGTGGACTCCGCCTACGACGACCGACCCCTCCCGATCGGCCACGAGCAGACGGTCAGCGCGCCACACATGGTCGCGGTGATGACCGACCTCCTCGACGTCGAACGCGGTGACCGCGTCCTCGAGGTGGGTACCGGCTGCGGCTACCACGCGGCGGTCGTCGCTGAGATCGTCGGCCCCGGATCGGTCTTCTCCGCCGAGCGCGTTCCCGAACTCGCCGCCGACGCCCGGGAGCGACTCGCCCGCCTCGGCTACGACGTGACGGTCACGGCCGGTGACGGACGCGACGCGTTCGTCGACTCTGCCCCCTTCGACGCCGCCTACCTCACCTGTGCGGCGCCCGAGTCGGTCCCGGAAGCGATCCTCGACCGCGTTCAGCCGGGCGGTCGCGTCGTCGCGCCCGTCTCCGCGGGCGGCGAGCAGCGACTCGTCCGGCTCACGGTCCGCGCGGACGGCGTCGACCGCGAGGATCACGGCGGCGTGCGGTTCGTTCCGCTGCGGTAGTCGGGACCGCTAGCCGCCGCGGTCTCCGAGTGCGCTGCCGCCGCAGTCCCCGAGATTTCCTCGCACCGGATCGCCACCCACTCGACGAACGCACGCTTTTAGAGGACCGAGCCCCGAGTGCGGTCATGGACGACGCGTCGCTCAGGGCGGACATGATAGAGGGGCTCGAACACCAGATCGGCGAGTCCCTCGAGCCGCCCGTGTTGACCGCGCTCCAGCGCGTTCCCCGCGACCCGTTCGTCGACGACACTCCCCGGAGCGGAACCGTCGACGACGACGACCCCCACTCGCTGTCGCTCGCGACGGTGGTCCGGCTCGTCACGGCGCTCGACGCGACCGAGGGCGACTCGGTTCTCGTCGTCGGCGCCGGAATCGGCTACTCGGTCGCGATGCTCGCCGAAATCGCCGGCGCGCGTCACGTTCACGCGGTCGACATCGACCGCGCCGCCGTCGTGGCCGCGCGTTCGAACCTCGACGCCGCCGGATATGAGGCCGTCCTCGTCGACCGCGCTGACGGCGCCGACGGACTGCCGGCGTACGCGCCGTACGACAGAATCCTCCTCGAAGCCGCGGTGGTCGAGCCGCCGCGTGCCCTCCGCGAGCAGCTGGCGCCCGGCGGACGGCTGGTCTACCCGCGCGGCGCGGGCGTTCAGACGGTCGCGGCGATCGAACCGTCCGCCGACGCGGACGCCGCAGGCGCCTCGACTGCCGACGGACCCGCTGCGGACGCTCCCGCTGCGGACCCCGGCGCGGGTGACGGAGAGGACCCGGCGCCCGCCGGGTTCGAGACGGTCGAGACGCACGGCCCGGCCCGGCTCAAACCGATGCTCGTCGACGGCGAACAGCCCGGCGTGGAACGGAACCGAGCACGGCGGGAAGACGCCGAACACGCCGAACGCGACCGCCGCCGTCGACACGGCTGGGAGCAGGACTGGATCGACTGGGACGACCATCTCTGACGCTCCCTCGTCGGAACCTGGCGAGATCACCGCCACGATTCGACCGGACCTCGGAGCGTCCGCGATGGCGTTTCACACCGCGGGCGTCGTTCACTCCTCGACGACGAGCACCTCCGTGTTCCCTCGCTCGTCGACGTAGTCCCCCTCCGCCGGCGGCTTGATATCGACCGTGAGCGTCCCGTCCGCCTGGTTCGGCCCCAGTTCGGGGTCGACGTCGACGGTCGCGATCCCTTCGCCGTTGGTCCGCGCGGTGACGACGCCGTCGATCCGCGCGGAGCCGCCCCGCACGATGACCGTCGCGTCCGCGACGCGGGAGCCGTCGGGGTCGACGACCGCGACCTCGATCGACTGGTCGCCGGGCGTGGTCACCTCGGGCTGCGGCTGCGCGTCGAGCTCGGTCGCCGCTAACCCGTTGATGTCGCCGATCATCCCCATCATCACGCTGAGGCTGGCGACGCCGACGACGAGCGCGATGACGAGGCGGACGGGGAGTCCCTCGATCGCTCGGGTATCGGTGCTGAACGTCCGGCGGTTCGCGGTGCGCGAGTCGTGTGCTCGATCGGACATACGCCTCGCTGGCCGCGGTATCGTTTATAAAAAATCGGCCCGCACGATCCGGGATCCCCCGGAGATTTTTGTCCGATACCGGTGCGATCCGACCGCGTGTACGTACTCGGACGCGACGACGCGGACGGCGACGGCGATGAACCAACTCCGCCCGCTGGAAGCGGTCCCGCCGACTCCTGCCCGCCACACACCGCTCGCATCGGTTCCTTCCTCGCCCGCGACGGGAGCGCCGGCGCGCCGCTCGGCGTCGACCTCGACCGCCCGCACGCGGGGGTCGTCTTCGGGAAGCGCGGGACCGGAAAGTCGTACACGCTCGGTGTCCTCGCCGAGGAAATCGCCGATGCCCGGGGCGTCGCTCCGATCGTCGTCGATCCGATGGGCGTCTTCGGCGGGCTCACCGCGGCCGGCGGCCGCGTCGTCGAGCCCGCCGTTCGCCCCGCCTCGATACCGCCGTCGGCGTGGCCGGAGCTGCTCGGTCTCGACCCGGCCAGCGGACCCGGGAGTCTCGTCTGGCGCGTCGTCGCGGACGCGGTCGAGGACGGCCGCGGTGACGCCGTCGACGACCCGGCCGACGAGCCCTCGTCCCCGTCGCTCGCGACGCTGCGGGAGGCGGTCGCCGCGGCCGACGCTCCGGCGGCGACCCGGCGGGCCGCGGCGAACCACCTCCGGCTGGCGTCGTCTTGGGGCGTCTTCGACGCCGACTCCCCGCCGGTTTCGTCTCTCGCGGCGGACGGTAATCCCGCGGTACTGGACCTCGCAGGCGTCCCCGACGCGGCGTCGGCCGCCGTCGTCCGCGCGGTCGCTCGTGGGCTCTACGACGCCCGGGTCGCGGGCGACCGCTCGCGACTCCCGTGGCTGCTCGTCGACGAGGCACACGCCTTCTTCGACGGCGTCGCCGACCCAGCGCTCCGGACGCTTCTGACGCGCGGTCGGGCGCCCGGCGTCTCGCTGGTCTGTGCGACACAGCGCCCGGCCGCGCTACCGAGCGTCGCCGTCTCGCAGTCCGATCTCCTCGTCTCGCACCGCCTCACCGCCGAACGCGACGTGAACCGGTTGGCCGAGGCGGAGGCGACGTACCTCGGCGGCGACCTCTCCTCCCGACTTCCCGAGGGCGTGGGCGAGGCGCTCGTCGTCGACGACGCGACCGAGACCGCCCACACCGTCCGCGTCCGGGAACGCCGAACGCCGCACGAGGGCGAGAGTCCGCGCGCGAGCCGGTCGTTTGACGCGACGTAGCCCCGAAGCGCTTCAGAACGCACAAGCCGCCGCGGACGCTCTCGACCTCATGGATCGGACGCCCTACGGATTCCTCCTCGTCGCGGTCGGCGGATTCCTCGGTGCCGTCGCGAGACACGCCGTCGACGGTGCGGTCACTGCGACGGTCGCCGCGGCCGCGCTCGGCGGCGGTCTCACGCCCTTCTCGACGCCGCCGACCGGCCTCGGGACGTTGGTCGCGAACGTCGCCGGCTCGTTCGCGCTCGGACTCCTGTTGAGCCGCGCGCCGAGCGCCAGAACGCGGCTGCTGGTCGGGACCGGCGCGCTCTCCTCGTTCACGACGTACAGCACCTTCGTCGCCGACGCGGTCGCGCTCGGGACGCCGGCGGGTGCGTGGTACGTCGGCGTCAGCTACGCGACCGGGTTCGCCGCGGCCGCGCTCGGTCTCGCGGTCGGAGGGGGGTGGCGGCGATGACAACCGCACCCCTGCTCACGGCGACGCTCGTCGGCGTCGGCGGCGCGCTCGGGGCCGTCTCGCGACACGCGGTCGGCCTCCGCGTCGAGGGACGCCGGTCGCTCATCCTCGTCAACGCGCTCGGTAGCTTCGCACTCGGAACGGTGTCCGCCGCCCCGATCGGATCGGCGGCGGCGCTGCTCTTCGGGGTCGGTTTCTGCGGCGCGTTCACGACGTTCTCGTCGTTCGCGGCCGGAACGGTCCGCGCCGCGACCGAGCGCGGGCCTCGCGACGCGGCGACCCTCGCGGCCTCGACGCTCGCTGCGGCGCTCGTCGCCTTTCTCCTCGGGGCGCTCCTCGTCGCTCGGGTCTTCGGATGAGCGCCGGTCGCTCCCGCCGGCCGAGACGCTCGGCCTGAATTCGCCCTGCTGGAGGTCGAGAAGCGATAGGTACAGCATCCTCCGGTCCCTACGCGAGCCCGTGACCGACACCGATCGTCCCGTCGATAGCGAGTCGACTGACTCGGCCGACTCGGGGCGGCTCTCCGACGACACGGACCCCGAGGAAGTCCCCGAGTTCGGCGACCTCTCTGTCCTCCAACGCGGATTCGTCGCGGCCGCCCAGAATCCCTCGCGCGGGATCCTCGTCGTCGGCCTGTTCGCGTTCGCGCTCGCCTTCTACGTCGCGTTCTGGCTGTCGTTCCCGAGAGCGGCCGGCCTCCTCACGGCGGTCGCGGTCGTCGTCGCCGTCGTGGCGGGCCTCGTCTACTGGCTTCTCGACCGGCTCTCCGGCTGACCGCCGGATTCTCGTCGATGTCTCACGGCCGCGGTTCGTAGAACTCCCGGAGCGGGCGCCCGAACGCGGGCGCGAGCGTGGCGACCCCCTCGCCGACCAACACGTCGCGGTCGGTGAACGCCGGTTCCACCCGCGCGCCGAGCGCCACGTCGCTCGCGGCGTCGCTCTCCAGGTACTCCCGGACCGTGCTGAACTCCCGCTCCCGCTCGACGACGTACCGATCGCCGTCGATGAACGGTCCGTAGGTGTCGGGGTCGACGTCGTCGACGTACGACTCGTAGAAGCTCGCGGCGTGTTTCCGGACCGCGACCGGCGGCCCTTCGTGGCGCTCGACGGCGGGGCGCTCGGTCACCTCGAGTTCCGCGTACAGCGCGGCTCTGGGCGTCTCGTCGGGGCCGTCGCGGTCGTTCGCCTCCGCCCCGTCGGTCACGGCGCGCGCTCGGAGCACGTCGAAGCCGCGGTCGTTCAGCCCGCCGACGATCCCGTCCAGCGAGCGGCGGAGCTGCGGCCACAGTTGGTCGTCGACCACGTCGGGCGCGTCGAAGACCACTGCGACCGGGGTCGTCTCCCGCCGATCGAGGTGGTCTCGGACCTCGCTCGGAGTGAGCGGGTTGGGGTCGTCCGGTTCGAAGAGCCCCTCGTTCGGCGCCGCGAGCAGCTCGCGGGCGTAGTGTTGGAACCGCGCGAGGTTCGTCGCCGACAGCACCGCGGCGACGTTGCGCGTCGGGTCCGTGGGGTCGACGACGACGAGGGGGTCCTCGAACGTGCGCTCCGCGTGCCCCTCGGGGTCGAACTCCACCGGCGGGTGCCAGCTCCGCGCCGACTCGACGAGGGGGACGAACCCGCCGAGTTCCAACACCAGCAGCTCCGTCAGGTACCCGGAGAACCCCTCGGTGCGGAGGTCGCTCCCGTACGCGCCGATCCCCTTCAGGAAGGCCTTCGCCAGCACCACGTCCGCCGCGAGGTCGTCGTCGAGCCGCGCCGAGAGGTACGCGTCGTGGAACGGAGTGCGGTCGACCGCCGAGACGAGGTCGCCGGCGGTCTCCACGTCGTGACAGGGGACCAGATCGACGTCGAACCCGTCGTAGCTCCCCTTCACGTACGGGTGTTCGGCGTACTCCTCGTGGCCGTCCGGCAGGACCGCGTGGCCGACCGCGAGCCCGTACTCCTCTAACTCGGTGCGGTCGAGATCGGCATCGAACCGCACGAACAGATCGATGTCGCGGTCGCCGGCGACCCACGTGCCGCGCGCGGTCGACCCGACCTGAACCACGCCGGCGTCGACCGGCAGATCGGCTATCGCCTCGCGGGTCCGGTCCGTCAGCTCCGCGGCCGTCGCGCGGAGCCGCTCGCGCTCCTCAGGCTCCGGGAAGACGCGCTCGCGGATCCGCGACAGCACCGCGTCCAACCCGTCGCCGTGCGCCTCCGCGTCGTCCATACCGACACCTCTCGCGGTCCGGCCGAAAACGTGTCGGTCGCTTCGGCGTTGGAGTCGACCGCGAGCGGGGTCGACGGTCCCCCCCGCACGCACCCGGTAGCGTCCGGTTCGGTGAGAAGGCCCGGCGCGCGGACGGCGGACAGGGGACGGCCTCACGACACCGCGTGACACGAACCGCAACCGACCAGCGTCCCTCCGTCGGGCGGAAACGAAAGCCCTATCAAAACAACGTGAGTACCCGAAGATGAGCCGAAGTAGCTCAGTTGGTAGAGCGCCTCGCTGTTAACGAGGCGGTCCCAGGTTCGAGTCCTGGCTTCGGCGCCTCCCGTTGTTCGTCGACACTACCCCCACCAGCGGTCGGCTCGCCCACCGTAACCCACCTGCCACCAGTCATGTCAGACCGAAGCGAGCGGCTCGCCTCACTCGAGGGGCCGCACGAACGGGGACAGGCCGCCGAGGCGATCGTGAAGTCCGAACTCGTGAGCCGCGGCGTCTCCGTATTGATTCCCGCGTACGACAACGAACCGTACGACGTTGCGATCGAGCTGGGCGGTGAGTTCCATCGCATTCAGATCAAAACCGCCTTCGAGGCGACTACCGACGGAGCGGTACGATTCCGGACTCGGAGCACGCGGACGAAAAGCTCCGGATACGAGCGAGAGGGATACGACGGGCGCGTCGACTTCTTCGCGGTCTACGCTCCCGTTCGCGACGACGCGTATCTCGTCAGCATCGAAGAGACCAGCGAGACGCAGATGACTATCCGATACGAGCCCGCCGCGAACAACGACCGAGCGAACGTGAACTGGCACGCCGAGTACCGACTCGGCACGGTTCTCGACCGCCTCCGGTCAGCGTAATGCGGTAACCTCAAGACTGTGCCTCTTCTACGCCGAAATCGCACGGGCCCTTAGCTTAGTCCGGTTAAAGCGACTCGCTCATAACGAGTTGATCGCCGGTTCGAATCCGGCAGGGCCCATCCTCTCGCCGCCGTTCCCGACCGTTACTCCAACAGTTCCACCAGCTCGTTCACGTCCTCGACGACCGCGTCCGCGCCGCCCGCGGCGAACTTCTCGCGGCCCGCCTCGCCGGTGAGCCCGCCCGTCAGGACGCCGATACCGTAGTAGACCCGCGTCTCGTCGGTCTCGTCGGCGTTGCGCGCGGTCCGCACGTCGTCGAGCGTGTCGCCCGCGAACGCGACGCGCTCGGCGCCGAACCGCTCGGCGAGTTCGACGAGCGCCTTGGGGTGCGGCTTCCCCTCCTCCCAGTCGTCCATCGTGAACCGACGGTCCTCGGGCACGTCGAGACCGACGCGCTCCAGGGCGATGTCGGCCTCGGCGGCGGGACGGCCGGTGAGCACGCCCACGTCGAACCGCGCGGTGAGGGAGTCGATCGTCTCGGGATCGACGAGCGTCGGCTCGTCGTGAATGTACCCGTCCGCCTCGATCGGCGGCTCGCCGCCCTCCAGTTCGCGGTACAGCTCCGATCCGAGGTACAGCGCCTGAAAGGTCTCACGGAGAGCGTCCCGGTCCCACTGGTCGCGGACGCGGGCCTGTGCGACCCGCGGGAGGTCGCCGACGACCTCCTTGGCCGCGTCGAGCCCGCCGCCGAGCTCGCCGACGCGGTCCGTGAACTCCTCGACGTCCATCCGGAGCCCCTCGCGGCGGGCTAACACGTACAGCGCGGCCGCGTCCGTCAGCTCCCAGTCGTTGTTGAACCCGCCGGCGTCCTTGAACGCCTGAACCGTCTCCCGGTCGATCGGCTTGCCGCAGACCCGGTCGACCGATTCGAGGATCGCCCGCCGGTAGGAGTCCGCCACGTCGACCAACACCCCGTCGATGTCGAGGACCACTGCGTCGACCTGCATACCGCAACGCCGGCTGGCGGCGGAATGAACGTTCGGGTTCGTGTCGACGTCGCCGGTTCGACGCGTAACCGGGCGACGGTCGCCGCCGCGCCCCCGGTGTCGATCGGCGCTGAACGTGACTCACCGCGCGACGTATGTGACCGTCCCTGACGCCGTCGTCCGTCGCCCGACGTCGACGATCGGTTCCTCGAACCCCAGCGTGGTGAACACGCAGGCGGCGTCGAGCCGGTCGGCCAGCGCGACGGTCGGCCGCTGGAGCTCGGCGGGGAGGTTCCGGGCGTACACGGCGTCGACGCCCGTCGCGTTCGGCGCGGTTCCGCCGCCGTCGCGCGCGTCTGCGCCGCCGCCATCGCGCCCGCCCGTGCCGAGTCCGAGCGCGCGCCGAAGGGCGCGGTCGTCCGCCGCCAGCGTCGTCACGTCGGCTTCGACGACCCGGAGGCGTCCCTCGCCGGACGCCCGCGTCTCACTCGCCGCCTCGCGCGCCGCCTCACCCACCTCGACGTCGACCGCGATGACGTCGCAGCCGCGCTCTGCGAGCGCGCGAGCGACGCCCGGGCGCCGGCCGACGCCGACCTCGATCAGTCGCCCGTATCCGTCGAGGGCGTCCGCGAGCGCCCGCCCTGACGGTGTCGGTGGTACCACGGCGCGGGCTTTATGACCGCGGCGGTCAAAAGCGGTTCCATGCTCGTGGACATCGTCCCGGTCGGAGAGGTCACCCCCCAAGTGAAACGGGAGGCCTCCGGCGCGCTGCGTTCCGTATACGACTGCGACGTGACGGTCCACGACGACCAAGCGATCCCCGACACCGCCTACGACGCCGACCGCGGACAGTACCGCGCCGAGGACCTCATCGAGACGGTCACGCGCGTGGGCGGCGGCGAGAAGAATATCGGCATCACCCCCGAGGACCTCTACTACCGCCGCCGGAACTACGTGTTCGGGCTCGCGTATCTCAACGGAAGCGGCTCCGTCATCTCCACGCACCGCCTCCGCACGTCCTCCGACGGCGGCGTCTCGACCAAGCCCGCGGTCGACGTCTTCGGCGACCGCGTCCGCAAGGAGGTCGTCCACGAGATCGGCCACACGCTCGGCTTAGAACACTGCGACAACAGCAAGTGCGTGATGTCGTTTTCGCCCACCGTCCGCGAGGTCGACGTGAAAGAGGAGAACCTCTGTGGCACCTGCTCGCGGCTCGTCCGCTGACGCCGCGAACGCGCTCGGTACCACTCTCGCTCTCACCTTCGACCGCCGGTAGACGTAAAGTCCGCCCCGCACAATACACACGTATGGCCGCAAAGCCGGAATACCGCGACCGGCCGGACGTCGAGGTCGCGCTGCTCGACGCGCTCGTCGACCGCGGCGACGAGGGGATGACCGTTCTCGAACTTCGCGCAGCCGTCGACGCCGACATCGACGCCGTCGAAGAGGGGCTCTCGGCGCTGAAAGCCGACTCGCTGATCACCGTCGAGACCAACGAGAGCGTTCGCGTGTACGCACACGACAAGGTGATCCCCGACCCGGAGGCGGCGACCGAAGACCCCTCTGAGAGCCTCGTCGACGCGATCCGCGACCGGATCGGACTGTAACACCCGGAGACGGCGCCCTTTTGCCTCTCGATCGCGTCTCTGCGACCATGACACTCGTCTCCGGCACCCACGACGCGCACGGCGCGGCGTACCGCGACCGCGGCGGTCGCGAGGTGGTCGACCACTACGGAAAGCCCGTCCGCGTCGGTAAAGCGGTCCGCAAGATCGCCGGCGTGATCGAGATGGGGTACGGCGTCCTCGCCGTCAGGGGCGGCGATCGCGTCGAGTTCGTCGACAACGCCGTCTCGAACCGCGTCCCGACCGCGGACGGCGAGGGAACGTACGCCCTGCTGCTCGACCCACAGGGCGGGATCGAGACGGACATGTACGTGTACAACGCCGACGAGCGACTGCTCGTCTTTCTCCCGCCGGAGCGGGTCGAGGCGGTCGCGACCGACTGGCAAGAGAAGGTGTTCATCCAGGACGTCGAGATCGACGACATCTCCGACGAACTCGGCGTGTTCGGCGTCCACGGCCCCAAGTCCACCGAGAAGGTCGCCTCCGTCCTCGGCGGTCCCGGCGCGCCCGAAGCCCCCCTCTCGTTCGTCCGCGGCTCGATGGTCGACGCCGGCGTCACCGTGATCGCGACTGACGCGCCGCTCGGCGAGGAGGGGTACGAGATCGTCTGCGCCGCCGACGACGCGGGCGACGTGTTCGACACCCTGATCAACCGCGGACTCAACGCCACGCCCTTCGGCTACCGGACGTGGGACGCGCTCGCGACCGAGGCCGGAACGCCGCTCTTCGAGTACGAACTGGCCGGAACGGTCCCGAACGTCTTAGGGCTCCGGAACGCGCTCGATTTCGACAAAGGGTGTTACGTCGGACAGGAGGTCGTCTCACGTGTGGAAAACCAGGGCCGGCCCAGCCGTCGCCTGGTTGGCCTCGAACTCGACGGCCTCGCCGAGGCGGTCGCCGCCGTCGGCCCCGACGCGGACCCGCAGGGGGTCGACCGCGCGCTCCCCGCGTCCGGCGCGGCCGTCTTCGACGGCGACGAGGCGATCGGCGAGGTCACCCGCGCCGCGGTCGGGTCGGCGACGGACGCCCCGATCGCATTGGCGTTGGTCGCGTTCGACGCCGACCTCGGCGAGGTCACCGTCCGCGTCGACGGCGAGGAGATCGCGGCGACCGCCCTCGACCTTCCGTTCGTCGAGGGGAGCGCCCGGTCCGCGCGACTCCCGGCCTACCCGGAGCTGCGAGCCTGACGCCGGCCGCCGTTCACAGCGCGAACCCGACGATCGAGTAGAGCGTGAACCCGAGCGCGAACGCGCCGACCAGCGACCCGACCCACGCGAGGACGGTGTATCCCATCTTCTTGCGGCTCACGCCCGCGTCGCCCGCGGCGTAGCCCGCGCCGACGATCGCGGAGACGATGATCTCGTTGAACGAGACGGGGATGCCGAAGGCGACGGCGGTCTGTGCGATCGCGAACGACGGGATGAGCGCCGAGATCGACCGCCGCGGCCCCATGGAGGCGTAGTCCTGCGAGATCGCTTTGATCATCCGGGGCGCGCCGGTCCACGACCCGGCCAGCAGGCCGACGCCGCCGCCGACGAGCAGCGCCCACAGCGGTACGCCGACCTCGCCGAAGATCGGCACGAGCGGGCCGATAGCCAGCCCGACCTGCGACCCGCCGGCCGAGAACGCCACCAGCCCGCCCATGGCCAACAGGAACCGCCGCTGTGCCCCCTCGCGGTCGCGCCCGAGATCGAGGTACACGAGGGTCGCGACGAGCGCGGCGACCGCGAGGCTCACGACGGCGAAGCCGGCGTCGCCGACGCCGAGGTCCGACCCGAGGACGGACGCGACGGAGGCCTGTTCGCCCGCGGGACCGAGCAGCGCGAACCCGACGTTCGCGAGGATCGCTCCCACGAGCCCGGCGAGGACCGCCGTGAGCGCCCGCTCGGGTAGCGCCTCCCCGGTGAGCATCCGCGCGACCGTGTAGGCGACGCCGCCGCCGACGAACGGGGTGAGCACCCACAGCGTCATGATCTCGGCGTACTTCGGCCACGCGGGGCTCCCGCCCATCGCGATCCCGACGCCGACGACCGCGCCCGTGACGGTGAACGCCGTCGCGATGGGGTACCCCGCGAAGACGCCGACCGCGACGAGCGCGGCGGCCGTGACGAGCGCGACGATGGCCGCCACGGCGGTGAGCGTCACCCCGCCGATCAGTTCGGTCCCGACCGCTTCGGTGACGTTCGCCCCCTGGAGGATCGCACCGAAGAGGCCGAGGACGCCGACGACGAGTCCGGCGCGCATCACGGAGATGGCGTTCGCGCCGACGGCGGGCGCGAACGGGGTCGACCCGGAGGACCCGGCCCCGATCGACCACGCCATGAACAGGCTGGCGGCGGCGGCGACGAGCAGCGTGGCGGCGGTGACGACGACCATCAGTCGCGCCCGTCGTCGTAGCCTTCGCGCAGCCCCGTCACCGTGCGACGGACGAGGAGGAACCCGAAGAAGAACAGGCCGAGAAGACCGACCAATAGGATCACGAACAGCGGCTGGACCGGGAGCATACGCCTGAATCCGTCGGAACGCGGTTATAAGTTTCGAGCCGAGCGCCGCCGGAATCCGCCGGTTTCCCGCCGCGTTCGGTCGATCGGCTCGGTGAGTAAAACGCTCGTTTGTGCCTCAGCCACGTATATGTCTTCACCCGGCTTACGTGTAACTGCGACCCCCCGCTTCGGCCCTCAACCGCTCGAAACCGCCGGCCGTCGCGCCGGCCGATCGGATTCGCACCGCTCCCTCCCCGGTACCCCCCTCCCTGCCCGGTACCCTGCGGCGACCGATCGCCGGCGACCGATCCGCGCCGATTCGGGTCCGCCACCGTGCACACGATCGACGGCCGGTTCGGCCGTGTGCGGGGCGTCGCGTCCGACCGCCGTCGCGGTCGACGGCGGCCCCCCGCTTTTCCTCGCTTCACTCCGCGTTACCGCCCTCGATCCGGAAGGTCTCGAAGGACTCGCCGGCCGGCGTCACCAGCTTCCCCGCTAGTCCGCGGCCGTCCCCGTTCGGGGTCAGCTCGGCGTGTGCCGCGCGGTTGCCCCGCGGCTGCGCGTGGCTGCCCGGGTTCAGTATCGGGAGTCCGCCGGAGTCGTCGAACCGCGGTCGGTGGCTGTGACCGCAGATCACGGCGTCCGCGTCGCGGCCGCGCCCGAGCATGGTCAGCCCCGTGTCACCGCTTCGGTGGCGGTGCGTGACAGCGAACCTGACGCCCCCGTACTCGACCGTTCGCACCTCGGGGACGCGGTCGCGGACCGCGGCGTCGTCGTTGTTGCCGTAGACGGCCCGGAGCGTGTCGGCCGCGGCCTCGAAGGCGTCGAGGACCGGTTCGCGGTAGAAGTCGCCCGCGTGGATCACGGTGTCGGCCTCGCGGACCGCCTCCGCGGTCCGTCCCTGAAGCCGCGACTCCTCGCGTGCGTGCGTGTCGGAGACGACGACGAGCATACCGACCGTCGGCGCCGCCGCGATTTAAAAAGCGCGTCCTGCGGTGGCGTCGCCGGCGCCTCTGGCAGCCGGCGGCGTAGCCGCCGGCGACGAGGTCGGGGAGGCGTGAGGTGCTGTGCCGGGCAGTGCGGGGCGGGACTCAAAGGGGCAGCCGTGAGGCGGGCGCAGGCGACGTAAGCACTGGAACGAGGGAGCGAACGGAGTGAGCGACCGAGTGAAGGGCGTGGTTCGAGAGAGCGACGCTCTCTCGTCATCACGAAAGGCGCCCCGCGCCTTTCGAACGACAGCAAGCGTGCGCCCGCCTCGCGGCCGGGGCTTTGGAAGTGTTCACCGCCGATCAACTATCAGCCATTTATAAGTGGGGGCAGGGGTTTTGAGGCGATGTTAAGTTAAGAACGAGGCGGTTGGTATTTCGAATGCTCTATGTCCGAATCCAACCGCCT
>NZ_BAAADQ010000012.1:14061-116370 GCF_039522565.1 Halorubrum ejinorense | reverse complement strand
CGCTTCGCTTCCACCTTCAGAGCGACGCTATCCTGTCGCCTTCTGCGGATTCAACAGAGCAGTCTCACACATATCGTCATTGGACACCTCTGTCAGCAGAGAATATAAGATAAATGACTTTTTTCGCAACTGTGTGTCTGATAACAACATGTGGACTATACCGAGCAGTTCGTGAGTACCCTGTACTGAGCGATCTGTGCTTCATCTGTATTAACAGCTCAGAGTGATCGGTCTACACTACGAATGAGTCAAGCAATGGTGAGTTCACGGAACTGTCTCTACCATCATCGTGAGCGGACGGACGCACCGTACTTTCGCCTGAGCGTTGAGTTCACAGTCTCGGATTGACTCGGTTGACCGTAGAGATCAGCGTCTAAGCGCGCGTTCCATACCTTGTGGAGTGACGTGAACTCACGATGCTTAATCAGTGGTCGAACCCCGTGTTGCCGGGCGAGCCGTTTGATCTTCTGATCGTCGTAGCCTTTGTCTCCGAGGAGAATATCGGTACACCCGGGGCTGCGCTTGATCAACGACGGAGCGATCTGGCTATCGTGTTTTCGAGTCGTCGTCACGTGGAGATCGAGACTTGCGTTCACCTTCGCATCGACTAGCAACATCACCTTGAGCTGGTGAATCGTGAGTTCAGCATGTTTCGTGTAGTGTTTCGAAGCGTGACTACGGTCGAACCCCGACGCATCAACACCAGCAACTCCGCTTGTCGGAAGTGACGTCGCTGAGGGTGTCAAAATGATACGCCACACAGCCATATCAAGCCGGTTGAACGCCTGACAGAGCGTTGAAGCAGTAGGAAGCTCGGTTACCCTGGGAACACGATGGACGCGTAACATTTCAATCAGTTCATCAAGCAGACCACGATAGGTCGTGTTCTTCCGAACTTTGAGGAGTATTGAGAGACAGCTCGACGCGCCAGATGAATCGCCTTCTCAGTAAACCGGAGAATCTGCGACTCCGGGAGAGACTTCATCTCGTCGAATTATATGGTGAACATGTAAATCCCTGAGTATTTCAACAGAGCCGGGATTTTTTTACTATTGTTTGCTGAGGCTGGCGGGGTTCGCTCGCGTCCATCACATGCGTACGAATCACATAAGGAGGCCCGTTTCGCTTCTGGGTCAATACTGCGCCGGACCGGGCGGTGGTCTGACGCCGCGGCTCAGTCTATTTATACCGTTGCCACCTGTACTTCCACCGAGAATATGACACAAAAGCGTTCGCGAAATCGCGTAGGCCCCCAACCGCTTTTGTCGCTCCCTCGATCATGAGCGGGACAAAGGAGACTTCGAGCTTTCTCGCGCGTTATGACCGCCAACTCTGGGTTCTTACAGTTTCGTTCTTTCTGGTGGGGGACCTGCTCACGACCGGAATCGGAGTCGCCTCCGGCGGAATCGCCGAGGCAGGCCCACTCGGTGACCCCGTGGTTGATCGGTACGGAATGTATGGGATGGTCGCGTTAAAAACCGGTGTGTTGGGTCTCTCGTACGCCGCTTGGAAGTTCTTTCCTCACCCAGAACGGATCGGAATCCCGCTTGGGTTAGCAACGGTCGGCATCCTGGTCACGATTTGGAACGGGCTCGTACTGGCTGTCACCCACGGATAGGCTCTCTCACCTCCTCCGTTCGCGCAGTTCAATCCGAATCAGTACCGAACAGACAGTACGCATATTTTGGATTGGTTCGATATATTGCCGTCGTTCCTTAGACCTGATAAGCATCTCCCTACCGCGTTACACGACGAGAACCCCCCGAAATCTGATTTTATTTACATTATGAATTCAGCTTTGATAATTTGGTGCGTGGAGATATATGTTCCCGTTTGGGAGAGACAATTATCCAAGATGAATCATACGGTGGCGGTCACGGGCGGCACGCGCGGAACGGGCAAGACGACCTCAGTCGTCGCGCTCGGTAGCCTGCTCTCCGACGCCGGCCACGACGTCCTGCTCGTCGACTGTGACCTCGATACACCGTCTCTAACGGAACAGTTGGACATCGAAAAGCCGAACTCGACGCTCCAAGAGGTAATCGCCGGTCGGTCGACGATTAACGACGCCGTTCAGGCGGGTCCGGCCGGCGCCGAGGTTCTTTCTGCCGCAAGCGTGGCGGTCGCCCGGAAGCGGTTTGACGCCTTCGTCCGCGGTCTCACCGACTACGACCTCGTTATTTGTGACACGGGTCACCCGTTCAGCGACGCGACCGAGGGAGCGCTCGACGCTGCGGACGGCGTCGTCATGGTCTCGACTCTCGACGACGCGGTGAAGCGGAACGTGGCGACGCTTCACGAATCCCTCCGTACAAACGGACGGCCACTGATCGGTACCGCACTCACGCGCGTCGACGGCAACGCAGATGCGGCGGACTGGGATTGCGAACTACTCGCGGCGATACCCGAATCGGATGCGGTCGCGGCCGGGGCAGCAGCGGTGCTCGACTCTCCGTCGGACCCCGGTGTGGAAAGCTACCGGAACCTCGCTCAAATCGTCCTTCGACGGCTTCGAGCCGGAGTTGATCGGGCGACGACGCCGAATGCTTCGATCTGGCTTCCACAACCCGCCGATCCGTTCCTCACGCCTGCCGTCTCAACCGGAGACCTAGGCGACAGCGACACGTCTTCGGACGACGGGGCTGGAGCGCGTGACGGATCTGTGGACACCGATGAGACTCCTTCGGAAACGACCGCGGCTACAGGTGACACGACCGATTCCGCTGCCGAGACGAACGCGTCCGGTGAAGAACCGGACGATGATGATTCCGGTGGGACCAAACTCACCCGCCGCGGTGCGCTGGCCGCGCTCACGGCCGCCGTGGGGGGCGTGTCCGCCGGGATACTGAACACGCGCGAGACGCCGACGATCGAGGGGTTCGGCTACGGCGGGGCGCCGGTGATGTCGACCGGTTCGGGAGCGGCGAACGCGACGACCAACATGACGGACACAGGGTCGATTTCGGCCGGCGGCGTCAACCGGACGGAACAGACGGTCGAGTTGGTGGACGGCGGTTCGGACGAAGACCCGACAGCGAACGAGACGGAAACCGGGGGTGTCGACAACAAGACGGACTCCAGCAGCGTCACTAACACGACTGACCCTGAGAATACCAACACCACAGTTCCCCGAAACGTCACCGACACGACCGACCCTAGCGACGACCTAAACACCGGTCAGGACTTGGACGATGGCTCGACAGATACCGACGACTCGTCTCCCACGAACGGGGGAGGCACGGGGAACACGGGAACGGACGACGGCAGCGGGGGCGACGACACGACGGACGAGACGTCGCCGTCGGAGCCGGGCGACGGGGAGCTCAGCACGGTCGGCTACGGGCAAGGCGGGTACGGCGGCGTCGCGTGAACCGTCCGGAAGCGAGCGTCCGGCCGCCCGCCCATCGCGTCGCGGGAGGACCGGTCTACTGTGAACGCGTGGGCGACCGGGGCTAGTCGCCCCTCACCGATTTCGTCTCGCTGACGGCGCTGCCGGCGTCTTCTTTCACGCGGAGCGTGACATCGTAGACCTCTCCGCCCCCTTTTTTGATCTTGTACGACTCGGAGCCAGAGGCGCTACCGCCGCCGACTCTGGTCTCGCTGAATCTCACCATCGTGCCGTCAGCGTCGTCGACCCGGACGGAGACCGCATTTAGGTCACCGTCTGCGTCGGAAACGACCCAGTCGACGCTGATCTCCGCGTGCGGGTTCGGTGATCCGGCCTCCGAAACGTCGAACGTCTCGATCACTGGGTCGCTTTCCGCGACCGTCGTCGCGAACGCGACCGAGTTCCCGGTCGCCGTGTCGCCGTCGCTCGCCACGGCGTGCGCTCGGAACTCGTAGCCCGTGTCGCTTGCCAGACCGGTTACGGTCTCGCTGAAGCCTCCTGTCGCGGTCAGCGCCTGTGTCGCCGTCGCCTCCCAGGTGCTGCTCCCAGCGTCGCGGTACTCGAACGAGACTTCGGCCGAATCGGCGTTGCCGAGGTCGGGCAGCGAGCCCGCTATGGTCGCGCTCGTCTCCCCAATGCTTGTCGCTCCGTCGGTCGAAGCGCTCACCAGGTGTTCGACGGTCGTGAAGGCGGCCGTCGAGCCGGTCGTCGACTCGCCGTCGCTTCCTACCGCCACCGCCCTGAACTCGTACTCGTCGCCGTCACCCAGTCCCGAGAGGGACGCGCTGAAACCGCCTGTCGACGAGAGCGTCTGCGCGGCGGTGGCGGTCCAGGTGGCGTCGCCGGTGTTCCGGTACTCGAAGGCGACGTTCGCGGAGGCGGCGGTGCCGAGGTTGGTCAGCGATCCGTCGAGCGTCGCCGTTGTCTCTCCGACGTCGCGCGCCCCGTCGGTCGCGACGGTCAGCGTTCCGGTAGGGCCTCCGTACACCCCGGTGCCGTACCCGCCGTCGCCGTAGCCGTCCGATGAGGCCGTCGCAGTCCCCGACCCGAGCGCGACGGCGGCGGCACCGGCACCGAGCGATTTGACCACCGATCGACGGGAAAGGCGCGTCCGACTGTTCTGTCTCTCGCTTGTCGTTTCTTTCTTTGACATATATTATAAAAATTAATAGAGTATATGAGCACTAGGGTCAGATTATCAATTTTGGGGCTGACTCTCGTCGGTAGTTGTGTTCGAATACTCGGAATCTATCATCTGTGACACGAGTAATCCGGTCGGGAGGCCGACTTCTGAGGCGCTTACACAACTCCGCTGTGTGGGGATCAGGCAATATCGGTCCGCTCGTCTGTCGTGGCGAAATAGATTGAACAATACACTCCGCCGACGGACAGCAATTGTCTAACGATCTTGTTCTGCGTGTTTGAACTCAACCTGGTCCGGATCCGGTCTATCTCTGACTGGTTATCGTTCTAATAAATATCAGCGAGTCGGAGGGTGTCGCGGCTCGAATGTTCGCAGATGTATCGTACGGTCGAGGGAGTTAGCGACTGTAGCGGGCTTCGAACAGTTACTTGTCGGTCACAGAGTGAGGGATTGAGTGGAGAGTTCTCGCTGAATTTCGGCGGTCACAATGTTAGCTCTTCGTACGTGATTCCGTCACTATGCTCGATGATTCGCCGTCCATCAGCCACGACCGGGTCGGCCATCAAGCTGAACTCCTCGTCGGGGGTCGCGAATTCGTCACTTCTGTGACGACGACAGCGCCGTCGGTACCGGCGAGTGCGGCTTCCGCGGACTCGCTGTAGTCGATGTCATTGAGGTACTCTCTGGCGTTTTCGGTTGAGACCGGATTGTACGTAGTCACGGTCCCGCCGCGCTCTGGGAGCCCGCGGACCCCAGGTAGCATGTGGGTTGCGCAGAACGTCGGTGCCCGGTTTGAACGCGAGTCCGGGACCGTGGTCCGTGTGCTTTGGAGTATGGGGCCGACGGGGAGATGGATTAATAATATACAAACTAAACTAGATAATATACAATTAATTATTAATTTATTACTAGAAACACAAAATACAGATTTAGCTTTTCTAGGAATCTCTCTATAATTTATATCTTATACATATTCTTGTTATAGTTGTTTAATAGTGTGATATTAGCCCGCAGATCTAAAATACTAACCACTAGATTTTTTATTAAGCTAGAGAATGAATATACGAGTCTAATGAACTTGGCACGAGCTTCTGTGAAGATATTTTTAGCGAAGGTGGTTACAAGTCTGGCCAGTTTCGTCGCTACCGTGGTGTTTTCTCAGGTATTAGGTGCTGACCCCCTAGGCGTATACTATCCGTTCGTCGCGTTGTTGGGGATCTTGTCGTTACCCATAGACTTTGGACTCTCTCGTGCTGTCGCAAAGCGGATAAGCGAAGGAAAAGAGCGTTCTCAGTTCTTTGGCGCCGGTATATTAATGCGGTTCCTTTTATTAGCTCTTTTTTCTGTTCCGGTATATCTGTATCAAGACTTGATAGCTAATTATATCGGTGCTAATGTTGCAGGGATACTGTTGATAGCGCTTTGGCTTGAAATTGGTAGCAGCTTTTCGATCGCGATTCTTAATGGCGAATTACGGGTCGGAGAAACGGCTCTAATCCGTATGATACAACCACTTACTTGGCTAACTGTCGGGTACACATTGTTATCTGTTGGTTATGGAGTTGAAGCCATTATATACAGTCATATACTCGGAAGAATCGCAGTGTTTGTGGCTGCAACGTGGAAAATATCAATCTATCCAGCAGTTCCGCACTGGGAGCATCTAAGATCCCTTTTTGATTTTAGTAAGTTTACTTTTGTGAATTCTATTGGGGGAATTATCTATAGCTGGATGGATGTTCTCATTATTACGATGTTTGTCAGTTTAGAGCTTGGTGTAGCACGCGCTGAAATCGGAGCATACGAGAACGCATGGCGAGTATCGCTGCTCGTGACATTTGTTAGTAGGTCAATTACACAAGTTCTTTTTCCACAAATAAGCAAGTGGCATACAGAAAATAAAAAAGATAAAATAGAACAAGTACTGTCGGAGGCTTTTGTTCCCGCATTAGTGGTAGTTACTCCTGCGTTAGTGGGTGTAGTTTTACTCTCAGATGAGATACTCATATACTTATTCGGAAATGAATTTGCCGTCGCTGCCCCCGCGCTGATTATCCTAGTTGGACTCCGGTTCTTCGAAGTTATTGATGGAGTATATGGCCGAGTGTTAGACGCCTTTGATCGCCCAGATCTTACGATGATTGCGACTATTTTCGCAGTTACAACTAATCTTATATTAAATATATCGCTCATATATGCTCTTGGGATTACAGGGGCCGCAATTGGAACAGCAGCTGCTGTTCTCGTAGGAACAGTTATTAATGTATACTATATGACTAATTTTATCACAATAAATATCCCAGTTAACAAGCTCATTTGGAGCGTAATCTCCAGTGTAATAATGGGCATTGCTCTTCGGTTGACCTTGATTGAGTTTGGTGTCCGTTCTCTTATTGACCTCTTGCTCTCTGTTACTCTGGGAGCAGTTCTTTACATTGTAGTCCTACTTGTATATAGGCCTATCCGAGAATCTATGTGGGAACTCGCTGAGCCGTTAGTTCCTGAAAATATCATTAGTAAATATACAAATTAGACTTTATTGATTGCTGTGTAAGATAGTATATTAACGATTCTACAAACATTAAAATCACAATCTTAGATCAACATCTATATTTATATTATTCTATACTTGAATTGTAATTAACTATTTGGAATTACTGGTCTTGATAATATTAACGATAGGTATATATATGGGTCCGGATTCAAATTTATATATGGCAAAAACACCAAGTCATAATTATAATATGCCAAGTGAAGGTACATTAGATTGGAATATTCCGCTGAACGATAACTTTGAGCAACTCGACTCAGACATCGAAATTCGCGCGCTTGAGGAAAATAAAGGAGAATACGAACCAAAAGAGGGCACAAAGTACGAAGCGACTGACTCTGGTGCGGTGTACTACGGTAATGGGACCGCTTGGGTGTTAGCAGACCGGAAGGTCAAGAAGTTAGAGTCAGGTAGTTCAGTAACCGGTGAACATCTTAAGGCTGGGAACTCTTCGACTGCCGTTGTTGCGCCCTCAGTCTCAAGCGCATTTGATAGTATACAGAAAGCGATTGATGAGGGTTTTCGAGATATTATACTCGCTGAAGAAATAACTGAGGCAGGCATAACTATCCCAAAAGTACCAAAGGATGAACGCCAAGGTGAGGGATATGACCCAACTGACAGATTTAGATTATCAGGAGTTGGAGCTGGACAATTCCAGACAATTAACGATCCTGGAACACACGAAGCTGTAATTAGGGCTGAAGACTTTACTGACAGAGTTTTAATAGAGAATATATTTTTTGACAGAAAGGCCTCTGATCCCGGCTTTTGTATCCTCGCAGCAAAAGATATTGAAAATCCAAACACGCGTAATGCCTTGTCTTCAAATTGGATCGTGCGCGATGTCGTGAGCCGTGCTGGCCCAATAGCATTAGATGGATTTCGGAACTTGCTGATTAACGTTGATATCGCTAATTGGAGCGATAGATTGTTTCCTATTATTGGGAAAGCAGATAATGAAACTGGAGAACAACTCTACGACCGCTACGCAGGATTATTTAGTGGAGCAACGTTTGGGATGTTCGGAGGGACATTATCCTCAAAAAAAGCTTCCCGCTCAGCAGCGTATATAAAGAGTGGCGCGTGGAGCATAACTGGGGGCGTTTCATTTACTAATGCTAGAGAATTCCGAAATGACTATTATACGAATAATGTTTGTTTCTGCGATTCAGGAAGGGGATTTATGGGTGGAATGTCAACAGAGGGTGATAGCGGTAGAGATAATCACTATGATGTCCAGTTTGGATTAGAAGATTCTGGAGACGGCCCCGGCAACTCTGTCGGCGCTACCACTTTCCTCGGGACTTCTGCATTTAATACGCTTAATATCCAGACACAGGCCAGGAACGTAAGAATCCAGCCATTTACTGACATGACAATAAAAAAAGATGCGCCGGCTAGAATACAAGTGATCTCACCACACGATGTTACAGTTGAAGATGGATCTTATTTACCCCACGAGATAACACATATTAATCCGCTCGAAGACGGCGTGTACCGTGTGGGAGGAAATCGCAATTCGCCGCAAACCACATTCGGGCTGAAAATACACGAATCGAAACCCGACTTTCCGAAAGAGGCGACCTTCGCAGTTGCTGATGGCAGTAATTGGGACCCAACGGGAAGTGGTAACGCTGCACTAGTTGCGTATGACACAGACGGCAATTGGAAGCCAATATTTGAGTATTCAACTTCGTTTTAGTATACGCTCCTTGGAACGGAATGTTAGTCACCATGGCTGGCACAATGAGGATGTAGCGGACAAGAATAATATGGTAGGAATTTAAAACAGTTCCAAACAATTATTATATGTCTACTATAATTTGTTATTTACAAGATTAAACATTTTATCACTAGATAGCTATATAAACTTCACTACTGCTAATACATCAGAGAAGATCAAAAGAAACAGGTAAAAAATCGTCTGAAAGATACATTTATAATGTGTATATCGCATATCAGGATTGTGTCCGTAATAAAGCCGATTACACATCCTAATCCAGAAGTGTCAGTTGCTATTCCCACACTTCCAAAGAACGATTACGAACCTCCAGAGCCGTTACGAAACCAATCGTTCAATGCGTATGAGGTAGTCGTTATCTCTGACGCAGAACTGAACCGATGTGAAGCCCGGAATAAGGGAATGGAAGCGGCCGAGGCTGATATCATCGCACAGACGGATGACGACTGTATCCCTCCTGAGACCTGGGTAGGAGATATATACAAGAAATTCAACAATAATCCTGAGTTAGTACTCGTAGAGAGTACACTTGATAAGCATCAAGTACCACCTCGGAATTATCCTGGAGCGAATCTTGCGTATCGAAAAGATCTGGCACTCGATATAGGAGGCTTTGACTCCGAGCTGGATGGCTGGAGAGCCGATACAGATTTTGGTTGGCGGATGGAAATTGAATACAGCTTAGAGCGTTGTCAACAGGATACGAGACTGGAAGTAAAACACCAAGGCCCTCTACGTACTAGTGTAGACCGCGAGATCGAACGCAAATTTCGAGCGCGGTATCCGAAACGATATTTCACTGTTCTAGATCACCCACACTCGATAGTTAGTAAGCACACTGGCAAAATCGCGGCGGCCGCTTATTCTTTCTTTCCAAGGTTTACAGAAAATTTGATTAGAGTATTTCAGGCCCGTGTACGAACACATCTATAATAACAGTTGAAACATCAGGGAAAAATAATTCAAGCGGATGTAATCCGAATGTGGAACAAATTATTATTCCATGTTACTTAACTAATAGTAAGTTATTGACTCCATCCAACAAGCAAAAGTTCGGACCAACACACACGGATACCGCGCGATCCCCAACATCTGTGTGGGCGCAGGAGTAAGCGTCGTTGCTAGAGTTTAGTATGTCGAGACGATTGGGACAAACGTCTTTTCGAAGGGGTGAGATATTGTTGTTTTCTTGACGCGTGTCAACTAGATATGTAGCGAGAATCGATCAACCGGAGCGTGATTATATCTGGTCAAATGGGAGGTCCTCGGAGGAGCGACTCGCGAACACGATCGGTAACGTTGATACGTGTGGTACAACCTATGCTACCGGGTATGTGTTCTCGAAAAGTGACCTCGAAGCCGATGCGTTTACCGGTTGGTAGAAGTGTAGCATGACGGCTAAAACGACGATGAGAGGACCATCTCACCGCGGCACGTTGCGGATAAGGCTATGCGCGCGTGGTGGGACACATTTTGTGGTTTATATTGTTCTCAACTTAGTTTGTTCAACATTAGGTTCACCACGTAAAAGTTATTAATACACAAACGAAGGTGTTGAAATAAGTACTCATTACTATCGATGCGCTTCGTCCCGACTTTGTTCCAGATATCCCGCTGAAATTCACCAAGGCGATCGCTTCCGGTACGTGGACGTTCCCTTCTGTTACCTCGATACAAATTGGATTATATCCACACGAACACGGAGCGGTCGCACATAACGATCCCAACGACGGTGAGGCACTGGCATTACCTAAGCAGTACGACGGATCTCTGACGTTGCCAGCTTTCCTGGGGCAGGCCGGTTTTGATACATATCTCGGTGCGGGTTTCATCAACCCGTTTCTCGCTCTTCAAGGATGGTTTGAAACCCATCGTGTCTATGGTGACGCTGATGCGGAAACAATTATTACTGATTATCAAGACTGGCGGACCAGCCGAGAACGAACGTATGCGTACCTACAATTGAGTGGTCTCCACGCACCGATCGAACCCCCCGCGGAGTATGCTCGCAAGAATGGTGTTGATGGCTCGCTAGATGGTCTGTCCTCGCTCGAAAAGTACGCAAATAATTTCGAGGAGGCCCCTAGCGACTGGCGAGAACAACGTCTTTCTCTCTATCAAGTAGCGCTTGAATACATTGAGGACATTCTTCAAAAAATAATTAGTGATCTAATGAATGATACCCTCCTGATCGTCATTGGAGACCACGGTGAGGGATGTGGGAACACTACGAGTTGGATCAACAGTTCGCTGATTCTAGGCCGAAGTACGGCGTTGGACACGGGGAAACTCCATATGATAGCGCGTGTGCCGGCCGCGATCCGTCATCCCAATCGCGATCTAAACGCCTCAGAACGTGGTTGTCTTAGCGGTAGAGATCTACCGAAAACAGTATCTTCCGGCCTCGGAATCGAGGATTCGTCTTTCGGGGGAATGAGCTGGTTTGAGGCTATTCTGCTCTGTTGAATCCGCAGAAGGCAGCGGGATAGCGTCGCTCTGAAGGTGAAAGCGAAGCGGAAGAGTCGAATGTGACTAACCTACTCTTCCGCTTCGTTAAGCAAGCCGCGTCGCTGGCTCAAAAGCGCTGTGCCGCCAGTCCAACGGCGGTGAGTGATCCGACTGGCCACGGATTTCCCGGGTGGAAGCATGTGACGCTCCATTTTTTGCGGGTTCACATGGACGCGACGTACCGCGAGATTGTGGATTGGGCGAGTGAGATGGATCGCGTTCGTGGTCTGTTACAGCTGGCGCGGACGGCATTTCCCGCACCCTCAACGCTGTATCGGTCGTTTGAGAGGGTGCCCATGTCGATATGGCGTGGGTTCCTTCGTGAGTCCGCGAACATCTGCGATCCGGGCTCGCACGGTGCCATCGATGCCACGTTCTTCGACCGCGAAACGGCATCGAGACACTACCAACACCGCTCGGATCGCCACATACGCACGCTCAAAACGACGGCGCTCGTCGATACAGACTCGTGTGCCATCCTCGATCTTCACTGCTCGGCACACTGGCCTCACGACACACAAACTGGCCGTCGAGTCGCTCTTCGCAACATCGGGAAAATAGAGAGTCTCGCCGGCGACAAAGGCTATGATGACCAATCTCTCCGGGACGCCCTCCGTTCAGAGGGCGTACGGCCTTTGCTGCGTCACCGGCTGTTTGCTGCGTACGATCACGCACACAACGCACGGTTGGACAGCGAGTTATACGGCCAACGCTGGATGGCCGAGACCGCCTTTTCGGCCATCAAGCGTCGGTTCGGCCCCGCTGTCCATCCTCGCGCGTGGTACCGCGAGTTCCGCGAACTCGTGTTGACCGCCACAGTCTACAACCTCGAACAGGCGCTCAAACAGTGACCCCGACGCCGTCATCGGATTCAACAAAGCAGGCTATTCTAAATGATCGTGAGGTGCTTTGTGAGGCTACTGGGTACGGAACCGAGAGAAAAGCTGTCTACAGAGGAAATAACAAAATAATTCGCTCAGAGACTGACGATGTTACTCTCGACGCAACTGTCTATGAAGGAAGTGGTGAGCAGTTTGATACACTCTCTTCTGAAACGATCCAAGACCTACTAAATTGCTTACCAGACCACTGGGACGACGTAGATTTAATTACTGAGACTTCTACAATGGTAGAAGGGCAATTAAAAGCGCTTGGGTATAAGTATTCAACAATACTTCTATTTTGATATCTCCCCTCTGAATGTAAATAGTGAATCGTATTATTGTATTTCAAATTGCGCTAGAAATTCAAACATTGGCGGTTAAATAGGTAGTCCAATAGTTATTTATTCTCACCCACTCGTATCATTATGCCATAAGACCCAGAAATGAACGATAACTATCCCTCTATTGTCGATTTCGTTGAATCACTCTCGGCAGATATCAATTCAATCGCGATTTGTGGAGCTTCTTACACTGACATTGGCGGTGTCGCACGTGTAATTGAACAGCAGGCGATTGCACTCTCTGAGCACGGTTTCGATGTCGAGATCGACACACTTGATGGAAACAAAGAACCGCCAGATGGTGTTACACTATATAAAATCGGCCGGTTTGAGACAACTCCGTATAAAGAGATTGATAAGATTATCTCAACAGTGACTCCTAGTGGTGTAAACTTTATTTCCCGGATGGACAACATTGACCTTGTCATTGCTCACAGATTCCCTTTTTCGATACTGAGCTACCTTGCTTCCCGCGTTCAGGGAACGACCTACGTGTTTTGGTCACATCCCTCCCAGTCATCTGATGATCTATTTGACGGCGCGGCGAGAATCTGGGCGAAGATCCAACATCATCTGGAAACGGGACATTTCACCGTACGGGATGCGGACTATATCTGTGCTGTCAGTGAGGAGTCGAAATCGTATATCGATTCAAAAACAGACCGTGATGCTATCTACGTCCCAAACACTATTCCGGAGTCCCGATTCCCCGAAGTTGCGTCTCAGGCGACGATCCAAGATAGGTATGATATCGAACCAACTGATACGGTTATACTACATGTTGGTCGTATCACACCCCGGAAACGGATTGACAAACTCATTGAGTCTTTCAAGAAAATAAAGAACGACAGCGTCGATTACAAGCTTGTGTTAGTCGGCAAAGACACAATGGACGAGTACGCCGATACCGTTCGCGAGAAAGCGAGTGAGGATGTGATCCTTACCGGCTTCGTTGAGGACGAGATCCTCGCCGGTTTTTATCATATCAGCGATGTTTACGCGACGTGCTCGCTCTCTGAGGGCTGGGGCCTTCCACTTTCGGAGGCGAACCGCTTCGGTACTACGATTGTTGCGTACGACTCCATTCCAGCAGTTCGATCAATCGAGAACGCCGTGTTAGCGACCGATGGTGACCAAGCTGACTTTGAGGCCAAATTAGAAGACGCAATCAGACAGCATTTGAACCAGGCTTGACCAGACGATATCGACGTAAGTTAATTATACCCACACAACGTTCGTTCACGAGATTCCAGTACGTTACTATGAGTATTCGCCAGGCACTTGCTGTTCGTAACAATTGGATCAGAGCGCCGATAATGCCGGATTCGGTCCGGTTCTCGCTGTTTGTGCTTTCGCTCCATTTGCTGACGCTACTTCCTGTGAACCTGCCAGGTATCTCGATTATTCAAGGCGTAACCGGGTTTCTGATCCTTTCATTCATTCCCGGTTTCTTATTCGTCAGCTACGTCCTAGACCGGTTCACTCTCACTGGTTTCCTCTACGCGGTTGGATTCAGCGTCGCCTTCTCGATGTTCATTGGTTCCTCGGCGAACGCGGCTTATCTTGGATTTTCCACCGATCTAGCTCCGTTTACCCAGCCGACGATGTCGATGATTTACGTCGCCGCCTCCGCAGTGTTGACCGGCTTCGTCTGGACCGCTACCGAACAAGCTAACACCCAATCGCTCGTCGATCGACTCTCAGATTACGATGTACGAATTCTCTTGCTCTTGATGTTCGTCCCGACGCTCGCCGTCAGTGGCGCCGTATTCATCAACCAATATGGATTTAATCAGCTTACACTTCTCGCTATTGCTTGTACCGCGAGTGTTCCGGTGTTAGTGTACTACTTTGACGAGCGTGGAAAGTACTATCCGGTGACAATCGCAGCCGTCTCACTCGCCCTTCTTTTACAGAACACGGTCATTATGACGTACCTCAACCGTGGCGATGGGCGGGCGGAGTATGTGATAGCAGATACTGTTCTTGAAAACGGATACTGGATCCCCGGTGCGGCTAAAGACGCAATGCCGCGGATTGGAGTGCTTCAGCCCGCCTACTCACTCTTGACTGACACAAGTCTGCTATGGACATTCAAACTCTTTCATCCGCTGTTGTTCGCCATAGTTCCAGTCGTTACCTATCTTCTCGCTTCGCGATACTTTTCGAAAGACATCGCGTTCTTAGCTGGCATACTGTACATCATTCTTCCCCAGACATACACGATAATCAGTCGGAATACCAGAACAGGTGCTGCAATCTTCTTTACTTCGTTCCTGTTTCTCGCTCTTTTGAACACTGACCTTCCGGACCGCTTCCGGAGGCTCCTCGTTCTCGCCTTCTTTTGGAGTGTGATCACGTCTCACTACGGAGTTGGACCACTAGTGGTGTTTGCTCTCGTCGTTGCGTATTCATTGAACGTGTTAGCATCGATTCTCCTAGACGGAAAACGACCGTCTGAGCTCCAGCTGACACGAGTTGCGTTCTTCACAACCCTGATCGTCGTTTGGTACGGGTTCTTGACGAATGGGACGTTCAGTTTCATCGCCAACTCCATCTACAGGCAGATCTCCGGCTCGCTGTTCTTTACGCCGCAAAGCACGGCCGTTCGCTCGGTAAACATCGCGACAGGCGAAGCGACTGGGGGCGCGTTCGGAATGCCCGCTGGATCTTACGAAATCCTGTTTATCGGGCACGCCCTGCTCGGAGTGTTCACCTCGATTGGTATCAGTCTCGTGTATCTTCGATACTTCGGTCACGGAATTCCCTACCTGCTCAACATACAGCACTGGATAGACCGGAACGTGTTCCCCGGTCTCTCGGATGACGTTCTCGAGGACTCGAATTATGTCCATCTCGCCGTAGGGATGTTCCTGTTTTTCCCGCTTTCAGCTGGACCGCAGATCCTGAGCCCCGGACGACTATTCGCACTTGTGATGATTATCCTTGCCCCGTTCCCGATACTGGTTCTCAGATCGGTTCGGGTCAAACGAATAGGAGCCAAACCTGCGCTAACCTTGATTGTCATATTCTTGTTAGTCACGTCTGGATTTGTCTCGGCGGCGGCGACTCACGACGTCTCTCCCCAACCGATCATCGACGGTGACCGAATCATTGAAGACGGTTCGAATCAGGAACAGTTCTCCTACTATCGTGCGACGGCCTCGCGTAACAGTGTTATCGCTTCAAACTTTATTTTAGGGCACTTCCCCGATGGAGCAACTGTTCACAGAACAGCGCTCGGCAAATTCATCTCAGTGTTCTATGAGGGAGACAGATACGCTAATATCCAGTCTGTTGGTATCGATAGCTCCGTGGAGTCACCAAGTGGATACGTGTATCTCAGCGAACCGGACACGGTTACTGGGGTGAATACGGTAAGCCATCTTGGGTTCATTTTCTACTCGCATGAGCCCCTCCCGTCCTACACCGAATCGAACACTGTCTATACGACCGGACGAGACAAAATCCATTACGACAGATAATAATTCTATCTCAGGATAACTCCTTCACCGGATCATCCTTCCTCAGCGTGTACCCGTTGTCGTGATTTACGCTCTTCATACGTTTGTAATTCTTCGTATAACTCCTCTACAGTGGCTGAAATATCTAGCCAAGAATCACAGTCGACACCCTCATTGGATCGCACGGGTATCTCCGCCCACCTACCACGCTCTATTTGGACCGAAATGAGTGCCTCAGCAAACGACTCTATCTCCCGTTGAACTGTCTCTCCGGTCTCCCCCTCGTCGATCGCAGTCGGAATCCCCCCGGCGTCTGCTCCGATCACGGGCGTCCCACACGCAACCGCTTCCAACACGACGAGCCCGAATCCCTCGTATTTCGAGGGAAGGACGAACACGTCTGCCGACGAGTACAGCGCGGGAAGCTCATCGTCCGGCACGTATCCGAGGAACCGAACTTGCTCGCTGATCTCTAACTCCTGAGCCAACTCTCGAAGAGTCTCCTCGTGACGTCCTGTACCGGCAATCAGGAACTCGAACTCCGGCACGTCGGCTTTCGCGAGCGCTCGCAACGCCAGATCGAGCCCCTTTCTCGCCCCCAACCGCCCGACGTACAGCAATGTCGTTTTCTCTTCAGTCACGGCTGGATGCCGCTCCTCCCGCGGATAAAACCAATCCGTATCGACCCCGTGGGGGATCATTTCTACGTCTGCCTCGTCCAACTGATAGCTCGTCGTCAACTGCTCGTACGCGTGGTCGCTGATCGCGATCACCTGGTCCGCGTCCCGGCTCGCGACGTAGTCCATAACGACGTTCATCGGATGGAAAAAGTACTTCAGTAGGTAGTCCGCCGGCGTCTCTAGGGCGACTGCTCCCTGCTCCCCGAGCGAGGTCCCGTGGCTCGTCAACACGACCGGTGTCTCGATCTCGTTGAATGGCGTCACGCCGATCGTCGAGGCGGGCATCATCGTCCCGTGAACGACATCGTACGCCTCGAAATCGATCACCCGCCGCGCCTTGTAACTGAACCAGAGCGTCTCGAAAGTGACGAGCTTCCGCCGCGCTTTACAGATTCGGTTGACCGTTACGTTCTCGTGGACGTCGGCCTCCTCGTCGGGGCTGTCGATCCACTGCGTGTACACGTCGACGTCGTGCCCGCGCTCTCCGAGACCGTTCGCGAGTTCGACCGCGTACGTTTCGCCGCCACCGACGCCGGGCGGGAACTGTTTCGAGACGAGACAGACGCGTAGCGTCTCCGGCATGTGCTACTTGTACCCCAGCGCGTCGAGCCGTTGTTCGATCTCCTCGCCGACCGCGTCGTCCTCGTCTGCGTCGCCCCCATCTTCGTTGCCCGCGCCACCAGTCCCGTTCTCGATGCGCACTCGTTCCTCGACGTGCGCCTCCAACGCCGAGCGTAGCGACGGGTCCGTCGACGCGGTGTGTTCGATCGCGCCGGTCTCCGTGTCACGCTCGCAGAAACAGGTCTCCTCGCGCGTCCGAAGTGCGTACCGTCGGAGGTGGCTGTGATCGTCTTCGCCGCGCGCCTGCGAGAACACCTGTCGGTCCTCGTCCGGCGGATCTAACAGCGAGAACTCCAGTTCGTCGCCGACTATCCCTTCGATCGTCGCGACGATGTTGAGCGTGCTCGCGGGCGTCTCGACGGTCTCGCTCGTTCCGTCGGGGAGCCGGACGAACAACGGCACGTGGGTGATCTCGTCGTGGAGGTAGCGCGGATGTTCGTAGTAGCCGTGCTCGCCGAAGGCGTCGCCGTGGTCGGCCGACACGATCACGATTGTCTCCTCGAGGAGGAGTCGCTCGCGCAGCGCGTCGAGAAACGCGCCGATCTGTTCGTCGTTGTACCGGATTTCGGCGTCGTACAGGTCGATCAACAGCTCGCGTTCCGACTCCGTGATCGACTCGGGGTCGTCGATCGCGCGTTGGTATAACGACTGGGCCTCGCGGCCGCTCAGCTCCCGGTCCGCGTACCGCGTTGCGTACTCGCCAGGCGGTTCGTACGGGCCGTGCGTGTCCATGTAGTGATTCCACAGAAAGAACGGTTCGTCGACGGTCTGGGCGTCGAGCCACTCAAGCGACCGTTCGTTGATCTCGTCGGCCCGGGCGTAGTGTCGATTTCGCAGCTTGTCGACCGCGCGCTGCGCGAGCGCGATCAGCCTGTGCTGACCGAGATGAAGGTCGTCGTCGAAGGTGTCGAACCCCTGATCGAACCCGTATGCCCGCGAGACGAACGGGTTCGAGTGAAAACCTGCGGTCGCGTACCCCGCCTCGGAGAGCGTCGACGCCACGGTGTCGGTCGCGAGGCGGTAGTCCGACCCGATGGCGACGTCGGGGTACTCTCCGGTCAACAGCGCCGGCACCGCTTCTCGCGTGTGCGAGCTCGCGCTGTACGCGTTCGTATACTGAAGGCTCTCGTCCGCGAACGCGTCGAGCACCGGTGAGGTGTCGCGGTGGTACCCGTAGCACCCGAGATGATCCGCGCGGAGCGCGTCAGCGGTCAGTAGAACAACGTTTGGGCGGTCTTTGCGCATCGTGTTCGGGAAGCATACGCGGCAGTATATGTGTTACGTGCCCGACGGGACTCCCGCCACCGTTTACACTGATACGCTATCTGACTGTTGTCATCGAACCTCATGGTTATACATTACACCTGTATCTGTGTAAAATTGCGGCTGTGCCGATAGTATAGATAATATAACTATTACGCTTTTACGAGTGTAAATGATCAAATCCTAAACTGTCGGTGGGTCTATGCCTCCCTGAGAATACAACTGTTAGTTTAAATGTGGTAAAAGTGGAATTACAACTGCTGTATCCGCGAACAAGAGTGGGAATTCACTGAAATACAGGAGAAGATACGGTGATATCCGGTTGCCCGTCGCGTTCGGACTCGTACGTTCGGTTCGACGGTCCGCGTTTACACAGATCGTCAGGTGATCAGAGAGCAAATCTTTTCATACAAACGAAAGTTCATAATGGCTGACTCACGCTCTCGGAGTCGATGCATATCGCCTTCGTCTCCAACGTCGTGTATCCGTACGTCACCGGCGGCGCTGAAAAGCGGATCCACGAGATCGGGTCGCGGCTCGCGGCCTGGGGCCACGACGTGACGGTCTACGGACGCCACTTCTGGGACGGACCACCTGAGATCATGAACAACGGCATGACGCTCCGTGCGGTCGCTCCCGAGGCGGACCTGTACAGCGATGACAAGCGGTCGATCACGGAGGCGCTCGACTTCGCCGCGCGGGCACTCCCCTCGCTCCGACGGCGGCTTCGCAACGGCGAACACGATATCGTCGTTGCTAGCGTCTTCCCGTACTTTCCCGTGCTCTCGACCAAACTCGCAGCCCTCGGCACGGAAACGCCCCTCGTCACAACCTGGCACGAGGTCTGGGGGGACTACTGGGAGGAGTACCTCGGCTCGCTGGCCGTCTTCGGCAAAGTAAGCGAGCGCGTGACCGCACGGACCCCGCAGCACCCGGTCGCTATCTCGGGGATCACGGCCGACCGGCTCGCGGAGATCGGCCCAGGCTACGACGACGTCGCCGTCGTCCCGAACGGCATCGACACCGAGCAGATACGGACGGCGCCGCGCCCCGACGCGGGGTA
The DNA here is from genome assembly GCF_039522565.1 of Halorubrum ejinorense. GTDB lineage: Archaea > Halobacteriota > Halobacteria > Halobacteriales > Haloferacaceae > Halorubrum > Halorubrum ejinorense. The sequence continues at coordinate 96,719 of NZ_BAAADQ010000012.1, read as the reverse complement.
CGACGTGCTGTTCGCCGGCCGGCTCATCGAACACAAGAATGTCGACCTCCTGTTGGAGGCGTTCGACCGGGTCTGTGCGGGACGCGATCTCTCCCTCGGGATCATCGGCGACGGACCCGAGAAAGAGCGGCTCGAATCCCAGTGCGAGTCGCTGTCGAACGCGGACGCCGTGGAGTTCCTCGGCTTTCTCGACGAGTACGAAGATGTCCTGGGCCACATGCGCGCGGCGGACGTGTTCGCCTCTCCGAGCACACGCGAAGGGTTCGGGCTCACGTTCGCGGAGGCGATGGCCGCTGACTGTTCGGTCATCGCTGCCGACCACCCCGACTCGGCAGCCGACGAAGTGATCGGTGACGCCGGGTTTCTGACGCCGCCAAACGCGGACGCGCTCGCCGCGACGCTCGAGAGTTCGCTCGACGACGACAGCCCCCCCGCCGACCCTGTTAACCGCGCGCAACGGTTCGATTGGGATGCGGTCGCGTCGCAGGCGGAGACGATCTATCAACGGGTGATCGACAGCGAGTCAGCGACGGCCGAGCCGATCTCGGACGCGACGACGCCGACGTAAGCACGCTCCACGTACCGCTTACATCCGCTGGCCGCTTGTTCAGAACTGTCGGCGCCTGAAATGCGAGGCGCTCACTCCCTTTTTAGGGTCTTCGGACCGCAACATACCCAATAATTACCCCCAGCGACAAGAGCGCGAACGGCGTGCCGCCGGCCTCGTCGTCAGTAGATGTCTCTTTGATCGTTCCGTTTGCCGAGTGATTCGGGCTGATAACCGTCGTCTCCGACTGACCGGGTGGCGTCGCGTTCGAAGACGTAGTAGCGTTCACCCGTTCGTTTTCTTCGCCGCCGTCGGCGGAGGCGTTCTCTTCAGCCCCTGCTGTATCCTCCGTCAGGTCGATCTGTGAGCTGTCCGAAATCCCGATAAGCTCGTTCGTCGGTCCCGGAGCGTCGTTCCCGTTCCCGGCCACCGCGTACACCGAGTACGTCCCCGGTGCGAGCCGTATCTCGTCGGCCGAAACGACGTACTCGCCGTCGACACGTGACGCTGGGTACCGCCGCGTCGCCGATGCGTTCGAAACGACGACCGTCACCCCTTGGACGGTGTGCCCGGGTTCACGCTCCGTCAGGTCGACTGAGATGGTGCTGATCTCGTCGCCGTCGCGACCGGGTCCGGGAGTGTCGACGCTGACGTCGTACGCAGGGATCACGACCGGTTGTGGATCGTAGTAAGTCCCGTCGTGGTACAATGACAGCACGTAGCTGCCGGGATCGTACGTCGAGGTGTCGAAGGCGACCGTCCCGTCGGCTGACGGCGCGACGTACCGCTGGTCGACGACGCTGCCGCGGGCGTCGTGGAGATACACCCGATACCCCGTCTCGTCGCCGTTCGTCCGTGCTCGCAGCACTTCGCCGCGCGGCACTCGTATGAGCGACGATACCTGATACGACTCCCCGCCGACGCTTATGGTTCGCTCGGGAATCTCCATCGCCCCGTCGACCGTCACGGCGTGGTCCGCCGCGCTCCCTGCCCCGGCAATAACGAGACAGGCGATCACGAAGCCGATCAGTAGCGTCCGGTACATTGTCTGTAGGTTCCTTCTCGGCATGCCCGCTGACTTATGACGGGAACCCGTCTATCGGAGCGGCCGCAACCGGTCGCGCGGGCCGCATCGAAACTGCTCACGGTCGGTTTTTGTGAAGTTCAGGCATAAAACATATGACAGTGACAAGAGACCGTCGAGGTAATGAGTGCGACCGCGCCCCGACGCGGACGGCTGTCCGTCTTCGTCGCGCTGCTGTGTCTGTCGCTGGTCGCCGGACCGGTCGCAGCCAGCGGGGGTGCCGCCGTCGACGCCGACGCAGACATGGGGCCGCCAGCCGCTACTGGGCCGGGCGTGGCCGCCGCCTCAGTGTCGACCGTCAACGTCACCGACAACGTCTCCGTCTGGGACCGGGCGCCCCTTCCGTTCCGGATTGACGACACCGACGCCGCGACGATGATTCCAACCGGGGCGGTAACCGTCGACTACACGCCGGAGAACACGGGACAGCTCGACGCCCGCCGAACGGCGACCGCGATGTATCAACCGGGAACCGTTAACGCGTCGTTCGAGAGTGTCACCGGCGCCGGAACGAGCGCATTCGCCGGCGAAGACGCACAACTCGTCATCGCACGGGTGAACGCCTCTGCGAGCGATTCCCCGAGCCCGGTGTTCGGATCGCTCGACGAGGTCCGGTCGCTCATCGACCCTGACTCGGATCGGCTCGACGCGACGTACGCCGTCACCGATTCAGGCACCGTCGATTCCGACGGTCGCATCGATGCCACTGTCCAGTTCGACCGCCCCGGGAATTACGTCGTGTTCCTCACGACGGGCGGCAACTTCTCCGCGACTGCCGGCGACCTCTCTGTCGAGGGCCCTGGAACCGTTGTCGGCGTCGACACAGCAATCGTCGAGCGTGAGGCAGCAACTGTCACTGACGTGTCGACCCGTGTCGACCCGGGGACGAACGCGAGCGTGACCGTGGCCCCGGCGACCAACGAGACGAACGTCTCAGTCGCCCTCTACCACGAACCGACGTGGGTGAACTCGCGGACCGCCGTGACGGTCACCGAGCGATTCTCCGCATCGACAGGTCCGCCGAACGTGACGGTCGGGCACTCTATCGACGAGATCAACGGCCACACGGCCGTCGAGGGACCGGTGACGGTCACGGGGATCACATACGGCGACGGCCGGCTCTCGCAGACGACGGCGAGTGAACTCGTCGACTTCCTCGTGAACCGGAACGAATCGGCCGTTGAGGGGCCGAAAACGACGGTTATCGGCGACGGGACCCGGCTCGACGCGTCGGTCGTCGCCGAACGCAACGTCTCTGGCGAGACGACCGTCCAGGTCCCGACGCGCGGCAACTGGACCGCGGGCTCGTACCGCTGGGTGGTCACGACCGACGGCAATCGGACGGCGGACCTGCGGACGGCGACGGGAACCCTCACTGTCGCGTCCGACTCGGGGGGCGGCTTCTCTGTCTCCAACGACCGCCCCGAGCTCGAAAACGCGGCGTTCGGATCGAGGGTAACCCGGACCCGAGATTCAGTCGAGGTGACGCTCGCGGGGACGACGCCCGGCGAACCGGTCCGGCTGACGATCCCCGTCCACGATTCCCAGTTGGCCGAGAGCGGGTACGTCGTCACCGGAGTGACGGCGAACTTCACTCGCGATCTCGAGGGCGACCTCTCGGTGTCGACGCCGGACCAGGCGGGCGTTCCGCCAGTTTCCGCAGACAAGCAGATCGGCTACGTCGTCATCGACCACTCGATGCCAGCTGACAGCGTCTCGAACGCGAGTTACGCGTTCCTCGTGAGCGAGCGCCGGCTCGACGAGGCAGGCATCGACCCTGACGCTGTCGCACTCTTCCGGCTCGAAGCCGACGGCTGGACCGAACTCCCGACCCGGTTCGCCGAGGAGACCAGACACGGCTACCACTTTGTGGGTGACTCCCCGGGCCTGTCGGTGTACGCCATCGCCGAGAGCGGATCGGCGCGGCCGCGGTTCGAACTCAACGAGACGTCGCTCAACCGGACTGCGGTCCTCGCCAACGAATCGGTCGCGGTAAACGCGACGGTAACGAATCACGGAACGGGCCCGGGGAATTTCACCGAGGCCCTCCTTGTAGACAACCGATCCGTGGACAACCGAACGGTCCGGGTCCCCGCCGGTGAGCGGCGGACGCTTCGATTCACACACTCGTTCGGCGCGACGGCTGGGACGTACAACGTCAGCATCGAGAAGGCGACTGTCGGGAGCGTCACGGTGAGCGTCCCCGAGGCCGATCAGGAGCCGTCGGGCTCGGCCGATCCCCCGAACGAGACCGCTCCCTCGAACGACGATGAGAACACCACTACTGCGGAGTCGAACGACGACGCGCCCGCCACCGAGGAGGCGGGTATCGATCTCGGCGGCCGGGGAGCCATTCTCCTCGCTGTGCTGGCAGTCATCGCCGTCGTCGGGATCGCGTATTACCGTCGGTACGGAGGCGTATGATCCGCGCCGCTCTCTCTGGTCGACGGGGCTGGCGGATCGGACGCTCTCGGAGAGATCCTGCGCTCTCACGACGCCAGTCACGCGACACACAGTGGACAAACGCCGGGACAATCACGCACCTCACACGTCTTGCGGCGAAACACCTCCGGATGGAACGGTGTCGAGGCGTTCGGTAACTATGTCACAAGAGACGACGGCCGAATCGGTCATTCGGTGCGAACACGTCACGCGCACGTATCGAGGCACCGGCGGGGCGCGACTGGTTGACCGGCTTCGCGACGACGGTGAGCGGCCGGCAACGACAGCGGTTGAGGACGTGTCGTTATCCGTGTCCCGCGGTGAGGTCGTCGGTATCGAGGGGCCGAGCGGCAGCGGGAAATCAACCCTCCTCCACCTCCTCGCGGCGCTCGACGTCCCGACCCACGGTACGGTGTCGGTGTGCGGTGCGGACACCGCCGACCTCTCTCGACGGGAGCGAACCCGGCTTCGTCTCGAGGACGTCGGCATCGTCTTTCAGCGGTTCCACCTGTTTCCGTCGTTGTCGGCGCGGGCGAACGTCGCGCTGCCACTCGTCGAACTGGGCGTCCCGAAGCGAGAGCGACGCGAGCACGCCGAACGATTGCTCGACAGCGTCGGGCTTGCGTCCCGCACGACGCACACGCCGCGCCAGCTCAGCGGCGGCGAACAACAGCGCGTCGCCGTCGCCAGAGCCCTGATCACGGAGCCCTCGCTGCTCGTCGCCGATGAGCCCACCGGCGAGCTCGACACCGCGACGGGCGACCGGATCCTCTCGTTATTCACCGAGGCGGCCGCCCGGGACACGGCGATCGTCCTCGCGTCGCACGACCGCAAGGCACTCGACATTGCGGACAAGGTGATCACGCTGCGGGACGGAGGTCGAACCGATGGGTGAGCGATCCGCCCGCCTCCGTGGGGGCGTCGAGCTCGGGGTGGCAATGGTAATTCAGCGACTCCGCCACACCGCACCGCGTCGTATCGCGTACTCCATCCTCGGCGTCGCGCTCGCTGTCGGGCTGTTCGTCCTCGTCGCCGGGATCGGTATCGGCCTCGCGACAGGGGATGCGGCCGTCGGATCGAACGCGGACTACCGGATCGTCCCCGAATCCGAATCCAGCGCCACCTTACCGGTGTCTGTCGGCGGACCGCAACTGGGGGGTGTTCACGAGGTGGGCGCCCGACTCGGTGAGCGCGACGACGTCCGGTACGCGTCGCCCGTCGCAGTCACACTCGCGGAGCTGACTCACGGGAACACGACGGAGCACGTCCTCGTGTTCGGCGTCGTTGCGCATCCGGGTCTGCGGGCCGGTGGGCTCAGTTCCGAACCGCTGACGCCCGGAGACCCGCACTACGCAAACGGGACGTACGGTGGCCCGAAGACGAACGAGATGGTCGTTTCGACCGGGACTGCCGATCTCCTCGGCACAACAGTGGGTGAACGAGTGCTGTTGGAAAGCCCCAGCGGCGCCGGTCGGGAGACGGCACGAATGACAGTGACCAACGTCAGTGTGGCCAGTACGCCGGCCTTCGACAGCGTCCCGGTCGCACTCGTTCACCTCTCAGAGCTCCAGACAGCGACGGGTGACACGGGACGGGACACCGCGGATCAACTGGTCGTCGCAGCCGAGTCACCTGCCGTCCGGGACGATCTCGAGACCTTGTACGACCGGACCGAGGTCGTCGCGCGGTCGTCAGCCTCCGGCGTCGGCACCGACGGCGACCTCGCGCTCGCCGTCGGCGGCGCCGGCTTCGTCGTCTCTCTTGTCGTCGGCTCGCTGTTCGTCGCCACCACCACCGGGCTGGAAATTCGTCGCGACCGACGGCTCTGGGCAACGCTATCGGCCCTCGGATTCAGCGCCTCCAGCAGGGCTATCGTCGTCCTCGTCCGGACCGGTCTCGTCGCCCTAGCTGGGGGCCTGACAGGAATCGGGCTCGGGCGGATCGCTATCGCCGTAGCGAACGCCGGCGTCGATCGGTACGTCGACGAGACGACCGTGGCCGTCTTCAGTCCGGAGGTTGCGCTCGCCGGACTCGTCGTGTCCGCCGGTGTCGTCGTCATAACCGGTCCGTACGTGCTGTGGCTGACCAGCAGGGAGACGGCGAAAGCGGGGTTGAGCGCATAGATGTTCGACCGTTTCCGCGCGGTCATCGGGCTTGCTGCGGTCCGCGTCCGGCGTGATCGAGCCCGGACGGTGCTCGCGGTCTGCGCTGTGTCGCTCGCGGTGGTGGCCGTGACGATGCTCGGGAGCCTCGGCGTCGGCGTCGTCGAGACCGGCCAACAGAAGTTCGAGTCGGCAGACCGTGATCTCTGGGTCTCGGGGGGCCCGCTGCGCATTGCTCCCGGGACCGTTGGTGGGTTCCAAGGCGGAATCGTCGACGCGCACGCAACCAGTCGGCGACTCGCGTCGTCGCCGGGGATTGAGACCGCGTCGCCGTTGCTGTTTCAGACGATCTACGTCGGCGCTTCGCCGAACTCCCTTCGGACGGTCGTTGGCGTCGGCGCAACCTCCAGTGCGGGGTTTCAGGTACGGGGTGGCGACGGGTTCGGTCGGGACAACGGATTCTACAACGACGGCGGGTACAACGGGACTGCGTCGCAAAAGATCGTCCTCGGCGACGGGATTCGGTCTACCCTCGGCGTCGCTGTCGGTGAGACAGTTTATGTCGGCGGCACGACCAGCGACGCGAGGCAAACGCGGTACACCGTTGTCGGGACATCGCCGACGTTCTCACGCTTTCTCGGCGCCGACACCGCCGCGTTGCCGCTCGCCGAGTTACAGGCGATGACCGGAAACGCACACACCGATCGCGCGTCGATGCTTACGATCGATGTCGCCGACGACACCGATGCCGCCGATATCAAGCGGACGGTACAGGCCGAGTATCCGGAATATACGGTCCGGACGAACGCAGAACAGCTAGAGAGTATCATCGGTAACCGAATCTTGGTCGTTGCTGCCGGTGTCGTCCTTACCGTGGTTGCGGTGGTCGCCGGCGTCGCGCTCTCTGCTAATCTGCTATCCCTGCTCGTCGCCCAAGAGCAGACCACGATAGCCGCCCTCCGGGCCGTCGGCCTCTCCCGCGAAGTTGTCGCCGGCGTGATTGCCACACAGGGCGTTTATTACGGCATATTTGGGGCGGTCGGGGGCATCGCGATCACAGTGCCGTTCGCGACACTGCTGAACAGCATCGCGGCGTCCCTGTTCGGGTTCAACACGTTAGTTCGTATCTCACCATGGATACTCGCTGTAGGCTCTCTCACTGCTCTCTTCGCGGGCGTCCTCACCGCTATTTTAGCAGGCTGGCGGACGGCTGGCACGGAGCCGCTGGCGGTTCTTGATAGATGAGGCAAATTATTACTATCGGACGGAATCGCAACTCCATGTCGCTGAAAGTGTTAACAATAAGTCATTCTACCGAATCAACAAACTAACTTATTTAAATATTTTAGTTATAAGCTTGTATCGTGTCCATAACTCAATCTTAACCGGGTATATTGATGTGTCTTATAGTAATACTTCCTTAATACCTTATATTGTGAATACTGTCTATAGTGTTACGAAAAAAGAGTTATACATCTGGTATGAAATTCATGACTGTGAAGTGAAACAAGACGGAGTACATTATGAGCAAATCAGAATCCACCTCAATTCAGCCCAAGTCGATCCGACAGAAACGGATATTAGAAACCGCCGCCGAGAACCCAGGGGCGTCACTCGCGGAGATAGCCGAGGAAATTCCGAGCGCCTCAGCCGACCATGTCGACCGCGTCCTCGATCGGTACGGCGACCCCGCGGCGTCCGACGACTCGGACGCAGACGACTCACAGCCGGAGTCACCGACCTCGGCTTCGATGGAGGATGAGAGTCTTGATTCCACGGACGATCCCGAGGACCATCCCGAACCTGAGCAGACTAACCAGACTGACGACCTAGAACCTCCGGCTGAGCAAGAACCTGACGAGTCATCGCTGACCGATATGCCCGACGATACTCCACCAATGGACTCGGACACGGACGCCGAGCCGGCCGGCTCAGTAGCCGAATCAAAGCCTGAACTACACAACGACGCGGAGGAGGTGACTGCTGACGATACCGATACGGTCTCCTCGGCCGACGACACGACTCCCGATCCCGAAGACCTCACGCAGAAGGAACGCGAGACGCTCCGAGCGATCTTCTACGAGCCGACCGCGACGCAGGACCAGATCGCGGATATGCTCAGTATTTCCCGCGCCACAGTATCGAACCGTGTCAACGCTATCTCGGGATTTGACTGGGCAGATCGCGGGTCGTTCGTCGACAAACTGTTTGACGAGCAGTTGACCGTTGGCGATTCCGTGAGTCCGGCCAACGGTGGCGATTCAGTAGCCGCACAAAACGCCGGAAAAGAAGTCGTCACCGACGGTGCGCCAAGCGCGAGTGCCGACCCTAGCGTCAGTGACTCGGCTCCCCGGAATCCGCACAACACCACTAATGACGGCGTTGTGGACGGTCCGGCCCCCTCGGATCCGGAGCCTAGCGACCAAGACGGTACTACGGACAGCATGGCGGCCGAGTCGGGTGACACGGTCGAGGCGATGTCACACCAGTTAGATGAGCTCGCCCAGCAGCTGGCGACTATGGAACAGGAGTTAGACAACTCGAGTGAAGCCGACGAGGAACCTCCACTCGGTGATACTGATCTACTACATAAAGTCGTTCACGCCTGTATGAACTCTGATCAGATCACAGAAGACGAAGAACTAGAGATACTCGAAGGCCTGATGAACTGAGTTGAACCTGTGCTACCTTCACGCCTTATCAGCCACGACGGCACAGTGCCGTTCTCGATTCACTTTTTTGTTTCTGCGCCTGCCGACAGTGTAACCTTCGTGTCTTCGATTGAGTCGACGGTAACCGGCGAATTCACGCTTTGTGCGGCAGCACACGCAAGCGCCGAGACAATTGGATGGTCAAGCCGTGACAGCGGACCAAAGGCGGGCTCGTCGACAGAAATGATGACTTCCCTAGCGACTGTGCTCTTCTCGACCGTTATCTGATCGGCCACTTCGAAGTGTTCCACGAGTGAATCAGCGACCTGTTCGACCGCGCCAAGCGTTGTCTCAGGTGCCTGCGTCGTCCGAATTTCGTCAACCTCTCGCGTCATCTGCTGGCCGGTGGGTGTAAAGGTTATCCCCTCTGATCCGCTCGCATCGTCTGGGAACACGTGCGACAAGCTCTCTGGCGTCTCGAAGCTGCTATCCCGCGGAATGAATCCTCGCGTTTGATCACCGACGGGGACGTACACGGTCACTGGCTGTAGTCCGAGTTCGCTTTTGAGATCGGTTAGCGTCGTCATCGCGCCGTCGTATACGCTCTCGCTCACGCTGATTGGTACGACCCGCTCAGGAGTCAGGTACCACGTCATTGTCCCGCCGAACAGCCCGATGGCCCCAGTGACAAACAACACCGCACGGACGTCTGGAAGAGCCACGCCTCCGAGCACCGCTACGAGGCCGATTACTGCGAGTGCCAACGCGGTTTCCCGGTAAGTAACTGCGCGAGCCCGAGCGTAATCCGTTCGTAACCGCTCGTTCTCTGCCTTTAGCACGTCGACGAGCGTTTCTAACTCTGTAATCCGCTCGGAGGCGTTAAACGAGTCTGCTTCGTCCGTGGAACCACTCGGTACGTGTCCGTCTTTTCTTGTTTCTTCAGTATTCGCTGATCGTAGCGTTGTCGTCGGATCACCGCCTCGATTAAGCTGTTCTACTGCCTCCGCATCGTCGTTGTTCGCATTGGGTGCGCTCATCTCTACTCCGTGGTACGCTCGACTGCCATCACGTCGGTCTCCTGGACGCCAAGTGCTTCCGCCGGCGTTACGGCGGACATCGACGCTCTCCTCCCGATACGTCGGTAACTCGCTAGCGGGTTTCGACCGTCGGCCAGCAGGCTATCTTTCGGCACTGGCCAGCGGTTTGTAGCCGTCGAACGCCCATCACGCTTAGTACGAAGGCTGTCCTGCGGTTGTGGCGGTTCCATTAGCGCACGGACGTGTCTGTCGCTAATTGAAGCTACTGGTGTGGATAACAGAATGTCCTATTTTGTACTTATTTTGCTGAAAATACGTCAAAATCACGTTGTATACACACTGATGGAACATACCACACACTAAACATTCACTAAACACGCTCCAAACACGATAAAGTATAAGAATACACATCGATACCGGTGCTGTGTGCCACGCTCTCTCGTCCGCCGTCTCCTCGCCATCTGTTGTGTCGTACTCGCTGTGGCGGTCGTCGGCGTAACGGCCGGAACGGCGGATACGGGAGCTAAGATCGATCGGACAGAAGCACAGACCGAGGGACCCCGGCCGAATGCGACCGAGATCCGGCACGAGCGCTTGGACAGGGAGAGAGAGTCCGGAAACCCGTCGGCGCTTGAGCGACGTCTCTCCGCTGGCTTGACCGATCGACTGTCGGAGAGCGCAGACAGCATCGAGGCGGGAGAGTACGATGCCGCACAGCAGTTGTTGGCGGCCGGATACGACCGGCAATTAGCGCTGTACATGGAAGTGTATCGGACGGCGGTCACTGCCGACCTCGAGCGCGTCGAACAGCGGCAGGCGCTCTTCGCAGAGACAGCAGCGTTACAGGGGCGATACGCCGAGCGGCTCTCGGCGTACCGGAGCGTCGCAACCGACTACGAGAGTGCCGTCGAAGCAGATGATCGCGAGCGCGCGCAGCGACGCGCACGCGACTTACAGAACATCACGGGCGACCTCCGTCGGATCGAACGGTCGCTCGTCCCACGGTATGAGGAACTGCGCGAGACGACGGACGGTTCGGTCGAGACTGCGAACGGTATCGTCTCGGCCACGACAGCTGACAGAACGCGACAAACGGCGGCGCGCGTTGAATCGACGTACACGGCGACGGAAGTGACCGCCGAGGCCAGCCCCAGCGGGTCGTTCGCCGATCCGATTCGTCTCACCGGTCGCCTGACTGCGGCCGGAACCGACCCGCCGAGCGGAAACGTCTCGTTCCGTGTGAACGGGAAGACCGTCACGACCACGATCGAACCGGACGGGACCTTCGTGCTGCCGTATCGCCCCGTCACAGCGAACGAGGGGCCGGCCCAAGTCTCGCTCACTTACGCGCCCGGTGATGCGGCACTGTACCTCCCGTCACAGACTACCGTCTCGACGAGGATTACGCAGTCGACGCCGTCACTCTCGATAGAGTCTTCGTCTGTCCGTGCGAGCGCCGGATCGTCGGTCACCGCCGCCGGAGGGGTCACGGTCGACGGAGTTCCCGTTCCGAACGCGTCAGTCTCCCTCCGGGTCGGCGAGCGAGCGTTGGCCGAGACGCGGACCGACGACACCGGGACCTATCGATTCGACACTCGACTACCGGCGAACGTCTCCGCAGGAACGCGAACGCTGTCCGTCTCCGTCGGCCGCGCCGGTACTGCGCTGGTACCGGTGAGCGAAGACGCCGAACTGACGATCGAAGAGACGCCGACACGGCTGACGCTGTCCGCGGTCCGGAGCAAGGGTGTCGTGAACGTCGCCGGCCGACTGGTGACCGACGCGGAGACCGGCATTGGCGGGGAGGCGGTCGTCGTGTCGGTCGACGGTGAACGGCGTTCGACCGTCCAGACGGCCGCCGACGGGAACTATCAGGCGACCGTCGAACTGTCGAACGCGACGAACGCATCGAGCGCAGTATCGGTTCGGGCCGAATTTAATGGCGGCGACACGAGCCTGAGCTCCGCGGCCGTCAGCGCCGCGCTCACGCCGCCCGGGGAAGGCGCTCTGATCGACGCCCGAACGCTCACGCTCGCTTTAGCCGTCGGTCTCGTTACGATCCTCGTCGGGGGACTCACGGTCTACCGATACCGACGCGATGGCGATTCCTCGGGTGGCCTACCAACTGATGCGGTCCAACCGACCTCGACCGACCCAGCGGTCGTCGCCGTCCCCCTCGTTACCGATGGCGACGAGTCCGGGACGAACACGGACGCGTCACCGGGCCCCGAGCGACCGGAGGATACCCATGACTAACGGAGACCCCATTACCGGAGACGACGACACCGAGCCGGACGCGGACGGAGCCAGCAGGACTGACGACGACAACGTCGACGGCGCTTCGGGTTCAAAAGTCTCGCTCCCGGGGGACCTGACCGCGATCACTCTGGTCACAATACTTACGTGCGCTGCCGTCGCTCTTCCCGGGGTCCGATCGACGGGGCTCCGCTCCGTACTCACCGTTCCGTTCGTGCTGTTCATTCCCGGCTACGCAATCGTCGCGGTCCTGTTCCCGGAAGCAGGTGTGAGCGACGGCGAGGCCGGCGAGGAGACGGACGGGTCCGAGCGGGCCGTCCGCCCCGGACTCACGTACGTTGAGCGAGCCGCGCTGTCGTTCGGCGTGAGCATCGCGGTCGTGCCGCTCATCGGACTAGTGTTGAATCTCACCCCGTTTGGGATTCGGCTGGCCCCGGTCCTGATCTCGGTTTCGGGGGTAACCCTCGCGGCGTCCGGCTTCGCGGCGTACCGTCGGATTCAGATTCCTGCGAACGAACGGTTCTCGGTGCCGTATCGTCAGTGGAGTCGGTCGGTCGCCGGCGTCTTCTCTGGGCATGAGTCCAACTTGGACCGGCTACTAACCGTTGTCACTGTCGTAGCGCTACTTCTGGCGGTGACGAGTGCTGGATACGCAATCGCCGTGCCGAAGGAGGCAGATGCGTTCACCGAGCTCTATCTCGTCACAGAACAGGACGACGGGGAGTTGGTCGCCGACAACTACCCGACCGAGTTCGTGAGCGGTGAGTCGAAGTCGCTCGTCGTCGGCGTCGGTAACTACGAACACCAAAGTGTCGAGTATTCGCTCGTCGTCGAGCTACAAGACGCTACGGTCGTGAACAACTCGACACAGGTTCACGACCGCGTCGAGTTGTCTCGGCAGCGGCTCACCCTGGCGGATGAGGAAACGTGGGAGAGCCAACTGAACGTGACCCCGGAGATGTCCGGCGAACGACTACGGCTCTCGTTCATGCTGTTCAAAGGTGACCCGCCGTCGGCGCCGACGACAGACGAGGCCTACCGGGAAACCCACCTGTGGATCACTGTCTCGGACAGCGCTGAGCAGTCGTAGCGTTCGAGTGAGCCATTGTCACGCTAGCTATTCTGTCCGGACTCGTCCGTCTTGATCTCCCCCGCAACGCGTTCAACCCGCTCGGCGTCCCAGTCCGGCTGTCGCTCGTCGATCGCTTCCTCGACCGTGCCCCCCGAGTACAGTTCGGCAGTGGTCGGATCAGGTTCTTCTCGATCGTTGCCGGTCGTCACTCTCCACCATGCGACGCCGAGTACGGCGATGAGCGACGTCGAGATTACAAACAGGCGAGGCGGCGAGTCGGCGGTCGTCAAAACGAAAGCGATCCCGTCGGGAATCGCGGGCCTGCGCTGCTGGTCGACGAGCAGAGCATCCGACGAGCCGAGGAGGTTCGCTGCGAACCGCCGGTTGTCCGTCCGGTCGAGCATCCCGTTGATGAAGACGCTCGCGTCGCTGACGAGGATCACGCTGCCGTCGTCGACGTCCTCGCGGACGACTATCGGACGCTCCCGAATCGGCTCCACCGGGTCGAGCTCATCGTTGCCGTTCGCGTCGAGGTACGAGAACGCGGAGCTGTTCACGAGCACAGTCCCGGTCGTCGACGCGTTCACCGTCGTCCCGTGATTGAGCGTCACTCCCGAGACGTTACGCGTGGTGGAGGTCTCGCGGACGGGCGTCCCGATCGGCAACGCGGGACTCCGGTAGAACCGCTGCTCGTCTCGGAGCGGTCGGCCGTCGAACCGCGACTCGACGCCGAGCGCCGCGAGCAGTCGATTCGCCTCGCCGTTGCCCTCGGCCGCGACGACGACTGTCCCGCCACGGTCGAGGAACGACGCCACCGCCTCTGACTCCGCGTCAGAGTACCTCTCTGTCGGTTCGAGAACGAATGCGGTTGCGCTCTCGGCGTTCGCCTCCCGATATCCTGCCGGAGAACGCACGATCTCGACGTCGGCACCGGCGTCCGCGGCGACCGAGCGAACATCGCTCGTCCCGTCCCAGTCGTAGTTGTACGGCCCGTAGGCCGTCGCCGAGGTTCCGACCCCGACGGCCAACGTCGTCAGCGTGACGAGGAGAACCGCGGCGAACACCACCCGCGGATACGTCAACTTGTACTCACGCACGCGCATCGGTTAGATCACCTCCGCCGGCAACACGGCGGCCGTCCGTCTCGCGAGCACGACGAGAAACCCGGCGATTCCGACGAGAATCAGCCAGCGAACCCGCTTGCGCCACGGCGGCCGGACGTGGATCGGCGAGGTAAACTCGACGACGATGAGCACGCCGATGAGCGAGACAACGAAAAACAGCTCGTACGTGAGCCACCCCGTTGCGACGAGCACGAAGAGTCCGGCAAGCGTCCACGCGAGCACGCCCGACACGAACTGATACTGCCGTGCGACACTCATTATCGTGCCCCAGAGTGTACGCAAATATGTAGCTTCGGTTTACGCAAAATCGAACACCGCTGTTTGATTCGCGCGATGAGTACGACCACCGCAAACAGTGGCATGATGTTTACGTATACCAACTCAAGTATGTGTTCTGTCTGTTGCTCCAGCGTTGAACTCCGGGGTTATGTGCCGGCCCGCGCGTGACGGACCAGATCTACGACCCAGTAATACGCCGTGATCGAGATGACGCCGACTGAGAACAACGTGAATAGATGAATATTGAGTGAATCCGGACCGGCCCAATAGGGGATTGCCGGTCTCGGGACCGGTGGAGTGAGCGGCCAACGGTGTGACAAGAATCCTGTGATACGGGTCGCGTTAATTTAGTATCAAAATGGCTGCTGTCATGCGATTTTGCTGAAGTGTTCTAGAATGTTGTAGCTGATCGTGTTCTGACGATCAACGGGGAGGAGAACTGAGATCTTGTTTCTCCCGGAGTAACTACCTGTCTTGAGTATATAAATTGGTTTTCTCGAAGCCGTGGAATACTCTTGCTGTCTTGCGTTTTTGCTTAACTTAACGCGATCGTGATACGCTCCCTAAATTGTAAGGAACGCGGGTTGTCGTCGGATCCGGGTGGAGTGCCGGGTCCCCGGTCGTGTGAACCGCATCAAGAAATTTGGCTTGACGAAATCCGGCGGCCTAGGGGCCCCCATCGCCGGTGCCGTCGGAGGTACTCACTACGCGGATTCCCCGAGTTCCCTCTACGGCACGGGGTTCCGAGACAGGCGGCGGGCGATCGGTGTCGCCGTCGAGCCCGACGGCGTTTTGCGAGGGCAAACCCCGCTACGAGTAGGAGACGTTGATCCCGATGACGGTGGCCGTGTCTTGGACCATCTCGGGGATCTCCTCGCGGAACCGGTCGCCCTTCATCCGGGTCGAGGGCCCGGAGACACTGACGGCCCCGATTAACTTGCCAGCGTTGTCGGTGATCGGAGCGGCGACGCACCTGATCCCCTCGGCCCGCTCCTCGCCGTCGAAGGCCACGCCCCGGTTGCGAATCTCCTCGAGTTCGCCCTCGAGGGTGTCCTTGTCGGTGACGGTGTTTGGCGTCTTTGTGGGGAGGCCGTGTCTGTCGATCACCTCCTCGAAGCGCTCCTTGGGCATGTGGGCGAGGATCGACTTCCCAAGCGCGGAGGTGTGAAGGTACTGCCGCGTCCCCACCTTGGTGTCGAGGTGGACGGCCTCTTCCCCTGCAGCGATGTAGACGTAGACCCCCCGGCCGTGTTCTTCGATCATTAGGTTGGCCAACTCCCCCGTATTGTTGGCTAGGCTGTCGATCTCGCCTTTCGCGATGTCGAACACGCCGGTCTGTCGCCGTGACTGTTCCCCCATCTCCAGCAATCGAAGTCCCGACCGGTAGGTCGAACCGTCTTTGATGATGTACTCGTTGTCCTCAAGCGTACTCAGGTGGTGGTGAGCCGTCGCCTTGCTCATCCCGAGGTGGTCGGCAATCTCGGTCACCCCACCGCCTTCCAGTTCGTGGATCGCCTCCAGGATCCGTAGCGTCTTTTCGCTGGAACGGACGGTGTTTTTTGATTTTTTCATACTACGTTACACATTCTAGTATATTGCTATATAAAAATTGTTTCGCCTGGTGTAACAGATTTGGGTGATCGACCCGAGATACGTTGAGCTTTCAGATCCCAGTTCGGCAGGCAGAACCTATATCTGGGAACTCTGTGGCCGATATGGAGGTGTGTCAAACAGCAACATGAAAATTTTACGATACCAAACGTATCCTTTCTGAGATTCCCCAAGCGCTGTGCCCGGGGAACGAAGCGGTCGGGTCGCCCGGGACTCCCGGAGCGGCAGGTCACCGTAAGACCCGGACTCACGGACATCTCGTCTCCGACCGGTTCTCCCTAATTTGTTTGGTGAAACCAAACGGTGTTGCGCGGGCCATCGAGATTCTGCTCGGGGTGTCGACGACCGGGGGTCAGGGGGGCTCGTCGCTGACTGCGGTCGCGCCTGTCCCGTCGCCTGTGGGGCAGGTTGGAGCCTCAGCCGTGTACCAACGTTTTTCCTGCTCCTCTTGGAGAGGACGGTGTCGACAATGCAAGCCAGTCCCTCACTCCCACGATCGGAGTTCGAGCGTCGCCTGTCCGCGGTTCGCGATTGGATCGGTGAAACCGACGCGGACGCCGGCGTCTGGTTCGGCGCCCGCAGCATCGAGTACCTCACGCACTTCTACCACGCTCAGACCGAGCGCCCGGTCGTGCTCGCGGTCACCGCCGACGAGGTCAGGATCACCGTCCCGAAACTAGAGCACATCCGTGTCCGGGACAACCCCCTGATCGACGAGGCGTACCACTACTTCGACTACCCTGGCGGCGACCCCATCGCCACGGCGGTCGTGATGCTCGAGGACCTCGGCGTCGAGCGGGTGGCCGCCGATATGGACGGCGCGCCCGGCGTGATGGGCTACCAAGGACCGGCGCTCTCGGATTTCGTCGACGTGGAGGGGCAGTCCTGGATCGATTGGCTACGCAGGGAGAAGTCCGACGCCGAACTCGCCGTCATGCGGGAGGCTTCGAAGTGGGCACACCTCGCCCACCGGTACCTCGCCGACAAGATAAAACCAGGGGCAAGACAAGGCACAGTCAGCCAGCGGGCGTCGATGGAGGCCTCGCGGGCGATGTTCGACACGCTGGGGACCCGGTATGTGCCGAGGACGGGGATCTACTTCGAGGGTCCGACCCACACGGGGATGCACAGCGGCGAACAGACGGCCGAACCCCACCCATACCCGGCCAACCAGAAGCTCCGGGAGGGCGATACGATCATCACCGCTGCCGAGGCGGACGTCGACGGCTACCTCTCGGAGATCGAGCGGACGATGTTTGTCGGCGACCCCGACGACGAGCAACGCCACTACTTCGAGGTGATGCTCGAAGCCCAGACCACCGCCATCAGGACCGCGGGCCCGGGCGTCGAATACAGCACCGTCGCTCAGGCGGTCTGGGACTACATGGTCGAACAAGGCGTCGAGGACCTGGCTTTCCACCACGTCGGCCACGGCCTGGGGATGGTGACCCACGAGCCCCCCTACGTCGACCGCGGGAGCGAGGCGACGATGGAACCGGGCCACGTCTTCACCGTCGAACCGGGGATATACGTCGAGGACCTGGGCGGGTTTCGCCACTCCGACCCCGTCGTCGTGACCGATTCAGGCACCGAACTGCTCAACTACTGGGGCCGGGACCTGGAATCGAACATCGTCACTTGGTGAGTCCCCTGTCGGTCCGCCGGGTCCTCCCGGTGGGTGTCCATCCGCGAGCGAAGGTTCCGGGGGGAGTCTCCGTATCACCCGACGACTCGCTCGCCGTGCTTGTAAACCGTCCCGACGGAGTCGGTGAGGGCGCGGATGTCTGACAGCGGGTTCGCCTCCAGAACGATTATGTTCGCCGCCCGGCCGGGCTCGATCACCCCGACGTCCTGCTTCTTGAGGGCCCTGGCGGCCTCGCTCGTCGCCACCTTGATCGCGTCCATCGGGTCCATGCCGCACTCTTCGACGTAAAGTACCGCCTCGTCGGCGTTCTCGCCGTGGGGGACTAGGTCGGGCCCGACGAAGTCCGTCCCCAAGGCGATGGTGACGCCGGCGTCGTCGGCCCGCCGGACGGCATCGAAGTGGGCCTCTCTGGCCTCTCGGGCCTTCTCTAGGCCGAACTCGGGGATTCCGTGGTCGGCCCCGTGCTCGCAGATCCGGTCGACGATGGCCAGGGTGGGGACTAGGACGCCGTCGGTCTCCAGCAGCATCTCGATCCCCTCGTCGTCGATGTAGATGCCGTGTTCGATCGT
This sequence comes from Halorubrum ejinorense, assembly GCF_039522565.1. Taxonomy (GTDB): domain Archaea; phylum Halobacteriota; class Halobacteria; order Halobacteriales; family Haloferacaceae; genus Halorubrum; species Halorubrum ejinorense. Next base: position 78,300 of record NZ_BAAADQ010000012.1, on the reverse strand, counting down.
GTCGACCCCGTTCCTGAGGGCGTTTTTGATCCCCTCGGCACCCTGGGCGTGGGCGGCGACCGGGATCCCGACCCGGTGGGCTTCCTGGGTGACAGCGGTGATCTCGTCGTCGGTCATCTGGCTCTGGCCGGGGTGGTCCTTCTCCGAAAGCACGCCCCCAGTGGTGCCGATCTTGATCAGGTCGACGCCATCACGGATCCGCTTGCGGGCCTCCTTCCGGCACTCGTCGGCCCCGTCACAGAGGGCAGGGTCGTAAGGGTTCCACTCCGTGACCCACTCATAGGGGAGGAAGTGGGCGTCGCCGTGGCCCCCGGTCTGGTAAATCGCGCGGTGGCTGGTGTGGATCTCTGGGCCCCGGATCGCGCCCTCCTCGACGGCGGTTCGCAGGCCGAGTCCGGTCCGAGAGTCCACGTCCCGGACCGTCGTGAACCCGGCCTCGAGCAGTCGTTCGAGGTGGACCGTCGCACGGGCGGCCCCCGCGGCGACATCGTAGCTCAGGTAGTCGGACTGGTCCATCGAGGGCCACCCCTTGAGGTGGAGGTGGGCGTCGATCAGCCCCGGCAGTACAGTCTTGCCCGAGTGGTAGATGACCTCCGCGCCGTCGGCGTCGAACTCCTCCTGGGGCGTGACTTCAACGATCCGGTCGCCCTCGCAGACGACCACGGCGTCGCTCCTCGGCTCGTCGGAGAGCCCGTCGATCAGCGTCCCGCAAACGATGGCGGTTTTCTCGGACATCGTCGGCCCCAACGCCCAACAGCGGATTAAAAATTCCCACTGCAGGGGCAGAGGTTGTGAGACAGTCCCAAGATTCAGCTCCGTCTTCGTTGTAGGTGGTCCCGACGTATGACCGAATGCCGGGGAGAGCCGTTGCTAGCGGACGCCGTCGAAGCGATCGCCGCCGAACGCGACGTGACGACAGAGGAGATCGAGGCCTTGGCCGCTTTCGCTCGCCGGCTCTCCGAGACTCCCGAAGCCGGGGCCGCCGCGATCCAGCCCGCTAGCGGGGGCCACGACGAGGGTCCCGCTCCGGACACCCGGTCCCTCGGCGTCGACGTAGGGACCCGGACCCTCTTCGAGGAGACGGTGCGGCAGGCGCCAACCGCCGACGAGCACGAGGCCGAGCCCACGACGCAGATGGCCGCGGACCTGGCCCCGGAACTCGCCGCGGCGATCTACGGCTCCGCTGACCCGACGCCGAACCTGCGGACCCTGCTCCGGCGGGCCGTCCGAGGCGTTTTTGAGAATCGGCGGCAGACGATCCGGAGGGGCGACCGAGAGGAGTGCGGCCTCCGCTCGTACCGCTCCGAACTGGCGGCGATCTGCGAGAAACTCGCCGAGTACGAGGCGTCCCCCAGACACCCCCGCGGACGGGTCGTTCGGCCACTACGAGCGGCTGGGCGAACTGTGGGGGGCGTGTCGCCGACTCGCTGTCGACCGACAGGAGTTGCTCCACGAGTGGATGGGCTCCGAGTACGACCATCTGGAGTACGTCGCCTGCCTCTACCGGGACTGCGCCGTGTCGTTCCCGGTGCTGGCCGCCGTCGCCGAGACGGAGGCGGCCGTCAAACGTTTTTAAGTGGCTGTCGAACGAGACCTCGTCGGTGTCGACGAGACCGGGGATCACGGCCCGTCGCAGGTGGGTCGCCGGTCCGCTGGCTCGGCGATTTCTATGGTCGTCGTCGGCCCCCTACCCATCCGGATCCCTGTCCTCGCCCGTCGGGACCCCGCCGTGGTCGCCGAACCACGCGAGGATCCGCTCGAAGCGGTCGACGACGTGGCCCGGCTCTCCCGCCCGAGAGAGCTCGTGGGTCTCCCGCGGGTAGCGGACGAACTCGGTCTCGACGCCGGTTTTCTTCAAGAAGCGGTAGAAGACGTCCGCATTGTGGACCGGGACCCGGAAGTCGTTCTCGCTGTGCATGATCAGCGTCGGGGTGTTGACATCGTCGGCGTAGGCGATCGGCGAGGCTTCCCAGTAGCCCTCGGGGTCCTCCCACGGCATGCCGAGTTGCCACTCGTTCGAATGATAGCAGTCGGTGGCGCCGAACTGGGCGACTTGGTCGTAGACGCCCCGCTGGGCGACCGCGGCCCGGAACCGGTCAGTGTGGCCGACCGTCCAGGCAGTCATGAACCCGCCGTAGGACCCCCCGGTGACGAACAGGCGGTCCTCATCGACGTAGTCCCGCGCGGCGACCTCGTTGACGCCGGCCATGACGTCGACGAAGTCCAGGGCGCCCCAGTCCTCACCGATCGCGGTGGCGAACTCCTCGCCGTACCCCGTCGACCCGCGCGGGTTACACCAGAAGACGACGTAGCCGGCAGCCGCCAGCGTCTGGAACTCGTGCCACATCGTCCCGCTGGTGGTCCACATGATCGTCGGGCCGCCGTGGATCTCGACGACCATCGGATACGTTTCCCCGGGGTCAAAGTCGGGTGGCGTCAGCACCCACCCTTCGATCTCGGGGCCGTCCTCGGCCCGGAAGCTCACCGGTTCGGGCCGGGCGATCTTGTGGTCGTCGAGGTAGGCCTCGTTGAGCCGGCTGACGCGGGTCGGCGCGCCGGAGAAGTCGGTCACGAACACGTCGCCGGGGTGATTCCACTCGCTTTGGACGAACGCGGCGCCCCGGTCGGTCACGTCGAGGGCGTCGACGTGGCGGTCGTCCCCGCCCAGCACAATCTCGACTGTGGCCGCCTCCTCTGGGGCGACCCGGGCGAGTTTCACGGCCCCCTCGTCAGGGGCTAGGAAGTAGAGGTCACCCTCGGGTCCCCACTGCGGTTTCGCCCCGCGGTAGACCCGTCGCTCGAACCCGGCCGTGGGCGTGACGGTCTCCCCAGTCTCCTGGTCGTGGACCTTGATTTGCGTCGAGTACATCGCCGACCCGGGCTCCTCGTTCCGGCTGTACCGGTAGGCGACCCGCCCGTCGGTCGTCGCGGAAAACGCCGGGAGCCACCCCGTCGTCTGGACGACGGTGGTCTCCGCGTGGGCGGGCAGGTCGTGAGCCACGATGTCGTGCACTAGGGTGTCGTCCGGGACGCCGGTGCGCCGGACCGAGTAGTACAGGGTCTCGGGGTCGCCCCACTCGGGGTGTTCGAAGTCGTACTCACCCTCAGTGACCCGCTTGACAGCGTCCTCAGCCAGGTCGACGGTGTAGACGTGGCTCCGCACGCCGTCGAAGTACTCGCCGTGGGCGCGGTAGACCAGCCGGTTTATTACCCGCGGGTCTGGTTGCTCGCGCTCGTAGTCGACCCTTCGCTCGCGGTCGTGTCCCGCTTCGCGCTCCTCGGCGGTGACCCGCTGGACGAACGCGATCCGGTCGCCGTTGGGCGACCAAGTCGGATTGGTCACTCCGCCGACAACCTCGGTGACTTTCCGGGCCTCGCCACCGTCGACCGGCAGGACCCAGAGCTGGGGGACCTTGTCGTTCCGGTCGCTGACGAAGGCGATACGGTCGCCGCTCGGGCTCCACTCCGGGGCCGAGTCCAGGTCCCCGGCGATCGTAAACCGGGTCGGTGGCTCACTCCCATCGGCCGGCCCCACGAAGACGGTCGACTCGTATGACTCGTCGTCGACGGGGCGCTTGCGAACGAACGCGACGGACTCGCCGGTCGGCGACAGGCGGGGGTGTTCGGGCGAGGCGAGGTCGTGGTAGTCGCTTCCAGTGATCCGCATGGTCCGATCCCGACCGGAGGGAGTAAAATACGTTCGACTGTCGGGGTCGACCCGGCCGTCGAAGTCTGTGAGAACAGACCTTGTGACCCGACCCCGCGGATCGACGGAGACGTAGAACTAAGTGCGGCACGGGGCTAAACGGAAACGATGTCAGAGCTGATAGACCTCTCCGGTTACATCGAGGAGGACCAGCCCCTCGCCGGGTCGGCCGACGACACCCGGATCTTCACGACGCTCACTCATGAGGAACGCGGGTTCCAGGTTAAAAAGGAACTCGAGGAGAAGAGCTTAGACAGTGAGACCGAGTACGTCACCCGGCACCTCCGGGCCGAGCGCGAGGGCTATGAGGAGGAACAGCCGATGAACCGCACGCTGATCATGAGCGAGCACGGGCCAACCCACGTGGATTCGATCGATCACCTCGACCCCACCTCGGAGCTGTCGATCGACGAGATGCCCCTAGAGTGGTTCTACGGGGACGCAGTTTGTCTGGACCTCTCTGGCGTCGACCACCCCGAGCCGATCACCGTGGCGGCGATCCGCGGCCAGCTCGAGGAGTCCGGCTTGGAAATACGTGAGGACGATACGGTGTTGCTGGAGACCGGCAACCGCAAGAACAACTACTCTACGACCGACAAGGAAAAGAAACACCGCTACACAAGTAAGTTCGTGGGCTTGGAACAGCCGGCCGGGGAATTTCTCGTCGACCAGGGCGCCAAGGCCATCGGGATCGACTCAATCAGCGTCGACCACCCCGCGAACATCTACCCGAACTACGACTTCCCGATCCACGCGCTGTGTTCCCGCGAGGAGATCGTGATCTACGAGAATATGTCCAACCTCTGGGAGGTAACCGGCCAGCGGTTCACATTCTCGGCGTTCCCGCTGAAGATCCGCGACGGGACCGGGTCGCCGATCAGGCCCGTGGCGATCCTCGACGACTGAGACCCTCCACCCAGCCGACCACGACCGAACGCCCCCGTCCGGCGGGTGTGACGGGGGTCGTCCAGCTGATACCCGGATTCTTTAAAAAACGTGCCACCTAATCAAAGCTATTATAATAAATCGTATTAATTAGGGATGTAGAATCACTGTAAAATCAGTGAAACAGAACAACTCTATCAATCATGACTGACGACAACCCCGACGTGGTCGTGCTTCGGAAGAACACTGAGGGCCTCTCGACGGCGGACTATGCGGACCGCATCCGTGATCGACTCCCAGACCACGACGTCGTACACGCCAAGACTCCCCATCAGGAACGCACCCTCATCGAACAGGCCCCTGTCGCCACGGGCGTCACGCTGAGCGAGACCCATCTCAACCACGCCGAGAACCTCCGGATGTTCGTGGTCGCTTCCTCTGGCTATAATCACCTCCCGGTCGGGCGGATGACCGACCGAGGGATCGTCATCGCCAACGCAGCGGGTATCCACGCCCCAGGGATCGCTGAGCAGGCACTGGGCTACTGTCTCTCCTTCGCTCGGCGGATCCACGAGGGCTGGGAGCGAAAGCGGGGCGGGGAGTGGCGCCACTACAAAGCCGATGAGTTCACCGATTCGACAGTGTCCGTCATCGGGCTCGGTGCTATCGGCACCGAGTTCGTTGACCGCCTGTCGGGCATGGGCGTCCACACCATCGGTGTGCGCTACACCCCCGAGAAGGGTGGTCCGACCGACGAGGTCTTCGGATTCGACGAGCGCGACCTCCACGAGGCGCTCTCGCGAACCGACTACTTGGTGCTCTCCACCCCGCTGACAGACACGACCCGGGGGTTGATCGGCAAAGCCGAGTTGAATACGCTCCCGCCCAGCGCCTATCTCGTCAACGTCTGCCGTGGCGGGATCGTCGACACCGACGCGCTGCTGACGGCTATCCAGAAGGAGGACATCGCCGGCGCCGCGATGGACGTCACGGACCCCGAACCGCTCCCGCCGGACCATCCTCTCTGGCGGATGAGCAACGTCACCATCACCCCCCACATGGGCGGGCATACGCCGAAACACTGGGATCGACTGGCTGACATCCTCGCGACGAACGTCGACCGACTCGAGACTGGAGAGGTCGAGAGCTTTCGCAACCAGGTCAACGATCCCGTGGACCTGGCCCCCGACGTCCGCATGAATACCCACGAGGAGTGACCCCCGGTCGACTCCCAACGGTCACCGGTCGATCTGTTCCTCCTCGGTCCCGGACCGCCCCGAGGTGACGGGTGGTCTCAGGGTCGTCCGTCTCTCGCCCCCGGGGTCCATATGGCGTTCCACTGTCCCCCGAGCCCGCGGTCGGCACCGGGGTTTCATTACCCCTGATACCGTCGATTTGGTCGCATGCCGATTGAGCAGATCCGCACCAGAGAAGCATTCGAAAGCAGCGCACCCCTCTCCCAGGCGATCCGACACGGGGACACCCTCTACGTCTCTGGCAACGTCCCGATCGACCCCGAGACGAACGAACTCGTGGAGGGTGGTGTCGGTCCTCAGACCCGCCAAGTCCTTGAGAACGTCGAGGCGATCTTGGAGGAAGCCGACACCTCGATGTACAACGTCGTCCGAACCGGCGTCTTCATGACCGACATGGACGCCTTCGGAGAGATGAACGAGGTTTACGAGGAGTTCATGAGCGAACCCTACCCCGCCCGGACGGCGGTCAAGGCTGAGATGGCAAGTCCCGACATCGACGTCGAGATTGACGTGATCGCCGCGATCGAGTAGAGCCTCGCCGATCGACGATCCACTCCGTCCGCAGTTCACTCTTTCCGGTTTCGCTGCGAGGCCCCTGTAAGCCAAGCACATTCGCCGATCGTCGACGTACCGCCAGTGGGGTCGTCGCGGGGTCGGCCGCTCCGGAGCCATCGGCCTGAGCCCCGGATCCCACCGGGATTTATAACGGCCCGACCGGAAGAGAGGCTATGGCGACTAACAGTCAAGAGGATGACCTCTCTACGGAGGCGGCCTTCGAGACGGTCCTCGAAAAGAGCAAGCGGATCCTCGACCTAGAGAAGGCGGACTTTATGCTCCGGTGGGACTCGGACGTGATGATGCCCGAAGGCGGCGGGCCCGCCCGGGCGAGCCAGCGCTCGTCAATCGCGGCGGCCCAGCACCGCTACCGGACCGACGAGGACCTCGGGCGGGCGCTTAAGATCCTCGAAGACGCCGAGTTGACCCGCGACCAGGTGGCGATCGTCCGGGAGGTCCGCCGGGAGTACGACGTCGAGACCAGCGTCCCCAGCGAGGTCCAAGACCGTATCTCCGAGGTGACCTCGGGCGCCCATGAGGACTGGAAGCGGGCCAAGGAGGCCAAGGACTGGTCGGCGTTTGCCCCGACGATGGAGCGGGTCGTCGATGCCTGGGCCGAGTGGGCCGACCACGTCGACCCCGACAACGACCCCTTCGAGACGCTCTGGACGAAGCGCTCGGGGTATCACGCCCAGCGCTACGTCGACTTGGAGACCGTCGACCAGATCTTCGACACGCTCCGAGAGGAACTGGTGCCGCTGATCGCCGAGATCCACGACAGCGACGCCGACCTGGCGACGGATGCCTTCACCGCGAACGATCCCTACGACGTCGACGCCCAACACTCTCTGTGTGAGGACACGCTGGATCTCCTGGGCGTCGACTGGGACCGGGCACGCTTGGACGAGGCGCCCCACCCGTTCTCGTATGGCACCCAGTACGACGTGCGGATCTCCACCCGGTTCAGCGAGGCGACGCCGATGGTCGCGCTCCAGGGCGTGCTCCACGAGTTTGGTCACACCGCCTACACCCACGGCCTCCCGCAGGATCACTACGGTGACCCCATCGGCGAACCGCGGGGGCTAGGCGTCCACGAGTCCCAGTCGCGGTTCTTCGAGAACCACGTCGGCAGGAGCGAGCCCTTCTGGGAGCTGTTCATGCCCACTCTCCGGGAGCACTTCCCACAACTGGCCGACGTCTCCCCCCAGGAGGCTTACGAGGCGGTCAACCAGGTGTACGACGACAACTACATCCGGGTCGAGGCGGACGAGCTTACCTATCATATGCACATCATCCTCCGGACCGAGGTCGAACGCGCCCTCGTGGCGGGCGAAATCGGTGTCGAGGATGTGCCAGAAATGTGGGCCGACAAGACCGACGAGTACCTCGGGATCCGACCGGAGAACGACGCCCAGGGACCGCTCCAGGACCCCCACTGGGCCGGACAGATCCCCGCTTTCATCACCTACACCATCGGGAGCGTCTTGGCCGCCCAGCTTGACGCCAAGATGCGCGAGGACCTGGCCGTCGACGACCTGATCCGGACCGGGGAGTTCGAACCTATCCACGACTGGATGACCGAGCGGATCCGCCGCCACGGCCAACGCTACCGGACAGACGAGCTGATCGAGCGCGCCACCGGCGAACCGCTGACCGCCGAGTACTTTGTCGACTACGCCCGCGAAAAGTACGGCGAACTGTACGACCTCTAAGGCAGCCGGATGTCCCCGATCCGGACGACCGACGGCCGGAAAATGGGGCCCAGCGACTTCCATTCCGGGTGTCCCGGGGTTTGCGGACCGTGCTCAGTACGGCGCCGGCATCGCCCCGTCCAGCCGATGGAAGGTGTCCACGTCGAGGTTCAGCGTGGCCGCGGCAAGGTTTTCCTCCAGTTGCGCGATGGTCCGTGGCCCTACGACCGGGCTGGTCACCGCCGGGTGGGCGAGTAGCCAGGCCAGCGAGACCGCCACCGGCGGGGAGTCGAGGTCCTCGGTGACGGCCTCGACGGTCTCCAGGGTGTCGGAGTTCCCCGCAGTGAGGTACCGGTCCTGGAACCGTTCCTCGTGTGCCCCTCGCGATCCGGCCGGCGGTGACTCCCCACGCTCGTACTTGCCAGCGAGGAACCCGGCCGCCAGCGGCGAGAACGGCATCAGGCCCAGCCCGAGTTCCTTGACCATCGGGAGGACCTCCGGTTCGACCTGTCGGTCGACGAAATTGAAACCGATCTATGTGACCGAAAAGGGATCGTAGTCCTCGCGACGGGCTATCCCGTTGGCGTGGGCGACCTGCCAGGCGTTTGTGGGGCGGTTTGAGGCCCAGAGGTAGTGTGCGTGACCGGCTTCGACGAAGGCGTCTAGCGTGCGCAGGAACTCCCGGACCGGGGTGTCCTTGTCCCACCGGTGGACGTACAGCTGGTCCATGTAGTCGGCTCTCAGGCGGTCGAGGATCCGGTCGAGCTGTCGTCGGAGGTGATTGCGGTTGAGCCCGCGGGCGTTGGGGTCGTCGGGGTCGGTCGGCCAGTACAGCTTCGAGGCCAGGACGAACTCCTCGCGATCCCAGCCGTCGAGCTAGTCGCCGACGTAGGTCTCGTCGTCGTCGCCGCCGTAGACGTCGGCCATGTCGAGGAATTTCCCGCCCGCGGCCGTGTACCGGTCGAGCAGCTTGTAGGCCGTCGACCGGTCGATTTCGAGCGTCTCGTCTTCGCGTTCGTTCCCAAACCGTGCCGTCCCAAACGCCAGTTCGCCCACCTGGAGGCCCGTCGAACCGAGCCGGACCGCGTCGAGTTCCATATCCGGGATCCGGAGGAGCAGACCACAAAAATCTCCCGAGCGGGAGCGAACCAGGGTGTCAGGTTTGGCAGGGGAAGCCTGAGAACCGTCAGATTCCGGGAGCGGAACGCGTCGAAATTCCTCGCGGGCTCCGGTCCCTCGGGCCGTGCGAACGGCGGCTACGCCGCCGTGAGCAACACCACCCGGGTTCCTAGAGCTCGATTCGCCTTTTCAGTCTGTCAGGAGTCGATCCCTTGGGGGGGGTGAAAGAGCGATGGTCGCTCGCGCTGGAGTGGAATGACTGTCCGCGAGCGGCTCGGGGACTCCTGATGGCTTCCCCGCTCCCAAACGTTGACTCGGGGCCACAGCCCCGAGCGATATTACTGTTGCCATCGCTCCCCGGATTCACGGCGAGGGTTTAACAAGATCACCGCCAATTCCTAGGTATACTGATGACAGAACACGGGCCAACGAGTGTTGAGGACGTCACCGTGGTCGGCGGCGGGGACGCCGGGAAGCTCGCCGCGCTGATATTCCAGGCTGAGGAACCGTCGCTGAACGTTCGTGTGATCGACGACCCCGCGGAACCGCCCAAGGAGGTGGGGAAGTCGACGTTCTCCAGCATCACATCGATCCTCCACGATCACCTAGGGATCGACCGCGAGAACTTCTTCAGGGAGGTCACCCCGGTCTGGAAACACAGCGTGTACTTCGAGGACTGGACCGGCGAGGAGCTGTTTACCCCCTTCGACCTGAAGGACGTTTTCGACATGGCCGACCGGCCCCTCGAGGACGTCCACTACCGCTACCGTAACGACAGCTTCGAGACGATCAATCAGGTCTCCACGACGGATCAAAAAACCCCGTTCGTCGAGGAACACGGCGGGGTCGACTTCGACCGGCCCTACCCGTACGTCGCCTACCACCTGAACGTCTACGACTTCGACAGCTACCTCCGGGAGCTGCTGGAAGAGCGCGGGGTCGAGGTTGTCGAGGACCGGATCCGATCGGTCGGGACCGACGGAGAGTGGATCACGGACATCGAGGGTGAGAAGGGGACATACGAGGCAGACCTGTACGTCGACGCAACCGGGTTCGGGCGGGTGCTGGCCTCCGAGCTCCCTGTCGAGTTCTCGGAGTACGACTTCCCGCTGGACGCCGCGGTGGTCACCCAGGTGCCGATCGACCTGGAGGATATTGTCCCGGCGACGGTCATCAGGACGCTGGACAGCGGGTGGACCTGGCAGATAGACACGACCGAGGCCCGGGATCTGGGCTACGTTTACGCCTCCGAGTACGCCGACCGCGAGACCGCCGAACGGGATTTCAGGGAGCGCCACGATATCCCGGAGTCGGCCGAGGTTACCTCGTACTCGTTCACCTCGGGCCGGTTCGACCGCGCATGGGTCGGGAACTGTCTGGTCGCGGGCGACGCCTTCGCGTTCGTCGAGCCGCTCCAGGCCACCTCGCTGTCGACCCACGCTCACATCGCCTACGATGTGGTCAAACAGCTCGCGGACAACAGCTGGACGATGCACGAGGGGCTGCGCCGGATCGTCGACGGCACCGTCGACGAGTATTGGACCGAGATCTACGACTTCCTGACGGCCTTCTACCGGTACTCCCGCGGCGAGACGCCGTTCTGGGCGCACATGCGGACCGTCGGCGACGACGCCGACTGGGCGGCCTACGAGGACACCTACCAGAGCGGCGCCGGGTTCCTGCTGTCCAGGTCGAAGGCCGACCGGAAGATCACCTTCGGGTCGGTGTTCAACGTGTACCAGACCGACTACACCATGTACGACCTCGGGGTGCCGATCGACCTCCACGAGTCTGGCGACGTCGAGGTCGGCGACCAGACCAGCGAGCGCATCGAGGACCTCGGGAACAGGATCGACCGCGTGGTCGAGGATTTTCTCACGTACCCGGAGGTCTACTCCGGGGAGTACCTCGGGGAGCCCACGGCGGAGGGAGAGGACCCCGTCGATGGGACCGACGACGACAAGTTCCTGACCTGAGCCCCACCGGCCCCGAGGGAAGCAGCAGGGTCGGCGGAGCTCCGGGACACTATCGGCCCCCTGACACCGGCGGGAGTCGGGAGGACGGCCCGAGACGGTCACCGGGAGACGCGGGCGTCAGTTGTCCCGGTCGGTCCAGAAGTCGAAGCCGCGACCGGGTGCGAACACGTCGAGCCCGACGGCGAGTTCGTCGCCCTCGTTGGCGACGCGGTGGGGTTCCCAGGACTCCAGCCAGACCGAGTCGTACTGCTCTAGGGTTACCGCCTCCTCTTCGGTGTAGAGGGTGAGTTCCCCCTCCAGACAGAGACAGACCTGCTCGTTCTCGTGGTCGTGTATCGGCGAGGAGTGGCTCGGCGGCTTCTCGAACCACTCGAAGGTGAACGCGTCGCTGCCGGCCATCGAGACGCGCCGCCAGCCGTCTTCCGGCTCGTACGTCTCCGCATCGTCGAAGCTAACGAGTTCCATGAACACGGCCTCACGTCCGGAGCAAATCAATCTTCGGATCGTGAGTTCCGGCCGACGGCTACCGTTCCGATCGGGAGTCCTGTCGGCCACCGGCCGGCAGCACAGATCGCGGGCGGCGCGGTCGACCGGTGGATCGGCCGCCGGGGCCGCCGGAGTGAAAACGCACTTGTAATGGGGTGTGGCTGTGGGATGTATGGACCTCGGAATCGATGGCGGTTCGGCACTGGTGACGGCACCGAGCAGCGGTCTCGGGGAGGCCTCAGCCACCGCCCTGGCCCGTGAGGGCGTCGGCGTGGTGATCAACGGTCGTGACGGGGGCCGACTCGCCGAGGTCAGAGCTGAGATCAAGGAGGTAGCGGCCGGCTCGGCCGTCACCCAGCAGGGCGACCTGACCGAGAAGGCCGACATCGAGGCGATGGTCGATCGCCCGGTCGAGCGCGGTGAGTCCGACTCCTACGAGGTGGGTATGAAGGCCCGCGGCGAGAGCATCCCTATCGGACGGGTCGGCGACCCGATGGAACTCGGCGACACCGTCGCCTACCTCTGTTCGGAACAGGCCGGCAACGTCAACGGCCAGTCGATCGTGATCGACGGCGGGTCCGGCTGGGTGAACCTCTAGCGAGCCCAGGCGGACGGCCGACCCTGCGCGAAGGACCTATTCGATCCGAGGGCGTCAACCGTTTGGGCACACCCTCGATTGCTGTTCGGCCGCCGAGGTCTTTCGACGCCTCCCACTCGCTGCCGTCTACCGAGTTTCCCGTTCTCTTTGCTAAACCTGACACCCTCGATCGGGAGTTCCTGTCGTCCGTTATCACTCCGGGAAGACGTCCTCAGGGAAGTGGGAGGACACCGCCCAATTGGGCCTGTCGACGATCTCGTTGATCTTCAGGTCGGCGGCGACGGAGGTGAGGATGTAGGCGTCGTGTCGGGACAGTCCCCTCCGTTCGTCGAGGTGGGCGACCATGCTGCTGGTGGCCTTCCGGGCGGCCTCCATGAGGTCGCTGTCGATTCCCATGGTCGAGTAGGTGGGCGAGTCCGACAGGTGCGAGGGACCGCCCGGCATGTGGTACTGGGGTTGCTCAATCCCTCGGCCCCGATCGATGTCGATGCGGACGTCGACCGTGATCGGTGTCTCGATCGCGCCGCCGCAGATCTCGCCGTCGCCCTGGGCGGCGTGGCCGTCGCCGATGCTCAACAGTCCCCCGGGGGCCTCGACGGGGAGGTACAGCGTGGTCCCGCCGGTCAGGTGCTTGGTGTCCATGTTACCGCCCGCGTCGTGGGGCGGCGCCATCCCCCGGATCTCGCCCTCGGGCGGCGCGAGACCGATTGTCCCCGGGAACGGATCCAGGGGTACCTCGATCCCGTCAACGAATTTTCCCACCCCGTCGTCGAGCTCCCAGTAGTGTAGGCCCCAGTCCTCGAACTCCTCGTACAGTAGGCCGAACTCGTCCTCCCGAGGCCGGAACACCGTCCAGCCCCAGTCGTCGTGTTCGACGTTCAGGATTTCGATGACGAGGGCGTCGCCGGGCTCGGCCCCCTCGACGGCGACGGGACCGGTGATCGGCATCCCGTCCTCGCGCTGTTCCAGCGCTTTCGGGACGTCCGCCGGTTCCATGTCGGCTTCGATCAGGCCGTCCCAGGCGTCGCGACACTCGAACTGAACCGTCTCACCGGGACTCACCGTTAGCACCGGGTCCATCCCGCCGTCCCACTTCGAGTGGAGGTTTTCGTCGGTCGCGGGAACCGTGTGGTCGACTGTCGGCGTGGTCATGAACGGGCCTACTAACGACCGAGGCCGAATTATAGTTTGGCATCCCGTGGAGGCCGCCAGGGTGTCCTGGGGACCCGGAGCCACGGGTCGCCGCCGGGTTCTCCAAGGTGCGGGGTCCACAAGGTCTCCGGGGATTCGCACGGATCCAAGGCGGCAGATTCCGGGGATCAGATCCCGGCGTCCCGACGCCGACTACCCCTTTCGCTCGAACTCGGGTCGACCGGGTAGCTCAGGGGGAAGGTCTCGGAGAGCCCGTCGGCACCCTTACAGTCGGCGAACGTCCGGCCCTGTTTCTCATGGACTCGCCGGCCTCCGCGAGAACCCGCCGTTCGTCCAGCCCGCGGATCGATCCGTCCTCGACGAGGTGGGTGCTGTCGATGAAGACCTGGGCGATGTCGGTGGGCGTCGCGTAGTGGATCAACGCCCAGATCGGGTCGTAGACCGGCGCGGTGTGGAGCTGCGAGAGGTCGATACAGACGACGTCGGCCTTCGCGCCGGGGGCGAGATGGCCGAGGTCCGAGCGGTTAAACGCTCGCGCGCCGCCCAGAGTCGCATTGTCGAACAGTTCCCGGCCGATCGCCATGTCGGCACGCTGTTCGACGGTCTTGCCGGCAGAGGCCGTCCACCGGAGCACTGAGACCGGGTCGTGGGGGAAGGTATCCGTGCCGATGGCCATGTTCACCCCAACGCGGTACCGGGAGAACGGATCCAACGCGATCCCACGGCGGACAAACACCATCCGGAGGTGGATCCCCAGCCGGTCGGCCTCGGCGTTCGCCCGCTGAGACAGCTCCGGCGAGCAAGTGTCGAGGGTGTAGGGGAAGAGGTAGGGCCGGACCCGGTCGGAGCCGATCTCCCGGACGGTCTCGGCGAAGCCCACCGCCCGCTCCAATTCTGCCCGCCTGTGTTCCACGTGGGCGGTAATCTTCCCGACGTCGCGGTGCGAGCGGGAGTGGTACTCGTGGGCGACTCACCCCCGGAGCCCCACTTCCTCCATCGGGGCGGCGATCGCGGGCGGTTCGTAGTCCGGCAGTCCCAAGCGTTTCGTCGCCACCGTCGTGATCGCGCCGACGGTGGTCGACCCACAGCGCAGCGCCGTCGCGAGCGCGTGGCGAGCGCTGACGCGGGTTCGTCGCTGGTTTAGGACTTCTTTCCTCGCTCTCCCAGAGCACCTCGCATTTGGGAGACACCGGCGAGTTCACGTCGGGCCCCCAAGACCTCCACGTCGGTGTTGGCCATGTAGTGGAGGTTGACCAGACCCAGGATCACCACGTGGTTTGTCGCGTCGGCGGTGCGGTCGACCGGGCTCTCATAGTCTATGCTATAGTAGTCGATCTTGCCGTCCTCGTAGACGACCTCCCCATCGAACGATGCGTGACCGCCGGCGTTGAAGCCAACGACCAACCGGCCTGTGATGCGTGTTCGCATGTGTTCGAGCGGCGTTCCGGTACTGACACCACCGGATCGTAATTGTTGTTCCGCTGGGGATGACCGACGACGGCTCTCGGGGAGTTCAGAGCCGGGAGCCCGGATCGAGGCTTACCGGGGATCGAAGACGTCGGGGAGCGATGACGACGGTGAACGGGAAACGACGACTGCGAAGAAGACTGGCCGGGGGCGGTCGGAGCCATTTCGGGGGAGGGGCAAGCCGCGGTCGGTCGGCCAGTCTCAGGCGTCGGGGTAACGTTCGCCCGGTGCCTCCGTGTCCACCCGGTGACAGGCGGCGACGTGGCCGTCTAGGGCCTCGACCATCGATGGGTGTTCGTCAACGCAGGGGCTCGAGAACGCTTCACGGAGCATTTCCGTGGCTGTCTCCCGTTCGCCGTCGACGTACCGTTCGGTCGCCGACTTGAGCGTGCCGAGCACTCCACTCGGCGTCGCATCCAACTCCCCTGAGTAGGTGTGTTCCAGCATGTACTGGACGACCTCGTCGTCGGAGGCCTCCCTGTCGCCGACCTCGATCCGGTCCCTGATCGACCCGACCTCAACCTCCTCGTTTCCGAGGGCGATCCGGTAGGTGAAGGCGGCCTTGAATAGCGTCTGGTCGTGGGTCCACGACTCCGGGGGGATCACGGCCGGACATCGGGTATGAAAGCGGCAGCCTGAAGGCGGGTCGATCGGAGTTGGAACGGTCCCCTCCAAAGTGATCCGGTCGTCCCCGGCTCTGGGGTCAACCCGAGGAACCGCGCTGAGCAATGACCGCGTGTAGGGGTGCTGTGGGTTCTCGAAGAGCTCCTCAACCGGCGCCACCTCGACCACCTGTCCGAGGTACATCACTGCGACCCGGTCGGCAATGTGGCGCACGACGCTGAGGTCGTGGGCGATGAACATCATCGAGAGGTTGTACTCTGACTGAAGATCCAGGAGGCGGTTGAGTATCTGTGCTTGGACGCTAACGTCCAGTTTCGAGACCGGCTCGTCGGCCACCAGCAGGTCCGGTTCTAAGGCTAACGCTCTCGCGAGACCGACCCGCTGCTGTTGGCCGCCACTGAACTGTCGTGGATACCGGTTGAAGTGGGAGGCTTCGAGCCCCGCGTCCTCTAATGCGGTCTTGGCAATCTCCTCGCGCTCCTCTTTGCTGTCGCCGATTCCGTGGACCTTTAACGGAGTCGTCAGGATGGTTCCGATGGTCTTTCTTGGGTTGAGCGACCCACCAGGATCTTGGAAGATCATCTGCATCTCCTTCCGGTACGAACGCATCTCTTTTTCTTCCAGCCCTGTGATATCGTCGCCCCGGTAGTTGACTGACCCCGATGTCGGCTCCTCTAGATTCAGAATCGTCTTGGCCAGCGTACTCTTACCACAACCAGACTCTCCGACGACGGCCAGGATCTCTCCTTCGTAGATGTTGAGGTCGACACCATCGACGGCCTGAACTGTCCCGCGCTCTCCGAGAAGCTTATCAAGGAAGCTTCCACCCAAGTCGAAGTGCTTCTTCAGGCCCCGGATCTCTAGGATCGTCTCTCGGCTCGGGTCGCTAACCCCCTCGCGGGAAGTGGTGAAAGAACGACTCATTGGTCCTCACCCACCACTGCCTCGTGAGTTGACGTTGGACGCTCGCTCTCCGAGATTCCCCGGTAGTGACAGGCAGCTATATGGTTGGCATCCTCGTTTTCGCCCACCACACGCATTTTCGGCTCGATCTCAAAACACTCTTTTGTTGACTCCCCACACCGGGGAGCGAAGTGACATGCGTAGGGAATGTCGATTAGGTCGGGGACGTTGCCGGTGATAGCCGTTAGTTCTTCTTGTGGGTCGTCAAGCCGCGGTGTGCTGCGGAGAAGTTGCTGGGTGTAGGGGTGTTGCGGGTTGTCGAACAGTTCTCTCGTGGGGGCTTTCTCGATGATCTCGCCGGCATACATGACGTTAACCCGGTCACAGGTTTCGGAAACTACCCCTAAGTCGTGGGTGATGAACAGAATCGCAGTCTCGAACTCGGAGCGGAGCGACTTGAGTTCCTCCAATATCTGGGCCTGTATCGTTACGTCGAGCCCGGTTGTCGGCTCGTCGGCGATCAAGATATCCGGCTCGCAGGACAGCGCCATTGCGATCATGGCACGCTGTTGCATCCCCCCGGAGAACTCGTGGGGGTAGTCGTCGGCCCTGCTTTCAGGTGCCGGAATCTGAACCGATTCTAGCATCTCGATGGCCCGCCGCCAGGACTCTGTGTTCTTCGAAGCACCGAGGATTTTGCGCTTGATTTCGGCCGACAGCCGCGTCGACTCCCCGGTGTCTTGGTGGAGGCGGATTGACTCGGCGATCTGTTCGCCGACGGTCAAGGTCGGGTTCAGCCCACCAGCGGCGTCTTGGAAGGCGATCGATATCCGGTTGCCTCTGATTTTCTGCATCTCTTTCTCGGTTTTGTCACGCAATGATGTTCCTTCGAACCGGACATCTCCTTCCACTATCTCACCGTTCCCTTCGACCATCTGTAAAATGCTGGTAGCCAGGACGGACTTCCCGCTGCCACTTTCGCCGACGAGCCCCACGATTTCGCCTCGATCTATCGATAGGTCGACGCCGTTGACTGCCCTGACGGTGCCTCGATCGGTCTGAAACTCGGTTTGTAGGTTTTCAACTTCAAGCAACGTCATCGTTCGCTCACCTCATCACCAGCGTTGAGGCTGTCACGGAGCCCATCGCCCAATAGATTGAATGCGAGCACAGTGATCATAATGGCCAATCCGGGGAACAGACTGATCCACCAAGCGGTCGTAATGTACCCTTGCCCCTCGTTAAGCGAGCGGCCCCAGCTCGGCGTTGTTGGCGAAACGCCGATCCCCAAGAATGTTAATCCGGCCTCTGCGAGGATCGTTAGTGGTATCATTAGCGTCAGCTGGACGAGCAGTGGACCTACCGCGTTTGGCAGGATCTCGCTGAACATAATCCGCAGATCACTCATTCCAACGGATCTTGAGGCTGTTATGTACTCCTCTTCTCGGATGCTGAGAATCTCGCTACGAGCGATGCGGGTGAAGTCATCAATGTACGCGATTCCGATAGCTACAATTACGTTGAGCGTTCCAAGCCCGTCAAAGAACGCCAAGACTCCGATGGCGAGGATCAGTGCCGGAAACGCCCAGAGGAAGTCGATAAACCGCATCAGCACATCGTCCACGACGCCCCGGTAGTATCCAGCCACCACGCCGAGCGTCGTACCGATCGTAAACGCAAATATAGCCGTCGCACCGGCCACCAGTAGGGAAATGCGCGCTCCGTATATAATCCGGCTGAGCAGGTCCTTGCCGAACCCGTCCGTCCCAAGCGGATGCCACACTTGCTTGGTCTCGCCGTTAACAACTACTTCGGACGAGCCGCCCGGTCCAACTAAGAAATCGAACGTGGTGCCCGGGTCGTGTGGGGCGATGTACGGCGCCAAGACTGCGACGAAAATAAAAAGGCCAACCGTAATCGTTCCTACCGTTGCGAGCTTATCATTAACCATCCCCTGAAGGATCTGATCCAACGTCGAGTCGTGGTCGGGGACGTTCTCTTCCGTTTCATATTCTTGTGGAACCTCGCCAGCGCCGTAAACGTCACCGAGGCCCCCGTCGGTTCTGTTTTCATCGCTCATGCAACATCACTCTCGTAGCCGATCTGTGGATCGAGGTACGCGTAGGTCAGATCGACGATCAGATTGATTGTTACCATTGTAATTGCAACGAGGATGATTGTCCCCTGAACGGTCGCGTAGTCCGCCTGTAACATTGAATTGACGAGCAGTCGTCCCAGGCCCTTAATCCCGAATACGAGTTCAACGGTCACACTGCCGGTCACTATTAGTGCTACCTGAATCCCTGCGATCGTAACGACTGGCATCATCGCGTTTTGTAGAGCATGCTTGTAGAACCGGATGCGACTGGACAGTCCTTTGGCACGTGCAGTGCGCATGTACGGTTCTCTGATTTCGTCGATCAACGACCCGCGCATCATCCGCATCACTATCGCAGCGTACGGCCCTCCGACAGCGATTCCGGGGAGAATGATACCCCTAAACCAAGGGTACAACCCCTCAGATATCGGAACATATCCGAATGTTGGTAGGAGATTTGTCCAGACACCGAACACCAGGACGAGCAGGATGCCAATAAAAAAGGCCGGCAGCGATATCCCTGCGAATGAGGCCACTGTGGCGACGTAATCGACCATAGTCCGTCGGCGCGTCGCGCTGAGAATCCCGGCCGGGATCGAGATGGAAATACCCACTACGAGCCCCACTATCGCAATTGAGAGTGTCCTAGGTGCGGTCTGCATGATCAAGTCGCTCACTTGTGCACTCTGGGTCATGCTCGGTCCGAGGTCACCCACGATCAGGTTCGACATCCAATTGAAATACTGCTCGTACAGCGGGTCGTTTAAACCGTACTGCTCTTTGAACCTCGCTACCACTTCCGGACGGCTCTGAAGGCCGAACACTGCCCGTGCCGGCCCCCCAGGGACCAACCGAACCGCGAAGAAAACGGCTGTAGCTACCAGCCAAACCACAAAAACCGCGTGTACAACTCGTTTGATTATGTATCGCTTCATCTCTGAAGGGCACACTCTCTACTTTTCATATGTGTGATTGGGTATCACAATGAATTTAGAGTACTTCAAAATACCGGTTTACATAAGAGGTATTACATTTCCCAACTCTCAAATATTATCTACTTTGACCTGATTAGTCCCTATGCCCTCTAGAAATTAGCTATACTCTGCGAGCCCCATACTGCCTGTAACACCAAATCCACTTATCACACTAACGCGAATATTTATCCATACCATTAATTTTCGAAGCTTGTGCTGTATCGTATGGTACAATATTACCTTGAGGTGAGTGTACTTGTATACCCGGTACGTTCAGACCCGCGCTTGGCTCTCGATACCTGTTGGAAGGAGAGAGTGGGCCACTACACAGATGACGGAACGAGTTGGGAGACAACTACTCCATCCAGACTTGGTGGAAGTCCTGATTCTCGACGCGAATTGAAAAGTCTTTTACACTATTTCTGATGCCTTGGATACTATCGTCAACGCTAGTGAAGCACCGAGCGACCTCGCGGATACAGATGTCTTCGATCTCCCAGAGCATCTCCTTGCGCTCCTCACGGTCAGGTTCGGTGCGCTGCTCGCCAAGCAGCTCGTGGACTCGCCGGTTGGTAAACCGCTCTTCGTTCCAGATGCCATCATATCCTTCTTCTTGGGGCCCTGAGAGCCCTTCGTCGGCGATTTCGGGGTAGTCCTCCTCAGGAGGGAGCCTCCAGAAGTTGTACATCATCCCGTCGGGATCGTACCCTCCCCCGCCTAGGAACGTCGCCTCGTAGTCATGGGGTGGGGCGAGGTAGTCAACCAACTGGGAGTAGGTGATTAGTTCCACATTGACAGTTATTTCGCCGTTGGAGTTCTCCTCAATAATCGATTTAGTGATCCGAGCAGTACGCTCGTTCCCATCTGTTACCTCAATCGTGAATTCCATCCCCCCTAGGTCGTTTTCCTCTATGATTTCCATGGCACCTTCGGGGTCGAAGTTCTGGGTTGGATCTCTCTTAGGTCCGCCCGGCTCAGCTCCCGGCTCGGCGAATTCATCACGATAAAGCCATCCATGGACGGGCGTTATAGGTCCTTGATTTGGCGTGCCGTAGCCGTTGAGAGCCTGTTCGACAAACTGCTCATTGTCCATGACTTTCGCAATCGCCCGGCGTGCCTCCACCGACGAGGCGAAGTCCTTAGCATGGTTGATGACCAGTGCCTCATACCGCAGGAATGGGTTGACCTCTAGGCGGATGTCGTTCGCCCCTTCCAGTTGTCCGGCCTGCCCCGGTGTGACGTTGTCCATAAACTGAATTTCATTGGCGCGTAGGGCGTTGATTCCCGTCCCTGTCTCGGGAATGAAGTTGACAACGATTTCATCGAGGTACGGTAGTTGGTTCCCGTCATCATCAGTCATGTAGAAGTCGTCGAACGCCTCGAACCGGAGAGTGTCTCCCAGCGAGTGTTCGGTAATCTCGAACGGCCCTGTCCCGACCGGAGTCAGGTTGTGCTGATCATCGCCCATCTCCTCAAGCGCATTCTGGTCGAGGGGAGTCCCGACTCGACCTCTTGAGGTGAGGGCAAGAAGACCCGGTGCGTACGGCTCTTTGTAGTTGTACCGGACCCGGTAGTCGTCCAAGGCCTCAACGCCGGTACCGTCGACCGGGTCTTTGAGGAACGATGTCTCGCCGACGATGTTGCTAGTTTCGAGGTTACGAGCTCTATCGGCGGCAAAGACGAAGTCCTCCGCCAGCACTTCTCGCCCGGAGTGGAATTGGATCCCCTCCCTGATGTCGATCGTAATACTGAATGGGTCCTCTTCCACGGTCCAGTCGGTAGCAAGTTCTGGGACCACCTCGAGGTTTTCGTTCGCACGGACGGCCCCGTGAGCGTAGTTCCGCATCCACTGCTGAACCTGAGTGGCCGCGATACGCAGGGGCTCGACGTTGTCCCACTCCCCTTGCATCGCACCTGCTTGTAACGTCCCGCCGGTTTGGACATCGCCATCTTCGTTCGTAGTGCTCCCATCGCCGCCATCACCGCCGTCGCCACCATCACCGCCATCGCCACCATCACCCCCGCCTGTACAGCCTGCCAAAGTGCTGGTGATACCAACGCCGGAAGTGGCAAGCAACTTCATGGTCGTCCGCCGATCAACTTTGGGTCCACTGAGGTCTTCAGCAGTCAGCCCTAGTTTCTCAAGAGTGCTGTCTGATGACATACCGCACAAATGGAAGCTATTATATATATAATTTGTGCTGCTCAGTGACAGATAGATAATGAACAATTCGTACATTAAGTAGTAATTGGATGGAATCCAATCGAGATCTCATATTAACAATTAGAGTTATTCGGTACAGACAGAAGACAGCGAACGTGTCGGGACCACCTCACTCGAGCAAAGAAGTAGAGACAGAGCCCGACACAGTGCGGGAACCGACCGCGGCACAAGTGGGGGGACCAAGCACAGCGGGGCGCGGGCAAAAAAGCTGAGCCAGGGAGTTCGCCGCAAGTACTTTGGTTTTAAACGTATTAGTCCGGACAAGTAAACTAATTATGACAGTACTAATCACAGGAGGGGCTGGGTTCGTTGGAGCGAACGTCGTCAGGCATATGGCCGAGGGCGGTCGGGAGACAGTGTGTTTCGACCGAGATGCGGGCGATAGCGACCGTTTACGTGAGTGGTACTTTGAGGACGCGAGGGAACGAATCGACGAGGTTGAGGGCGACGTTTCGGACCCTGAGGACCTCCGAGAGGCGGTCGAGCGATACGATGTCGATCGTATCGTCCATGCCGCCACGATAACGCCCACTCCCGAGGCCGAGCGCGACCAAGCAAGGACTATTCTCGACGTGAACCTACTGGGCACGGCGAACGTCCTTGATGCGGCGCGGGACGCTGGCGTCGATAGGGTGGTCTATATTAGTTCGGGCGCGGTATACCGGAACAACAGCGAACTGGAGGCGATAGACGAGTACGACTCCCTAGACCTCGACGGCCTGTACCCGATCAGTAAACACGGCAGCGAGCAACTGTGCCGGCTCTATGAGGACCGATACGGGCTGGAGACGGTGACGGCGCGGCTAGGGTGGGTGTACGGTCATATGGAACGACCCACCGGCTCCCGACAACACATGTCCTCGGTCTACAACGCGATGCGCGCCGCCATCGAGGGTGAAAATATCCGGATTAACGATCCAGACAGACTACGCGACTGGACGCATAGTCGCGACGTCGCACGGGGGCTTCAGACCCTGCTGGCGGCTGACTCGCTGGGTGAACCGGTGTACAACCTCACCGCCGGGGAGGGGTATCCGATGCGTCAAGTGGTCGACCGGATTGCTGATCTGTTCGAAGGGATCAAGACCCGGCGAGTAGACAGCCGACTCGAGGCGAACGTCCCGGTCAGCTCGTCCAGCCGTCGGGGGCATCTGAGAACCACGCGGCTGTCCCGTGAGACGGGGTTCACACCGAAACTATCCCTCGAAGAGGGACTCGCCGAGTACCGTGATTGGTTCCGGCGGGCTCAGAGTGCCGGCGTGTTGTGACAGAGCATGGGCTACCGTCATGCTGACGCCCTCCGACCGATACCTATCGACCGCTTCGACCCACCGGCGTCAGCGTCCGTACGCGAGCGCCAGCGAAAGTACTGCGCTGAAGATGAGACAGACTGAGAGACAGAGGAATGCGACGGTGAAGCTGTACGTATCGACCAAGAACCCGACAATGCTCGGACCTAGACCGGCGATTCCGCCGTAAATCGCACTGAACGCCCCGTAGTCGCCGCCCTTGCTTTTTTGAGGGAAGTAGTTCATCATGTACGACTGTAGCGCGGGCCAGATCGCAGCAAGTCCCGCCCCGAGGACGACGATTCCTCCCACGAGAACGGGGGTACCGTCCGCGAAGACGACGATACACAGCCCTATGACAGTGGTGGTCGCGACCCCGGCGATTAGTCCCGGGACACTGACGCGGTCAGAGACTCTCCCCGACAGGAGGTTCGCCCCGATACCAACGGTGAACAGGAGTGCGAACAGGTTGTTCGCGAGCGTCGGGGAGACGGCCTTTTTATTCTGGAGGAAGGTCGGAAGAAAGGTGATAACCCCCTGCCATGCGACTCCGAACAACGCCCCGATCAAGAGCATCCGGCGAACGTGAGCCGACCGGATTAGCCGAAGGAACGTCGAACGGATGTCGAGATCCGGTCGTTCGAACCGGTAGGGCTCGTTGTTTCCGAAGTGAAACGCAGGGACGAGAATGATCAACGCCACGATCACGGGGAGAAACGCCGACCGCCATGCCGTCGTAGTGATTACTGCGTTCGCGAGTACCGCCCCGAGGATCCCTGCCAAGTATATCGAGCCGTTGTTGACACCCATCGCCAATCCCTGTTGGTCGCCGAATAGGTCCGAGAGCCAGGCCAACGCCGCCGTCGAGTAGAGTCCAACACCGACGCCGACGGCGGTGACCCCCAGCAAGAACGTAGGGTAGTTCCCTACCCCTGCGAGGACACCAAATCCGATCATCGAGACGAGCAGGCCGCTGACAATCACCGTCTTCCGACTGAGGTCGTCGGAAAATCGACCACCGGGATACCTAACGAGGGCGGTAATCCCGGACATCATCGTAAGTCCGATTCCGGCCGCAAAGGCTGAAATGGCAAGCGAATCGATGATTGTGGGTAACAGTGGTGACAGCACGAACCTGCCAATCGAGAATGTACACGTCCCAGTGGTGACCAGCCCCAGTTTGAGCCCTCTGCTCTGCTGGAAAAACAGGCTCTGTGGGACTATCGAACCGATCACATCTACTACTTAGAAGCAGAGCTATTGAAACCCCACCACGTCTGAGAGGGCTCTACCTGCCTCAACACACGGCTCTCTCACCCCTTTGATTTATATTTGTTACAGGATAGAGC
Organism: Halorubrum ejinorense; assembly: GCF_039522565.1. Classification (GTDB taxonomy): domain Archaea; phylum Halobacteriota; class Halobacteria; order Halobacteriales; family Haloferacaceae; genus Halorubrum; species Halorubrum ejinorense. The sequence goes on along the minus strand of NZ_BAAADQ010000012.1, from coordinate 53,948 downwards.
TAGCACGCATGACGCAGCTATTCGACCTTTCCGGCTACATAGAGGAGGGACAACCGGGCGTCGGGTCCGAGACGGTATTATACACTACCTTGACCCACGCCGAGCGCGGCCACCAAGTCAAACGCGACTTGGAGAGCCGCGGGCTTGACGGCGAATCAGAGTACGTACGACGGCACCTCCGTGCCGAGCACGAGGGCTACGACGAGGAGCAGCCGATGACGCGGACGATGATCGTCAGCGAGCACGGACCGACTCACGTCGACTCGATCGATCACCTCGATCCCACCTCGGAATTGTCCATCGATGAGATGCCGATGGAGTGGTTCTACGGCGACGCGATCTGTCTGGACCTCTCAGAGGTGGAATACCCGGACCACATCACAGTGGCCGACATCGAGGCCCAACTCGACGAGTCGGGCCTCGAGGTGCCTGAGGAGGGAACGGTGCTGTTCGACACCGGCCACTACGAGGCGAACTACTCGACGACGAACTACGACAAGAAACACCGCTACGAGAGCGAGTGGGTCGGGATGACCGAAGCGGCCGCCGAGTTCGTCGTCGACGCCGGCGCCCGGGCCATCGGGATCGACGCCATCAGCGTCGACAACCTGGAGAACATCGAGCCCAACTACGAGTTCCCGGTCCACGCGCTGGCCTCGCGGGAGGACACCGTCATCTACGAGAACCTCGCCAACCTCGGGGCCGTCGCCGGCGAGTCGTTCACGTTCAGTGGGATGCCCCTAAAGATCCGCAACGGGACCGGCTCACCGGTCCGTCCGTTCGCGATCTTCGAGTAACCACCGTTCGGGTGACGACCGGGGGACAGGTGACAGGGAACCCCAGTTGGTGATCTCACCGGTTCCCGGAACATCCCTTCGACCGGACGTCGCGGATCAGGTCTCCGGTTCGGCCAGGGTCAGCACATCCCGCGGGTTCCGTTCGACGACCGTCTCGAGGTCCGCCTGCGCGACGCCGTACTCTCGGAGAGCGGGGAGAATCGTCGAGACGATGTAATCGTAGCCGTCGCCGCCGTACTTGACGAGACACCGCTTGAGGAACACGTCGTGGGAGAGCAACAGCCGGGAGTCGTACCCCTCAGCAATCATCTCGCGGATCCACTTGATGCGGTCGGTGTCCCCTGGCTGGGCATCGTCGTAGGTCGGGCGGGGTGACTCCGGGTGGCCGAAGAGGTCGAACTCTACGTACGCGCCGCGTTCGGCAAGTTCCTTCTGGTAGGTGAGGTCGCTCTCCAGCCACTTGGACTGGTCGCGGTGGCAGAAGACGACCCGGTCCGGGGCCAGCCCTTCCTTCTCGATAATGTCGAGGATCTCCAGACAGCGCCGAGAAGTGGGGTACTCCTCGGTGCGTCGGAACGGCGGGTGGATGCTGAGGGAGACCCCGGTGCGCAACGCCGCGTCGACGCCCGCCCGGAGCACCTTCAGTTCGGCGTCGTGAAACTCGTGGTCGATCCCGCCATCGTCACCGTCTGCGGTGTCGGTGACGCCGATCTCCCCGATGATCCCGGCACGGACCGTCGTGTCGTCGATACCGGTCCTGACGTCGGAGACAAACTCCTCGGCGATGTCGTCGCGGCTCATCTCGTCGATTCGTGGCGGGTGCGAACTCCGCATGTAGAAGGCAGTCCCGTGGACGATAGTGACACCCGTCTCCCGGGCGATTCCCCGGACTCGCTGTGGGTCCCCGCCGACGTTCTTTGGCGTCACGTCGACAATGGCGTCCCCGCCCGCCCGGCGGTACCGGACCAGTTCCTCGACGGCGTCCTCAAAGGAGTCGAGCCGGAGGTTGTCGCGGTTGCTCACGGGGTCCTTCCTGACCCGCCACTGGTTGTCCATCGACATCTCTTGGCGCGCCAGGCGTCGTTCGACCGCCGAGTCCGGTTCGGTGAACTTGTCGGCGTTCCAGTCCGCGAAGACGTGTTCGTGGGGCAAGGTTACCCCGAGTTCGTCGGGGTCTATCGGTCCCTCGACTGTCAGGATCGAGCCGTTCTCGTCCGCCATGGGATCTCCTTCCCAGACAGGGTACAAATAACGATGGGGCGAGGTTCTTACGAAGGTGTCAACTGTAGCGCTTGATACACTCGGGGTCCCTGATCCGCCGCCCGGATCGCTCCGGAGACGTCGAAAGCCATCGGCGGGTCATACTCGCTACCGCCTGCGAGTCCGTTGGATCTCTTCGCTAAACGTGACGCCCTTCCGTACTCACTCCTTCTCGACGGCCACCGCTGCGAGGCGCTCGCCGCCGGTGACGGTTCCCCGCCGCCGGAGGTGGTAGAGGATCCCGTCTTGGGAGGTCTCCACCTCGTGGACCGGCTCGAATGTCGTCGGGTGGTACACCGTCCCTAGGGACTGCCCCGCCGAGACCCGTTTGCCCGGCCAGACGTCGGGATCGGTGACGAACAGGCCCGAGGCGGCGGCGTCAAAGGAGTCGCTCCGGTTGCTGTGCATCGGTGAGGTCACGAGCAGGGCCTCGCCGTTCTCGACGGGCTCGCCGTCGAGGACCCCTACCTGTTTGAGGACGTTCAGGACACCGGTGACCCCCATCGCGACGGTGTTCTCTTCGACCCGGTAGGCCTCCCCGAGTTCGGCGATCATGCTCGGGATCCCCTCGTGGCTGGCGATCGCCCGGAGGGTGCCAGAGACGTCCCGGTCGGTGGGCCAGTCTGGGGTCCGTGGGGCGACCGCCGAGGGCATCACCAAGTCGGTGCCAAAGACGCGGGCCAGCTCCCGCGAGGCGGGGTCGTCGTCGGTGTACACCGAGTGTGGGTGGGTCGCCGGGGACCCGGTGTGTAGGTCGACGACGGCGTCGGCGTCGTGGACGTGCTCCCAGAGCCGGGCGGCCATCCGTTCGTGGAGGCTTCCGTCGCGGTCGCCGGGCCAGGTGCGCTCCATGTTTGCCGTCCAGAGGTGAGTGTGGTCCAGTGCCGTCGGGAGCGTGTACCGCTGGAGGTCGAAGGTCAGCGGGTTCGCGACCGGCACCAGTCGCACTTCGCCGGCGAACTCGCGGTCGGCCAGCTTGTGGTGGACCCGCCGAATCACCTCGACGCCGTTTATTTCCCGGCCGTGGACGGCGGCGTGGACGTACGCCGTCGGCCCCTCGGTCGGCCCGCTGATCGTGTGGAGCCGGGTTGTGACCTCCGTCCCCGAGGGCAGTCGTGCCAGTGTGAGTCGCTCGGTCTCCGTTGTAGTCGCTGACATCGCCGTGCGCACCTACTCCCCCCGCCAAATATAATCGTTCCCCCGGGTGACCCCCTTTCCCGATGGAATTCGTCGTCGATCCGGTGGCGTGGACGGCGTCTCCTCGTACTCGACGGGCAAACGCGGGGCACGAAGGCTTATCAGGACCGCACTCGACAGGCACTACGATGACTCCCGAATGGCAGGAGTTCCGAGATCGGACGACGACCGTGACGGTCGACGGCGTCGATGTCAACCACTTCGACGAGGGGGAGGGCGACCCCCTCGTGTTGGTACACGGCGGCGGCCTGACCTCCAACGCGGCACTGAACTGGGGCGCGGTGATCGATCGCTTCGCCGAGCACTTCCGGGTGATCGCTCCCGACCAGCCCGGGTTCGGCCACACCGACCCGCGCGGCGAGGTGGACTACTACCCGGCCGAGCGGGCGAAGTTCCTCATCGAGCTGATCGAGGAGCTGGGCCTAGATGACGTCTCCCTGGCCGGCGGCAGCGAGGGGTCGACGCTCGTGAGCCACGTCGCGCTCCGGCGGCCCGACCTCGTTAACGGGATCTGTCTCTGTAACGGCGGGACGATCGTCCGGGAGTTCGGCTCGCCTTCGCCCCACACCAGGGTTGAGGAGCCGACCATGGAGACGGTGCGGGAGGACGCCGAACGACTGGCCGAGGAGTACTTTACCGAGAGGAAGTACCACCCGTTCTGGAACGAGCTCACCGACGGGAAGATCGAGTACCTCTACGAGCTCAAGAAGCGCAACTGGGAGTTCAACAACGCCCGAGACGAGGCGATCCGGGAGACGGCTTGGGACTACAACCGCACGCTGGCCTACGATGGCAAGCCGATCGCCAGACAGCCCGAGAACTTCGAGGTCCCGCTCCTGTTCGCTTGGAGCACGAAGCCGTACTTCTCGATCGGCTACTACGACGACCAAGAGGGCGAACGCGACGCCGGCAGCCCCGACGCGACCTACGAGTTTTTCAAGCAACTTGACGACGCACAGATGCACATCTGGCAGAACTCCAAGCACCACACCCAGACCGACAAGGCCCCCGAATTCGTCGACGTCGTCACCTCGTTCATGAAGCACTAGGCAGTCCGGGGTCTCTCTCCCTCGACCCTCTCCTCGCCGTAACCGGGAGATACCGGAACTGGCATCCGGCAGCGAGGACCCAATATTAAGATCCGCCACCGCATTGTGGGTGTATGGGAGGCCCAGTCAGATTCGTAGATCCGCCCAGCCGGGCAGAGATCCGCGAGCGCGCCGCGGCGAACCACCTCGACCTGAGCGAAGCTGAAGTCGAGTACATCCACGAGGCGATCCGGTCGAACCTCGACGTCTACCGACGGATCGACCGGATCTCGTCCAAAGAATCGGATCGTCGCTACACTGACCGGGATCCGGGATACCGCCCCGACGCCGAGGAGGACCCGCACAACGCCTTCGTCAGGAAGTGCCGGATCCCCGGCGCCGAGGACGGTCCGCTCTCGGAGGTCACCGTCGGGCTCAAGGACAACGTCGCCGTCGCTGGTGTCGAGACCACCGTTGGATCGCCGATCATGGACGGTTACGTCCCCCAGCGGGACGCGACGGTGGTCACACGGTTGCTCGACGTCGGGGCGACGATCACCGGCAAGCTCACGATGACGCCGTTTTCGGTGGGCGACAGCTTCCACGACCCCGGGATGAATCCTCGGAACCCCACGCGGGACGCGGGGGCGTCCTCGACTGGGTCGGCGATCGCCGTCGTCACCGGCGACGTCGACGTCGCTCTGGGCGCCGACCAGGGTGGCTCGATCAGGCAGCCCGCGGCGTGGTGTGGCTGCGTCGGGCTGAAGCCCACCCGCGGGCTGGTGCCCTACACCGGGATCCAGTCCCTTGACGACACCATCGACTACGTCGGGCCGATGACCCGGACTGTCGGCGACTGTGCCCGAACGCTGGAGGCTATCGCCGGCTACGACCCGCTGGACCCGCGCCACCGCCACCCAACGCCGGCCGACGACCCCGGGTTCGAGACAGACGACTACACCGGGGCGGTCGGCGGGAGCGTCGAGGACCTCACGGTCGGTGTCCTCGCTGAGGGGTTCGAGACCGACGACCCCAATGAGGCGGTCCTGGAGACCGTGCGGGAGGCGGTCGACCGGTTCAAGGACCTAGGTGCGACGGTCCGGGAGGTCTCAGTCCCGTGGCACACGGACGGTGCCCTACTCTCGACGGCGATCCTCACCGAGGGAGTCGCCATGAAGGTCAGCCACGAGGGATTGACCCCATTCTCCCAAGGCTACCAGGACATCGGCTACGCCGAGAGCTTCGGGAAGGCCCGGCGGGCCCGCGGTGGCGACGTCTCGCTGCGGGTGAAATACATGACGGTGATCGGCGACTACCTCGGCGACCGCTACCAGCACCGCTACTATGCGAAGGCCCAGAACCTCGCCCGCGAACTGACCGCGGCCTACGACGAGGCCCTCGAGGAGGTGGACGTCCTGGCCCTGCCAACCTGGGACGACGTCGCCCCCGAACTCAACGCGACGGAATCCTACGATGAGACGGTCGAAGCGACGCGGGAGGCATGGGACACCGACACCTCCTCGACGACCAGCCAGTTCGACGTGAGCGGCCACCCCGCGCTGACGATCCCCTGCGGGACCGTCGACGACCTACCCGTCGGGCTCCAGCTTGTCGGCGAGCACTTCGGCGAGCGCACCCTTTTCCGGGCCGCCGACGCCTTCGAGCGCGCGGTCGACTGGGAGTCGTAACAGGGGGTCGACCGTTGAGTTCAATCGTTTGGGGCTACCCGCGTTCGGCGGCCGAGGCCTCCTTCGTGGTGGAGACCCACCCAGAACTGGTCCAGCGCGATACACTCTCTCGCGGCTACGTCGGGGAGGTCGACGGGGAACCTCTCCAGCGCGAGGGCCTAGACGCCGTCAGCGACAACGGCGTCATTAGTGACAGGAAGAAGGCCTCGCGCGCAACCGGCCGGACGACCGTCCACAAGACGGTACGGTACCTCGCCGACGCGATCGAAGGCGAGATGGAGTGAGCGGTGACGAGGTCCCACCGCCGACACCGGACCCGTGTGGATCCCCGGTCGGACCTCCGGAAGAACTATACGAGGGCCCGGAGTGATTCGCTCTACGGAACCCCCATGAGTGAGGACACCGGTACGGTCGTCACCGTCGAGGGTCGCATCGATCCAGAGGAACTCGGGGTCACGTTGCCCCACGAGCACCTATTCGGGAACGCAGTCGACAGCCTCTACGAACCGCCGGATTCGGCGGTCGAGCGACGGATCGCCGAGGAACCGATCTCCCTGGAAAACTACTGGTGGGTCAGGCGTAACCCTTGGAACCACAAGGACAACCTCGTGCTCGACTCCTTCGAGGACGCCGTCGAGGAGGTAGGCCATTACCACCGCGCGGGCGGCGACGCCATCGTGGACGTCTCCCCCAAGGGCACGGGCCGCAACCCGGAGGATGTCAGGGCCGTCGCCCGGGAGACGGGGGTCACGTTTGTCCACGGCACGGCCTTCTACACCCGCGATTCGCACCCGGACCGCGTGGCGGAGATGACCGCCGACGAGATTGCCGAAGAGTTCGTCGCCGACGTCCGGGAGGGCATCGGCGACACCGACGTGCGGGCAGGGGTCATCGGCGAGATCGGGATCACCGGCCACGAACAGGACGACAACGCGTACTGCGACTGGATCCACCCCCAAGAGGAGAAGGTCCTTCGGGGCGGGGTCCGGGCCGCACTCCGCACCGGGGCCTCGGTCAGCGTCCACCCGCCCTCCAAGCGGGACCCGGAGTATCCCACCTCCCGGCGGACCTTAGAGGTGCTCGACGTGGCCAGCGAGGAGGGCCTCCCGATGGAGCGGCTGATCCTCTGTCACCGCGACCAGTCGAAGTGGCAGGAAACCGATCGGACCTACCGCACGGAGATCGCCGAACGCGGGGCCTACGTCGAGTTCGACCTGTTCGGTCACGACGACCTCTACCACGCCGCGGTCGACGACGCCCAGCCCTCGGATCTGGACCGAGTCAAGGCCCTCATCGGGATGATCGACGACGGCTACGCCGACCGGATGTTGCTCTCCCACGACGTGTTCCTGAAGTACCTCCTGAAGAAGTACGGCGGCTACGGCTACTCCCACATCCTCGAGAACATCGTGCCGCTGCTTTCGGAGATGGGCGTCGAGCGGTCGGTCCTCGACACGATGCTCATAGATAACCCCCAGCGGGTCCTAACCTTCCAAGAGCCAGAGTCGTGACCGATCTCCCGAGATCCCTCCTCGTAGCCGGCCGAGACTAGCGCGGCTCCCCGGGTGGGACCGCGCCGTCCGTCGGCGGACCGAGCAGTACACTTATGATCGGGACGGGAGTACCAGCACCCAGGCCGGACGATGAAACTAGATACCAGGACTGCAGTAGTGACGGGCGCGGCCTCGGGCATCGGCCGCGGGATCGCGATCGAACTCGCCAGGGAGGGCGCGGACGTCGTCGTCTCCGACACGGACGAGGCCCCGCCGGGGTCCGACCAGGCGACGACCGTCGAGGAACTCCGGGACCTCGGTGCGGAGGCTACCTTCGTCGAGTGCGACGTCTCGGACCAACTCGAGGCCGAGGCGCTGATAGAGACCGCCGCCGAGGAGTTCGGCGGCATCGACGTGCTCGTGAACAACCTCTCCATCTCCCGACCCGGCACCGTCGAGCACCTCTCGATGGAGGAGTGGCACGAGTCCATCGCGGTGAATCTCACCGGGAAGTTCCTCTGTTCGAAGTACGCCATCCCCCACCTCCGAGAGAGCGACCAGCCCCGGATCATCAACGTCTCCTCGCAGGTCGCGTTCGTGAGCCGCCCCCGGAGCGCGGCCTACGCGACGACGATGGCCGCGGTGTCACACCTCACCCGACAGATGGCGGTCGATCTGGGCTCGGATGACGTCACCGTCAACGCAATCGCCCCGGGACCGGTCAAGACTGAACGGATGAAAGAGACAACCCAGGAGTGGATCCTGCCGTCCCGGATGGACAACAGGGTCGTCCTCTCAACAGTCGGGGAACCGAAGGACATCGGGAGAGCGGCGGTGTACCTGGCCTCCGAGGACGCTAGGTACGTCACGGGACACAACCTCGTCGTCGACGGCGGCTGGACCGTCAACGACCTCGCGGAGTGAATCGATGAGTAGAGAACGCGGTACTCGTGGCTCGCGGGACGGTCGAGACGGCCGCCGGGTCCAGCCACGGTGGCCTCGCTTCGGTAGTGGCGTCAGGGGCACCAGTACACTTTTGTTTCGAACCGGGGAAGGGGGATCTGAAGAACCACAATGAGACTCGAAGACAGAACCGTCGTGATCACCGGCGGGGCCTCGGGCATCGGCCGCGGCACGGCGATCGAGATGGCCAAGGAGGGCGCCGACGTGGTCGTCGGTGACGTCCGGGAGACCCCGCTCGGGGCCGACGAGGACGAGACGACCGCCGAGGTGGTCCGAGACCTCGGTCGAGACGCTGTCTACTGCGAGTGTGACGTCTCGAAGGAAGCCGACGTACGGGCGCTTATCGAGACCGCCGGCGAGGAGTTCGGCGGCATCGACATCCTCGTCAATAACGCGGCGATAAACCTGCGTGGCAGAGTCGAGGAGCTCTCCCTAGAGGACTGGAACACCATGATCGGCGTCCTCCTGACGGGCCCGTTCATGGGCTCGAAGTTCGCGGTGCCGTACCTCCGGGAGAGCGACCAACCGCGGATCATCAACATCTCCTCGCAGGTCGCCTTCGTCGCCTGGCCCGGCAACGCGGCCTACGACACGCTGAAAGGTGCGCTCTCGCATTTCACCCGGCAGATGGCGGTCGACCTCGCCGAGTACGATATCCGGGTCAACGCAATCTGTCCGGGGCCGATCCGGACGAAAAACGCTAAGGAGGAACACCGCGACTACGAGATCAGCCACCGATACGACGAGAAGACGCTGACCTCGTTCACAGGCGAACCTCAGGACATTGGTCGGGCGGCAGTGTTCCTGGCCTCCGAGGATGCCCGCTACATCACCGGCCACAACCTGCTGGTCGACGGCGGGTGGCTGGCCGGGGACTTCTACAGCTGATCGACCACATCGGAGAGTGTCTCAGTCCCTGGGTTTCGGGTTGATGTGTCGGATCCTCGTGGTCGGACTGGACCCTTCTAACCCCCTCAATCGAGGATCGCGTGGGCCCGGACCGGCGACCCGGTCCCCTCGCGAACCTTCATTGGGAGCCCGGAAAAGGTGAACCGCCGGCCGGCGACGGTGTCGAGGTTCGCGAGGTTCTCATAGATGACGACCTCCTCGCCAGCACACAGCGAGTGGATGGGGAAGTCGTAGGTCGGGAAGATGTTCGGCGGGTGGTCGACGCTGATGGCATCGATGCCGATGGCCTTCGCGCCCCCCTCGATCAGGAATTCACCCGCGGAGCCCTCCATCCCAACGAACTTCGACTCGTACCGGCGCTTTCGCTCCCGGTCCTCGAGGGAGTAGTTCCGTCGGTAGTTCCCGGTGTCCAGCAGGACGATGTCTCCCTCCCGGATCTCCAGCCCCGACGCCTCAAGCGCCCGCTCTATGTCCCCGGGCGTGATCGGGTCCGGGTAGGTCACGTCCGAGACGTCCAGGCAGACCGCCGGACCGCGGAACCACTCCAGGGGCATCTCGTCGATGGAGAGGTCGGAGGTGGGGTCGAGGTGGTCGATCGAGTCGACGTGGGTCGGGCCGTGCTCGCTGACGTACAGCGTCTGGTTGATCGGCTTCTCGTCCTGGCCGGCCCGCACCCCGCGCATGTGGCGCTCGACGTACTCGTTCTCGCCCTCGTAGCCCGCTTCCTCACGCTTCTTTTTGACCTCGAAGGCGCGTTCGGCGTGGGTGTAGCCGGTGAACAGCTGGGTCTCGTCGGCCGACTCCGCTAGTGGTTGACTCTCTTCGATGTACCCGGAGAGGTCTATCAGCTCGGACATCGAACCCACCCACGACGGCCCGGTACATAACTCCACACCCCGGGTCGGGCCCGAACACAACCGGGACCAGAAGGTACGCCGCCGAACTCCCCCGAACGCGTTCCGGATCATCTGGACCCCGACCGACCGACGCGCCGGGACTCACTCCCAGACCGACTCGAACACGCGCTGGAGGTTGCCCCCGAGGATCTTCCGCACCTCGTCGTCGTCGTAGCCCCTGTCGACCAAGCCCCGGGTCAGGTTCCCGAGTCTCGTGTACCGGTTCAGGCCCTCCGGGTAGGGGTCCATCCGGTCGGTCGGGCCGTCGCCGTACACCTCGGGGTGCGTCTTGCGCCAGACGTTGAGGTTCGACCCTTGGTGGATCGACCCCGAATTCAGGGTCCGGTCGCTCATGTCGCCCCCAAAGGCGACGCTGTCGATGCCGCCAACCTCAACCGCGTGGTCGACGTGGTCGAGGACGTCGTGGACCGTCGCCGGCTGGACCTCGTGAGTATCCGGGTCACGTTTGATCACTGGCGGAAACGGCGTGATACAGTTGACACCACCGGCTTCGGCGACGGCGCGCAACTGCTCGTCGGTCTTGGCCCGCCCTTGGGAGTTCGCCAAGGCCCGACAGCCGATGTGGGAGGCGATAACCGGGTCCGCCGAGTGCTCAACGACATCCATCGTCGTCGCGTCGTTTGTGTGGGAGACGTCCAGTAGTATCCCCCTGTCGTTGAGCTCCTCGACGGCCTCCCGACCGAGCATGGTGAGTCCGGCGTCGCGGCCCTCGCAGCAGCCGTCGCCGAGCGTGTTGGCCCGGTTGTACGCGAGGTCAATCACCTTCACGTCGAGTTCGTCGACGACCCGGATCCGGTCGAGGTCAGTTCCGACCCAGTTTGCCCCCTGGAACCCGAGGACGATCCCGGTCCGGTCTCCGGCGCTATCGATATCCTCGACCGACTCGATCAAAAAGTAGTTGTCGGCGTTAGCTCGGATCCGTTCCCGCACCTCGCAGACGCCGTCGACCGTCGCCTCGAAGTCGTCGTCCGACCCGCCGACGGTGAGGTTCCCCGCGGCGATCCCTGCCTCGGGCAGGCGGTCGCGGTAGTCGGAATCGTCGAGGTAGTAGGTCCCGGCGATTAGGCCGTCCACGATGGTCGTACTGCGGTGGAGTTCGTCCGCTCGGGCCTGTTCCTCGTCGGTCAGTTCGAAAAACTCTCGGCTGTCGTCGGGGGTAGTGGTCGCCATAGCTATCCTATCTCCCCGGAGCACCTAAAACCAGGTGCCCGGGAGATCCAGGTGCCGGCTGATCGATGTCACCGGCCGCCCGGAGGCGATGTACCTGATCCGGCGGAACCGACGTCGGTACGCTCGCTTGGGTCACCGCCCGACAGAGGCCCCGGACTTGCCAATCGCGGGCAGGGACGACGTTTGGACCTGGGGAACGGATCACCCGACGTGTCCAGCCTCGTTCGGAGCATGGAGGCATCTCGGAACCGGCGTGCGGTGACCCCCTCATAACCTCGAAGCCCCCCCGCGATCCTGGGGCGTTCCCTGGGCCGACGGTAGGAGCTATCCACCTCACCGGAGGGACGGTGATCTTCCTCCGTCGCACTGGACAGATACCGCTCGACTGGCCGTCGAGGGCCGTGTCGACCCGCAGTGACCGGGTGCCCCCAGAACCCTCTAGCTCCGACCGGTACCGCCCCGGGCTGTTCGGAGTCGGGTGTGGCCCGTCGGCGCCCCACCGACCCGGTGTCGATCCCGGGGCCGACGGAGAGCTACGGACCGGTACCAACGACATATTTTGTTTGGATGAGTGAAACAACTGTGTTGGGAGTTAACAAGGATCGATAGCGATAAAACCCACCATTTGGGCCTCTCACGGTCGAATTAGCCCTAAGACGCCCCTGCCATTCCAGAACTGATCGTTCATTTGTTTGGAAGAGAAAAACACTTGTTACTAAATCCTGAGCGGGCCGGACGCCGCGATGAATGTTTGGTCCGCCTCGTCGAGATGGTGTACCTATCTTTCGACCAAGCGCTGCCACGGCCTGAGCCATAGCTTACGGTGTTCGACCTGTCTGGGAATAGGACGAACAGTGGTACGTGGGTGATCTCGTCGTGGAGGTAGCGCGGGTGTTTGTAGTAGCAGCGAAGGCTCTTAGCCGCGAACTCGTCAAGCACCGGCGAGGTGTCGCGGCCGTGGCCGTAACACCGGAGGTGGTCTGCGCGGAGCGCGCAAGGGGTGAATAAAACGACGTTTGTACGGTGTTTGTCCAGCATGTTCGGGAAATATATCGGCGTTAATGTGTTACGTACCCGATGGGACTCCCGCCAGCGTTCACAACTATATGTTATCTGACTGGTGTTAACTAGCTACATGGTTATACATTACATCTGTATCCGTGTAAAGATAGCTGTGGCGACAATATAATCAATATAACTATTACGCCTGTAGTAGCGTAAATGATCAAATCATAATCTGTTGGCGGTTCGATACAATCTTGAGAAGACAAATACTGGTGTATGAGAAATAAAGTGGAGATTCTATTACCATCGTCGCATAAGAGATCAGTCACTGAAATACCGCGGAGAATACGGTAGTAACCAACTGTTTGTCACAGTCGAACTCGCGCTTCCGGCCTGACGGTCCGCGTTCACCCAGTTCGTGAGGTATTCATGGAGGCCAAACCTTTTTTTGCGACTGAAAGGCCACAATGGCTGAGCTAGCCAATGTAATGTTTGGTTATACCAATTTGCGTATGTGCTCGTCCCGGTTGCGAAGCACCGCACCACGGATCAGGTTCCTGCTTGAGCGTGACGAAACACGTCTACGAGAATATAATACCCCGTGACGACGAGGAATCCGACGGAAAACAGCGTGAACAGATGGATGTTAATCGACCGCGGACCGGCCCAATACGGGATCGCGGGTCTCGGGACCGGTGGAGTGAGCGGCCAAAATAGATCACTCGGAATCTGACCTGCTGATAGCGCAGCGTAATTGTCCGCGACGAGATGCGAGGCGTACGCGATGGCAAACGCGATCCCTGCTCGGAACCTGTCGGTCTTCCACCCGTATAGAACGGCAAGTGTCCAGATTGGAACGGCAACTGGCAGCGAGTGCATACCGACGCGGCCGGTCGGTAACACACCCAGCTCCAGCGCGAGCGGTTTATCGATGATATCCGGGAACTGACTCCCAACGAACGCCACGGCCGCGAGCTCGAGCGACGGGAATCGTCGCGCCACGAGAGCCACGTAACAGCCCACGCATAGAAGCGCGACAATTAGGTGTTCGATCGGTCGCATCGTTTCACCTGTTCATTTCAACGATAAAAACGTCATCGTTGATCCGATTTAGACTCTCTACGACTCCCACCCATCGTGCCGTCGATACCGTGTGACGCCACCTCGTCGAGTTCATCTCCGATCCACACAATGCCGCTCCGTTGGATTCGTCGCGTACAACCCCAATAGCTATGTCCGATTCCACCGTGGATTTGTGACCATGACGACTACGCGTCGGATACTCGGGATCTATCTCCGAGGATTCTGTATGGGGGCCGCCGACGCCGTCCCTGGCGTCTCCGGCGGGACGATAGCACTCCTCACCGGCATCTACGAGCGACTCATCACCGCCATCACGGCTCTCACCGTGAGTAGGATTCGCCGACTCGCTCACGACGCCCGCGACGGAAATCGTCAGGCCGTCGTTCGGACCCTCACTGAGCTGGATATCGGGTTCCTCGTTGTCCTCGGAACAGGAATCGCTACCGCCGTCGTGAGCGTCTTGCGACTCATCAGTTGGTTACTGACCGTTTCGCCGGTTGAGGTGTACGGATTCTTTTTCGGGTTGATCGGTGCTTCCGCCATCATCCTCTACCGGGACGTCTCGCTGGAGACCTGGGGGAAGCGAGCCGCTGTCATCGTCGGATTCTTCCTCGCCTTCGTCGGTTCCGGCTACGCGGCGACGGGGATCAGCACGTCGCTCCCGGTGTTGTTTCTCGCTGGCACCGTTGCGATCAGCGCGATGGTCCTCCCGGGACTGTCCGGATCGCTGTTGCTCCTCGTCCTTGGCCAGTACGAGTACATGTCGACGGCGCTGAGTCGATTCACCGACGCGCTTCTTGCCGCGCTACAGGGTGGCGGCGCCGAAGCCGTCTACCAGAGCGCCGTTCCCGTCGTGACTTTCCTCCTCGGTGCGGTCGTCGGGCTGCTATCCGTTGCCCATGCGGTTCGGGCCGCGTTCAAACGGAACCGTGAGATGACCGTTGCTTTCCTCGTTAGCCTGATCTTCGGCGCACTCCGAGCCCCCGTCGAACAGGCGTCCGTTGAGCTAGCCGCGATGGGACTGAACTGGACGCGGTATTGGATTCAGTCGTTCATTCTGTTCGCAATTGTGGGCGTCGGCCTCGTCGTCATCTTCGAATGGGTCTCAACTCGAGATGTACAGTTTGCGTCGGTTACGGAGCACCAAGCCGAGTGAACGTCTTCCTGACTATCCAAACTGACCGTCTTGGGTGACTACTTTTTATTGTCTTGTGTGTATTGACCAATATTGATATCAACGCCTGATGCCGGAGTCGGAGGGCCACTGTCGTGTCGCGCCCACGCTAGCTTATGACAAAATAAAAATACTAAAACAGTACTCTACATTATAGATTAGAAATAGTCTCTCCTTTCTATGTGAGTATATTTGAATTATACGTCTCGTGAGTCGCTCAGCCACTCAGACATAAACACATTCAATTATGAGAAGAATTTAGCATAGGGTACATGGCTACGAATCAAGTCACCGAGTCCGCCGTTCGCGTCGAAGTCGAAAACATCGGTGGAATCGACGAAGCGAGCAGTACCCTCCCACCCGGTGTTTCGGTGCTCACCGGTGAGAACGCGACGAATCGGACATCGTTTCTCACCGCCATCATGGCCGGTCTCGGGAGTGAACGGGCATCGCTGAAAGGCGACGCCGAGCGCGGTTCAGTCACGCTCGAAATCGACGGCACGACGTACACCCGAACGGTGGAGCGACAGGGAGAGACGGTCACATTCGGGGGCGACCCGTTCCTCGACGACCCGGAGCTCGCCGAACTCTTCGCGTTCCTCCTCGAGAGCAACGAAGCGCGACGGACCATCGCGAGGGGCGATGACCTCCGCGAACTCATCATGCGTCCCGTCGACACCGACCGGATCGACGCCGAAATAGACTCCTGTAAACGCGAACGCGACGAGATCGATGACGAGCTGGAACGGCTAGACCGGATCGAGAATGAGCTCCCCGAGCTCGAGGAAGAACGGCAAGAGACGAAAGAAGAGCTCGACTCGACGCTGGAAGAGCTTGACGCGGTTCAAGACGAGATAGACGCGTACGACAAAGACATTGAACAGAGCCGTTCGCAGAAACAAGAGCTCGAAGCGGCGTTTCAGCGCGTTCGGGACGCGAGATCGGAGCTCGAAGACCTCGAGTTCGACCTCGAAACGGATCGGTCGACGCTCGAAGAACTCGAATCCGAACAGGCAGACCTCGAGGATACGCTGGCCACTGCCGACGAACCTGAAGAGAGTCCCGACCGCCTGACCGGTCGTATTCAAGAGCTACGAGACCGGAAGCGCAAGATCGACGATACGATCAGCGAGCTCGGCAGTGTCATTAATTTCAACGAGGAGATGCTCGAGGACGAGGGCGTTAGCGTGGAGTTAGCTGACGAGGACTCGAGCGGGGCTCCGACGGACGAGCTCCTCGCCGCCGACGAAATGACGTGTTGGACCTGTGGGTCGTCGGTCTCCGCTGACGAACTCTCTACCACGCTCGATCGGCTCCGCAGCCTTCGGGCCGACAAGCTCGACGAACGCCGAGGGGTCGAATCAGACATCGATGAACTCTCCGAGAAGCGGTCCGACCTTCGCGAACAGCGCAACGCCCTAGAGCAGGCCGAAGACCGACTAGAGACCGTCGAGTCCGAAATCGAGGCCACGCAAGAGCGGATCAGCGATCTCGAATCGCGCATCGAATCCAAACAGGAGGAGGTAGCGGAGCTCGAAGCCGAAACCGAGTCGATCGAGGTCGACGACCACGAGGACCTGCTCGAACTCCACCGCGAGTCGAACGAACTGGAGCTCAGAGTCGAAAATCTCGAGTCAGATCTCGAAACGCTCGATACGAAGATCGCTGAACGGGAGGAGGCGATCCAGAAGCGCGACGAGCTAGAAGCCGACCGCGAGGACGTCTCACAGCGGCTCACTGACCTCCGAACGCGCATCGAGGATCTCGAAGCGGAGGCGGTCGAAGCGTTCAACACGCACATGGAGACCCTTCTCGATATCCTCGAGTACGAGAACCTCGACCGGATCTGGATCGAACGACGTCAGGAACGGGTCAGGGAAGGCCGTCGGAAAGTCGAGAAGACCCGATTCGATCTCCATATCGTGCGGTCGGCTACCGACGGTACGGCGTATGAAGACACTATCGAGCACCTCTCGGAGAGCGAACGTGAAGTGACGGGACTGGTGTTCGCTCTGGCCGGGTACCTAGTCCATGACGTCCACGAACAGCTGCCGTTCATCCTGCTCGACTCGCTGGAGGCGATCGATTCGAACCGGATCGCGCGGCTCGTCGAGTACTTCCGGACTCATGCCCCCTACATTACGGTAGCGCTCCTTCCCGAGGACGCCGCCGCGCTCTCAGACGATTACACCTACATCACTAGCATCGACTCCTAACGCCCGCTGGTCCTGCGGGTCCGTGGGCGCAGTACTACCAGCACTCCGACAAATTACATCGGTAAGCTTGTAACGCTCGATACGGTACATTAGACATGAGCAACGAGTCACGCAAGCGCGGGACGAAAGTCGCGCGGCTCATCGAGAAGTACGAGCTATCGGGAAAGGGGGCAGAGCTAGAGGCAGCGTGGATCGGTGACGACGGCGAGCGAACGAGCCTCCGCGACCTCGCCGACGAATTCAACGAGACGGTCCTCCGGTCGACACTCAAAGAAAACGGAATATCGCTCTCCAACTTCGAGGTCGCCGGGACGTATGAGGCGCTTCGGCACGGGTCTGGATCTGACGAAACCCGCGCTCGTCGACGGCTCGAACGGGAGGGAGTCGACGTTGAGGAACTCACCGGCGACTTCGTAACGCACCAGTCCGTACACACGTATCTCACGGACGCCCGTAACGCGTCGCTTCCAGACCAGGGCGAAGACGCGGTCGAACGGCGCACGGAGACAATCGAGAAGTTAGAGGGCCGCACCGCAGTGGTGACCGAGGCATCGATCGAATCGACACTCCCTGATGAAGAACTGAACCGTGTCGATTACGACGTCATCGTGGACGTGCAAGTCGTCTGTTCGGCCTGCGGCTCGACGTACGATGCCGGTGAACTCCTGCGTCAGGGTGGCTGTGACTGCGGGGACTCGGCGTAGCAAAGCTCGCAATATATACTCTCTCAATTATTATGCCTTAGCTGATAAAAAATATAACAAAATATCTATATGATTGATTTGCGGCGGGTGGCCGGCAATCTGACAAGCCGTTTGAGTCCACTCCTACTGAGGGTCCCGCACTTTCTCCGTACTCGTCCAACTATATTGATTAATACTGTATAATAAGCAAGCCCGCGTCCGGTACGCTGAGAGAGTCTCAACTGATCGACCGCAATTAGTATACAGCAGCAGTACGTGTACCAGTACCATGGGTGTAGACAACACTCCGGTTGAAAAATTGATGAGCACTGACCTTCTGACCGTTACACCCGACACCGACATCAACAAAGCCGCAGATATCTTGCTCGACGAGGGTGTCGGGTCACTGATCGTCTTAGACGCCGACGATAACCTCGCAGGAGTACTGACAAGCACTGATTTCGTTACAGTCGTCTCGACAAACCACTCCTCGTACACTGGGGTCGTCGGCGATTACATGACGGAAGACGTTCTCACGGTTCCCTCTTCGGCCACGCTCTACAATGCCGCGGTCAAGATGATACGAGAAGACGTCCAGCACCTCCCCGTCGCCGGTGACGGCAACGAAATCGTGGGAATGCTGTCTGCGACGGATCTCACGGCGCAACTGACGTACATGGGCAGCAGTGGAACCGATTAACTGTTCTGAGACTACTCTCACGCACGTCTCGGAGTTGCTCATGTTGATTTCGCGGGCGGGGTCCGACAGGTCGGCCGCGTGTAACCGACTACAGATCTAAGTTGAGAATCTAAGATAGTAGTCTTAGACGAATATCTAAGCTTTGTTTCTAAGTCGTCATTCTACGGCCTGAGCAGGCCGAGTGACCCGGGGCTTGACCCGAGGGGGTTCGCATACTGAGCCACCGCTTCCAGACGTGTGGCCGAACTCTGCCGAAAACGACCCGACAACACGGTTGTGAACTCACCCCGGAGTCTAGCCCCGGGGCAGTCGCCTCGACCGCCTGTACACCCAGAGGTAGGTGCCTCAGTGACCGTCGAGCACGTGGTCGTACGTCGCGGCGATCGGATAGTTCCACCCGCGTCCGAGTGCCTTCTGCGTGATACGGAGCGGCGGCGGTGTCTGTCGTCGTTTGAATTCGGCGTGCGTTACCCGTCTGAGGGCTTCGTCAACGACGTGGTCAGGATACCCACGCTGGATCGATTCGGCGTTACCACCCCCCTCGATGTACTGTTTTAGAATGGGATCTAGAACCTCATACGCCGGAATTTCCTCCTCGTCAGCCTGCCCCGCGCGTAGCTCTGCGGTCGGTTCCTTCTCGATTACTGACCTCGGGATGACCGGAGACGTCCCGGCCGACGCAAGCGTCCGGTTAAACACCTCTGCGAGTTCGTACACCAGTTGCTTGTAACAGTCACCGAGCGGGGCGAGCGCACCCACGGCGTCGCCGTACAGCGTACAGTAGCCGACGGCGGCCTCACTCTTGTTATCGGGCGTAAGCACGAGGGCATCGCGCTGATTTGCGATCCCCATGAGGATGGCGCCACGGATCCGCGCTTGGATGTTTTCAGCTGCGACACCGGTGAGCGATGCGTCGTTCGCTTCGAGCGTCCCGGATATCGTCTCTACCATCGCCCCGATTGGGATTACGTCGAATTCAATCTCTAGGTTCGCCGCCACTGCGCGGGCGTCAGCGACGCTCTGTTCGCTCGTGATCTCGCTCGGAAGCGACACGCCGTAGACGCTGTCCTTGCCGAGCGCGGCAACCGCGAGCGCGGCTGCGACGGCGGAATCGATTCCACCTGATAAGCCAATTACCGCTTCCTCAAACCCGGTCTTTTCGAAGTAATCACGCACCCCAAGCATGAGTGCCTCGCGAGCCTGCGCAGCACGAGTTTCTGACTCGCCCGTCCGAGCGGCCGCGCTACCAGTGATCGGAACATCTACCACCGCTGTGTCGGAGTCGAATCCCGCGAGCCGCTCGTGGACTGCCCCGTCAACGGTGACTAGCGAGTGGCCGTCAAAAATCAACTCGTCGTTGCCGCCGACCTGATTGGCGAAGACGACCGGGCACCCCGTCTCGGCCGCGTGGGTCGTGAAGCGGTTCTCACGGCGAGACGGTTTGTTGAGACTGAACGGGCTCGCTGATAGCGTGACGATGAGTTCCGCGCCGCTCGCAGCTGTGTCCTGTAGCGGCGTCTCGTCGTGGCGCTGTGTTCCGGTTACCTTGGCGTCTTGCCACGCGTCTTCACAAATCGTGACTCCCACCGATGTTCCGCCAACGTCCACGACCAACGGCTCGCTCCCGCGGCGGAAGTAGCGATGTTCGTCGAAGACGTCGTAGGTCGGGAGTAAGCGCTTGTGATACGTCTCACTCCATTCCCCATCGCGTAACACGATCGCCGCGTTGTGGATCGGTGCGCCGGTCTCGTAGTCCGTCCTGACCGCAGCCCCAACAATCAGTGGTGGTCCGTCCTCGGTCTCTGAAGCGAGGTCGTTGAGTGTAGATTCCTGCGCATCGAGTATCCCCGACCGGTGGAGCAGGTCGCGGGGTGGATACCCCAGCAACGAGAGCTCGGGTGTGACAACGAGATCCGGATCAGTAGCCAGTAGCTCTCCGTACTCGTCAGTGACCTTGTTACAATTCCCGCGGACATCTCCAATTATCGGATTGTGTTGTATAATGCCTATCTTTAGCTCTTTTTCCATCCTTCTAGAGAAAGTTTGACTGAACACTAATAAAAACTAGAATAGGTTGGTGTGTATAGTCAATTACTGAGTTCCCCCTTGTCAGTTCGCCCGCCCTGTAGTTCAGCAGTATAGATTCAAACTCGAAGCTAGACGGTTCGAATCACCACGAACTCATGTTGATTCGATTCAATACTGGCCCATCCTCCGAAAGTATGGAATTTCACCGTAGTCATGGTAGTTGAGACTGGCCGTCTCAATGTATACGATTCTCGAACTGCTTCGACGAGGCTACGGGCGGAGTATCCCCTTCAGCAATTTCGTCGCTTTCACACCTAACACTCATTACGATTGACACCGTATTTCTGTTCAACGATGTCCATCGACCGAGATACCTTCGAGAAGACGAGCGAGGACGAACTCGAGGAACTGTCCGTCCCGGATCAGGTCCTCGGATTTCTCGCCGCCAACGATGATCGCGCGTTCAAGGCCCGCGAAATCGCCTCTCAGATCGGTCTCGATGAGGGCGCGGTCAGCACCGCGCTCTCGAGACTGAAGGACCGCGATCTCGTCGAACACAAAGCGACGTACTGGGCGATAACCGACGACACAGAGCGACTCGACGGATACAGCGGGTACGAACGAGCGACCGCCCTGTTCAACCAGCGACTCGATACAGAAGACAAGGAGTCTTGGCGGGAACACGCGCCCAGCGAGCCGCACCCCAATGTCGAGGACGAACAGTGACGGACGGAGGCGCTCCGATTTTCGAGCGTGGAGACGTCGTCTACGGCGATGATCCGTTCAAAGGTGACGAGGACGCTCGACCCTGGCTCATTCTCTCGAACCACAAGGGACGGCCGTTTTACGGCGAACAATACATCGCGCTGACGTTGACGTCGAAATCCTGGATGGACGGCCTCATCGACATTCCCGAAGAGAGTTGGCTTCGTGGCGGTACGCCAGACGAGAGCCGGGTCGTTCCATGGGGTGTACAATCGATTGGCCACGAGGACATCGATTTCTGGCAGGGCCGTCTCACAGACGATTTCGTCGATACCGCAACTACTGCTCTCGTCGACGAACTTCGGTAGCCACTTTCGAGCACTCACGTGCGACGTGTACATCCATTCCTGACCATAGTCTCAACTTCCCCACCGTTGCACAGTAGTTGAGGCCAGCTTTCTCAAGGCATATGGCAGTCTGGCGCAGTTCATAAATAGTATGAAGACGTAGTTTGGGATAGAACGATGGCACGAATCACCGGTTCCTATCCAGACGATCTCGACCTCCTCATCGAGGGTGCTGTCGAGGCTGGTGTGTTTGGGGGCAAGAGCGATGCGTTGCGTGAATTCGTGCGTGAGTACTTCGAGGACCACGAAAACGAACGCACCGCTGCTGCAGTCGCCCTCTACGAACGCGAGCGGATTACGCTCGGTGATGCTGCGAGACTCGCCCATGTCGATCGCTGGACGATGCGGGATATTCTCTGTGAGCACGGTGTAGAACTCCGGCTCGGGCTCGTGGATGAGGAGGATGCGGCCTACGAAGCGGAGGCGGCGACGGAACTCGAATTCGATGATGAGCCTGCTGATAACGATAACTCGGACTCGCAATGACGACTACCGATATTCTGTGGACCCAAGCGTTCTCAATACGACCGTTCTCTCGAACTTTGCATGCATTGACCAGTTGTGGGTGGTTTCAGGACTCTCAGGAATATGTACGGTGCCGGTCGTTCCTCTACCAATGAGCGCTCTCGAAATAAATCCCACTTCAACGCTGACTGACACAGTCTAAATGACCAACGCAGAAGGACGACTCCTCATGCTGCCGGTCGTTTTCCGGCACATCGTGACTGATAAGGAGATGTAACATCAAAGTATGGTGAGGGGTGACATTGGTGTTCAACTGGTTCTCGAGGGCGTGACTTTCGCAGGCGAGTACGGATTTAGTCCTGGCGCTTCATGATCAACTATGAGCAAAGTTGGCACTGACCGCGAGCGTGTGACTTCACAGCAGCAGCTGACGGTGGATTACATGCAGATGGCGGGACACCGGAGCAACATTCACGGACTCGTCGAGATTGACGTTACCGATGCCAGAGAGCGCATCCGGACCATCGAGGAAGAGACCGGAACAAAACTCTCGTTCACTGCTTTCATCGTATCCTGTTTGGCCGCCACTGTTGATGAACAGCCTCACGTTCAACGGTACCGTGATTGGCGAGGGCGAATCTACGAGTTCGAGGATGTCGATGTGAACGTCCTCATCGAACGGGAAACCGATGGTGACCAAATCGGCATCCCGTATGTCATTCGCCAAGCGAACCAGCGGACGATTCGGTCGATTCACGACGAAATTCGACGTGTCAAAGCAGACACGACGAACCGTCCAGAGGCCCGCGTCGCCAGATTCGCACGCCGCCTTCCCGGCTTTCTGCGCCGTCAAATATGGCGGCTTCCCCAGTGGTTCCCGACACGTTGGAAGCACATCGCTGGCAGTGTCGCGGTCACCTCTATCGGCATGTTCGGCACCGGAAACGGCTGGGCTATTAGTCCCACTAACTACACCCTCCAACTAACCGTCGGCGGGATCGGCACCAAACCACGCTTGATAGACGGCGAACTGTGTTCCAGGGAGTTCCTGAGCCTGACCGCCACGTTCGACCACGATGTCGTTGACGGAGCGCCAGCCACACGATTCGTCCAACGCCTCTGCGAACACATAGAAGCCAGTCACGGGCTTGATACTATATCCACCGAATGATTGAGCTATCGATTCCGGTTTGCTGGGTATACCCTCTGTATCGGTCACACCCTTACTGACTGGCGGGAGAGAGTTCGAAACGGCGCTGCTGCATACAGAGCGCTTCTCTCACACACAAGTATCTCTTGATTCGATCTATGTTGGACCGATCAACATTGTCCTCGTATTTCTCAATCGTGAGTACAGTTTTAGGCCGCGGCGTTATGCGGATTCAACAGGGCACAGTTGAGATACAGTTATTTCTTCTCCTGACCAAGATTGTGTGTGATGTCCACATTACTCAAAGACAACGTGGCGGTTGTTACCGGTGGCTCCAGCGGAAATGGACGCGCGATTGCCCGTCGGTTCGCTTCGGAAGGGGCCGACATCGTTATCGCGGATATTCAGGAGTCGCCTCGCGAGGGCGGGGACCCGACGCACGAACTGATCGAGGCCGAAACGGAGGCGAGGGCGACGTTCGTCGAGTGTGACGTCACGAACGTCGACGATCTCGAGGCGGCGGTCGAGGCTGCCGAGGAGTTCGGTGGGATCACCGTGATGGTGAACAACGCGGGGATCTTCCACGGCGAGGAGTT
This sequence comes from Halorubrum ejinorense, assembly GCF_039522565.1. Lineage (GTDB taxonomy): Archaea > Halobacteriota > Halobacteria > Halobacteriales > Haloferacaceae > Halorubrum > Halorubrum ejinorense. The sequence goes on along the minus strand of NZ_BAAADQ010000012.1, from coordinate 30,314 downwards.
CCTGGAAGTCGACGAAGATGCGTTCGATCGGATGATGGACATCAACGTCAAAGGTGTCTATTTCGGCGCACAGGCGGCCGCAAAGCGGATGGTCGAAGCCGGGGGCGGGCGGATAATCAACCTCTCGTCGGTCGCCGGTCTCGAGGGCTCCGGCGAGTTCATCACGTACTGTGGGACGAAAGGTGCCGTGCGACTACTCACGTACTCGATGGCGGCGAAGCTGGGGCCCGATGGCGTTCGGGTGAACGCTATCCATCCGGGGCTGATCGAGACGACGATGACGACCGATGACTACCCGATTATGGGGACGGATGCTGAAGAAGAGTTCTTACAGGCAATCCCATCGCGGCGGGCGGGCCAGCCTGAAGACGTCGCGGATGCAGCGCTGTATCTCGCAAGTGATCTCTCAGACTACGTGAACGGTGAATCGCTCGTCGTTGACGGCGGGATGACGAATACACAGTAGATACGAAACAACGGCCACAAAGAAGGGAGTGGCCGTCGGATTATTCTCTCCTATCACCGTATCACGTGGGCCGCTATTTACCGTCGATTTACAGACGGAGGTCAGCCATTTCTGGTCGGAACTCAGTAATCGATTCGCAGGGACATTCTCTCGGCTGATTCAGGATTAATTTAGAGAAAATATCGAAGCTCTTGTGCTGACTACATCCTCTGGGCCTTGTTTAGACGCCAGCGTTCAGCGGTCTGTCCCCTCGATCGCGCGTTCGAGGTTTCGCACCGCTGATTTCATAACAAGTTCGCGGAATTGACCGAACCACGTTCTCACCCACAACGTCTCACCGTATCGCTACCGAAATCCGAAAAACACGGAATAAGCATTCGAACGCTGGTTATACGCCCGATCATGGATGAGTAAGTTTCTCGCCCATCCTCGGAAACCTGGGCCGCGTTGCGGAATCAACGGTGTGATACTTTCAGCAAGCAACCTCGTCCGAAGTGCTTCCCAGTCGTATCCTTAATCAGCCGCTACAGCCGTCAGATCGTCGAGATTCCGCACTAACATTGCCAGCTGACCTGTGTATCGTGCGGTTGTTTCATCGAACAGTGTATGTCTAGAATCGCACTCGTTTTACAACCGATGAGCAGCGTGGTCTTCACCGACTCAAAGGTGTAATCCGTCCGTTTCGCGTAGTGCTGGCTCGCTTGAATACGATCCACGTCGGTTGCGTCGATTGCCTGAATATCTCCGAGTTCATATAGTCCGACCGACCCGTCGAGGATCGCTCGCCACCGCTTCATCGGACTTCCTAGTAGATTTGGTACTTTGTCGGAGCTACTAGCAAGACGACACTAGTCACACATCATTCAGACTGAGCGACTCTCCTCGTCTAAACAAGGCTCATCCTCAGTATCCGCTGCGGCCAAAATCTCAGGATACCGGTTCCGTATCGTCATCTCGCTCACGCCTGTAGCATGAGCGATATCTGCCTGTCGGAGAGACTCATCGCATCGTTTAGCAGCCGCGTACAGCGCCCCAGCGGCGATGCCTACCGGATGTTTCCCGCTGTGAACGCCGTTTTCAACCGCTATTCCGGCGAGACGTCGTGCCTCTCGCTCTGTCGCGTCCGTACACCCCACGTCCGACGCGATCCGTCCGATGAACGAGCGGGGATCTGGTGGAGCAATTTCCAACCCGAGTTCACGTGAGACGTGTCGGTATGCCCGCTCAACGCGAATTTGTTCGACGCGGCTCACTGCCGAGACCTCGTCGATAGAGCGCGGGACACCGTCTATGCGACTCGCCGCGTATAGCGCCGCAGTGGCGACGCTTTCAACAGCTCGACCCGGAAGGAGTCCGTCCGCGAGTGCACGACGGTAGATGACGCCTGCCGTCTCTCGGGTGCTGTCGGGCACGCCGAGCGCGGAAGCCATGCGATCAATCTCACCAAGCGCATGCATGAGATTTCTATCCGTAGATGAGCGTCGTCGGAAGCGCTCATCCCACCGTCGAAGGCGACGCATCTGTTGTCGCCGTTCTCCAGACAGCGCGTTCCCCTTCGCATCGGTGTTCTGCCACCCGATCATCGTTGACAACCCCTTATCGTGTAAGAGGTTCGTGCTTGCTGGTCCGACGCGAGAGTCCTGATCGCCGGTGCCGTTCGGCGTGTACAGCGTGACACTCGTATCAAGCGTCGCGTCTGAAACGACGAGTCCACAGTCGTCACAGACCGCATCCACGCCATCATCGGCTCGACGAAGTCGTCCGTGACACTCCGGACACGTGGTCCGACCGTGCCGTCCGTCCCTATTCTCCTCGGAAACGGAGTCGGTAACAGATTGTCCGTCGCCGGTTTCGCTCGATGAGGCCCCGTGGGTCCTATCGCTGCGAGAAACGGTGTCCGGTTGCTCTCCGTCAGTGCGCTCGTTCATCACGTGGCATCACCCTCGTGACCGGGACGGAACAGACGCATTCCACCGCGTGTCTGACCTGTACTGTTCATCATGGGATCTGAGCCGGCGTCGAGTCGCTGATCCTGATTCCGTGCGCGGTAACTCTCGTAGCGACGGCAGATGGAACTGACCACACTGTCTCGGTGGGTACGGTTACCCCATCAATCGCGAGACAGACGAGCTTCCCTTGTCCCCGCCGCGCCGCAATGACAAATTCGAAACAACGTGACCGGTCGTCGGTCGCTGTCACGTGAATCGTTGAGAGCCCGTTCGCACTCTCCCACGTTGTCGTGTCGGCGATATTGAGGTCGCCTGCTGGCGTAACGACCGATGAGCCGCAGGCTGGACAGGACCCTTCGTGCGGCGTCGTTCCAAGGTACCCATAGTCGGTGTCACACGCGAAGCAGTGTTCCATAGTTCGCTGTCAGCGACGGGCTAGCACTGTCTCTGCGATGTTCGCCTTATTAGAACATGCTGGACAGGCAACTACGTCACCATCGTCTAACCCGAACACGGTCACAAACTGTTGTGAGACGTGTGCTCCACAATGTGTACACTCCGGCATCAGATCACCCCAGCGAGCCCTCCATTTCGAGTTCGACGAGCCGGTTGAGCTCGACGGCGTACTCGATGGGCAGCTCCTCCGTGATGGGCTCGATGAAGCCCGAGACGATCATCTGCTTGGCGTCGTCGTCGTCGAGGCCCCGCGACTGCAGGTAGAAGATGTCCTCGTCGCCGATCTTGCCGACGGTCGCCTCGTGGGCGACGTCGACCTTCGACTCGTTGATCTCCATGTACGGCATCGTGTCCGACGTCGACTCGTTGTCGAACATCAGCGCGTCGCACTCCACCGCGGTCGAGGAGTTTTCTGCCCCGTCGGCGATGTGGACGAGCCCGCGGTAGTTTGTACGGCCGCCGTCTTTCGCGATCGACTTCGACTCGACGGTCGACTTGGTGTCCGGCGCGTTGTGGTACACCTTCGCGCCGGTGTCGATGTTCTGGCCTTCGCCCGCAAAGGCGATGGTGATGTGGTTGTCGGAGGCGCCGCGGCCCTTCAGGATCGTCGACGGGTACAGCATCGTCGCCTTCGACCCCATCGATCCCGAAATCCACTCCATGCGCCCGCCCTTCTCGGCGATGGCGCGTTTCGTGTTCAGGTTGTACGTGTTCTTCGACCAGTTCTGTACGGTCGAGTACTGGACGTGGGCGTCCTCGCCGACGAACACTTCGACGCCACCGGAGTGGAGGTTGAACGCCGAGTACTTCGGCGCCGAGCAGCCCTCGATGTAGTGGACTTCCGAGCCCTCCTCGGCGATGATGAGCGTGTGCTCGAACTGGCCCATCCCCTCGGAGTTCATCCGGAAGTACGCCTGTACCGGCATGTCGACGGTGGTGTTCTCCGGCACGTAGACGAACGAGCCGCCGGACCAGATCGCGCCGTGGAGCGCCGCGAACTTGTTGTCGCTCGGGGGGACGCACTTCGTCATGAAGTGCTCGCGGACGAGCTCCTCGTGCTCTTGGACGGCCTCGTCCATGTTACAGAAGATGACGCCCTTCTCCTCCCAGCGCTCCTGCATGTTCTGGTAGACGACCTCGGACTCGTACTGGGCGCCGACGCCCGAGAGCGCGTTCTTCTCGGCCTCGGGGATGCCCAGCTTGTCGAAGGTGTCCTTGATCTCGTCCGGGAGCTCCGTCCAGTCGTCGACGCCGGCGCGGACGTCGACGTCCGGCCGGATGTACGGGATGATCTCGTCGACGTCGACCTCGCTGAGGTCGGGCTGGCCGGGCCAGTCGGTCGGCATCGGCATCTCCTGGAACTGCTTGAGCGCGCGCAGGCGCCGCTCCAGCATCCACTCCGGTTCGTCCTTGTCCTCCGAGATGACGCGGACCGTCTCCTCGGTGAGACCCTTCTCGGTCTGGAAGGCGGATTTCTCCTCCTTCTTAAACTCGAAGCGGGCCTCGGTGTTCGTCTCCTTGAGATCGTCTTGTTTTGAACTCATCAAAGTATTCTTCAGAGACTACGAATATAAGTGTGATGCGTTAGAATATAATTTTGTAACCTATATTGGTTTCTTTAATGGGAGAAGATAACTTTATGAGATTTAATTTGGTTTCACTACTTGATGGAACTTATTGGGATTAGCAAAAGAGTCCGCACATAGAATCAACTACTCTCGAATCCCTGTCAGAACCGACGTGATAGATACAACGCGCACATCCATCAGAGCAAGAATTCTTAGACTGGACTGAAAGAAAGCGAATATGGATGAATTATCATCAGACCGATGCGGATACACGTGGCCTGAAGATAATGGAGTTGTTCACAATCCAAGTCCCCAAAGTTGCTGCTGGCGGGAGACGATGGAAGAAAGCGACTCCTGTATCTGGCACGCCGATTCAAACGAAGTCTCGAAGTCGGTTGAAACGTTACGGGAAGCACGCGCCCCACCAGAGATTCGTGAGCAGAATTCGGCTCACTCTGCTTTGTTGAATCCGATGACGGCGTCGGGGTCACTGTTTGAGAGCCTGTTCGAGGTTGTAGACTGCGGCGGTCAACACAAGTTCGCGGAACTCGCGGTACCACGCGCGAGGGTGGACAGCGGGGCCGAACCGACGCTTGATGGCCGAAAAGGCGGTCTCGGCCATCCACCGCTGGCCGTATAGCTCGCTGTCCAACCGTGCGTTGTGCGCGTGATCGTACGCAGCGAACAACCGGTGACGCAGCAACGGCCGGACGCCCTCTGAACGGAGGGCGTCCCGGAGAGATTGGTCGTCATAGCCTTTGTCGCCGGCGAGACTCTCGATTTTCTCGGTGTTGCGAAGGGCAACTCGACGGCCAGTTTGGGTGTCGTGAGGCCAGTGTGCCGAGCAGTGAATATCGAGGATGGCACACGAATCTGTATCGACGAGTGCCGTCGTTTTGAGCGTGCGTATGTGGCGATCCGAGCGGTGTTGGTAGTGTCTCGATGCCGTTTCGCGGTCGAAGAACGTGGCATCGATGGCACCGTGCGAGCCCGGATCGCAGATGGTCGCAGACTCCCGAAGGAACCCGCGCCACACGGACATGGGCACCCTCTCAAACGACCGGTACAGCGTTGAGGGTGCGGGAAATGCCGTTCGAGCGAGCTGTAACAGACCACGAACACGATCCATTTCACTCGCCCAATCGACGATCTCGCGGTACGTCGCATCCATGTGAACCCGCAAAAAGTGGAGCGTGACATGCTTCCACCCGGGAAATCCGTTGCCAGTCGGATCACTCACCGCCGTTGGACTGGCGGCACAGCGCTTTTGAGCCAGCGACGCGGCTTGCTTAACGAAGCGGAAGAGTAGGTTAGTCACATTCGGCTCTTCCGCTTCGCTTCCACCTTCAGAGCGACGCTATCCCTTTGCCTTCTGCGAATTCAACAGAGCAGCTCACTCTGAATTACTCGATGGAGCTAAACTATCTGGTCTTGACCTAAAAGACCGGATTAATTTCTACCATGTCGCACTTCGTGAAAGTGATCTCAGAGATGCGGACCTCTCAGATGCGAACCTCAATCGTGCCGATCTCTCGGACGCAAGCCTCATGCATATCGACTTCTCGGACGCGGAGCTCATGTCTGCTGACCTCTCGGATGCGAACCTCTGGGACGCCGACCTTTCGAGTGCAGATCTCCGGGGTGCTAAACTCTCGAACGCGCATCTCGTGGACGCCGACCTCTCGAATGCGGACCTACAAGAAGCGGTACTACAGCAAGCCGATGTAGATGGCGCAGATTTTGTCAGCGCGAATCTAGCAGAAGCATCACTGGTGGGAGCGGACTGCGAAAGCGCGGAATTCGAGAATGCAGTGCTGGTTCGCGCATCACTAGAGAATGCAGACCTCGTAGACACGAATCTTACGAGTGCCTACCTGTTCGGGGCTCGATTAGGAGGAGCACGTATTGATAGTGCGACTCAACTTGTCGTAGAGGGTGGCGTCGGCGATGTGACGGTGACCGAGCGGTGCCGGTACGATCCCGACGCGCCGCCAGAGGGACCGGAGGCGTCGCTGGCGATGGACCCGGAGGATCTCAAGGCAACCCCCGACTCACCGCGGGTTATCCAGTTACGCCGCGCCCGTAGCGTCTACCAACGATTAGAGGGGTTGGGCCGGCAGAACGGATTTCCAACCCTTCAGAGTCGGATGTTCAAGCGCCGCCAGGAGATGCGCCGACACCTGCTTCGTGAACAGGGAGAGCGCACGCGCTGGCTCTTCGCCGAGCTCCAGCGGGGGCTATTCGTCTACGGAGAAAGCTTTCGTCGCGTCCTCTCAATATCGGCGCTCGTTGTCAGCCTGTTCTGGGGGTTGTTCACCACGACGGGGACCATCGAGACGACCGACGGAACAGCCGTGACCGCTGGGGCTGTCGTTGACGATCAGCTGCTGGTCTGGGAAACGTTGTACCACAGCCTCTCAGTGTTCTTTGCCGGTACTGGCCCCCTCTCTCCGACCGGAACGCTCGGACAGGTACTGACAATATCTTTACGCGCCACAGGGCCAATCCTCCTCGCGCTGCTGATCTTTGTGTTGGGCCGTCGCGCTGCAAGATAGACACTCTGCATCTCGCACGCCAATCTTAGCAAGTCAGAGCCCTGTTACGTTGGAAATATGAGGACTTTTGCTAATCCCTATTAATATGTGGCATTGAGGGCCATTCCGTACAATCCGGATCAAAATCACTCGTTAGCGAGAACGACTCGACAGCACTCAATCGCTGCTTCGATGTGGCGGTCGGCGATCACATCGTCCGTTTCGTCAGCCGATTCAAGCAGTGTGGCAACCTGACGAACCCGTTTCTGTCTGGTTTGAGTGTCAAGATCGTCACTGGTAGCGTCGCGGGCGACGGCTTCAGCCTCTCCGAGCCATCGGTTCGTCGCTGGCGGTACTGGGCGATCTGCGGTCGCAGTGAGATGAGTCGCCAGTGCGTCGACTGCAGCCCGCGGCTCGGTTGGGATGTCGATTTCGTCCGTCATCGTTAGTGTATTGACACCCACTGTGAAGAATTGTTGTCCCAAGCGACACTCCAGACTCTTGAGAACGTCTCCAGCCTAGCACAACCCCTTGTCAGTCAGTGGCAACGTGTCCTCAGTGTCTGTCCGGTATCGTTCGAGAGCCACACCAGACGACACAAACCCATACGCGGCCGAGAACGTCGAGTATGGTGGAAGTCGATCTCCCCGACTTCGTTGTGTGGTCGGTGAGCGAGCGAGGAGAGGGTGACGTGCTCGTCGCGCTCCCTGCTACCTGATCACCACCGAGTCGGTCCCGTACACTGTCAGTCCTCCGGTCGTTCGGCCGGTGAAGACGGCGATTGTGTCGTCAGCCTCGAAACCGGCGTCGGAGAGGCGGAAGACCGCGACAAGGTCGGCGTATCCGTCGCCGTTTACGTCCTCGACGTCGGTTGCGAACGCTGTCGCCCCGCCGCCGGCGGCGACCGTCGTCTCGGACCCGAACCTGAGCGTCGAGTCGTCGATAGTGGTCGGGTCGAAGTCCGCGTTCCCGAGGACGGCAACGGGGACTGCCGCGCGTTGGCTCGGCGGGAGTTTGTTCGCCGTATCGCCCGGCCGGACGTCGACCTCGACGGGGAGCTTGACGAGTACCGTGCCGACAGCGGCGCTCTCGACGGCGAGATCGAACGTCCCCGCAGCGGTGACGGTGTAGTCGAACGTCACGGTCGTCTTCTCCCCGACGCCGAGCGTGACCGCCCTCGAGTCCACCACCGCCCCGTCGACCGTGAGGTTCAGCGTCTCGGAGCCGGCGGCGCCGCCGCCGTTTCTCGCGGTGGCCGTCACAGCGACCGTGTCACCGACGAGTACTTCGCTCTCGTCGACCGAGGCGTCGATGACGACGATCTGGGGGACCAGCCCGCCGATCGCGAACACCGATAGGCCGGGCGAGACGGCCTTGTACTCGTACGCATCCGACGTGGCGTTCAGCCCGAGGGCCGTCGTGGGGAGCGCCTCGGGCGTTCCCGTGGTATCGTCGTAGCGGAACAGCGCCACGTTGTTGGGGGCGACGCCCGCCGTGGCGAGCGCGTCCGCGTCGACACTGAAGCGGAACACGACCTCAGAGACCTCGGCGTCGAGAAGACTCGTCTCGACCGTAAGGTAGCCGAACGGGACGGTCCCGTTCGGGCCAACGACGGCGAGGTCGGTCGTGCCAGGCGGGGCCGTCTCGCCCGTCGTCACGTTGAGCGCGTAAGTCGTATCGAGCGCGGTGGTGACCGCGAGCGAATCGAGGGTGACGTTCTCGGTCACCGGGTCGTCAAGCGGAATCGTCACCGGCTCGTCCGTGATGGCGCCGATGACGGTGACGTTCGAGCCGTCACCCGAGTCGTCTACGTCGACCGTCGGCCCGGTGGTCCCGAGCGGGGCGAAGACACTGAAGTCGGTGATGCTTGCCGAGACGGTGTCGTTCGTCGTGTCGACCATCGACCCAGGGACCGGCGCCCAGGCCGCCCCGTCGTACTGCCACAGTTCGAGCGTCGATTCGGTGATGTCCCTGGCGAGCACGTCGGCGTCGTCGTAGGAGACGGTGATGTTGAGGAGTGACGAACTCAGGCCAGTCGTGCTGGTCGCGGTCGCGTTGAAGAACCCGCCCACGTTCGTCCGGTCAGTGGGCGTCGCCGGCAAGGCCTCGACGTCGCTGACGCGAACGTCTTGGCCCGTAAAGGAAACCGTCGCCGACGACAACTCCAAGCTCTCGAAGGCGATCGCCGTCGAGTTGTTGTCGAATAGCGAGGGATTGCTACCGACGCGAACGTCCTCGAACCCGCTGTTCACGACGGTGCTGTTCCGTACAGTGACATTGTCGGAGGGTTCCCCCACGCTATCGTCCCCGACACTGATCCCGGTCTGGGCGTTGCTAACCGAGAGGCCCTCGAGCGTGGTGTTCGCGCTGTTCCGGATGGAGACGCCTACGAGGGCGTCAGAGACCCCGACGTTCCGGACGGCGACGTTGTGAGAAGGTGCGCCGAACGTGCCGTCTCTGGCGCTAACCCCCGTGTTGACATCGGTGATAGAGAGGTCCTCGAACGCCGCGTTCGCGTTGTTCCCGATGTCGACACCGATGAGGGTGTTCGAGACCGCGACGTTCCGCACCGAGACGCCGTCGCTCCCGACCACTGTGAGCGCGCTGTCGAGCGGGCTGCCTCCGAGTCCGCTCGCGGTGATATCCCCGAGAGAGAGTTTGCTATCGGTGAATGCCGCGTTCCGGACGGCGCGAAGCTCCACGGCACCACCGCCCTCGACGATGCCGTTCGACGTTGACGTCTCCTCGACGATATTCGTGATCACTGCCCCATCGATGTCGGACAACCCGACAACGGCGGCCCGACGGAGGGTAACGCCGGCGACCGTCACGTCGGTGCTCGCCTCGAAGGATGCTCTGTTACCCTGCATGACGACGTTTTCGAGTCGGACATCGGTGGTCTCGACGAACTGGAACGTGTTGACGGTGAAGCCGCTCGTGGTGACATTCCGGACCGTGACGTTCGTGTAGGGACCGGCAGTCGTCCCGTCTACGAGCACGCCGATCGACGGGTCGAACGGTAAGTTTGTGCCCGTTAGGGCGTACCCCTGTCCATTCAAGACGACGTCCGAGGATCGGATGTCGATGCAGACGTCCGTCCCGTCGTCGAGGATAATTCCGTTTTGCAGGACGGAGAGGTCGTTCTGCACGAGGTAGACTCCCGGCGAGTCGATGACTCGGCAGGTAGTGACGTCGGTGGTGGCGGCCGCGACCGGCGTGGCCAGCCCGACGAACCCGCCTGTCACGACCCCTAAAGTCACGAGGACTACTACTGCGGCCCGGATGACGTTCGTACGGCTTGTACCTCTCCTCTGGAGCGCCTCACGGCGTGTTGAATCGGACATGGCTGCGAACTCCGTGTCGAACTACGACTGGTAGCAATTGACACGTGTAGAACGGCTTAATCGAAGATATACTTATCTACGGAGAACGCTTTCAAAATCGAGACTCGAATAAACGGCTCCGTTGAAATCATTAATCGGTGATAGGTTTCAGCGGTCGTGCTGCATACAGGGTACGTATCTCGCACAAGGCCTTCGTCAGAATAGGTGGCTCGTTCAGTACAGGTCGGACAAGCAAGGGAGTGCGAAAAAACTACTCCCCGTCTCTAACCAGGCTTGTCACAGGTATCACTCGCCGCTGAGCACTCCTCGGATCGCGCTGACTGCCTCTCTGAACGAACGAACGTCCATGGAGTCAGCAGTAAAGAGGACGCCAACATCGCCCTCAAGCACCCTGACGACGAATCCGTTGTCGTGGAATCGGACGGTGAAGTTGTACGGGCCGATGTTCGAACCGTCGTCACTGTGTGCGATTTCGGTTCGGGCTGACCGTTCCGCGAACCCCACTTGTTCGAGTTGGACCAATTGCGCTTTCCGTTCTTGCGCGGCCTCATCAGACGGGTAGAGGTCCCGCCGTACGTACAACAGATCGAACGACGACGGTGTGAAATACATGACGCTCCGGAGGGTGTCCCCGAGGCTAGTTCGGGTGGCACTGAGGATCTGTTTGGCCGTCTCGTCACTGATACTCGTATCGAATGTCTCTGAGTTCATACAACGTAGCAATCGCGTCCGGTGATAAGAAGCATTTCTACGGCGATATCCGAAAATCAGCCCTGGCGTTCCGGCGAGATCTGCTGTACACACTGTCTTCCGCATCGAGAGCTGCTCCCATGATGGCGTATTCGGTTCTAATCGCCCCATTGGAACCGAAAACTTGTGTAATTATAGACGAAGTAACAGTTAGGTAGAGTCCGCTCCAATACTGTGTATGCCCGAAGACAGTGAGGTAGTATCTCAGGACCGAATACTCAAACCGGGACAGCAGGTGTACGACGGGAACGGCCGGACCATCGGCGTCATCTCTGCCATCACGGAAACTGGGGTCGAAGTCAACACCAACAGTGACGTTGACACGTTGTCGCTCAGGCGCGCTCCCACCGTTAATCTCGGCGAGGGATATCTTGTGTGGCGGTGCAGCGAGTGTGGGGAGTTGGGTGATATCGACCAGATTCCCGACCACTGTCCAAGCTGTGGAGCTAGCAGAGAAACCCTCTACGCCTACCTAGAGGATTAACACGTATGTCAGAGGATCACCCCCCACGCGATTCGCCGGAGTGGAACAACCCTGACCTGTGTCCGTTTTGTGGTGCGGCCCTGTCGGACGGCGGGGTCGGATTTATCGATCACATTGCGGACGCCCCCAGATGTGAAGAGCGATTCGAAGCTTGGCGAGGACAAATTCGAGACGACATCGGTGGGGAATGGGGTGGGTAACTGCGGTTTGCCTGCTGTATCTATCCTCTGAGTCTTGCACAGTGATTGCTGACACATTCCAATATAGGTCGAAGTGAGACGTGCAAGATACAGAGAGCTTGTTCGGCGATGAGTCCCCGAGTGAACACGAGGCCTATCGCACCCGAACTTTCATAAACCAGCGTCGTCGGACGACCGTCAGGCGGTCTGTGTGCCAACTATGTGCGACTAATCGGTCTCTTTCATCAAATTCCATACGTTCCGGCTCGCGATTACCTGCGTCTCCATCGCCGAGATAACCGGCTCCATCGCGTTTATGTAATAGACGTTGGGGTGGAGCCGGAACGGAGCGGTGTCCGACCGTGGCGTGAACTCCGGATATGCATTCCATGGAATCGTCTGCACTTCGGTGACGTCGTAGAATATATCCGTTTCGGTTACCGGGACCGATGGTTCTCGCGATGCTAGGGCGAAAACGTACGTTCCGGTTTCTCCATCGGTAGGCTGGCGGTGTAGGTCGTAGAATGGTTCCGTCGAATCCGCCGTCGTAACTACGGATCCGGGTGGAGCATCGGTACTCCCGAAGTATTCCGGTGAGCACTCCCCGGCTACGAACTGCGATTCCAGCCGCACGAAGCCGATATCCTCCGGGAAGTCGACCCCCTCGAGGGACCTACCGATCGAGATATCAGCCGGTTCCAGCGGCGCCGCGATACATAATACGTCGAATTCGAAGTCTTCTGTGTCGGTTGCAACAGAGACGGTGGAACCATCCGCTTCGATCGAGCGAATCTCCATGTCGGTTTTTACCGTGGCGTTCGACCGTTCGAGGAGCTGCTGACAGAACTGGATCGTCCCTCCGTCCACTGTGTACACCGATCCGACCGTCCCTCCCCCCACGAGCGCGACGAGACAGGCGAAGGCGTGGATTTCAGAGGCGTTCTGTGCATAAAAATTTCGTGTGATTGCACTCACGAATTCGTCGATTGCCCGGTCTGAGATTCCCTTATCCCTGAGGTATTCGTCACCTGGGATCCAGAGCAGGTGATCGAGACCAATCGCGTGTAACAAATCCGTTGGGGTTTCGAATCCGGCCGTCGAAACCGGGAGACGATACACGCGTCTAAACCGGCGTAAGAACGCCTGAGTCACCCAGTGGATTCTCAGAATCGAGAGGCCGTACCGCCTGACAATAGACGCATTCGCTCGCCACGCAGGACCGTCGGTTCGGACGACGAACCGGTGTCCGTTCCAGATTCCACTTGGCCCGTGTTTGGGCTTCATCGGTTTCGAAAGTTTCAGTCCAAGTGTGTTCGCCAGTCCTAGCAACAACTCGTTTGACGAGTGGATGTACTTTCCTCCTGCATTAATGGACTGGCCACCTACGGAGATCCGTTTGATTCGTCCCCCGATCTCTGGTGCTCGCTCCAAGACCACAATCTCCGCGGGCTCTCCGGACTGTGTCCCGACCTGGTACGCCATTGAGCATCCGGCGATTCCCGACCCGATAATTCCGATCGTGCGTGAAGTCATCGAATTGCATAAGCAGCGTTTGGCTATCAATCAACCGAATACACATATACGCAGTAATTGCAGTCCTGAGTTGCGGAATCACGGGTAGTGTGAGATGCACCCTCGTATCAAAAACCCCTCTCGAACAACGAGTCTCGCCGTCAATAAGCATGACGGCAACGAGACCACCGAACTCGGGACAATCAGTTCGACAGCGATGCTTGATCTCTCATTCGGACGTTACTGATTCGAGTTCTGCTCTGCAGTTTCGCTCGGCTCCGTTACTGAGGCGACTGTTGCGACCACATTCGGAGCCATCCGCTCTGCGTACCCTGCCGCAAACCCGATAACAACCATTATCGGTGCGGTAATCACGTCGTCCGCGATGATCGTCCCGTTCTGCAACAGGGGCGTCTGGAGGACGAAGTAGAACAGGAGCGCGGAGATCGCTCCGATCACACCACGAGCGCCCGTAACAGTGAGTTGATTGATCTGTTGTGGGATCTTCGTCGAGAGTGATCGGTTCCTGAGCGAACGCATCCCGAACAGGGACGCACCCATCACACCGGCGATGATCATGAACACCGCGAACCCCGGAGTTGCAGTCGCTGGTTCTCCCCACGGTGTTTCGAGCAGGGATGCCACGCTGCCGGTGAGCCCCGACGTTCCGTTCCACACCCAGTCGAGCAGCGTGAGCGCGAGCAACGTCAGTCCGGAGAGCGCACCCATCAGTACGAGTTGGTTGAACTGACGCTGTCGCTCGCTCCGGTTCAAGTAGACACTCTCGTACTGATCGTCGAGGATCCGGCTCGCCGCTCGGAGCTCCGCGCCGGTGATCTCGTCCTTGAGAGCTTCCGTCTCGTCACAGAGCAGATCAACCACTGCCTGTCTCGGCCAGCCGCCGAGCGCATCGAGTGCCTCCCCGCGGATGACGGCAGCCCGAGTCCTGAGTTCCGAGCCACGGTCGTGGTTACTGTCTATTCCCTCGAGCTTCTCGAGGCCGTAGACTTCGAGCCGTTTCGCGGTGTGGAGATGGCGCCACGCCTCGTCGAGGGCGCCCGAACGTAAGTCCGCTTCAGCCATCGCCAGCAGTTCACGCCCGTACGCGACCCACGAATCGTCTTCCGAGCGGGTCCGCTCGGCCAAGAGCTCGAACTCCGGGCGAGCCGTGGAGAGTTCGGCATGGAGTCTCACATAGGCTGCTCTGTTGACGAATCCCCTGGTCAGGAATCTTGGCCCCGTGAACCGGTCTCGTGCGTCGACGGGCGTGCCCGACCCCGTGGCAGAAAGAGGCCGTTTCTGTATAGCCGATGCCTGATCGGGGGGACTCATGATTCGATAGATACGTCATCACACAGCATAACCGTATCGTCCGCGTTAGATACGCTCGACCGCCACGAACTCCATACGCGACTCCAGCGCGATCACCCCTCCGCGGCTCGCGGCTTCCCAGTAGGTTTTCGACCTTGTAGCCCGGTGTCGGATGGATATCTCGTCCACTTTTCCGACGCTAAGTTCATTTAGTAGTATGACATTTAGGGCTCTGAATATGAGTGTGATAGAATCCGGAGTGAGTTCCGAGTACAAACCGCCCGAGGATCTCGAGAGCTGGCGCGACGGCGTCAAACTTCCGGGGACGGATCAGGTTGGACGCGGCTACAACGTCTTCGAGGGCGACTACCTGCCGGACGCGAACGCGATGAGGGAACCCCTCTTCGACCTGGGGGAGTACGAGGAGGACTCGACGCTGAACGATCGGAAGTACTACAAGCGGGAGCGAGTGGACGTACTGCCGAGAGGCCTGGGAGAGTTCACGAAGACTGAGGGGCTAACCGTACAGGAATACCAGCGGAACCTCGCAGTGTCGGTCGGCATTGAGGGGGAGTCCGCGGTCGGGTTCGGGCTGTTGAGCGGGGCCATCAGCGCCCAGTTCGCGACGTCGCACATGCAGCTTGCCTCGGCGTACTTCCTTTCGCGCCACAATAACATCCACAAGGCCACGTTGCGCCTGCCCAGCGGCTTCCGGAACCTGCTCACCGACGAGGCCAGGTCGGACTTGGCCCGGATGCCCCCCATGGACCTGTTCGACAAGTACGGCACGCACTTCCTCCGCAGTCTGATCATCGGGGCACAGGCCGAGCTCAGGGTCACGACCAACACGGCAGAGATAAGCGACGACATGGATATCGATGTGGCAGCTAAAATGTCATACGAATACCTCACTGGGCGGGTAAAGGCCGAGGCGGCCGCCGAGTACCGCGAGCGCCATCGGGAATTGCAGCGGCACTCCCTCCTCCACCTGGTGACACGGGGCGGGAAGGTGGAGTACGGCAACGGTATCATCGAAAAGGGTACTTACGAGCAGTGGACCGAGAGTATTGAGGGGAACCTGGCCGTCGTCGCGCTCCCGCACACCAACGACCCAGACCCCTCGAACAGCAACCGTCCCCTCCAGCCGATCTGGGAGCTCTGTGACGACGACCAACGTCGGGAGGAAATCGAGGCGGCGTTCAAGAAGTACGCGGAGCGGTTCGAGTCGCTACCCGAGCCGACCATCGCGCCGGTCTACGCGTACTCGACGAAGAAACCGAAGAACGGCTACTCCGTCAAAGAGCCGAAACGCTGGTACTTCTCCCGGAGCCGATCCGAGATGGGCAGCGGGGGCTGGGTCCTGCAGCCCCACCCGTTCTTTTACGTCTCCACGGAACCCGAAGATGACAGGGTACCCGTCTACTTGCACTCGGCGCGGGAGCCGCTTCGGTTCAAGCTCTCTGTCAACCCGAAAGAGGACCACGGCTGGTCGCTTCACCGGCCCGACCCAGTCTGGTACGCCTACCACCCAAACTCGGGCGTCGAATCGGGAGGGGTCCCGATATTCGGCCACACGAACCCGAACAAAAGCCACAAAGGCGTGTCGGGCTGGTATTACAATACACGCGATCGAGCGCACGGATGGGACAGTGAGGAGCTGACCTTCTACGCCGACGTGGCGAAATTCGGTGAGTAGACAG
>NZ_BAAADQ010000012.1:0-13979 GCF_039522565.1 Halorubrum ejinorense | reverse complement strand
ATTTGCTCCTTATCAACGCAGCCCTGCACGTTAACGTCGGAGAAGTCCGTAATCGGCATCACCCATCCCTGCCACCGCCTACCTCACGCTTCTACTTCCACGTGCAAAGCTGAGTACTTCAGAAAGCGTTCCGAACGGACTCTTCCGAAAACAGGAGTTCGATGGCGAAGATCGTAAAGAATCGACTGCTGGCGGCATCATCAGAGAGAACGTCATATCATTGGCCAAGAACGGCAGACACGTCCCCGATGGTACCCACTCCCGTCTCTCGGCGTGATGTCTTCCGCTCGATAGCAACAACACAGTATCTCGACTGGCCGGCGTATGGCTCGACGCCACTGTACGACCAGAGTTCACTGCCGGCGCTTATTGAGGATTTCCGGACCGTTTCGGGAATCTGGTTCGAGCACGACGCCCACGACTCGGTTGAGAGGTTCGTCTGTCAGTATCCACTCTCCTACGTGGAGTTCAGTCCCCACGACCAGTACTCCGGTCCGACTCGATACGAGATGCCACAGCTCTTCAGGGCGTTCCTGCTGAAAGAGATACACGCCTGGGACCACGAAACCGCGCTCGTCGAATATCTCCGGCAGCACTCAGAAACCCATCGCTCGCTCGGGTTCGATTCCGTTCCCGATCAGTCCACACTCTGGCGCAGTTGGAACAAGCGCTTCAGCGCCGGCCTCCGTGAGACAGTCGAAAGAACGGCTCGGACGATCCTCATCAACGCACAGAATGCCGGTGTTGCGGTTCCCCGTGACCCGGAACGGAAGCTCCAGTACTATGACGACGAATCCGAAGCGAGCGATCCGGACGATCAGTCCGTTTTGGAAGAAGCAGCGAAGATTAGCGATCACGTCAGCCGTGTCGTCTTTCCGGCGTTCTCGCTGGATCGTGGCGAGGGCTGTGAGATCCACGAGAACGCCTACTGGGGCTTGCAGACGTATCTTGGACTTCGCGACCGGCTAGCTGCCAACGAAGGAGCTCGCAGTTTCGTCTATGAATCGACTCGGGATCGAACACCGCTGGGGCACGCCCATCGCGAGCACATCCGCGACCTCTCGATTGGAGAGGTACGAGAGATGTACCAGCAGGCCATCATTCGGCTCTTAAACGAAGTTGCGGAGACAGAGCAGTTCTTTCGAGCGGGAGTCGTCGCAATCGACATTACCGAAGCTGACCCGTTCACGGGCGATAGAACGGGCTACGAAGACGAGATCATCGGGACGAAGGAGAAGACCGACGAATACGCCTACCAGTGGGCGACAGTCCAATTAGTTGGTAATGCCGTGCCGATCGTTTTAGACGCACGGCCTGTTCGGAAGGGCGAGAGTCGGAAAGAAATCGTCGAGGATTTGCTGAACTCGGCTGAAGATCTTGTCCACGTCGATAACGTGCTGATGGACCGGGAGTTCGATAGCCAGCACGTCCTAGAGATGCTCAGCCAGCGTGGCTTGTCGTATGTCGTGCCCAAGCGGATGCAGACCAGCGAGAAAGCCCAAGCGAAGCGGTTGCTCCAACGAGATCGGGATCGATACGAGACCGACCGGAAGCTCCACCTCGGGAAGAACGAATGGCACGAGACGACGCTGATCTACCGCCGGAAAGAAGACTCCGAGCATGACGACCACCGGCAGTACTCGGTGTTCATGACGAATCGGGGGAGCGGCCACCTCACTGAGTACGGCTACAGGTGGGAAATCGAGAGCGGGTATAAGTCGATCAAGCGATTTATGGCCGCCACGACGTCGAAGGATTTTGGACTGCGGTTCTTCTACTTCGCGTTCGCGTGTCTGCTGTACTCTATTTGGCGAGCAGTCGATCTACTCGTACAGGTGGAGTTGACCGGAGAGTACGAGCATTCGCCTATTGTGACAGCCGACAATACGCTTACCCTGTTGAAGAAGGAAACCGGAATCGGGTAGAGAGGCACTCATTCTAGGTTAGCGTGGCGTCTGAGTGGCTACACTGTTCGTGGCCGGAAAATACTCCGAATTAGTCCCAATCTCAACAAGAATACTCGTTGGGAGAAGGATCTAAAGCAGATTCCGCTCGTCAATTCGTCCGAAACCGCGCATCAAAGCCCCGCTAAACCCACTGTAGTCTCAACTTCTACCTAGTCAGAATTCGTATAGCAGAATGCGATTTACAAAGCGGGGCTAATGTCTAAACGTACGAAAAAAGCCTCTAGAGGCTATTTGAGGCTATACTGAATATTGAGACACTTACTTTGGATTAGTCGAGTAGTCACAAGTAGATTTTTGAGGGTCGCCGCCGTCGGTGATGCTGAATCGATGGCACCGCCAGCTGACGGCCCTCACCCCGGGGAAACGACCGGTGAAACACCACTCGACGAGCCACTGTCGGATTTTCTCGACGCAAAGGCGAAGACGATCGAAGAGACGGATTCGGATGAAGACGAGACGCAGCGTTCAGGCAACTACGTTCAAGCGCTCGAACGCGTCATTCCAGACTGGCTCGAGTGGATGGTCTGTCGCAGCGTGACTACCTTCGAAAAACTCGATAGCCGCGACCTTGCCCGATACGCTGGTCATCTCGCCCGACGCGTGAACGCCCGACGGGCGAACGGTGACACCGAGGGGATCACAGCCGCTACTGCGTGGAACTACTATTCGCTCGTCTCCGCATACCTCCATTATTGCCAGCAATGGGAGTATATCGCGGAGAATCCGGCAGATACCGACCGAGCGAAAGACGAAATGCCTGACCGCCCCACGACGGATTCCGGTCAACAACAATTTTGGTCTGAGCAACAGCGTGAGACAATTGTCTCACACGTCGACGGGCGAGCGTACGATGCCATTGATGCGGATCCCCAGAGCCGGGAAGCACTCACAGCAGCCCGTGACCGGGCCCTCGTCTACGTCATCGGGTTCTCAGGTGTCCGTGGTGCTGAGGTTCTGGCTGCCAGTCGCGATGACCGAAGAACGGGAATTACCTGGGCGGACGTCGACACCGACCAGGAGGTGCTGACAGTACTCGGAAAAAGCCAGAAAATCGAGAAAGCACCGCTGACGGATCGCCCTGTCAGAGCACTCACACGCTGGCAGACGCTCTTAGATCCCCCCGGCGGTGCCTGGCCCGTGTTCCCCTCATTCCACCTCGCATCACTGCGAGACGCCGCACGAAGCCAACTTCAGGACCGTGGGGTCAATCACGAGACGATTGATGAAATCACCAGCCTCGGCACAGCTGAGCTCGTCGGTGCCTTCCGGGAACGAGAACTTACACCACCGGCGTTAACCACTGAAGGTGGCCGGTACACGCTCAAAAAGCTCTCTCAAGCAGCTGCTGTGGATTGTTCTGGCGATTCGAAGAACTATCTTACCCTCCACGGCGCTCGCCGAGGCGTTGGTGAAGCGTACTACGATGAAGCAGGGTTCAGTGACGCGCAACGAGTCCTTCGACACGAGGACCCGTCGACGACATCGAAGATGTACGCCCACAAGGAGGCGAGTGAACTGTCCGACGTTGGCAGTGAAATCTTCTCACCAGAGGAGTAGCCGCTATCAGCCTGCGGTCAAGCAATTAACAAGTCACTGTATAAACCGTCTATAGCGATATCATATTGGACGCGGTTACCGTGCGCACACCCGTTTCAGTCGAGAGCGTACCCCCACTGTTTGAGGACGTCGACGACATCGTCTGTGTGTTGGAGTCCGACCAATAACGCTGCTTCCCGGAGATCGGCTTTTCGAACGCTCTCCCCAAGCCGGGCCTCAATGAGGGACTTCTGTTTCCGCTGGACGTTCATCGTCTCTTCTTGGAGGTGAAGCTGGACTGTCTGATCGCGCCCGTCAGTGATACTATTTCGTCGGAGAACCCACGGAATGTCTCCCGCTGAAGTGTTGTTTGCCCTAGTTTCGACGGTATTCTCCGTCCCGGTTTCTATCTCCACTTCGGTAGATTCTACCTCTTGACCGCTGCTGTCCTCATTGGCCGATGCATCTCCTTCGGACTCCGGCTCGCTGTCGTTGTCTTCCTCTTCTTCGTCGTCCCACCCGTTGACTGTCCCCTCTTTGAATCCCCCCATCAGGCGGTCACCTCCTCAGGATCGTCTAATGCGCCAGGTTCTGGTGGGGATGGGGCAGTAATACCGCCCTGGGTTTCGAGGAATCGAGCAATTCGATCGAACTTGGCCAGTGTCTCAACCTCGTAATCCCGGCGTCGACTCCGGTGAGATCGCACGAACTCGAACGCACTACACTGATGTCGCCAACATCCCTCCATCATTGAGGTCCGGTCACCGATTACCTCAGGGACCTCGAAGGGAACCTCTTCGACGATCTCGTTCTGGTCTTTCGTTCCCTTGAACTCGATCGGCACCGCACCAAGGACCCCGACATCGATATTCAACTCATCTGCGAAGTTCGTCGCAAGCTCTTCTAAGCCCTCAACGGACGCTTCTCCCTTCGCCGACGGCTCAAACGGAATGAGGAGGTTTCGCGTCGCGTAAATCGCATTATAGAGGTGATCCGATTCTGTCGCTGGCGGATCACAGATGAGAACATCATATCGGTCCGGCACATCGTTTTCTGCGAGCACACGGCGGAGCTGCGCGTAGATATTGTACGCATCTCCAAAGTCCTCTGCTCGACTCTTCTCGCGTGCGAGGTGGTCTGAGAGGTCCGAGAGCGTGTTGTGCTCTGGAATGATATCGATACCCTCTGCCGTCCGAATCAGATCGTCGAACTCGCCACCAGGGTTACCGACGAGATGTCGAACAAGGCTGTCTGCGGACGAATCACTCCGATCGTCATCGACGTCGAACAATCGGCTTAGATTACCGTCTTGTGGGTCAAGCGGGATCACGAGTACATCCAACCCGGCCCGAGCGTGCGCACAGGCGATGTTCGCTGTCAACGACGTTTTGCCGACGCCGCCCGCCTCGCTGTAAACCGTGTACGAGAGCATGCCGGGTTATTAGATACGCATCAAATAAACCTATGTCAGACACCTATCTGAGATGGATAACTTAGATACATCAGGTACTTATATGTCTAAGATACCTTAGATTGTTATCTAAGATTACTTTATAATATTCGCTCGTCGCAGCCCACATAGAATAGACGTTGTTGTGATCCTGCTCGCAACCCGGGTGTTCACCCGGTTTCGTATACAACCGAGGAAGTCGCTTTCTGGAACACATCTCTAAGTTATATTTCTAAGACACTTGACTAAGATAGATATCTAAGATATTTCTCTTTTATTGCCGCCCGAAAATCAGACAGTCCCGTCTTCTGTCAGGCCCTGTAGCGTTTCGACCGCTTCGTCACACCACTCCGAGCAGTCGGTCGTGCGGCGGTGAAGACGGCGGCACAACGTTGCTGACGGTGTTCCACTCACAGAGACAATAGGGGACGTTCGTTGCTCCCATGAGAGCGTCCACGAGGCATCCGGTTCGATCCGAAGATACGTCGTAGTGTTACTCACGCTTTCGAGGTCCGAGACTGAGTGGTGTTGCCGCCCGGCAACGGCTGTGTCGTCGACGACTACTGACGCCGTCGACGGCACTGCGTCAAGCACACGGACCGCTTCGACGAACTGCGACCGAGTCCCAGCCTTCCACGTCAATGTCCGGTGGGTAGCAAACGTTTCGACGTGGATCACCGGATCGACAGGAATCCTCCGCGGGCCGTCAGCTGACGTGTTTTCTGGTATCTGTCTTTGGTCGGTCACACAACGGCGAGGCGTCTCAATTGTGGTGTACGTCGATCGATTCAGCTGTCGAACTCAGGCATCCGTCCGCCGTCGACGGCGACGTTCTCTCCGCTGATGTAGTCGGCCGCATCGCTCAAGAAGAATCGCAGCGGAGCAGCAACATCCTCAAACGACGCGGGACGTCCTCGCGGGAACGAGTCCACGCCTGCCTCTGTGTTCGAGACCGCGAACGGAGAGACGGCGTTGACAGTGACGCCGTCGTCGCGCGTGTCTGTCGCCAACATACGCGTAAACATGAGGACGCCGGTCTTCGCGACGAAGTACGGGAAGTTCTCCGGGTGGGCGTGTATCCGGTCGCTGTCGGCGAACCCAATGTTGACGATCCGTCCCCATCCTTGGTCACCCATCTTGGGAACGGCGCGACGAGAACACAGCACAGTGCCGTAGAACGTTGTTTCGATGACGTTCTGCCACGATTCCCAATCGATCTCACTCCAGTGACGCGCGTCGAAGTCCCCAACGTTGTTGACGAGTATGTCTACTGATCCGAGTTCTGACTCAATCGTTTCGAATAGCTCATCCACGGACGCTGGATCGGTTATATCTCCCTGAGCGGTGATCGCAACCCCGCCGCGGTCGCGGACCTCCTCGGCCGTGGCGGCCGCCGCCGCGTCACTTTCGTTGTAGTGGACGACGACGTCTGCGCCGCACTCGGCGATCGACAACAACAACTCGCGGCCGACCCGCTTCGCACTACCGGTTACCAGGGCTGTTCGTCCACTTAAATCCGGGTGCGTACCCATGGAATGTGATAGTGGTGAATCGTGGTAAACGTTCTTACGTCGGTCATAGCATTGCCCGTCGCAAGCTAATGAGACGTGCTCATTCGTCTCTATTCCTCACCGCTTACGAAAGAAATGAGAAAGCCAAGAGCTTCAGCTGGAGGCGAAGTCCGACTGTGTCGGTTACTCGTCTCCGCCGTCGGTCAGTATCTCTACGTCGTCGGCCGACTCCCTCTCAGAAAGCGATGGGTGCTCGCTGACATCCTCTGCTTCGTCCTCCTTTTTTCGGGACCACTCGCTGGGTATGTGACTGTGGCACATGATACGGCATACCATAATAGGTGGTGTCAATTAAATCATCGGCCGGGAGCCGCCTTGGAGCCGTCCAACACTGTATCTACAGGCTCGTTCGCCGAGAGCATCTATAGCTCAGGCATTCTCGACCACAAGTGAGACTTCCAGTCGATCGATCCTCTCTGGCAGACCTCTGTTGAATCAGCGCTTCAACGAGCGCTCGCGGAGGAGTGATTGGACTTCTCGCTGCGGCGACACTTACCAACAGTATTTGTGCCACGAAACATCGCTGAGACCCGCAAACGACGCAACTGGCAGCTGACGCGTAGCTCACTATCCCAGACGGCTGTCAGCGTCCGAAAGTAATTCATAGTCACCGGTGAGCTTGTCGTGCCGGTACACCCTACAGCTGGGGCCGCTCCCGGTCTGTCTGTTCGACTGGATGACCACGTTCGGCCGACTTGGTGTTTCCTCGCGGACAATCCGTCCAATTACCGGAAGCCCGCGCATAGCCGCGTAATAAACCCTGTCAGCGTGAAACTGCGATATCTCGGCGGTGAATTCTGACGAGAAGTGGTCTGGGAGATCGTCGTCAGTGACCCTGTGACCGTCCTCGGTTGACCCCGACACTGTAACTGCTAGGGTCTGTACTCCGCTAATATCGGGCGCTAGGCCGTACTCGAAAAACGCCGCTTCAGCGTCGTCGATGACATCTAATAACGCGTTCCGATTGGGCGAAGCGAGACTGAGGTGCGTGGTTACTGCCATGATCAGACGTGAACAGGCCGTATCGTGTTGCCGTCGCCGTCCGTCGACGAGTCGTGCGACGCCCAGAGACTGTGGCTCGAACGCCAGTTCATGTTGTTGTATCCGGCGCCGCGAGCATATCCGTTACGACCTATCAATTGATCTGCTAAGCCCCAACTGCGTGGGCAGCACGCTGCCGACCTCGTTTCGGGTTCCGCTGGATGGCCGACGGATTGAAGCGCCGCCTCGGCATTGATTTAATCGTGAATGTCGGGCGATACCGATCGCGAGACCGGGCGCTCGGCGTCCGCAAATAGCGGCGACCCGCCACAGCAGACGGGTCCGCTGGCGGCGGAGATTCCGACGCCAGACGCGGTCTCTGATCTCGCCGACTCGACCGGTATCGTCGTCTGGCACCGGAAACACCTTCGCGTGGAGGATCAGCTGGCGGTGTCACGTGCGGTTGCCGACGGTGACGTGTTCTGCCCGCTGTTTGTGTTCGACCCAACGTTCTACGCAGACAGCGGCCTCGCGTGTGACGCTCGGATCCGTCTGTTTGAGGAGGCTGTCGCGAGTCTCGACCGACTGTACGCTGCGGCACCTCCCAGCGCGACGCACGTAGACGCAACGGATTCAGTAGCACGACTCGCTGACACGCTTGATTCGCCGCCAATTACGGCTGAGGCTGCCAGCGAGCCGCCGGAGACGATCCAACGACCGGACTCCTTGGGGTTGACGCTCGGGTACGGCGATCCGGTTGATATCTTGTCTCGCTTCGTCGACCGCGGCTGGCACGTCATCACGATGGCGACACCAACAAGCCGCTACGGTCAGCGGCGCGACGAGCGTGTGCGAGACACTTGTGGCGACGCGGTTACGTTCGTCTCTGGTGACGGACTCGTTCGCGATGAAGAGTGGCCGCGGTCAGACTGGCAGACACAAATCACCGAGTGGCTCGCGGCCGAACAACACACACCAGGGTGGGATGACCACGACACAGTCCGAGTCAGTATCCGCACCGGCGTTACGCCGGCAGCGGTTGACCGCCACTTCGACGTCTCCCCCGCGAAGACGCAGGTCCCGGTGGGAACCCACCGGGCAGCGATGACTACATTACGAGAGTTCACTGACCGTGTCCGGTCGTACCCGACCAACATCTCAGCACCGCAGGACGCTCGCGGCGGCACAAGCGGACTTTCGCCGTACCTCAACTTTGGTCTGCTCTCGGTTAGGCAGGCACACCAGTATGTCGTTGATAACGCACCGTCCTGCCGTGGGGCAGATATGTTTGAGAGTCGGCTCGTCTGGAACCTCCACTACAATCAGAAGCTCGTCGACTGGCCGGGTTGGACTGAGCAGGCGGTTAATCCGGTATTCGAAGGCCGTAATGAGGCGTTTCACGACCCCGACCTCGTGACTGCGTGGAAACGCGGACAGACGGGGTTTCCGATGGTCGACGCATCGATGCGGTGTCTCCAGGAAACCGGATGGCTCAATTTCCGAATGCGCGCGATGTGTGCGTCATTTTTCACCCATATTCTCCACCAACCGTGGTGGATCGGCGCCGACTGGTATCACCATCACCTCATCGACAGCGATGTCGGCATCAACTACACGCAGTGGCAAAGTCAGGCGGGGCTGATCGGCAAGCCGTCACAGCGAGTGTACAACCCTCGGAAGCAGGTCCGCGATCAAGACCCCGACGGCGACTGGATCACCCGATGGGTTCCTGAGCTTGCCGACTTGCCCACGGAGTTTCTTGATCAACCCGAGAAGACGCCGCTTGCCATCCAGCAGGAATGTGGAGTCCACGTCGGAGAGTCGTACCCGCGTCCGGTTGTCGACTTTGAGGCGCGCCGCGAGCAGTTCTGGTCGCGGTATGAAGCTCAGCGGTCTGAGGCTGCGCGAAAGCTTCGACGACCAGAAATCGCTAAACGGGCCTCATTTTCTGGCGGCTATGGTGCTGCCAGAGCCATTGCGGACAAACACGGAGCAGCCGACGCCGACGCGCCGGACGGAACGCAGGTCTCTCTCGACGAACTCATCGATACAGATGCTACTACTGCTGAAACTGAGGGAGCCCAAGCAACGCCGCCGCAAACGAACACGGCGGAATCAGTCGACCTGACACCGACTGACCCACATGAATCTAGTACGCAGACGACGATTCCGACTGGAGCCGGCCGGAAAGCCGGTGAACCGTCGCCGGACGATCGCGCAGCGGTATCGGGTCAGCGCCGAGAGACTGGGGAAGATAATGAGCCTGACAAGGAGCAGGACGTGGACCCCACCGGACAAACCCGATTCCACGACTTCGAGTGACACACATCTCGGTGGCTCGTTGACAGCGCGCTGTCGCTGCTGTTTTGGTCAGCTCTTAACGGTGCCGTCAGCGAAAGCCAGCTGGGTCACGCCGTCACAACACCCGAATTCGGTACCCGTTAGCGGCGGCTTCATCAGTGACCCGTCCAGCTTCAGTAGCAGCGTCAAGAACCTCTTCAACGAATTCCTTCGGCACCTCGACGCCAATGAAATCGGGACTATCGCCGGCCGTGGTCACCCGCGCCATCGTCCGGCCGGTCCCGTCGTCATTGTAAATGCTGCCGACGCGTTCCCCGTCTCGGTGAAATCCGAGCGTGACATCGGCCGGCTCGATGGCGTCGAAGTTCACTCGAACACTCGGTCGCTGCGCTAGATCTGAGCAAGCATGTGTCTGTCGTGCTCCGTCACAATCGTATTCATACAGCACTTACGAGTCCACGACGGATAAGAGAAAATCGCCGTCAGTCCCACACCACACAGCGATGCTAACCCCTACTGCTGAACAGTAGATGTTCGTCCTTGACGGCCCGAGCTACCTCGCCGATTCCGCTACCAAGCCGTGACACCCTGCCCGTGATTAGGTGTCTAGCTGAACGACGCCGACACCGGTTTGTATGTGACGACACAACAATTTGTATGTCCAGTACAAGCGTCGCAACGGCGGCTAACCCGCAGATACTGATCGACAAGCTTCCAGCAGCTCCAGCTAACTGGGAACGGAACGAAGAGCCCGGTGGCATCGTTGAGTACCGACTTCCAGACGAAAACAGTCCCTGTACTGCGGCGAAAATCGCAGTTCGTCCTGATATCCTGAGCGACGCGGCTGTCCGACTCGTCCGTAAGCGCGGCTGTAGTGATGCGGGGAGCGACACATTCGATTCACTTGATGCCGCCGTAGACGAAGTCGGCCGAGAACTCAATCACGTTCTCGCGGCTGTCAACGAGGACAAGGCGCGGTAGGCACGGCTGCGGGCTCGGCCGTAGCTTTATTATTAGCACCAGTGGGTACGGCATGTGACGCCGGTCAGGTCGGTCACGACCAATATCGATATTCAAACGGGCGATAGACTATGAACTATGTCGACACGACGCAGTGACGCCGCTTCGGCTACGTTGGTCGCACTCGTCGTCTGGCTCGCCGGACGACGTGAGGGGCTGTCTCCACGATCGATGCTTCGGCCGGTCCCATTCTTTGGCGGTGCGGCCGTCGCGGTGCTTGTTGAGGCCGTGTTCGCACGGTGGCCGGAGCGGACGGCGCGCCTCTGGCGCCGGCCAGCGATCCGCTTCGGTTCGCCTGTCGCACTTCTCGCTGCGACCCTGTCAGTAAACCCTCGCAGTGGCACGCCCCACGCGGCGACACTCGGGGGGCTCGCCGGATACTTTGTGCTGCTTGTCGGGATTACAATAGACCTTGTTCCTGAGCCGGAACAGTGGTTTTGACGCATCGGCTCGGACGGGGAGCGGGACCGCGACGACAGAGGTCACGGCCGCGGCTAACCAGCTATCGTATCGAGAACAGCACTAGAGTAGAGTCCGTCTCAGCGGACGCTTAATGCCGCTCGCGACCCTAAGTCCGGTATCCAGATGGCCGAGCAGTACCCGATAGCGGAGCTCCCGATGCCAAGCCCCACGTACGGACCCAGCCGAGTGGTCTCAATCCAACTTGAGGCACTGGCAACCAACGACGAGCCGTTCGAAGACGCTGGCATTGGCGTCGCGTACAACTTCGCATCCCCGGCGAACAGACGAGCGACGGGCCCGTTTGACCGCTTCCGACAGATGGTACACAATCCACGCTATGCCCCAATGGTCGACCACGTCGAGGCGACGACAGGCCCTGTTGAGCGCGACGACGATAGCGCCACACAGCGTGTCACGCTGACCGGTCCCAACGGTCGGACAGTGACATACGCTTTCAGGTTATCGCGACATCGACGCGGCGAGCTCGATGAGCACTGGCTGACAGACAGCGTCGTTCAAGAGTAGCCTGACCGACTGTCCGGTGACTGCTTGTGCCCCAGTCAGTGATCCCGCCATTCGAGCGACTGCCGATTTAGCGTCTCAACGGTCGGCTTCCCATCTTCGAGCATTCTATCAGCGATCTCGATTGCCTCCCGCAGTTCCTCTATTGACAGTTGTTCGTATGCGGGAGTCCCATCGATGTGGTCGTACCAGACTCCTTGGAACAGCGTGTCCAGCACCACACGGGCAAAACAGTGGTCGTGGCGGATTGGCCAGTCGCCGGCTTCGGCTGCTGCCTCGGGGAGTGCTTCGGTAACCCGTTGGAGATATATCTCGCGTAAGAGCGTGATGTCGTCGCCGCCGAGCGTTTGTTGGCCCATTCGACATTTGGGATACGAGCCTCAGTATCAATACAGCTTTGCCTACTACCCAACTGTATCCATCGTAGTCCTACCGGACAAGCGATTCGTTGGCATCAATAGATTCTGGCTCTGTTGATCTTCCTTGCTGCTCCGTGCCGACTCTCCTGACTGTCTCAATCTCTCTTCATGCTCAATAAAATAGACGTCTCGTTCCTCTCTTTGTGTATTGAAATTAAATTCCACCAATCAAATCGGTTTCCATTAATTCCCGTAGGCTCTCTCAGGAATCTGTATCGGATGGCGGTCGCTTCGAGAGCCGGTCAAAAAGGTCTTGAGAGGCGTTTGAACGCCTTTCTGTCTCCCCAGATTGGTACTGTGAAGAATACACGGCGCCATCACGAATCTCTACTTCCAAAATCGCATCAGTATGCTGCCCATCCGATGGCAGCTCGTCTGGTTCGATAACCGCATTCCCCACTTCTTCACCATCCTGCTCAAAGAACACTGTCGCGAGCCCGTCCTCAACCGAATCGACAACGGCGGTGCACTCGCCGTCCGGGAGGTCGATTGTAGTCATTAGTAGCTCTCCTCCAGCACTCGGTCGCCCTCATTTGTAGTTACAATCACCGTATCGCCGTCATTATTCCAGACTAGTGACACCGAGCCCCAGTATAGTTCGCTATCGGTTGCGGTGTCACTCCCGGTGATAGGGTCACCGTCTCACCAGGCGCCAGCGTGAAGCTATCCGGAATCGTGTATGTCTGGTCAACGTCGTCTGCGACTGTCCAGCTGGACAGATCGAGTGTTTCCGTGCCCGTCTTCTCAAAGACGACGTACTCATCGTTGAGGTTCTCACCATCTCGCCCCTCAGCGTCCGAGTTGATTTCTGCGACAGCAAGTGTACTGGTGTTCGAGTCTGTCTCCGAGTCGTAATCTGAATCCGTCTCGTCCGGCTCGTCACCAGTGTCGATCGCCCCAGTTCCCTCACCACCAATCCGCTCACGCTCGGTGACGCCACCGGCTGTCCCCGGCTCAACGACATCGCCATCGCGGAGACTGAGCGGATCGGTTGGTGCTGCCTGTTGCGTCTGAACGGAGACGGCCTGGCCATCACTCACGAGCACAATATCCCCGTGTGTGGCGGTCTAGTAGGTCGGGATCGAACGATCGGACAGGCGTTGGAGCACTTCCTCATTGGGATGGTCGTACTGTGAATCGTATGCGCTTGAGATGACGACGGCCTGGGGCTGGACGGCATCGAGGAACAGCTCACTCCACTCACCACGGTCGCTGTCGACTATCGGTTGTTGTATCAGCGATGGGGACTTGTCGGCCCTGACTCGATTGCGTTTGGATTTTCGGGTGTCGTGAGCGCATTCGGCGGCCTGCTTGCTATTGGTTTCGCAGGCGTCGTTGCTGAGTGGTACTCATGGCCGCTTTCGGTTGTCACGACGACTGGATTCGTGGCGGGTGGGATGGGGATCGCACTCTATCAGTCCCCGCTACTTCCGGTCCCACATACCGGAGAACTGGCCGTCGGTGCGGCGGTCGCGATAGGACTTGTTTCGCTCGGGTGGTGGTGCCGAGAGTCCTCCGTCCGCCGATGGATATCAACTCATCAGGATGCGATTGTACTCTTTGGTGTGCTTTGTTGAATCCGATGACGGCGTGGGGATCACTGTTTGAGAGCCTGTTCGAGGTTGTAGACTGCGGCGGTCAACACGAGCTCGCGGAACTCGCGGTACCAAGCGCGAGGGTGGACAGCGGGGCCGAATCGACGCTTGATGGCCGAAAAGGCAGTCTCGGCCATCCAGCGCTGGCCGTATAG
>NZ_BAAADQ010000011.1:0-10218 GCF_039522565.1 Halorubrum ejinorense | reverse complement strand
GAGGCGCTCGGTTTCGGCCATAGACACTCTGAAGTCGAGCGCCTCATCCTCTAACTTAACGCGACGGGCCGGCGCGGAGATCAACTTTTGTACCGTCGCGTGGACGGGTGTGGCATGAAGGTGCTCTGCGGGATCGGCGGCAGCGACGACTCGTTCCGCGCGCTCGACCGGACGGTGGAGCGCGCGGCGGTCGCGAACGACGACGTGACGATCGCCGTGGTGGACAACGAGGACTCCTCGGTGTCGCCGGCGGCGGTCGTCGAGCGCGCCGAGGACGCGGCCGCGGAGGCTGGGATCGACGCCGAGGTGCGACGGGTCGAGGGCGACCCCGGCAGCCGGCTGATCGAGATCGCGGAGACCGAGGACTTCGAGGAGATCGTCCTCGGCGGCGGTCACACGAGCCCGATGGGGAAGATCACCATCGGGCCGATCGCGGAGTTCGTCCTGTTGAACGCCAAGACCTCGGTCACGCTGGTCAGATGAACGACCGAAGGTACCCGGACGTGGTGGCCGACGAGTTCCCGCCGCCGCCGACCGCGTTCACCGACCGCGAGGACCGCGAGATCGAGATCCGACCGTACGAGGGGTCCGAGGAGGCTCACGAGGCGCTCGTCGGGATGTACGACGACTTCGATCCGGCCGACCGCGCACAGGGTATCCCGCCCGGCGGCGAAGACCGGATCCGGGAGTGGCTGGACGCGATCCTCGAAGCCGACTGCTACAACGTGGTCGCGTGGTGCGGCGAGGAGGCGGCCGGCCACGCGACGCTCGTCCCCGACGGCGACGCCTACGAGCTAGCGATCTTCGTCCATCAGACGTACCAGCGCGCCGGGATCGGCACGCGCCTCATCCGCGGCCTGCTCGGACACGGGCAGGCGAACGGCGTCGCGAAGGTGTGGCTCACGGTCGAGCGCTGGAACCGCGCGGCCGTCTCGCTGTACAAGAAGATCGGCTTCGAGACCTCCGACGCCGAGAGCTTCGAACTGGAGATGGGCCTGCGGCTCCGCTCCGACGACGAGGCGGCGGGCGACGACGACGGCGAATAGTTCGCGAACGCCGCCGCCGACGGACCGGCTGCGGACGGCGAGTAGCGCTCGCCGGAATCTTCAAGACTTTACGCGCGGCGGGCGACCGCTCCGGTATGAGTCATCGAATTCTACTCCTCGGGGCGCCCGGCGCCGGCAAGGGCACACAGAGCAAGAAACTCGCCGCCGAGTACGGGATCGAACACGTCACGACCGGCGACGCGCTCCGCGCCAACAAGGAGATGGAGACGGAGTACGGGACGCCCAAGTCGTTCATGGACGCGGGCGAACTCGTGCCCGACCCGGTCGTCAACGAGATCGTCGAGGCCGCGCTGGCCGACGCCGACGGATTCGTCCTCGACGGCTATCCGCGCAACATCGAGCAGGCCGAGTACCTCTCGGAGATCACGGACCTCGACGCCGTGATCCTCCTCGACGTCGACGAGGAGGTCCTCGTCGACCGACTCACCGGCCGCCGCGTCTGTGACGACTGCGGCGCGAACTTCCACGTCGACTTCCAGCCGCCCGAAGAAGAGGGCGTCTGCGACGAGTGCGGCGGCGAACTGGTCCAGCGCGAGGACGACACCGAGGAGACCGCCCGCGAGCGCCTCGAAGTGTTCTACGACAACACCGAACCCGTCATCGACCACTTCCGCGACGAGGGCGTGCTCGTCGAGGTCGACGGCGAGGCGACCCCCGACGCGGTGTTCGACCGCATCGGCGACGTCGTCGAGAACTGAGGCGGAAACGCGGCGCCGCCGAACCGAGCGGTCCGCCGAACCGAGCGGTCGCCCCCCGACCGCACCCGGCCGGCGATCCTACAAGGTTCTTAACCGTCGACCGCCAATCGACCGCTAATGAGCAAAGTCGAACGGCGAGTCCGCTCGCTCGTCCGCGAGGACGGCGAGATGCGGGACGCCATCGAAGTCGTTCTCGATAACGCCAGCGACGGCGAGGTGCGCTGGGTCGACGTTCGCGACGAGATCACGAGCGGCCAGTGGGGCCGCCTCATCGAGAAGGAGATCCTCGTCGACGGCGAGGAGGGCTTCGCGCTGGCCGATCGAGACGAGATAGAGGCCGGTCTCGAAGACGACTCCGACGGGAGCGACGTCGAGACGCCCGAGACGACCAGCTGGTCGAAGTGGGACAAACTCGCCGGCGTGGCGACGCTCGGCGCCTTCGTCGGCTACGCGGTCACCCCGGTCCGGAACGCGATCGCCGGTGGCATCGACGTGGTCCTCGGACCGCTCCTGAACGTGGTGCCCTTCTACGTGGTGATCATGGTCATCGCGCTCGGAACGGGCCTGTACTCGACGCTGCTGCGCGCCGGGCTCATGGACATGGAGAAGATGAGCATGTACCAAGACCGGATGAAAGACATTCAGGAGCGCCGCAAGGAGGCCGAGAAGAACGACGACGACGAGGCGCTCGACGAGATCCAAGAAGAGCAGATGGAGGCGATGGGCGATCAGCTCGGCATGTTCAAAGAGCAGTTCCGCCCGATGGTCTGGATCATGTTCCTCACCATCCCGGCGTTCCTCTGGATGTTCTGGGTGATCGGCTACCGCGGGTCCGACGCGGCGTACCCCGCCGTCGCCGCCCAGGAACTCGTCGTGCCGCTCGCCGGCAGCGTCACGTGGGACACGGGGATCGTGGGCCCGATCCAGATGTGGATCCTCTGGTACTTCCTGTGCTCGATGGCGTTCACGCAGCTGGTCCAGAAGAGCCTCAACATCGAGATGTCGCCGTCGAGTTCGTAGACGCCGACGCGCCTTTTCTCGCCGTCAGTCCCGCTGTACGCTGACCGTACCGGGCCGACCGTCGTAGAGACGCCGCCAGCGCCCGGGCCAGTCGGACGGAGAAACCGCTCGGGCCGGTCGGACGGAGAGAACCGCTCTGAAACGCCTTACGCGGCCGGGTCGTCGCCGTCGTCCGCGGCGTCGACCTCCGCGGCGACCGCCTCGAACGCCGCGAGGATGACGCGTTTACACGCCTCTCCCTCGGTGCTCCAGTGGTGGGCGTAATCGAGCATGTCGTCGTAGATGTCGGGCTTACAGCCCGCCGCCTGGGGGTGGCCGCCGCCGTTCACCTTCCCGGCGACCTCGTGGGCGTGCCGGAAGTCGTCGGACCCGCGGATCGACGCGGAGCCGGCGGGCTTGACGATCACGGCGGCGTCGGCGCCCGCCTCGCGGAGCCCCTCCGCGACCTCGTTCTGCGAGCAGCGGCCGTAGGTGACCGCGACGCGCCAGTCGCCGACCTCGTGGGTCACCGCGCGGTCGATCGCCAGGTCGATGCGCGCCTCCTTCTCGACGCGGCGCTCGTCGACGAATGACCGCACCGCTTCCGGGAGGTCGACGCCGTACGCGCCGATCACGGCCGCGTACTCCTCTGCGCCGGCCCAGTAGGAGTAGTCCGCGAGGTCCTCAGAGCGCGGGTCCTCCTTGATCCAGAGGTCGTGGTCGCGCGTGACCGCGGCCAGTTCGGTCCAGCGGTCGTCGAAGTCGTGGTCGAGCGAGCGGAGCGTCACGTCGGCGGTACACTCCTCGTCGGAGTCGCCCACGACGAGGTCCACGCCCGCGTCGCGGACCGCGGCGGCGGTCTCGTCGTCCCACTGGTGGTGGTCGAACCACCGGATCGCCGCCGTCGACTCCGCGAGCGCCTCCAGCGGCTCCGCGATCCACTCGTAGTCGTCGGGACAGAGGTCACAGACGAAGAGATCGATCCCGTCGTCGGCGTAGGCGGCGACGCGTTCGAGCGCGGTGTCGATGGAGTACGGGCCCGCGGAGAGCAGTCCGACCGGCGACTCCGCGTGGGCGTCGGCGGTCGGGTCAGCGCCGTCATCGTCGTCGCCCTCCTCGTTCCCCTCGGCCGCGTCGTCCCCGTCCGCGGCGAGCCGCGCCGCGATGGCGTCCTCGAAGGGCTCGACGTCGAGCGCGGCGTCGTACGCCTCGCGGATCATCGCCGCGCAGGCGAGCCCGTCCGCGTCGCCGTCGGCGATCACGACCGCCTCGCTGCCCTCGACCGTCTCCTCGGCCCGGCGCTCCGCGCGCTCGTCGTCTAACGAGTCGGGGTAGAAGAAGCCCTTCCCCGGCAGTTTCGTGTACCGCGATCGGGGGGCGTCCCCCGCGTCGATGAGGTCGTCGTCCATACCGTCGACCCGTCCGGCAGCCGGAAAACTCCGCCGTTCCCGCGCGGTGTCGGCGAGCGGCGTGCGGGTGCCGGGTCGCTCGCGCCGGCGTCGACCGCACCCCTCAGACCGTCGTCCGCCGCGGGTCCTCGTCGGTCAGCTGTCGCACGGTCAACACCGGGACCGGGCAGGTCCGGACGACGCGCTCGGCGACCGAGCCGATGAGGAAGCGGTTCTCGCCGTGGCGGCCGCGGGTGCCCATGGCGACCAAGTCGGCGTCGACCGACCGGGCGTAGGCGTCTATCTCCGAGGCCGGCCGCCCCTCGCGGACCTCGACGGTGACGTCGAGGGCCGCGTCGCGCTCGCGTGCCGCGTCGCTCACGCGGTCGAGCGCGTCCTGCCCCTCGTCGTCCAAGGCGTCGCGGAGGTCGTCGCGGACCGTGTCCGGCGACGACTCGACCTCGCCGGCGTCGACGACGTACACCGCGTGGACCTCGGCCTCGAACCGCGCCGCGACGTCGACCGCGGCCGAGACGGCCCGCTGAACGCTGTCGGAGCCGTCGGTCGCGACCACGATGGTGTCGAACATGGCCACCCGTTCGCCGCAACGACACCTAAAACCCGGCGGTCGGGAGGAGACCGCGGGGCGGCGCCCCGACCTACGCCAGGAACACGTGTCGCGGCCGGTCGGCGAGCACGTCGCGGCCCCACTGGACGGTCTCGGAGAACTCGTCGGACCGGAAGAAGCCCATCGCGTCCTCCTTGGCGTTCCACTGGCTCGCGATGAACATGTCGTTCTCGTCTTCGGTGTTCACCATCAGGTCCGTCTCGACGTGGCCGTCCATCTCAGCGAGCAGGTCGCCGACATCGTCGAACGTGTCGACGAACTCGGTCTGGTAGTCCGGCTTGACGGTATAGAACATCCCCATCGTGCCGAACCCGGACTCCTCGCCGGCGCGCGCGACGATGTCCGGCAGCTCAGAGAGGAAGCCCCCGGCCGTCTCGGCCGCCGAGGCGGTGTCCCAGATGGAGACGACGGCGGCGCGGTCGGTGTGGCGCCCCTCGTACACCGCGGTCTTGACGTGAGTGCCGTAGTGGTCGAAGTTCGCGCGGAGCCCCTGCACCTCGTCGAATAGCTCGTCGACGTCGGCCTCGCTGTACAGCACCGTGGCGTACACGTCCTCGCCGTGGGGCTTCCCGGCGTAGATGTCGAGGTCGGCCAGCTCGCCGCGGATGTCCTCGTCGCGGCCGCCCGCGTCGTCGCCGTCGTCCTCGCCGTGGGGGTGGTCGCCCTCGCCGCCGGCCTCTTCGCCGTGGGGGTGGTCGCCGTGTGCGGGGCCGCCGCCCGCGCCCGCGTGTCCCTCGCCCTCGCCGTGGCCGTGTCCGTCGTCGCCGTGATGGCCGCCCTCGCCGTGGTGGCCGCCCTCGCCGCGGGGGTGACCGGCGCTGTCGGTCTCGGGGACGCGGCCGGTCGGGACCGTCTCGCCGCCGAGGAACGCGTCGAGGTCGCTCGGGGGGAACCGGCGCCCGACGTAGAAGTCGCCGAACTCGCCGTACCGGGAGGAGGCGGGATCGAACCGCATCTCGTAGACGATGTCCTTGATGTCGGTCGGGTCCGCGCCGAACAGCGTGACCCCCCACTCGTGGTCGTCGAAGCCGACGGAGGAGGCGATCACCTGCTTGATCTTCCCGGCGTACTCCTTGCCGACCTCGCCGTGGCCCGCCATCAGGTCGGCGCGCTCCTCGAAGTCGAGGTCGTACCAGTTGTGTTCCTCGCCGCGGCGCTTGCTCATCGGGTAGAAGCTGACGTACTCGTCGTCGGGAATCTCGGGTTTCAGCTTCCCCTCGATGTACCGACGCAGCCCCTCGTCGACGGCGTCCGCGCCCTCCTCGAAGTAGTCGTCCGAGACGTATCCCGACACCTCGGTGACGGAGACGTAGGAGGTCTCGCGTTCGGTGAACTTCGCGAGCGCGGTGTCCTCGAAGCGGCGCTCGATGCCGGAGAGGTCGTCGAGCGACGGCCGGAAGTGCAAAAAGAGGAGGTCGGCCTTGTGACCGAGCACCGAGAACAGCGCGGACTCGCCCGCGTCGGCGTCGGCGACCAGTTCGCGGTGTTTCAGGAAGGCCTCGCCCTCCTCGATCGCTCGCCGTCGCTCGCGTTCCGGCGCCTCGCGCCACGCGTCCCAGTCTATCGAGCGGAAGTCGTGTAGCGAGAACCACCCTTCGGCGGTCTGTGGAGCCTCGACCATACGCCGAGTTGGGGCCCCGCGACTTAGGGGCTTGCGGGTCGTCCCGACGAGCGGAAACCCGCCGCGTCCGGTCCCTGCGCGCCGGGCGTGCGGTCCGGACGTTCCGCTCGCACAGAGTTTTGTACGGGCCTCCCGTCACGGGCGGTATGCCCGCCGAAGGCCCTCCCAACCGCGACACCTCGGCGCCGGCCGACGACGCGACCGGACCGACGGACGACCGACCGGTTGCGGTTCGGACGACCGGACTGACGAAACGCTACGGCGACGACGTGCTCGCGGTCGACGACCTCGATCTGACCGTGTACGCCGGCGAGATATTCGGCTTCCTCGGTCCGAACGGCGCCGGGAAGTCCACGACGATCGACGTGATCATGGACTACGTCCGCCCGTCCGCCGGGAGCGCGAGCGTCCTCGGCCGCGACGCGCAGGAGGAGACGCGCGCGGTCCACGAGCGGGTCGGCATCCTCCCGGACGGGTACGGGCTCTACGAGCGGCTCACCGGGCGCAAGAACCTGGAGTACGCGATCGCGTTGAAGGGCGCGGACGACGACGTCGACGACCTGCTCGACCGCGTCGGCCTCGAGGTCGCGGCCGCCGACCGCCCCGTCGACGGCTACTCCAAGGGGATGAC
Source organism: Halorubrum ejinorense (assembly GCF_039522565.1). Taxonomy (GTDB): domain Archaea; phylum Halobacteriota; class Halobacteria; order Halobacteriales; family Haloferacaceae; genus Halorubrum; species Halorubrum ejinorense. Next base: position 3,186 of record NZ_BAAADQ010000011.1, on the reverse strand, counting down.
CCAGCGGCTGGCGCTCGCGATCGCCCTCGTCGGCGACCCCGACGTGCTGATCCTCGACGAGCCGTCGTCTGGACTCGACCCGAACGGCGTCCGCCTCGTTCGGGAGATCGCTCGCGGTCACGCCGACCGGGGGAAGACGGTGTTCTTCTCCAGTCACATCCTCAGTCAGGTCGAGGCCGTCTGCGACCGCGTGGCGATCCTCGACCGCGGCCGGCTCGTCGCCGTCGACACCATCGCGGGGCTCCGCGAGGCGCTCGACACCGGATCGACGGTGACGCTCACGGTCGACGCCGTCCCCGACCGGCTGACGCTCGGCGAGCTCGCCGGCGTCGAGGACGTCGCGGTCGACGGCCGAACGGTCCGGGTCCGGGTCGGCGACGCCGCGGCGAAGGTCGACGTCATCGACCGTGTCCGGGACGACGGGGCCGCGGTCCTCGACGTGGCGATCGAGGAGTCCTCGTTGGAGGACCTGTTCAGCGCCTATACCGGGGGATCGTCGACGGGTCGGAACGCGCGGAGCGCCGAGAGCTCCGGCGCTGGCGCGTCGCGTGCCGACGAAGCGGACGCCGAAGAAGCGGACGCCGAGGCCGCGGAGGAGCAGCGATGACGCCGAGCGGGATCCGGCTGACGATCGCGCGCAAGGAGTTCGGCGACGCGCTCCGGTCGCGGGTGGTCTGGGGGATCGTCGCGGTCATCGCCGTGATGACGTCGCTGTCGGCGGCGCTCCCGCTGCTCGTCCCAGCGGCGGGCGTGAGCGGGGGGCCGGAGGCGGCCATCGGCGGCGCGTCGCAGTTCGCCGGGCTCCTCGTGCCGATCATGGCGCTGATCGCGGCGTACCTCTCGATCGCCGGCGAGCGGGAGTCCGGCAGCCTGAAAGTGCTGCTCGGGCTCCCGCCGTCGCGGGGCGAGGTGCTCGTCGGGAAGTTCCTCGGGCGGGGCGCCGCGGTCGCCGCCGGGATCGCGTCCGGGTTCGCGATCTCGGGAGCGATCACGGCGGTTCTCTACGGCCGACTCCCGCTCGTCGCGTTCCTCGTGACGACGGCGCTGACGGTGCTGCTCGCGGTCTCGTTCCTCGGCATCGCGGTCGGGATCTCGGCCCTCTCGGAGACCCGCGCCCGGGCGATGACGCTCGCGATCACGGCGTATCTCGGCCTGACGCTCCTCTGGGACCTGGCTCCGAACGGCGTCCACCTGCTGGTCACCGGTCGGCTCCCCGATGCCGGCGTCCCCGCTTGGTTCCTGCTCGTGCGGGGTCTCAGCCCCACCGGAGCCTACAACGCGCTCGTCCAGCGGGCGCTGCTGGGCGACGGCGGCGCGGGGACGGCGGTCGGCGGCCCGTCGCCGGCGTACCTCTCTCCGGTCACGTTCCTCGCCGTCATGGTCGCGTGGGCAGCGGTGCCGCTCCTCGTGGGGTACCTCGGATTCCGACGCGCGGACCTGAGCTGACCGGCTGCGACCGCCGGCGACCGCACCGCCCGGTCGCCGTGACCGAAACGCTTTCACTGCGACCCCGAAAGGTGGAGACGATGCGGAAAAGCGGCCCGCCGAAAGGACTGATCTCGTACCTCGTGTTGGAGCTGCTGGACGAGCGCCCCCGGTACGGGTACGAGCTGCTCGGCGAGATAACCGAGATAAGCGGCGGGCACTGGGAGCCATCCTACGGCTCCGTCTACCCGATCCTCTACAAGTTCGAGGAAGAGGGCGTCGCCGAGCGCGTCGAGCGCGCCGAGGAGCCCGACCGGAAGTACTTCGCGCTCACCGACGCGGGCCGCGAGGAACTGGCCGAGAAGCGCGCCGAGATCGGCGGCGAGGCGCGGGACTTCGGCGACGTCGTCCTCGGCTTCTATCACCTGTACGCCGCGATCGCCACCGACGACCGGTTCGAGGTCGTCGACGCCGACGCCGACTGGGCGTACTCGGAGCGGTACAGCGCGTGGGTGGTCGAACAGATCATCCGCCACCACGAGCGCGACTTCGGCGAGTTCGAGCGGATCGACGCCTCGCCCGAGGAGTTCCACGCGGCGGACGGGACCGACCCCGACCCGCCCGAGACGGAGGTCGCGGACGACGCCGAGGAGTCCGAGGAGCCGTCCTCCGGCGCGGCGGACGACTGACCACGGACGCGGAGCCCTCAGGCCGAGCCCCCGCGACGAGCGGTCGCGAGGCCGGCCCCGTTTCTCACCGATGGAGCAGCCGCCACAGGAGTCCGCCGGGGAGTCCGGCGCGGACGAGCCGGTCGTACAGTCGGTCCGGGAGCAGCCGCGCGAGCCGCGGCAGCCACCGCGCCCGGCGGCTCACCCGGTAGCGCGTTCGCGGCCGCTCCGCGGTCGTCGCCGTCACCACCCGCTCGACGACCGTCTCTAGGTCGGTGGCCGCCGGCGAGTAGCCCTCGAACGCGCGGTATGCGTCCGCGTAGGGGCCGTCCGACTCGTCCGGGCGGGCGGCCGCGGCGGCCCGCTCGTTGAAGCCGGTCTGGACGGGGCCGGGCTCGATCAGCGCCACGTCGACTCCGCGGGGGCCGACCTCCCTGCGGAGCGCGTCGACGTACCCGTCCAGTCCGGCCTTCGCCGCGCTGTACGCGCCGTGGTACGGCAGCGCCACCGACCCGACCATCGAGCCGACGACGACCACCCGGCCGCCGCGCTCGCGCAGCGTCGGGAGCGCCGCGGCGACCGTCACGTGGACCGCGGTCAGGTTCGTCTCCAGCTGCCGCCGGAACGCGTCGGCCGAGGTGTCCTCGACCGCCGCGATCTCGTAGCCGCCGACGCAGGAGACGACCGCGTCGAGGGGCCGGTCGGCCAGCAGCGCTCGGACGGCGGCCTCGTCACGGAGGTCGATCGCGGCGGTCTCGACCGCTTCCGGTAGGGCGGCGAGCCCGTCCGCGTCCCGGTCGACGCCGAGAACGTCGTGGCCGGCGGCCGCGAGCGAGCGCGCGACGCCCCCGCCGATCCCGCCCGCCGCCCCCGTCACGAGAACGCGCATACCGGAGATTCCCCGCGAAGCTAGTAGACGGTGGCGGTTCGGGGCGTCGCCGGACGGTGGCGGTTCGGGGCGCCCACGAACGATGGGGCCGCGCTCCCGACCGAACGCGTTCGGTCGTCACGGCGCGCCCGCATCGAAGGTCGCGTTAAGTTTGGCGTGAATTGTGGTAGACGGCGAAGGCTTCGAGCCAGTTTTGAGCTGTCT
>NZ_BAAADQ010000010.1:0-106933 GCF_039522565.1 Halorubrum ejinorense | reverse complement strand
GAGGCGCTCGGTTTCGGCCATAGACACTCTGAAGTCGAGCGCCTCATCCTCTAACTTAACGCGACGGCATCGAACGCCCGAAGGCATATATCCGCCACGGGCGATCGTCGGGGTAATGTCTACCGACGAGCCGTCCGTCCCGATTGTGTGCGCCGAGTGCGAGACGGAGACCCGGGTGCCCCTCGACGACCTCGCGGACGCGCTCGAGAAACACAACGAGACGAAACACGACGGTGAGTCGGTCGCGGAGGTCGATCCGGCGATCAAAGACCGCCTCGCCGACCTCGTCGCCGAGGACTTGGGGCTGTTCGACGAGGACGCGACCGAACAGCCGTAACCCGAGGGGAGCGACCGCGCAGCCGTGACCCGGCGCGGACGACCGACCGCTCCGCAGGGTCTCGCTCGGAAGGACCTAACAGCAATATTTGCGTCGTTCGGTGACAGCACCGAACTGAGTAAGGGCCGAAATGGGGCGTTTTACGTGCTTTCGCGGCAATATAGTCTCTTTCCGCCGTCATCGGAAGCCGCTTCGGTTGCTGGTGACGAGGGGGTGTTGCCCGTCGCGTCCGTGTTCACGCTATGTACGAACCTACGCGGACAGCGTCGCGGCGGTCGTTCCTCGCGGCTGCGGGCGGTACGGCGACGGTCGGACTCGCGGGCTGTATTGGCGGCGGCAGCGGCGGTGAAATCGACGAAGTGACGGTCGCGCACATGCCGATCTACCCCGACCTCCAGTGGTACGTGATGGAGGGCGAGGGCTATTTCTCCGAGATCGACGCCGAGATAACCGGCCAGGAGTTCGGCAACGGGCCGGCGATCGTTCAGGCGCTCGGCGGCGGCGACATCGACGTCGCGATGTTCGGGATCGTCCCCGCGATGATCGCGATCGACCGCGGTATCTCGGCGCAGGTGACCGCCGCGAACATCCGCGAGCCGATGGGGATCATGGCCGAGGAGTCGTTCCACGAGACGTTCGAACAGCAGGGCGGCGACGCGTTCGCGGCGTGGGCGGACGAGCGGGGCGAGCCGTTCACCTTCGGTACGTTCCCGCAGGGGAGCGTCCCGGACGTGTTGCTCCGCTACTGGCTGCGCGACGTCGGCGTCGACCCCGCCGCGAACGACAGCGTCGAGATCATCGAGATCAACGGCGCGAGCTCCGTCTGGCAGGCGATCGCCAACGGCGAGATCGACGGCACCTCGATCATGGAGCCGGTTCCGACCATCGCGCAGGCGGAGAACTCGTCCGTGACGATGCTCCGGACCGCCGCCGACGTGCTCCCCGGCCAGCCGGCCGCGGTCACGCTGATGAGCGACGCGGTCCGCGACTCGCCGATAGCGTCGCAGTTCCTCGAACAGCACGTCCGCGCGACCGAGTTCATCGACGAGAACCCGGACGCGACCGCGGGCCACGTCGAGGAGGGGATCGGGATGCCGGTCGACCGCGCGCGGAAGGCGCTCGACTCCCCGCTGTCGAACTTCATCACTGACCCCAGCCAGATCACGGACGCGACGCAGGTGTTCTCCGAGTTCGCGGCCGGTAACGGTCAGATCGACGAACAGCTGTCGACCGACCAGATATTCGACCTGGCGGTGTACGACTCGCTCTGATGGCGACCGAAACCGGATCGCGCGTCGACGGGGAAGCGGCGTTCGCCGGCGTCGGCCTCGGCGACAGGCGACGGCTGGCTCGCGGGGTGGCGGGGATCGCCGGCTTCCTCCTCGTCTGGCACGCCGTCTCGCTCACGCAGGACCCGTTCGTCCTCCCCTCGCCGGTCGCGGTCGCCGGGGCGTTCGCGAGCGAGTTCGCCTCCGGCGACATGACGACGGCGCTGTCCCAGAGCGTCCGCCACTGGATCCCGGGCACCCTCGCGGGGACCGGCCTCGGCGTGGCCGCGGGCGTCGCCTTCGGGTGGAGCGGACTCCTCGACGACGTGACCGCCCCGCTCGTCCGGACGCTGCGGCCGGTCCCGCCGCTCGCGCTCATCGGCTTCGCCATCGCGTGGTTCGGGATCAACGACTGGGGGGCGGCGTTCATCATCGCGGTCGGCGCCTTCTGGATCAACTTCTACGCGGCCTACGGCGCGGTCGAGGGCGTCTCCGAGGACCTCCTCGACGTGGGGCGGACGCTCGGCGTCCGCGGCGACCTCGACGCGGTCCGGTCGATCGTGTTGCCGGCGTCCATGCCGGGGATCATGACCGGGATCCGGACCGGGCTCGGTCGCTGTTGGATGCTCGTCGTCGCCTCCGAGATATTCGGCGTCCCCGGCGTGGGTCGCGAGATCATCCGCGCCAGCAACAACCTGCGCGTCGACCGGGCGATCGCGTACATCCTCGTGTTGAGCCTGATGTACCTGCTCGTCGACGTCGCGTTCCGCGCGGTCGAAGGGAGGGTGTTGGCGTGGCGGGCGTGAACGGCGACGCCGGCGGAGCGGACGACGCGCCCGCGCCCGCCGAGGCGAGCGTCGCCCTCGACGGGGTCGGGAAGACGTACGGCGGCGACGGCGAGGAGGGCTCGGTGCGCGCGCTCGACGACGTGTCCTTCTCGGTCGCGGACGGCGAGTTCGTCTGTCTCGTCGGCCCCTCGGGCTGTGGGAAGACGACGCTGTTCCGGATCGTCGCCGGGCTGATCGAGGCGACCGACGGCCGGGTGCTACTCGACGGGACGCCGGTGACGGGCCCGACGACGGAGATGGGCGTGGTGTTTCAGGAGTACCACCTGTTCCCGTGGCTGACCGTCGAGGAGAACGTCGGGTTCGGGCTCGAACGGAGCGACCGCTCGCCGGTGGAGCGAGAGCGCCGAGTCGACGAGATGCTCGATCTCGTCGGGCTGACGGAGTTCCGCGACGCCTACCCGAAGTCGCTGTCGGGCGGCATGAAACAGCGGGTCGCCATCGCGCGGTCGCTCGCCGTCGACCCGAACCTGCTCCTGATGGACGAGCCGTTCGGCGCGGTCGACGCCCAGACGCGAGAGATGCTCCAGCGGGAGCTACTCGACGTGTGGGCTTCGACCGGAAAGACCGTCCTCTTCGTCACGCACGACGTCGCCGAGGCGGTGACGCTCGCCGACCGGATCGTCGTGATGGCCGCCGAGCCCGGCCGGGTCCGCGAGATCGTCGACGTCGACGCCGAACGTCCCCGCGAGCGCGGCGACCCCACCTTCGCGGAGTACGTCGGTCGCGTGCGGGAGCTGATCGGCGCCGGCCCGTAGTCGGTCGGTCGGCGCGTTCCGGCTACTCGGGTCCGTCCGTCTCGTCCGTCTCTTCGACGCCTGCCGACAGTTCGTCGATGTGCGTGCGCAACATCGCCAGCGTCGCGTCCGCGTCGGCGTACCCCTGGTCGTAGTCGTCGAACGCGGCCGCCGCTCGGTCGAGGAATCGTTCCACTGCCGCGTCGGTCGGCTCGTCGGACATGTACGCCGGTCCCGCCGCGAGCGGTTTATGTCTCTCGGCGCCGGCCCTCGTGACTCGTCGGTGGCCTCACTCCTCGGGTCGACGCGTCGTCAGCGGCGGCGAAGGGCGTACGTCGTGTAGCCGACTGCGACGACGAGCCCGGCGGAAAGCAGGGTGCCGAAGACGGCGGGCGAGGCCGTGACGTACTCGCCGAACGGGTCCGTCAGCGCGAACACGGCGACGATGAGTGCGAGGGAGATGGCGATTCCGACCGCGCCGAACGCTTTGAACGCCGTGTCGAGGTCGAAGCGTGGCGATCCCGATTGGTGGCTCATACCCCGTCGTACGGGCTCCGAACATAAACCCACCTGAGCGGATTCTCACGCCGGTGGAACGGCGGCGTCCCGGGCCCGTGACGACGAACTTCCGAGTTCAGTATTGGTGTTGATAATTTGCTCCGAGCGCTTTTATCTCCCTCAGGCCGACGCCGATGAGATGACAAACACGCGGACGCAGGCGCTTTCTCGCCGTCGGGTCGCCGTCGGTCTCGGCGGTGCGCTCACGGGCGCAACGGCAGGCTGTCTCGGCGGTGATAACTCCGGGGCGGCGTCGATCGACGCGAACGACACGGCGACCGAAGAGACGGACGGCATCTCGGACGCGGCCGACGCCAGCGCGACGGTCGGCATGATATACGCGCTCGGTGGGCTCGACGACCGCTCGTTCAACGACGCCGCGAACAGGGGTATCCAGCGCGCTCGGCTCGACTACGACGTGGCGTTCTCGAACGAGGAACCGGCGTCGATGCCGGACTTCGAGACCACGCAGGCGACGCTGTCGGCCTCCGAGTCCCCCGACTACGATCTGATCTGCTGTATCGGCTTCCTCCAGGGGGACGCGCTCTCGACGGTCGCGGGCGAGTACCCGGACCAGCAGTACGCCATCGTCGACTCGGTCGTCGACCGCGACAACGTGGCGAACTACGTGTTCCGAGAACACGAGGGGTCGTTCCAAGCGGGCCATCTCGCCGGGCTGGTGACGGGCCGCGACCTCTCCGTGGGTGCCGGCTCGACGCGCCCGGACGAGCGGGCCGTCGGCTTCGTCGGCGGCGTCGACTCGGGGCTCATCCGCCGGTTCGAGGCCGGGTACCGCGCGGGGGTCGACCACGCGCCGACCGACGCGTCGGTGCGCTCCACGTACGTCGGCGCCTTCGACGACCCCGAGGCCGGCTACGCCGCCGCCGCGGAGATGTACGAAGGCGGGGCCGACGTGGTGTATCACGCGGCGGGCGGCAGCGGACTCGGCGTGTTCCAAGCCGCACAGGAGTACGGCCGGTACGCGATCGGCGTCGACTCGGACCAGTCGCGGAGCAACCCGCGCTACGCCGACGTAATCTTAGCCTCGATGGTGAAACGCGTCGGGACCGCCGTCTACGACGCCACCGAGCGGACGATCAACGACTCCCTCGAGACCGGATCGACGACGGCGCTCGGGCTCGCCGAGGACGGCGTCGCACTCGTCTACGGCACGTCGCTCGGTCCGGTCATCCCCGACGACGTGCGCGCGGCCGTCGCGGAGTCCGGCGAGCGGATCACCGGCGGCGACCTGACCGTTCCGTCCGAACTGGAGGAGTCCGACCGATGACTGACGGGCCGACCGACCGACTGGCGCGGGCCGTCGGCGGACTCCTCCCGGACGCGGTCCGTCGCCGGTACGCCGCCAAGTTCGCGCTCGCGTTCCTCGTCGTCGCCGCGGTCGTCGTCGCCGGCGGCGCGTTCACGTACCTCCAGACCGAACAGACCGTCGAGTCGGACGCGACGGCCCAACTGGCCGAGACCAGCGGCCTCCAGGCCGACGCCATCGGCTCGTGGACCGAGCGAATGAGCACGGAAACGCGGTCGATGTCGGCGGCCGACGCCCTGCGCTCCGACCGGCGGGCGCCGGCGTACGTGCTGTTGAAAGACCAGCTCCTCTCGGACGACATCGTCAGCATCCACCTCGTCGACGCCAGCCAGGACCGAGTGGTGGCCAGTACGGAACGGCCGCTCGAGGGGCGCGCCCCGAGCGAGTTGGACGCCCCGTGGAGCGACGCCGACGTGCCGGAAGGGGTCGGCGAGGACGACCGCGTCTGGCGGTCGGAGCGGTCCTATCGGTCGCCCGTGCTCAACGACCGTCCCGTGATGGCGTTCGCCAGCTCCGTGCCGCGGGCGGACGGCCGGTACCTCGTCGTCGTGACCCGGATCCAGCCGCAGCTCGAACGGATCCAGAACACTGACACCGGCGAGGAGACGACGATCCTCAACGCCGCGGGACAGACCGTCCTCGACATCGACCGGACCGTCGACGAGGAGCGACACGCCGACGAAGTCGCGGCGATCCGGCAGGGCAACGCGACGACGGCGAGTCGGATCGGCGACGACCGGGTGTTCGCGTACGCGTCCGTCCCCGACACCGACTGGGTGGCGGTGACGAGCGTCGACCAGTCGACGGCGTTCGCGGTCCGGAACGACGTCGGCGACTCCGTGTTACTCCTCATCTTGCTCACCCTCGCGTCGCTGGGCGCCGTCGGCGTCGTGTTGGGGAGCCGGACCGTCGTGCCGCTCGCCCGGCTCCGCGACCGCGCGGAGCGGATCGAGTCGGGAGAGCTCGACGTCGACCTCTCGACCGGTCGGATCGACGAGATCGGCCGCCTGTTCACGAGCTTCGGCGCGATGCGCGACGCGCTCCGCGAGCGGATCGCCGAGGCCGAGACCGCCGCCAACGAGGCCGAGGAAGCGCGGCGGGAGGCCGAGGCCGTCACCCGCGACATGGAGGCCCGCGCGGCCGACTACAGCGAGGTGATGGGCGCGGTCGCGGACGGCGACCTCACCCAGCGGATGGACCCCGACGCTGACCGGGAGGCGATGCGCGAGATCGCCTCGGAGTTCAACGGCATGGTGGCACAGCTCGAACGGACGACCGCGCGGGTCGCCGCCTTCGCCGGCGAGGTCGACTCGGCGAGCGCGGACCTCGCGGCCGGCGCCGACGAGGTCGAGACCGCGAGCGGGACCGTCAGCGAGCAGATCCAGGAGATCGCGGACGGAGCGATCAGCCAAGACGAGCGGCTCGACGAGGTGAGCAGCGAGATGAGCGACCTCTCCGCCAGCATCGAGGAGGTCGCGTCGTCGGCCGCGTCCGTCGCCGAGACGGCCGAGGCCGCCTCGGAGCGCGGCGTCGGCGGCCGCGAGGCCGCGACCGAGGCGCTCGACGAGATGGACGCGATCGAGGAGCGCTCCGCGGCCGCGGTCGAGCAGATGGAGTCGCTCGACGAGCGGATGGACGAGATCGACGAGGTCGTCGAGTTCATCACCGACGTGGCCGAGCAGACGAACATCCTCGCGCTGAACGCCTCCATCGAGGCCGCTCGCGCCGGCGAGGCGGGCGAGGGCTTCGCGGTCGTCGCCGACGAGGTCAAAGAGCTCGCCGAGGAGACGCAGGAGGCCGCCGCCGAGATCGAATCGCAGATCGAGGCCGTCCGCGAGGAGGCCGACGAGACCGTCGACGACATCCGCGAGACGAACGCGCGGATCGACGAGGGCTCCGACACCGTCCGGAAGGCGTCGTCGTCGCTCGAAGCCGTCGTCGACGCCGTCGAGGAGACGAACCACGGCGTTCAGGAGATCAGCGAGGCGGCCGAGGACCAGGCCCGGTCGACCCAGCGCGCGGTCGAGGGGGTCGAGGACGTCGCCGAGGTGAGCGGCGAGGTCGCCTCCGGGTCCGAACAGGTGTCCGCGGCCGCCGAGGAGCAGACGGCGACCGTCACCACCATCGCGGAGAACGCCGACCGACTCCGGGGACAGGCCGAGGCGCTCTCTGCGTCCGTCTCCGCCTTCGAGGTCGACGTGGACCCGGACGAGATCGAGGACGCCGACCCCGGCGACGACCCGAGCCGGCCGGACGCCGGCGACGCCGACGACTCGTCGACGGGCGACGGTCTCGCCGCCGACGGCGACGGTCGAAACGCGTCGCCGGACGACCGCTAGTCCCCGCTTTCGGGGTGTCCCTCGACGATGGCGACGCCGGAGGAGGCGCCGATCCGGACCGCGCCCGCGTCGAGCATGTCGACCGCTTCCTCGTAGGAGCCGACGCCGCCGGACGCCTTCACCGGGAGGTACTCGCTCATCAGTTCGACGTCCGGGAGCGTCGCGCCGCCGTCTGCGAAGCCGGTCGAGGTCTTCACCATGTCCGCGTCGGCGGCGACCGCGGCCTCGCAGGCGCGGCGCTTCTCGGCGTCGTCGAGGAGGGCGGTCTCGATGATCACCTTCACCGGGACCGGAACGGCCGCGACCACGTCCGAGAGCTCGTCGGCGACGGCCCCGTCGGCGCCCGCCTTCAGCCGGCCGACGTTGATCACGACGTCTATCTCGTCCGCGCCGGCCTCCCACGCCCCGACCGCCTCGTCGCGTTTGGCCTCGGGCGCGTGCTGACCGTGCGGGAACCCGACCACGGTGGCGATCGTCTCCGGCGCGCTCTCGTAGCTCGCGGCCTCTTCGACGTAGCAGGGCGGGATACAGGCGTTCATCCCGTGAGATGCGGCCTCGTCGAGAACGGCCCGCGTGTCGGCCCAGGTCGTCTCGGGGCCGAGGACGGTGTGGTCGATGCTGGCGGCGAGCTCCTCGCGGTTCATGCCTCTCCGGTGGCGGCCGAGCGTGAAAGTCGTGCTGGGTCGAACCGCGCCCGGACGGGGACGCGAGAGCACTCGCTCGGGCCAGGAGGCGCTCGCTCGGGCCAGGAGGCGCTCGCTCGGGCCAGGAGGCGATCGCTCGGCCGTGGAATCCGACGACTACGCCGGAACCACCGGCCTCCGGTTCCGGGGGAAGGAGTTCGACCGACACAGGAATTAACCTGGCCCGCCGACAAGCGAGCCCACCGATGACGAACCTCGCGCTCCTCACGGTCGGGGTGGCGTTCCTGGCCTGGGGCGCGCTCAACGTCGCCTTCCCGGGGAACGAAACGGTCCGTAACTTCGTCGGGCCGAGCGAGTGGCAGCGAGACCCGGACCGAGCCGCGCGAAAACAACGGCGGTACACCAAGTACGTCGGATACGGGTTCGTCCTGTTCGGGGTGTGCCTCGTGTACGTCGGCGCGTGACGGGCCCGACGCCGTCCGGCAACGAAATCGCACGCGCCGACCCGAAGTTGGAGAAATATCCAATCTCTCCGCGATCGCCCTGAACTTATTTTACCCGCGTGCCACCGGAACCCATGGATCGCGACACCGCTACGCCTGCGGTCGACGACCTCCCGGGCGAACGCGCCCGCGAGTGGGTCGAGTACCACCACGAGTCGGCCGCGCCGAGCACCTACGTCTACGAGTTCGTCTGGGACCGCACCGCCCCCGCAGAAGGTCCGTTCTGTACCGACGTGGACGGCAACGTCCTCATGGACTTCACCAGCCACGTCGCCGCCGCGCCGCTCGGGTACAACAACCCGCTGATAATGGACCGGCTCGCGGAGTTCGACCTGGTCGACCCGCTGAAGATCGCCGGGCAGGACTTCTACGCCGCGGGCGGCCCCACGCCGGACGACGGGGTCCCCGGCGCCTCCGGGCTGATGGACCGCCTGACGGACCTCACGGAGCACTACGGCATGAACACCGTCTTCCTCTCGAACTCCGGCGCGGAGGCGGTCGAGAACGCCATCAAGATCGCCTACGACGAGTCGGACGGCGCCAAGTACGCGATCACCTTCGACGGGGCGTTCCACGGACGGACGCTGGGCGCGCTCTCGCTCAACCGCTCGAAGGCGGTGTACCGCCGCGACTTCCCGGAGGTCAGCGGCGTGATGGAGATGCCCTACTGCGACGACCGGACCTGCTCGCCCGAGACCTGCTCGTGCGGCTTCTTCGCGGACGGCGTCTCCCGGCTCCGGAAGAAGCTCGACCCGAAGCGGGGGAACGTCCACCCGGACGACATCGCCTACCTGATCATGGAACCGATCCAGGGCGAGGGCGGCTACCGGTTCCCCTCCGAGGCGTTCACGGACGAGATCGCGGCGCTCACCGACGAACACGACGTCACGCTGATCGCCGACGAGATCCAGTCGGGCGTCGGCCGGACCGGCGAGATGTGGGGCTCCGACCACTACGCCTACGAGCCCGACGTGATAGCGAGCGCGAAGGGCCTCCGCGTCGGGGCGACGGTCTCGCGCGACGACGTGTTCCCCGAGGAGACCGGCCGCCTCTCCTCGACGTGGGGCGCCGGCGACCTGATCGCCTCCGCGCAGGGCGCGCTCACGCTCGACGCCATCGAGGAGGCCGACCTCATGGAGAACGCCGTCGTCCGCGGCCGGCAGTTCAAAGAGACGCTTCGCGACGCCGACCTCGACCCGGTCGACGACGTTCGCGGGAAGGGGCTGTTGCTCGCCGTCGAGTTCGACACGAACGAGCGTCGGGACGCCGTCGTGAAGAACGCCTTCTCTCGCGGACTCCTGACGCTCGCGTGCGGCCACAAGGTGCTCCGTATCCTCCCGCCGCTCGACGTCACCGAACGCGAGATCGACCTCGGCGCCGACCTCCTGACCGCGGCCGTCGCCGACGCGGTCTGAGCCGTCGGCCGCGATCCGCGGTCGCCGTCCTCAGCGGTCCGCGTACCACTCTGCGAACTTCTCTAACGCCCGGCCGCGGTGTGAAACCGCGTTCTTGCGGTCCGTGTCCATCTCCGCGAACGTCTCGCCGTCGTGTTCGAAGATCGGGTCGTACCCGAATCCGCCGTCGCCCCGCGGCGCGACGATGCGGCCCGGGACGTACCCCTCGAACAGCTTGACCGGGAGCGGGTCCGCGTCGGCGTCGGCCGCCTCGTCTTCGTCGCCGCCTCCGTCGGCGTCGGACTCGCCCGCGTCCGGCCCCGCCGCGGCGGCGGTGTCGCGGTCCGCGCGGTCGACGGGGTCGGGGCTCGCGGCGAACCCCTCGCCGTCGCAGTAGCCGAGCGTACACCGGAACGCCGCTCGGCGGTCGTCGAGTTCGCTCGCGATTTCCTGGACGCGCTCGACCCCGAGCGTCTCGTGGACGTACGACGAGTACGGGCCCGGGAAGCCGTCCAGCCCCTCGACGAACAGCCCCGCGTCGTCGACGAGGACCGGGCCGTCGGCGTGGCGGTACGCCTCGCGGGCGCCCCGCGCCGCGATCGGGCCGAGCTCGTCGGCCTGTATCTCCGTGTAGTCGAAGTCGAGCCGCTCCACCGATCCGTCCGGGAGGTACCGCTCCGCCTCGCGCACCTTCCCCGGGTTCGTCGTCACGTACCTGAGCACGGATCGGCGTGGGTGCGCGCGCGACGAATAGCCGTCGGTCGCGGGCGGTCCTCGCCGTCCGGGTGACGCGCCGAGCGGACCGACCGCAACAGTACGTTTTTGTCGACGAGATAACATCGGTGACGTATGGCCCTCCCAACGTTCGAGAAGAAACGGCTCATCGCACTCATCGGGGTCCTCACGTTCGGGCTTACGGCGCTTCTCGCCGTCCTCCTTCCGACCGTTCTCGGACCGCTGATCCCCGCCACGTTCATCACCGGGTTCTTCATCCTGATCCCGCTCGTCGGCCTGCTCGGCGATCGGTTCCCGCTCGTCGCGTCCGACGACGAACCGGCCGACGGGGCGGTAGCCGTCGGCGCGAGCGCGGACCGCCCCGTCGCGACGCTGCGCGACCGCTACGCGACCGGTGAGATCGACGAGGCGGAGTTCGAACGGAAGCTCGACCGCCTGCTGGCGACCGAGGACGTCGACGAGCGCTTCGACGAGGTCGGCTCCGACGGGTCGCGGATCGCGGAGTCGACCGGGAACCGGGAGCGCGAGTTCGACCTGGAGTGACCGTCCGCGCCGGGGCGACAGGCCTGCCTCAGGGATCGACGCGAACGATCCACGCCTCGGGGTCGTCGATCTCCGCTGCGGTCGGCAGGTGCTCCGGGTCCGCCCAGACGGCCCCGGCGGCCTCGATGCCGCGCTCGTCGGCGACGTGCCGGAAGAAGGCGGCGCCGCGCTCGTACTGCTGCCGCTTGAGCCCGAGCCCGAGGAGGCGCTGTGCGAGCCGGCGCACGGGACCGCCGCCGCCGCGCCGGTCGTCGAGCTTTCGCCTGAGGTCGTCGTACTCCTCGTCGAACGCGCGGTCCATCAGCACCTCGGCGTACCCCTCGACCGCCGTCATCGCGGCCTGAAGCTCCGCGAAGGCGTCGGGGTCGAGCCCGCCGGCCGCGCCGCCCCCGCCGCCGACCATCCCCTCGACGCCGCGTTCGACGCGCGATTCGAGGTACTCGGGCAGCCACGGCGCCGCGCCGAACTCGGCCGCGTGGGTGACCTCGTGGAACGCGATCCAGCGACGGAACCGGGGGTAGTCCACGTCGAGCGCCGCGGCGACCGCGACGATGTTCGGGTGGACGAAGTAGAGGCCGTGGTCGGCGTCCGGCTCGTTCGCCAGGAGGAGCGGGTCGTACTGGCCGAGGACGTTGCGCGCGAGGAAGCCGAGCGCGAACGCCATCGAGCCCGTGTTGGCGATCCGAGAGAGGTCCTGTGCGATCGCCGCCCCCGGCGCGGGCCCGAGCGGTCCGGACGCGGGGTCCGGCATCACGTCGAGCGAGTCGCTTCCGGCGCCGGCGTCGACGGGGTCGACGGAGCCTCCGCCGAGGTCGCCGCCGGCGTCCCCGACCGCGGCCGCCTCGATCGGCTCCATCACGCGGCGGAACGTGTCGACGCTCGCGTCGATCCAGTGGTGGCGGTTCTGAACCTCGATGCTGTCGGGCACGTCGAACTCGATCCCGGCGACCTCGGCCAGCCGAGCCCGGGCGTCCCGGACGTCCGCGGCGTAGCCGGCGCGTTCCGCGTCGGTGAGCGCGAGCGATCCGGGGTCGGTCCCCGCCTTCGCGGCCGCCGCGGCCCGGTCCCAGTCGACGACGCCCGGTCCGTCGGCCTCGGCGACGGCGCGGACGCTTCGGAGGATGTCCATACGGATCGGACGGCCGGACGCCTCAAAGCGCTTGTGTCGGGTGCTCCCGCGAGCGCCGCTCTCTCCCGCCGACTCCGACCGCGGTCGACACCGGTGTCTTCTTGCCCGGCCCGAGATTCCCCGAGATATGGACGACGCGCACCGAGCGTTCCTCGACGACCTCCTCTCGACCGCGAGCCCCTCGGGCTTCGAGACCGCCGCGCAGCGGGTCTGGACCGACTACGTCAGCGAGTTCGCGGACCGCGTGGAGACCGACGCCTACGGCAACGCCGTCGCGGTCCACGAGGGCGACCCCGACGCGCCGACGGTCGCCGTCACCGGCCACGCCGACGAGATCGGGTTCATGGTCCGCGACGTGCTCGACGAGGGGTTCCTCCGGATCTCGCGGGTCGGCGGCGCCGACCGCACCGTCTCGAAGGGCCAGCACGTCACGGTCCACGCCGACGAGCCGGTCCAGGGCGTCGTCGGGCAGACCGCGATCCACCTACGCGACGGCGACGAGGAGTACGAGGACGTCGCCGGGCAGTTCGTCGACATCGGCGCGGCCGACGCGGCCGAGGCGCGCGACCACGTCGAGGTCGGCGACCCGGTCACCTTCTCCACCGGCGTCCGCGAGCTGGTCGGCGACCGCATCGCGGCTCGGGGGGTCGACAACCGGGCCGGCGTGTGGGCGGCCGCGGAGGGGCTCCGCCGCGCGACCGAGGCAGGCGTCGACGCCACGGTCTACGCGGTCTCGACGGTCCAAGAAGAGGTCGGCCTTCAGGGGGCGCGGATGGTCGGCGCCGACCTCGACGCCGTCGACGCGTTCGTCGCGGTCGACGTGACGCACGCGACCGACAACCCCGACGTGGACCGCGAGCGCCGCGGGCCGGTCGAACTCGGCGGCGGACCGGTGATCGGCCGCGGCAGCGCGAACCACCCGGTCCTCGTCGACCTCGCGCGCGACGCGGCCGCCGACGCCGAGGTCGACGTACAGATCCAGGCGGCCGGGACGCGCACCGGCACCGACGCGGACGCGTTCTACACGGCCCGGAGCGGCGTCCCCGCGCTCACCGTCTCGATCCCGAACCGGTACATGCACACGCCGGTCGAAGTGATCGACACCGGGGACCTCGACGCGGTCGCGGACCTCCTCGCCGCGGTCGTCTCGGCGGCGGGCGACGCCGGAGGCGGGGCGGAGCCGTTCGCCGTCGAGGTCTGACGCTCACCGCCGAAACCCGCCCGAGCGCCGTCGACGCCACACCTGCGTTCCCGCCCGCGTTCGGCCCGCTCACCACGACAAACCGGGGCACGGCGGCGTCGAAACGGAACTGTTTTACAATCTCCTTTCATACCCTAAATCGCGTCGAACGGACGTGCGCTCTGGTGGTGTAGTCCGGCCAATCATATCACCCTCTCACGGTGATGACCTGGGTTCGAATCCCAGCCGGAGCATCCTTTTGCCGCCGCAGTCTCACGGTCCCAGCCCCGGCCACGACCGGTGATATACCAGGTCGAAAACGGGGTGAAAGCGACGCGACGAGGCGAAGCGACGGCGGGAGCGCCGTCCGCGACGGCCCGATCACTCGTTCGCGACCAACCCGATATACGGACGGCCGACGGGACGGGTCACGGGGAGCCACGCGACCGATCGGTCGCCGATCGAGGCCGTGCCGAGCGTCTCCAAGGCGTGGTCGGCGCCGCGTTCGTACCCGATGAGGTACGCGGCGGGCGACGCGCCGGTCCGGGAGACGCGCTCGGCGAGCCAGCCGTCGCCGGTGGGTTCCGCGAGCGTCACCGGCAGGTCGGGGAACGAGGCGACGGCGGCGCGGAGGTCAGCGCACGCCGTTCGCGTCGGCTCTCGGGCGTCGAAGGCGGTCGCGAACGCGTCGGCTGCGGTCGCGAGGTCCGGGACCCCGACGACGACGGCCTCGACCCCTCGCAGCGGGGACGCGGCCGGATCGACTGTTGGCCGTACCCGCCGTTCCCGCGGGGTGCGATCCGCGATCAGGAACGGGAGGCGAGTCCCGGGGTCACCGCCCTCGAGCGACGTGAGGTCCCATTCGACGAGCGTTCCGTCGTCGCGTTCCCGCTCGTAGGCCGTGGGGCCGTCGACGGTCACGCCGCGGTCGCGAAGCGTCGCGGTCGCCGTCTCGACGTCGTCGACGCCGACGGCCCACGCACACGGACCGGCGTCGCCGTCGATCGCCGCCTCCCACCACGGCGAGGTCGCGTCGGGTGCGTGCTTCGAGATGAGTTCGACGTAGCTCCCGTCGGGGAAGCCGACGATCGCCATGTGAGTGACACCGTTCGAGTGGCGACCACCGTACTCGACGGGGAGTCCGGCCGCCGAGAACGCCTCCGCGAGGCGGTCGAGATCACGCCCCGCGACGGTGACGTGATCGATCCTGTGGTCCATGCCGAAGAGCGCGCGCCGACGATCAAAGCGGTTTCGGGGGCGTCGTGACCGGCGTTCAAGTGGATAGAGCGCAACTCCGACCCGTGACCGACGACCCGTCCGCCCCCGACGACTCCGGCGTTCCGACCGTCTCGTGTACCCGTTGCGGCCGCGACTGGGACCTCGATCACGAGTTAGACGACCTCCGCGCCGGCAACCGCGCGGTCGAACAGTTCGCGCTCGATCACGAGCGACACACCGGCCACTTCCCGGACGACGTGACGCCGTGGATCGTTCGGTGCCGGCGCTGTCCCGACGGCGAGCAGTTCCTGTCGGAACGCCCCGCGCGGCGGTGGGCGACCGCTCACGCGCGCCACACGCACCATCCCGTCCACCTCGAAGCCCCGGACGACACGACGGACACCGTCTCCCCCGACACCGACGGGTCACGGGCGTAACCACCGGGAACCGCGATCGCACCGGGCCGGCCGTCGTCGCGGGCGCACGCCACCGCGGCTCGGAACGTCTCTCGTCGCCCTCAATACGACACCCTTTCCGTGTGGCACTCATCGGGCCCGTATGTCGATTGAAACCGGCGACTCCGTGACCTTTGCGTACACCGGACGACTGGACGACGACACCGTGTTCGACACCTCTCGGCAGTCCGTCGCCGAGGAGACCGGGCTGGCGGAGGCGCAGCCCGACCGAGAGTACGCGCCGCTGACGGTCGAGATCGGCGACGAAGAGATCATCGAGGGGCTCGACGAGGGCCTCGTCGGCCTCGAGGAGGGCGCGACTGAAACCCTGACCATCCCCCCGGAGAAGGCGTACGGCGAACCCAGCGAGGAGCACGTCCAGGAGTTCGACACCGAGGAGCTCGAAGCGATGCTCGACGGCCAGCGGCCGGAAGTGGGGTCGTACCTCGAGGCCCAGGGCGGCGGGCAAGGCGAGGTCGTCCACGTCGACGACGAGACCGTTCGCGTGGATTTCAACCCCCGACTCGCCGGGGAGACGCTGACGTTCGACGTCGAGATCATCGAGGTCAACTGAGCTCGGCGACGCGGCCCGCCGAACGGCCGCACGGCGCCCGGCGGGGTGCGACCGACCGATCCTCGATGCGCGTCACAGCCGTCCACCTCGAAGGGCCGGACGACACGACGGATACCGTCTCGCTCGACACTAGCCAGCCACCGGTGTAGCCACCGGCGAACCGGCCGTTCGCTCCGCGACTAACGCCTCCGCGACCCCTGTCGCTGGCTGTTTTAATTCGATCGTCGCATCGATCGCAGAACGTCGCCGACCGAGGTCGGACACCTCGAACTGCGTGTCTGCCGCTGCCGTCCGGTACGAACAATGAACCGGTAGTGTCGGATGCCCCCCAACTGAGCAAACACCGACAGAAGCGTCTCGGGCATTCGACCTCGAAACGGACAAAACCTGTGCGGTAACTCCGAGGACCTGTCGCCGTCATTTCGCATCGCCCGCTGTGCGATACGTATCGGTATCCGTGAGCGCGTACCGATGCTGATCGCAACTGCGTATTTGACTCCCGATGTCGACTGTATCCCCACGACAATTGTCATGGAAACTGTACGAACACTTGGCCGGGAGTACAGCATGGCGATCCTCGGGGCGACCGAGACGCCGGCGTCGGTAGCCAGCCTCAGCGAGTCGCTGGACATCCCGATCGCGACGTGCTACCGCCGCGTCAGCGAACTCACCACAGTCGGCCTGTTAGATGAGCACCGGAGCGATAACGAAAGCAGCTCAAAGGCGACCCGGTACCAGCGGACGACCAGCGCCGTGGCAATCCGGTTCGGTCCGGCACCGTCGCTCTGGGCCCGGGCGTTCGTACTCGTGGCCGACGACGCTAACGAGTCGCCTCTCGCGATGTCCCCGAACAATGAGAGACGGAGCCAAGTCCGCTCTGCGCGGGTTTCTGTGCCCATTAGGGGATCTGAGGCTGCTAAAGAGCGACCGAAGCCCGCGACAAATGATTAGCAGACGAACAATTCAAACGTGTTCAAAACAATAGTACGTCATGACTGAGTCTCAGACCTCCTACGGACCTCCGGGACGCCTTCTCTCTCTATCAGCGAGACTCAGCGACGCCGAATCGGTAGCGACTGCGGTCACGCACGCGATTGAGTTAGTGGACACGGTGTGCGATCAGCCGGTCGCGAGTGTCTGTACGTACGACCCGGAAACGGGCACAGTCTCCACTATCGGGTCCGGTGCTCCGTCTTCGATCGGAGTCACGAGCGCTCCAAAACGGATTTTTGAGTCGCTTCTTAATACAGAAGGCGGAGACGACGAACCGACTGACGGCACTGTCGAAGCGACAGTCAATACCGATATTCGAGGACCGATCCGGGCCGAGACTCTCGTTCCCGTCGGAGGTGGCCGCGTGCTGCGCGTCGGTATCACGGAACCGGAGGGGTTCGACGACGCCGAGACCGCCACCATCGAAGGAATTGCGGCGAACCTCCGAACGGCGCTTGCTCGGATCGAGGGCCGCCGGTCGACGAGCGATAGTTGCGATCTCGCTCGTGCGCTGTTCGATCAGTCGAACGAGCCCGCGTTCGTCAGCGACACCGACGGAACGCTGGTGGCAGTCAACCGAGCCGCAGTCGAGTTGACGGGTCGAGACCGAGACGCGCTCCTGACGAACGGGCTCCCCGACATCGCCGTGGAGACGGCGACTGGTCCCGTCCGTGAACATCTCGAGCGTACCGTCTCCGGAACGCCCAAAACCATCGTGACGAGCCTTGAGCACGCACGCGGCGGAGCCTTTCGGGTCGAACTCACGAGCCGGCCAATCGATGTTGACGGGAGTACCTACGTTCGCACGACAGCCCACGGCCCCTCGTCAAAGCCACAACTCAGCCGAGAGCGACCCGCGGATCCGATCGGGCACGACACGGCTGCCCTCCGTCAGTTGAACGAACTCACCGTCAATGCCGGTGAATTCGACGAGACCATCGGTCGATTGCTGTCTCTCGGCTGTGAGACCTTCGGTCTGGACACGGGTATTCTCTCACGAGTCGACGGAGGCGACTACGAGGTCGATGTCGTGGTCGACGAGACCGGGTCACACGAGGCGGGCACCGTGTACGACCTCACGGACACGATGTGCGACGCGACGCTCGCCGGCGAGGTAACCGGAACGCTCGCGTTTGCCGATGTCGCGGACAGCGACCACCAAGACAATCCGGCGGCCGGAAGCGTCAGCGCATACATCGCAGCGCCCGTCGTCGCCAACGGTGACACCTACGGTACGGTCAACTTCTCGATGGGGAAACCGCGTTCAGCGGCGTTTCGCCCTGAAGAGAGAGAGTTCGTCAAACTCATCGCACAGCACATCGGCACTGAGATCGAACGCCGCCGCCGATTTGCGGAACTAGAACGGTACGAGACGATTCTCGAAGCCGTCGACGACCCGGTGTACGCGCTGGACACGGACGGACGGTTCACGTTCGTCAACACGGCGGCAGAACGCGAGTTCGGGTACGACGAGGACGTCATCGGCAACCACCCCACAGTCGGGATGGATGACTCGGATGTCGAACGAATGGAAGCACAGATTGAGAGCCTACTCACCACGGGCGACCGATCGGCGACAACTGAGTTCGAGCTCGAAACGGCCGACGGAGACCACAAGACCGTCGAGAATCGACTCGCGCTTATCGGCGACGAGGAGTTCCGTGGCACGGCCGGTGTTCTCAGAGATATTACCGATCGCAAGGAGCGACGACGACAACTCGAGTCGTTCCAGCGAGCGATCGACGAAGCGGCCGACGGAATCGCGATTCTCGACGGCAGCGAGTACACGTACGTCGACCAAACCCACGTGGAGATGTACGGGTTCGAAGCCAAAGACCAACTCCTCGGTAACACGTGGCGAAAGCTGTACGCCGCTGACGAGGTCGAACGACTAGAGGCCGAAGCCTTCCCGGCGCTCGAAGCCGACGGCTACTGGCGCGGGATGGTCACTGGCAGCCGGCCGGACGGGTCGACCTTCCCGGCGGAGCTATCTCTGACAATCATCGGAGACGGTCGCCTCGTCTGTACGGTGCGCGACGAGACCGAGCGCCGAGCCCGGGAGCGCGAACTCGAATCGTTCCAGCAGGCGGTCGAGTCGGCCAGGGACGGCGTCGCGATTCTCGACGGCGGGGAGTACACGTACGTCGACCGAACCCACGTGGAGATGTACGGGTTCGAGAGCAAAGAGCGACTGATCGGGCAGACCTGGCGGGAGCTGTACGACGACGACGAGGTAGAGCGACTGGAGGCCGAAGCCTTCCCGGCGCTCGAAGCCGACGGCTACTGGCGCGGGATGGTTACGGGCTGTCGCCCTGACGGCAGCAGATTCCCGGCGGAGCTCTCTCTGACGGCCATCGACGACGGCCGCCTCGTCTGTACGGTGCGCGACGAGACCGAGCAGCAGGCGAGAAAGCGAGAGCTTGAGGGGCGCTCGGCCGCTATCGAGGCCGCGAAAGACGGCGTCGCGATCCTCAACGAGGACGCGGAGTACACGTACGCGAACCGAGCGCACGCCGACATGTACGGGTACGACGGTTCGGCGGCGTTCGTCGGCGACAGCTGGGAGAAGTGCTATGAAGGCCCCGAGTGCGACCGGCTGACGTCGGAGGCACTCTCGTCGCTCACCGAAACCGGCGGGTGGCGCGGTGAGGCGGTCGGCCTCAGGAAGGATGGGACAACGTTTCCCCAGGACCTGTCACTCGCGCGGCTCGACGACGGGCGTATCGTCTGCGTCGTCCGGGACGTGACGGAGCGCAGAGCCCGGGAGCGCGAACTCAAACTGAAGGAGCGCGCGATGGACGAGGCCACCGTCGGCATCCAAATCACCGATGCGACGCAGGACGGCAACCCCCTGGTGTACGTCAACGACGGGTTCGAGCGCATGACCGGCTACGGGAGAGCGGACGCGATCGGCCGGAATCCGCGATTCCTCCAGGGGGAGGACAGCGATCCAGAACAAGTGGCACGGCTTCGGGAGGCGATCAATTCCGAAGAGCCGATCTCCCTCGAGCTCCAGAACTACCGGGAGGACGGAACGCCGTACTGGACGCGGGTTTCCGTGGCGCCCGTGACGGACGAAGACGGAGTGGTGACGAACTACGTCGGTATCCAGCAGGACGTGACCGACCGGAAGGAGCACACCCGGTGGTTGCGACAGTTCCTGAACGAGGGGCCACTCCTGTTCGTCGAGACCCGAGAGGTCGACGGAAAAGCGGTGATCGATTCGTGTAACGACCAGCTGCTAAACCGGCTCGGATACGACCGCGAGGAGGTCGAGGGGAGCCCGCTCGCGAGTATCTACACTTCCGATTCCGCGTCGAAACTGCGCGAGGAGGGATACGGACGTGCGCTCGACGGCGAGTTCGGAGTGAGCGAACGCGAACTCGTCGGTTCGGACGGTAAGTCCGTGTACGCGCTCTTGCGTGCGGTCCCTCGCCGAGACGAGACGAGCGGGACGAATGCCCTGTTCGTGGATATATCGAAACGACGAGAGCGCGAGAGACAGACCGAAACGCGGGTGGACTTGCTCGAACGCATCTACGAGGTGACGACCGACCCGCAGACGAGTTTCGAGGAGAAGATCGACGGGCTACTGAACGCGGGGCAGGACCATTTGGACCTGCCGTACGGCTTCCTGACACGGATAGACACGGGCGAGGAGTCGACCGCTTCAACCCAGCGGATAGTCGAGGGGGTCGGTCCCCACGAACTCCTTCAGTCGGGCGAGTCGAGGCCACTCTCGGAATCATACTGTCGGCTGACGATCGAGAACGACGGTGCGACGGGACTCGTGAATGCCGCCGAGAGCGAACTCGTCGACGACGCCGCGTACGATACGTTCGGGCTCGAAACGTACGTCGGTGGGAAGGTCAAGGTCAACGATCGCGTGTACGGGACGCTGTGTTTCGCCTCGAGCGAGCAGCGAGAGCGCCCCTTCGACGAGTTCGAACGGTCGCTCGTCAGTCTCCTCGGACAGTGGGCCGGCTACGAGATCGAACGGAGGGACGCTCGCGAGGAACTGCGTCAACAGCAGGAACGGCTGGAGCTGACTCTGTCGGGAACGCAGACCGGTATCGCCGACTGGGACCTGACGGACGGCACGGTCCAGTGGAACGAGACCCTAGTCGACATGATCGGTCAGGATATCGAGACGTTCGAGGAGTTCGAAGCGCTCGTCCACCCCGAAGACAGGCAACGCGTGGAACGGGAACTGGAACGGATGCTCGAAACGGGCGAGCCGTGGATTGGCGACCTGCGATTGCGGCGGACCGATGACACGTATCTCTGGCAGGGAGTCCGGGCCGTTCCGCGATACGACGACGCGGGGAACCCAGTTCGCGTCCTCACCGTGGCGACCGATATCACCGATCGGAAAGAGCGTCAACAGCAACTCGAGCGCGAACGGGAACAGTTCAAGCTGTTAGTCGAAAGTATCGACGAGTACGCCTTCGTCATCGTCGACGGAGACGGCGTCATCCAGACGTGGAACACCGGTGCCAGCGGCCTCTTCGGATACGATAGCGAGACCGCCGTGGGGATGTCGATGGGGCGACTGTACCCGGAGAGTGACCGTGACTCGGAACTCCCCGACCGGTTGCTCCAGCAGGCCCGTATCGCCGGTGAGAGCGCTCACGAAGGGTGGCAGGCTCGCGCCGACGGCTCGGAGTTCTACGCCGACGTCCGGTACGCACCGCTGGAAACCGACGACGGTGGGTTCCACGGGTACGCGATGGTCGTGCATGATATGACCGATCCACGCCGCCAGCAACGCCGAACCGAGCGGTTCGTCGAAGAGTCCACCGACGTGGTGACGATCGTCGACACCGACGGAACGGTCGAATACGCGAGCGGCTCCGCCGACCGCGTTCTCGGATACGACCGGGACGACCTCGTCGGAACGAACCTGTTCGACTACCTTCACCCAGAAAGTCGCGAAGACGCGATGGAGACGTTCTTCGACGGCGTCGACGACCCCGGCGCGGACATCCAAGCGGAGTGGCGTATCGAGTCGGGCGACGGCGCGTGGCTCAACGTCGAATCGCAGTGTCGAAACATGTTGGAGGATGACGCCATCGGCGGAATGTTGCTGTACCTTCGAGACGTGACCGAGAACAGGAAGCGCGCTCGGCGGTACGAGAGCATCTTCAACCAGACTTTCCAGTTCACCGGGCTGCTGGAGCCCGACGGGACGATCGTCGAAGCAAACGACGCCGCCTTAGCGTTCGGGGAGTTCGACCGTAGTGATATCGTCGGAACTCCGTTCCAAGAGGTAGATTGGTGGAGCCACTCCGACACTGTCCGCACGCGGGTTCGAGACGCGATCCGACGGGCCGCAAGTGGGGAATTCGTCAGGTACGAGACCGACGTACGCGGCGGTAACGGCCTCGCAACGATCGACTTCTCGGTAAAGCCCGTGACCAACGAGGACGGTGAGGTGTCTCTGCTCGTCGTCGAAGGTCGCGACGTGACGGCACGGAACCAACACAAACGCCACCTCGAAGTCATGCAGCGGGTGATGCGTCACAACATGCGAAACGACCTGACCAAGCTGCGCGGCTGGACAGAGCTGATAGCTGAAGAGACCGACGCGGACAAACGAGCCGAACAGTTCGAGATCACAGAACGGATCCTCGACAAGTGGGTCGCGATGACCGAGAAAATGAAGCAGATACGGTCCGTCCTCGATTCACGCCAGGGACGGGAGCCAAAACGAGAGGTTGGGGCACTGGTCGAAGCCGCCGTCGCTCCAGTCCGCGAGGAGTACGCCGCCGCGACGGTCGCGACTGACGTTCCGGACGACGGGCCACCAGTCCCTGTGGAGCTCCTCGACGCGGTTCGCGAACTCGTCGAAAACGCTGCCAAGGCGTCATCAGAGGCTGCCATAGAGGTCAGAGTCGACCACTCGGCGGACGGCTGGACCGAGGTTCTCGTGAGAGACGACGGCCCGGGGATGCCGGACATGGAAGCGAGCGTTCTGGAGACCGGCGAAGAATCCCAACTCAATCACGGGCAAGGGCTCGGCCTGTGGATGGTACGAATGATTGTTACTCAAGCTGGCGGTGACGCATCCGTCGAGTCGACTCGCGACGGGACAGAGGTGTGCCTCCGTTTGCCGGAGAGACAGACGATGGAAAGCGAACGGTCTGGCAGGACCGTAGAGTAATGACTGAACAGCCGACCCCCGCCGGTGTCCTCGTCGTCGAAGACGACCGGAACACGGCCGAGCTGTATGCCAAATGGCTCGGGGAGACCTACGACGTCGAAACGGCCTACGACGGAACTGAAGCTCTCGAACGCCTGGACGAGACCGTGGACGTGGTGTTGCTCGACCGGATGATGCCCGGTCTCTCCGGAGGAGACGTCCTCGAGGCGATCCGGAACGCCGACGTCGACCCTCGCGTCGCGATGGTTTCGGCGGTCACCCCCGGCCTCGATGTCGTCAAGATGGGATTCGACGCGTACCTGGAAAAACCGGTCAAGGCCACAGCGTTACACGAGGTGATCGACCGGATGTTGACCCGGGCCGAGTACGACGAGAAGCTCCAAGAACTGTTCTCCCTGATCGAGCGGCAGGACACCCTCGAAGCGACAGAGAAGCCCGAGGTCCTCGAAGCCAGCGAGGAGTACCGCTCGCTCACTGACCGCCTCGCGAGGGTACAGACGGACGTTGAGTCACTGCTCACCGACCTCCCAGACGAGGACTTTCGCGTCGCCGCCGAACACATCCAGCGGACGGCCGCCGAACGGACGAGCGAGCAGCGGTACGAGTCGCTCACCGAGGACGTGCTCGACAGCTCACGGGAGGCGATGGTCGTGGTGGACGCGGCCGGCACCGTCGTGTGGGCCAACGAGGCGACCGAGGCGTTGCTCGGCGTTGACCGGAGCAACCTCCGAGGGCGCGAGTACGCGAACGCCGCCACGGATCACTTCGAGGGAATCGACGCCGGCGAAGAGTCGCTCGCGTCGCTGATACGAACCGGGCTGGCGAGCCACGGAGACGAACTCGATGCCACCGTTCACTTCCCTGAGGGCGAGACCGGGACGGAGCGGTGGCTCGAGTACTGGAGCGCACCGATCGAGACCGGGCTGTACGCTGGCGGGCGGATCGACCACTATCACGATATCACCGGCCGGTACAGGCGCGAACGGTATCTTCAGACCCTCCACCGTGAAACGCGCCACCTGATGAGTACCGAGCGGGACGAGGCCGTCACCACCCATGCGGTCACGACTGCGACGGGGGCCCTCGACTTCCAGTACGCTGCGGTGTTTACCAGAGAAGAATCGACCGGCGATCTCGTTCCGGCGGCCAGCGCAGCAGCCACTCCCGGAGTCGATCCGACGTTACCGACGCTCTCCGGCGGTACGGATCCAGTCTGGACGGCTTTCGCCGACCAGACGGACCGTCTGAAAGCGGAGGGGCATCGAGAACGTACCGGATCCGCGGACTGGCTTGAGGACGCATTTAGCGACTGGATGGCCTGCCCACTCGGCCAACGGGGGGTGTTCCTCGCGGCCACAACAGACGGACACTCTCTTTCGCCGACGCAACGGACTCTCGCAGAGACGTGGGCTGCGAACACCAGACAGGCGCTCGAGCAACTGGCTCGAACTCGGAGCCTTCGAGAGCGTGACCAGAAGTTGGAACAACAGAACGAACGACTGTCACGCCTCGACAGGATCAACCGCCTGATTCGGTCCATTGGCCCGGCGGTGGTGAGCGCAGATACCCGCGCAGAGATCGAGAAAGAGGTGTGTCGCCGCCTGCTACAGATGGATTCGGTTACCGGTGCGTGGATCGCAGACGTCGACCTTTCGACCGACGGGACTGTCCGTAGGACTCAAGCGGGTGACCTCGACAGCTACCTTTCAGACATCCCTAGAGCGACATCGAATGCGAGCAAGATAGAACCGGTCGAGGCGGCGCCGACGTCCCCCGCGAGACAGGCCTACGAGACAGGGTCCTCGGTGTCTGTGGCGGACCTCGTGACGATCGAATCCGACGTGTGGTGGCGTGGCCGAGGCCTGAAGCGCGGAACCAACACGATCGTCGCGGTACCGGTCGTCCACAACACCACACGCTTCGGCGCGATAGAGGTACACCTCAACCGTCCGACCGGGATGGCAGAAGAGGAGGTCGAGGCCCTGGCGGAACTCGGTGTGACCATCGGCCACGCTATCGGTGCGATCCGACAGCGAGACGCCCTCCTGTCGGGCGGTGGGGCAGATCTCACATTCCACGTCGACTCGGATTCTGCGTTGTCCCGGCTCTTGACGACCGTCGACGCTCCCCTCGAGATATCTGATGTCTCGCACCGAAACAGCGGAACATGTATCGTATTCGTCGCGGTTACGATTACTGCCGGCCACGACCGTGACCGGATCGAAACACGACTCAGCGACACGTCCGGCGTGTCGGTGCTCCGCGCCGACACGACCGGAATGACTTGTGTCGTGACATTACGTCCGGAGTCGCCGATTCAGCAGCTGGTCCGACAGGGTGCCGCACTCCAACAGGTGAAGATACGTCCCGATTCAGCCCAGTTGGCCGTGACGGTACAGTTACCGTACGAAACCGATGTCCGAGAGTACGTAAATACCGTCACCGCCGCTTTGGACTGCGTCGAACTCGTCGCAAAGAATCGTCGATCCGCTGATTGGGAATCGAGCTCGACCGTCGCTAAAGCCGTAGACGACCAGCTGACTGACCGACAGCGCGAGGTACTCCGGATGGCTTTCCACGCGGGCTACTTCGACCAGCCGCGGGCCGCCGACGCTGACACCGTCGCCGCGGAGGTCGGTATCGCGCAGTCCACCCTTAGCCAACATCTCCGAACGGCAGAGCGCAAAATCCTCGCAGAGCTGTTCTCGTGACATATCCCCGCGGGTATCCTCGAATCTCACCGATACACATCGGTGTTCTTACCGCCGACTCGATGCTCATCGGCAGAGGTACTGTATTCCGGTACACCACTCTGTTAGTATGAGCGGTCACAGCGATCCGAACTCGGTGCCACATGCGAAAAGCCAGCTAGAGGCGAGCGCCCACCGCACGCCGGGATGGACAACCGACACGCAACTGGTACGGGAGTTCGATCGGCCGTTCCACGTGGGAGACGCCGTCCGTTCGGCGGTCACGGACGCCATCGAACAGTGGTCGGAGCTCTCCGAAACGCCACCGCTGTACAATTTTGTCGACACCGACCGACTAAACGGGCTGTTCAAGACGAAGGCGACAGACGACAGCGGATGGCTTCCGTCGGCAGAGTTTCAGTTTCAGACCTGTCGGGTGACGGTTCTGTACGGCCCAGTAATTCGCGTGATTATTGAACACGACCCGTAACGGCGACACACTGACTCGTCTGTCAGAACCGTGAGTACGAACCGAATGCGGATTACAATGTGAGACGGAGCGTCGATCGCGAGATTCTCGACCGATCCACTCGCGAGGGACACCTTCTGGTGAAAGCGAATCTGTCGTGTACCGGTGTTACGGCGACTGTACTTGACTTCTGGGTGTAGCTCCCCCGTTAGTATGGCGCTGAGAGGAGTTCCCACTGACAAGCCCACGGCTTCCGTTGCGGATTACTGATAATGGGACGGGTTTCCAGTGGCCGGTCTTGACCGCGCGACGGGAGAACGCTACCCCGGCGGCCGCACCGAGCATCGTAGCGCCGACACGCAAGACCACCGGCGTGCCCGGCGTATCGGACGGGGTGTTGACCGCTGGCCAGGCCTCCGAACGGAACGAGAACAGCAGCGCCGGAGGACCCTTGCGAGCGTCATTGAGGTCGGTGACGGCCGTGAGGGGACGTGTCTGCCAGCGTTCTTGCGTCCGCTCGGCGGTCGCACGGAGCGTGGCCGTCTCCGACGCACGTTCACGGGCTGCGAGCGCGGCGAGTCACCTAGTGCGAACGACCCGCTTTCACCGCCGAGTTCCGGGTTCGGCTCACCGTCTCAGTCGCCAGCGGATCACCGCGGCGGCGACGAGGACGGTCGCGAACGTGACGGCGCCGGACACGAGCGCGCCGCGGACGCTCGTCGCCCCGGTCGCGAACGCGCTCGCCGAGGCGGAGCCGCCGATCACCGCCGCCCCGCCCGCCACGCCGCCGAAGCCGATACAACAGAGGCTCAGCAGGCCGACCGCGGACAGCGACCCGAGGATCCCGTCGTCGCTCATCTCCTCTTCCCGTTTCGACCCGGAGTATCAATAGGTGTCGCCGGCGCCCACCAAGCGAGGGTTTAATTCCGCCAGCGCGCGAGGGCGTCGTGTGGACCCGAGCCGGATCCCCGACGAGTTCCCCGCGCCGAGCTACCGCGGGGCACAGAAGCAGGCCCTCGCCGACATCCGCGACGCGTTCGCGGCGGGGAATCGGGTCGTGTTGGTGCGCGCGCCGACGGGCAGCGGCAAGTCGCTGCTCGCCCGGGCGATCATGGGCGCGGCCGAGACCGCCGGCGAGGCGGCGCCCAGCGAGGCGACGGGCGCCTACTACACGACCCCGCAGGTGTCGCAGATCGACGACGTGGAGGCCGACGACCTGCTCGACGACCTGGCCGTGATCCGCGGGAAGTCGAACTACGACTGCGTGCTGCCCGGCGAGCACGACACGCCCGTGAACCGCGCCCCCTGCGCGCGCCAGCAGGGGTTCGACTGCTCGATCCGGCACCGCTGTCCGTACTTCTCCGACCGCGCCATCGCCTCCGGCAACCGCTTCGCGGCGATGACGCTGGCGTACTTCATGCGCACCGCCGGCTCCGAGGTGTTCCGCAAGCGCGACGTGGCCGTGATAGACGAGGCCCACGGGCTCGCGGAGTGGGCCGAGATGTACGCCACCATCGAGTGTTCCCCCGAGCGCGTCCCGGTCTGGGACGACGTGGGCGTCCCCGACGTGGCGGCCGACGCCGGCCCCGAGGAGGACGCGCTCGACCGGACCGCGCGGTTCGTCGAGACCCTCCGCGACGTGGCGATCCGCGCGAAAGACGAACTGGTCGGGCGACCCGAACTCGACCGCGAGGAGGTCGCCCGCCGCGACCGGCTCCAGGAGCTGATAAGCGAACTCGGCTGGTTCCTAGAGGACTACCGCGACCCGGAGTCGCCGACGACGTGGGTCGTCGACCAGCCGGGCGGCGAGGGGTCGGCGATCGACATCAAGCCGCTCGACCCGGCGCGGTACCTCAAACACACCGTCTGGGACCGCGGGAACCGGTTCGCGCTGCTGTCGGCGACCATCCTCTCGAAGGAGGCGTTCTGCCGCGGCGTCGGCCTCAACCCCGCCGACGTGGCCCTCGTCGACGTCGAGCACACGTTCCCGCTCGCGAACCGCCCGCTGTACGACGTGACGCAGGGGTCGATGACCTACGAGCACCGCGACGAGACCGTCCCGAAGATCGCCCGCCTGATCGTCCGGCTGATGGCCGAACACCCCGACGAGAAGGGGCTCATCCACGCGCACTCGTACGACATCGCCGACCGGATCACCGAGCGGCTCGGCGAGTTCGGCGTCGCCGCGCGGGTCAGGCGACACTCGCGCGGGAACCGCGACGCCGAACTGGAGTCGTGGAAGGCGAGTTCGGACCCGGAGGTGTTCGTCTCGGTGAAAATGGAGGAGGCGTTAGACCTCAAGGGCGACCTCTGTCGCTGGCAGGTGGTGTGTAAGGCGCCGTACCGGAACACCAACGACTCGCGGGTCGCCCGGCGGCTCGAGGACGGCCAGTGGGCGTGGTACCACCGCACGGCGCTCCGGACCGTCATCCAGGCCTGCGGGCGGGTCGTCCGCGCGCCCGACGACTACGGCGCGACGTACCTGGCGGACGACTCGCTGCTCGACCTGTTCGAGCGCGCCGAGGCCGACACGCCCTCGTGGTTCCGCGAGCAGGTCGACGCGATGACGACCCCGTCGCTGCCGTCGTTCGACCCCGAGGCCGCGCTCGCCGGGATCGACGCGACGCCGCCGCGGAACGCCGGCGACCCGGGCGCGGGACGGCGCAACGGCCGGGCCGACCGCTCGGAGGGAGCGCGCGGTTCCTCGACTCGCGAGGGCGGGACCGACGACGCGCCGGCCGAGCCCGGGGGATCAGACGACTCGGTCCGGACGCGTTCGGAGGCGGACGCGGAGCGGCGGGAGAACCACCCGCTCTCTGACGTCTGGGGCGACGGCTGAGCCGACCGACCGGGCGCCCGAGCGGCTACAGCAGCGAGACGCCGTAGGCGACCATCGAGCTCACCATGAGGAACGCGAAGAACAGCGCGAAGATCTGTTGTCTGTCCATGCCCGCGTTTGGACCGCAGAGCGGTATAACTCCTGCGGGCGACGGTAGCGCGGCTGAGCGCCCTCGCTCGCCTCGCCGACGCGACCGCGGGCCCGGCGACCGTGGATTCGTGTATTATGGTCACGACGCCGACCGATCGTCAATATATATCGTATAAGGTGTATCATGGCCCTCAATGAAGTAGTAACCTTCATAAACCTTCACGCGTCCAGTAGGTGTATGGCAACGAACGGGCTGTCGAGTGCGCTGACGCTGTACGGTGCGCGAACGCTGACGCTGTCGCAGGCAGCGGCACAGGCAGGGCTCAGCGAGGCCGAATTCATCGAGCAACTCGAACGCCGCGGCATCGAGGTAACCGAGTCCGAACGCGCCGCAGCGCTCGGCCGCGAGCAGCCCGCCCGCGCCGACTGAACGGTCTCCGAAGTTTCGGCCCACCCCCGTCGGATCGGTCCGTTTTCACGAGTAGTCCCACGAACGATCAGATCCGACGCCGCCATTTCCCTTCTATCCCCCCGGCCGGCGGCGAGCGCCCTACTCCTGACTCGGCGCCTCGGTCGCCCGCGGCCCGGCGTCTTCCTCCGGCACGAGGTGAATCTCCCCGTCGTGTTCGAACGCCAGCACCGCGTCCGCGTCGTCGTCGACGAACGTCGGGTTCGGGACCGTCTTCGCCTCGTAGGTGACGGGGTCGAGCACCTGAATCGCGTTCTCGTCCTCGACGGTCACCACGGTCGTCTCGGCGGCGTCGTCGCGGGTGCCGAGCCGGGTCGCCTCCGGGGCCTCCGCCTCGGCGTACTCGGAGGTGTACCCCTCGCCGCTCGCGAGTCGGACGCCCCGAAGGCGGCCCGAGACGCTCGTGACGAGGACGGGGCCGTCGCCGTCCTCGGGGTCGACGATCTCGCCGACCGCGTACTTCGGGAGCCGGACCGCGAAGGTGACGCGGTACACCTCGTTGCCGTCGCCGTCCTCGGTGACGAGCGTCGGGTACGACTCGAAGCTCCCGCCGAGCGCATCCGTGATCCGCGTCGCGACGTTCTGCGCGAGCCGGTTAGAGGAGAGTTTGACGTTGGGCCCGTCGTCGGTCTCCACCACCTCGGTGATGAACGCCTCGCGGTCGCCGTCGGCCTCTTGGTCGGCGACGTACGTCTCCGCGATCGACAGCGCCTCGGCGCGCTCCGCGGGGGTCAGGTCGCGCTCGTCGGCGCGGACCTGAACGATCCCGGCGTAGTACCCGCCGGCGATGCGCCCGCAGCGGTCGCAGGTCCCGCGCGATATCTTCACGGGGACCGTCACCTCCGCGGAGCGGAGCGTCCCGCGTACCACGCCGGAGAACCGGCAGTGCATCCGGACGGTGTTCTCGCCGACCTGCTCCGGCTCGACGCCCCACTCGACGTCCGCGGCGTCGACGTGGACGCCGAGCGCCTCCGCGACCTCGTCGACGGCGACGTCGGTGTAGTCGCGCGCGCCCACGTCGCGCCACGACTCGCCGCGCCTGACCGCGCCGCAGCCGGAACAGACCAGCACCTCGATCCGGTCGGGCGCGTCGACCAGGTCGAAGTCCTCGAAGTAACAGTCGTCACAGAGCAGCGCGTCTCGCCCGCGCGGCTCGCCCGGGAGGGGGTCGCGCCGCTCGGGGACCGAATCGCCACAGCGCGGACAGAACTCCCGCGACTCGCTCATTGGGCGCGGATACGCCGAGGACCCGTTTAAACGGCGCGGACTGACGCGGACCGACGCGGCCGCCGCTCCCCGGCGACGGCGAGTTCGGGCGCGCCGCGTCGGGTCGCGACCTCCGAAATGGTTTTTCGCACGGACCGAGAACGGGCACGTATGAGCGGGAACCCCGACGACGAACGGCTCGAAGAGCTACGCGAAAAGAAGATGGAGGAGCTCCGCGAGCGCCAAGGCGGCGAAGGCGACGCCGCCGAGGCCCAACAGGAGGCCCAGGAGCGCGCCGAGGCCCAGCAGGAAGCGGTGTTGAAACAGCACCTGACCGACGGCGCGCGCCAGCGGCTCAACGCGGTCGAGATGTCGAAGCCCCAGTTCGGCGAGAAGGTGAAACAGCAGGTCGCCGCGCTGGCACAGAGCGGGCGCGTTCAGGGACGCATCGACGAAGATCAGATGCGCGAGCTCCTCAAGGAGCTCCAGCCCGACCAGAAGAGCTTCGACATCCGGCGGCGGTAGATGGAGCTCGCGCTGCTGTACAGCGGCGGGAAAGACTCCTCCCTCGCCGCCCACCTGCTCGACCGGTTCTACGACGTTCGGTGTGTCACCGGGAGCTTCGGGCTCACGGACGACTGGGAGCACGCCGAGCGAGCGGCCGCCGAGCTCGGCTTCCCGTTCGAGCGCGTCGACCTCGACCGGGAGGTGGCAGAGAGCGCCGTCGAGACGATGGTCGCGGACGGCTACCCCCGCAACGGAATCCAGCGCGTCCACGAGCACGCCTTAGAGACCATCGCGGCGCTCGACGTGGACGCCATCGCGGACGGGACGCGCCGCGACGACCGCGTCCCCACGGTGTCGCGGGCGCAGGCGCAGAGCCTCGAAGACCGCAACGGGATCGACTACATCTCGCCGCTCTCCGGGTTCGGCCGACACGCCGTCGACCAGCTCGTCGACGCCACCTTCGACGTCCAACAGGGGCCGAGCGAGGAGGTGCCCAAGGCCGACTACGAGGACGAGCTTCGCGCGCTCATCGCCGACACGCACGGCGAGGAGACGGTCGGTGACGTGTTCCCGGACCACGACCAGACCTACGTCCACGGTCGGAACGACTGACCGGCCCGCTCGTCGATACCGGACGCGACCGACCGGTTCCCGTCGGCCCGGGAGCGTCGGAACGACTTTTGACCCCGCGCTCGTAGCGGCACGTATGTCATCTGAACGAGTGGTCGAGCTGCTCCGAGAGGCGTACGCCGACGAGATCGAGACCGTGATGAACTACCAGACGAACGCCATCGTCCTCGACGGCGTCCGCGCCGAGGAGATCAAAGAGAGCCTCAAACAGGACGTTCAGGAGGAGCTCGGCCACGCCGAACAGATCGGACAGCGGCTCAAACAGCTCGACGCGCGCCCGCCGGGGTCGGCGGAGTTCACCGCCAGCCAGGACTCCCTCCAGCCGCCCGCGGACTCGACCGACGTGCTCTCGGTGATAAACGGCGTGCTCGACGCCGAGGAGGGCGCCATCGCGACGTACCGCGACCTGATCGACGCCGCCGAGGACGCGGACGACCCGGTCACCGAGGACCTCGCCGTGACGCTCCTCTCCGACGAGGAGGCCCACCGGACGGAGTTCCGCGGGTTCCAGAAGGAGTACCAGCGCGACTAGGCGAGACGGCTCTCCGACGGCGCCCGCAGGCCGGGCGCCCTCTCGCGCGGGCCGCCCCCGAAGGGATGCTTTCAAGCGGGCGCTCGCCGAACCGGGGTTCATGTACGACGGCCTCAAGGGATTCCGCGATTTCTACCCCGGCGAGCAGTCCGCCCGCCGCGAGGTGACCGACGCGGTCGAGGGCGCGGCCGCCAGACACGGCTTCCGCGAGATCGCCACCCCCGCCTTAGAACGGACGGAGATGTACGTCGACAAGTCCGGCGAGGAGATCGTCGAGGAGCTGTACGCCTTCGACGACAAGGGGGGCCGCGGCGTCTCCCTGACCCCGGAGCTCACGCCGACCGTCGCCCGGATGGTCGTCGCGAAGGGCCAGGAGCTGTCGAAGCCGATCAAGTGGATGTCCACGCGGCCGTTCTGGCGCTACGAGCAGGTCCAGCAGGGGCGGTTCCGCGAGTTCTATCAGACGAACATCGACGTGTTCGGCTCCTCGGCCCCCGAGGCCGACGCCGAGGTGCTCGCGGTCGCCGCCGACGCCCTCACGGACTTGGGGCTCACCGGCGACGACTTCGAGTTCCGGGTCTCTCACCGCGACATCCTCGGCGGCCTCGTCCGCTCGCTCGCCGAGGACCCCGAGGCGGTCGACACCGCGGCCGCGATCCGCGCGGTCGACAAGCGCGCGAAGACAGACGACGCCGAGTACGTCGGGCTGCTCTCGGACGCCGGACTCGCCCGCGACACCGCGCGCGACTTCGACGATCTCATCGCCGGCGTGGAGACGGTCGACGACCTCGACGCGGTCGCGGAAGCGGGCGGCGAGGAAGTCGAGGCCGCGGTCGAGAACCTCCGGAACGTCCTCGCCGCGGCCGACGACTTCGGCGCGGGCGAGTTCTGTGACGTGTCGCTGACGACTGCCCGCGGGCTCGACTACTACACCGGGGTCGTCTTCGAGTGCTTCGACTCGACCGGCGAGGTGTCGCGCTCCGTCTTCGGCGGCGGGCGCTACGACGACCTCATCGAGAGTTTCGGCGGCCAGCCGACGCCCGCGGTCGGCGTCGCGCCCGGCCACGCGACGCTCAAGCTCCTCTGCCAGCGCGCCGGCGTCTGGCCCGACGAGGAGCTGACGACCGATTACTACGTCCTCAGCGTGGGCGACACCCGGAGCGAGGCGGCCGCGCTCGCCCGCGACCTCCGCGCGCTCGGCGACGACGTGGTCGTCGAGCAGGACGTCTCGGGCCGCTCGTTCGGCGCCCAACTCGGCTACGCCGACTCGATCAACGCCGAGACGGTCGTGGTCGTCGGCGAGCGCGACTTAGAGAACGGCGAGTACACGGTGAAAGACATGGAAAGCGGCGACGAGACGACCGTACCGGTCGAGGAGTTCCCCCCGGACGAGGGGCTGCCGACGTACGAGGACTACGAGTAACGCGGCTGCGCGCCAGCGGCTCATCGGCGGGGGCGACGCGATCCCTGAACGCTTTTCAATCACGCGTCGGGACGGTGGGGACGATGATCCCGCTCGCAACGGCGATGCCTCCCACCGAGGTCGCCCTCCGCGTGGCCGCGGGGGTCGCGCTCATCCTGATCAACGCGTACTTCGTGGCGATCGAGTTCGGGCTGACCCGACTGCGGCAGTACCCCGAATCGGAGATGGACACCCCCGGACTGCGTCGCGCGTGGGAGATGACCGACGACCTGGAGTTCTACCTCACGACCTGTCAGGTGTGGATCTCCGGGACGTCTATCGCGCTCGGTATCGTCGCCGAGCCGGGGCTGGCGGCGCTTTTCGCCCCGATCTTCGAGAACACGGCGCTCGCGTCAGCCGGCGCGGGCTCCCTGTTGGGATTCTTTCTCATCAACATGGTCCACCTGACGCACGGCGAGCAGACGCCGACGTACCTCGGCGTCGAGCGCTCGAAGCAGGTCGCCGAGTACGGCGCCCGACCCCTCTACTGGTTCGCGTGGCTCATCTCGCCGCTGATCAAGTTCGGCGACTGGGTCGCGAAGGCCACGCTCGGGCTGTTCGGCGTCGAGATGACCGGCTCGTGGACCGAGGCCGAAGAGGAGGTGTTGGAGACGCGCGCCGAGCTCCGCAACCGCCTCGGCTCGATGATGGAGGAGGTCGAAATTTCCGAGGAGCGCCGCGAGGAGGTCCTCAACGCGCTCGACGTGGACCGCGTCACCGTCGCGGACGTGATGACCGCTCCTGACGAGGTCGTCTCCCTGACGACGACGGCGTCGGTCGCGGAGAACCTCGATCGGATCCGGGACACGCCGCACACCCGCTTCCCGCTCGTCGGCGACGACCTGAACGACTTCGAGGGTATCGTGTACGCCCCCTCCATCGTGAGCCGCTACGACGGGCTCCGGGACGGCGACCTGACGTTCGGTGACGTCGCGGCGCCGCCGATGACGGTCTCCGCGGACGCGAGCGTCAGCAGCGCCTACGACCGGTTTCAGGCCGAGTCGCAGGAGCTCGCCTTGGTCGTCGAGGACGGCGAGGTCGTCGGGCTGCTCACCGCGACCGACGCGATGGAGGCGGTGATGGGGCAGTTAGAGGACCCGCTCGACGCCGGCGATGTATACTGAACGACGCGGTGGCGCGTACCGATTGGCGCCGCACCGCGGCGCGAATCGCACGCGCGAGGGACGCGGTGAGAGGGCGACCGTAGGGAGCCCCGAACGAACCGCGAGGCTGGGGAGGTGTGAGGCCGCGGTTGCGGTGCGGGGTGGGACTCAAAGGGGCGGTCGCGAGGACGACGCACACTCGTTGTGCTCCTCGCTCGTTCGCGTTGCTCACTCGCTGCGGTGCTTACGTCGTCTGCGTCGTCCTCGCGACTGGGGCTTTGAAGCTGTTCGCCGTCGAGAGCGCCAGCAACGAGTTACAGACAAACGCCCGTAGCTTCGGAACGGTTCCCCGCTTCTTCGCTCACTTCTTATACGCCTCGCGCAGGAACACCAAGGCCCCGCCGAGCATCGCGAGGTTGCCGAAGAAGGCGAGCCGCTCGCCGCCCTTGTCGTCCTCGTCGGCGTTCCAGAAGTCGTGCATCGTCGCGGTCACGACCGTCAGGAACCCGACGGCCGCGCCGGTCGCGATCCGGGGGAGCCGCCAGAGCGCGATGCCGAGGCCGGCCACGACCATCATCCCGGAGGCGAACGGCGCCGCCAACTCCGGCATCGGGACGTCGGCCGACTCGGCGTACTCGATGGTGTCGTCCATGTCGCGGAAGTCCTCGGAGGCCTGCGCGGCGAGGCCGACGCCGAGCAGGACGCGGCCGATCCGCGAGGGCGCGCCGCGACCGTCGCTCTCCGCGGTCGTCTCAGTGGTGTCATCGCTCATACCTGTAAAGACGGGAGCGCACGGTATAAATCGCGGTGCCGGATCGAGCCGCGGGCCCCGTCACCGCTCGGCCGACCCGTCTCACACCGATCGTCAGGCCGGGTCGATCCGTTCCAGCAGGCGGGCGGTCGCCGCCGCGTCGAAGGCCATCGGGCGTCGCCACCACGGCCCTTTTCCGGAGTCGCTCGACAGCTCGGTCACCAGCGCGTTCGCCTCGGCGCCGGCCTCGGGCGCGCTCAGCGGGACGACGCGGTCGAAGAGCCCGGACGCGTCCGCGTCGCCCGTGACGACGACGCGGGCGTCGAACGGGTCGCGTTTCAGGTGCGCGTTGGTCGGCGCGCGGGCAGCCGCCGCCTCACGGTCGACGGTCTCGGAGCCGCCCGCCGCCAGCACCCGCTCGATCCGGATCCCCGCGAAGAGGTACGCGCCCCACTCCGGAGCCAAGTCGTCGTCGGCTCGCACGCCCCCGGGCTCCTCGACCGACCCCTCGCCCGGACCGGCCCAGCCGTGCGGTCGCAGCGACAGCGTCGCGTAGAAGAACAGCCAGTCGCCCGGTTCGAGGCCGGCGATCCGGCTGGCTTTCACGCCGTGCGGGTCACCGTAGCTCGCGCGCCCGCGACCGTGGACACCGGGGAACTCCGGGTCCGCGTGAACCGGCGTCTCGCGCAGGTCGGTCGGCACCGCGAAGGGGAGGTCCAGGCCGCCGTAGGTCGGGAGCGGCTCGTCGACCGGGAACCCCTCGCGCGGGAGCGTCGCCGCCGACTCCGGGATCGGGACGTACGCGAACGACCCGTCCGGGTAGACCGGGCCGCGAAAGCCGGGCTCGTTCGTGTTGGCGGCGACGTTGACGGCGACGGCTCGTGGGTCAGTCATGAAAAACGGGAAGTCGGTCGGGGATCAGTCCGCCGTGGCGGCGGGCGCGCCGTGCTCGATTTCGGTCCCGAGCAGGTCGAGGAACTGCGCGATCCACTCCGGGTGGTCGGGCCACGCCTGGCCGGTCACGAGGTTCCCGTCGGTCGTCACGCCGTCGACCCACGAGCAGCCCGCGGCCTCGACCTCCGCCTTGACGGCCGGGTACGCCGTCATCTCGTAGCCGTCGAGGACGCCCGCGGCCGCGAGGATCTGCGGGCCGTGGCAGATCGACGCGACGGGCTTGTCCGCCTCGAAGAAGTGTCGCACCGCGTCGAGCACCTCCTCGTAGCCGCGGAGGTACTCGGGGGCGCGCCCGCCGGGGACGACCAGCGCGTCGTAGTCAGCGGGGTCGACCTCGCCGAACCCGTGCGTGAGTTCGAAGTTGTGCCCGCGCGTCTCCAGGTACGTCTGGTCGCCCCGGAAGTCGTGGA
This sequence comes from Halorubrum ejinorense, assembly GCF_039522565.1. Taxonomy (GTDB): domain Archaea; phylum Halobacteriota; class Halobacteria; order Halobacteriales; family Haloferacaceae; genus Halorubrum; species Halorubrum ejinorense. Next base: position 69,879 of record NZ_BAAADQ010000010.1, on the reverse strand, counting down.
TCGCGGTCTTGATCGACTCGCCGCCCTCCCTGTCCGGACAGACGGCGTGGACCTCGTGGCCCACCGCCTGAAGCGCTTGATACGGCACCATGATCTCGTAGTCCTCCCCGAAGTCGCCCACGATCATCAGTATCTGTTGTCCTGTCATGTGCGTAACACCATGTGGCCGTACGTGTCGCAATCTCATAACGATACTGGCGAGCGGTAGCACACCGCGGACTGATGTCAAAAACTGGTCGCGACGACCGACCGCGACCGCGGTTCGCGGTGGCGCGTGCCTGCGAGCGGTCGCCGGGGGCGACCGCGAGAAGCACGCGCGAGGGAGTCGGCGCTACGCGCCGGCTGCCAGAGGGACCTTCGGTCCCTCGCTGGAGTCGGCGTCGACCATCGGGAGCTGCCGACGAGGCTGGGGAGGCGTGAGGCTGCGGTGCGGGGCCGTGGGTGGGACCCGAAGGGGCAGCTGCGAGGCGGTCGTGTCCTCGGAGAGAGTCGCGTCGCAGTAAGCGGCTGGGGCTTCGGCGGTGATCGTCACCGATTCTGAGTCATACTCAGAAACTATCGTCTGACAGTCGCTACGAGACGCCGCTGAAACTCGTTTCGGCGCCTCAACGCTCCGGCGAGGTCGGCGGCGAGGGGTTCTCCACGTCCGGCGGCTGTAGGTCCCGCCCGAACTCGTCGAACTGATCGAGGTCGTCCGGGAGTTCGTACTCGATCTCGCGTTCGTCCTGGTTGTCGGGGAGGCGGCCGTCCTCCAACTCCTCGGCGGCGGACTCCCAGCCGGGCTTGACGCGGACGCTGCGGGCGGGCGACCCCACGACGACGTGGTGGTCCGGCACGTCTCCCTGGACCACGGAACGCGCGCCGACGACGCTGTTCTCGCCCACTCGACAGCCCGCTCTGACCATCGCGTCGTAGGTGACGCGGGCGTCCGCCTCGACGATCGTGTGGAAGTTTCGAACCTCGGTCTGGTCGACGATGTCGTGGTCGTGACTGTAGAGGTGGACGCCGTCGGAGATGGACGCGCGGTCGCCGATGGTCAGCTTGCCGCGGTCGTCGAGGTGGACCCCGTCGTGGACGACCACGTTGTCGCCGACCTCGATGTTGTGGCCGTAGGTGACGGAGATGCCCTTGAAAAAGCGGCAGTTGTCCCCGCACTCGGCGAACAGGTGGTCGCCGAGCATCTGGCGGAACCGGAGCGCGAACTCGACGTTGTCCGCCATCGGCGTGGCGTCGAACTGGCGCCAGAGCCACTGGAGGTGCTTCGAGCGCTGGAAGCGGTCCTCGTCTTTCTCGGCGTAGTACTCGGACTCCAGCGTCGCGTTACACGGGTCGTACCCCTGAAGGCGGACGCGCTCGGCGCGCGACACCGACTCGCCGTCCTGCCACGCCTCCCACGCCTCGCGATCGCCGTGGAGGTCGACCAGCACGTCGCGGACGACCTCGCAGGTGTCCTCGTCCGAGGAGAGCCGCTCGTCCACCTCGTCGATGAACCCTCGGACCCCGGCCTCGGCGCCGTCGGGCAGGGACACGTGTCGCTTTGTCATCGGCCCTCCTTCGTCGCCGTGGTTGATATGGATTCGGTTGTGTGGTCCCGCGAGCGCCCGTCGGCTAGGATCGCATGGCGTTGGCGAACAGTCCGACGACGACGCCGACGAACGACACGCCGAAGGCCATGAGGACGGCCGTGACGATCCCGGCTCTCCCGTGTGACAACAACAGGTCGGTGACGGATGCGACGGCGACGACCGCGAGGAAGGCGACGACGGCGTCGAGCCGCCGGCGGAGGGGCTTCTCCATACGCGTTCCGAACGCGACCGACCGTGTAAACTCCAACGGTGCGCTCGCGGGCGGACCGGCCGTCACCGGACCGTTCCGCATCCGTGGGAGCGACCGCGCCCGATAAGTGTCCCGACCGCCAATCGACGGGTATGCAACACCGCGAACTGGGGAACTCCGGCGTCGAGGTCTCCGAGATCGGCTTCGGGGCGTGGGTCGTCGGCACCGACTGGTGGGGCGACCGCTCGGACGAGCAGGCGGTCGAGATGGTCGAGGAGGCGCTCGACGCGGGCGTCACCTACGTCGACACCGGCGACGTGTACGGCCACGGCGACAGCGAGTCGATCATCGGCGAAGCGATCGACGGCCGCCGCGACGAGGTGACGCTGTCGACGAAGATCGGCTACGACTTCTACGACAACCCGCAGGCCGGCCACGGCGAGCTGCCGAAGGAGCTGAACGAGGAGTACCTCACCGAGGCGTTCGAGGCCTCCTTAGACCGCCTCGACACCGACTACGTCGACGTGCTCCAACTGCACAACGCGAACGTCGACGAGGTGACGCCCGAGGTTCGCGACCTCCTCCGCGAGTGGAAGGCGGACGGTCGCGTCCGCGCGCTCGGCTGGGCGCTCGGCCCCTCGATCGGCTGGCTCGCCGAGGGCGACGCCGCCGTCGAGTACGAGGAGTTCGACGCGGTCCAGACCGTCTTCAACCTCTTCGAGCAGGAGCCCGGCCGCCACTTCGTCGACACGATCCGCGAGTCGGACTCCGACACGTCCGTCATCGCCCGCGTTCCGCACTCCTCCGGCCTCCTCAACGAGCAGGTGACGCCCGACACCGTCCTCGAAGACGGCGACCACCGCTCGCACCGACCGAAGGAGTGGTACGAGACCGGCTGGGAGAAGGTCGACGCGATCCGGTTCCTCGAAACGCCCGACCACGGCGAGGGGACGCGAACGATGGCGCAGGCCGCGATCCGCTGGCTGCTGGCCCACGACGAGGTCGCCTCCGTCACGCCGACGTTCCGCGACGGCGACGACATCGCCGAGTGGAGCGCCGCGAGCGACGTGCCGCCCATCTCCGACGCCGAGTACGACCGCCTCGAAGCGCTGTACGCCCGCAACTTCGACATCGACGGCGACGACGGGATGGACGTGCTCCGCACCTCGGTCGACGGCGACGACATCGAGGCCGCCGGCCTCGACAAGCGAGCCGCCTCGTACTGAGCCGCGGAACGGGGTCACGACCCCGCACCGCGGTCGCCGACCCCACCCGCTTCTTTCGCATCGAAATCACCCGACAGCGAACGGCCGACACCGATTCTAACCACTTTCACTGTGACCCGTTCGGAGCCGTCAGTTCGGGATCGGTAGCACTCCCCAGATCCGCGAAGCGGCCGCATCGCTGGCGGTCGTGGGAACGGTGGCTCGGTGGAAACCCGTCGTCACAAGGGGCTCAGTGGGGGTAACCGACTCGTCATCGCCACCACGACCCGATATACTCGCTCGTAGTTATAAACTGATTGCGATGGGCCCCGGTGACTCTCGAACCACCCTGTCGGACCGGGGAGTTCCGCTCTGATCCCGATCGGGGTCTGGAGCGGACGCGCCGAGCGGTCGGTTCAGTCGTCGCCGCTACAGACGAGGACGGGCCGTTCGGTGTCGAGGATGACGCTCTGGGTGACGCTGCCGAACAGGACCTTTCCGGTCGGCGTGCGTTTCCGGCCGGCGACGACGATCTGGTCGGCGTCGTAGTCGTCGGCGACGTTGAGGATCGCTTTGGCGGCGTCGCCGCCGTACCCCTCCGGCGTCACTTCGATCCCGGCGTCTTCGAGTCGAGACTGCGCGACCCGAACGGACTTGACCTGTTCGACGGTGCCGCCCTCCCGGTTCTCGGCGAACGAGTGAACGAGCACCGCCGTCACCTCGTCCGCCTCCAGCGGCATCGACGCGATGGTCTCCGCCTGCGTCTCGGCCCGCCCCACGTCGGTGTCGATACCCACGACAAACGTAAACATGGACCAGTCGTCTCGGCACTCGCATTTGGTTGTTTCGGCGAATCGACGGCTTCACTCGCCGTTCGCGAGCGCGCGGGCACCGAGTAACTGCCCGCAGAGAGCTGAATCTATCCCTAATGATTATGTAGTATGTCACTCACGGTAGTAGGTAGAAACTCATGACAAACGATAACACAGTGGATTCGTCGAGGCTGTACCGGCGGCGGAACGTCCTGAAGAGCGGCACCGCGGGAGCGGCGACGCTGGCGCTCGCCGGGTGTATCGGCGGCGGCGACGGGGGCGACGGCGGGAGCGGCGACGGGGGCGACGGGAGCATGCCCGACTCGGTCACGGTACCCGGCATCTACGACGAGAGCGGGGCGACGTCCGACGTGGGGCGACCGACGGCCATCGGCTCTCGGGACACGATCGCGTACATCAACGAGAACGACCTGTTCGACGTGAGCATCGACCACCCGAACAACGACTACGCCTACGAGGTGCCGCAGGCACAGCAGTACTATCAACAGTACACCTCCGAGTCGTCGCCGCCGCTGATCATCGGCTGGGGCACCGCCGACACCGAGGCGCTGGCGGGCACCGTTGCGGAAGACGAGATCGTCTACGTCTCCGCGTCCTACTCCGCGAACCTCGTCACCGAGGAGTTCCCGTACAACTTCTTCGGCAACCTCGATTACACCAGCCAGGCCCGGGCGCATCTGAAGTGGATCGCGGACAACGACCCCGAGGCGACGGTCGGGTTCATCTTCTCGAACACGGCGTTCGGCCGGTCGCCCGTGGAGGGCGGCAAGCAGTACGCCGAGGAACTCGGACTCGACGTGGCCCCGGACATCAACCTCCCGCTGACCGCCAACTCCGCGACGACGCAGCTCCGACAGGCCAGAGACCAGGACATCGACTACCTCATCCACCAGAACACGTCCGCGCCGATGCGGGTGCTCTTAGAGGACCGACAGGACATCTACCCCGACCTGACGGTGTGCGGCCTGACCTACACCGTCGACGAGCGCGTGGTCCAGCAGTCGCCCGACATCTTCGAGGGCGTGCGGTACGTCAACGCGTTCCGCACCTTTCAGGGCGCGCTCGACAGCGGCGGCCGGGGCGCGGAGATCATCGAGGCGAACTTCGAGCGCGAGGGGCGCAGCATGGACGACCCCGAGGTCGCCCAGCTCAACTACGTGCGCGGCGTGATCCACGCCCTGCTCGCGCTGAAGGGCATGCAAAACGCCGCCGAGGCCGGGAACGACGTCACGACCGGCCCGAACGTCAGGCAGGGGATGTTCGGCATCGAGGACGACGACATGTTCGGCCTCGCCGAGCCGTTCAGCTACGCGGAGGGCGACCGCCGCCCGACGATGAACGGGCGGCTGTTCGAGGTCACCGACGGGAGCCTGAGCTTCGACACCAGCGTCGAACTGCCCCGCCGAGACTCCTGGATCGGACTGTAATGGCGACCAACGAGCAAGCGACCGCGACCGCGGCGGACGACGGCGACCCGCCGGTCGTCGAACTCGACAACGTCGAGATCGTCTACGACCGGCACTTCCTCGCGGTACAGGGCGTCTCGATGTCGGCCAGCGAGGGCGACATCGTCGCGCTGCTCGGCCCGAACGGCGCCGGGAAATCGACGATACTGAAGATGATAAGCGGTATCGGCCGGAGCGAGCGCGGCGAGGTCACGCGGGGCCGCGTGTTCCTGCGCGGCGAGGACGTGACCAACTACGGCGCCAACGAGATGGTCCAGCGCGGCATCACGCACATCCTCGAAGGGAGGCGGGTGTTCGAGGACCTCACCGTTGAGGAGAACCTCCGGTGCGGGCTCTACCGTCAGGGCCGCCGGTTCCAATTCGACGAGGACGACTACCAGATCGCCTTCGAGTACTTCCCGCAACTGGAGGACATCTTAGACCTCAAGGCCGGCTACGCCAGCGGCGGGCAACAGCAGATGCTCGTCATCGCTCGCGCGCTCATCCACCGGCCGAACCTGCTCCTGTTGGACGAGCCCTCGCTCGGTCTCGCGCCGAAGCTGGTTCGCGACATCTTCGAGACGCTCGTAGAGATCAACGAACGGGAGGACATCACGATGCTCATCGCGGACCAGAACGCAAAGCGCACGCTCGAGATCGCCGACTACGGCTACGTCATGGAGAACGGCCAGATCGAGCTCCACGACCCGGCCGACGAACTCGTCGAGCGCGAGGAGATAAAGGAGTTCTACCTCGGGACGTCCAGCGAGGACTCCCGGTACACCGACATCAGGCACTACAAGATCCGCAAGAGGTGGACCTGATGAGCGCCGATCAGGGGGTCGAGGCGCGCGCGGCGTCGCTCAGAAGCGGCGCGCACGTGCCTCCCGAGGAGGCCGCGATCGGCTGCCGGAACGTGACCAAGACGTTCGGCTCGATCACCGCCGTCGACGACGTGGACCTCGGTATCGCCGACGGCGAGTGGGTGTCCATCGTCGGCCCGAACGGTGCCGGCAAGACCACGCTGTTGAACATCCTCAACGGCTTCTACACGCCCGACGCCGGGAGCGAAGTGTTCCTGAACGGCGAGGAGGTCAGCGGCAGGCCGGAACACTACCGCGCCCGACACGGCCTCGGTCGGACGTTTCAGGGGTTAGAGCTCTTCGAGAGCGAGGACGTCTTAGAGAACGTGATGACGACCCGGGCGGTCGCCAAACGCCCGAACGTGCTCTCGGCGATGCTGTACTACGGCACCGGGCGGAAGACGGAGGCCGAGAACATGCGGTTCGTCGAGGAGATCCTCGACTACCTCGAACTCTGGGAGTACCGCCACACGACGGTCTCGACGCTGCCGCTGGGCGTCCAGCGGCGGGTCGACCTCGCCCGCTCGCTCGCGCTCGAGCCGGACGTGCTCCTGCTCGACGAGGCGATGAGCGGGCTCACCTTCGACGAGAAGTACGACATGATCCGGTTCCTGACCGACCTCCACGAGGAGGAGGGGCTGACGCTCGTGATGATCGAACACGACCTCGAAGTCGTCACCGCGGTCTCAGAGCGGATGATCGTCATGCAGAAGGGCGGCGTCATCGCTCGCGGGCCGCCCGAGGAGGTGACGGACGACCCCGAGGTCGCCCGCGTCTACACGGGGGTCGAGTAGATGGCGGCCGAAAACGCCGAGAGCGAGGGCGTCGGGTCGGGCGACTCAGCCGACTCGGGGCTGTCCGTCGAGCGCGTCCTGACCGCGCCGGAGGGCGAGTCGGTGCCCATCGTCTCCGACCGGGCGCTCCCCGAGATCCTCATCGATCACGCCGCCGAGCACCCGGACGACATCGCCCTGCGCTGGAAGCAGTACGGCGTCTGGCAGGAGTTCACCTGGGAGGAGTACTACGACCGCGTGGAGCGGTTCGCGCTCGGCTTAGAGGAGTACGGGTTCGGCGACGAGGACGTGCTGTTCACCATCGGGTACAACCGTCCCCACCAGCTGTGGGCGTGGATCGCCGCGCAGTCCCTCGGCGGGATGGCGGCCCCGAACTACGAGGACATGCTGCCGGAGGACATCGAGAAACAGCTCCGGCTGCTCGAACCCGAGGTGGTGTACGCCGAAGATCAGGAGATGGTGGACAAACTCCTCCTCGTCTCGGACGGCGTGCCGTCGCTGTCGACGATCATCTACCGGGACGACAAGGGCATGTTCCGGTACGAGAACGGCGAGAAGACCGAGCCGGGCGACCCCGACATCGTCGCCTACGAGGACGTCGAGGAGCGCGGCCGCGAGCGCCGCGAGTCCGGCGACGTGGGCGACGACTACCTCGCGTCCGAGATCCAGGCCGTGCCCGCGGAGGCGACCGCGATGCTCGCGCCCACGTCGGGGACGACGGGGATGCCGAAACGCGTCCGGCTCTCGCATTTCAACCTCGTGAACCTCGCAAACGCGGCCATCGACATCGACCCGCTGCCGAAGGAGTCGGACTACTTCTCGTACCTCCCGATGGCGTGGGTGGGCGAGCAGATGATCCTGCTCGCGGCCGCGTTCGTCGCCGGGTGGACAGCGAACTTCCCGGAACAGCCCGAAACCGAGGAGGAGGACCTCCGGGAGATCGGTCCGGAGATCATCTTCTCGTCGCCGAAGCGGTACGAGGCGTGGGTCGCGGACGTCAAGGCGAAAATCGAGAACACCTCGCGGTTCAAAGGCTGGGTGTACGACAAGGCGATGAGCGTCGGCGAGAAGTACGCCGAGTACGTCATCGGCGACAGGAACGACGAGGAGCCGCCGGCGTGGCTGCGCGGGGCCCACTGGCTGTCCTACTGGGCGGCCTACCGGCCGATACTCGACAAGATCGGACTGAAGCGCGCGAAGAACGTCTACACCGGCGGCGGTCCCCTCGGCGAGGACCACTTCGAGTACTATCACGCGATGGGCGTCCCGCTCAAGCAGATCTGGGGGCAGTCCGAGGTCTGCGGGTTCGTGACGATGCACCGCGACGACGACGTGCAAGTGGAGACGGTCGGCGAGGTGTTCCCGAACGTCGAGGTGGGGATCACGCCGGGCGGCGAACTGCTCGTGCGCGGCCCGGTCGTCACCTCCGGCTACTACGGGATGCCGGAGAAGACCGAGTCGGCGTTCGAGGACGGCTGGCTCCACACCGACGACTTCGGCGCGCTCACCGACGACGACCACGTGCGGATCTTCGACCGGATGGACGACGTCTTAGAGATGACCGACGGCACCGCCGTCGCGCCGATCAGCGTCGAGACGAAGCTGAAGTTCAACCCCTACGTGAAGGAGGCGATGGTCGTCGGCGACGACCGCGCGGAGCTCACCGCGGTCCTGAACATCCGGTACGACAACGTCGCGGAGTGGGCCGACCAGCGCGACATCCAGTACGCGGGCTACCGCGATCTGACGCGGAAAGAACCGGTCTTAGAGCTGCTTCGCGGCGTGGTCGCGGAGACCAACGAGGACCTCGATAACCCGATCCAGCGGTTCGTGCTCCTGTTCAAGGAGTTCGACGCCGACGACGGGGAGCTCACGCGCACCGGGAAGCTCCGCCGCGAGGTCGTCGTGGACCGATACGGCGACCTCGTGACGGCCCTGTACGACGGCAGCACCGAGATAGCGATGGAACTCACGATCACGTACCAAGACGGCAGAGAGTCCGAGGAACGCGGCGTCATGCGCATCGTCGACGTGGACCAACCGGTCCTCGACGACGAACGCGAACTGGAGGTGAGCTAGATGGTCAACTGGGTCACGCTCATCGACATCTCGCTGAGCGGTCTCGGACTGGGCGCGCTGTACGCGCTCGTGGCGATGGGCTTTTCGCTCATCTACAAGGTGACCGGCGTCCTGAACTTCGCGCAGGGCCAGATCGCGATGGTCGGCGCGTACGGGGTCGTCATCTTCGGCACGGCCACCGTGCTCCCGGCGGCGATACCGGCGTGGGCGGCGGTGCTCGTGACGGTCCTGCTCGGCCTCGTGCTCGGGCTGGCGCTCGAACGTATCGTGTTCCGACAGTTCATCGGCGAGCCGGTGTTGTCGGTCATCATCGTGACCCTGGCGCTCGGCAGCATCCTCGAGGGGGTCATCTTCTTCCTGTACGGCCAGAACGCGCAGGCGTACCCCGAGGCGCTGACGTTCGGCGGCCAGCTCAGTCTCCCCCTCGGCACGTCGATACAGGCGGCGTACGCCGTCGCGGTCGCCATCGCGCTGGTCGTCGTCGCCGTCCTGATGCTGTTCTTCCGCGAAACCGTCACCGGGTCGATCCTCCGGGCGTCGGCCAGCGACGAGCAGGCCGCGATGGTCCTCGGCGTCTCCATCGAGCGCACCATCGCGCTCGCGTGGACGCTCTCTATCGCCATCACCGCCATCGGCGGCATCCTGCTGGCGACGTCCAGCGGAGGGGCGGCGGTCTCCATCGAGAACACGGGGATCATCATCTTCGCCGCCGTCGTGTTGGGCGGACTGGACAGCATCCCGGGGGCGTTCATCGGCTCCATCGTCGTGGGCGTCCTCCAGGAACTGGGGTCGTACTACCTCGTGGGCGGCACCGCGGTGTACGTCCCGTTCACGAACATCCAGGCCAACTTCGGCGCGGGCTTCGGCGAGATTCTCCCGCTCGTGCTCCTGCTCGTCGTCATTCTGGTGAAGCCGTACGGCCTGTTCGGGACCGAGCGGATCGAGAGGCTCTGACCATGAAGGGACACAGTTCGCGCGCTACGGGGCGCTCCGACGGTGCACCGACGACTCGAACGGCCGCGGCCGACGGGAGGTGGTCGCATGCCCTGCGGTGAGTACTTCACCGACTACGAGTCGCGAATGGGGCTGGTCCGGTGGCGGACACAGAAGATAGCCCTCGCTTTGGGGCTGCCGATCCCCTTCATCGCGCCGTTCCTCCTCGGCGGCGGCACGGTGACGCTGCTGACGCAGGCGTACATCTTCGCCATCGCGGTGTTGGGGCTGAACGTCATCCTCGGCTACGCCGGCGAGATCGTGCTCGCGCAGGGCGCGTTCATGGCCATCGGCGCGTACAGCGCGAGCAGACTGCTCGCCGTCGGAGCGGGACTCCTCCCGGCGCTCGCCGTCGGCGGCCTCCTCGCCGCGCTGGTCGCGGTCGGCTTCGGTCTGCCGTCGTTCCGGGTCAAGGGGTTCTACATCGCCATCTCGACGCTGGCGCTCCAGTTCATCGCCGAGGAGTGGTTCTTCGTGAACTCACAGCTCGCCTTCATCCACGGCGGGACGACCCAGTCGCTGCCCTCGAACGTGGGGCTCGTCGGGCCCGTCGGCGCGCTCGGCACGACCATCGACAAGTACCTGCTCGCTTTGGTGCTACTCTTGGTGTTCGCGATGCTGTCGCTGAACCTCTCCCGGACCGGCGTCGGGAAGACGTTCCGCGCCATCCACGAGAACGACCTCTCCGCGTCCGTCCTCGGCGTGAACGTCTTCAAGAACAAGCTGCTCGCGTTCGCCATCGGCGGGTTCATGATCGGCGTCGCGGGCGGGTTGTTCGGGTTCCAGATCGGCTTCATCAACGCGGAGTACTTCACGATCGGGCTCACCCTCGAACACTACGTCATGCTGCTTTTCGGTGGCCTCGGACGCGTCTGGGGGGCGCTGCTCGGCGTGGGCGTCGTCACGCTCGTTCAAGACTACCTCAACGACGGGCTGAATTTCCTCGCCGACCTCACGGGCACCAACGCGACCGCGCTGTTGCCGGTGTTCTTCGGCGCGATCATCATCGTCGTGCTCGCCGTCGAGCCGAAGGGGGTGTTGGCCGGGCTCGGCAAGATCAAGGAGTACTTGCGCACGTGGCCGTTCGCGTACTGAACGCGACGGCCCGCGGTCCACGACCCGGTCGTCTCGACCCTTCTGACAGCACGCGCGTTTCCGTTCCGACCCTTCCGACCGCACGCGCGTTTCCGCTCCGACGCCGCGCCGCACAGGCGTCGCCCGTCCCGCCACCACACCGGTGACGGAGGTTTATGTGGCAGTTTGTCGTGTGTTAACGCGATGTACGACGACAGTACACTCGCGGCGGTGGGGGAGCAGCTGGAGCGGGTCGCCGACCGCGACTTCTACGCCGAGAAGTTCGCGGACGCGGGCGTCGACCCGACGGCGGTCGACTCGTGGGCCGACTTCCGAGCCCTCCCGTTCACGACGGCCGCTGAGCTCGAGGCCGACTTCGAGGACGCGCCGCCGAGGGGGTCGCTGTACGACGGCGCGGCGATGGTCACGTTCTCGCCGATGGGCGAGCAGCTCCGGCCGGTCTTCGACACGGCCGACGACCTCGACGGTCAGGCGGCCGCCAACGCGGACGTGCTCGAACGCGCCGGCATCGAGCCGGGCGACCGCGTCGTCAACACGTTCGGCTACGAGCTGTTCGGCACCGGGTACGTGCTCCATCGGGCGCTCGAACGCCTCGGCGCGGAGGTGTTCCCGCTCGGCCCCGGCGACTCCGAGCAGGCCGCCGCGACCATCGAGTCGTACGACGTGGACGCCGTCGTGGGCAACCCGAGCTTCGCGCTGAAGATCGGCGCGGCGGGCGGCTCGGTCGACACGTTCGTCGGCGCCGGCGAGCCGTTCACCTCGATCCCCGGCCGTCGCGAGGCGGTCAAAGACGCGCTCGACGCGTCCACGGCCGTGGACTACTTCGGCACGCGACACATCATGCCCGTGGCCGCCGAGACCGCGGCCGAGGACGGCCTCCGCGTCGTCGACGACTACGCCGTCGTGGAGGCCGTCGACCCGGACACCGGCGAGGTCTTAGACGCCGGCGAGCGCGGGGAGGTCGTCGTGACGCACCTCCGGAAGGCGGGCATCCCGCTGGTGCGCTACCGGACCGGGGACCTCGCCGAACTGGCGGTTCGGGACGGGACCGTCGTGTTGCCCGACGGCGTCATCGGCCGCACGGACGAGCGGCTGAAGGTCAAGGGCGTGAAGGTGTACCCGGAGAGCATCGAGACGGTGCTCGCCGGCTTCGAGGGGTTGACCGGCGAGTACCGCGTCGAGGTGTCACAGCCGGAGACCACCGACCGCCTCGTCGTGGTCTGCGAGGGCGAGGCCGACGTCGACGAGCTGCGCGCGGCGCTCGGCGACCGCCTCATCGTGACGCCCGACGCCGTCGAACTGGTCGCGGACCTCGACGAGACCGGCGTCGTCGACGAGCGGTACTGAGCCCCCGACCGGCGCGGGCGCTCATCGCCGCCGAGGGAGCGGCGTCGCCGCTCAGTCGCCGCCGAGGAAGCGGCGCGCGGTCCGAGAGAAGACGTCGCGTTGCGCCTCTATCGGGAGGTCCCGCGAGAGCAGGTGTTCCCGCTCCCGGGCGTAGGGGTACGGAATGTTCGGGTAGTCCGAGCCGTACATGACCGACTCGGAGAGCTCGATCAGCGTGTCGTCGTCGACGGTCGCCGGGTCGAAATCCATGTACGTCTCGGCGACGCTCGACATGGCGAAGGTTGTGTCGAGAAAGACGTTGTCGTTGTCGCGGGCGAGGTCGACGAACGCGTCGACCTCGTACGCGCCCATGTGTGCCGCGCACACCCGCACGTCGGGGTAGGAGGCGAGGAACGACTCGAAGCGCTCGACGCCGACGTGCGGACTGTCCTCGAACATCGGCGCCGTCCCGGCGTGGAGCACGACCGGTGCGTCGCGTGCGGCGACGACCTCGTAGGCCGGGTCGAGCCGCGGGTCGTCTGCCGAAAACCCCTGGACCGGGAGCTGGAGCTTCAGGCCGCGCGCCCCGGCGTCGAAGGCGTCGGCGACGACGGTCCCCGGGTCGTCGTCGGCGGCGTGGACCGTGGCGAACGGGACCGCGCGGTCGGACGCCGCGGCGGCCTCGATCACCCACTCGTTGAGGTCGGCCGCCGCGCCCGGACGCGCGACGTACGGGAGCGCGACGTACCGCTCGACGCCGGCGGCGGCCAGCGTCGCCTCCATCCGCTCGCGGTCGGTCGGGTGGTCGAACTCCCAGCCGGCGGCGTCGCCGAGCGCCTCTCGGATGGCGGCCATCAGGCGCCCGGGCATGAGGTGGACGTGGGCGTCCACGACGCCCTCGACGGGGAACTCAGTCATCGGTGAGCTTGTAGACGCCCGTGCCGGTCGCGCAGACGGCGTCCCCGGACTCGACTTCGATGCTCGCAACGCCGATGTCGGCCCCGCGGCGGTCCACCGTGGCGGTCGCGTACAGCGGCTCCCGACCGGCGGCCTCGAGGTAGTTCACGCGGAGGTCGATGGTCGGGGTGTACGCCTCGCGGCCGCCGACGAAGACGGCGGCGCCGGCGAGGTCGACGAGCGCGCTGACGACGCCGCCGTGGAGGACCCCGAGGTCGGGGTTGCCCACGAGTCCGGGGTCGAACGGCAGCTTGACGCTGGCGCGGTCGGGAGTCACGGAGAGCACCTCCAGGCCGTGTCGCTGATGGAAGGGGATGTCGCCGTACAGTCGCTCGACGACCGCCGTTCGGTCGGCCTCACCCGAACTCGTCGCCCGCCGCCGGTCGCCCTCGCCGGTGTCACTCGGGTCGGCCATGTGTGTGTGCCAACGCACAGCACGACCTCGCATAAATCAACCGCCCCGAGTCAGCGAGACCGTCCGAGTCGACCGAGAGCGGCGCAACGGCGGGCGGTCCGGGGGAACGGCTTTGTGGTCGCGGCGCGCGTCTGCTGGTATGAACGAGGACGCGATGCGGCGGTTCCCCGTGCCGGACTACGAGGACCTCCCCGAGGATCTGCGCGAGCGCATCGACGAGGAGACCGAGGACGCCGGGTTCACGCCGAACGTGTTCTCGGCGTTCGCGTACAAGCCCAGCCACTTCCGGGCCTTCTTCGCGTACCACGACGCGCTCGTGGCGGACACGCCGCTCGCCCGCGAAGAGGTCGAGATGATCGTCGTCGCGGTGTCGGGCGCGAACGACTGCCTCTACTGCGTGGTCGGCCACGGCGCGCTCTGTCGCATCTACGCCGGCGCGCCGAAACTCGCCGACCAGCTCGCCACGAACCACCGACAGGCCGACGTCTCCGACCACCACATGGCGATGCTGGACTTCGCCGTCAAACTCACCGAATCGCCCGAGTCCGTGACGGACGAGGACGTCCAGCGGCTCCGAGACGCCGGCTTCTCACCGGAGGAAGTGTGGGACGTGGCCTCGGTCGCGGCCTTCTTCAACCTCTCCAACCGCATGGCGACCGTCGCGGACATGCGCCCGAACGACGAGTTCTACGCGATGGGCCGCGGCGACTGACCGCTCTCGCGAGGAGCCCCCGTCTCGGTGTCGCCGCGGCGGCGGCGCGCGGTCTCCCGCGTAAGGAGGATCGCGCCGGTCCGGAACCCGTTTGAACCTCGGCCGCCTCAGCCTTCTCCATGCGGGAAGTGACGTTCCGGATCTACCACGCGGGGGAGCCGGAATGCGAGGTGAGCGCGCGCCACCCGGAGGTGCGGTACCGCTCGGTCTCGTCGATGACCGGGAGCGGGCCCGAGCGCAAGCGGATCGCCGAACTCACCGGACCGCCGGCCGAGATCGAGGCGTTCGTCGAGGAGTTCCGCGAGTTCGACCTGATCGTGTCCGCCGAACCGCTCGCGCCCATCGAGGGGACGCACGCGTACGTCGCCCTGACGATCGACGTCGCGGCCGCCGACTGGGAGGGCATCGGCGAGCGGTTCTCGCGGATGGGGATCCACTACCGGACGGGGACGACCATCTCCGGCGGCGTCGAGCGGTGGACGGCGTACCTCGGGGACGACGACGACCTCTCTGCGGTCATCCGCGAGTTGGAACGCGGCGGCAACGAGGTAGAGCTGGCGCGGAACGTGGAGCTGGCGTCGATCGAGCGCTCGCCCCAACTCCCCGCGTCGGGGCTCCTCGACGATCTCACCGACAGACAACGGGAAGTCCTCGCGACCGCGATCGCCGCGGGCTACTACGACCACGGCGGCGGGGTGGGCGTCGAGGAGGTCGCGACCGAACTCGGGCTGGGCTCGACGACCGTCTGGGAACACCTCTCTCGCGCCGAGGCGGCGGTGATGAACGCGCTCTTCGACCGGTTCGCCGAGGGTGAACCGATCGGGGCCGTCCGCGACGGCGAGCGGGCGGACTCGCCGTGAACGCGGGTCCGAACAACGCTTTTGTAGCTTCGGGACGGAGCGCCGCGTATGGACGAGGGAATGGTGTCCGTGCCGGACGAGCAGTACGAGCGGCTCGCGGCGCTCGCCGCCGCCCGCGGCGTGAGCCCCGAGACGCAGCTTGTCCGGCTCATCGACGACGCATACGCCGGTCTCGACGGCGACGGCGACGCCCCCGACTCGCTCCCGCTCGGCGTCTGCGACGGCTCCGACGAGGAGTGATCGCCGTCTCGACGAGTCGAGACGGCCCTGAGCCGCCGCGCGACGTTCGGTCCCCTCCGCGTCCTCGCGCGACGTTCGGTCCCTTTCGCCTCCCCGCTCAGTCGCCGTAGGGCCACCGCCCGCCCGTCTTCAGCTCCTCGACGTACCCCTCGTCGATAGCGTCTCGGATCGCCTCGCGCGACCGGTGGGTGGCCTCGACCTCGCCCGTCGCGAAGCGGTAGACGGACGCGGCGACGAGCGTCGCCACCTCGCCGAGGTCTCGAGAGTCGAGTTTGTCGAGGGTATCGGCGTGAGTGTGCCCCCAGCCGCGCCCGGACTGGTCGCTCGTCGTCGACACCATCACCGCCGGGATCCCCTCCTGAACGAACGCCCACTGGTCGCCGTGCGGGGAGATGGTCTCGCCGGTCGCGAGCGGCGCGTCGAACGCGTCCGTGACCGACTCGAACACCGACGCCATCCCGTCGAACCCGTTCGTTCCCACGCGGAGGTTCCGGGAGCTACAGGCGCCGTCGAGGTTGACCACGCAGGCGATCTCCGCTCGCGGCGTGGTCTCGGCGGCGTGGTACGCGCCCCATAGCCCGATCTCTTCCGAGCCGAAGGTCACGAGCCGGACCCGCGTGTCGAGGTCGCCTTCGACGCTCGCGAGCAGGCGCCCGACCTCGGCGACGAGCGCGGAGCCCGCGCCGTTGTCGTTGGCGCCGTCGCTCACGTCGTGGGCGTCCACGTGGGCGGTGAGATACACCGCCTCCTCGGTGTCCGGGCCGACCTCCGCGACGGCGTTCACCGAGGTCGTCGGCTCGTTCCGGCAGTCGACGTCGAGGGAGACGGTCGGCCGCTCGTCGCCGTGGTCGTCGCCGACACCGCCGTCCGCGTCGTCGCTCTCGTCGGCGGCCTCGGCGAGCCGCGAGAGCCGGTCGCCGACCTCCTTCGAGACGCCGACCGCTGGGATCGGCCCGGGGCGGTTGTGGTAGCCGATCTCGCCGGTCGGCGGCAGCGCCCCCTCGATGTGGTTCCGGAAGACGAACCCGACCGCGCCGCGCTCGGCCGCCGCGACGTACTTCTCCATCCGGTGGATCCACCGGTCGTGGCTCTCCGGCGTGCGCGAGGAGGCCATCGCGACCGCGCCCTCCAGCCTCTCGCCCGCGGCCGCGAACGCCTCGTCGGTGCCGTCGCCGACGTCGACCAGCGGCGCGGTCACCTCGCCGCTCGGGGTCCCCGGCAGCGCGATCACCTCGTGGGAGTTCTCGTGGCGTCGCTCGACCGGTCCCGACACCGACAGCGACGACTCCCCGCGCCACCAGCCGGGGATCTCGAACTCGTCGAGCCCGGCGTTCCGCAGGCCGGCCGCCTCGAACGCCTCGACGACGCGCTCGGCGCCGCGGCGCTCGCCCGTCGACCCCGCCATTCGGTTCCCGATGTCGGTCAGGTCCGTGAGGAGGTCCCACCCGAAGTCGCTCGTCCGCGCGTCGCCCACGACGCGGTCCGGTAGCTCGGCCATACGATCCGGTTGGGCCGCGGGCGAAAAGGGGTTGCGGGAGGCGACGGGGGGGGACGCGGTCGGATCGCCCGCCGGAAGCGGAGCCGCGAGCGGCTCACTTCCACTCGTCGGTGTCCTCGGCCGCCTGCATCTCGCCTTTTGCCCGCCTCGGGGCCCGCCGCAGGGTCAGCGCCAGTACGAGGCCGTAGAACCCAGCGACGAGCGCGATCACCAGCGCGCCCGGGAGCGCGCCGACCGAAGCGGTCGCGACGACGCCGGTCTCCGGGGGCGTGAACACGGTGAGCCTGACGACCCACGCGGCGACGAGGACCGAGACGAGCGGCGCGTACACCCGCCGGAGGCGCCGCGACACCGCCTCGACGGCCGGCATCTTGATCGTCGGCTCGCGGAGGTCCTCGCTCAGCAGTTTCCGCCAGTTCGACTGCTCGACGCCCTCCGGGTCGAGCGCGTTCGCGAACACGTTCTCCTCTAAGAGCCGCACGCGCGAGCGCCAGACGTCGAACATCCGGTACCGGCGGGTCTCGATCCCGAGGAAGACGCTGAGCATGACGAGCCCGATGAGCAGCACGTAGTGCGGCCGCGACTCGCTGGAGAAGGTCCAGGTGAGCAGCGACGCGGTCACCACCACCGCCCAGTTCGTCGTCCGGTCGATGCGGGTCCGCCACGAGCCCGTCCGGCCGAGCTCGCCGCGGTACGTGTGGGCCATCAGCGAGAGGAAGTCGGACCGGTCGCCCGCGGCCTCGGCGGCGACCTCGCGCTCCTCTCGCGACCTCGGGTCGAAGTCCTCCGCTGGGTCGGACATACGGCCTCGTACCGGGGCGACACGGGTAAAAGAGGGGTCGGCCGCCGACGCGACCGGTGTTCGGCGCCAGGTCTCAGGCCGGGCCCGCCGCGGAGACCTCGACCTCGACGTCGTCGGGGTCGACCCCGATCCTGGCGAACTGCGTCCGGACGTGCTCGCGGGCCGCCTCGACCGCCTGATCGCGGGTGTCGAACCCGCGCGGCATCGGCTCCTCGAAGGCGACGCGGATCTCCTCGCCGTCGACGACGAGGGGTGACCCACCGCTCTCGACCTCGTAGAAGGCGTCGCAGACCCACACGTACGGCGCGTCCTCGTTCGGAGCGCCCTTGTACGCCGGCGGCTCCTCGCCGCGCTCGAACACCGTGCCGGTGAGGTCCGTCCCGCCGCCGCTGCCGCGAACGAGTATCATGCCACGGATACGAGGGCGAGCGGGATAAGCGCCCCGTGACCGGGAACGAAGGACGCCCGCTCCGCGCTCCGAGGGCAAACGCTTTCGGCCCGGCGACCGGTGAGTACGCCATGACGCTGGAGGACTTCACCGAGTACACCGGTGACGGCGACGGTGACCCGCCGAGCGACGCCGACTCCGCGGCCGACGGCGAGAGCGGGGCAGACTCCGCGGCCGACGGCGGGAGTGCGACCGACGCGGCGGGCGGCGCGTCCCGAACCGACGACGCTCCGGCCACCGACGCGCCTGCCGACGACGCCCCGGCGAACGCGCCGCCGTCGGACGGAACTGGCCCCGACGCGGGCGACCAGCCCGCGGACGAGGCGTTCGCCGCGTACGACGCCACGCCGGCGGGGAGCGACGCGGGGCTCGGGGTCGTCTCCGTCTCGCAGGGGCTGCGCGTCGCCGAGGAGGAGGACGAGACGTCGCTGAAGGCGTTCGTCACGACCGGCAACCGCGAGTCCGTGCGACTCGGGAAGTACCTCCTGATCCCGTACCCGGACGGGGAGCGCCTCTTCTGTCGGATAACGGGGTTGGAGTACGCCCAGGAGTTCCAGTCGGACGACGCGACGGAGATCCACGCCCGTCGGCAGATGCGCCGCGACGACTTCGCCGAGCGCGACTACAAGTTCGTCGCCGACTTGGAGCCGATGTCGGTGGTGTACGGCGAGGGCGACGAGATGAAACGCCGAATGACGGACCGGGTGCCGAAACCCGGCGCCGTCGTCGAGGAGGCGGCCGACGACGCCGAGATCAAGACGGGGCTGAAGATCCCCGACGACGGCGTCTTTCTCGGTCACCTCTCGGTCGGCGGCGAGAAGGTCCGGACCGCGGCCGAACCCCCCACGGTCGACTACCGGGTGAAGGACGACTACGCCGACGGCGACCCGCTGACCTTCCGCCACACGCTCGTCGCCGGCGGCACCGGGTCGGGGAAGACCCACGCCTCGAAGAACGTTCTCCGGCAGTACCTCGATTCGGACCGGACCTACCCCATGGGCGACGGCCGCGAGTCGCGCATGGCGGTCGTCCAGTTCGACCCGCAGGACGAGTACGCGCAGATGCACGACGACAACCCGGACCTCGACGACGCGTTCGCCCGGCGCTTGGAGCGCGAGGGGATCGCCCACGGGGGCCACGACGACACCGTCGCGCTCGTGCCGCGGGTCGCGAACGCGACGTATCCCGGCGAGGGCCACCGCGCCGAGCGCGTGGAGTTCACGATCCCCTTCTCGCTGGCGGACGACATGCCGTGGCTCGTCGCCGGGTCGGGGCTCAACGACAACCAGTACCCCGCGCTCCTGACGCTTCTGAACAGGTTCTTCGACGACTACGGCGACGAGGGGACCTACAGTCAGTTCCTCTCGTACCTCGACGACCCGGCGCTCAAAGAGGAGCTCCACGAGAGCGGGCGGATCCACGAGGCGACGTTCGACGCCGTCAAGCGGCGGGTCCGCGGGGTCCCGAGCGGCGTCTTCGACCAGGACGCGAAGCCGATCACGGAGCTCGATCACACCCTCGTGCGTCCCGGTGGGCTCTCCGTCGTTCCCACCTACCACCTGCCCACGTCGCGGCAGAAGGAGATCGTCGTCCTCGCGGTCGCGGGGCTGCTGGTCGACGACAAACTGTCGAACGACCCGGCGAGCGACCGGATCAAGGAGACGCCGCTGCTGGTCGGGATGGACGAGGCGCACAACTTCCTCGCCGACGCCGACAACGTCCAGGCACAGAAGGTGGTTCAGAAGTTCACGGAGGCGGCGAAGCAGGGCCGCAAGGAGCGGCTGGGCCTGTTCCTCATCACGCAGGACCCTCAAGACGTGGCCGACTCCGTGTTCAAGCAGGTGAACACGAAGGTCGTCTTGAACCTCGGCGACGAGGACGCGATACACAGCGTCAACATCCCCTCGAACCTCGCCGGGAAGGTGCCGTACATGGAGAAGGGGCAGATGGTCGTCTACTCGCCGGACAACTCCGAGCCCGTCGAGCTGATCGGCCTCTCCGAGTGCGTGACGCGACACGACTGAGGCGCCCGCTCGGCCCCCAGCCCCGTACCGCAGGTGCCCGCTTCGAGCAGTCGGCTCAGACTCGCACGACCAGCGTCCCCGCGAACCGATCGCCGAGCCGCTGGTTCTCACGCGAGTCGGCGATGGACACGACGCCCGCGAGGATCAACAGGAGCGAGGCCCCGCCGATGATCTTGGTGACGTTCCGCAAGACGGCGGCGCGGGCGCCGATCTCGTCCCCGTCCTCGTCGACGACCCTGATACCGGCGAACGCCTTCCCCGGTGTCCGGCCCCAGACGGCCTCCGAGACGACGTACCACCCCACGAAGACGAGAAGGAAGGCGAGACCGGCGAGTCCGTCCGAGGCAACGCCGACCACCCCGGAAACCGCGGTGGCGGCGACGAGGCTCGCCACGATGTCGACGAGCCACGCGCCGCCGCGGGCGGTGACCGACGCCAGCTGCGACCGCGCGAAGGAGGTCATACCGATGCTCGCGGCCCCGGAGTCAAGTGTTTTCTGACCCCGCGTGATCCCATCTCCCCCGTTTTCCGAGTCGGATTGCCGTCGCTTCGGAGTCGCCGCCGCCCTTTTTATCCGGAGCGGGCGAACCGCCGCGTATGGCCAAACGCATTCTCGTCGCGGTCGACGGATCGGAGGAGGCCGCCGAAGCCCTCTCGTTCGCCGCCACGGAGTGGCCCGACGCCGACCTGACGGCCCTGTACGTGGTCAACCCGGCGGACTCGGCGACCGGCGCGGAGGGCGGGTTCCCCGGCGCGGGCGACCAGTGGTACGAGAGCGCCACCGCCCGCGGCGAGCGCGTCCTTCGGCAGGCGGCCGAGTCGGCCGGCCGTGACATCGACACCAGAATGGAGGTCGGTCGCCCCACGTCGACCATCCTCTCCGTCGCCGCGGGCGAGGCGGAGCCGACTGCCGACGACGAGGCTGACGCCGACCCGAACCCGTTCGATCACGTCGTCGTCGGGAGCCGCGGCCGGACGGGGCTCTCTCGGGTCCTCCTCGGTAGCGTCGCGGAGGGGGTCGTCCGCCGAGCCGAGATGCCGGTGACGGTCGTTCGCTGACCCGAACTCCGGCCGCGAGCGCGCCGTTACTCCTCGACCCGCTCGGCCGCGATCACCTCGGCGACCATCGACCACCCCTCCTCGTCGGGACCGGACCGGCCGAGCAGGATCCGCTCGTAGTCCTCCGAGCTGATCAGTCGGAAGTCGGCGTCGCCGTCGGCGTCGGTCCGGACGCCCTCGCCGCGGAACTCCCGCTGGAAGAACTCCGTCGACGAGAACTCGAAGACTCCGGTCTCGCCGGAGTCGAGTTCGAGCCGCACCGGCCGGGGCTGAACGTTGTGGATCCGCTTGGCGACGGGGTTGAGGTCGGGCATATCCACGTATCGATTCGGTTCAGACATAAGTGGCCGGCTCCGCCCGCGGGAAGGTCCGACGCCGCCCGTCGGTTCGTCTGGAGCCACTCGCGGCTCTCACTGCATCGCTCGCCGTACTAGTTTAATAGCTCACGACGCGTCAGTACATGGGATACACCATGATAGAAGCGTCTCTCAACTACCTGCGCGACGGCGACGACGCCCTCGTCACCGTCCTGATCGGCGGCGTCCTACTCCTCGCGAGCCCGCTGTTGATCCCGGCGTTCGCCGTGCTCGGCTACGTCGTTCGCGTCCTCCGACGGACCGCCGACGGCGACGACGAGCCGCCGGTCTTCGACGCGTGGGGGGAGCTCCTCGTCGACGGGCTGAAGGCGTTCGCCGTCACGTTCGTCTACTCGCTTCTGCCCCTGGCGATCGTCGTCGGCGCCGGGGCGCTCAGTCTCGGCGCGTTCGTCGTGGTGCCGGGCGGCGAGTCCGTCGGCGCCGGGACGGTCGCGGTCGGACTGATCGTCCTCGTCGGCGGGCTCCTCGCTCTCCTCGTCTCGCTCGTCGGGCTCTACGTCACGCCCGCGGCGATCGCGGCGGTCGCCGATTCCGGAAAAGTCGGCGACGGCTTCGCGCTCGGCACGCTCTGGGGCGTCGTCTCGAAGCGGGCGTACGCGACCGGCTGGCTGACGGCCGCCGTCGTCACCCTCGCCGGCGCGCTCGCGGTGGGCGTGCTCTCGGTCGTCCCGGTCCTCGGAACGATCGCGGGCGTGTTCGTCCAGTTCTACGCGCTCGTCGCCGCGGCCGCGATCCTCGGCTGGACGTGGGCCGACGTGCGACCGGTCACGGAGCGGACGTCCGAGTCGGAGCCGTCCGAACGCCCGGCCGTGTGACCGGCGGAACCGAAGCTGCCGGCTCTCGTTGAACTCCGTTTTTCTCATACACACTCGAACGCCGGTTTCTCACCGGAGGACCCGCTGTTGCCGCTCGCGATGACACGATAGACCTGTCCCGACCGAAACCGCGTCTGACGTAGCTCTACCGACGAATACCAACGCAAAACCGCCGAAAGACGCGAAAAGGGACGTTACTCGTCGAGAACGTCGTCGTACTCGCCGGCGTCGACGCGGTCGTCGAACGTCCGGGCGTCCTCGCCCTCGATGGTGACGCCGAGGGAGGCGCAGGTGCCGCCGACCTCCTTGGCGGCGGCCTTCGTGTCGTACGCGAGCAGGTCGCTCGACTTCTGCTCGGCGACCTTCCGCACCTGCTCGATGGACATGTCGGCGACGAAGTCCTCCTGGGGCTCGCCGGAGCCGGTGTCGAACCCGGCCTCGTCCTTGATGAGCTCCGCGGTGGGCGGCACGCCGACCTCGATGGTGAAGGAGCCGTCGTCGTCGTACTCGACGGTGACGGGCACCTCCATGCCGTCGAAGGCGGCGGTCTCGTCGTTGATCTCCGCGACGACGTCCTGAACGTCTACCGGCGTCGGCCCGAGCTCGGGACCGAGCGGCGGGCCAGGGTTGGCCTGCCCGCCGGGGACGAGCGCTTCGATAGTTCCAGCCATGTCCGTACGAACCCGGCGGCGACTTTTAACCGTTGTTCTTTCGGGCAGCGGGAGTCAGCGGTTCGCACACCTTACGAGTGGCTTACATGCCGGTGAACCACTCGTTCGACGCGGCGCGTCTGTTCAGTGTGTGTTTAGAAATGACCGTGCGATATCGCGTGGAACGCTAGCGAACCACCAACCGCTCGATTGTAAACGACTTATCGCTGATCGGCGGCGAACACCGCCAAAGCCCCAGCCGCTCATTTATAAATGACTGACTGCGGATCGGCGGCGAACACCGCCAAAGCCCCAGCCGCGACGGCTCGCGCGGCTTGCTGCGTTCCTCGCTCGGTCACTGTCGCTCCCTCGCTGCGGTACTTACGGAAAATTCGAGGCGAAAGCCTCGCTCTTCACAGTAGTTGCCGAACCTGACTGAGGCTCTTCACGCTGGGCTGTGTTGGTCAACAGATGATCCAGACAGCTGAGGCGAAACAGGTTTGCCGTGCTGCGTCGACGGTGCTGTTTCCAGAGCTCGAACTCGGCGTGAAACCGTGTGGGAAGTACACGAGAGAGGATTTCCAGGAAATCCTCTCTCGGATCGCTTTTGATCAGGAGTTCGCAAATACGGGTGGGAAAACGCTCCAACTTGATCGTGACGAGCACGTCGATATCACCGCTACGGCTCGAAATTCACTCGCTAAATCGCTGCTGTATCACTTGCGTAATCTCTCACCAGACGCCATCACCGGCCAGTTCGATGGCGTCCGAGATCGAGTGTTCGAAGTCCTCCGGTCTCAGCGCCGACTTCCTGCGTTCGTCGATGTTGCCATCGATCTCCACGAGTGGCGCTTCTATGGCTCTGCCGACACAGACCACGTCCTAACCACGTATCCCGATCTCGGAACGAACAAAGTGTTTTGCTTCGCAACACTGTGTATCGTCGCTCCTCGCACGCGATTTACGCTTGCGGTGGTCCCGATGGACGCGAACGGCTTTCGCGCCAAGCGCGAAGCCGTTCGCTCCTTGCTCGAGACAGCCAAACAGTACGTCTCCATTCGACACGTCTACCTCGATCGTGGATTCTACCAAGTTCACGTCGTCGCGGAGTTAGAACAGCAGGATGTCGATTATATCGTGCGTGCGCGGCCGAGTAGTGGAATGAGAGACCGTCTCAGCGCCGGCGCTGAGACGGTTGCTGACGAGTATACGATGCAGCGAAAGCGCAAACCAACAGCGTCGGTAGATGTTACAGTCTTCGCGGTTCCGCACCGCACAAGCGAAGACGAGCACGTCTGGTTCGTGACGAGTTTGGACGTAGATCAGTCGACAGCAAAAGCGTACGCGGCGGCGTTTCGCCGCCGCTGGGGAATCGAAACGTCATATCGGCAGATCGGTGATTTTCTTCCGAGAACGTCGTCGCCGACATTCTCAGTGAGGTTGTTCTACTTTCTGTTCGCGGTGTCACTGTACAATCTCTGGGTGTTAGCCAACGTCTTAGCCGCACCGAGAACAGGTCCACAGACACCGCAGATCTCAACACGAATCTTTCGTAGACTCATTTTCTCGACAGATTATGGCTGAGTCACGCTCGGATTCGACCGGGATGACCGGTGAGTACGCCTCATCGCGGAGAGGCATCGCTCGGGAACGCCGCTGATGCGGCGTTCCCTCGCTCTCTCAATGAGTCTGTCACAGCGAAATTCACCGCGATCTTGAGATTCACTGAGCTCAACAGCTTGGTTGGTACGGATCGGATTTGATTCGGCAACTACTGTTTAGCGCGGGGAGGATGTCAATGCGCCGTGCTTCGCCCTCGCGGCTGCCCCTTTGAGTCCCGCCCCGCACAGCAACTGCGCCTCACGCCTCCCCAGCCTCGTCGGCCTCCCTTCGGTCGGCCGACTCCCTCGCGCGTGCTGGCTTCGCGGCCGCCGGGGGCGGCCGCTCGCAGGCACGCGCCATCGCCTATTTCGTTTATAAAACGTGGCGACGTGCGGTCGGAAGGTACCGCCGACTACGAATCGACCACGCTCGACGGGTCACTTGAGCCCGCCCCGTCCGCGACGCGGCCGGGGAGGAACGTCCCGGTCTCCCGGCGGACGCCGAGGAGGAGGACGCAGCCGGCCAGCAGCGGCAGGGCAGCGCAGGCGGCGTAGATCGGGGTGAACCCGACCGCCTCGATCAGCGGGAGCGACACCATCGGGCCGAGCCCGCCGCCCACGTCGCCGAGGACGTTGTTCGTCCCCGAGGCGCGGCCCATCCGCTCGTCGGGCGTCAGGTCCGCGAGGAGGGCCATCATCGGGCCGCTCGTCCCGCCCTGTCCCGCGCCGATGAAGACGCAGGCGAGGCCGAGCGAGACGACTGACCCGGCCCGAGCGAGGAGGAGGAACCCGACGAACGAGACCACGAGGAAGGTTAGCAGTATCGGCGTTCGCGAGTTCCGGGTGTCGGAGATCCGCCCGCCGACGAGCATGAAGAACGCGGCCGAGAGCACCGTGCCGGCCATGAACAGCCCCGAAGTGCCCTGCGGCGCGAGATCGAACAGCGAGATGTCGTTCGCCCCGAGGAATAAGACGAGCGTGGAGAACAGCGCGCCGATGTACGCGAACATCAGCCCGAAGTTGACCAGCCCGACCGTCACGGCGGGGACGGCGGTGTCTATCTCCCACGGCTTGATCGACTCCCCGGAGCGGTCGGTCGTGACGTGCGTCTCCGGGACGAACCGGTAGGCCACGACGCTCGCGGTGAGCGCGAACGCGGCGGCGACGACGAACGCCGCGACGTTGCCCGCGACCGCCGAGACGACCCCGCCGAGGACGAGGCCAGCCGGGAACCCCATCGTGATCCCGCCGCGGACGATCCCCATGTTCGTCCCGCGGTCACCGCTGTCGGAGAGGTCGGCGGCGATCGTGTAGGCGGTCGCGAACACCGCGGCGGAGCCGAAGCCCCAGAGGACCCGCGCGAGGAGGAACCACGTCTCGGGCGCGACCGCCACCGCGAGCGGGGTGAACCACGTCTCCGTACCGACGACCACCGGACCGACGGTCAGCGTCGGCAGTGCGGCCGCGACCGGACGAAGCGTCTCGGCGGGCGGCATCACGAGCGCGACCACGTAGCCGAGCGTGGCGACCCCCTCGACGAACAGGCCGACGACGAACGGCGTGCGCGTTCCGTATCGGTCGACGAGCGCGCCGGCGGGCGCGTTCGCGACGAGCCGCACCCACCGGTTCGCGGAGAGGATCACGCCGACCATGAACGCCGAGATGCCGAGGACCGCGCCCAGGTTCGGGAGGATCGGGAAGACGACGCCGCCGCCGAAACCGACGAAGAAGGTGCTCGCGATCACCGCGAGCAACACCGGCGGCGGCCGCTCGAACCCGAGGCGGCTCATTCGCCGCCGTCGGCGTCCGACGTGTCGTGTTCGCGCCGGAGCGCCTCTATCGCGGCGTCGAGCGGCGGCAGCTCGGCCTTCTCGGTGAGCAGCGGCCCGACGATCCGACGGAGGGCGGCCTCGGCGACTTCTCGGGTGTACCCCTCGCTATCGCCGTCCCGCTCGGCGCCGGCGAGTGTGATCTGGCGGGTCCTCGCGCCGTCGAGGGTCGCCACCAGCAGCGCCGCCGTCTCCTCCACGTCGACGTCGCGGAAGACGCCGGCCTCGATGCCGTCGGCGAGGATGTCGGCGACGGTCCCCCGGAGCAGTCGGTCGCTGCGCGCCAGCTGCTCGCGGATGCGCCCGTTGAACGGCCCCTGCGTGCGCAGTTCCAACAGCGCGATGTGGAACGCCTCGCGGTCGGGCTCGTCGGGCGCGAACACGAACCACCCGACGAACTGGACCAGCCGCTCGACCGGCGGGTCGTCGGCGCGGGCCGCGATCCGCTCTTCCGAGTCGGAGATGATGTGATCGAGGAAGGCGACGAGCAGGTCCTCCTTCGTGTCGTAGTGGTAGTGGAGCAGCGACTTGCTCTTCGAACACTCGTCGGCGATGTCCTGCATCGTCAGGTCGGCGTAGCCGTGGGCGCGGAGCGCGCTGTAGACCCCGTCCATGATCTCCGCTGCCGCGCTCGGCGAGTCGCTCATTGACTGACCGGTCAGTCAACCGGCGGTAAATCCCTATCGGTCGGGAGCGATCGCGGCCGGCGCGGGCCGCCGTCGGACGGCGGAACGCGCTTCGGAGCGGTCGCTCACGAGAGCAGAAACAGTGAAAAGCCGATTCGCCTCGGGTGTTGTCGTCGACTTACAGACGGGTGACGTTCGACGCGCGGGGGCCCTTGTCGGCCTCCTCGATGTCGAACTCGACTTCCTGCCCCTCCTCGAGGTCCGGACCGCCGACGTCTTCCATGTGGAAGAAGACGTCCTCGTCCGCGTCGTCAGTCGAAATGAAACCGTAGCCGCCAGTGTCGTTGAAGAAATCGACTTCGCCTTTCGCCATTGCGTCCGAAAGAGCGGGGCTGTGACATATAAGGCTTCCGCGACCGTCCGGGGCGTGCGGCTCCGTATCACGGGTGAGGCGGAGTTGAGATCGAGGACAGACCGGGGCGAAACCGACCGGAGACTGAGTAGAGACCGACGCGAAAGAGCCGCGTGGTATCGGCCGTACCGTCGGCCGTGGCCTCGGCGGTGCGATACCCGCGAGTTCCCGTCCGTGGGAGCGAGGGCCGCCGTGTTAGTAACTACTATACGACCCCGGTTCAGAACCGTTAGGTATGAGTCAGTCGTACAATCGAGGCCTCATCGAGGACTTCGGCCGTTGGCGGGAGTTCGAGGCGGGGATGTGGGCCTGGATCTTCCACAAGTTCACGGGATGGGTGCTCATCGGGTACCTGTTCACGCACATCGCGGTATTGAGTACGGGGATTCCGGCGGCCGGTGCCGGCGAAGCGGCGATCGCCGCGGGCAACGACGTGTACACCCAGACGATCGTCTCGCTGGAGGGGCTGCTTCTCGTTCGGATCTTGGAGGTCGGGCTGCTGGCCGTCGCCGTCTTCCACATGCTCAACGGGACCCGACTCCTGCTCACCGACCTCGGCGTCGGGCTGGACGCACAGGACAAGAGCTTCTACGCGTCGCTGATCCTCACCGGAGCGATCACGGTCGCGTCCGTCCCGACGTTCCTCGCGGGGGCGTTCTGAGATGGCCGAACGCTACTCCTCGTTCCAGCAGGGCGGCCGGATGTGGTTCCTTCAGCGGGTCACGGCGGCGTTCCTGCTTGTCGTGCTGGCGTTCCACTTCTTCCTGCTCCACTTCGTCCACCACGCGGACGAGGTGTCGTTCCTCGCCAGCTCCGGCCGCATGGAGAACCTGAGCTACTACTCGCTGATGATCCTCTTCCTCGTGACGGCGACGTTCCACGGGGTCAACGGCGTCTACAACGCCCTGGTGAACCAGGGGCTCACCGGCACGAAACGCACCGTGATCAAGTGGACGCTCGTCGCCGCGAGCGTCGTCTTGGTCGTCCAGGGAATCCGCACCGCGAACGCGTGGGCGGGTATCGGACTCTACTGAACCGACAATGAGCACGCAAATTCCGAAGCAGACCGAAGAATCGACCGAGGCGGAGACGGAGACGGAGCCCGCCTCGAAGGGCGACGAGCGCCGCGCCGAGAAGCGACGCCGCGCGGCCGACCGCCGCGAACAGCGGCAACAGGAGGAGGCCGAGAAGGCGGCCGCCGACGAGAGCACGGTCGAGCTGAAGGTGTTCCGCTACGACCCGCAGGTCGAGGGGAAACAGGAGCCGCGCTTCGACACCTTCCACGTCCCGTTCACGAAGGGAATGACCGTCCTCGACGCGCTGATGTACGCGCGGGACACGTACGACTCCTCGCTCACGTTCCGCCACTCCTGCCGGCAGGCGGTGTGCGGGTCCGACGCGATGTTCGTCAACGGCGGGCAGAAGCTGGCGTGTAAGACGCAGATCTCGGAGCTGGAACACCCGGTCCGCGTCGAGCCGCTCCCCCACGCCGAAGTGACGAAGGACCTCGTCGTCGACATGGAGCACTTCTACGAGCAGATGGAGGCCGTCGAGCCGTACTTCCAGACCAACGAGTACCCGGACGGCGAACTCGAAGAGCAGCGCCAGGACCGCGAGAACCGCGAGAAGATCAAGATGTCCACGCGGTGTATCTGGTGTGGCGCGTGTATGTCCTCGTGTAACATCGCCGCCGGCGACAACGAGTACCTCGGCCCCGCCGCGATCAACAAGGCGTACCGGTTCGCCATGGACGAGCGCGAGGGCGAGGACATCAAGCAGAAGCGGCTGGAGATAATCGAGCAGGAACACGGCGTCTGGCGGTGCCAGACGCAGTTCTCCTGTACGGAGGTGTGTCCGAAGGACATCCCCCTCACCGAGCACATCCAGGAGCTGAAACGCGAAGCGGTCAAGAACAACCTGAAATTCTGGTAATCCCGACAGACAGTATCAAGGGACTCCAGAACCTACGAAATTACATACCAACAATGTACGAACACGACGTCGTCGTCGTCGGGGCCGGCGGGGCGGGACTCCGGGCGGCGATCGCGGCACAAGAAGCGGGCGCGGACGTGGCGATGGTCTCGAAGCTCCATCCCGTCCGCTCGCACACGGGCGCGGCAGAGGGCGGTATCAACGCGGCGCTGCGCGACGCCGACTCCTGGCAGGACCACGCGTACGACACGATGAAGGGGTCCGACTACCTCGGCGACGCCCCGGCCGTCGAGGCCCTCTGTAAGGAGAGCCCCGAGGAGGTCATCCGCCTCGAACACTGGGGGATGCCGTTCTCCCGCGAGGACGACGGTCGCGTCTCTCAGCGGCCGTTCGGCGGCCTCTCGTTCCCGCGCACGACGTACGCCGGCGCGGAGACCGGCCACCAGATGCTCCACACGATGTACGAGCAGGTGGTCAAACGAGGGATCACGGTGTACGACGAGTGGCACGTGATGGATCTGGCCGTCACCGACGAGGACGACCCCGCCGAGCGGACCTGTCACGGCGTCGTCGCCTACGACATCCAGAGCGGCGAGATAAGCGGCTTCCGCGCCGAGAACGGCGTCATCCTCGCGACGGGCGGGATGGGGCAGGTGTTCGACCACACCACGAACGCGGTGGCGAACACCGGCGACGGGGTCGCGATGGCGTACCGCGCCGGCGTCCCGATGGAGGACATGGAGTTCATCCAGTTCCACCCGACGACGCTCCCGTCGACGGGGGTCCTCATCTCGGAGGGCGTCCGCGGCGAGGGCGGTATCCTCTACAACAAGGACGGCGAGCGGTTCATGTTCGAGCACGGCTACGCGAACAACGACGGCGAGCTCGCCTCCCGCGACGTCGTCTCCCGCGCCGAGCTGACGGAAGTCAACGAGGGCCGCGGCATCGAGGACGAGTACGTCCACCTCGACATGCGCCACCTCGGCGAGGAGCGCATCCTCGACCGCTTGGAGAACATTCTCCACCTCGCGGAGGACTTCGAGGGCGCCGACGGGCTCACGGAGCCGATGCCGGTCAAGCCCGGCCAGCACTACGCGATGGGCGGCATCGAGACGAACGAGCACGGGGAGACCGCCATCGACGGGCTGTACGCGGCCGGCGAGTGCGCCTGCGCGTCCGTCCACGGCGCGAACCGCCTCGGGGGCAACGCGCTGCCCGAACTCATCGTCTTCGGCAAGCGCGCCGGTCGCCACGCGGCCGGCGAGGACATGGGCGAGGCCGAGGTCACGACCGGCCGGTCGGGCGACTGGCAGCCGGCCGACTACGAGTTCGGCGTCGAGGTCGGCGAGACCGGCGGGTCTGGTCCCGCGGCGGCCGACGGCGGCGCGGTGGCGACCGACGCCGAGAGCGTCGTCGGTGGCGCGGTCGACCGCGCACAGGAGCGCGTCGACGAGCTGCTCTCCCGGAAGGGGCGCAACCACGCCGAGATCCGCTCCGCGGTCCAGGAGACGATGACGGACAACGTCAACGTGTTCCGCGAGGAGGGCCGGCTGGAGGAGACGCTCGCGGACCTGCGTGACGCCCGCGAGGCGTACAAAGACGTCGCGGTGTCTGACCCCTCGCGCACGTTCAACACCGACCTGATCCACACGATGGAGACGCGGAACATCCTCGACATCGCCGAGGCGCTGACGATGGGCGCGCTCGCTCGCGAGGAGTTCCGCGGCGCCCACTGGCGCAAGGAACACCAGGAGCGGAAAGACGAGAGCTGGCTGAAACACACGCTCATCTCGTGGAACGACGGCGAGCCGGAGCTGTGGTACAAGCCGGTCGTCCTCGAGGGCGAAAACAAGACGTACGAGCCGAAGAGCCGCTCGTACTGACCCGCCGTCGCGGGCCGTCCGTGCGCGTGCGGTCCTCCGAATCGAGGGCCCGCGGTTTCGCCTGAACGATCCGGATCGTTCACGGTTTCCTATCCGTCGACAGTCGACATTCGGCGTCGGTATTCGTCGACTCGCGCTTCGTCGATTGACGATTTATCTGCGCATTGCCGTATTTCTGGCGTATCTGGGGCTCTCAATCGACTCTCCTGTATTTCGACGAACGTTGAATAGGGGGTTTATTATCGTCGAACTCAACGGATCAGACAAGATGATCGAGACGAAGACCGCGTCCGCGGCGGCCCCGGCGCTGCCCGCGGAGCTTCAGTCGCCCCGTGCGAAGCTGGTGTACCTCTACCTGACCACGAACGGCGACGCCACGGTCTCCGAGATGGGCGAGTCGCTCGGCATGAAGAAGCTCTCCTTATACAGCATCCTGAAGACCCTCCGGAAGGAGGGGCTCGTCGACTGCGACGGCGACTCGTACGTCCCCAACTGACTCGTCTCGACGCGCTTTTTCCCGCCGCCACCCTCGACGCCGGATCGTTTAGGGGCGCGCGGCGCTCACGTCGACCGTGGACGCGAAACAGACGGAGTTCGAGAACCCGTTCGGGATGGACCCCGACTGCGAGAACTGCGACGAGCTGTGCGCCGCCCGCGACCGCGTCGTCCACGGCTACGGCGACGTCGGCGCGGAGTTCCTCGTGGTCGGGACGGCGCCGACCGCGGCCGCAGAGCGCAACGGCGTCCCCTTCACCGGTCCGGGCGGCGGCGAGCGCGTCCAGTCGATCTTCGGCGACCTCGGCTTCGTCCGCTCGGAGCCGGACGCCGCGGAGCCGGACGTACAGAACGTCTTCTTCACGAACCTGACGCGGTGTCGGCATCCCGACCGCGGGCCGACGGACTGGGAGGCCGAGACCTGCGAGCCGTTCCTCAACGCCGAGATCCGGATGATAAACCCCCAGATCATCGTGCCGGTCGGGGAGCGACCCCTCCGCGAGCTGGCGGTCGAGTACACGACGCGGCGGCCCGACTCCTTCGAAGTCGACGCCGAACACGCGACGACGATCCGCGGCCGCGGGTTCGAGCTGGTGCCGATGCGGGAGCCGGCCGAGATGAGCGACGACGAGGCCGACGCCTTCCGCGACCACATGCGCGAGAACGTGTTGAGCCGGGACTACCGCCAGACGAAGGGCCGACAGAGCCGCTGAGAACGGCTCGGTCGGGACCGTCGCGCCTGCCACGGGAGCGATCCCTCGCGGGGCTCAGTCGTCGTCGAGGTCGACGTCTTCGAGGATCCCCTCGGTCGCGTCCTTGCTGTCCGCGCCGAACGCGCAGTCGACGAGGATGTGCCCGCCGAGCGTCGAGGGCGATATCACCTGGTCGGCGCCGGCGCGACGGAGCTTGTCGACGTTCTCCCGCTGTGTCACGGCCGCGACGATCCGAACCTCCGGGTTGAGCTGTCGAGCGGTGAGGATGGCCAGCGCGTCCCGCGCGTCGTCGTCGGTCGCGGCGACCACCGCGCGGGCGCCGGCGAGGTTGACCCGTTCCAGCGGTTCCACGTCGCTGGGGTCTGCGGTATGAACCGGAACGTCGTGGTCCGCGAGCCGTCTGGCGGCGGTCTCGTCGGTCGTCACCACCGCGTACTCGACGCCGTCGCGGGCGGCGAGTTCTTCGAGTATCGGTTCCGTCAGGTCCCCGTAGCCTAAGACGAGGACGTGGTCGTCGAGGAGGTCTATCTGTCTGTCTGTCATCTTCCCGAGTGCTTTGGAGAGCTGCGCCTCGATGGCCGGAGTCAGCAGGACACCGAGCGCCACCGCGAAGGCGGCGACGTTCATCACGAGCGAGGAGAGCGCGAACAGCTGGGCGATGTCGGTCGCCGGGCTGATGTCGCCGTAGCCGACCGTGGAGGCGGTGACCACGGTGAAGTAGAACGCGTCGACGATGGTCTCGACGCCGTTGAACTGGTCGCGGAGCGCGAACGCGCCGACCGTCCCGTAGGAGATGGCCGTCACCAGCGCGGCGGCCGCCGCGAGCTGCGTCGGCGACGGCGAGTAGCTCCTGTCGAACCGCCCCCGGTTGATCACGAGCGTCGGCACGGAGAGGACCGACAGCGCCACCAGGGGGAAAGACAGCACCGACGCCTGCATCAGTCCCTGAAGCGCCGTCAGCGGTAGCAGGACCGCGGTGGAGTACCACCCGACCCGGTAGCCGTTCCGGAGCGCGAACCCGCTTCCGAACATCGCGAAGCCCGTTATCGTCCCGGTGAACCCGACGGTCTGGCGAACGACCTCCGGCACGTACGGAGCGAGGGGGCCGCCGACACCGAGACCGCCGATCTGCGCGAGCCCGGCGAGGATCGACAGCACCGCGACCGCGAACGTCAGCGCGACCGACGCCCGCACGGTCACCCAGTCCCGGGTCAGCTCCATATCCCCGCGTCGCCGAGACCGAACTTAAACCCCGCGAGGCGGGCTCGGTCCTCGTCACGGGGCCTCTCGATGCGGGCCGGGACCCCGCTTCCGTTCCCGGTACACGTTTAACCGCGCCGCCGGTTGAGGGGCGTATGTCGCTGCCCGTCGAGATCGTCTTCGGCGTCTACCTCGGGGTCATCACCGGCATCGTTCCCGCGCTGGTGGCCGGGACCCTCGGGTTCGTGTTCAAGTACGTCACCGACGTGACGATCCCCGGGCTCGGGGTGGTCGTCCTGTCGCTCGCGATCGCGGGTGTCAACGGGGGGTTACTCGCGCTCAACGACGAGACGATCCGCTCGTCGGAGCGCGCTCCGGCGATCCTCACGGCGATCGTCGTGGTGTTGATGCTCTCGATGTACGCTCACGCGCAGGGGGACCGGCTCGGCGCCAGCGTCCCCAAGCGCATCTCGCTCAAACAGCTCCGCGACCGGACGCTCTCGACGGACGTGATCGAACTCGTCGGCGGCCGCGGCCGTGTCTCGGTCGAGGTGGCCGGCGAGGTGAACGACATGGAGGGGTACCCGCCGCTCCCGGCCGACACGCGCCGCGCGATCCTCGACGGCGAGTGGACGTTCCCGGCCGATATCCCGCTCGCGGAGCTGGAAGACCGGTTCGCGGAGCGACTTCGGACGGAGCTCGACCTGGCCGACGTGGCGGTCCGAATCGACGAGCAGGCGCGCGCGACGGTGTCCGCCGCGCCGCCCACGGGTGCGCTCTCGAAGCGGGTGCCGGCCGGGAAGCGTGCGGTGTCGGTGTCGGCGCTGGTCCCAACCGGGATCGCCCGGGGCGACGTGGTCCGCGTGATCACCCCGGACCTCGACGTCGAGGGAGCGGTCCTCGCCGCTCGGTCGAGCGGAAAGCCCGGGCCCGGAGTCGCCGCGGTGCCGGAGTCCGGTGCGGCCGGCGGGGACGACCCCAACCCGGACGACGCGCGGACTGACGGGGGGTCGCCCGCCGTCGCCTCCCCTCCGGACGCGACCGCGCCCACGACGACCGGCGGCGAAGGCCGGATCACCCTCGCGGTCGACCGCTCGGACGCGACGGCGCTGCTCGGCGTCGACCGCGGCCGCGTGCTGGTCCTGTCGCGCGGCACCCGTCGCGAGTACGAACTCACGGCCCTGCTGCGGCGGACCGGGAAGCGCTTCCGGAAGGTCTCGGTGGCCGCCGGCGGCCCACTCGACGGGCACACTATCGGCGAGGCCGAGGTCCGGGAGGCGTACGACGTGGCCGTCCTCGCCGCGCGGCACGAGTCGTGGACGATCGCACCGGGAGGGGAGCAGTCCCTGTCGGCCGGCGACGACCTGTTCGTCGTCGGGAGTCGCGACGCGCTGGACCGGTTCGCGGAGGTCGCGGCGTGATCCCCCCACTCACCACCCTCATCGGTGGCGAGGCGGGCGCGGGCGTCGCCGTCGCGGCCGCGGCCGCCGTCGAGGTCGGCTTCGCCCGGCCGCGACAGGCGGCGGTCACCCTCGTCACGTTCGCCGTCGTCGCCGCGGTCGTCGCGGGGAGCGCGGCGCTGACCTACCGCTGGTACTTCCGGTCGGAGATCCCAGAGGGCGTGACCGGACTACTCGGCATCTCCGTCGTCGCCTTGTACCTCAACACGACCTCGCTGGGGTCGGTCGCGGTGGGCGACAACCCGGCACTCCTGGCGCCCGAGAGCGTGCTGTTCAACCTCGTCTCTCTCGGCGTGGCGGTGGTGATGGCTCCGGTCGGGCGATACGCGGGCGACCGGCTCGCGGTCGACGTGTTCGCCCTCTCGGGTGCCAAACAGCTCGAAGGCGAACTCAGCGGCGTCTTGCGCGCGGTCGGCCGCTTCACCGCGGTGACGCTCCCGTCGGCCGACGAGATCGAGGACATGGACACGTACGACCCGGTTTCACCGGATAACAAGACCGAACTCGCCGACACGACCATGCTCTTCTCGCGGAAGCTGTCGCCGGCGGAGCTCCGCGAGCGCCTCGTCTCGCGGATCAAAGAGGAGTACGGCATCGGCTACGTCGACGTGGACCTCGACGCCGACGGCGCGATCGAGTACTTCGCGGTCGGCTCCCGCGCCGCCGGCCTCGGCCCGACGCTCGCGCCCGGATCCGCGGCGGTCGCGGTGACGGCCGACCCGCCGAACAACGCGACCGCCGGGGACACGGTCCAACTGTGGCGCGACGACCCGGAGCCGAAGCGGGTCGCCACCGGCGAACTCCGCGGCGTCGCGGACGACGCCGTCACCGTCGCGCTCGACGAGTCCGACGCCGAACGGCTGACCGAAGAGGGCGGCTACCGGCTCGTGACCCTCCCGGCGGAGCCGCAGGCCGACCGCGAGTTCGCCTCGCTGCTGCGGAACGCGGACGAGACGATGGCCTCGCTCACCGTCGAGGCGGGCAGCGACCTCGAAGGGAGCACCGTCGGCGAGGTCGACACCGTCGTCGCCGCGGTCCGCCCGGTCGACGGGCCCGTCCAGCCGATCCCGCGGCGCGCGTACGCCTTCGCCGCCGGCGACCTCGTGTACCTCGTCGGCCGCCCGGACGCGATCCGGCGGTTCGAGGCCGCCTCCGCCGGGGTCACCGAAGACGGGGACGAAGAGACCGACGCCGGCGACCTCGGCGACTTGGACGAGGTCGCCGACCTCGACGGTCTCGCCGACTCCGGTGGTGGCCTCGGAGACGGCGACTCCGCGTCCGGCGACCACGCAGACGGCCCGGTCGAGTCCGCGGCCGACTCCGACGGGACGCAACGCTCTTGAGCCGTCCCCGCCGGGATCGGCCATGGAGTGGAAGCTGTTCGCGGACCTCGCGGAGATCGCGGGCGACCGCGTGGTGACGGTCGACGCGGCGCCGGGAGACACCGTCGGTGACGCCCTCGACGCGCTGTTAGACGCGCACCCGGCCCTCCGGGACCGCGTCATCGAGGACGGGACCGTCGCGGACCACATCAACGTCCTCCGGAACGGGCGGAGCGTCCGCCACGACGAGGGGTTAGACGCGACGCTGGAGGCGGGCGACGAACTGGCGCTGTTCCCGCCGGTGAGCGGGGGCGCCGTCGGGCGATAGATCGGGCGTTTCAAACGGTCGCGCGTCGCACCTCCGGGCATGAGCGATAGCGACGACGCCCCCGAGGACCGCGAGTCCGACGCCGAAGACGGCCACGATCCGCACCGCGAGGAGTTCCACGAGGACCCGGTGGGTCACACCCGCGCGCCCGGCGGCATGAGCGTCGGCGAACTCGTCGACGCCTACGGCGACGCCGGGATCGGCGCCGCCGCGGTAAACGAGGCCGGCGACGTGCTGGCCGAGATGCTCGGCGACGACGACTGTACCGTGTTCCTCTCGCTCGCCGGCGCGATGGTACCGGCCGGGATGCGCCGGATCGTCGCCGACCTGATCCGCGACGGCTACGTCGACGCCCTGGTGACCACCGGCGCGAACCTCACGCACGACGCCATCGAGGCCATCGGCGGGAAACACCATCACGGCCGCACCCACGACCCGGAGAAGAGCCTCCGCGAACACGACGAGGGACTGCGCGACGAGGGCGTCGACCGCATCTACAACGTCTACCTCCCGCAGGAGCACTTCGCCGAGTTCGAAGGGCACCTCCGCGAGGAGGTGTTCCCGGCGCTGGAGGCCGACCCCGACGACGACCCGGCCGACCGCGCGGTCTCCATCGCTGACCTCACGCGCGAACTCGGCCGCGCGAACGCCGAGGTCAACGACCGCGACGACGTCCCGGAGGGGCCGGGCGTCGCGGCCGCGGCCTACGAGTGCGACGTGCCGATCTACTGTCCCGCCGTCCAAGACTCCGTGCTGGGCCTTCAGGCGTGGATGTACGCACAGACCGCGGAGTTCACACTCGACGCCTTAGCCGACATGACGGAGCTGACCGACCTCGCGTTCGAGGCCGACGACGCGGGCTGCCTGCTCGTCGGCGGCGGCGTCCCGAAGAACTTCACGCTCCAGACGATGCTCGTCACGCCGCGCGCGTACGACTACGCC
This sequence comes from Halorubrum ejinorense, assembly GCF_039522565.1. Classification (GTDB taxonomy): domain Archaea; phylum Halobacteriota; class Halobacteria; order Halobacteriales; family Haloferacaceae; genus Halorubrum; species Halorubrum ejinorense. Next base: position 31,870 of record NZ_BAAADQ010000010.1, on the reverse strand, counting down.
GTCCAGATCACGATGGACCCGGAGGCGACGGGCGGCCTCTCCGGCGCAACGTTAGAGGAGGCGCGCTCGTGGGGGAAGTTGGAGAAGGACGCGCGCAACGCCTCCGTCTACGGGGACGCGACCGTGATGCTCCCGATGCTGGTGGCGGCCGCCCGCGAGCGCATCGAGTAGCGCAGGAAAAACGGACTCCGCGGCGGTCCGGACGGACCGGTCCGGTCGCCGACGCCGCTCGCGACCGTCCCGGCCGTAATTACATGTAATTAGATTTTTCATCCCGGAGCCATCAACAGGGGGTAATGAGCGACTACACGACGATATCGCTGCGCAAGGAGTTCGTCGCGGACGTCGAGGCGTACATCGAAGACGAGCCGTTCGGGTCGGTCAAGGAGTTCGTGAAACACGTCGTCGTTCAGGAGATGGAGTCGGACGACGAGATCAGCGAGGCCGAGGCCCGCCGGATCGGACGGCGGCTTCGGGACTTGGGGTACGTGGAGTGACGCCATGGCGGTCGAACCCGACGCCGCGCCGATTCCGCGACTCGCCCGCGCGGACCTGTTGCTCTTAGCTTTCCCGCTCCTCTTCGCCGGAGTCTACGGCGCGCTGGCGGTGAACTCGGGAGACGGGATCCCGCCGCTGGCCGGCGCTTCGGTGGCCTGTTGTCTGCTGATCGTCGACGGCGTCTTCCTCAATCCGCCCGTCGACGACTGACCGGACCGGGCTGTCCCGGTCACGCCCGGGGCTCGATCCCGACGGCCTCCGCGAGGAGCGCGTGCGAGTCGAGCGCGTCCTCGCGGGACGGCACCGTGTGCTGGATCATCACCTCCTCGACGCCGACCCGGTCCGCCAACTGGTTCAACAGGCCGGACATCGTCTCCGGACTCCCGGAGATCGCTCGCGGCCACTCGTCGTCGTCGAGCGCCGCGGGCGTCGGGTCCGGCGCGCCGCCGAGTTCCGCCACCGCCTCCTCGACGGTCGGCAGGTCGTCGCCCAACTCGCCGCGCCGCATCCGTCGGAACGTCGCCTCCGCGGGAGCGCGCCGCCGGGCGGCGGCTTCGTCGGTCTCCGCCGCGACCGCGTTGACCGCGACCATCCCCCGCGGTTCGTCGAGGCCGCCGGGGATCGCGTCCGGGTCGAACGCGTCGCGGTACTCGGCGAACGCCCGCTCGGCGAACCCGGGCCGAATGAACCCGGCGAAGCAGTACCGGAGGCCGAGTTCGCCGGCGATCGCGCCACTGGCCGGGCTGGAGCCGAGCACCCACGGGACCGGCGGCCCCTCGTCGGAGCCCGGCACCGACAGGTCGGCGTACTCGTGGCCCGCGGGGTACGCGTCGCGCAGGTGGTTCACGACCGCGGTGATGCGCTCGCGGTGGTCCTCGTTCGGGTCCTCGACCCGTCTATCGGTGCCGAGCGCGCGGTCCGACGCGGGCGAGCCGTTCGCCCGTCCCATCCCGACGTCGACCCGGCCCGGGGCGAGTCCGTCGAGGACGCCGAACGACTCGGCCACCTTGTACGGGCTGTAGTGGTTGAGCAGCACGGCGCCCGAACCGATCCGGATCGAGTCCGTCGCCCCCGCGAGCCGTCCGAGGAGCACCTCGGGCGTGGTGCCCGCGAGCCGGTCGCCCATCCCGTGGTGTTCGGCGACCCAGAACCGTTCGTAGCCGAGCCGCTCGGCGTGGCGAGCGGCGTCGACCGTGTTCGCGAACGCGTCCGCCGCGGTCCCGCCGCGGGGAACCGGCGAGAGGTCGACGACTGAGAGATCCATACCGCCGGTCGGCGACGGTTCGGGGAAACGGTTGGGGTCCCGGCGGCGTCGTGGCGGACCGTAACCACGGGCCCTGTCCGGTGGCGCGTGCCGGTGAGCGCCGCCCCGCGACGCGACTGGGGCTTTGGCGGCCTTCGCCGCTCTTCCGTCAGCAGGCGTTTATGAGCAAGCGGCTGGGTCTTGGAGGTGTTCGCGGGCTCTCGATTCTCTAATTATAAACGCACAGCTACGCGAGTAAAAGCGAAAAGAACGCCAAGAGATAGCCGATCAGTTGTCGCCGTTCTTCGACTGCCAGGCGTAGTCGCGACGTTTGGCGGACTTGCCGAAGCCACAGGAGGAGCACCGCTCCTTCTTGACGTGGTAGGACTTTTCGCCGCAGCGTCGACACTTCACGTGGACCGTCTTGTTCTTTTTCCCCTGAGAGGGCGTACCTGCTCCGGTCATGCTTTGATGGTGACGACGTTATCGCCGCGTATAATCGTTGTGTCTTCGATTGCGACCGCGAAGTCGCCGTCGAGGTCGCCGTCGACGCGGTCGTCGACGGCCTCCTCAGGTTCGATGACGACGTTCATGTGCTGGTCGTATCCGCCGAGCACGCCGTAGTACGTCGTGCCGTCCTTCAGGTGTACCGTTACCGGCTCCTCGAGCGACGCTTCGAGCACGTCGAGGGGTCGTCCACTCATTGTGCGTACCGCCGCCCGTCGCGGTAATAAAAATACCGGGACGGAGCCTCCGAGGCCGGTCAGTTTGACACGAACGCCCTCTCAACCGTCGCCGGACCGGCCCTCACCCCGACCGTCGCCGGACCGGCCCTCACGCGAGCCGCTCGCGAACGAACTCGCTCGCCGCCGGCACCGCCCCGGCGTACAGGGCGACGTACTCAAGGGTCGCCTGCGTCCGCCGCGCCGAGCTGTACCCCTCCTCGACGCGGTCGGCGACGTACTCGAAGCCGTCCAGCCCGGGCCGGACGAGCCGCGTCGCCAGCGGGTCATCGCCGGCGACGGCTTCCTCGACCGACGTCCGCGCCCGCTCCGCGGCCGCCCGCACGGACGCCTCCGTGGCGCCCCCCCGGTGCTCCCCGTCGCGGATCTCGTCGACGGCCGCCCGAAACGCATCGATCTCGGTCAACGCGACGCCGGACCCGACCACGGCCGTGGCGCAGTTTCCGGCGTCGACCGCCCGCTCGATGTCCTCGACGGCCGACTCGGTCCGGAGGTCGCCCGTGGCCACTAGCTCCTGTGCGACCGTCCCGCTCAGGTCCTCGCCGCGGAGCGGTTCGTCGCCGCCGGCGCGCTCTCGGACGGTCGAGCGGGTCCGACTCACGGAGGCCCGCAGCCCGTCGGCGACCGCGATCAGCGACGCCCACCGCGCTGGCGGTCCGTCGCGCCCGTCGAGGTACGCGCTCCGGAGTCCCTCGGCGTCGTCCGCGGCCGCCTCGGCACGCTCGACCCGAGCCGTCGCCTCGCCGGCTCGGAACGGTTCGGCGACCGGATCGGCGGGGTACGTCACCTCCGGCCGGACGTGCCGCTCGCACTCCGCGAGCAGCAACTCGACCGGCTCGTACGCCAGCGCCGCCGCGACCGGCGACTCGGCTCGGTACTCCACCTCGCTGGCGAGCGCAGCCCGAGCGTCTCGGACCGCGCTCCGCCGAGCGGCCAGATCCGCACCGTCGTCGACGCCGGTGGCCGCGCGGTACGCGCCGCGCACCGCGGCGGCGTCCCTCCGGCGTCGCCGCCACGCGGAGAGGGCGTCTACCGGCCAGTCGGCGGCCACCTCGCTGTCCGTGCGCTTCCGCGCTCGCTCGCGGTCGGCACCGATCTCAGCCGCCATCTCGGCGTTCGGTACCTCCGGCTCGGCCGGCACGTCGTCGAGCAGGCTCCGGGTCCGCGACTCGTGGGCGTCCGCGAGCGATCCGGGTACGGCCGCCGGAAACGGCGACGCCGGCCAGTCGACCGAGCCCACGGCGTCGGACGGGAGCGACACGGCGGAACCGCTGCGCTCCCCGTCGCCGCCGAACGGAAGTCCGGAACAGCCGGCGACCGCCGCCGCCCCGACTGCCGCGGCGCCGGCGAGGAACCGGCGGCGCGAACTCGACCCGCCGCCCGACTCGCGGCTCACGACCCGTCACCTCCCGCGTCAGACGCCGCAGACGAGTTGAACACGGCCGGAGGATCTCCCCTCCGGCAGGAACCGCTCATGCCGCGCCCGCTCCCGGTCGAGTGGCTGGCCGCGACCGGCATCCGGATCGCGAACCCGGCGGTGTGGATTTCGTCGGGACCACACTCCACGTCCGCCGGACGGTACGCCTCACAGAAGTCGGCGTTGGGGTGGAGGTCGCCCTCGGCGAGTTCGTCCCGGTCGACGGTTACCGATTCGAGCAGGATCTCCCGACAGGCCCTCACGGGCATCGCGATCAGGTACACCGACGCGGCGTCGAAGTCGGTCGCGTCACAGAACGACCGGAGCGCCTCGCCCGGCTCAGTCTCGGCGAAGGTGAGCGCCGCCGCCTCGTCGTCCGCGACCAACACTCGGTGCGCCCTTCGGTGCTGTCGCGCCGGTCCGTCGGCGGACGGCGACGGGAGCGTCTCGCCCTCGGCGAACAGCGCGCTGCCGCGCTCGTCGCGTGCCGTTTCGAGTTCGTACTCCTCGACCGGACGCTGTCTGGTCAGAGCGCTGTTCGACGCGGACTCGCTGCCGGCGCAACCGGCCAGCGCGGCGATGCCTGACGCGGCCGCGAGGAGGGCTCGCCGGCGGGGGACCTCGGACATCGGCGGCGGTTCGACCGAGAGCCTGAAACGCTTTGTGGGACGCGCTCGGACCCGAGCCGACGCCGCGGGCCGAACCCGGGTGTTTTTAACGCGGGCGAGAGTACGCCAAGATACCACACTCCCGCGGGACACGGTGAGTCGACGGCGGCTCGGCCGTAGCGGGGCCTCAACGACGCGCGGTACGACGAAGCGCTGACGGCTCCTTGCGGGGTTTCAGTGATCGACGCCGATCACGGCGTTCGACACGACAACACCATGGAAATAGAAATTGCGACACTCGGCGGTTACGAAGAGGTCGGTCGACAGATGACGGCGGTTCGAGCGGGCGAGGACATCGTCATCTTCGACATGGGCCTGAACCTCAGTAAGGTCCTCATCCACGACAACGTGGAGACCGAGAGCATGCACAGCCTCGACCTGATCGACATGGGCGCCATCCCGGACGACCGGGTCATGAGCGAGCTCGAGGGCGACGTGAAAGCGATCGTCCCCACCCACGGGCACCTCGATCACATCGCGGGCATCCCGAAGCTCGCCCACCGCTACGACGCCCCGATCGTCTCCGCCCCCTACACGATCGAGCTGGTGCGCCAGCAGATCGAAGACGAGGGCAAGTTCCAGGTCGATAACGACCTCGTGAAGATGAAGCCGGGCGCCACGATGGCGATCGGCGACTCCGAGCAGGTCGAACTCGAGTTCGTCAACGTCACCCACTCGATCATCGACGCGATCAACCCGGTCGTCCACACGCCCGAGGGCGCTATCGTCTACGGGCTCGACAAGCGACTGGACCACGACCCCGTCATCGGCGACCCGATCGACATGGACCGGTTCCGGGAGATCGGCCGCCAGGACGAGGGCGTCCTCTGTTACATCGAGGACTGTACGAACGCCGGCCGCAAGGGCCGGACCCCCTCCGAGTCGTACGCGAAGAAACACGTCGAGGACACGCTGAAATCGATGGAGGACTACTCCGGCGGCATCGTCGCCACGACGTTCTCCTCACACATCGCCCGCGTGAAGACCCTCGTCGAGTACGCCCGCGAGATCGGCCGACAGCCGGTCCTGCTCGGGCGCTCGATGGAGAAGTACTCGGGCACCGCGGAGCGGCTCGACTTCGTCGACTTCCAGGGCGACGTCGGCATGTACGGCCACCGCAAGTCCGTCGACCGCGCGTTCAAGCGCATCATGAAGGAGGGGAAGGGGAACTTCCTCCCCATCGTGACGGGCCACCAGGGCGAGCCGCGCGCGATGTTGACCCGCATGGGTCGCGGCGAGACCCCGTACGAAATCGACGACGGCGACAAGGTCGTCTTCAGTGCGAGCGTCATTCCGGAGCCCACCAACGAGGGCCAGCGATACCAGTCCGAACAGCTGCTCCGGATGCAGGGCGCGCGGCTCTACGACGACATCCACGTCTCCGGCCACCTCCGCGAGGAGGGCCACTACGAGATGCTTCAGGCGCTCCAGCCGCAGCACCTCATCCCGGGCCACCAGACGCTGGAGGGTCGCTCGCCGTACGTGAACCTCGCGACGTCGCAGGGGTACAAGCTCGGACGTGACGTTCACGTCACGCAGAACGGGTCCACCATCCAGCTCGTCGAATGACGAGCGAGACGAAGGAGGCGCGGGTGCTCGACGCCATCCGCGAGCGGCGCGAGCTGGTCAACGCCGCTATCGACGAAGAGCTGCCGGTACAGGAGCCCGAACGGCTGTACGAGGCGACCCGGTACATCCTCGAAGCCGGCGGCAAGCGGCTCCGGCCGACCGTGACGACGCTGGCGGCGGAGGCGGTCACCGGCACCGAGCCGATGGGCGCCGACTTCCGCGCGTTCCCGTCGCTCGACGGCGACGACGTCGACGTGATGCGGGCCGCGGTCGCCATCGAGGTGATCCAGTCGTTCACGCTGATCCACGACGACATCATGGACGAGGACGAACTCCGGCGCGGCGTCCCCGCGGTCCACGAGGCGTACGACGTCTCGACGGCGATCCTCGCCGGTGACACCCTCTACTCGAAGGCGTTCGAGTTCATGACCGAGACGGGCGCGGACCCGCAGAACGGGCTCGAAGCAATGCGGATGCTCGCGTCGACCTGTACCGAGATCTGCGAGGGACAGGCGCTCGACGTCGCCTTCGAGAGCCGCGACGACATCCTCCCCGACGAGTACTTAGAGATGGTGGAGCTGAAGACAGCGGTGTTATACGGGGCGTCGGCGGCGACGCCGGCCCTCCTGCTCGGCGCGGACGAGGAGACCGTCGACGCGCTGTACCAGTACGGGATCGACTCCGGTCGCGCGTTCCAGATCCAAGACGACGTGCTCGACCTGACGGTCCCCTCCGACGAGCTCGGGAAACAGCGCGGCTCCGACCTCGTGGAGGGCAAGGAGACGCTCATCACCCTCCACGCCCGCCAACAGGGGATCGACGTCGACGACCTCGTCGACGCCGACACCCCGGCCGAGGTGACGGAGGCGGCCATCGACGACGCGGTGGCGGCGCTCGAAGACGCCGGCTCCATCGAGTACGCCCGCGAGACCGCCGAGGACCTCACCGCGCGGTCGAAAGAACACCTCGAACTGCTGCCCGAGAGCGGCTCGCGAAGCCTGCTCGAAGACCTCGCGGACTACCTCATCGTCCGCGGTTACTGAACGGGACGACGGGCGCGTCCCCGGTCGGTGAGCGGGCAGCGGCGGTTCGGGCCGCGACGGACACCGCTTTACCCGCGGCGCGCGTTCGCTCACCCGTGTCACGGTATCGAGACGTCGCGCTGTTCTTCCTCCTCGCGCTGTTGTGGGGCGGATCGTTCGTCGCCATCGAGGTCGGTCTCGACTACTACCCGCCGGTGTTGTACGCCGCGTACCGGTTCGACGTGGCCGCGCTGGCGCTGATATCGTACGTGTTGCTCACCGAGTCCGGTCCGTTCCCGCGGAGCCGCGGCGACCTGGCCGCGATCGGGTTCAGCGGCGGGCTCTCCGTGGCCGCGAACAACGCCCTGCTGTTCGTCGGCCAGCAGTACACCACCAGCGGCATCGCCTCGATCACGTACAGCCTCGTTCCCATCGCGACCGCCGCGGTCGCGGCCCTCTGGATCGGCGGAACGGACCTCGACGCGCGCGGCGCGATCGGCGTGGTCTTGGCCTTCCTCGGCGTGGGGCTCGTCGCGCAGCCGGACCCCGCGAACCTCGGCGGTGGGGTCGCGGTCGGCGTGGGCCTCATCTCGGTCGGCGTCATCGCGGTCGCGGTCGGCAGCGTCGGCCTCCGGACCGTGGAGACGACGTTCTCCAGCGTCGCGCTCACCGGGTGGGCGATGGGGTTCGGCGCCCTCGCCATCCACGCGCTCAGCCTCGGGTTGGGCGAGAGCCAGCGGCTTCCGGCGACGGCGCCGAGAGCGCTCGTCCCGCTGGCGTTCCTCGGCCTCTTCTCGTCGGCGGTGGCGTACACGATCTACTTCACGCTGCTTGACCGGCTCGGCCCCTTCGAGATCAACCTCGTCTCCTACGTCGTCCCGGTCGTCGCGACGGTCGCGGGGGCGCTGCTGCTCGCCGAGCCGGTGACGCGGTTCACCGTCGCCGGTTTCGCGGTCATCGTCCTCGGGTTCGGGCTGTTGAAGCGCCGCGAGATCGCGGCGGCGGCGGCCGACGTCCGGTTCCCGGCATAAAGAGCGACCGCCGCGACTCCCGACCGGCGCTCGCGTGTCGGTGTCGCTGACGCGCTAGGGCCGTCGTCGCTGACACGTCGTCACCGTTCACGCGCCGACCACTTCGACCCGATCGCCCACGCTCGCTCCGAACAGGGAGGCGTGGGACGCGAAGAGGTCGTCGTCGGCCGCGGCGTCGACGATCACGGTGCGGCCGTGGCGGGTGACGCTCGCGTCCGAAAGCGAGGTCTCTCCCTCCCGGGCCGCCCGCGCGATCGCCTCGGCCGTCTCCCTGTCGAGGCGCCGCGGGTCCGCGACCGCGCCGTACCGCAGGGCGACGCTCGGCTCGTCGGGGTCGTCGCCGGCGTCTCCCGCGCCATCCGCGGTCTCGCCGTCGCCCGCGCCCGTCGACTCCGTGACTCGGAGCGACGCCCCGACCGCGCCGGACGCGTCCACCGCGGTCCGGAGTTCGTCGGGCGCGTCGGCGAGGGCCCGCCGCAGGTGGTCGCGGGCGTCCGGCCCGAGGTCGACGCACACCGTCGCGTCGCCCCCGAGCAGGGAGGGCAGCGGGCCGTAGCTCGCCGTCTTTCCCGTCCGCCGTCGGTCGCGACCGACGCCGGCGTCGCGGTGTTCCGCGGCGGCGGCGGGCGTCGGGGCGTACGCGGCGACGAGTTCGTCCGAAGCGACGGCGACCGCCGATCCGATCGACCGAGCGCGGAACCGGGCGAAGCCCGAGCCGTCGTCCGCCTCTCGGACCACGTCCGGGTCCGCTTCGAGCTCCGCGGCGAGCGCGCTCGCGTCGACGTCGCCGACCGCGACTCCGCACCCCTCGGGTCCGTCCGCGGTCAACGCGGCGCCGCCGGTGGCCTGTCTGAGCCGGCCGAGCGACACGCTCTCGTACCGGTCGAGGAGCCGGCGGAATCGATCGCCGAACCCGCTCGGTAGTCCCGTCTCGGTCAGTACCGCCGGGTCGATCCGTCCCGTCACCGCCGTATCCACTGCGCCGGACGCGGTCGCGGCCGGGTCGTAGGTCCCCGCGGCGACCGCGGAACGCGTCCGGCTCGACCCCGCGTCGGCGCGGTCGCTCGTCGTCTCGGCGTCGGCCCAACCGGCTTCGGTCGCGGCCGGGTCGACCGCGAGACCGGCGTCGGGCGGCGGCTCGGCGGTGAGGGTACCGATCGGTTCACCGACTCCCAGCCCGGTCGCTGCGAGCGCGGCTAGGCGCTTCGCGAACGCTCGTTTGGAGGGCATCGTTTCAGTTGTCTCGAGTCGTGTAATAATACTATCGGGTGGCAGCTACGGGTGATACCCGCACCGTCGGACCGTGCCGGATCAGCCGTCGAGCGCGGCGATGTCGTCGAGTATCTCGACGGCGTGGTCCTCCGGGGAGACCCCCTCGTAGGCTAAGACGACGGTGCCCTCGTCGTCCAGCACGTACGTGTTCCGGAACACGCCGTCGAAGGTGTTCCCGAACATCTGCTTTTCGCCGTAGGAGTCGTACGCGCCCGCGACCGCGCCGTCCGGGTCCGAGAGCAGCGCGAAGGGGAGGTCGTACTCGGCGGCGAACGGTTCGAGGTCCTCGACGGGGTCGTCGCTGATCCCGACGACCGCGACGTCCGCGTCCTCGAACGCGTCCCACTCGTCGCGGAAGCCACAGGCCTCGGCGGTACAGCCGGGCGTGTCTGCTCGCGGGTAGAAGTACACCACCGTGTGACCGGCTGCGGCCGGGTCGACGGTGACCGTCTCGCCGCGGTGGTCGGTGAGCGTGATGTCCGGCGCCGAGTCGCCCGGTTCGAGCATACGGATCGGCTCTCCTCGAACCTGTTAGGGGATTCGGTCCATTTTTACGGGCTACTCGCATCCTACCCGTATCGATGGCGTGGCAACCGACGCCGTACACGGCTCCGCTGCTCGTCGCGGCCGTCGCGTCCTTTGCTTTCGCCGCCTACGCGGTCATCAACCGATCACGGGGCGGACACGCCCTCCTGTGGAGTTTCGTCGGCGTCGCGGGCACGGCCGGCGTCTGGTCGCTGGCGTACGCGGCACAGCTGTCGGCGACCTCCCTTTCGGCCACGCTGTTTTACAACCGCTTCGTCTGGCTCGGCTCCGCCGGGCTGGCGGTCGCGTGGCCGGTCTTCGTGCTGTCGTACGTCGACAGGGGACCGTGGCTCCGTCGGCGTCGCCTCGCGCTCTTCTGTCTCGTTCCCGTCGTCGTCACCGTCGCCGTCTGGGCCGCCGGCGTCGACCCGCTGTTCTACGTCGACCCCGCCCTCGTCGACGCCGGGGGATTCCGCGTCCTCGACTACGCGCCGACTCCCGCGCTGCTCGGGTTCGTCGGGTACACGTACGCAGTCAACCTGTTCACCTTCGTCGTCCTCGGCTACGCCGCCGCCACCCGCGACGGCGTGTTCCGCCGTCAGGCCGCGCTCCTCTTCGTCGCCGGCGTCGCGCCGCTCGCGCTCGGGACGGCCGGTATCGCCGGGGTCGTCGGCCCCGAGAACGGCCTCGTCGACTTCACGCCGATCGCGTTCAGCGGGACCTCGGCGCTTCTGGCGTGGGTCGTGTTCCGGTACCGGCTGCTCGACGTCTCGCCCATCGCCCGCGACGCGGTGTTCGCGAACCTCTCCGACGCCGTCGTCGTCTGCGACGCCGACGGTCGGCTGGTCGACCGCAACGACCCCGCCTGCTCCCTGTTCCCCGACGCCGAACTCGGCGCGCGTGCCGAGGAGGCGTTCGACGACCTCCCGGCGGTCGCCGACGCGGCGGCCGACGGGCCGGCGGACGACGAACTCCGCGTCACGATCGACGACGAGGCCGCGCCCCGGTTCCTGACCGTCGACGTCCACGGGATCACCGGTCCGGGGACGGCGCGCGGCGGCACCGTCCTCCTGTTCCGCGACGTGACCGAGCAGGAGACGCTCCAGCGCCGGTACCGCGCGCTCATCGAGAAGTCGCCGAACGTGATCGCGGTCTGTGGCGACGACGGTCTGCTCCGGTACGTGAGCCCGTCGATAGAGCGGCTGCTCGGCCACGAGACGAACGAGGTCGAGGGGCGGCCCGTCATCGACCTGGTTCACCCCGAGGACCGACGGGACGCCCAGCAGGCGTTCGAGCGCGCCTTCGAAGACGGGGAGGCCCAGTCGATCACCCACCGGATCGCGCGCGCCGACGGCAGTTGGCGTCGCTTCGAGACGGTGATCGAACGGCTGTTCGAGGACACCAACGAGGTCGTCATCACCGCCACCGACGTCACCGAGGCCCGTCGGTACGAACAGCGGCTTCAGGTGCTGAACCGCGTGCTGCGACACGACCTGAAGAACGACACCAACGTCATCGGTGGGTACGCGGACCTCCTGCGCGGCCACGTCGACGAGGAGGGTGGCTCGTACCTCGACATCATCGATCGGAAGGTCCGAACGCTGACTCATCTCAGCGACCAGGCCCGCGAGATCGACGTCGCGCTTCACAGCGACGCGGGTCGGGCCGAGATCGACTTGGCCCGACTCGTCGACCGGCTCTGTGAGTCGCTGGAGTCGTCGTTCCCCCGAGCGACGGTGACCGCGAGCGTCCCGGAGTCCGCTGTCGTCTCCGCGGACGAGCTGTTGGAGTCGGCGATCCGGAACGTGCTGGAGAACGCCGTCGTCCACAACGACGGCGACGACCCGCACGTCGACGCGAGCGTCGTCGCGGACGGCGACTGGTTCCGAGTCGAGGTCGCGGACGACGGACCGGGGATCCCGCCGGTCGAGCGGACGGTGTTCTCCGAGGCCCGGGAGACGGCGCTCGAACACGCGAGCGGGCTCGGCCTCTGGCTCGTCCACTGGATCGTCACGGAGTCCGGCGGCGACATCGAGATCGAGACCCGCGAGCCGACCGGCACGGTCGTTCGGATGTGGCTCCCGCGAGCGACCGCGGACGCCGACTGACTCGCACAGTCGAGGCTCGGCGGTTGGCTCATACGTGGACGCGGACGACGTGGCCGCCGCAGCCGCACTGTTCGACGTACTCCCAGTCGACGCCGTCGTCGAACGCCGCTTCGAGCGCGTCGAAGAGGTACTCCTCCGGGTGGCCGTGCGCGCCGTGGGTGACGAGGTTGACGCGGTTGCCGGCCGCCGTGTGCTCGACCGCGTCGATCGCCTGCGAGACGAGGCGGTCGCGGTCGTCGGCGTGGTCCGGGCCCTCGAGGTTCGCGGACCACGAGGTCTCGTGTACGCGGTCCGTCACCGGGTCGGAGCCGTGGTCGTGGTCGTCGGGTGTGGTCGCCATTGCGGCTACTCTTCCGTTTCCGCGACGGATACCCATTGGAGCGAACATGTTCGACGAGAGGATTACCACGCCTCGCTCCGGCGATCCGCCCATGCGTTCTCGCATCCCTTCGACGAGGCAGACGAGCGACTGGACGCCCGCGAGACCGACGGCGAGCCGTTCGGCGACATCGTGGCCGCGCTCGACGGCGAGGAGTCGCTCTGTCTGGTGAACCGCTTCGAGCCGGAGCCGCTGTACGACGTGTCGGAGACGCGAGGGTTCGCCTACGGGACCGCGAACCCGGCCGACGACGAGTGGTACGTCGAGATCACGCCGGCCTGAACGCGCGCCGAGCGGGTCGGTTCGGGCCCGGCGGATCCGTCGGCCGCGACCGCTCTCCGCAACCTCTTTGCGCGCGGTCGCCGAACCCGGACCCATGAGTCACGGACCTCTGGACGAGGACGCGGTCGAGAGCTACCGCGAGGCCGGCGCGGTGCTGGTCGAGGCGATGAACGAGGCCCGCGAGATGGTCGAACCGGGCCGGACCCACCTCGAAGTCGCCGAGTGGACGGAGGACTTCGTCCGCGAGCAGGGGGCCGGCCTCGCGTTCCCGGTCAACATCAGCGTGGACCCCGAGGCGTCCCACGCGACGCCCGGCCGCGGCGACGAGACGACCTTCGGCGAGGAGATGGTGTGTTTAGACGTGGGCGTCCACGTCGACGGCTACATCGCCGACGCGGCGGTGACCGTCGACCACTCCGGCACGCCGGAGCTGGCCGAGGCCGCCGAGATGGCGCTCGAGGCCGCGCTCGACGAGGCGGGCCCGGGCGTCGAGGTCGGCGTCGTCGGCGAGGCGATAGAGGACGTGATCCGCGGGTACGGCTACACCCCCGTCCTCAACCTCTCCGGTCACGGCGTCGAGCGGTACGACGCGCACACGGGCCCCACGGTGCCGAACCGCGGGGTCGAGCGCTCGGTCGAGCTGGAGCCCGGACAGGCGGTCGCGATCGAGCCGTTCGCGACCGACGGCCGCGGGAAGGTCGGCGAGGGGACGGAAGAGGAGATCTTCGAACAGCAGGGCTCCGCGAGCGTGCGCGACCGCCGCGCCCGGCAGGCGCTCGATGAGATCGAGGCGTTCGACGACCTGCCGTTCGCCGCCCGCTGGCTGGAGACCGACCGCGCCGAGATGGCGCTCCGCCGGCTGAAGCAGGCGAACGCGATCAAGGGGTACCCCGTCCTGAAGGAGGACGAGGACGCCCTGGTGAGCCAGGCGGAACACACCCTCTTGGTCACCGAGGACGGCGTCGAGGTGACGACCGCGGGGATCCACGGCTTCGACTGATGGACCGGATCTTCGCGCCGTGGCGGATCGAGTGGGTCGAACGCGACGCGGACCCGATCGACGGCTGCCCGTTCTGCGTGCTGCCCGAGCGCGAGGACGCCCGCGAGGCGCGCGTGGTCGCCCGCAGCGACCGCAACTACGTCCTGCTCAACAACGCGCCGTACAACCCCGGCCACGCGATGGTGATCCCGCGCAAGCACCGCGAGGACGTCAGCGACCTCGACGACGCGACGCTGTTCGACCACGCGAAGCTGACGAGCGCCACGGTGGCGGCGCTGCGCCTCGACATGGACCCCGACGGCGTCAACACCGGCCAGAACCTCGGCGGCGCGGCCGCCGGCGGCTCGATCGACCACCTCCACACGCACGTCGTCCCGCGGTGGAACGGCGACACGAACTTCATGCCCGTCACCGGCGACACGAAGGTGATCGTAGAAGCGATCGAGCGCACCTACGACCACCTCCACGCCGGGTTCGCGGCCGACGAGAACGCGGTCGACCCCGGCGACCCCGACGCGGGCGACGCGGTCCGGCTCTCCTTCGATCTCGCCGTCGACGACTGACGCCGCTCGACCGGCGTCGGCTCCCTCGCGGCGTCGGCTCTCCTTCGGCGTCAGTACACGAGTTCGCCCGAGATGAACTTCCGGGTGCGCTCGTCGGTCGGGTCCTCGAAGATGGCCTCGGTCGGCCCGACCTCCGTGATCCCGTCGTCGAGCAGCACGGCGACGCGGTCTGCGATCCGCTCGGCCTGGTGCATGTCGTGGGTCGCGACCGCGACGCCGATACCCCGGTCTCGCGCCTCGGCCGTCGCCTCCTCGATCACCGCGGTGTTGCGCGGGTCGAGGTCCGAGGTCGGCTCGTCGAGCAGCAGGGCGTCCGGCTCGTACGCCAGCGCCCGGGCGAACGACACGCGCTGGGCCTCGCCGCCGGACAGCGAGTCGGCGTGCCGGCGCGTCTCGTCCGCCAGTCCGACGACGTCGAGCGCCTCATGGACCGCTTCCGGGACGCCGCGCCCGAACAGCGAGCCGATCCGATCGGTCCACGACCGACGGACTCGCAGCCCGTACTCGACGTTGCGCGCGACGGTGGCGTCGAAGAGGTTCGCCTCCTGAAACACCAGTCCGACCCGACGGCGCAGGGCGAGCCGCTCGGTCGCGTCGCCGGCCCACGCCTCGGTGCCGTCCAGCGAGACCGACCCGTCGTCCGGTTCGAGCGACAGCGCGAGCAGGCGGAGCAGCGTCGTCTTGCCGACCCCGGAGGGACCGATGACGGCGAGCACCTCGCCGGCGTCGACCTCGATCGACAGGTCCCGGAACACGACCCCGTCGCCGTACGACACCGAGGCGTCGGTCGCCCGGAGCATCAGCCCTGGGCCCCCCGGTCGCCGAAGCGGACGACGACCGCGTTGACGGTCAACACGAGCGCGACGAGCACCGCGCCGAGCACCAGCGCGGTCTCGTACTGGCCCTGTCTGGCCTCCAGTTGGATGGCGGTCGTCAGCGTCCGCGTCTTCGAGATGCCGTCCGCGCCCGTGATGTTCCCGCCGACGATGAGGACGGACCCGACCTCGCTGATCGCGCGGCCGAACCCGGCCAACACCGCCGTGGCGATCCCGTAACGCGCCTCCTTGACGACCACGAGCGCCGCGTCGAGCCGCGTCCCGCCGAGCGCGCGCGCCGCGTCGCGGACGCCGTCGTCGACGCCGTCGACGGCCGCGAGGGTGATCGCCGTGATCGGCGGCGTCGCGAGCACGAACTGCGACATGATCATCGCCTCGCGGGTGAAGATGAGCTCTAACGACCCCAGCGGTCCCTGGTTCGAGACGGCGAACAGGACGACCAGTCCCACCACGACGCTCGGAAACCCCATCCCCGTGTTGACGACCGACTTCACGAACCCCTTTCCGGGGAAGTCGGCGAACCCGATCGCGACGGCGACCGGCACGCTGAACAGCGTGCTCAGCGCCACGGCGGTGACGCTCACGTACAGCGAGACGAAGATGATGCTCCGGACGTACCCGTCCCTGAACGGGAGATCGAAGAGCGCCGGGGCCGACTGGACGACCGGTTCGATCGGCACGCTTACGCGTCGTCGTCGTCGCTACTCCAGCCTTCCGGAACGTACTGCTGGAAGTCCGGGTTCTCGGAGACCGCCTCGGGGAAGAACAGCTGCTCGCCGTTCACCTGGTACTCCGAGATGGCCTCCTGAACGCCCGGACTGGTGATCCAGCCGATGTACGCCATCGCGAGGTCGTAGTTGGCGTTCTCGTGGACGCCGGGGTTCACCGCCATGACGCCGTACGGGTTCGCGAGGATCTCCGGACCGTCCTCGATCGGGCCCTGGACGAGGATCGCGAGGTCGATCTCGGCGCGCTGCGAGATGAAGGTCCCGCGGTCCGAGAGCGTGTACGCGCCCTGCTGGTTGGCGACGTTCAGCGCCTCGCCCATCCCGGTGCCGGTCTCCTGGTACCAGTCGCCGCCCGGCTCCGTGCCGGCCGCCTCCCAGAGGTTTAGCTCCTTCGTGTGCGTGCCGGAGTTGTCGCCGCGCGAGACGAACGTCGCCTCCGCGTCGGCGACGGACGTGAGCGCCTCCGTCGCCGAGCTCATCCCTTGGATGCCGGCCGGGTCTGCCTCGGGCCCGACGATCACGAAGTCGTTGAACATCAGGTCGCGGCGGTTGATCCCGTACCCGTTCCGCATGAACTCGTCTTCGAGCCCGCGGGCGTGAACCATCACGATGTCCGAGTCGCCGTTCCGGGCGGTCTCCAGCGCCGCGCCGGTGCCCTGGGCGACGGCGTCGACCTCGACGCCGTACATCTCCTCGAAGCCGGAGTGGATCTCGTCGAGCAGTCCGGTGTCGTAGGTGCTCGTCGTCGTCGTGAGCGTCAGCGTCTCCCCGGCGACCCCGATCGACTCACTTGCGCTCCCGCCCCCGTCGGTCCCGT
Source organism: Halorubrum ejinorense (assembly GCF_039522565.1). GTDB lineage: Archaea > Halobacteriota > Halobacteria > Halobacteriales > Haloferacaceae > Halorubrum > Halorubrum ejinorense. The sequence goes on along the minus strand of NZ_BAAADQ010000010.1, from coordinate 15,169 downwards.
TGGCGTCGGTTCCGTCGCCGCCGCTTCCGTCTCCGCCGCCGTCGCCCGCTGACGAACAGCCCGCCGTGCTCGCGATCGCTCCGGCGCCCAGCGCGGCCACGAACCGCCTCCGTTGTATCGCCATAGATACAACGGTGGGTCGGTGCCACATATAACTTCCGTGCCGCGACAAGCGACGGGACGCGACCGGGCGAAAACGCCATGACGGGCCGGCCGCATCCTCCGGACATGGGAGAGCCGACCGAAGCCGGTCCGGACGCGGCCGCGGGCCGCGGCCGCGCCGCGCTCATCGAGAACGGCGTCGAGTTCGACGGCCGGGACGCCGCGTTGCTGCGTGCGGTCGATGCGACGGGATCGGTCGCGGGCGCGGCGTCCGAGCTCGGTCGCTCGCGGGCCCGCGCCCTCTCGCGGATCGAGGCCTTGGAGGACGCGTACGGGACGCTCGTCGAGCGCCGCCGCGGCGGCGAGGGCGGCGGCGGGAGCCGGCTCGCCGCGTCCGGCCGCGCGCTCCTCGACCGCTACGACCGGCTCCAGGCCGTCCTCGCGGCGACCGCGGCGGTGCCGGAGACGGTCCTCGACGGCACCGTGACCGCCGTCGACGGCGAGCTCGCGGTCGTCGACACCCCGGTCGGCGAGCTGTCCGGGCTCCACGGCGGTGCCGGGACGGGCGACAGCGACGGCGACGGAGGCGGCGAGCCCAGCGACGACGCCGCCGTCACGGTCGGGGACGCGGTTCAGGTCCGCGTCGGCGCCGACGCCGTCACGGTCAACGACGCGGCCAACGCGGTCGACCCGGACGCGACGAGCGCCCGGAACCGTCTCGCGGGCCGCGTCTCCCGCGTCGATCCCGGCGAGACGGTGTCGACGGTCCGGATCGGCGTCGAAGCGGCCGGCGGAGGCGACGAGGGCGATGCGGGCCGCACGGGCCATGAGGGCGACACCGACCTCGAGGTCGAGGCGCTGATCACCGCCGAGAGCATCGATCGGCTCGGTCTCGCTCCCGGTGACCGGGTGTCGATCCGGTGGAAGGCGACCGCGACGCGGCTGGTGCCGCAGGCGGAGTGACGCCGCCCTCGCGGGGTCGCGTCTGACCGCCGTCCCGTGCCAACCGCTCTCTCGCAAGCGAACGGTTTTTGCGTCGACCGACGGGAGAGAGGGTATGGACGAGGGCACCCCCCGGACCGACGGCGGGACCGAGCGCGCGGACGAGCCGACCGAGGACGTCGCGCTCGACCCGTGGGGGTCGGCGTCGGTGGGCGACTACGCGGACCTCTTCGCGGAGTTCGGCATCGAGGCGTTCGACGAGGTCGACGACGACGTGCCGGACCCGCACTACCTGATGCGCCGCGGCGTCATCTTCGGCCACCGCGAGTACGACGCGGTCGCCGAGGCGATGGCGAACGACGAGCCGTTCGCGGCGCTGTCCGGGTTCATGCCGACCGGCGACCCGCACATCGGCCACAAGCTCGTGTTCGACGAGATCATCTGGCACCAACAGATGGGCGGCGACGCCTTCGGACTGATCGCCGATCTCGAGGCCCACTCGGCGCGCGGGATGTCGTGGGACGAAATCGACGAGCACGCCCGCAACTACCTCCTCTCGCTGCTCGCGCTCGGCTTCGACGCCGAGGACGGCGAGCTGTACCGCCAGTCCGACAACCGCGCGGTTCAGGACCTCGGGTTCGAGCTCGGTTCGAAGGCGAATTTCTCCGAGTTCGAGGCGATCTACGGCTTCGACGGCGAAACGAACATCTCGCACATGCAAAGCGTCGTCACCCAGACCGCGGACATCCTCTATCCCCAGCTCGTCGACGAGCCCAAGCCCACGGTCATTCCGGTCGGCCCCGACCAGGACCCGCACGTCCGACTGACTCGAGACCTGGCTACCCGAGTGCGCTACTTCAAGGTGACCGAGGCGTTCGCCTCCTTCGAGCTCGACGACGACGAGCGCCGGCTGGTGCGGGCCGCCTACGACGCGCTCGCGGCGGACGCCGCGGAGGGCGGGACCGACAGCGACGACGAGACCGACGTGCGCTGTGAGGACGCCGCCGACTGGCTCGACGACTACGAACCGCCGGAGAGCGACCGCGAGAGCGTCGACCTCGACGCGGCGAAGGCGACCGCGCTGGAGAAGCTCCGCGCCGGCGGGAAGGAACCGCTCCGCCCCCGCGTGCGCTTCTTCGACAGGAACGCGACCGACGAGGCGTTCGAGGCGCTCATCGAGGCCGTCGACGGCGAGAAGCGCGTCTTCGACGGTCACGTCGACGCCTTCGACCTCACGCGCGACGACGCCGAGTCGGTCGCGCGGGAGGTCGAGATCGACCACGACGGGTTCGGCTTCCGGCAGCCCTCCTCGATCTACCACCGCTTCATGACCGGGCTCACCGGCGGGAAGATGTCCTCCTCTATCCCGGCGAGCCACATCTCGCTGCTGGACGACCCGGAGGACGGCTACGACAAGGTGAAGTCGGCGACGACCGGCGGCCGCGACACCGCCGAGGAGCAGCGGGAACTCGGCGGCGAGGCCGACGAGTGCCCGGTGTACGAGCTGTACGCCTACCTGCTCGCGGGCGACGACGATGAACTCACGAAGACCGTCTACTCCGAGTGCGTCAACGGAGAGCGCCTCTGTGGCGGCTGTAAGGAGCAGGCGGCCGAACTCATGCGCGAGTTCCTCGAAGACCACCAAGAGAAACGCGAGGAGGCCGAGGAGCTGCTCGACGACCTCGACATCGATCTGGACTCCGACCGGCGCGGCACCGGCGGCGAACACTGAATGCCCGGCCTCCGCGGGGGGCCCCGGCGGCCCGTTCGCGCCCTACAGCTCCCGCTTCGCGTACGCCCCGATGACGCCCCCGATCGCGCTGAGCGCCATCGTGTAGGCGAACACGAGCGCGATGATCAGGAGGGCGATCAGCCCGCCGCCGATCACGACGCCGGGCTCCGGGGCGACCGGGACGAGGAACAGGACCAGAAGGAGGATGCCGAACGCCGGCAGCGACGCGATGGCGCCCGAGATCGCGCCGACCGTGAGCCCGTCTCGCGTTTCGCCGCCTTCGAGGTACCCCGCTAGGGCGCCGCCGAGGATGGGAGAGATGCCGGTAAACGAGAGCAGGAGCGTCGCGATCGCGCCGAGGATCGCGTTGACGTAGGTGTTTTCGGTGTCCATGCGTCAGCGATCTCTCGGCACCCGGATACCTCTTTGGGCGAGGCGCCGCCGCGGCTCACAGCTCTCCGTTCGCGTACGCTCCGATCAGCCCGCCGAGCGCGCTCAACCCGACGGTGTACGCGACGCCGCCGATCACGATGACCGCCCCGAACACGACGACGCTGCCGGCCGCAATGCCGGCTTCCAGCGGGAACCCGAAGAGGCCGAGGAACGGCAGGAAAAACAGCACGAGCAGCAGGAGGCCGACGACCGGGATCGACGCGATCGCGCCGGAGATCGCGCCGACTCGAAGCCCGTCCCCGGTGTCGCTGCCCTGTAGGTAGCCGGCGAGCGCGCCGCCGAGGAGCGGAGAGATTCCGGTGAACGAGAGCACCGCGGTCGCGACCGCGCCGACGACCGCGTTGAGGAGGGTGTTGTCCGTGTCCATACCCGCCCGCAGTCTCAGCGGCGGTAAACCTCTTGTGGACGAGGACGCGCCGCCTCCGTCCGCGTCCGGCCGCGGTCGGCCGCCGTGCGGTTCGAGCCGATGGTTTATGAGGCGGGCGGTACCTGTCACGGGTATGAGCGAGGAGGAGGCCATCCACGTCGCGGACGTCAGCGAGGGGATCGGCGGCGACGCGACGGCGGAACCGGGCACGCCGGTCGAGCTCCCGGTGGTCGACGTGCTCACCGGCCGGTCGTTTATCACCGGCAAGAGCGGCTCCGGAAAGAGCAACACCGCGAGCGTCGTCATCGAGAACCTCCTCGACAACGGGTTCCCCGTGATGATCGTCGACACGGACGGGGAGTACTACGGGCTGAAAGAGGAGTACGAGATCCTCCACGCCGGCGCCGACGACGAGTGCGACATCGTCGTCTCGCCGGAACACGCCGAGAAGCTGGCGAACCTGGCCTTAGAGCAGAACGTCCCGATCATCTTAGACGTCTCCGGCTACCTCGAAGAGGAGACGGCCAACGAACTCCTCTTAGAGGTCGTCAAACAGCTGTTCGCGAAGGAGAAACGGCTGAAGAAGCCGTTCCTGCTCGTCGTCGAGGAGTGCCACGAGTACATCCCCGAGGGCGGCGGGATGGACGAGACGGGGAAGATGCTGATCAAGGTCGGCAAGCGCGGCCGGAAACACGGCCTCGGCATCGTCGGCATCAGCCAGCGCCCGGCCGACGTCAAAAAGGACTTCATCACCCAGTGCGACTGGCTCTGCTGGCACCGCCTCACCTGGGACAACGACACGAAGGTGGTGGGACGGATCCTCGGGTCGAAGTACGCCAGCGCGGTCGAGGACTTAGGCGACGGCGAGGCGTTCCTGATGTCCGACTGGGACGAGACGATCCGCCGGATCCAGTTCCACCGCAAGGAGACGTTCGACGCGGGCGCGACCCCCGGCCTCGAGGACTTCGAACGCCCGGAGCTCAAGTCCGTCTCGAGCGACCTCGTCGGCGAACTCCAGTCCATCTCCGACGAGCAGGAGCGCCGCGAGTCCGAACTCGCCGACCTCAGACAGGAGCTCGACAAGAAGGACCAGCGCATCCAGGAGCTCGAACACGAACTGGAGGAGGCCCGGGACCTGAGCAACATGGCCGACCAGTTCGCGCAGGCGCTCCTCGGGAAGGCCGAGGCTCCGTACCGGAGCGGCGGTGGCCGACCCGCCATGGGCGCTGAGCGGACTCCTCCCGCCGACGGCGGCGACGAGGGCGCGGACCAGTCGGTGCTCAAGTCGTACGACGAGGCGGTCGCCGCGACCGAGGGGGACGACGGAACCGCGTCGGCGGACGACGAGGCCGCGACGGCGGGCGACGCCGAGACGGGGACCGCCCCGACCGATGAAGCCGCGACGGCGAGCGAGACCGCCGAGGACACCGGAGGCGCTCGAGCCGACCTCGACCCCGGCGCGAACGAGGGAGACGTGCCTCCGGAAGCGGGAGCGGACCCCGAAGTGGGCGACGCGCCGGACGACGCCCCGCCGGTCGACGACGTCGATCCGGTGACCCGCGACGACGTGGCGGAGAGCGCCCTCCGGTTCGACGACGCGATCGAACTCGGAACCCGTGAGGCCGTCATCGAGGAGCTGCGCTCCCGGATCGAGGCGCTCCCGGAACTCTCGCGCGGGATGCTCCGCCACTACCGTCGCGAGGGCGCGAGCGACCCCGTCGCCGCCCACATCGACGCGGGCGGCGACGGCGACTCCGGGCACGCGTACAGCCGCCACCGACCGATCCGGCGCTCGGGGCTCATCCGCCACGCCGGTCGCGGGCACTACGCCTACGCGGTCCCGGACCTGGTCCGCGAGGCGTACGCCGACCGGCTCGACGACGCCCAGATCGACGAGATCGTCCGGGCCGTCGAGACCGTCTTCGTCCCGCCCGCAGAGCTGAGCTATCCGCCGGACGCCGACCCGTCAGCGGTGACCGAACCGACGAGCGAGGCCGCAGCCCCGTTCGGCTCGCGCGACGACGGCCGACCGAGGGCCGAAGGGGACGACGCGATCGCCGACGGCGACGCGGTCCTCGACGAGGGCGCGGTCGACTCGGGCGACGACGGGTCCGACGAGACCGAAGCCCGGACCGACGACGGTCTGAGCGACGCCGCTCGCCGGTTCGCCGAGCGGTCCGACCGCTAGCGGCGATAGCGGCGGGGTAGCCGGTCGCAGCGCCATGGGCGCCCGACCGACCGAGCTCGGACGGTTCTCACCGACACGGCGTGTCAGAACGGCACAGAGACGTAATCGCTCGGCACCGCGTTCCGCGCCGTCACCTGCGGATCGACCACCTGACTGATCTCCAGCCCGCCGACGAGACTCGACAGGAGGTACGCCTCGGTGCGCGTGACGCCGTGGTGGTGCGCTAACAGCGTCACCATGTCGCTGTTCGCCTGTTCGACGGCGTCGTCGAGCGTCTCGGCGCTCGCGAGCGTCTTCACCGCGTCGCCGGTGTCGAGCAGGGGGCGTTCGAGCGCGACCTCCGGGTCCTCGATCACGGAGAGCGTCACGTCTATCTCGGTGCCGATCTCGGCACCGGTCCCGCACATCTCCCCGTCGGCCATCGCGGCCTTCGAGTCGCCCATCGCCAGCATCGCGCCCTCCTGAAACACCGGGAAGTAGAGGGTCGTGCCGGCGGTCACGTCGGTCGTGTCGAGGTTGCCGCCGTGCTCGGCCGGCGAGAGCGTCGAGATAGTCCCCGCGGCGGTCGCGACGCCGATCGTCCCGATCACGGGCTCGACGGGCACGTCGAGTCCGTCGAAGTCGACGGTCTCACCCTCGGCGTCGACCTCGGTGATCCGCGTCGCGGGGTGGTCGATCTCGGGGTCGTCTCGGAGGAGTCCGAACCCGGGAGTGGTGACGACGCGGCCGTGCTCCTCGGTGACGCGAACGGCTTCGATTTCGACCGCGAGGACGTCGCCCGGGCTCGCGCCGCCCACCGCAATCGGACCGGTCGCGGCGTTGACCTCCTCCGGGATCGCGTCGAGCAGGTCGCCTTCCTCCTGAATCTCACCGTTCAGGCTGTCGATCGTCTCGATCGTCAGCGATTCGCCGTCCGCGGCCTCGTAGACCGGGTCCATCTCGGGAGCGAACTCGTACACGTGGCCGTCGCGGTGTGTGACGACTTCTCGTGGCATCGGTTCGCGTTCGGTCCCCGGGCGACAAAAGTCCCCGCCGTGACCTGTCCGGCCGAGCCCGATAGCCCGTTCGGGGCCCTCGAACGTTTGAGAAACTCGAACAACGCGCGAGCCGATCGCGGACGACTCTCTCCTCGGAGGGACACGGAGAGCGGTGCGTGCCCGGTTCCCGACTCAGTTCTCGACGGCGGCGCGCTCGGTGCGGTCGTACTTCTCCTCGAACTCGCCGATGAGCTGGCCCATCTTCGCGTACCAGTCGTTGAGCATCCGCTGCATGTCGTCGGCGATCTGCGACGGGTCGGTCGGCCTGTACACGTGGTAGTAGCCCCCCTGGTCGTAGTTGATCTGTTCTTTCTGGATGAACCCGGCGCTCAACAGTCGCTGAACCGCGCGGTAGGCGGTCGAGCGTTCGCGGTCGACGCGCTCGGCGATCTCGTCGATCGTGAGCGGCTCCTCGACCGACACCAGCGTCTGGTAACAGTCCTTGTCCAACTGCTTGAGACCGTGGAAACACTCCAGTAACCCCTCACACTCCATGTCCCGTTGGAGCTGTTCGGACATCGAATCGGGCATTTAACGCGTCGTTAGAGGGTTTCGCCCGTCAAAAGCATTGTGTGTACCGCACAATCACAGGCGACCGTTTCGGCCGCGGACCTGACGGAGCCCACGGACGGCCGCCGATCGCTTTTTACTCCTCGTCGTCGGACTCGGCGTCCGCGTCGTCCTCGTCGTCGTCGCCGACGCCGGCGGCCTCGAACGCCGTCGTGACCTCGTCGACAGGGACCGTTCGGAAGCCGTCGTCCTCGGTGACGGTCGCGACCGCGAGGTCCGAGGGCTCGAACTCGTCGTCGTGTTCGGCGAGCGCGGCGACGGCGAGTTCGATGCCGTCCGCCAACGAGAGGTCGTCGGTCCACTCCTCTTCGAGATGGCCCTGGATCTCCTGACGGCCGCCGCCGATGACGGTCGCCTTCCACTCGTTGGGGGTCCCCGAGGGGTCGGCGGCGAACAGGCGCGGCTCGCCGTCGTCGATGCCGCCGATGAGGAGCGCGGCGCCGTACGGTCGCGTTCCGCCGCGCTGGGTGTTCTCCTGGATGTGGTCGGTGATGAACTTCGTCAGCGTCTCGACGCCGACCGGCTCGCCGTAGCGGAGGCGGTTCCCCTGCGACTGGCGGCGCGCGAGGTCGATGAGCTGGCGGGCGTCGGCGACGTGGCCCGCGCTCGCGGTCCCGACGTGGTCGTCGAGCTTGTGGAGCTTCTCGATGCTCTCGGCCTCCATCAGCGACGAGGAGGGACGGGACATCGCGACGAAGACGACGCCGTCGGTCGTCCGAACGCCGACGCTCGGCGCGCCGCGCGAGACCGCCTCGCGTGCGTACTCGACCTGATAGATTCGCCCGTCCGGCGAGAACAGCGACGTACCGCGGTCGTACGCCTGCTGATCGTTGCCGCCCATCATCGCCGATCACCCGCTCGCGCGGTGTCACGTTCGCTCATTACCCTTCCTTACGCCGCGCCGTTGAAAAAGCATCCGTAACCGGTACATCCCTGACCCCACCGCAACCGACGCCCCGGATCCGACGGTCGCGTCTCCGTCGCCGACTCCTCGCGCCGACTCTCTCTCCCGCCCGCGACGCTGATTCCCCCGTCTGGCTCCCGCCGCTGGCCGATTCGCTTCCCCCGCCGACGGATATAACCACGCAGGTCGCCTAGTGAATATGACATTGACGCACACACGAATTACGGCCCTCTCGCTGGCCGTGCTGGCTGTGTTGGCGACCGTTGGCGGGGCGTTCGCGGCCGGCGGCGCGGCGGCGGTGCCGGACGCGCGGATCACCGTCGAGACGGTCGACGTGGCCTCGGGCGAACCCACCGTCGGCGAGCGGACGGCGGTGAACGTCACCGTCACGAACTCCGGCGGCAGCGCCGCGGCGGCGAACGTCACCGAGGTCCGCGTCCGTAACGCCGACGGCGACGTGCTCGACAGCGTCTCGGGCGTCGGCGCGCTCTCGGCCGGCGACTCGCTGGACGCGACGCTCTGGACGACCTTCGAGGAGCCGGGCGAAAAGCGGCTCACCGTCCAGGCCGTCGCGAACCAGTCGACCAGCGGCGAGTTCGTGACCGTCAGCCGCGACACCGTCATCGAGGTGCGCCCGACCGAGGTCGCGCTCGACCTCCGGACCCGTGCGCTCGACCCCGAGGACCTCCGGACCGACGACGGGAACGAGAACCCCGCCGGTGACCTCGGCATCGGCGGTATTCAGGGCATCTTCGGCGGTGGCGGCGGACTCGACACGGGCGACGGCGACCAAGACGGGGCGGCGCCCCTCGCAACCGACTCGCCCGTCGAGGTGACCGTCGTCAACACCGGGACGACGACGGCCGACCGCGTGAGCCTCCGCGCCGTCGGAACCGCGGTCGACGGCGCAGCGGACGGAGACGACGCGGAACGGACCGTCTCAGTCGGGCCGTTCGTCGTCGAGGACGTGGCGCCCGGGGAGGAGCGGCGCGTCATCGTCGATCTGGGCCCGCTCGACCGGCGCTCGGCGGTGACGGTCACGGCCGCGTTCCGGGCCGACACGGACGTGCGGAACGACCGCGGGGCCGACCGCACCGCGGAGTCGACGGTGACGTACCCGGTCCGCGAGTCGACGCCGACCGTGACGGACGCGACGGTCCGCGAGACCGGCGACGGGGCGGTCGTCGTCGACGCCAACCTCGGGAACGCCGGCGAGGGCGAGATGACGGGCGCGGTCGTCTCCGTCGGCGACGCGCCCGGCGTCGAGCCGACGCCGACGGGGAGCGAGTACTTCGTCGGGACGCTCGGCGCCAGCGACTTCGTCGGCTTCGAACTCGAAACGACGGTGAACGCCTCGGTGGCCGATGAGATTCCGATCCGGGTCACCTACACCGAGCGCGGCGTGCGGTACACCGAGACGCTGGCGGTGGCGGCGCCGGAGTCGGACGACGAGAGCGACGCCGGCGGCACGCTCGGCCGGATCGGCGTCGGCGGCGTGGGCGCCGCGGGCGCGGCGGCCAGCGGGCTCGCGCTCGTGGGCCTCGCCGGGGCGGTCGGCGTCGCGGTCAGGACCGGGCGTATCGGCGGGTCGACCGGACGGCGACGCGACGGGTCGGCGCCGTGACCGGGGACGCCGTCTCGGACGCGAAAGCCGCAGCCGACCGCGCGGTCGACGCCGAAGCCGGCGGCGAGTACGCCGTCGAGCTCCGGGACGTCGTCAAGCGCTACCCGAGCGGCGGCGCCGAGCCGGTCGTCGCGCTCGACCACGTCGACTTCGCGGTCCGGCCCGGGGAGTTCGTCGCCGTGGTGGGACCCAGCGGCTCCGGGAAGTCGACGCTGCTCAACGTTCTCGGGCTGCTCGACGACCCCACCGCGGGCCGGCGCCTGCTCGACGGGACCGACGTGACGAACCTCTCGGTGGCCGAGCGGACGCGAGCGCGCAAGGAGTCGATCGGGTTCGTCTTTCAGGACTTCCACCTGCTGCCGACGCTGACGGCCGTCGAGAACGTCGCGATGCCGACCGCGTTCGATCCCGGCGACGCGACCGACCGGGCCGCCGACCTGCTCGCGCGGTTCGGGCTCGGCGACCGGCTCGACCACGAGCCGAGCGAGCTCTCCGGCGGCCAGAAGCAGCGCGTCGCCATCGCTCGCGCGCTGATCAACGAGCCGGGCGTGCTGCTCGCGGACGAGCCGACCGGGAACCTCGACACGGAGACGGGCGAGTCGATCCTCGCGGAGTTCGAGCGCGTGAAGTCGGAGGGCGTCGCCGTCATCGCGGTCACGCACGACCCGCTGGTCGAGGAGTACGCCGACCGCGTCGTCGACCTCACCGACGGCGTGTTGACCGGCGGGATCCCGACGGACGAGGGGGGCGACGGCCTCGGTCCGGACCGCGTCCCCGGCGACGAGACTCGGCGCGGTGGCCGGACCCGCCGCGGCGGCCAGCGGCCGGCGCCCACGGACGTGGACGGTGAGAGATGACGGGGGGTGACGGATGAGTCGGGAGCGGTCGACGCCGCGGCGCGACGGTCTCGCCGGCTGGCTGCGGGGCTGGCGCCCCGCGGTGTCGATGGCGTCGCGGAACCTGCGGCGGAACCGCGTGCGGACGGTGTTAGCCGTTCTCGGCGTCTGTATCGGCGTGCTCGCGGTCGCGGCGCTCGGCATCTTCGGGAACGTGCTGGCGCTCGGCGCCGACGACGCCATCGGCGACATCGGCACGCAGGTCGTCGTCTCGCCGAACGCCGACGCCGGCGTGGAGTCGCTGTCGAACGCGGACGTGGCGGCGATCCGGCGCGCGGTCGGCGAGCCCGCGGTCGTCCCGCTGTACTCCGACAGCGCCACGGTCGCGCGGCAGGGCGACCAGACGTTCGCGACGGTGTACGGGATCGAGGAGCCGGCGCTGGCGTACGAGGCCGCCGAGGGGCGGCTCCCCGAGCGCCACAGACAGGGGGCCATCCTCGGCGCGGGCATCGCCGAGGACCTCGACGCCGGCGCGGGCGACACCGTCCGGATCGCGGGGGCGCAGGTGCGGGTGGTCGCCGTGTTAGTCGAGAGCCAGACGTTCAGCCCGGTGGCGCCCGACGACGCCGTCTTCCTCCCGGAGTCGGCGTTCTCGGCCGACGGGTACGCGCAGGTCCTCGTCATCTCCGACTCGGGCGAGGAGGCGCGTATCGCCGCCGACGCGATCCGCGAGGAGGTGAACGCGCGAGAAGACCGGGTCGACCTGTTCGAGCTGGCCGCCTTGGTCGACGAGATCAACGAGTTCTTCGGACTGCTCTCGACGTTCCTGCTCGGCCTCGGCGCCATCTCCCTCGTCGTCGCCGGCGTCTCGATCCTCAACGTCATGCTGATGAGCACCGTCGAGCGCAGACAGGAAATCGGCGTGATGCGCGCCGTCGGCGTCACCCGCCGCGACGTGTTGCGCGTCCTGCTCGCGGAGGCCGGGCTCATCGGCGCCGTCGGCGCCGCCGCGGGCACCCTGCTCACCGTCCTGCTGGTCGCCGGGCTCGTGGTCGGCGCCGAGGAGGTCGACGCCGCGCTCGCGCTCGACCCGACGAACGGCTACTACCTCCTCTTGGCGCTCGTCTTCGGCGTCGGCGTGGGGATCGTCAGCGGCGCCTACCCGGCGTGGAAGGCGGCCAACGAGCGCCCGGTCGAGGCGCTGCGGAGCTGATTCCCCGAGGTGGCCGACAATCCGAAGCACCTCGTACTATCTAAACACCGAACGGCGCGCCGGCGAGCGCCCGGCGGGCGCGAGCCGACCGCGAGGTCCCCGTGAGCGGAGCGAACGGGGGCTCGGAAATCCTCGATTTCCGGTGGCGGCGGCGGTCCGGCGCGGCTCCGCCCGGGCCGGGCCGTCCGCCGAGGCTGGGGAGGCGTGAGGTGTGGTCGCTGGGCGGGGCTTTGGCGGTATTCACCGTCGATCTTCGGTCAGGTGAGTGTAGCCGAGCGGCTCCTGAATCCCCAAAACGGCTTTTGAGCGTGACGACGCACCTGCCGGGCATGGTCCTCGAAAATGTGCGCTCCTCGCCGCACGTCGTCGGCGCCTCCCCAGCGAGGGGGTTACTCGTGCTGGCGGTGGTGGGCCTCCTCCTGCTCGCCTCCGTCGGGTTCGCCGTCGGACTGAACGTCGGACTCTCCCTGTGGTGGATCGCGCTGGCGCTCGGGATCGCCGTCGCGGCGGGGTTCGCGGGTGCGGGCCTCGTCCCGACCGTCGGCTCGCTGTGGCTCGTCGGTTGCTGGTGGTTCGCGTTCCCGCCGCTCGCCGGCTATCTCACGGGTAACTGGACGGGCGCGGGCCGGTACTCGTATCCGCGAATGATGGGATATGGGTACCAATCAGCGCGTGGGGAGCTGCTCGGCGGGATCGAAATCGGTGTCAGACTCGGGCTACAGTTCGCTGTCGTCGCCGGGCTCGCCGGGTACGCGGCAGGGGTGGCTCTTAATCGAGTGTCGACGCATACGAACGAGTCCTAATAATCGCGATCGAGTGCTTACGATCAGTCGACCGCAGATCGGCGGGAACGCCTCCAAAGCCCCAGTCGCGAGACCGCAGTACGCTCGTTGCGCTCCTCGCTCGTTGCGCTCCTCGCTCGTTGCGCTCCTCGCTCGCTGCGCTCGCTGCGCTGCTTGCGTCGCCTACTGCGGTCTCGCGACTGCCCCTTTGAGTGCCGCCCCGCAACCCCACCTCACGCCTCCCCAGCCTCGTCGCTCACGCCCTCCGGGCGTTCGCGACTCCCTCGCGCGTGCTCCTCGCGGCCGCCGGTGGCGTCCGCTCGCAGGCACGCGCCACCACAGTTCAACTGAGAAAAACCGCTATGTAGTCGGAACGTCCGTCTAAACGCCGCGGCCCTGAAGCTGCTCTTCTTCCTTCATGTCCTCGTTGGACTGCCCTTTCATCCCCTTGCCCGTGCCGCTGGCGATGCGGGCGAGCTCCTCGGGGTCGTCCCAGTTGTTGACGGCCTCGACGACCGCGTTGCCCATCGCCGCGGGGTCCTCTGCGCCGAAGATGCCCGAGCCGACGAAGATGCCGTCACAGCCGTGGTACATCATCAGCGCGGCGTCGGCGGGCGTCGCGATGCCGCCGGCCGCGAAGTTGACGACCGGGAGCCGCCCCGCTTCGGCGGTCTCGTGGGCGAGGTCGCGGGGGGCGCCGTGTTCGCGGGCCCACTTCTCGCGCTCCTCGTAGTTGAGACCGGTGAGGGTACGGATCTGGTTTTTGATCGTGCGCTGGTGTTTGACGGCCTGGTTCACGTCCCCCGTGCCGGCCTCGCCTTTCGTCCGGATCATCGCCGCGCCCTCGTGGATGCGGCGGAGCGCCTCGGGGAGGTTTCGGGCGCCGCAGACGAACGGCGAGGTGAAGTCGCGCTTGTCCGTGTGGTACTCGTCGTCGGCGGGTGTGAGCACCTCGGACTCGTCGATCATGTCGACGCCGAGCGCCTCCAGGATCTCCGCCTCCTTGCGGTGGCCGATCCGGGACTTGCCCATCACCGGGATCGACACCTCGTCGATGATCTCGGGGACCCGTTCCGGGTCGGGCATCCGCGCGACGCCGCCGCGCTTCCGGATGTCCGCCGGCACGTGTTCCAACACCATCACCGCGACCGCTCCCGCGTCCTCGGCGATGCGTGCCTGTTCGCGGTTGACGACGTCCATGATGACGCCGCCTTTCTGCATCTGTGCGAAGCCGCGCTTGACCAGCTCAGTCCCTCGCTTCAGCTCCTCCAGATCCGTTGCCTCTGGCATAGTAATGGGTTAGGTCGCCGGCCACTTAACGGGTCGCTTTCGGCGGGATAGCCCGGCGAGCGGGCGGTTCACGCGTCCGAGCTGAACCGCCGACTCGCGGGCCGGCCCGCCCCGGTCGGCGACACCGCAACCGCGAAGTCCCTCCCGGTCCGAACGTCTGCCGTGACCACCGGAGCCATCCTCGCCGGCGGGCGCTCGACGCGCTTCGGCGACGCCGACAAGGCGGTCGCGCCGGTCGCCGGCGTGCCCATGATACGCCGCGTGGCGAACCGGCTCGCGGGGACCGACGATCCCGTTCCGCCCGGCGCCGACCGCGCTGCCGGCGGGAACCCGGTCGTCGACGAACTGGCCGTCAGCTGTCGACCAGACCAGCGCGAGGCGATCGCCGAGGCGCTCTCCGGCGTCCCGCTGCCCGTCCGCTGGGCGACGGACGACGAGCCGGACTTGGGACCGCTCGCGGGGATCGGGAACGCCTGTCGGGCCGCGACGGAGCCGTACGCCTCCGTCGTCGCCTGCGACATGCCGTTCGTCGACCCCTCCTTCGCGGCCGCGCTTCGCGAGGCGGCCGCGACGGCCGAGGCCGCGGTCCCACGACTCGACGGCCGTTGGTACCAGACGACGCAGGCGGTGTACGCGACGGAGCCGGCAGCGGAGGCCTGCGAGCGCGCGCTCGACCGCGGCGACCGGAAGATCCTCGCGATGGTCGACCAGCTGGACGCGGCCGTCCTCGACGACGAGGCGGTCCGGTCGCTGACGACCGAGCGCACCTTCACGAACGTCAACACGCAGTCGGAGCTCGCGGCGGCCGAACGAGCGATCGCCGCCGCGCTCGACGCGGACTGAGCGCGGCCCCCGACCGCGTTCGAGTTCCGTCTCAGTCCGTCAGAACCTCGTACGCCTCGTTGAGCCGCTTGAACCCCTCCTCGTCGCCGTCTTCGCCGTCCGGGTGAATCCGCTTCGCGCGCTCTCGGTAGCGGCGGCGGACCGTCTCGCTGTCGGCCGTGCGGTCGAGTCCGAGCGTCTCGTACGCCTCCCGCTCGGTCATCGCGTCGGCCGCGGGCGCCCGGTCGCGGGGGTCGCGGCCGCCCGCACCCCCCGGACCGCGGGCGCCGCGTCGCCGACCGCTCGC
>NZ_BAAADQ010000009.1:0-157037 GCF_039522565.1 Halorubrum ejinorense | reverse complement strand
TAGCATGGCTAAATCGGATCCCAATAGCAATGGCCTCCGGCAGGATCAACCGGAATGAATATCCTTTGAGCCTGATTCCCGGCTCAAAGGGGGTGTTGGCGGGTGTCAACTTCGGTTGAGACGAAGGTTGACACACCATTGCATTGGTCTGTGTGGTGTCCGGGTCCAGCCAACGGCTTGGATGGCACCGAACGACCACGGCTCACATCAGATCGCCGCTTACGCCGGAGCGCAGGGGGCGCGATCCTCATCCTTCGCGGACCTGAACGTACCATTCGACGGGTCATAAACCCATCGAATCTGTCCGATCCAGCGAAACCGGGCCGAGTTGAACGGCCCGAGTCCGCGTTGCGTTCTTCGCATTTCTTCGAATGCCCGGGTTGTACTTAACCCCGTCGAACTACCTGCGCCACGTCATGCGATTTCATGCCGGGAAGGAGACGACCTTCGACCGGATCAGGTGAGGGGCGAACGAGGGAACCAGAGTGGTGTCTCCGCAGCGGTCCTGGGTTCAGATCGTGACGGGTCGGACTCCGCCGGCTAAAAGGAGAGATCGGAATCGAAGCGCCCGAGGCTACTCCTCGTCGAGGTACTCGATGCCCTGTTTCGAGACGTTGGCTTTGGTGATGTCGTCGAGGTCGTTGAGCCAGAAGTCGTCTTCCGCCTCGTCGACTTCCGGAGCGCTGTCTTTCCACGCCCATCCCTCGTACTCGTGGACTTTTCGAGTCCCCTTTTCACGAAGGCGGAGCGTCGTTCGTTGCGCCTCCTCTTCGGAGGGCGCCGGCTCGAGCGTTCGAGCCGCTTTGAGTGCCGCCTGACGCGGCATATTCCCCGAGAACTCGCTCGGTTCCGATCCGTCTTCCTCCCGAAGGGCAAAGTTTCGCTTACCGTCTTCACGTACCATGGTTTTGCCTCCGTGTGACACCAGCACACAGTCTGTAATAAATATATCGGGGAAATGAAAGCTGTACGCCACAATTTTTATATACTATCCCGGCTGCTGGTAGCGATTTCGGCGCCGATACGACGGTTGCCGGCGCCCGGACCGCCAGTAGACCTGAGAACGCCCGCACCGCGCGGGCCCGTGTGGGGTTCGTGAGGCGACCCGTTCGCACCCGGAGGCGGCTCCACGCTCGGTCCGACCGTGAGGGAAGGAAGACTGCGAGTGCGGGACCCGGGACCGGACGGCTATCGGTAAACAACACTTATGTGTCTGCTATGGCGAAGTGCGACAAGCACACCCGCGATGGTCCGCAAAAAGAAGCTCAGCCCCAGTGGCGCCAAAGACGACGATGGGGAGTATCACAACGTGCACGTGAACCTCCACGAAGACGAACTCGCCGTCGCCGGCATGGAAATCGGCGACGAAGTGTTCGTGCGGGTCCGAGACGGGAAGATAATCATACAGCGGGCCGATTCCAACCCGGACCAACTCGAACACGACTTCTGACGCGGATCGCGGCGTTCCGTCGGCGAGGGCCTCGAGCGTGTCGAGGGTCGGACCGACGGTCGGCGGATTGATTAGCGCTCGCGAGGAGACTAACACGATGGGCGCGTACGATCTGTTGAAGCCGGCGCTGTTCCGGCTTCCGCCGGAGACCGCACACGGACTGATACATCGACTGCTCGCCGGCGTTCAGGGGACACCGGTGAGCACGGCCCTCGCCGGCCGATACGCGGTCGACGACGATCGCCTCGCGATCGACGCCTTCGGCACGACTGTTCCGAACCCGGTGGGCGTCGCGGCGGGGTTCGACAAGAACGCGCACGTCCCGCGAGCGCTGGCGTCGCTCGGGTTCGGCCACGTCGAGATCGGCGGCGTCACGGCCGAACGACAGCCCGGAAACCCCCGACCGCGACTCTTCAGACTACCGGAAGACGAGGGGCTCGTCAATCGGATGGGATTCAACAACGAGGGGGCGGACGCGGTCGGCGAACGGCTCGATCGCGACCCCCTTCCGGACGTACCGGTCGGCATCAACATCGGGAAGTCGAAGTCGACTCCGCTCGACGACGCGCCAGACGACTACCTGTACACCTACGAGCGCGTCGCGGACGCGGGGGACTACTTCGTCGTCAACGTCTCAAGTCCGAACACGCCGGGACTCCGCGAGCTCCAGAACCGGGCCGCTCTGGAGCGGATCCTCGGGACCCTCGACGACGCCGGCGCGGACCCTCTGCTCGTGAAACTCTCTCCGGACCTGCCCGAACCGGCCGTCACGGACGCGCTCGCGGTCGTCGACGACCTCAACCTCGACGGCGTCATCGCGACGAACACGACGACGTCGCGGCCCGACTCCCTGCGGGGTCACAACCGGGCCGAGCGGGGCGGGCTCTCCGGGAAGCCGATCGAATCGCTCGCGACGGAGCGAGTGCGGTTCGTCGCCGAGCGCACTGACGTCCCGGTGATCGGAGTCGGCGGCGTCTCGGACGCCGCAGGTGCGTACGAGAAGATACGGGCGGGTGCCTCGATGGTCCAGCTGTACACCGGACTCGTCTACGAGGGGCCCGGACTCGCCCGCGACATCAACGAGGGGCTCCTCGAACTACTCGAGCGGGACGGGTTCGACTCGGTCGAAGACGCCGTCGGCGCGGATCTGTGAGAGAAACGAGTCGGCGGCTGAGGCCTACGCCTCGTTGCGGACGATGACGACGACGTCGCCGGCCTGGAGCAGTTCGCCCTCGTCCTGGTACTGCCGCTCCTCCTCGACCGCGAACTCGTCGTCGACGAGCGTGACGTCCGCGACGCGGAGTTCGTCGCCGTCGAGTTCGTACTCTCCTTGCGCCAAGGCGGCCTCGATGTCGCCGACCTGATTGCCGTACTTCGGCCCCACGGTGGCGTAGTCGAGGTCGATGCCCGTGATCACGGTTTCGACGGGCGCGTCTCCGTCGGGGTGGACCGTGAGATCCTCGACGTGCATCACGCCGGTGATATCGTCCTCGAAGCCGCGCACGTCGGCGTACACCTCCACCGCGTCGAGCGCGGCGGTGAGCGGGAGCTGGTTCTCGCTTTTGTACTTCCGGAGGGTACCGACGACGGCCGTGGCGGCAGCGCCGGCGTCGCGGTCGGCCTCGACGCCCATCGGTTCGGGCCAGTCGGAGAGGTGGATCGAATCGGTCGCGCCGTCGGCGAGCGAGACGCCGTCTGCGCCGGCCGCGTCGTCGGCGTACATGTCCTGCCACAGCTCCTCAGTGACGTGGGCTAAGAGCGGCGCGAACAGCTTCAGGAACCGGCGGTGAGCCGTCCGAAGGGTGTAGGCCGCGGCGGCGTCGTCCCGCTGTTTCGCGATCTCGAGGTAGTCGTCACAGAACGTGTTCCAGAAGAAGCTCCGGAGTTCGTCCCGGGCCTTCGAGAACGCGCGCTCTTCCAGCAGGCCGGTGAGCCGCTCGACCTCGGCGTCGAGCTCGGCCAGCAGCCAGCGGTCGAGTTCGCGGAGGCCGTCGGCCGGCTCGGACGGGAACGGCTCCGGCGCGAGCGACTCGACGAGCTTCGAGGCGTTCCACAGCTTCCGGATCAGCTTCTCGCCCGCGCGGAGGTCCTTCTCCTTGAACGGGAAGTCGTCGCCGACGGCGGTGCCGGCGGCCCAGTAGCGCGTGGCGTCGACCGGGAACTGTTCGAGCACCGTCTCGGGTTCGACGACGTTGCCGACGGACTTCGACATCTTCTGGCGGTTCTCGTCGAGGACGTGCCCGTTGATCATCGTCTCGTCGAACGGGACCTCGCCGGTGTGCTCGTAACACTTCACCAGCGTGTGGAACAGCCAGAAGCTGATGATGTCGTGGCCCTGCGGCCGGAGGTCGAACTGGTACAGCTCCGGGTGCTCCATCGTGAACTCCCCGGCCTCGTCGTCCCAGTCCCACCCGGCGTTGATCAGCGGCGTGAGACTGGAGGTGGCCCACGTGTCGAGCACGTCGTCTTCGGGTTCGAACTCGTCGTGGCCACAGGCCGGACAGGCGTCGACCGGCGGGTCGTCCGAAAGGGGGTCGACCGGCAGGTCGGTCTTGTCGGCCACGACGACCTCGCCGCAGTCCGCGCAGTACCACACCGGGAACGGGATGCCGGAGGAGCGCTGCCGGGAGATGAGCCAGTCCCACTGGAGCCCCTCGACCCAGTGTTCGTACCGCGTGAACATCTTCTCGGGAGACCAGTCCATCTCGCGACCGATTTCGAGGTACTCGTCGGTCTTGTCGAGCATCTCGATGTACCACTGCTCGGTGACGAGGAACTCGACGCTCGTCCCGCAGCGCTCGTGGACGTTGACCGTGTGAGAGATGGGGCGGCGGTCCAACAGCGCGCCCGCGTCGTCGAGGTCGTCGACGATGGCCTCGCCCGCCTCGCCGGAGTGTAGTCCCTCGTACTCCTCGGCGACCTCGGTCATGTGGCCGGACTCGTCGATGGCGACCCGGAGGTCTAAGTCGTGGACCTGGTACCACTCGATGTCGTTCTGGTCGCCGAACGTACAGCACATCACGATGCCGGAGCCGGTCTCCATGTCGACGCGCTCGTCGGCGATGATCGGCACCTCGTGGCCGAACAGCGGGACCTCGGCGGATTCGCCGACGAGGTGCTGGTTCGCGTCGTCGTCCGGGTGGACGAACACGGCGACGCAGGCCGGGAGGAGCTCGGGCCGGGTCGTCGAGATGGTGAACGTCTCCGCGTCGCCGGCGTCACCGCTTTCCGCGACGGGGAAGGCGATGTCGTGGAAGTGGCTGTCCTGCTCGTCGTCTTCCGTCTCGACCTGCGAGATGGCGGTCTCGCACTCGGGACACCAGATCGCCGGGGCCTTCTCGCGGTACTCGCGGCCCTTGTCGTACAGGTCGACGAACGACAGCTGGGAGACGCGCTGGACGCGGGGTTCGATCGTCTGGTAGGTGTGGTTCCAGTCGACGGAGACGCCGAGCGACTGGACGTTCTCGGTGAATTGGTCTTCGTACTGCGCGCAGACCTCGCGACATTTCGCCTGGAACTCGCGGCGCTCGAAGTCCTGGTGACGGATGTCGAGCTCGTCCTCGGTGAGCCGCTCGGAGGCGATGCCGTTGTCGTCGTAGCCGAACGGGAAGAACGTCTCCCCGCCGTTCATCCGCTCGAAGCGGGCGACGAAGTCCTGGAGCGTGAACCCGTAGAGGTGGCCCATGTGGAGGCTGCCCGATACCGTCGGCGGCGGGGTGTCGATGGAGAAGACCGTGTTGGGATCGGTCGGATCGTCGTCGGGGTACGCGTACGTCTCCTCGTCGACCCACCGCCGCTGCCACCGCGGCTCGACGGCGTCGGGGTCGTACTCACCACTGGGCATTTCAGCCACACGTTCCGCCGGTTCCCCCTTAACGGACTCGATTGTGTGGGGGCTGGTCGCGCGGACGGGCGGAGTCAGACGCGGTCAGGGCGGAATCGGACGCGGTCAGACCCGGTCGTCGAGGTCGTGTTCGGCGGCCATCTTCGACGCCTCCGCCGCGAACCGCTCCACCTCGTCCGCGGGACTCTCGCCCAGCGCGCTCTCGTCGACCTCGCGGCCGGCGGTGATCCCGTCGCCCGTGACGAGGCGCTGTTCGGCCAGTTCCTTCGTGTGCATCCGCTCGCCGTCTTCCGTGGCGTAGGTGAGCCGCACGAGTCCCTTCGAGTCGAACTGCCGGTCGACGAGCCAGACCGTGGTCATACGCGGCGATGGGTGCCTGTGACGCTTAAAAAGGACGGTCGCGCTGTGGGAGAGCCCGTGGCGGGGACCGGTTCCGGAGGGCGGTCACGGTCGGCGCGTGCCTGTGAGCGGCCGGAGCGAAGCGGAGGCCGCGAGCCAGCACGCGCGAGGGACGCCGCGAGCGACCGGAGGGAGCGAGCGGCGAGGCTGGGGAGGCGTGAGGGGCGGAGCGGAGCGGTGCGGGGTGGGACTCAAGGGCAGTCGGGAGCGGCCCGGAGGCGACGCAAGCACTGGAAGGAGCGAACGAAGTGAGCGACTGAAGCGCGCAGCGAGCGTCCGGGGCGCTCCCGACTGGGGCTTTGGAGGTACTCTCCGGCAGTCGGCAGCCGAATCGACTAGCGTCCTGCGCGTCTCGTCGCCACGGCTTTGTACCGTCTCATCTAAGCGAGAGCCATGTACGTCGAGTTCGACCGCGACACCTGCGTCGGGATGTACCAGTGCGTCGCCGAGTGGGACGCCTTCGAGAAGAACCTGAACGACGGAAAGGCTGATTTAGAAGGGAGCAGCGAGGAAGAAGACGACCTGTTCGTCGTCGAGGTCCCGGACGGCGAGGAGTTCGACGCGAAGTTCGCAGCGCGCGTCTGCCCGGTCGACGCCATCGAAGTGTACGACGACGACGGCGAACAGGTGGTGTGAACGGTTCTGGACGGTCGATTAGCTGTTGATAAATTGGTGCCGGTGTATCGGTTCGGGCGAACGCCACCGAAGCCCCGCCCGCACAGCGCCTCACGCCTCCCCAGCCTCGCGGCTCCCTTCGCTTCGCTCCGGTCGCCGCGTCCAGCGAGGGACCTTCGGTCCCTCTGGCAGTCGGGCTTCGCCCGACGACCTCGCGCGTGCTCCTCGCGGCCGCCGCTGGCGGCCACTCGGAGGCACGCGCCGTAGTGAATAACTCACCGGGCGCGTCGATTCTCGCCCGATTCTATTTACAAGTGTTCGGCCACGTCCTCTGCGAAGTACGTGATGATGAGGTCCGCGCCCGCGCGTTTGAGCGCCGTGAGCGACTCCAGCGCGGTCGCCTCCAGGTCGAGCCACCCCTTCTCCGCGGCGGCGTGGAGCATCGCGTACTCGCCGGAGACGTTGTACGCGGCGATGGGGCGGTCGAACTCCCGCCGGAGGTCGCCCACGATGTCGAGGTACGGGAGACCGGGCTTCACCATCAACACGTCGGCGCCCTGCTCGGCGTCGAGCCGGGCCTCCCGGAGCGCCTCGCGACGGTTCGCGGGGTCCATCTGGTAGTGTCGGCGGTCGCCGAACGCGGGCGCGCCGTCGGCCGCGTCGCGGAAGGGGCCGTAGAACGCCGACTCGTACTTCGCGGCGTAGCTCAGGATGGCCACGTCCTCGTGACCCGACGCGTCGAGCGCCTCGCGGATCGCGCCCACCTGTCCGTCAGTCATCGCCGAGGGAGCGACCACGTCCGCGCCGGCGTCGGCCTGCGAGACGGCGGTCCGGGCGAGCAGGTCGAGCGTCTCGTCGTTTTTCACCGTGAGCGTCGGGTTCGTCTCGGCCGACTCCTCGATCACGCCGCAGTGCCCGTGATCGGTGTACTCACAGAGGCAGACGTCGCCGATCACGGTGGCGTCCGTCTCGGCGTCGAGCCGGCGGACCGCCCGCTGGACGACGCCGTCGTCGGCGTACGCTCGGCTTCCCGTGGCGTCCTTCGACTCGGGAACGCCGAAGAGGATCACGGCCTCGACGCCGGTGTCGCTGATCTCGGCGACGCGCTCGACCG
This sequence comes from Halorubrum ejinorense, assembly GCF_039522565.1. Taxonomy (GTDB): domain Archaea; phylum Halobacteriota; class Halobacteria; order Halobacteriales; family Haloferacaceae; genus Halorubrum; species Halorubrum ejinorense. The sequence continues at coordinate 149,615 of NZ_BAAADQ010000009.1, read as the reverse complement.
CCTGATCGACCGGGACGCGCTCGTGACCGGGCATCGTCTCGATGGGCACGCGCTCGTCGGTCGTCGCGTCGACGAAGACGGGCGCGACCAGGTCCGACGCCGAGAGGTCGGTCTCGGCGACGAGCGGGCGAACGCCGTCGGCCCGGAGGCGGCGGGGCCGGTCCGTGAGGTCCATACCGGCGGATTGGCCCCGCACGGACTTTTACCGTTCGTCTCGACGCGGATCGTGAGACCGCTCGGAAGGAAGAGGCGGCTCGGAAGCGGCCGGTTCGGCCTCGGCGGCTACTCCGAGGACTCGATGTCGATCCGGTCGCGAAGCTCGGCGAGCTCGTCCGACTCGGCGAGTTCCTCGACGCGCTGTTTGAAGTGGGACTCGCAGAGCCCGACGACCACGCCGCGCTGCTCGGCCTCGTACGTGGCCTCCCGGTCGCAGTAGTGACACCGCATACGAGACACTCCGTTCGGCGCCGGCTTAATCCTGTTTGTCGCCCGTCGCCCCGGCGGAAAGCGATTCGACGGGGACTGGCTCCGGCAGCCGTTCACGAACGGGTTCGAAGGCAGGCCCCGTCAGCCCCGCGACCCCGAGGGTCCGTTCGTGAGCGTCGGTACCGCCGGTTCTGAGCAGGTCTGCCTCCTCAGCGAGACGGTCGATCCGGCCGTCGTCGACCGCGCGGCCGTACGGGTAGAAGCGCTCGATCGCATCGATCGCCGTCGACTCCTCGGCGACCGCGAGCGCCTCGTCGACGCGCTCGTACCGGAACGGGTGGGCGAGTCCGACGAGCGCACAGGCGTCGTCGAGGAGGGCGAGCCCCTCGTCGAGCGTCGTCACCTCGCGCGCGACGTAACACGGGCCGTCGTCCCCGATCAGCTCGTCGAACGCCCCGGCGTAGTCGTAGGGCGCGTCGGACTCGTCGATGGCTCGGGCGACGTGGGGCCGCCCGAGGCCGGGGCGGGGGTCGACGTCGAGGTCGACGCCGAGTCGGTCCTCGACCCGGTCGAGGATGGCGGCCCCGCGCTCCCGGCGGTCCCGCTGGAGGCGGTCGATCTCCGCGTCGAGCGCGTCGGTGTGTTCGACGCCGTAGCCGAGGAGGTCGAGCCGTTCGAAGCCGGCGTCGACGCGGAGTTCGATCCCGCGGACGATCCGGACGCCGTCGCGCTCGACGACCGACGCGTCGAGCCCCGGGTGGATCCGGTCGTGGTCGGTGACGGCGACCCAGTCGACGCCCGCCTCGCGGGCGGCCGCGGGCACCTCGTCGAGGGTCAGCGTGCCGTCGGAGACGACCGTGTGCGCGTGGAGGTCGGCGACGACCGGATCGCCGGGAGCGGCGGAATCGGAAAATTCGGCGGAATCGGCGGAGTCAGCGGGCATGAAGTCGGATGATTGCGCCCGACACTAAGCCGCGGCGGTTCCGGGAACCGCCGGATCCGATCTGATATAAGGCAATATAAGGTATCCCCTCCGACTAAGGTCGTACATGGACAATCATTAAGAACCATCGGCGGTTTCCGACTGTTGATGCGCTTGAACGGCGTCGACGACCGACTCGAACGGCACCAGTACCCGACCACGTCTGAGGAGATCATCGCGGCTCACGGCAACGCGACCGTAGAGCTTGCGAACGGGTCCGAGCGGCTCGGCGACGTCTTAGAGCGGTTCGGCGACCAGACGTTCGAGGACGCGGAGGACGTGTTCACCACGCTCCGGGCCGGCGTCTGTCACCGAGGAGTCGGTCGCCGGTTCTACTCGGACCGCGACCCGACCACCGACGCGGAGGACGGGCCCTCGCCGGTCTCGTTCTGACGCGCCGGACCCACCGAAACCGTATCCGTTTTTACTGAACCGGTCCGTAAAGCGTCAGCCACACTTGCGAAGCGGCGCGACTACGAAACCGGATCGATGGCTCCGTCGAGGTCGAGCGGGACGGACCCCTTCTGATACCCCTCCACCGAGCCGTCGGGCTCGGCGCGGTAGACGACCGCGGGCTTGTGTCGGACCGCTGGTTCGGCCGCGCGCACCGCAGCCCACTCGTCGGCGGGGAACGACGAGCAGTCGACGAACAGCGTGACGCCCCCGCCGTGGGCCGCGAGCTGACCGCTCGTCTTGGTCTCGGCGGTGTCCCGGACGGCGGCGACTGGGTCGTCGGCCGAGCGGCCGGCCGTCGGCTGCGGGCGGGTCACCTCGACGAGTTGCCCGGTGCCCGTCTCGGGGTCCGTCGCCCGGTAGTCGAGCGAGTGGCCCGTCGTCACCTCGATCTCCGGCGTGACCTCGTAGCCGGCCCGCGTGAGGATCCACGCCGCGGTGAACTCGGCTATCGCCGCGCTCATCCGGACGAGGTCGCGGGAAGATGACGTGCCGAGCTTCCCGGCCATCACCTCGCGGTCGTCGTCGAGGACCCCGGACCGGAGCGTCTCCTCGACGAAGCCGGTCCCCTCGTCGCGGGTCGCGTCCGGAAATCCGGCGGCGTGGTCACGGAAGAACGCCCGGCTCGTCTCCGCGCCGTCTTTCGAGCAGAACACGGGGAGGAAGTACCACGAGACGTGGGGGTAGTCGGCCAGCCACGGCTCGTCGTCGTGGAGCCCGGCGAGCAGTTCCCGCTGTGCCCACCGCGAGACCGGGTAGGGCACCTCGTCGAACCCGTACTTGTCGGTCCGCCAGAGCTCGCTCGGCGTCTCCGTGTTGCCGAGCCAGTACCCGACCGGCCCGCCGTCGGCGCCGGACGGCGGGTCCGCGTCGTCGTCGGTCCAGCAGAACAACGCGAAGGATCCGTCGTCCATGTCGAAGCGGCGCGCCTCGTAGCCGGGCGGGGCCGCGAACCACGGGGCGTCGGCGGTCGCTCCGAGGTTCTCGTCGAGAGGGCGGCGGAGCTGCGACCGGACCCGATCCGGAGTCCATCGGCCGGGCGAGCGCCTGAAGCGGAGCGGTTGTGCCACAGTCGTTCGGTATCACACCGCGAGGTTAATCGATTCCGGTGGCGGGAGGCTAATGTTCACGGTTTATGATACGTTCACCGACAGGTATATTACAGGAAACGGTCAAGTGTGGTCGTACCATGTCAATGGGTGCCTATGACGAGGCCGAACACGAGCGTCGCGAGAAGAAGACCAGCGAAGTCGACGCCGACTTCGACGCGGAACGGCCCGAGTACTCCGGATCGCTGACCTACGACTCGGGCGACTCCGCGGAGGCACTCCTCGACAAGTTCGAAGAGCTACAGGGCGAGTGACGCGGCCGCGGCGGCGCCGCGGCTACTGATTCGATTCTCGGCGAGACCGACGACAACGACCGTGAGCGACGGCCCTCGCGATCGCGGCGAGGATTCTAGTGCTCGTTGCGACCGCGGTGATGACGACCGCGACGGACGCGATGGGCGCGACGGACGCGACGGACGCGGATCGACAGGGTGGCGACGGACGTGGAGCGACAGAGTGGCGACGCGTCAGGTGAGCCAGATCGCCGCCGTACACACTATCGCGACCGCGATGACGTGGCCGACGACCGCTCCGAGCAGGACGGGCTCCGTGATCAGGAAGGGGACGAGCACGAGTTGTATCACGGAGAAGCCGATGTTCTCGGCGTCGAGCCGTCTGACCGTCGCCCGCTCCTCGGGCGACAGGTCGACGTGGATCGCTCGCCACAACGCGACGACCGCGCTCCACCACGAGGTGCCGATGCGGTACGTCAGGTCCCAGAGGACGAGCAGCGTGAGGTAGACGACGGGGATCGGCGGATCGGCGCCGAAGAGCCGGTCGAGGAGCGTACCGTCCCAAGCGAACAGGTACGTCACCAGCGCGATGAACGCCAGCACGCCCAACACGATCTCGATGCTCGACCCGAACAGCAGCCGCTTGTGTTCCGGCGGCGTCCCGAGGAGCCGGTTTTTCGCGCCCAGCCGGTGCATCTCGACGCTCCCGATCGCGGCGACGACGACGGCGACCGTCCCCGCGATCACGGCGTTCCAGACCCCGTAGTACCAGCCGAGCGCCACGACGCCGACCTCGAAGATCACGAACTGGAGCGCGACGGCCAGCGTCCGCGAGATGCCGAGCCCGGGTATTCCCCCGACGAGGCTCTCGTACACCCACGTCTCTCCGTACTCTCGGCTCACGGGGAGACCCCGGGGATCGCCCCCAGTCGCGACCGCTCGGCGTTCTGCGAGTCGGTCAGCGCCCGCGCGACTGCCAGTTCGAACGACGTACACTCGATCGGGAGGAACTCCCGAATCCGGTCGTCCTCGACGATGACGGTGTTCCGGAGCCCCTCGACCAGCGACTGGGCGAGGTAGGGGTTCACGTCGGTTACCAGTCGGAGCCACCGTGCCGAGAGCCCGGGGCTCAACACCGGTACCCTGACGATCCGCAGACCGCCGCCGAGCTGTCGCCTGGTCCGCCGCAGGATCTCGGCGTAAGTCATCACCTCCGGGCCCCCGATCTCGAGGGTCTCGCCCGCGGTCTCGTGGACGTCGAGGACGCCGGCGAGGTAGGCGACCACGTCGGTTACCGCGATCGGCTGACAGAGCGTGTCGACCCACTTCGGGGTGACCATCACCGGGAGGCGTCGCGCGAGCCCGGCGATCACCTCGAAGCTGGCGCTGCCGGCGCCGATGATGATCGCAGCCCGCAGCGTCGTGAGCGCCGGGTCGCCCTCGCCGAGGATGCGCTCCACCTCGCGCCGCGAGCGGAGGTGTTCGGAGAGGTCGTCGCGGTCCTCACCGAGCCCCCCGAGGTAGACGATGCGGTCGATGCCCGCGGCCGACGCGGCCGCTGCGAAGTTGGTCGCGCAGTTCCGGTCGCGCTCCTCGTAGCCCGGGCCGCCGTCCATCGAGTGGACGAGGTAGTAGGCGGCGTCGACCGGTTCGCCGTCGATCTCGAACGCTGGCGGGAGGGTGTCAGGCTCTAAGAGGTCGCCCTCGACCACCGCGACCCCCTCGGGAGCCGCGTAACCGTCGGCGTCGCGGACGAGCGCGACCACCTCGTGGCCGCGGTCGAGGAGCGTCGGGACCAGTCGGCTCCCGACGAATCCGGTCGCACCGGTGACGAGTACTCGCATACGGTCTCCACGGGCGGAGCGACCATAAGCCCCGGCCCGTTGGCGGAGCGGGCTCGTGGCGGGGGGACGCGGAGTGCGGCGGCTCCCGGACCGATCGCTAGAAGTGCCCCCGGGTTCCTCGTCCGGTATGCGCGCTGGCGAGTTCGAGCCGGTTCGAGGCGTCGACGACCTGTACGTCCACGACACCGGCATGTTCGAGACCGACGAGTACGGCGCGGTGTACGTCTACGACGCGGAGCGGCCGATCGTGATCGACACCGGAACCGGAGCGAACCGGGAGGCGCTCTTCGGGTCGATCGAGGAGATCGGAATCGGTCGCGAGGAACTCGCGTGGATCCTCCCGACGCACGCCCACCTCGACCACGCGGGCGGGGCCGGCTACCTCGCGGAACGCTACCCGAGCGCGGAGGTCCGAGTCCCGGAGCGAGGGGTCCGCCACCTCGTCGATCCGGAGGCGCTCGTCGCCGGCACGAAGTCGGCGGTCGGCGACCAGTGGGACCACTACGCGGAGCCGAAGCCGGTCCCGGACGACCGGATCGAGGGCGTCACCGAGGGCGACCGGATCGACCTCGGCGACCGCGAGTTGGTCGTTCACGACGCTCCCGGGCACGCGCCTCACCACGCCGTCTATCACGACCCCGACGCAAAGGTCGTGTTCACCGCCGACGCGGCCGGCATCTACGTGCCCGCAGTCGACGCCGTGACCCCCACGACGCCGCCGCCGCAGTTCGACTTCGAGCAGTGTCTCGACGACATTCGACTGGTCGAGGATCTCGATCCCGATACGCTCTGTTTCGGCCACTTCGGGCCGCGAGGCTGCGACGCGGACCTGATCGGCGAGGCGAAGCGGGCGTACGTCGAGTGGGTCGAGCGCGTCCGGCAGAAGCGCGCCGAACTCGACGACGACGAAGCCGTCCTCGATCACTTCGAGGCGGCGAGCCGCGACATCGACTACTGGAACCCGGAGCGGGCGCGCGCGAACACGAGCCTGAACACGCGCGGCGTGTTGACGTACCTCGACCGGGTCGACGGGGAGTGAGAGGCCGACAGCGGGGGACAGGCCGACAGCGAGGAGAGACGGGCCGACCGGCTCGACGGCGCCGAGAGGCGAGTCGAGAGAAACTCCCTAAACCCCGCCGCACGTAGACCCGCTCAGATGGGCATCTTCGACACGATCCGCGCCGTGCTCGGGACGAGCGCCGAGACCGACGCGACCCGCGAGGCGGACCCCGAGGACCTCTTCGGGATGTCGACCGCGTACCTGACGATGGAGGCGGACCTCGGCTACGACCACTGCGGCGAGGCCGCGCTGTGTTTCTCCGGCGTCGACAGCACCCGGTTCGACGACGCGGTCGGGAACGTCGAGGCCATTCTGGAGGCCGGTGAGATCGACACGGGAACCGGGTTCCACCGCCACGAGGACGACCACGGCTACCAGTGGTTCGTCCTCGAGGACGACGACCCCGAGGACCTGGTGACGAGCGTCCACTTCGCGGCCGACCAGTTCATCGAGGAGGGGTTCGGATCGCGGCTGCTCGCCGCCGTCTTCGGCTTCGAGAACGACGAGGGTCCGGCCTACTGGATCTACTCGTTCCGGCGCGGGGCGTACTACCCGTTCGCGCCGCGGGGGACGAACGACCGGAACCAGCGGATCGAGTTCAAGCTCCAGTCGGTCCTCGACGGGGAGCTCGGCTTGGAGGACGACGAGTCCTACTGGTACCCGCTCTGGCCGGACGCGCGCGGTACCCACCCGTGGGAGTGAGCCGAAACGCCGGCTCCGAATCGACGCGAGACGCCCCGAAGAAGCGACTGCTCCGAGGGATCGCCGTTCAGACCGCGGTCGTCGCCGGCGCGGTCCACCTGCTGTGGGCGTGGCCGCGGCTCGGGTCGCCGCCGGACGCGCGGCCGTACTTCTTCCTCGCGGGGAGCGCGCTCGCCGTGGCGGTCGCCGTCGCGACGCTACGGGCGGACGAGTACCGGCGGCTGTACGCGCTCGGGGCCGGGACGCTCGGCACGTTCCTCGGCGGCTTCCTCGTGTGGCACGGGACGGGCGCGCTCGCGGCGCTCGCGGCCGACCCGCTCGCGATCGTGGCCGCGATCGTCGAAGTCGTCGGGGTCGGCGCGTACCTCGCGCTGTTCCGCCTCGCGCCGCCGACGAGCGTCGTCGTCGAACGACGGGCCCGAGGCGAGGGAGGGCCCGAAGCGGAAGGACCCGGAGCGGAAGGGCGAGCAGAGAGCGGAGAGGAGCCGTGACCAACGCGTATCGGACGGTGGCCGAGCGCGCGACGGCGCGGTTCGAGGTCCAGGGGTCTGAGTTCCTCGGACACGTCGCGCCGGTCGACACCGTCGACGAGGCCGAGTCGTTCGTCGAGGCGGTCAGCGAGGAGTACGCCGATGCGACCCATAACGTGCCGGCCTACCGGGTCCCCGCCGGCGAGCCGTCGGAGCGCGCGCCGGGGGCCGAGCCGATGCTCAGGGAGTACTCGTCGGACGACGGCGAGCCGACCGGGTCGGCCGGGAAGCCGGCGCTGAACGTCCTCCAACAGCGCGAGGTCCGGAACGTCGCCGCGGTGGTGACGCGGTACTACGGCGGGACGAACCTCGGCGTCGGCGGGCTCGCGCGCGCGTACTCGCGAGCGGTGAAAGAGGGCGTCGACGCGGCCGGGGTGATCGAGGAGCGGCCGCACCGGAGCCTCGTCGTCGAGACCGAGTACGACGACTCGGGGACGGTTCGCGGCGTGATCGAGTCGACTGGCGTGGAGTTCGACGCCGACTACGGGCAGCGGGTCCGGTTCGACCTCCGGGTGCCCGTCGAGGAGGTCGACGCGCTTCGCGAGCGGCTCAACGACGCGACGAGCGGACGGGTCGAGATAGGAGAGTAGGGTCGGCGGAGTTGATGTCGGCGGAGTTGATGCCGGCGGGGTTGATGCCGGCGGGGTTGATGCCGGCGGGACCGATGCGGGCTACGAGAACTTACGGACCGTCATGTCGAGCGTGTCGAGGTCGAGGATGGGCGCGTAGCCGGCGTCCGGGTCGATGTTGACGGACTTCTGGAAGTCGGTCTGGGCCTGCCAGCAGCCCGAGTTGACCGCGAGGACGTTGTGGTACTTCCCCCAGCCGAGCTTGTGGACGTGGCCGGTGTGGAACACGTCGGGCACGTCCTCTATCACGAGGTAGTCGCGCTCTTCGGGGGCGACGCGGGTGTGGCCGCCGAACTGCGGCGCGACGTGGCGCTTCTTCAGCAGCTGGTACATCGCCTTGTGGGGCTCGTCGTAGCTCGCCTTCTCCTCGGGCAGTTCCGCGATCACCTCGTCGAGCGAGACGCCGTGGTACATCAGCACCTCGACGCCCTCAACGGAGACCGTCGCCGGGTTCGAGACGATCTGCGCGTCGTGGACGTCCATGATCGAGCGAATTTCGTCGTTGAACCCGGGCTGTGGCTCGGCGAGTCGGACCGCGTCGTGGTTGCCCGGGATCATCACGATCTCGGTGTCGGCGGGCACCTCCTTGAGGTGTTCCGCGAAGACCTCGTACTGCTCGTAGATATCGACGATGTCAAGCTCCTCGTCCTGGTCGGGGTAGACGCCGACGCCCTCGACCATGTCGCCGGCGAGCAACAGGTACTCGACCGGGTCCGCCTCCGGCGTGTGGAGCCAGTTGGTGAAGCTGTGCCACGCGTCCGCCATGAACTCGTCGCTGCCGACGTGGACGTCGGAGATCAGCGCAGCCTGGACGTGGCGGTCCGCGCCGCCCGGGTGATGGGTCCGGGGGACGTCAGGGAAGTGGAGCGAGTCGGCGAACAGGATGCCGGCGTCGTCGGCGAGCGTCCCCTCGACCGCGAGGCACTCGTCCAACAGGATCTCGTCGACGACGTCCGCGAGCCCCTTGTCTTTCATCACCAAGGCGGGGAAGGTCCCGGTGGTGTCCTCCAGTTCGATCAACCAGTGACCGGACTTGGTGGAGCGCACGTCGTTGACGAGCCCGATCATCGCGGCGTCGCTGCCGCCGGGCATGTCCGCGATCGCCTCGGCGGGCCGGTGGTTGACGCGACCGCGAAGTATCTTCGAGAGCCGCTCGTACCGGTCGCGGAACGTCGTGACGAAGTCGCCGTACTCGCCGGTCCCGGTGCTGCGGCCGGTCATGTCGTTGCCGACTTCGAGGTCCCGCAGGTCGGGATCCCGAGTGGTCTCGGTGGTCGGAGAGTCGGCGGTGGAAGAACCGGTAGTCCGAGAGTCGGCAGTGGGAGAGTCCGCGTAGGGAGGGACGGCGGAGGAGCCAGCGGTCGGCGCGGAATCGGTCGACCCGGGATCGACGGCCGCGACGGATCCGTCGGCAGGCGAACCCGAGGTCGGTGCGGCCTCTGAATCGGGGACGGAGTTCCCCGTGTCGGCTCCGGCCGACCCCTTCGTTTCGACTGGAGATTGTCCGTTTTTGTCCGGTGAGGCCGGCGATCCTTCGTCGGCAGCGGTCACCGCACGGACGTGGTCGGCGGTGATCCGGAGGGCGTCGTCCGGGGCGTGATCGACGGCGGCCGCGACCGCGGCGGCCGGGTCGGTCGCGCCCGCGAGGAGGGTGACCGCCTCGCGCTCGGCGTTGTAGCCGCGCTCGGCGAGGGCTTTCGCGATCCGGGCGTTCGACTCCAGCGGCACGCTACTCGAAAGGGTGCTCCCGACCAAAACCGTTCCGGACGGTCGGAGCGCGCGTTCGGAAGACGGCGTTCTCCCGCCGGCGTTCTCTCGTCGACCCGTGTCTCGTCGTCCGAGCGCGTCGCTGTCGCAATTGGACCCGGAAGCTTATGAACGAAACCCGCCAAAGCCGACGTAATGGACGAAGGAGATCGGCCGACGGACGCGGACGGGTCGGCCGATCGAGACGAGCGGACGGAAGGAGCGGCCGAGGAGAGTCGAGACGAGCGGACTCAGGGAGAGACCGGAGAGAGTCGAGGCGAGCGAACGGCGGAGCGGTCAGAGAAAGGGACCGACGGACCGGTCGCCGAAGAGCCCGGCGAGGCGGACGGGGTCGATCCGACGACCAATTCCGAACCGGTCGCCGACCCCGACGGTTCGGTCGAAAAACCGGGTGAGCCGGGAGCGGAAACCGGGTCCGAATCCGATTTGGGCGGGTCAGCGGCTGACGGCGAAGGGCCCGTCACCGGCGATTACACTCGGACTGCGGAGCCGGCTGGATCGTCAGAGCCGTCCGGGACGGACGAGTCGCTGCTGTACCGACTCCGACACGACCGGGACGGGGTGCTGATGTGGATCCGGGAGATGTCGGCGAGCGTCGGCGTCGTGCTGCTGGTCGGCCTGCTGCTGTTCGGCGTCAGCGGCATCTGGCCGCCGATGGTCGCCGTCGAGTCGGGGAGCATGGAGCCGAACATGAACGTGGGCGACCTCGTGTTCGTCACCGAGCCCGGGCGATTCGCGCCCGATGCGGCCGACAACGGCGTCGGCGTCGTCACCCACGAGGTGGGCCAAGACGTCGACTATCAAACGTTCGGCGCTTACGGGTCGGTCGTAATATACACGCCGCCGGGCCGGACCGGGTCGCCGATCATCCACCGAGCCATGTTCCACGTTAACGAGGGAGAAAACTGGTACGACCGCGCCGACGAGGAGTATCACAACGCCGTCGACTGCGGATCCCTCGCCAACTGTCCGGCCCCGCACGACGGGTTCGTCACGCTCGGAGACAACAACGGGGCCTACGACCAAGCCAGCGGCCTCTCGCCGCCGGTCAGGGCCGAGTGGGTGAACGGGGTGGCGCGGGTCCGCGTCCCGTATCTCGGGTACATTCGCCTGATAGCGACGGGACAGGTAGAGCTGAACGAAGCGATAGCGCGGACGGTCGGGAGCGCGGTTCCTGTCGAGGGTAGTCTCCCCGTCGAGGGTAGTCTCCCCGTCGGGAATAGTCTCTCCGTCGGGAATAGTCTCCCCGTCGGGAACGCGGGACTGGCCGGGTGACGAGTCAGTTGTCGAACCGCGCCTGAACGAACGGCTGCGCGTTCTCGATGTCGCCGAGCCGCGAGTCCGACAGGAGGACCGCCTCGGTCTCCTCGACCGGGACGGAGAGGCCCATCTCCTTCGTCCGCCCGTACCGGCCCTTCGAGACGACGACGGCGTTGACGATCCCGAGCATGTCGAGTTCGCTGATGAGGTCGGTGACCCGGCGCTGGGTTAAGACGTCGGCGTCGATCTCCTCGCAGAGGCGCTTGTAGATGTTGAACACCTCGCCGGTGTTGATGTTGTGAACGCCGTTCTTCTCGAGGAGTATCACGGCGAACAAGACGATCTTGCTCTGGGTGGGAAGGGTGCGGACGACCTCGACGACGCGGTCGAGTTCGATCTTGTCCTGGGCCTGCCGGACGTGTTTCTCCGCGACGATCTCCGCCTGCGAGCGCTCGGCGAGTTCGCCCGCGGTGCGGAGCAGGTCGAGCGCGCGGCGCGCGTCACCGTGTTCCTGCGCCGCGAAGGCCGCACACAGCGGGATCACGTCGTCCGTGAGCGCGTCGGGTTTGAACGCGGTGTCGGCCCGGTGTTGGAGGATGTCGCGGAGTTGGTTGGCGTCGTACGGGGGGAAGACGATCTCCTCCTCGCCGAGGCTCGACTTGACGCGAGGGTCGAGGAAGTCGGTGAACTTCAGGTCGTTCGAGATTCCCATGATCGAGATGCGCGAGCGGTCGAGTTCGGAGTTCATCCGAGAGAGGTTGTACAGCGTGTCGTCGCCGCTCTTCTCGACGAGCTTGTCGATCTCGTCGAGCATGATCACGACCACGCGCTCGTGGTAGTCGACCGCCTCGAAGAAGGTGGAGTAGACGCGGTCGGTGGGCCACCCCGTCATCGGGACCTCCTCCATCTCGTCCGCGTCGGCTTCGAGTTCGTCGATCCGGTCGTCGAGGTCGTCGACGGAGTCGAAATCGGTGCCAACGAGCGCCGACGCCGCGTCGGCCGCGTCGTCTCGCGCGTCCGCGCGGAGGGTTTCGAGCCGGTCGAGTTTGTCGGCGATGACCGTTTGGTTCTCCTCGATGAACGTGTTCGCGAGCTGCGCGAGGACCCGGTACTGGGTGTCCGTCACCTCGCAGTTGATGTACTCGACTTCGCAGGGAACGTCGTACTTCTGAGAGGTGGACTCCAGTTCCTGCGAGACGAACTTCGCCGAGGCGGTCTTGCCGGTTCCAGTCTTCCCGTAAATGAGGATGTTGGAAGGGGTCTCGCCGCGGAGCGCTGAGACGAGGATGGTCGCCATCCGGTTGATCTGGTCGTTCCGGTGCGGGAGTTCGTGCGGGGTGTACGAGGGCCGGAGGACCTCCTTGTTCTCGAATATCGGTTCACCGGACAGGAGGTCATCGAACAGGCCCTGGTTGTCGTCGTCGTTGTCGAGGACGACGCCGTCGAAGTCGACGTCGGGGGACGACCGGTCGCGGCCGCCGTTGTCGAGCCCCGTCGTTTCGGGTGTAGCGCCGGAGGGGCCGGAGTCGGACTCCGAGCCGCCATCGACATCGAGACCGTCACCCGAAGAGGGGCCGGCCGGACCGCCGCCGTCGAGCCCCTCGATTTCGGAGTCGGGTTCTTCGACGTCCGAAGCGGAGCCTATCGCCTCAGAGCTGTCGGTGCCGGAATCTCCGATGTCGAAGTCGCCCGGGTCGGGAGTCGAGGGAGATCGGTCTTCGCCGGACCCGTCCGGCGGAGACCCGTCCGGCCGGGAGCCGTCGGAGTCGCCACTTCGGTCCGGTTCGTCGACATCGTCCGGGTCGATACCGCCGTCGGCCCGCGGTGTGTTATCGCCTTCGTCCATGTGAACCCCCCTGTTTCAGGTGGAGACGGCCGCGCAGATCGACGCACACGCCGTCTCGTGCCGGAAATACGGATTCGTGGTCGAATCAGGCGTCGACCACGTCCAGTTGATACAGTCGAACCAGATGAAGAGACGGTACAAAAGTGTTCCTCTCTGGAGTTGAAACGATCCCCCTTCGTCGGATCGCTCGTCGATTCGGGGCCTCTCGGACCGGTCGAGAGGGTCGAGGGTCCGTCGCGGAGCGACGGGTCTCGTGGGCCGTTCCGCCGATCGCGGTTTCCGCCCCAACGAACTCCCACCGTCACAGGAGCGGCCGTGTCGTAGCCAGTAACCCTGTTGTGACTTTTTCTCGGGTCGAACCTGCTACGAGTACCCGAATTCTCATTGCCGGAACGCTTCCCTCGGTTTTGTCCGTTTCGTGTGTGCCTCCGTTTCACGCGGATCTCACGCAGATCTCACGCCGATCTCACGTGGACCCTACCTGGACCTCACGGGAATCTCACCTACGATTCGGTTCGACTCGATCCGGCGGACCCCCCCACCCCTTCGTTTCGGGTGGAACGGCGAAACAGGGGGTGGGGGCCGTGAGTGGTGATATAGATATCGGTGGTTTTATTACATAAGGCGAGAAACGGTACCCTCGACAAAGCCTCTCAGTTATTATTGTAGTGTTTGTAGTTATTTTATTCAGTTTCTCTACGAGATATTCTGTCGCCACGGGGACTCCCGCCGAGACGACTACCGACCACCCCGGTCTCTCACGGTTCCACCCGAAACGAAGGGGTGGGGGGCAGGCCCGACAAGCGACACACTTCTATCAGTTATCTGACACGATCAATCGTCGTGACGGACCCATGACCGCTTCCCCGGTGCTCCCACCAAACGAATACCATGGTTGATGCCGGTGTTTTACCATCCGATAAACAAATTCTCCACACACACCTATGCGACAGATCCGCACGTCAGGTGAGGTGCTCCGGTGACATCCAGCAGCGACGCTTAAGCGCGGCGGGAAGATCTTAGGCGGGATCACGGTTCTCAACCTCTCGACGTTCGTCACCGGCGGCTTCTGTTCGGCGATGCTGGCGAGCCAGGGAGCGGAGGTCGTCAAGATCGAACCCCCCGACCGCGGCGACGCCGTCCCGCACTCCGGCCCACCATTCATCAAGGGGAGTGGCCGTACTACCGGAGCCTGAGCTACGGGAAGAAGAGCCTCGAACTCGACCTGAAGAATGACGACGCCAAGGAGGCGCTGTACGAGCTCGTCGAGGAGGCGGACCTCTTCATTCAGAACTTTCGCCCCGGGACCGCAGAGCGAACCGATCCCCGGCTCGTCGTAGTCGACGACTCGTAACCAGGACTCCGAACCGACGAAAGCGGACCAAACAAACTACTCCCGCCTCGCCAGAACCTCTCGGCTACTCGGTCCGTTCGAGCGACTCCAGAATGAACTCGTCTATCGCCTTCCGCGCCTCCTCGGGCGCATCCTCGTGGCCGAGCGAGATGCGACGCCCTCGCGCCGCGTGGATCACGTCGGTCACCAACTGACCCATCCGTTCCGCGTCGACGTCGCGGAAGACGCCCTCCTCGATCCCTTCCTCGACGACCTCTACGATGCTGCCGCGGATCCGCTCGTAGTGTTCGTTGAACACCTCGCGGTGGTCGCCGTCGTTTTGTGCCTGCGTGTACAGCTCGTGGTACACCTTCATGCGGTCCCAGTGGCTGAACTCCTCGAACTCGGGTCCGAACAGGCACTGGTCGACTCGCGCGCGCAGTTCCGTCCGGGGGTCGTCGTCGCCGTCGACGACCACGCTCCCCTCGTACTGGTCGATGATGTGTTCGAGGAACGAGGACATCAGGTCGTACTTCCCGTCGTAATGGTAGTGGATTACCTGTCGCGTGAGGTCCATCTCCTCGCCGATGTCGCGCATTCGGAGGTCCTTGTACCCGTGTTTGCTCAGCGCACGGAAGGTCGCCTCCAGTATCACTTCCTTGGTGTCCTTGGAGGACACCGTCTCGCCGGAGGACTCGGCGGATTCGCGGCCGGACCCGCTTCGCGATTCGCTCATGTCGCCACTCAACGTGTGAGGTACATAATACGATTGCTCCTAGTGCTCTTACTGCCCGGTAAAATCAACCTCACTGCCAAACCCCGTTATCGAACATCACACAAACGATCGTGTAAACCGGGGCCGTGATCTCGCTCGACCCGGACGTGGGTGAGTACGGCGAGGCCGACATCCCGATCGAGGACGGCGAGATCGTCGAGGTGGGGACCGGACTGTCGGCGTCGAACGTCGACGAGATCGTCGCGTCGGACCACGTCGTCGTACTCGGCTTCGTCGATTCGCGCATCCACCCCGCGTAGACGTAGATACGCGGTTTCGCCGGCGACTAGTCACCGATTCACCCCCGCCCGGTCGTCGATTTCGCGACCGTTCGGCGCCGACGCTCCGGATCGGGGGTGTCTGACGCAGTTCTTAAGTGAGAGCGGCGTGGAGCGTACCGTAATTCCCCGAACGGGCGTCGAGCGCTCGGATCGAACGGCGTCGAGGCCGACGAACGCGGTGTTCGGGAGTAAACACACGGACTGGAGGTCAGGATGGGACTGCTCACGAATCTCAGAGACAGCATATCACGGGTCACAGACGGGCTGTTCGCGGCCGACGAACCCAAAAGGATCGGGATCTACGGACCGCCGAACGCCGGGAAAACGACCCTCGCCAACCGGATCGCACGCGACTGGACGGGTGACGCCGTCGGGCCGGAGAGCCACATCCCCCACGAAACCCGCCGGGCACGCCGGAAGGAGAACGTGGAGATCGAACGCAACGGGCGGTCGGTCACCATCGACATCGTCGACACGCCGGGCGTGACGACGAAGGTCGACTACAAGGAGTTCTTGGACCACGACATGGAGAAAGACGACGCCGTCCGCCGGTCGCGCGAGGCGACCGAGGGCGTCGCGGAGGCGATGCACTGGCTCCGCGAGGACGTCGACGGCGTCATCTACGTGCTCGACGCGACCACGGACCCGTTCACGCAGGTGAACACGATGCTGATCGGGATCATCGAGTCGCAGGACCTCCCGGCGCTCATCCTCGCGAACAAGACGGACCTGCCGGGGGCGGACGTCAAGCAGATCGCGAACGCGTTCCCGCAACACGAGACGATCCCCCTCTCGGCGCTGGAGGGTGACAACATGGACGAAGTGTACACCAAAATCGCGGAGTACTTCGGCTGATGCCTGGCCCGAAAGCCAACGTCGGCGCCGCGGACGACGACCCCGACGACTCCGGCGACGGCGTCCGGATCGACATGATAAGCGGCGCGCGGATGGAGGGGCTCACGAGCATGGAGAAGATCCGTCTCATCCTCGACGGCGTCCGCGACGGCAACATCGTCATCTTAGAGGAGGGGCTCTCGCCCGACGAGGAGTCCCGACTCATCGAGGTGACGATGACGGAGATCAGCCCCGACGACTTCACCGGGATCGAGATCGAGACGTACCCGAAGGCCGAGGCCGGCGACCAGAGCTTCCTCGACAAGCTAATGGGGCGGGAGTCGACGCAGAAGCTCACCGTGATCGGCCCGGCGAACCGGATCGAGACACTCCATAAAGACGAGAACCTCATCAGCACGCTCGTCTCCCGCAAGTAGATGCCCCACCAGTGTACCACCTGCGGGCGGACGTTCCCCGACGGCTCCAAGGAGATGCTGTCGGGATGCCCGGACTGTGGCGGGAACAAGTTCCAGTTCCAGCCCGCCAGCGCCGTCGACGACGCGGACCCGGGCGACGGGACCACCGCCGCCGGCGAGACCACTGATCGGACGGTTTCGGACCCGAGCGACCCGTCGGCGTCGACTCCGGGCGACGAGCCGGCGTCGACTCCGGACGAGCCGCACGACGACCAGCCGCCGACCGGCGCCGACCCGACGCCGACCGGCGCCGACGACGCACGGACGAGCTCTCCGGACCCGACCCCCGACACCGACGCTCCCTCGCCGGCGGACGCCGCTCCGGCCGAGTCGGCGACGCCCGCGGCGGGCGATCCGGACGGCACGGAGCAGATCGCGGACCGGAGCGACGAGGACACCGCACAGGCGAGCGCTCGCTCCGATGTCGTCTCTCCGGACGAACTCGACCGCGCGAGCCGCGAGGTCGACGCCGAGGAACCGGAGTCGACGGACGAGGGGCCCCGACCCGGCCTCGACGCGCTCCGCGACGAACTCAACGAGCAGTTCGAGAGCATCCGCATCGTCAGCCCCGGGCAGTACGAACTCAACCTGATGGAACTATACGACAGACAGGAGTACATCATCTCCCTTCAGGAGGACGGCCGGTACGTCATCGAGATGCCCGACGCGTGGGGCATCGAGGACGAGTGACCCCCCGCCTCCCCTAATCCGAACCCTGACCGCCGCGCATTCGACCGCCGAAGCGGAATCCCGTCGATCAATTTTCACGTCTCACCTCCGTTCTATTCCCGTGTTTCACCGCCGCTCGACCCCGTATTCGGCCGACACGGCGTTTCGGGCGACCCTTGTGGAATAAGACACTGTTATGCGGCTTCCACCGCTACGGGGTCGCATGTTTACCGATCGCTTCCGCCGACCGGGCCGGAATTCCGGTTCCGGATCGGTCCCTACCGTCTCGCTCGCCCGCCGTCGACCGGCCGCCGGATCCCGATCCTCTCGGACTGCTGACGAGGTATCCCGATGCGCGTGATCGCGAAGTTCGGGGGCACGAGCCTCGGTAGCGGCGACCGGATCGAGCGCGCGGCCGACTCGGTCGCGAGCGCTGTCGCGGCCGGGCACGAGATCGCGGTCGTCGCAAGCGCGATGGGGTCGACCACCGACGACCTCCTCGACGACATCACCTTCGAGACGGACGACGCCGACCGCGCGGAGATCGTTTCGATGGGCGAGCGCACCAGCGTCCGGATGTTGAAGGCCGCGCTCTCGGTCCGGGACGTCGACGCCGTCTTCCTCGAACCCGGCCACCCCGACTGGCCCGTCATCACGAACGAACTCGGCGAGGTCGACGTGGCAGAGACGAAGCGCCGAGCCCGAGAGATCGCCGCCGACATGGACGGCGTCGTCCCGATCATCACCGGGTTCCTCGCCGAGGACCACGAGGGGAACGTCACCACCCTCGGGCGCGGCGGGTCGGACACGACAGCCGTCATGCTCGGCAACTACATGGACGCCGACGAGGTCGTCATCGTCACCGACGTGGAGGGCGTGATGACCGGCGACCCCCGCGTGGTCGAGGGCGCCCGCAACGTCGGCGAGATCACCGTCGACGAGCTGCGGAACCTCTCGTTCCGCGGCGCCGAAGTGGTCGCGCCGTCGGCGCTCTCGTACAAGGACGAGGATCTCGACGTCCGGGTCGTCCACTACCAGCACGGCGACCTCCTCCGCGGCGGCACCCGGATCGAAGGCGAGTTCGAGAGCCTGATCGACATGCGCGAGGAGCCGTTGGCGTGTCTCACCATCGCGGGCCGAGCGATCCGGAACCGCCCGGGGATCCTCTCCGAACTGGCGAGCGCGCTCCGCGCCGAGGAGATCAACATCGACGCGGTCGCCTCCGGGATGGACTCGGTCACCTTCTACGTCGACGTCGAGGTCGCCGAGACCGCAGAGGCGCTGCTCCACGAGTCGGTCGTCACCGACGAGGCGCTCTCCTCGGTCACCGTGGCCGACCCGATCGCCGTGATCCGCGTCACGGGCGGAGAACTCCCCAACCAGTCGGGCGTCATTCAGGACATCATCGCGCCCATCGCGGACGCCGGCATCAACATCATCGACCTGATCACGAGCGCCACCTCCGTCGCGGTGTTCGTCGACTGGGACGACCGCGAGACCGCCCTCGAAATCGTCCAAGACCGGTTCGACTGAGCTGCTCCCACGGCGACGCCGTCGCCGGTGGCGGCGTCTGACTCGAACCGGAACGACCGCGCCGTCACTCGCTCGCGTCCGGATCGAACCGGTACCGCGTCGTCGACGCGCCGTCGATCCGCGGCCCGGAGCCGACCGCCTCGAACCCGAGCGCTCGGGCCGCCTCGACCGCGGTCCCGTCGGTCGGGAGCACCGCCTCCACGGTCATCCCCTCTCGGGTCGCGAACCGCACCGGCTCCTCGAACAGTCGGCCGAGGGCGTCCGGATCCCCCTCCACGTTCGTCACGTGGACGACGCCGTCGCGCACGTCGAACGCGACGAACCCGAGCACCGAGTCGGCCGGCGTGTCCGCCCCGTCGTCGCCGTCCCGACCCGTCGCCGTCTCTCCGTCGGTCGCGTCACTGTCATCGGCCGCCCCGCCGTCGTCGGTCGCCGCGATGCGGACCGACCGGTCGTGGATCATGTCGCGAACGACGCCGCTCGGCCGCCCCGTCATCGACGCCAGCGCCGCGGCGTCGGCCTCGACCGCGTCGCGAACTCGCATACGTTCGCACTCTCGCCCGACGACATAAAGTCGCTGCCGCGCGGTCGGCGCCGACCGGATGATTTTAACGACGGGCGGACGCACTGACGCGCATGTCCAAACCAACCAAGATCGTGGTCGGAACGGTCGGCGTCTCGGCCGTCCTCTCGGTGCTCATCGTCCTCTCGTACGTCTTCGCCTGATGTTCTCGTCTCGGCCACTCGACGACGACCTCGCGGCGGTCCGCGACCAGCACGCCCCGGGATCGCCCGTTCTCGACGTCGACTCCGACTTCGAGACCCTGCCGCCGGCCGCGGCGGAGGATCTCGGCCTCTTCGTCGACGGACTCGACCCCGCCTCGTACCCCACCGAGTGGCTTCCGGACGCGGTGCCGGACCTGCTCCGCAAACACGCCGGACCGGCGTTCACGGTCGGACTGCCCGGCGACGGGACCGTCGTCCGGACCACGCAGACCGACCCGCACGCCGTGCTCGTCAAGCAGCGCGCGGAGGGGACCCCGGACGGCTTCCTCGCGTTCCTGATCGCCGAGCGACTGGTCCAGATCGGCTGTGACCCCGCCCTGCCCGAAGCGTTTCTCCCCTTCTTCGGCGAGCGGTACCGCGACCTCGACGCGGCGATCCGCCGGCCCGATCCGGAGACCGGAGCGTCGACGACCGGCTTCGGACCGACCGACGTCTTCCAGGTCGCGAACGCGCTGTTCGACGCGTGGGTGGGGCTCCACACCCGCGACGCGTTCGCCTCGTGGGCGGACGAGTATCCTCGGCTGTACGAGGCCTGGGTCGACGCGGGCGACCGTCTCTCCGGGCGGCTCGGTGGCCTCTCCGGGGAGGTCGCGCGCGGCGACACCGAGTTCCCGGCCGCGACGGAGTACGCCTGCTCGGCCGTCAAACACGGCCTCGACCTCCCGGCGCCGTACGGTGCGCTCGACACGGCGGCGTACCGCGACCGCGGCGCCGACTACGCGGTCACGTGGGCGGAGAAGACGTTCGACGCGCTGTTCGACGACGAGGCGTAACCGCACGCTCCGGCGCGTCGTAACCGCACGCTCCGACGCGGAGCGCGGTCCCGTCTTCCGTCACTGGTATACCATTTCGACCGAACGCCGGCGTCGCCGCTCAGAGGTCGACGGTGACGTTCCCTTCCCCGTCGAGGTCGATCACGCCGTCGAACAGCGCTCGGAAGCGATCGAGCGTCGCGACCTCGTGGACCTCCTCCGAGAGGTGGAAGATGCCGACCGCGTCGTGTTCGTCGAGGAGGTCGAGTATCTCGGCGGCGGCGTCGTACACCGCGTCGTCGTCGGCGTAGTAGGCCATCTCCGTGAGCGAGTCGACGGAGACGCGTCGCTTCCCCTCCTTTTCGGTGAGGAACCGCTCGACGCGGTCGACGACGCCGTCGAGGTCGTCCGGCGCGGAGACGTAGTAGACGTCGTCGGCGGTGCGGCGCGAGTAGCCGCGCTCGACCGAGAGCGTGTCGAGGATCGTCGCCTTCGTCTCGTCGACGTCGTAGTACTCGAGTTTCTGTTCGACCTCGCGGGCGGTCGTCCGAGTGGAGACGACGAGGAAGGCGTCCGTGTCGGTCTTCAGGAAGTCGGTGTCGATCCGGTCCGTCTCGCCGATGCTCGGGTGGACGAGCAGGAGTCCGGTCCCGCCCGGTATCGTTTCCGGTCCGTTCTCGACGGCGAGCGAGTAGTCCATGGGATCGGCAATCGCCCGACCGACTTAACCGTGCGGGCCGCCGCGTCTCCCGCCCGGTGGTGGTCGGTTTTTTTGCCCCGCTCGCCGTCGGTCCCGCTGATGCCCGGGCACGACACCGCGCGCGACATCTACCGACAGGCGCTCCCGGTGATATCGATCAGCCTGATCGCCGGGCTCTTCGCGGGGACGATACTCGCCTCCGAGACCATGCGCGCCAACATCGCGGAGGTCCCCGGGCTGCTCCTGTTGCTGCCGGCCTTCCTCGCCACCCGCGGCGGCGTGTACGGCTCGCTCGGCGCGCGGCTCTCGACGGGGCTCCATCAGGGGATCATCGAACCGCGGTTCCGACTCGACCGCCGGCTCACGAACGCTATCGTCGCCTCGTTCCTCAACGGGATGACCGTCTCCGTGTTCATCGCGGTCGTCACCTACGCGACGCTCGTCCTGTTCGGTGACGGCGGGAGCCTGTTCCAGTTGGTCGGCGTGATGGCCGTCGCCGGCTTCCTCTCCGCGGTGTTGATGATCACGGTGTTGATCGCGGTCATCTTCGTCGGCTACCGTCGCGGGCTCGACCCGGACAACGTCATCGGCCCGGTGGTCACGACGCTCGGCGACGTGTTCGGCGTGTTCTTCCTCCTCGTCGGGGTGGCCGTCGTGGGGGTCGTCTCGTGACCGAGCCCGAACCGACGGTCGTCGACGAGTGGGCGATCCGGCGGATCGTCGGGACGATGATCCCGCTTTTAGCCGCGCTGTCCGTGCTCCAACTCGTCTCCGGGACGGTGTTGGAGACCTACGAGGCGGTCCTCCTCCGGTACCCGGCGCTTCTGGTCCTCGTGCCCGTCCAGATCGGGACGGCCGGGAACCTCGCGTCGATCACCTGCTCGCGGCTCACGACCCAGCTGTACCTCGGGACCTACGAGCTCAGCCCGTCGAACCCCGCGCTCCGGGCGAACGCGGGCGCGGTGTTCGGGCTCGCGGCGACCGTCTTCGGCGCGGTGGGGGTCGCCGCGTGGGGGATCGGCCTCGCGCTCGGCGGGTCGCTCGCGCTCGGCCGAGTGCTGCTGATCTCCTTAGTCTCCGGGCTCTGCCTCGCAGTGCTTGTCGTCGTCGCCAGCGTCGCCGCGGTCGAGGTGTCGTACCGCGTCGGGCTCAACCCCGACGACACGACCATTCCCGTGGTGACGAACCTCTGTGACGTGGCCGGCGTGTTGATCCTCTTCGCGGTCGTCTCTGTCGTGTTGTGACGCCGCCGTTTCGGTCGTCCCGGACCGCGGTTCCCCCTGACGACCCCTCAGAACACGCTGTCGGCGGTCGCGGCGCCGACGACGCTGAACACCGCGCCGACCGAGACGGCCTTGAGCGTCGTCCCCCAGAGCTCGGCGCCCGTGACCCCCTGTTCGATCAGGAACGTGTCGGGCGCGTCGAAGAGGATAGCCAGCAGCAGCACGGAGCCGAACGCGACCACCATCAGCGAGACGAACCGCGTGGGGATCCCGGCGATCTCGCTTTCCACGTCCGGGTCGCGGTCGGTGTCGGCCCGATACAGCGCGGCGTAGCCGATCAGCGCCACGATGAAGGCGGTCACCACGCCCTGAATCCAGTGCATCCCGGCCGCCAGCACCCACACCTCCTCGGTGACGACGAACGGGCCCGCGAGCAGGAACCCGCCGACCGCCTGCTGTGCCGAGTCGGCGAGCCGGAACTTCGGTCGCCGGAGCGCCTTCGGCCGCTTCATACCCACGATGGTGCGCGGGGGCCGATAAAACACCGCCGTTTTTCACCGTTCTCCCCGTCGCTCCGGTATGAGCGTTCGCGAGGAGTTCGACGAGTGGGCGGCGACGGGGAAGGACCGCGGCATGGAGGACCGACACTGGCACACCGCGAAACACGTCTTGGCTCGGATGCCCGTCGAGGCGGGCGACGACGTGCTGGACCTCGGCACCGGCTCCGGCTACGCGCTCCGCGCCCTCCGCGAGCGCGGGATCGGTCGCGGATACGGTCTCGACGGCGCCCCGGAAATGGCCCGCAACGCCCACGGCTACACCGACGACGACGCCGTGGGGTACCTGGTCGGCGACTTCGATTCCCTCCCCTTCGCCGACGACTCCCTCGACCACGTGTTCTCGATGGAGGCGTTCTACTACGCCGCCGACCCGGTCCACACCCTCGAAGAGGTCCGCAGGGTGTTGCGGCCGGGCGGCACCTTCTACTGCGCCGTCAACTACTTCGCGGAGAGCGAGACGACCCACGCGTGGCAGGAGAGCATCTCGGTCGACATGACGCTGTGGTCGCGCGAGGAGTACCGCGAAGCGTTCCGCGAGGCCGGGCTGTACGTCGCCGAGCAGGACGCGATCCCGGACCGGGAAACGGAAATCCCGGACGCGGAGGCGTTCCCGACCGAGAACTACGAGACGCGCGAGGCGATGGTCGACCGGTACCGCACGTGGGGGACGCTGCTGACGGTCGGCGTCGCGCCCTGACCCGGTCCGTCGAGATTCGACCTCCCGTGGCGGCCGGTGCGAGACGGACAGTTGATCTCCCAACCGTTTTACCGAGCGCCCCGGTCATCTCCCTCAATGGACGTCCGTGCCCTCCTCGGCCCTCCCGACGGACACCTCCGTATCGCCGGCACCGTCGGTCTCGTGTTCGTCTTTGTGTTCGTGCTCTACGCCGCCTACTGGCGGTCGAACGCGGCGTACGGTGCGAGTACGGAGGTGACCACCCAACTCGGTGCCATCCGCGCGGTCGCCCCGGAGATCAGCGACATCGGTCACTCGCGTGCTACCGCCGTCCTCTACCTGCCCGCCGCGGCGATCGCTATCCTCGTTCAGTATCACGGTGGTACCGCCATCTACACGCTCGCAGCGGGCCCCATCTTCCCGGTCGCATCGGCCCTCGCGCGGGCGGCGTTCAGCCCGTTGCCAGACGTACTGGAGATGGAAGTCCTCGGCGTCACGCTTCCGACTCACCTTCGGCTCGGCCTCGCTGTCGGCGCCTTCGCCGTCGTCGTCGGTTCTGTTCTCCGTCGATTGAGTCCCCCGAGCGAGCGTTCAGCGTCAGAACGCTTTTTCGGCATGTCGGGGGATCGGCACAGAGCGGTCGTCATCATCGCTGTCGCCGCCGTTCTCTCCGTCCTGTCTACGTTGTGGTTATACGCCTCCTATCCGGCTTACCAGCCGTTCGGGTACGCCGTGTTCGGGGCTCCGATCGCGGCGCTCGTCTACTGGTATCGGTGCGGGATCGCACTGGCGTGGCTCGGTGACGCCGCGGCCGTCTTGGGACACGCAACCGCGATCGCGTTCATCGCCGATTCCCCCGACTACGTCCTCGATCCGGCCTTCTTCGTTCCCGCGCTCGCCGTCGCGACCGCGCTCGGGTCGCTCGGCGCGGGCGTCGCCGTCGGCTTTCGAGGTCTGTACGTGGTCGTCAGCCGCCGGGACACCGTAACGTCGGGATCACACGGGGAGTAGGTCGCGAGACGGCGCCCATGGTCTGACCTCTCCCCGACTCCCTCGCGCGTGCGACTCGCGCCCTCCGGGCGCTCGTCGGCACGCGCCACCGCGGTTCTGTCCCTCTCGCGACCCCGTTCCGACGGTTTAAATCGCGTCGGAGACCAGAGTCCGGTAATGGAACCGAGTTCGCTCTCCGGGCTCCCCGCCGGCGTCGGCGAGGCGCTCGAAGCGGAGGGCGTCGCGGAGCTGTACCCGCCCCAGCAGTCCGCCGTCGAGGCCGGCGTGCTCGACGGCGAGAGCCTCGTCGCGGCGGTCCCCACCGCCTCCGGCAAGACGCTGATCGCGGAGCTGGCCATGCTCTCGTCGATCCAGCGCGGCGGCAAGGCGCTGTACATCGTCCCGCTGCGCGCGCTCGCCAGCGAGAAGAAGACCGAGTTCGAGCGCTGGGAGGACCACGGCGTCACGGTCGGCGTCTCGACGGGCAACTACGACTCCGACGGCGAGTGGCTCGCGAGCCGCGACATCATCGTCGCCACCTCGGAGAAGGTCGACTCGCTGATCCGCAACGGCGCCCCGTGGATCGACGACCTCACCTGCGTCGTGAGCGACGAGGTCCACCTCGTCGACGACTCGCACCGCGGCCCCACCCTCGAAGTGACGCTCGCGAAGCTCCGGAAGGTGAATCCGGGCCTCCAGACCGTCGCGCTCTCGGCGACGGTCGGCAACGCCGACGTCATCGCCGACTGGCTCGACGCCGAACTCGTCGAGTCGGAGTGGCGCCCGATCGAACTCCGGACCGGCGTCCACTTCGGCAACGCGATCAACTTCGACGACGGGAGCCAGCGCGAGGTGCCGGTCGATCGCGGCGAAGACCAGACCGCGAAGCTCGTCGGCGACGCCTTAGACACCGAGGAGGGCGGGCAGGGCGGCTCCTCGCTCGTCTTCGTCAACTCCCGGCGCAACGCCGAGTCGTCCGCCCGCAAGCTGACCGACGTGACGGGGGCGCGGCTCACCGACGGCGAGCGCGACCGACTCCGCGACCTCGCCGACGAGATCCGCGGCGTCTCCGACACCGAGACCTCCGAGGACCTCGCGGACGCGGTCGAGAAGGGCTCGGCCTTCCACCACGCCGGGCTCGCGAGCGAACACCGCAGCCTCGTCGAGGACGCCTTCCGCGACCGCCTGATCAAGTGTATCTCCGCGACGCCGACACTCGCCGCCGGCGTCAACACCCCTGCCCGCCGGGTGATCGTCCGCGACTGGCGCCGCTACGACGGGGAGTTCGGCGGCATGAAACCCCTCGACGTCCTCGAGGTCCACCAGATGTGCGGACGGGCCGGCCGCCCCGGGCTCGACCCGTACGGCGAGGCGGTGTTGCTCGCGAACGACGCCGACACCCGCGAGGAGCTGTTCGAGCGGTACCTCTGGGCCGAGGCCGAGCCGGTCCGCTCGAAGCTGGCGGCCGAGCCCGCGCTCCGGACGCACGTCCTCGCGACGATCGCTTCGGGCTTCGCGGCCACCCGCGAGGGCCTGTTGACGTTCCTCGACAACACGCTCTACGCCACGCAGACCGACGACGAGGGGCGACTCGCCGCGGTCACCGACACGGTCCTCGAGTACCTCGAAGTCAACGGCTTCGTCGAGCGCGAGCGCGACGGCGGCGCCGAGAGCCTGGCCGCGACCGGCATCGGCCACACCGTCTCGCGGCTCTACCTCGACCCGATGAGCGCGGCCGAGATACTCGACGGACTCCGGACCGTCGCGGACGGCGCCGACGCGACGCCCGACGCCGAGGGCGACGCGTTCGTCCCGGCGGACGGCGCGGACTCGGACGCCGACGAACCGGGCTTCACCACGTACACTCGGGGGGACGCTGCGGGGACCGCCGGCGAGGACGACGGCGAGGAGTCGGAGGGAGCGGCCGGCTCGGACTCTCCCGCGGTCACCCCGCTCGGGCTCTACCACCTCGTCAGCCGGACGCCGGACACCTACGAGCTGTACCTCAAGTCCGGCGACCGGGAGACGTACACCGAGGTGTGCTACGAGCGCGAGACGGAGTTCCTCGGCGACGTGCCCTCGGAGTACGAGGAAGTTCGGTTTGAGGACTGGCTCGCCGCGCTGAAGACGGCCCGCCTGCTCGAAGACTGGGCGAACGAGGTGGACGAAGACCGGATCACGGAGCGGTACGGCGTCGGTCCGGGCGACATCCGCGGCAAGGTCGACACCGCCGAGTGGCTCCTCCGGGCCGCGGAGACGCTCGCGAGAGACGTCGAGGGGATCGACGGCGACGTGGTCGTCCGGGTCCGCGAGGCCCGCAAGCGGCTGGAGTACGGGGTCCGCGAGGAACTCCTCGATCTGGCCGGCGTCCGGAACGTCGGTCGCAAGCGCGCCCGCCGACTCTACGAGGCCGGCATCGAGAGCCGCGCCGACCTCCGCGAGGCGGACAAAGCGGTCGTGCTCGGCGCGCTCCGCGGCCGCGAGCGCACCGCGGAGCGCATCCTGGAGAACGCCGGCCGCGAGGACCCCTCGCTGGACGGGGTCGACCCCGACAGCTCGGCCTCGGCGGCGGCGACCGCGGGCGCGGACGCCGACGGCGACGGCGACGGACAGGCCAGTCTGGGTGATTTCGGATGACCGACGCGGCGGCGGGATCGACGCCGGAGCCCGCACCCGACCCCGGGGTCAGACTCGTGGCGGGCACCGTCGACATCGACGACCTCGACGCGTTCCTCGCCGACTGCGACGCGATCGCCGCCGACACCGGGGCTGTCGTTCAGGCGTTCGACGCCGACCTCGTCGTCTCCGCGACGCAGCTCCGCGAGGCGGCGCGGCTCGCCGCCAGAGCGATCGCCCGCGGCGAGGCGGTCGCCCGCGACCCCGGCGTCGAGATCTTACTGTACGCCGCCGGACGCAGGCAGATCGACCGCGCGCTCGAACTCGGCGTCTCGGAAGGGGAGCGGTCGGTGGCGATCCTCGTCGCGGACTTCGGCGACGTGCCCGGCGCTGACCGCCCGGCCGCGGATCTCCCCGCCGCGGTCGAGGCGGCCCGATCGCTCGCCGTCGACTCGGCCCGATCGCTCCCGGGCGACTCGATCGACCGCCCCGACGCTAAGGGCCCGGCCGACGGCGACCACTTCGAGGCCGCGTTCGACGAGGACCGCGTCCGCGAGTTCTACGGCGTCACCGACCGCGAACTCGCCGCGACGAACGGCGGCGTGGCCGACGTCGTCCGCGAGCGCGTCGCGCTGCTCGACGTCGAGAAGTGAGAGCGCAAACCCCTTCGTTTCGACTGGAGACCACCGGACGCGGACGCCTCTCCGGCCCAGTCGAAACGAGGAAACAGCAGAAGTAGTCCATCCTGGATTCGAACCAGGGTCGTTGCCCCCAGAAGGCAACAGGATTGGCCACTACCCCAATGGACTGCGTACTCACGAGTAGCCCGCACGTCTTTGTAAGCGTTGCGCGTTACGTCCGCCGTGCGATCGGTTGACGCCGTCGGGTCCTTCCGGCGCTCCTCGTGGGTCCGGCTGGACTCCTGTTCCCTCTACTGGATCGCGTTCGTGATTACATCGACGCGTTTTACACGACTCAATCCGCACGAAGCTGTATGTACGTCGGACGATTCGTCGTCGTCGCGCCCGGCATCGGTGGCTACCGCGTCTCCTCGCGCTCGTTCCCGAACCGCCGCGTCCGCGATCGCGACGGCACGCTCACCGTCGGCCCGACCGCGGGCGCGCCCGAGACGGACAACCCGTACGTCTCCTACAACTGCGCCCGCGCCGTCGAGACGCCGACGGGCGAGTCGCTCGCGGTCCTCGGAAACGGCTCGCACGTCGACCCGATCGCCGAGAAGCTGGAGCTGGGCTACCCCGCCCGCGACGCGCTCGCGTCGCCGCTCCTCGCGCTCGACTTCGAGAAGGACGACTACGACACCCCGCGGATCGCCGGCGTCGTCGGCGCCGAGACGGCGACGATCGGCGTCGTCCGCCGCGACGCGCTGCTCGTCGAGACCGTCGACGATCCCACCGTGGTCGCGACCTACGAGACGGACGCCCCGGAGCCGTACGACCTGACGGCGACCGACGCCGCGTCCGCCGCGACCGAACTCCTGGAGGCCGACCTCGAACACCCCGTCTGCGCCGCCGGCGCGACCGTCGACGGCGACGGCGTCTCGCTCGCGTTCGACAACGGCGGCGACTGACCGGCGGCAGTCGGCGTCCGCCCGACGACCGGCCCACCGCCGTCGACCGCCTTTCCGGCTCCCGACGCCTTTTGCCTCCGCCGTCCGAGTGACGCGCATGGAACGCGTCACCGCGGCGGACTACCACGACATCGCGGTCCCGACCGACCCCCGACTCTCGCCGGACGGCGACCGCGTCGCCTTCGTGCGCCGACAGCCGAACGGCGACGACAGCTACGAGACGACGGTGTACCTCGCCGACGCCGCGGGCGACGACGACCCCCGCAGACTCACCCTCTCGGAAGGCACGGACGCCGAGCCGCGCTGGAGCCCCTCGGGCGACCGGATCGCGTTCACCTCCACCCGGGGCGCGGCGGACGACCGCCAGCAGCTGTGGGTCCTCCCCGTTGACGGCGGCGAGGCCCGCCGCGTCACCGACGTGGTCGGCGGCGTCTCACAGATCGCGTGGTCGCCTGACGGCGAGCGGATCGCGTTCGTCCAGTCGGTGACGGCCGACGACCGCGAGGCCGACCGCGACCGCGCGGTGCCGGACGACTACGAGCCGGCGGAACACCCCGACCCGCGGGTGATCGACCGGACCGTCTACCGCGCCGCAGAGCGGTACTTCGACGGCCGACGCCCCGGCGTGTACGTCGTCGACGCGGACGCGACCGTCGGCGGCGTCACGGACCCCGACCCTGCCGACTCCGAGGCCGTCACCCGCGTCACCGACCGCGACGCCGACTTCGCCGCCCCGGACTGGGGCGACGCCGACACGCTGTACTACACGGAGGCGGTCGGCGACGACCCCGACGACTCGGTCGAGATCGCGATCCGCGCCCACGACTTCGGGTCCGGCGAGACCGAGCGCGTCCACACCACCACCGGCTGGGGCGCGGACCTCGCGGCGACCGCCGACGGCCGCGTCGCGTTCACCCACGCCGAGCCGGACCAGGTGTCGATGCGGCCGACGGACCTCCGCGTGCTCGACGCTGACTCCGGCGCGGTCACCGACCTGACCGGCGACCTCGACCGCGGGCTGGGTCGGGAGACGACGCCGCAGTGGGGCCCCGACGACGAGACGCTGTACTTCGCGACGCCCGACGAGGGGAAGACGGCCCTGTGGCACGTCCCCGCCGACGGCGCCGACGACCCCGAGCGCCTGCTCCGGCCCGGCACCGTGTCCGGCGCGACGGTCGGCGGCGAGGCGGGCGCCGGTCCGGAGTCGGTCGCGGTCGCCTACGCCGCCAGCGAGTGGGACCACCCGGGCGACGCGTTCCTCCACGACGCCGGCGCCGACGAGGCGACGCGCCTCACCGAACTCAACGCCGACTACTTCGCCGAGCGAGCGGTCGGCGAGCCGGAGGAGGTCCGGTTCGAGTCCGACGGCGTCGAGATCCAGGGCTGGCTGTTGACCCCGCCCGCGGGGGTCGACGCCGCGGAGTCCGGTGACGCGGCCGGCGACGCCGACGAGCCGTACCCGCTCGCGGTCGAGATCCACGGCGGTCCGCACGCGATGTGGTCCACCTCGGGGACGATGTGGCACGAGTTCCAGACGCTCGCGGCCCGCGGCTACGCCGTCTTCTGGTCGAACCCGCGCGGCTCGACCGGCTACGGCGAGGAGTTCACTCAAGCCATCGAGCGCGACTGGGGCGCGGTCACCATGCGCGACGTGATGGCCGGCGTCGAGACGGTCGCCGACCGCCCCGAGATCGACGCCTCGAACGCCTTCGTCACCGGCGGCTCCTTCGGCGGGTTCATGACCGCCTGGGCGGTCGGCCAGACGGACTACTTCGACGCGGCCGTCTCCCAGCGCGGCGTCTACGACCTCACCGGGTTCTACGGCTCGACCGACGCGGCCTACAAGCTCGTCGAGGGCGACTTCGACACGGTCCCCGGCGCGGAGCCCGAGTGGCTCTGGGACCAGTCGCCGACGGGACACGCCGACGCGGTCGACACGCCGACGCTTCTGATCCACTCCGAGGACGACACCCGGACCCCGATCTGTACGGCGGAGCTGTACCACCGACTGCTGCGGAAGAACGGGGTCGACACGCGGTTCGTGCGCTATCCGCGCGAGGGCCACGAGCTGTCCCGGTCCGGCGAGCCGGCCCACGTCGTCGACCGCATCGAGCGGATCGCTCGCTGGTTCGACGGCTACTCCGACCACCACGACGCCGAGCGCGCGCTCGACCGTCCCGAGGACGACGGGCTGACCGCGGGCGAGGAGTCCGACGAGTCGGACGAGGCACAGGAGTAGGCGTCCGCGTCAGCTCTCGGCTCAGCGCTCGTCGGGGTCGAACTCGTCGATGGCGTCGTGGACGTCCGCGACCCACTCGTCGAGGGCGTCGTGGAGCCGGCGCTTGGCCTCCGGGACCGGGATCGCGGTGTACTGGTAGACGTAGCCGCCGGAGTCGAGCAGTCGGCGGCGGCGCTCGACGAGCCCCTTCTCGCGCAGCGTCGACAGCGACCGGTTCACGTTCGACCGGTCCCGGTCGAGGGTCTCGGCGAGTTCGGAGACGGTGCTGCCCGGATACTCGAGCAGCGTGAGGTACGCGCGGCTCTCGTGGTCGCGCACGCCGAAGACACAGGAGAGGACGTGTTCGAACGAGGGGGAGCTGTCGCCGACGAGGTCCTCGATTTCGGGGTCGCTCATGCCGCTCGGTTCGCGCGCGGCGAGGTTAAATGTCGGTCTCTTCGGCCGACCGTCACTCCTCGGCCGCGTAGCCCATCTGATCGATACAGCCGCGCATCCCCGACTCGTCCGCGTGTCGGTGGAGGTTCGTCGGCGTGTCGCAGTGGTACGTCTCGCCGTCGTAGCGGAGGGCGACCTCGTGGCTCGCCCCGGCGACCTCCACGTCGACGAGGATGCGTTGCCCGTCGTTGAGGGCGTCGATGAGTTCGTCGACGGCCAGTTCGCCCGCCTCGACCCGGAGTACCTCGCTCATGGGTTCGATTCGACGGTCCGCGAGTTAAAGCCGACCGATGTGCCTCGCGGTCCGTTTCGAGTCGAGCGCCGACTCCCCTTCGTCTCGCCCGACGCGTCCGTTCACGTCTTCGTCGAGTCGGGGCCGCCCTCCTCGGCGGGCGGTTCGACGCCCTCGGCGGCCGCGACGTCCTCGGTCCGCTTTTCGGCCTCGACGTGCCAGCGGTCTATCTCGGACTCGTACTCGTCGAGAACGTCCGAAACCTCGGCTTTCAGCTCGTCGTCGTTGACGTTCACCTCGAAGACGAACGTTTCCCCGTCCTCGGCGCGGGCGACCTCCTGAACGTTGGCGCTGACGAGTTCGTTGTCGAAGTAGTACGGCGCCATCTGGGTCATCACGTTGCGGTAGACGGCGTCCTCGACCCTTCTGAGCGCCTTTCGGCTGGCGGAGTCCGCCGCGCGGGCGACGTGTCCGATCGACTCGCCCCAGCTCTCGCGGGCGCTCTCGGTGTCGTTCTCCTCGACCTTCTCGTAGGACTCCGTGAGCTTCTCTCCGGCCGTCTGGAGGTCGTCGCCGGGGGACTTGCCGGCGCGCTCGCCTTCCCCCTCGTCGACGGACGCCTGCGCCGCGGTCTTCTCCGAGACGTCCTCGTCGATGCGCTCGTGGCTCTTCGGGCGCCACTCGTCGAACTCGTAGTAAGCGCCCTCGTCGACGCCGACCTCGCGGAGCGCCAAGGCGACCCGTTCGCCGTGTTCGACGACGTCGCCCCAGTCGCCGCGCACTTTGAAGCCGGAGATGCTCTCTTCCATCGCGTGTCCCCGTTACGAAACGGACGCGTATAAGTCTCTCCGACCTGACGTGAGTCGGCCTCGGCGCGGCGACGCTACTTCCCGTACGCGATCCGCCGGCCGAGTTCGTTCGCCCGCCGCTTGAGGTCGCCGAGGAATCCCGCGGGCGAGATCCGACGGATCGCTGACTCGTCCACCTCGATCCGCTCGCCGGCGAACAGATCGCGCTCGGCGCGCTCCTCGGGCGACCTGTCGTCTGCCACCGCTCCGACGACGGTCGACATCGAACAGCGACCGCACGCCTCCGCCGTGACCTCCGGATCCACTGCCGGCTCGCGATCGGTGTCGTCTGTCATATACTATCATACAAGACGTTCTCACAGTTAAAACCACTCCTCAGCGTCCCTCGACGCGGTCTCGGCGTATCTCCTCGGACCCGACGGTCCCGACGAGTTTTTCACTCGCTCCGTGGAATGCGTTCACATGGGATATCGCGCCGTCGACGTCGACTCGGTCGAGCCGGAGCCGGACCGCCCCTGCGAGTGTCGGAAGCTGTCCGACCCCGGCGAGCTCGACGCCGCGGCGATCAACCGGTTCCGCGCCGCCCCGGGCGAACAGCTCCCGCTCGCGTACCACTACCACGAGACCCAACAGGAGGCGTTCTACGTCCTCGACGGCACGCTCGCCGTCGAGACTCCCGACCGGACCTACGAGGTCCCGGCGGACGACCTGTTCGTCGTCGACCCCGAGAGCCCGCAGCGAGCGTACAACCCCGAGGACGCCGACGCGCCGGTGACCGTGCTCGCGATCGGCACGCCGCCGGCCGCGGGCGACGCGGTCGCGTACGACCCGGACGATGAGTGACGCGGCCGACGACGGCGACGGGCGTCACGACCCCGAGGAGCTGCCGCCGGAGATCCGCGAGAACGTCCCCGACTACGACGACGAGTACCTCGACCGCGTCTCCGACCGGCTGATGTACAGCTACGACCTCGACCGCGACGTCGTCGCCGACGGCGAGCGGTTCGAGATGAGCGCCGAGATGCGGGTGCGAAACCAGAAGCAGTTCCTCCACCCCGCCCTCAGCTACGCGGACCACGACATGATGGAGCACGTGTTCGCGCGCCGCGTCTCGACCCCGTCCGTCGGCGAATTAGAGCGGCTCGTCGAGTTCGCCCACGGCGTCGCCGACGAGCGCGTCGAGGGACACGAGGAACACTACGGCACCGACGTCACCGTCGTGCTCGTCGCGGACCGGATCCCCGACGACGTCGCCTCGTTCGTCGACGGGTTCCACGACCGGACGCTGCTGAAATTCGGCTACTACGGCCACTACGAGGTGAACCTCGTCGTGGTGGCGCCCGAAAGCGAGGGCCTCGTCGCCAGCGAGAGCGCCGACACCGCCGCCGCGTTCCGCCTGTGGGAGCCGGTCGAGGACCCGGACGAGGGGATCTTCTCGCGGTTCGCGAAGCGGTTCTGGCGCTGAGCGCGCTCGTCGCTGCTCGGTCGAAAAACGAAAAACCGCACCGATCGCAGTCCGTCAGTCGTCGCTCGGTTCGACCGCGGCCCCGCTGCTTCCCCGAACGCTCGTGATGTTGTCGTAGCCGATCCGCACGAGCGACAGCGCGAGGTAGATGAGCACGAACGCGAGCGCCATCTGGACGACGGCCGATATCTGTCCGCTGAGCCCGGCGACGTTACCGAGGATCAGCTTCTGATACAGGTTGTCCCACAGCGCGACCCACGACAGCCCGAGCACGGTGATCGTCACCATGATCGTCATCGGGATGCCGGTGGAGGCCAGCTGCTTCGACTCGTCCCAGTTGGCGAGCCACACGGTGCCGGCCAAGAGCGCCAGCGCCGCGAGCAGCTGGTTCGCGCCGCCGAACAGCGCCCAGAGCGTCACCCACTCGCCGGAGATGACGAGCGCGTACGCGATGAGCGACTGGAGCGCGGGGTTCGTGTACCGGCCCTTGGCGAGGCTGCCGAGGTCGGTGGAGAAGCCCGTCGACGTCCCGCTGCCCTGCGTGCCGACGATCTCCTCCATCATGTAGCGACCGAGCCGCGCCGCCGTGTCGGTCGACGTGAGGAGGAAGCTCACCAGCACGAGCGCCATGAACGGCGCGCCGAAGCGCTGCGGAATCCCGAGACTGGTGAGGATGATCCCGCCGCCGGTCGCGAAGTTCGGGAGCGCACCGCCGATGCCGCCGCCCGCGGCGGCCGTCGTGGAACCGGCGATCGCGAGCGTCGAGATGGCGACGGAGGCGAGCAGCCCCTCACCGAGCATTCCGCCGTAGCCGATGAGACGGGCGTCGCTCTCCTTGTTGAGCTGTTTCGCAGTCGTCCCGGACGAGACCAGCGAGTGGAATCCGCTGATCGTCCCGCAGGCGATCGTGACGAACAGTAAGGGGAAAAGCGGTGTTATCCCCCGTTCTCCGATCGCTAAGTCGCTCCCGAAGAAGCCCATGTACGCCCCGATGGAGGGGTCGATCGTCAGCGGCTCCACCGGCGTCGTGATGAACGTCCCGACGATGATCGCCAGCAGCGCCCCACCGACGCCCGAGTACAGCAGGAACGACGAGAGGTAGTCGCGCGGCTGGAGCAGCACCCACACCGGGAGCGCGCTCGCGAGCGTCGCGTACACGAGGATGACCGGAACCCACGCCGCGACGTTCGGCTGGAGAATGGCGTCGGTGCTCACCACCGCGCCGGGCAGCCAAGCGCCGTTACCGAGGAACTCCAACAGGACGATCGTCCCCTGCGGATACGTTCCCGCCTCGACCGCCGGGAACAGCGCCATCGGGTACTGGATGCCGAGCCAGACGCCGCCGAACACGCCGGCGACGAACAGGACCGTCCCCGGTAGGAACGGACCGTCTAGCTGGTACAGGTAGACCCCGAACGCGAAGGCGAGCGCGATGTACACTAGGCTCGCGGTCGCGGCCGACGGGAACGCGTTCAACACGATCCCGACGACCAGCGCGAACACCGCCACCACGAGGATGATGGTGAGGAACGCGAACCACAGCAGCATGTTCTTGCCGCGCTCACCGACGTACTCGCCGATGATGTAGCCGATCGACTTCCCCTCGTGTCGCATCGACCCCGACAGCGAGATGAAGTCGTGGACCGCGCCCATCAGGGGGTTCCCGATGGCGACCCACAGAAGCGCCGGGACCCATCCCCAGATGGCCCCCGCCGTGATCGGGCCCACGATCGGCGCGCCGCCCGCGATACTCGAGAAGTGATGCCCCAGTAGCACCGGCTTTTTCGCCGGTACGTACTCCTGACCGTCTTCGTACTTGTGTGCCGGCGTCTCCTGCTCGTTGTCCAGTTCGACGAACCGCGAGAGGTACCGAGAGTACCCCACGTAGCCGACGGTGAACGTACTGAGCACGGCGACGACGATCCAAATTACACTTGTCATAGGCTCCCTGCCTCGTGGTATCGGTTCACTATGCCCAACTTAAACGTTACTTTCGTTCATGATGATTGCGCGATAACGAGGCGATCGCTCCCGTCTCTTCGGCGATATTCCGGTTTTTTGCTCCGCTCGCCGGGTTAAATTCGGGCCGTTCAGCGGGTGATCGACCTCGCGCGCGGCCGGTCCGCAGTCGGGTGATACGGACTCAGCCGGGGGTCGGGACCCGAGTCCCCTACGGTTCCACGTCGAGGGCGTCGGCGACGTCGGCGAGCACGTCGCCGCGGACCTCGGTGGTCCGCGACTCGATTTCCGCGACCAGCGGCGGCTCGAACCCGTCGCGGACCTGCGCGAGCCGGTCCCGCTCGGTCTCGACCTTCTCCCGGAGGTACCGCGCGCCGCGGCCCGTCTCGTCGTCGTCGGGCGACGGCGTGAGCTTGTTCGCGACGAGCCCCCGCACGCGCAGGTCGCGATCGGTGAACCCCTCTATCGCCCGCGCGGTCTCGTTGACCGACAGCTGGTCGGGGTTGAACACGAGGAAGAAGGCGGCGTCCGTCCGCATCGTCTCGCCGGCGTACTCGAAGAACTCCTTGCGCTTTTGGAGCCGCTCGATCACGGGATCGCCCTCCAACAGCCGCCGCGGCTCCATGTCGCCGATGGCGGCCTTCTCGAACAGGTCGATGGACTGCTTCCGCTTGTACAGCAGTCGGTCGATCCAGTCGCCGAGGAAGTCGGGAAGCCCGAGCAGTCGCAGCGTCGACCCGGTCGGGGCGGTGTCGAAGACGACCCGGTCGTACGGGTCGCTCTCCTCGCGCATCACGTCGACGAAGGCGTCGAACAGCGCCGACTCGTACGCCCCGGGGGTGCCGTGAGACATCTCCAACTGGCGGTTGATCTCCGACACCATCGCCGCCGAGACCTGCTCGGAGAGCGACTCCCGGATCTCGTCGAGGTGCCGTTGCATCTCGTCTTCGGGGTCTATCTCCATCGCGTCGAGGCCTTCGACGCCGTTGACCGAGCGCGGTTCGTCCGCGAACTGCTGGTCGAACACGTCCGACACCGAGTGCGCCGGGTCGGTCGAGACGACGAGCGTCCGCACGCCGTCGGTCGCACAGCGGTGAGCGTACGCGCACGAGACGGTGGTCTTGCCGACCCCGCCTTTTCCGCCGAAGAAGACGAACTGCTCCATCACGTACCCCCGAATCGGTCGCTCATCAGAAGTGGTACTGCTGGCCCTTCCGTTCGAGGAGGGTCTCGCGGTCCCACAGCCGACGCTCCCACGCCTCGAACTCGTCTTCGAGGTACGGGAGCAGTTCGGCGGTGTAGTACGAGACCGGCGACGGGATGCCGAAGGCGTCCGGGAAACACGCCAGCATGAACTCGTCTTCGGTGTCTTCGGCCTCCTTCTCGATCTTCTCGTAGGCCGGGTGCGTGATCATCCCGTGGTACAGCCCCCGGACCCACTCCTCGAGGACGGCCCGGTACCGCTCGATACGGTCTGCTACTGTCATCATTCCTGATGACATTTCCCCCGCGTTAAAACCTGTCGCGGGCGACGAACTCGGCTCGTCGTTCACTGCGGCCCCGCCCGGTCCGGTCGGTCGTTACGGTCGCCGCCGATCTCGGCGTCAGGCGGAGCTGCCGTCGGGCAGCTCTCCCTGCGTCTCGTCGTCTGCCGCGGCCTCGTCGGTGTCGCCGAGCTCCGGCTGTTCGTCGTTGCCCGGACTCGGCGAGTGGATGTCGCTGTCACGGGTTTCCCAGACGAGGTACAGCATCGCGGCGACCATCAGCACCGTCATCGCCACGCTGACCAGGCCCACGGTGGAGACGGATGCAACCATGCCGCGAGTTCGACGACCGCGGGGTATCAACGTATCGGCTCGGAGCGACCGTGCGACGGGCGACCGGCGCGCCGCTGCCGTCGCCGGGGAGTTGAAGGGGGTCCTGTCCGATCCGACCGTATGGACGACCGCATTCCGGTGACCGTGCTCTCGGGGGGGCTCGGCGCCGGCAAGACGACGCTGTTGAACCACCTGCTACGGAACGCCGGCGACCGGGAGATAGCGGTCCTCGTCAACGACATGGGGGACGTCAACGTCGACGCGGAGCTGATCGCCGAGGAGTCCGAAGTCGACGTGGATGGCGTCACGGAGCTGTCGAACGGCTGTATCTGCTGTGAACTCCAAGACGACCTGGAGTCCGCGGTGGTCCGGCTCGCCGACGACCGCTCGTTCGACGCGCTGGTCGTCGAGTCCTCGGGGATCTCCGAGCCGGCGCCGGTCGCGCGCCTGTTCACCACCGAGTCGCGCGCCGCGGCCCGGTACCGCGTCGACGCGCTGGTGACCGTCGTCGACACGCGGCAGTTCCTCGACGCCTTCGGCGGCGACGACGCCCCCGAACGCCGGGTCGACCCGGCCGCGGGCGACGCCGACGGCGACGGCGAGCGCCCGCTCTCGGACCTCCTCGTCGAGCAGATCGAGGTGTCGAACCTCGTCGTCTGTAACAAGGCGGACCTGTGTACCGACGCCGAGATCGACGAGGCGATCGACCTCGTCGGGGCGCTTCAGCCCGGCGCGGAGACGATCGTCGCGGAGTTCTCCGCGGTCGACCCCGACCGCCTCCTCGACGTCGGGCTGTTCGACGAGCGCGAACTCGGCGACCTTCCCGGCTGGAAGCGCGCGCTGACCGATGACGAAGGAGACGGGGACGACGACCACGAAACGGCCCGCGACGGTCACGCTGACCACGACCACGACGACCACGACCACCGCCACCCGGACGAGGTGTACGGGGTCACCTCCTTCACCTACCGCCGGCGACGGCCGTTCCACCCCGACCGGATCGCCGCCGTCCTCCGCGATCTGCCCGAGGGCGTGGTCCGGTCGAAGGGAACGCTCTGGGTCGCGGGCACCGAGCAGCGCCAGCAGGTCGGACAGGCGGGGCGATCGGTCCGCGTCACCGCGCCGGGCCCGTGGATCGCGAGCCTCCCGTCGGTCGAGCGCGACATGCTCCGATCGAACCGGCCGAACCTCGACTGGGACGACGAGCGCGGCGACCGGCTGACCGAGTTCGTCGTCATCGGGACCGACGTCGACGCGGACTCGCTCGTCGCGCGGCTCGACGACGCCCTCCTCTCCGACGCGGAGCTATCGGAGTTCGGCGACGCCGGGATCGGCGACGACCCGGCCGCCGTCGACCCCGCGCCGTTCCCGGACGAGCAGGGCGCCGAGGCCGCGCTCCGCGAGCCCTAAACGGCTCAGCAGGCGCAGCCGCTGCCGGTCGCGCGCTCGAAGCGCATCGACTCGCCGCAGTCGGAACACACCGGGACGCCGTCCGCGTCGCGGTCGAACCCCTCCTCGTCGACCGCCACGTCGCGGACGCGGACGCCGCAGTCGTCACACCAGTACGCCCCCTCCGAGCCGTCGTCGCCCGCGGTTCCGGGCGCGCGCTGGGTCGAGCCCTCCAGCACGCTGGTCACGGTGTCGAAGATTCCCATACCAGAATTATCACCATCGATCGCCTTAGTCTCACGGTGTCGTGCGATTCATTCGCACAGTCGAATTCCGGTCCGCTCCCCCTCCGCGGACTCAAAGCAGCGGCACCGTGAGCCCGACGAAGAGCGCGCCGAGCCCGAGACCGACGTACAGCAGCCGCTCGAATCGCGGCCCGGCCGGCAGCGGTCCGGCGTCCTCGAACGGCGCCAGCCGGACGAGTTGGTGGTACGCGAGCACCGCCGCACCGGCGAACCCGACCGCGGAGAGACCGAGCGACGCGGCCAGCGACAGCCCGTACGCGAGCCCGTATATCGGGCCGAACGAGAAGACGAGCGTGAACGCCAGCCCCGTCGTCACGAGGAAGGGAACGGCGTCGACCCGCTCGCCGTGGCGGTTGCGGGCGCGCGGCACGTCGACCATGCGTCCCGCTACGAGCCGCACGGACAAGAGATAAGTGCCGCTCTCTCGCGGATAGGCGTATGAGCGACGAGAGCGGCGAACGCAGTGAGAGCCGTGGGATCGGCGACGCCGTCGAGCGGTCCTCCGGGGACCCGCGGGTGTTGCTCGCGATGAACGCCGTCCTCTCGACGTGGTTCGCTTGGATCGTCGTCTGGGGGCTCGACTTCGTCGGCAGCGCCGAGTTCGCGCTGCGCAGCGTCGCGACGCTCGCGCTGCTCATCTTCGCGCTGACGTACGTACTCGTTCTGCGGTGAGCGACGTACCGGTTCCGCGGGAGCGACGCGCGCTTCGCCACGTTTTAAGACGTTTCCGGGCCCGATTCCGGACAATGACGATCGAAGACCGCGACGACGCGTACCTCATCACGCACGCGCTGGCGACGGACACCCTCTCGCGGCTGCGCGACGTCGAGACCGAGCAGGTCGCGTTCCGGAAGGGGCTCGTGAAGCTCGGCCGCATCTGCGGCTACGAGATCATCGACGGCGCGATGGAGACCGAGTACGTCCCGGTCGAGACCCCCTTAGCGGAGACGACCGGCGAGCGCGTCAAGGGGCTCGACGACGTGGTGATAATCAACGTCCTCCGGGCCGCGACCCCGTTCGTCGAGGGACTCCTGAAGGCGTTCCCCCGGGCGAAACAGGGCGTCATCTCCGCCGGCCGCGACGAGGCGGCCGGGATGAACGAGGACGGGGAGTTCCCGATCACTATCGACTACGTGAAGCTCCCCGAGATCCGATCCGCCGACACCGTGATCGTCGCCGATCCGATGCTCGCGACCGGGTCGACGATGGCGGCCGTCCTCGACCACGTCCTCGACGAGGCCGACGACTTCGAGGACCTGTTCGTCCTCTCGGCCGTCTCCGCGCCCGCCGGTCTCCTCCGCGTGAGCGAGGCGGTCCCGGAGGCCGACCTCCTGACGGTCGCCATCGACGACCGCCTCGACGACGACGGGTTCATCGTTCCCGGACTCGGCGACGCCGGCGACCGCGCGTTCCGGACGGTCTAAGCCCCGCGTCGTTCCCCGCGCCCCCGATTCGAGGATACCGCGGCCGCCGACGTACATTTAAGAGCCGCGGCCGCGACCGACACGATATGAGCGACGCGCCGACGACTGCGCCCTGCGACGCCTGCGGCGAGGCGACGACGGACGCGCTCGCGCGCACCGTCCGACTGAGCGTCGACCGGGCGAACATCGACACCCAGCGGCTCTGTCCCGACTGTTTCGCCGACTGGATTCAGCGCTATCAAGACCGGCTCGGCTCCGGCACCGACGACGGCAACGACAGCTCCGAGATCATCGTCGACTGAGGACGGAACGGCCGAACACGTTCGATTCGGGCGGCAACGTCCGTTCCGACCGCCCGTCTTAAGCCCTGCCGGGACGGACCGTCACGTAATGGATCTCGCTATCGACGCCCCGGCCCCGGCGGCGCCCGACTGCGCCGCCGACGGGACGTGGCTCGCGTGTATCGAATGCGACGAGACGTTCGCGCCCTTCGAGGCGGTCCGGTACACCTGCGACGAGTGCGACGGCCTGCTCGAAGTGCGCTACAACGACCCCCCGACGTTCGCCGAGTTCGGCGCGGGCGCCCCCTCCGACGGCCCCGACCGCGGCGTCTGGCGCTACCGCGAGGCGCTCCCCTTCGACCTGGGCGTCACGCTCCCCGAGGGCGACACCCCGCTCCACCGCGTCCCCCGCATCGAGGAGGCGGTGGGCGTCGACGCGCTCCGGATCAAACACGAGGGGATGAACCCCACCGGTTCGTTCAAGGACCGCGGGATGACCGTCGGCGTCCGCGTCGCGAAGGAGCTCGGCGTCGGCGCGCTCGCCTGTGCGTCCACCGGGAACACCTCGGCCGCGCTCGCCGCCTACGGCGGCCGCGGCGACATGCAGACGCTCGTCTTGCTCCCGCAGGGCAAAGTGGCCGCCGGCAAGGTCGCGCAGGCGAGCCTCCACGGCGCCCGCATCCTGGAGGTCGACGGCAACTTCGACGCCTGTCTCGACATCGTCCAGGAGCTGGCCGCCCGCGGCGAGGCGTACCTGCTCAACTCCCTGAACCCGTTCCGTCTGGAGGGCCAGAAGACGATCGGCTTCGAGATCTTAGAGGAGTTCTACGCCGACTACGGCGCCTTCCCGGACCGGATCGTCCTGCCGGTCGGCAACGCGGGTAACACCTCGGCGCTGTACAAGGGCTTCCGCGAGCTCGTCCAGTCGGGCGCGCTCGACGTCGACGAGGTCCCCAAGCTGACGGGCGTCCAGGCCGAGGGCGCCGCGCCGATGGTCGAGGCGGTCGAGGAGGGCAACGACGAGATCCGGCGGTGGGAGCACGTCGAGACGCGCGCGACCGCGATCCGCATCGGCAACCCCGTCAACGCGCCGAAGGCGCTGCCGGGCATCCGGAACACCGGCGGCACCGCCGTCGCGGTGAGCGACAACGAGATCACCGCCGCGCAGCGTCACCTCGCCAGCGAGGGCGTCGGCGTCGAGCCCGCCTCCGCCGCGAGCCTCGCCGGGCTCAAGAAGCTCCGGCGCTCCGGGGTCGTCGACGACGACGAACAGGTCGTCTGCCTGACGACCGGTCACCTGCTCAAAGACCCCGAGGCGGCCTACGAGGCCGGCGGCGAGCCCGAACCGGTCCCGAACGACGTCGACGCGGTGCTCGATCACCTCCACGAGTGAGACGTCTCGCGGGCGAGTCGCTCGCTTCGGGAACCGACCTGCCGGCTGTTTAAAATGACTCCGCCGAACCGTTACTCCGCCGGCCGCTCGTCCGCGTCGTCCAGCGTGATCTCGGTGACCTCGACAATCCGACCGTCCTCGAGCAGCGCTTCGATGGCAGCGTCGGGGACGTCGTGGTCGAGGTTGTAGACGGTGAGCGCCTCCCCGCCCTGAGTCTCGCGGGCGTTGTACATCCCGGCGATGTTGACATCGTGGTCGCCGAGGACGGTGCCGATGAGACCGATGACGCCCGGCTCGTCCGTGTTGCGCGCGACCAGCATGTGGCCGTACGGGACCGCGTCGACCCGGAACCCGTCGATCCGGACGATTCGGGGGTCCTCGCCGGCGAACAGGGTGCCCTCGACGGCGATCGAATCGTCGCCGTTGTGGACGGTGACGCGCACGAGGCTCTGGAAGTCCTCCGTCTGGCGGGTCTTCGACTCGGTCACGTCGATGCCGCGCTCCTCGGCGAGCCGCGGCGCGTTCACCGCGTTCACCTGCCACTCCAGCGGTTCGAAGACGCCCTTCAGGGCGCTCGCGGTGACGAGCTCGACGTCCTCCTCGGCGATGTCGCCCTCGTAGGTCGCTTCGACCTCGGTGATCCGGCCGTCGAGCAGCTGTGCGGCCACCTTCCCGGCGGTCTCCGCGACGGCGATGTACGGCTTGATCCGGGGGAAGGCGGTCTCGTCGACGGAGGGCGCGTTGAGCGCCGTCAACACGGGCTCGTCGTCGAACGCGGCGAGCACCGCGTTCGCGGTGTCGACCGCGACGTTCTCCTGTGCCGCCTCCGTCGAGGCGCCGAGGTGCGGGGTCAAGACGATCTCCTCGACGTCGAGCAGCGGGGAGTCCTTCGGGAGCGGCTCCTCGGCGAACGAGTCGAGCGCGGCGCCCGCGAGGACGCCGTCCTCGACCGCCGCGGCGAGCGCCTCCTCGTCGACGATGCCGCCGCGGGCGCAGTTGATCAGGTAACCGCCCTCGAGCTGGGCCAGTTCGTCCTCGCCGATCATCCCCTCGGTCTCGGGGAGCAGCGGCGTGTGGATCGTCGCGAAGTCGCCGGCCGCGAGCGCCTCGTGGAGGTCCTCGACCAGCTCCGCGCCCATCCGGTCGGCGCGCTCCTCGGAGATGTACGGGTCGTAGACGACCAGGTCCATCCCGAGCGAGTCGAGCCGCTTGGCGACCTCCTGGCCGACGCGGCCGAGGCCGACGATGGTGAGCGTCTTGTTGTTCACTTCGGTGCCGAGGAACTCGCCTTTCGCCCACTCGCCGTCGACGAGGCGTCCGTGCGCCTGCGGGATCGACCGCGCGACCGCGAACGTCATCGCGACGGTGTGCTCGGCGGCGGCGCGGACGTTCCCCTCGGGCGCGTTCGCGACGATGACGCCGTGGTCGGTGGCGGCCTCGATGTCGATGTTGTCCACGCCGATGCCGGCGCGGCCGACGATGACGAGGTCGTCGGCAGCCTCGAAGACGGCCTCAGTGACCTCGGTTCCGGACCGGACGATGAGCGCGTTGGCGTCACTGACGGCGTCGAGCAGGGCGTCGCCCTCGGCCTCGT
The DNA here is from genome assembly GCF_039522565.1 of Halorubrum ejinorense. Lineage (GTDB taxonomy): Archaea > Halobacteriota > Halobacteria > Halobacteriales > Haloferacaceae > Halorubrum > Halorubrum ejinorense. Next base: position 105,640 of record NZ_BAAADQ010000009.1, on the reverse strand, counting down.
AGTCCGCTACGACCTCGTGGCCGGCGTCTCGGAGTCGGTCCAACCCCGCGTCCGCGATGGGGTCGGTCACGAGTACCTTCATGCTCGTAGGCACCCGCGGCGCGGGGTTAACGCTTTCCTCATCGCGCCGTTTTGCCGGCCGAACGAATCCGCGTTCGTGGATACCTAACCCCTCTGTTTCGACTGGAACGTCCGCGTTCGTGTACACACTCACCGCCGGTACTGCCTTTTATACGGGGTCGCATATCCGTATATGGACTTCACTATCGCGTTCGTCGGTGTCGGCGCCATCCTCGCGTTGACCGCCGTGAGCGCCTTCTTCTCCAGTTCGGAACTCGCGGTGTTCTCCGTCCCCACGCACCGGATCGACTCGCTCGTCGCGACCGACGTTCCGGGCGCGAGGGCGCTGTCGGCGCTGCGCGACGACTCGCACCGCTTCCTCGTCACGGCCCTGGTGAGCAACAACGTCGCCAACATCGCCGCCGCGTCCGTCGCGACCGCGGTGTTCGTCCGCTTCGGCTTCTCGGGCGGCGAGGCGGCGACCGGGTCGACGCTCGTCACCTCGGTGTTCGTCATCGTCTTCGGCGAGATCGCGCCGAAGTCGTACGCCGTCGCCAACGCGGAGAAACACGCGCTCCGCGTCTCGCGGATCGTCGTCGTCGTCCAGCGGGTCCTCCGTCCGATCCTGTTCGTCTTCGAGGCGCTCTCGGGCGTCGTCAACCGCTTCACCGGGGGCGAGTCGGACATCGAGTCGTATCTCACGCGCGAGGAGATAGCGACGCTCGTGCGCACCGGCGAGCTCGCCGGCGCGCTCGACGCCGACGAGGGCGCGATGATCCGGGGCGTCCTCGACCTCGAAGCGACGACGGTCGTCTCGGTGATGGTCCCCCGGACCGACGTGGTCGCGCTGCCGAACACGGCGACTCCGGCAGACGCGCTCTCGACGGCCGCCGAGGAGGGCGTCACGCGGATGCCCGTCTACGGCGAGAACCGCGACGACGTGATAGGCGTCGTCGACGTCCGCGACGCGATCCGCGCCGACGAGACGGGCGCCGACCTCGCGAGCGCGCTCCGCGAGCCGGTGTTCGTCCCCGAGACGAAGCCGCTCGACGAGCTGTTCGCGGAGATGCGCGCGAGCGAGACGCGGATGGTCGTCGTCGTCGACGAGCACGGCTCGGTCGTCGGCGTCGCGACGCTGGAGGACCTCTTCGAGGAGGTCGTCGGCGAGCTGGTCGGCCGGTGGGAGACGGACGCCGTCGACGTCGTCGCGCCGGACACCGCCGTCGTGCGCGGCTGGACGACGGTGACGCACCTCAACGAGACGCTCGGCCTCTCGCTGCCCGCCGACACGGGCGCGAACACCGTCGCGGGACTCGTCACCCGCCAACTCGGGCGACTCCCCGCCGAGGGAGACCGCGTCGCGGTCGGCGAGGTCACGTTCACGGTCACCGGGGCGACCGCGACCCGCGTCACCCGCGTCCGGGTCGAACACGCCGACGAGAACGGGTTCGCGTCGGCTTGACGCGGGTTCCCCGGACTCGATTCGGGTTTCCGGACTTCCCCGGACTCACCCCGGCGTGAGACGCACGGATCGGGTCGTCCGGGAAGCCGAACGGGCCGCCGATCACACATAACACAACATACATGTGTCTCCGACGGAACCGTCGAGACACGTTCTCGATCATGGTTGGCCGTTGGGCGTGTGACCGGTGTGGGTTCGTCGCGTGGACGCGGGACCGGTCCGGGATGCGCGAGGTGACGGGGTCGCACCTGCTCGCTCACCACTCGGACGCGCTCTCTCGGTCCGACTTCCGCGTCAGTTGGGACTGCCCGTACTGCGCCACCGCCAAGACCGCTTACGACACGGACGGCGCGGTCGCCGAGTTCAAGGATCACCTCCACGGTCACGTGACCGACCGCGTCGCCGACGGGGTCCACGTGGCCGACCGGGTGAGTTGGGACGGCGTCGTCCGCGTCGACGCGTCGCCGGTCGACGACGAGGCAGACGCGCTCCGGGCGCACTTCCACGGCGCGGCCGGCCTCGTCATCGCCGTGACGCCGTCTCCGGAGCGGCTGGTCCGCGCGCTCGACGAGCGCCTCGACGCGTGGCCCCGGCGGACGGTGATCGTCAGCACCGGCGAGTACGACTTCGAGGCGACGCCGGACGTCGACTTCGAGGGCGTCGGCATCGAGATGGTCGAACTCGACCCGCGCCTCTCGCCCGACGAGGTCGGCGAGACCGTCTCGCGCATCCTCGACGCCAACCACCGGCCCGGCGAGCGCGTGTCGCTGGAGGTGAGCGTCTTCCACCAGATCGTCGCCGCCTTCGACGTCGAGCGCGCGGTCTCGTTCGTCCGAATGCTCGCCGCGCGCCTCGCCGACACGGGCGGCGTGTTACAGCTGTACGTCGACGCCGACGCGGACCGGAACGTCGCCACGGTCCTCAACTTCTTCGACGAGACGATCGACCTGACGGTCGCCGTCGACGACGACCGGTTCGTCCGCCGTCCGTGAGCGACTCCCCGCCCGCGATCGACTTTCCGCCCGTGAGCGGCTCCCGCTCGTGAACGGCTCTCCGTCTCACTCCTCTCGACTCTCCGTGTAGTCCGCGGGCCAGCGGACGTAGACGTACTCCACGTGGCGGTCCGCGGCCGTCTCGACGACCGCGCGCTTGAGCCGCCGCAACACCGCTCTGGCGCGCTCCCGAGCGGCGTCGGAGGTCGCCTCGTCGCCCGCAAGCTCCCGGAGGGACCGCTCGACGTCGACGCCGAGCGGCGACTCCGGCGGATCCGCGTCGGCGCCTTCCGCCTCGGCCCCGGCGGCCGCGACGATCCGCGGCAGGTACGCGGCCGCGAGGTCCGCCACCAGCCGGTCGCGGTGGTCGAGCGATTCTATCAGCCACTCGATCGCCGCCGAACGGTCGGCCGCGGTCGGGTCCGCCGCTTCGAGGAGTTCGCAGTACAGCCACGCCGCGTACCGCCGCGTCTCGGCGTCGACGCGGGCCTCGGACCGATCCGCGTCGCCGCGCTCGGTTCCGCCTCGCGCGGCCGCGGTCCGCTCGGCCGCGACGGCGCGGAACACCGCGAGCACCCCGTCGGTCTCAAACGGCCGCTCGGTGAGGAGTCGGTCGCGCACGTCGCCGGCGGGGACCGCGCCCGCCTCGGCGATCACCGCGGCGACCGACGCCGCGGCGGCCCGCCGCACCGCCTCCGAGGGATCCGCTAACGACCCGAGGAGCACCCCGGCGGCGTCCCGCCGGTCCAGCCGACCGAGGCGGCGGACGACGGTGAGTCGAAGCCGCTCGTTGCCACGCCGCGCCGCGAGCGCGAGCAGTTCGGTCGCGTCGTCGCTGTCCATCGCGACGAGCGCGTCCACCGCGGCGCCGCGCACGAGGCCGTTCGGCGCGTTCACCAGCGGTCGCACCGCCTCGACCGCCTCGCCGCCGGACCGGGCGTATCCCTCGACGGCCCGGGCGCGGACGCGAGCGTCGTCGTCGTCGAACGCCTCGCGGAGCCGGGACGTCGCCGACTCGGCGCCGACGGCGGCCAGCCCGGTCGCGCCGACCATCCGGTAGGCGGCGCGGTCGCTCTCCAGCCACCGGACGAACGTCTCGGCGACGCCGGAGTCGGCCTTCGACACGTGACTCGCAGCCTCACCCGATTCGCGGCGGTCGGCGACGCGCGCCGCCAGCCGGTCGACGTGGGCGTCTCCGTGGAAGTACAGCGACTCGATCGCCGCCGCGCGCACCGACTCGTCCGGGTCGTCGAGGGCGGTCTCGAACAGCGCCTCGACGATCCGGCCTTCGTCGGCGCTCATCGATCCGGAGGGGTTGCCCAGCGCCTCGGCGGCCTCGCGCCGCGTCTCGGCCTCGAACCGCCGACCGAGACGAGTCAACGCCGGGGTTCGACCGCCGTCGCCGCGGCTGCCTCGGTCCGCGTCGCCGCCCGACCCGGACCTCGCGTCTCCCTCCGGTCGCGCCCCGTCGTCCATTTCGCGTACCTCTCACCGATCCGGTAGGTTAAACGTACGCCCGCGGCTATCACCGATGAGAACCTCCCCGCGGTGCGGGCCGAGCCGAGCTCCGCGAACCGCACTACTCCAGCCGGAACTCCCGGACTGCGTCGTACTCGGGCCCCGACGCGGTCAGCGTCGACGCCACCAGTCGGATCTCGCCGACTGAGAACGCACCTACCTCGGAGTCGCCCGCGTCGAGTGCGTCTCGGACCGCCTCGGCCCCGGTCGCGCTCTCGACGCGCGCCAGCGTGACGTGGGGGGTGAACGCGTGGTCGGCGGGGTCGACACCGAGCGCGGTCGTCTCCGCCTCGAGGGCGCGGTGGAGCGCGGCGAGGTCGTCGCCGCCGCGCTCGATCCCCGCCCAGACGACGGACACGTAGTCGCGGTTCGGGAAGACGCCGAGGCCGCCGACCGCGCAGTCGAACGGCGCGACGCCCGCGCGGTCGACCGCCCGCTCGCCGGCGGCGATCACGTCGTCGAGGGCGGGGGCGCCCTCGTCTCCGTCCCGGTCTCGACTTCGGTCCCCGTCTCCCTCGCGATCTCGGCCTCGGTCGCCGCCTCCGGCGCCGACCTCGCCGAGGAACTTCAGCGTCACGTGCGCCTGCTCGGGATCGACCGGACTCACGCCGGAGGCGTCCGCGAACGGGGTCTGTGCCGCCGCGACGCCGGCCGCGAGGGACTCCGGCAGGTCGACGGCGAAGAACGCGCGCATCTCGGTCGAGGGATCGGCCGAGCGACGGATACGGCTTGGGGTGGCCGAGCCAACGAGTCGCACGTAAATACTCCCGCATCAGTCCGGCATTAACCCCACCACGGGCGCGGTCGTAGTCGACATCGATGGGCACCACCGACTCCGCGCGGCCGCAATCGACCCCGGAGCGTCGGACTCCAGAGCGTCGGACTCCGGGGGCTCAAGCACCGAGCGTCGTCCGCCCGGACGACGGCCGCCGGATCGCGTACGCGACGTACGGCCCTCCCGCCGGCGATCCGGTCGTCTTCTTCCACGGGACGCCCGGGTCCCGCCGACTGGGGGCGCTCCTCGAACCGGCGGCGCAAGCGAACGACGTCCGGGTCATCGCGCCCGACAGGCCCGGCTACGGTCGGTCCTCGCCGCACCCGGACCGGACCGTCGCCGACGCCGCCGCGTCCGTGCGGCCCGTCCTGAACGACGCGGGCGTCGAGAGTGCGCCCCTCGTCGCGTTCTCCGGCGGGGCTCCCTACGCCCTCTCGACGGCGGCGACGCTTCGAGCGCGGGTCACCGGCGTCGACCTCGTCGCCGGGGCGACGCCGCCCGCGTTCACCGACGACACGCCCGCGGTACAGCGGTTGCTGACCGGACTCGCGGCCGCGACGCCCTCGGTCCTCGGTGCGCTGTTCCGCGGACAGGCGTGGGTCGCGGACCGGGCGGACCCGTCGTTCGTGGTCGGCCAGTACGCCGCGGACGCGGACGCCGTCCCCGACGACGCCGCGGCGACGGTGAAAGCGGACTTCCTCGCGGCGTTCGAGCGCCACCGGACCGGCGCGGTCACCGAGTTCCGCGACGCGGGAGCCGACTGGGGGATCGACCTCGACGCGGTCGACACCCCGGTGCGCCTGTGGCACGGGACCGCCGACGCCAACGTCCCGATAGCCGGGGCGGAACGACTGGCCGAGGCGCTCCCGAGCGCCGACCTCCGCACCCTCGACGGCGCGGACCACCTCGGGACGCTCCTCCGGGCCGCCCCCGAGGCGCTGGCGCGTCCCCGCTGACCGCTCCGGCCCTCCCCACGTCCCCGCTGACCGCTCCGGCCCTCCCCACGTCCCCGCTGACCGCTCCGAACCGCCCCACGTCCCGACCCCGTCCTGAACCCGCGCCGAACCATGCGGATTGATGTGTGGAACGGTCGAACGGCGAGCGACCGCCGAATGAAACGGATCAGGTTCTCGGCCGACTACCCGGAGCGGCTCCGCCACCCCCTCCACCGAGCCATCGTCGGCGAGTCGCCGATCTCGCGCGCGGAGCTGCTGATGTGGAGTCCGACGGCGGACGCGACGACGCTGCTCTGGTTCGACGGCGACCGCGACGCGACGACCGCCGCCGTCGGGGCGATCGACTCGCTGGTCGCGAGCAGCCTCGTGCGCGACGCGGGCGGGACCTACGCCTTCCTCCGACAGGACGACTACGAGTTCCCGGCGGCCCTCCTCGACACCGTCGCGGCGTCGCGGGTGATCTTCCTCCCGCCGGTCGTCTTCCGCGAGTCGGGCGACGTGCGGTTCGAGGCGGCGGGCGCGACCGCGGCGCTCAGCGCGTTCCACGACGACCTCGCGGCCCTCGCGGACCTCACCATCGAGCGGGTCCACGAGTTCGAGCGCCGGCGGACGCCGTCGCGGCTGACCGACCGACAGCGCGCGGCGCTGGAGACGGCGGTCTCGGTGGGGTACTACGAGGTGCCCCGCGAGGGGACCGTCGCGGACGTCGCGGCCGGGCTCGACTGCGCGACGAGCACGGCCGGCGAGCTGCTCCGGAAGGCCGAGGCGGCGGTCGTCGAGCGCGCCGTCGAGTCGGAGTGACGGCGGTCGCCGCCAGAGGAGAAGACCGCGGTTACAACCGCTCTCGGAGCGTGTCGGCGGTCGCGTCGCCCACGCCGTCCACGTCGGTGAGGTCGTCTCGGGAGGCCTCGCGGACGTTCTCGACCGACCCGAACCGCCGGAGGAGCCGGCGGCGGGTCTCGGGGCCGACGCCGGGCACGTCGTCGAGGACCGTCGCCACCTCGTCGCGGACGGTCTGGTGGTACGACACCGCGAAGCGGTGGGCCTCGTCACGGACGCGCTGGAGCAGGTGGAGCTCGGGGGCGTCGTCGTCCCAGCGGCGGGTGCCGGAGGGGGTCACCACCAGCTCCTCCGCCTTCGCGAGCGCGACGACGGGCACGTCCCAGCCCGTCTCCGCGAGGGCGTCGCGCGCGGCACCCAGCTGTCCGTCGCCGCCGTCGATGAGCAGCAGGTCCGGGTCGGGTCGGTCGTCTCGGCCCTCCACGGCGCGCTCCGCGCGCCAGCGGATCAGCTCGCGCATGTTGGCGTAGTCGTCGTTGCGCTCGGTGAGCTTCTTCCGGCGGTAGTCCGCGGTCTCGGCGCTCCCGTCGACGAAACAGACGTCGGAACCGACCACGGCGGTCCCCTGCGCGTGGCTCACGTCGAACCCCTCGATCCGGGCGGGCGGCGAGACGCCGAGTCGGTCGCCGAGCGCGCCCACGGGGTCGTCGCGGCCGCCGCGCTTCCGGGCGTTCTTCAGCGCGAGTTCGACGAGTTTCGCCTCGCGGCCGGCCCCCGGGACCCGCACGGCGACCCCTTCGCCCTCCAGCCAGTCGACCACGTCCGAGTCGGACGGGCGCTCCGCCAAGAGGACCGCGTCGGGGAACTCGCGCTCCGCGTAGTACTGCGCGAGGAACGCCGCGAGGACGGCGGCCGGGGTGTTGGCCGCCGACCCGTCGCTCGTGTCGTCGCTCGCGCCGTCGGTCTCCCCGCCGGCCCCGCGCTCGTCCTCCACCGCCGCCGCGTCCAGCCGGTGGCGGCTGCGGTCGACCAGCTGGCCGCGCTCGCTGTGGAGCCGGGCCACGCGGGCGGTGTCGCCCTCGACCGCGGCCGCGAGCACGTCGACGGTGCGGTCGTCGCTCCGGTCGCTCACGGCCTCGCCGCCCTCGCCGTGGAACGCCTCGACGGCCTCGAGCCGGTCGCGGAGGTTCGCGGCGCGCTCGAACTCGTTCGCCTCGGCGGCGGCCTCCATCCGCCGGCGTAGGGGGTCGGCGAGGACCCCCGTCTCGCCGTCGAAGAAGCGGCGCGCGGCCGCCACGTCCTCGGCGTAGCTCTCGGCGTCGATCTCGCCGGTACAGGGGGCCGAGCAGATCCCCATCTCGTAGTCGAGACAGGGGCGCTCGCGGCCCTCGTACTTGTGGTCCGAACAGCCCCGCAGGCGGTACTCGTCGCGGATCGCCTTCACCACCGTCTCGACGCGGCCCACGTCGGTGAACGGGCCGTACGCGACGGCGCCCTCCTCGGGGTCGCGGGTCACCTCGATCCGCGGCACCGCGTGGTCGGAGAAGGCGACGAGCGGGTAGGACTTGTCGTCTTTCAGCCGGACGTTGTACCGCGGCCGGAGCCGCTTGATCAGGTTCGCCTCGAGCAGGAGCGCCTGCGTCTCCGTGTCGGTGACCGCGAACTCGACGCGGTCGGCGCGCTCGACCATGCCCCGGATCCGGCCCGAGCGCGGGTCGGCGTACGACCGCACCCGGTCGCGGAGGTCGAGGGCCTTCCCGACGTACAGCGTCGTCTCGCCCGCGCGGAACTGGTAGACCCCCGGCTCGGTCGGGAGGTCGCGGGCCCGCTCTCGCACCGCTTCGGCGTCCATCGGTCTCGGATCGCCGTAGCCGCCCGACGCCATTGAACGCTGCGGGGCGGGGCGGTCTCCCCTCTTCGCCGTTTCACTCGAGTTATCAAACGTGAGTTCCGGGACGTGCGGTTTATGATGGCGGTTGGGAGACGGTGACGTAGACATGACGGGACTTCGCGAGCGCCTGCGGAACGTGTTCGGGCGGGGGAGCGACTCCCGGTCGGTCCCCGACGGGGGAGTCGTCGTCGACGGGCCGTCGGACGGCGCGGGACCGACTGAGAGCGGCACCGCCGAGGGAGACAACGAAACGTACGAGATAGCCGACGAGCAGGGCGTCGACCGCGCCGAGACGCTGGCGGGTGCGGGCTTCCAGCAGGTGTTCAACGCGACGAGCGTCCCGACCTTCATCCTCGACGCCGACGGCAACGTCGCCGAGTGGAACGAGTCCATCGTCTCGCTTACCGGGGCCGAGCGGGAGGACGCCATCGGCCACGGCCACGTCTCCGAGCTGTTCTACCCCGACGGCCGACGGGCCGACACGCTCGCCGACAAAGTGCTCGACGCGCCGGAGACCGCGGACGAGGTGTACGGCGTCGAGCGCTGCGACGCCGCGACGACCCGCTACCGCGACACGAGCACGATGGTCGACCGCCACGGCGACGAGAAGCACATCGAGTTCACCGCGACGCCAATGTACGGCGACGGCGGCGAGATCGTCGGCGTCAGCGAGGTCGTCATCGACCGCACCGAGAACGTCAACGAGCGCGACGCGACGGCCCGACTCGTCTCCGAGATCCGCGAGACTGCAGAGGCGATCGGCGAGGGGAACCTCGACGCTCGCGCGGTCTGTCACGACGAGTGTGAGGAGGTCCTCGGCGACGACCTGCTCCGGGTCGTCGGCGTCGTCAACCAGATGGCCGAGAACCTCGACCAGCTCTCCTCGGGCGTCCACGAGAAGGCGCGCGACCTCGACGGCACCGTCGAGGAGGCGAGCGCCGCGGCCGCCGACATCGCCGAGAACGTCGACGAGCAGAACGAGCTCTTAGAGGAGAGCGTCTCGGAGATGCAGTCCTTCTCCGCGGGGATGGAGGAGGTCGCCGCGACCGCAGACCAGGTCGACACCGCCGCGGTCGCGGCCGCCGACGCGGCCGACGAGGGGCTCGACGCCAGCGAGGACGCCCGCGAGGCGACCGAAGACGTCGTCGAGATCGGCGACGAACTCGTCGAGAGCGTCGGCGCGCTCTCCGACCGCATGGACGACATCGAGGAGGTCATCGAGGTCATCTCCGAAGTGGCCGAGCAGACGAACCTCCTCGCCCTGAACGCCAACATCGAGGCCGCCCGCGCCGGCGAGGGCGGCGACGGCTTCGCGGTCGTCGCGGAGGAGGTGAAGAAGCTCGCCGACGAGACCCGCGGCTACACCGAGGAGATCACGGAGAGCCTCGACAAGCTGCAGGCGCAGTCCGCGGAGACCACCACCGCCGTCGAGCGCTCGCACGACCGCATCGAGGACGCCGGCACCGAGATCGAGACGGTCCTCGACTCGCTCGAGGAGATCGCCGACGCCGTCGACGAGGCGGCCGCGGGCGTCGCCGAGGTCGCGCGGACCACCGACGACCAGGCCGCGACCGTCGAGGAGCTCACCTCGTCGCTGGAGGCGGTCCGCGAGCGCTCCGACCGCACCGAGGACGCGACCGAGCGCATCGTCGACGCCACCGACGACCAGGAGGCGGCCGTCGACGAGCTGATCGCCCGCGTCGAGCGGTTAGACGCCCGGTAGTCCCGCGTCCTAACGCTCACGTTCCCTCGACCGTTCCCGTCTCGACGCCCGCCCGTCGCCCGCCTCGTTCGATCGATTTTCTTCCTCCCGCCGAACGTTTAACCCCGCTCAACCCCCAGAAACAGCATGTCCGTTACGCCGCCCGGACCGCTCGGCGACCCCCTCTTCGGGAACGGTCGCCAGTTCGCTGACGACCCGTTCGGATTCCTGCGCGCCTGCGCCGACAGCTACGGGGACGTGGTGCGCCTCAACCTCGGTCCCCGCGAGACGTACCTGCTGACGAACCCCGCCGACGTCGAGCGCGCGCTCGTCTCCGACGCCGAGCGCTACCGGAAGCCCCAGTTCGGCGACGACGCCATGGACACGCTGCTCGGCGACGGCCTCCTCCTGAGCGAGGGGGAGACGTGGCAGCGCCAGCGAAAACTGGCCAACCCCGCCTTCCACAACCGCCGGATCGGCGCGCTCGCCGGCGTGATGGCCGACCACGCCGAATCGCACGTCGCCGAGTGGGAGGACGGCGACGTCGTCGACCTCCAGTTAGAGCTGGCGCGGCTCACCGTGAAGATCATCGTCACGGCGATGTTCGGCGCCGACATCAGCGACGAGGAGGTCAAGACGGTCCAGGAGAACCTCGAACCGCTCGGCGCCCGGTTCGAGCCCGACCCCCGCCGCTACCTGATCCCGAACTGGATGCCGACGCGCGAGAACCGGGAGTTCGATCGGGCGATCGAGACGCTCGAATCGGTGATCGACGGCATCGTCGACCGCCGCCGCGGCACGGAGCGCGACCCGAGCGTCGACCCCGCCGGTCCGGACGGGGCCGCGGTGCGCGGCCCGCCCGGCGACCCCGACGGCGACCTCCCGATGGACCTCCTCTCCGTCCTGCTCCGCGCCCGCGACCGCGGCGAGCAGACCGACGCGAACCTCCGGGACGAGCTGGTCACGATGCTTCTGGCCGGCCACGACACCACCGCCTTGGCGCTCACCTACGCCTTCTACCTCCTCTCTGACCACCCGGCGGCCCGGGAGCGGGTCGCAGACGAGGCCGGCGCGGCCGTGAGCAACGGCCCCCTGACCGCGGCCGGCGTCCGCGACATGGACTACACCGAGCGCGTGCTCAACGAGTCGATGCGGCTCTACCCGCCCGTCTACACGCTGTTCCGCGAGCCGAAGCTCGACGTGAAACTGGGGGGGTACCGGATCCCGGAGGGGTCCGCGCTGATGATCTCGCAGTGGGTCGTCCACCGCTCCGAGCGGTGGTACGACGACCCGGATACGTTCGACCCCGGTCGCTGGACGCCCGAGCGTCGGAGCCAGCGCCCCCGGTTCGCCTACTTTCCGTTCGGCGGCGGCCCGCGCCACTGCATCGGGAAGGCGTTCTCCCTGCTGGAGGCGAAGATAATCCTCGCGACGGTCTGCTCGCGGTTCGACCTCGACTACGAGGGGCCCGACCTCTCCCTGCGCGGCTCGCTGACGATGCATCCGGACCACCCGGTACCGATGCGGCTCCGCGAGCGCTGAGATGGCGGACGCCGGCGAGGAAGCCGAACCCTACTGCGCGCGGTGCGGCGAGCCCCTCAGCCGCGGTCTCGTCGCCGGGAAACGGCGCGCCTGCTGTCTCAACGCCACCCCCATCGCCGGCGTCTGCCCGACGCACGGGCCCGTCGGAGAGCACGACGCGGTCGACGCTCGCAGCGATGTCGACGACGGCTGAGGAGACCGACGACGCCGGCTCAGAGGTCGACCGTCGCCGCGACCTCGCGGAACTCGGGGTCCCACACGTCGAGCGCGTGGACTCGCCACCGGACCGGGTCGAACTCGGCGTCCACCAACCCCGCGACCGCTCCCGGTTCGGGGTTCCCGCCGCGCGCGAGCGTGACGTGTGGCACGTACTCGTCGCCCTCGATCCCCTCCACGGCTCCGAACGCGTCACAGAGCCGACCGTGAAGCCGCAGGAGGCCCTCGCTCTCGACGGTCAGATAGACGACTGGCGCCGACCCGGACGCCGGCGCGTCGAAGACGTCGACTCCGGTCACGGCGACCTCGAACGGTGCGGTTCTCCCGAGCGGGCGACCGAGCCGCCCGCGCAGACGGTCGAGCGCGTTCGCTCGCCGCGGCGGCTCGGCGTCTCCGTCCTCGCTCCCCTCTCCCCGCTCGCCGACGTCCGCGACGCCGAACCGCTTACAGACGAGCGTGTAGCGCTCGCGGACCGTCTCGAACCCCTCCAGTTTCGGGTGGAGATCGGCCGCGAGACGCTCGACTGCGGGGGCGAGCGGAACGTTGAGGCTGAACACGCTGACGCCGGTTCAGATCCGATCGGTGAGGTGTAAGGCGATCACGACGACGAGCGCGACCCCGATCAGCGTCGGGAGGGCGTCGAGCAGCCAGAACGCGAGGCCGAGGACGGCCTCTACTATCTCCAGCAGAAGCCACGCCACGACGAGCAGCAGGACGAGCTTCAACAGGTCGTCGGTGTCGATCTCGGCGCGGTTCATGACGCAACGACGGCGCGGCAGCGATAAAAGTCCGGTGGGTAGCGGTCGCCGCAGCGGTCCGAACCGATCGGGGCGATCGGTTCGCTACGCGATCTTCTCGTACTGCTCGGAGAGCTTCTCGGCGGCCTCGTCGAGCAGGTCGGCCTCGTACTCGTCGAGGTCCCACTCGACGACCTCTTCGACGCCGTTCGAGCCGAGCTTCGCGGGCACGCCGAGCGCGGTGTCCTCGTAGCCGAACTCGCCGTCGAGGACGACCGAGCAGGGCAGCACCTCGCCGGTGTCGTTGAGGATGGCCTCGACGGTGTGGGCGACGCCGGTGGCGGGCCCCCACTGCGTGGCGCCCTTCCGGCTGATCACGTCCATCGCCGACTCCTGGAGGTCCGCGAGGATCTGCTCTTTCTCGTCGGCGTCGAACTCGGGGTCGCGGCCGTCGACGCGCACCTTCGAGAAGACGGGCGCCTGCGCGTCGCCGTGCTCGCCGAGGATCGTCGCCTCGACGTTCTTGACGGGCGCGTCGAATCGCTCGGAGAGGACGTAGCGGAAGCGCGCGGAGTCGAGCCGGCCGCCGAAGCCGACCACCTTGCCGCGGTCGCGGTCGCCCGCCTCGTAGAGGTGGCGATTGAGCAGGTCCACCGGGTTCGAGGTGGTGACGGTGACGAAGTCGTCGTTGTGCTCGGCGATGGAGGCGCCGATGTCCTCCATGATCGGCGCGTTGTCGCCGGCCAGGTCGATCCGGGTCTGGCCCTCCTTGCGCGGGATGCCGGCCGTGATGACGACGACGTCCGAGCCGGCGGTGTCCGCGTAGTCGCCCTGCCGGACGGTCGTGTTCGAGTCGTAGGCGACGCCGTGGTTCGCGTCGGCCGCCTGCCCGATGGTCGTCTCGCGCTGGTCCGGAATGTCGACGAAGACGAGCTCGTCGACCACGTCGCGCAGCGCGAGGTTGTAGCCCGCCGCGGCTCCGACGGTCCCCGCCGCACCGATAACGCTGACCTTTGTCATACCGTCTTGATCCGCGACCGGGCGGTGAGTAAACGTTTCGGAACCCCCGCAACGCTCGCGAGCGTCGTCGCGAAACCCCTAACTCCCGGCGCGTCGAACCGACGCGTCGTGCCGACGTTCCGCTACCCGTGTCCCGGCTGTCGGACGACGAACAGCCTTCACGACGCCGACTGCGAGTTCGAGGGCGTGAGCTGGCCGACCGTCGAGAAGGCGTACACGGACCTGCTGTCGGTGCTCTCCGCCGAGCGAGACGGCCTCTCGGAGGCGGCGCTGCGCGACGCGGTCCCGGCCGACTGGGGCGGGCTCCACAAGGCGGCGCTCGGGGCGCTCCGGCGCGACCAGCGCGTCGTCGAGGACGGCGACGACCTCCGGCTGCTCACCGCCGCCGAGTTCAAGGAGCTTGTCTCCGAGCCGACCCGCGAGCCGATGCGGACGGTGTACGAACACGGCTCCGTCCCGGGCTGTCACGACAACGCGGTCTTCGCGATGGTGGCGTGGTACGAGATGGTGGGGCTCTCGTGGCCCGAGACCCGCGAGAACGTGGTGGCGTGGCTCCGCGAGTCGGGCGCGTGGGACCGCGGCGGCTTCGAGGAGTCCACCCCCGAAGAGCTCGTCGACGGCAAGCGCCACGTGTACGACGAGGGGTACGGCTGGAAGGAGAAGGGACAGGCGGCCAAACGCGTCATCGAACGACACCTGTAGCGCGGCGCCGGGCGGGCCCGGAACGCTCGCCGCCGCCTCGGACGCCCTTTTAAGTTCGAGCGGGGCGTCTCACCACCGTGACACATCCGGAGGCGGGCGCGGCGTCGACCGAGGCCGACGTCGCCGACGCGGTCGACGACGATCGGACCGGCTCGGGCGACGACGCTTCCCGACCCCCCGCCGTCGCCAACCCGCGGCGCGCGCTCGCGGTCGTGATCGGCGTCGTGTTCATCGATCTGGTCGGCTTCGGAATCGTGATCCCGATCTTGCCCTTCTACGTGCGCTCGTTCGGCGTCAGCGACGCCTTCATCGGGCTGCTCGCGGCGTCGTACTCGCTCGCGCAGTTCCTCGCGGCGCCGACGCTCGGTCGGCTCTCCGACCGCATCGGACGCCGGCCCGTCCTGCTCGCGTCGCTCGCGACTGCCGGCGTCGCGTGGGTGACGTTCGGCTACGCCGGCTCGGCGGGGGCGCGCTTCGGCCCCGCCGCGGCGCTGGCGACGCTGTTCGCCTCTCGGACGCTCGCGGGCGCGATGGGCGGGAACATCGCCGCCGCGCAGGCGTACGTCGCCGACATCACGCCCCGGGACCGGCGGGCCGGGGCGCTCGGGCTCGTCGGCGCGTCGTTCGCGCTCGGGTTCGTCTTCGGGCCGGCGATCGGCGGCCTGCTCGCCGCCGACGCCGTGGTCGCCCGGGCGGACGCGCTCTTCCCGGCGTTCATCCCGGCGACGGCGTACTCCCTCCCGAGCTTCGCCGCCGCCGGAATGAGCTTCCTCGCGGTCGGCTTCGGCGCCCGCTTCCTGGAGGAACCGAAGCGGACGCGACCCGCCGCGGAGACGGGGCGACGCACGACAGCGATCGGCCAGTTTCGAGACGCGCTCGCGTCCGCGTCGCTCCGCCCGCTGACGGTCGCGTACTTCGTCGTGGCCGTCGCGTTCGCCGGCGTCCAGGTCATGTTCATCCCGTACGTCGCGGACGCGTTCGGCTACGACGCGACCGCCGCGGCGTTCCTGCTCACCTACATCGGCGTCCTCGGGGCGGTGAACCAGGGCGTCCTCGTCGGGCGGCTCTCCCGGCTCGTCTCGTCGCGGACCCTCGTCGCGGCGGGGTCCGTCGTGCTCGCGGCCGCGCTCGTCGCGATCCCGACGACCGGACTGATCGATCGGGTCGCCGGCGACGTGGCCCTCGGCGGCCCGGAGTGGCTCACGCTCCCCCTCGTCGCGCTGCTCGTCGCGCTCGCCGCGCTCTCGCTCGGGAACGCCCTCGTGAACGTCTCGCTCGCCACGCTCGTCTCGGGGTCGGCCGACGACGCGGACCAGGGCGCCGCCTTCGGCGTGACGCAGGGCGCGTCGAGCCTCGGGCGGAGCGTCGGCCCGCCCGTCATGGCCCTCCTCTACACCGCCTCCGTCGCGTCGCCGTTCCTCGCGGGTGCGCTCCTCCTCGTCCCGGTCGCCGTGGCGTTCCGCCGGTCCGCGGACTGACCTCCGGCGAGCGAGCGCGATACTTTTACCCCGCGGCTCGCCCTCCTGACCGACACATGTTCGACGCCGTTCCCGCGTGGCCCGCCCTCGGCTCGTTCGCGGGCGGCGCGGGCGCGGTCTGGCTCGCGTGGGCGATCCGGGAACGCCGCGGTCGCCCCGGCGTCGACTGGTTCCTCGGGGTGTTCGCCGCGCAGGCGACGTGGTGTTTCTCCTACGCCGCGGGACTCCTCGTGGCCGACCCCGCCCTCCGCGTCCTGTTGGAGACGGCGACGTGGCTCGGGATCGTCTGGACCGGCGTGACGTTCCTCGGCTTCGCGCTGGAGTACACGGGCCGGAGCGACGTCGTCCGGAGTCGCCTGTTCGCGACGATCGCCGGCTTCGGACTCCTCTCGACCGCGCTGCTCGTCACGAACCCGGTCCACGGCGCCTTCTGGACCGACTTCGCTCGCGACCCCGTCTTCGGCGTCGAGACCGTCTCGTACGCGCTCGGCCCGTGGGGGTATCTGGTGGTCGCCGCGGAGACGGTCCTCGTCGCCAGCGCCGTCTTCCTCCTCGTCGACACCCTGCTCAGCTACGGGCCGCTGTACCGTCGGGAGAGCGCCGCCGTCGCGTTGAGCCCGATCCCGCCGGGGTTCGCCTTGGTCGCGTGGGCGCTCGCGCTCGGCCCGGTGCCGCAGCTCCAACTCGCGCCGATCATGTTCGTCCCGCACGTCCTGTTGGACGCGTACGCGTTCGACCGCGCCGAGATGTTCGACCGGAACCCGACGACCAGCCGCGCCGCCGAGCGCACCGCGCTCGACGACCTCGCGGACCCGATCGTCGCGCTCGCGCTCGACCGCCGCGTCGTCCGACTCAACCCCGCGGCCGAGACCCTCCTCGGCGTCGACGCCGCGACCGCCCGCGACCGCCCGCTCGCCGAGTTCCTCGACCTGCCGGTTCAGATCGGCGACGACGCCCCCGACGATCCGGACGCGACGACCGCGGATGCCGCGGACGGCGCAGGCGATGGGACCGCAGACGAGGAGGCCGGTCCCGGCGGCTCCAGGGAGACGGTCGAAATCGACTCGGCGACCGGCGCCGGACGGCGCACGTACGCGGTGTCGGTCTCCCGGTTGACCGACCCGAACGGCACGCACGTCGGGTACACGGTCGTCCTCTCGGACATCACCGAGCGCGAGCGCCGCCGGCAACAGCTCGAAGTCCTCAACCGCATCCTGCGCCACAACCTCCGGAACGACGCCGGCCTCGTCCACGGCTACGGGGAGATCCT
The DNA here is from genome assembly GCF_039522565.1 of Halorubrum ejinorense. Taxonomy (GTDB): domain Archaea; phylum Halobacteriota; class Halobacteria; order Halobacteriales; family Haloferacaceae; genus Halorubrum; species Halorubrum ejinorense. The sequence goes on along the minus strand of NZ_BAAADQ010000009.1, from coordinate 88,539 downwards.
CCGAGACCGGCTCGACGACCCCGACCTGGTCGACATGGCGGACGCCATCGAGCGGCGGGCCGGCGCGCTGGCCGCGCTCGGCGAGAAGGCCGGTACCGTCGACCGACTCCTCGCCGAGACCGACCCCGAGCCGACCGACGTTCGCGATTTCGTCGAGGCCGTCGTCGCCGACGCCCGCGAGCGCGACGGCGACGCGACCGTCGAACTCGACCTCGGCGACGCCGCCGCCGACTGGACCACGCGCGTCAGACCCGACGCGCTTCGAGCCGTCGTCGAGAACACCGTCGAGAACGCGATCGACCACCACGACGGCGAGGGGACCGAGCGCGAGGACGGGGGGCCGTGGGTCCGGGCGTCGCTCCGCCGGGACGGGGGCGACGCGGCGGCCGAGACGGGCGGCCGCCGCGACGGCGCGCGGTTCGTCCTCACCGTCGAGGACGACGGCCCCGGCATCCCGGACCACGAGGTCGAGGCCGTCGAGTCCGGCCGGGAGACCGCGCTCGAACACGGCTCCGGGCTGGGGCTGTGGGTCGTCGCGTGGGGCGCCGCCGCGATCGGCGCGGACGTGACCTACGAAGGGCGAGAGCCGCGCGGGACGCGCGTGACGGTGTCGATCCCGATCGTGGACGAGTGAGCCGATCGCAGCTCGTTACCGAGTCGGAGCGCCCGCCGTCTCCGTAGGCTCTGCGAAAAAACAGATATCGGCCGGTTCAGTCGCTCTGGATGCGCGGAGCGAGCATGAAGGTCACGTTACCGAGTCCCTCGGCGAAGCCGTAGTGAAGCTTGACGGGGAACTCCTCGCCGAGTTCGACGGTGACCTCGGCGTCGGAGGGGATCGCCTTGTTCATGTCCTTGAGGTAATCGAGGCTGAACAGCGAGTCGGCGGGACCGGCGGTGAGCGCGATGAGGTCCTCGCGGGCGAGCTCCAAGTCGACGTCGTCGGTGTCGCCCTCGGCCTCGATGAAGAACGCCTCCTCGGCCTCGTCGACGCGGAGGCGGATGTGGTCGGACACCATGTCGGCGGCCTTGATACCGCGGTCGAGCTGGGCGCCCTCGACGACGATCTCGGAGGCGAGGTCGAGGTCGGGGATGTCCGGCTCCTGGCGGATCGAGTCGGGGTCGATGAGCGCGAGGGTGTACGACAGCCCGTCGATCTCGATGTGGAGCTTGCGGGTCTCCTCGTTGAGTTCGAGGTGGATCAGGTCGCCCGAGTTGGCCATGCCGGCGATGTCCTCTAAGCGGGCGAGGTTGACGCCGATGACGCCGCCGTCGGCCTCGTAGGACTCGAACGCCGCGGCCTCCAGCGTGAGGTCGACCATGCCGACGTTGGCGGGGTCGACGGCGCGGATCGAGAGCTCCTCCTCGTTCAGGCGGATCTTACACTCGTCGACCAACACGCTCACCGAATCGAGCGCGTCCTGAAACGTCGACGCGCCCACGATGGCCTTGAACATATACGTTCGGCTAGGGCGGTATCACCTAAAAAGGCACCCGATCGGACCGGCAGTGAAAGGCTCAAAGCGACCGGACGAGACGGGCGACGACGACCGCGAGCGTCACCACGGTTCGCCACAGCCGGATGCGTTCGAGTCGGTGTTCGAGCGGTTCAGACTCGTCCGCGTCCCCGTCGCCGGCCAGCGGCTCCGGCTCGCGGTCATCGGCCTCTCCGCCCGCGCCCGAATCGGGCGGCGGATCGGTGGTTCGATCCGGACCGGTCGCCGGCCCGCGGACCGGGCGCGGCGCGTCCGGCTGTGCTTCGTTCGACTGCTCCGCGTTCTGCTGCTCGTCGCCCGTCTGCTCATCGCTCGGTCGCTCGTCGCTCGACTCTGATTCGGCGTCGTTGCCACTCGGCGTCGGTAGCGGTTCGTCGATCATGGGTCGCTCTCGGCCGGACCTCCGGCCGTACGCGACGGTACGAGGTTAATTCATAAATAAACGAGCCGAACGCAAGGCGGAACTGAAACTCTCGCGCCGTCGGCCCGCAGGTCTGTCGGCGGCGGTCCGGTCGGCCGTCGTCTGCGCGTCGCTCGCTCGCGACCCGGCCGGTCGCCGCTCCGGCGTCAGATCAGCGGTTCGACGAGGTCGCGCCCCGCGGCGAGCAGGTCGTCGACGGCCGCCTCGGAGTCGGCCTCCGCGTACACCCGCAGCTTCGGCTCCGTGCCAGACGGCCGGACGAGCAGCCACGAGCCGTTCTCCAAGAGGAGTTTGAACCCGTCGAGCGTGACGACCTTCGCCACCGCGTGGCCGTCGACGGTCTCCGGGATGTGGTCGTCGAGGTCGTCGAGGACGCCCGCCTTCCGGTCGTCGGGGCAGTCGAGCGACACCTTCCCCGCCGCGATGCGGCCGTGCTCGTCGAGCAGGCGGTTCACCCGCTCGTCGAACGGCTCCGCGGCGTGGGTCGCGGCCGCGAGCAGCGCCATCAACACCCCGTCCTTCTCGCGGACGTGCCCGCGGACGGTGAACCCGCCCGACTCCTCGCCGCCAAACAGCGCGTCGTGGTCGCCCATCGCCTCGGCGACCCACTTGAACCCGACCGGCGTCTCGTACACCGCCTCGCCGTGCGCCTCCGCGATGCGGTCGACGAGGAACGTCGTCGAGACGGTGCGGACCGCCGGCCCGGAGTCGGCTTCGAGGAGCCGGTCGTAGCAGGCGGCGTAGAAGAGGTTGGCGTCGAGGACGCCGCGTTCGGGCGTGACGACCGCGATCCGGTCGGCGTCGCCGTCGTTGGCGATCCCGAGGTCGACCTCGCTTTCCGGGTCGGTGACGCGGTCGGCCAGATCGCCGAGGTGTTCGGCCGAGGGCTCGGGGGAGTCCCCGCCGAAGGTCACGTCGCGGTCACAGCGCAGGCGGACGACCTCCGCGCCGGCCGACTCGAGGAGCGCGTCCGTGACGCCGCGCCCGCTCCCGTGCATCGCGTCGTACGCGACCGTCACCCCGTCGAGGTCGACGTCGTTCCCGTCGACCCCGGCGATCCGGCCGACGATCTGGCGGGCGGCGTCGGCGTGGGCGCTCACGAGGTCGACTCGCGACACGTCGCCGCGCTCGGCCTCGGGGAGCAGGTCAGGCTCCGCGAGTCGGCTCTCGATGTCCTCCGTGACCTCGGGCAGCGCCGGCGCACCGTCGTCGGGGATGAACTTCACGCCGTTGTACTCGGGCGGGTTGTGCGACGCCGTGACCATGCACGCGCCGGCGAGGCCCCGCTCGACGATGGCGTGGGCGATCACCGGCGTCGGCGCGTCGCGCTCCGGGAGGATCACGTCGAAGCCGTTGCCGGCGAGGACCTCCGCGAGGCTCTCGGCGAACCCCTCCGAGGTCTCGCGGGCGTCGTAGCCGACCGCGACCGGTTCGTCGTGGCCCGCCGCCGCGAGGTGATCGGCGACCGCCTGTCCGACGATCCGCACCCGGTCGTCGGTGAACGTGTCGAGGGTGGCCCGCCAGCCGTCCGTGCCGAAGGCAATCTCGTCCATGCGTGCCTCGTCACCGGCCGAGATAATAAGGCCCGGTGCCGCCCGGTCGCCGCTTCGACTCGCCGCGCTTTTGCTACCGGCCCGCGAAGCGGGGCCATGACTCGAATCGTCGCGGTGTCCGGAAGCCGCCGGGCGGCGAGCACGACGCGGGCCGCGCTCCGCGTCGCGCTCTCGGCCGCGGCCGACGTCGGCGCCGAGACCGACCTGATCGACCTCGGGGCGGTCGACCTCCCGCTGTACCACCCGGACGAGGACGCGCAGGGCGACAGCGAGGCGCTGAAACGCCGCGTTCGCGAGGCGGACGGCGTCCTCGCCGGCACGCCCGTCTACCGCGGCTCCTACTCGTCGACGTTCAAGAACTTCCACGACTTCTGCGGCTCCGACGAGTACGCGAACACCGCGGTCGGCCTGCTCGCGACCGCGGGCGGCGGCTCCTACGGCGGCACGCTCGAACACCTCCGGTCGACGTTCCGCAACGTCCACGCGTGGACGGTCCCCCACGAGGTCGGGATCCAGGGCGCCTCCTCGAAGATCGAGACGGGCGCGACAGATCCGAACGCCGGTCCCCGGATCACCGACGAGGACCTCCGCCGCCGCACCGAGCGACTCGGTCGGGTCGTCCTCGAACACGCCGAGCGAATGCGGGAGTGAGGGTGGTGCTGGTCGCCGAGTACCGGCCGCGGTCGGCAGGAATTTCCCTCGTGAGACCGACCCTCCGCCGATGAGTCGCATCCGCCCGGACGAACTGGACGAGCGCCTCGGCACCGACGACGAGCCGTTCCTGCTGGACATCCGCCCCGAGGCGGACTTCGAGGCCGGCGCGATCGACGGGAGCCGGAACGTGCCGGTGTACGACGACCTCCGCGGCGGCGACGACGCCGCGCTCCGCCGCCGGCTCGACGAGGTCCCCGACGACCGCGAGGTCGTCACCGTCTGTAAGATGGGGATCGTCGCCAAGCGCGCGACGCGGATGCTCGACGACGCGGGCTACGAGGCGTCGACGCTCGCCGGCGGGATGAGCGGCTGGAACGGGTACGAGCGCGGGTCGCTCGGCTACCGGATCCGGTCGCTGTGGTGCCGGCTCCGAGGGTGATGCGAGGCGCGAGGGTGACGCGAGAACGCGACTGCGCCGCGCGCATGGAATCGCTCTGCGACCGCGCCCCGCCGACCCGCCGGGCTTTTGCCCGGCTCGCGTCTACGACGCCCATGATCGAACCGGGTGACGACGACCGTGTCCGCTAACCGGAAGGGAGACCGCCGCGAGCGCGAGCTGGTGAACGCCTTGGACGAGGCCGGGTTCGCCGTGATGCGCGCCCCGGCGAGCGGCTCGGCGACGGAGCGGGAGCTCCCCGACGTGCTCGCGGGCGACGGCGAGACGTTCTACGCGATCGAGGCGAAATCGAGCGCGGGCGACCCGATCTACCTCACCGGCGAGGAGGTCGAGGCGCTCCTCTTTTTCGCGCGGAACTTCGGCGCGAAAGCGCGGATCGCGGTGCGGTTCGACCGCGAGGACTGGTACTTCTTCCACCCCGGCGACCTCTACACCACCGACGCCGGCTCGTATCGCGTCAAGAAGGAGAAAGCCCTCGCGGACGGCACCGACTTCCCCGAGTTCGTCGGCGAGACGGAGAAGGTGACGCTCGGGGAGGTCGGCGACGAGGGGGACGACGCGGACTCGACCGACCCGGAAACCGAGGAGCGCCGGACGATACTGGAGGCGGTCCGCGACGGCCACATGCCGGTCGAGGACGCGATGGACGTGCTGTGACGGGCGTTTCGATCGCGCTCGGTCGCCGTCGTCGGGGGGGGGGGGGGGCACGGACCCCCTCGCTTATCCCTCGTGCCGCCGAACCCGGTGACGAATGAGCGAGGACTTCGGTCTGCTCGAACCCGCGGACCAGCCCGGCGACGAGTGGGAACAGCTGGACGTCTCCGACACGGAGGCGGACCGGATCGCCCTCCGACAGGACCGCGAGTTCGACGAGTTCCGCAAGCGGATCAAGGACACGGAGCAGTTCAAGCTGCAGGAGTCGGTGTTCGACGACGCCACGCTTGCGGCGGTGTACAAGCTGGTCCAGGACGGCTACGTCGACGCCTTCGGCGGGCCGGTGTCGACGGGCAAGGAGGCGAGCGTCTTCGAGGCGCTCGGCGGGCAGGCCGGCGAGCGCCCCGAGCCGGGATCGGAGGCCGCGGGGGGCGGTCCCGAGGGCGTCACGCCCGAGCGCGAGGTCGCGGTGAAGGTGTATCGGATCAACTCCTCGAACTTCCGGCAGATGCGCGACTACCTCGAGGGCGACCCGCGCTTCGACGGGATCGCGAGCGACAAGAAGGCGGTCGTGCTGGCGTGGACCCGCAAGGAGTTCGCGAACCTCGAACGAGCGCGGAAGGCCGGCGTCCGGGTGCCCGAACCGATCGCGGTCCAGCGGAACGTCCTCGTGATGGAGCTGGTGGGACACGCCGAAGAGCGCGCCCGGCGGCTCTCGGAGGTCGACGTGGAGAACCCGGAGACCGCCTACGAGGTCGTCCGCGAGTACATGCGCCGGCTCTACGGCGCCGGGCTGATCCACGGCGACCTCTCGGAGTACAACATGATCATCCACGAGGGCGAACTGGTGATAATCGACATGGGGCAGGCGGTGACGGTCCATCATCCCAACGCCGGAGAGTTCCTGAAGCGGGACTGCGAGAACGTGGCGACCTTCTTCACGCGACAGGGGATCGACGTCGACCCCGACGACCTCCGCGCGTACGTGACCGAGCCGGAGCCGGAGCCGGGCGGCGAGCCGGGAGCGGACGGGGAGTCGAGCGCGGGGGCGGACGAGGTGCCGGAAGCGGACGAGCGGGAGTGACTCGGCCGCGGCCCCGACCGCGGGTTCGGGTCAGACCTCGCGGGCGTAAATAGCGGTCGGGTACGTCCCGCCGCCGATCTCGGCCTCGCCCGCGTCCACCCGCTCGAAGCCGCGGGCCTCTTAAAACCGGGCACCGACGTCGTTCTCGGCGAACGCTTCGAGTCGGACGGCCTCCACCCGGTCCGGAACCGCGTCGATCGCGCGGTCGAGCAGCGCCGAACCGATCCCTTCGCCCCACCGATCGGGACGGACGTAGATCGCCTTCACGCCCGCCTCGTCTGCCCCGACGAACGGCTTCGTGTTCTCCGCACCCCAGCGTACGTCGACGAACCCGCAGACGACGCCGTCGTCGACGGCGACGAAGACGACGCCGCGGTCGCCGTCGTCGAGCCGGTCCGTCCAGCTCCGAACGTCCTCAGGGGTCGGATCGACCGTCGTCTCGTCGAGGACCGCCTCGGGGAGGATCTCGTCGTAGGCCGCCCGCCACGCCAGCCCGTGGACCCGGATCGACTCCTCGATGTCCGTCTCGTCGGTCGGTCGACGAACTTCCATGGTCCGAGTCGGACGCTTTCCGGTAAATACGCTCGGCAGGTGTGAGAAACGTTGTCTCGCGTCGTGTTCGACCGCGTCCACCGCGCTACGGGCGCGTTACCGCCTCCCGCGGTCGTCGTCACCGGAACACGCTTAAAAGGCTCCGCCGGGTACTCCGTCGTATGCAACACGTGACGGTTCCGCAGGACCGGATCGGCGTCGTCATCGGCGCCGGCGGCGAGACGATGCGGGAGATCGAAGAGCGGGCGAACGTGCGGCTCGACATCGACTCGGAGTCGGGGAGCGTCGCCATCGAGGAGCGCGACGACCCCGTCGCGGCGATGGTCGCACCGGACATCATCAAAGCGATAGGCCGCGGCTTCAAGCCGGAGACGGCGCTGTCGATCCTCGACCACGACCTCCGGACGCTCGACCTGATCGACCTCTCGGAGCACACCCGCAACGACAACGACCTCCAGCGCAAGAAGGGCCGGATCATCGGTGAGAACGGTCGCACGCGCGAACTGATCGAGGAACTGTCGGGCGCGAACGTCGTCGTCTACGGCTCGACCGTGGGCGCCGTCGGCCAGCCCGAGGAGCTCGAAGTGGTCCGCCGAGCGGTCGGGATGCTGCTCGACGGCGCCCCGCACGGCGCGGTGTACTCCTACTTAGAGCGGATGTCGAACGAGCTCGACGACGACGTGAGCTTCAACGCGCCGCAGTAATCGGTATCCGGTGTCAGCGTCGCCGATCGGTTCTGTTTCCTTCCGACTGATTTCGCTGCGACGGTTTCCGGCGGCCCGGTCGATCGCGTATAAACTGCTGACAGCGGATCGACAGCGACCACCGCCAAAGCCCCAGTCGTGAGGCGGGCGCACGCTCGCCGCGCTCCTCGCTCGCGCTGCTCGCTGCGGTGCTCGCGTCGCCTGCGCCCGCCTCACGACTGCCCCTTTGAATCCCGCCCCACACCGCACAGCACCGCAGCCTCACGCCTCCCCAACCTCGTTGCTCGCTTCGTCGCCGGCGCGTAGCGCCGGCTGCCGGAGGGACCTCCGGTCCCTCGCGACTCGCGGCCTAGCGGCCGCTCGCAGGCACGCGCCACCGCGGTCTGTTTATAAGCGACCAACGGCCGATAGTTGATCTGGAGTTCTATATAAAGGGCTGTGTGAACGCACCGCACACCAGCCGTTACTCCCCCACCGTGTTGCGGTTCCGCACGACCCGAGCGGAAGGTTTATATAGAATCACAAACAATCAATGGTTGTAATGTCACAGCGCCAGCGGATGGGCAATCAGCCCATGATCGTACTTTCCGAGGAGTCGCAGCGAACATCCGGAAAGGACGCTCAGAACATGAATATCACGGCCGGCAAGGCGGTCGCGGAGTCCGTCCGCACCACGCTCGGCCCGAAAGGGATGGACAAGATGCTCGTCGACTCCGGCGGGTCCGTCGTCGTCACGAACGACGGCGTCACCATCCTGAAGGAGATGGACATCGACCACCCGGCGGCCAACATGATCGTCGAGGTCTCCGAGACGCAGGAGGAGGAGGTCGGCGACGGCACCACCTCCGCGGTCGTGGTCGCCGGTGAGCTCCTCGATCAGGCCGAGGAGCTCCTCGATCAGGACATCCACGCGACGACCCTCGCGCAGGGGTACCGTCAGGCCGCCGAGAAGGCCAAGGAGATCCTCGACGAGGAGGCCATCGACGTCTCCGCGGACGACCGCGACACGCTCGTCGAGATCGCCGAGACGGCGATGACGGGCAAGGGCGCCGAGAACTCCAAGGACCTCCTCGCCGAGCTCGTCGTCGACGCCGTCCTCGCGGTCCGGGACGACGACGGCATCGACACGGAGAACGTCTCCGTCGAGAAGGTCGTCGGCAGCTCCATCGACGAGTCGGAGCTCGTCGAGGGCGTCATCGTCGACAAGGAGCGCGTCGACGAGAACATGCCCTTCGCGGTCGAGGACGCCGACGTCGCGCTGTTCGACGGCGCCATCGAGGTGAAGGAGACGGAGATCGACGCCGAGGTCAACGTCACGGACCCCGACCAGCTCCAGCAGTTCCTCGACCAGGAGGAGGAGCAGCTCCGCGAGATGGTCGACCACCTCACCGACATCGGCGCCGACGTCGTCTTCGTCGGTGACGGCATCGACGACATGGCGCAGCACTACCTCGCGCAGGAGGGCATCCTCGCCGTCCGCCGCGCGAAGTCCGGCGACCTCAAACGCCTCGCCCGCGCGACCGGCGGCCGCGTCGTCTCCAACCTCGACGACATCGAGTCCGACGACCTCGGCTTCGCCGGCTCCGTCGCCCAGAAGGACATCGGCGGCGACGAGCGCATCTTCGTCGAGGACGTCGAGGAGGCGAAGTCCGTCACGCTCATCCTCCGCGGCGGCACCGAACACGTCGTCGACGAGGTCGAGCGCGCCATCGACGACTCGCTCGGCGTCGTCCGCACGACGCTGCTCGACGGGAAGGTGCTGCCCGGCGGCGGCGCCCCCGAGGCCGAGCTGGCGCTGCAGCTCCGCGACTTCGCCGACTCCGTCGGCGGCCGCGAGCAGCTCGCCGTCGAGGCGTTCGCCGACGCCTTAGAAGTCGTCCCGCGCACCCTCGCCGAGAACGCGGGTCTCGACCCCATCGACTCGCTGGTCGACCTCCGCTCCCGCCACGACGGCGGCGAGTTCGGCGCCGGTCTCGACGCCTACACGGGCGACGTGATCGACATGGAGGCCGAGGGCGTCGTGGAGCCGCTCCGCGTCAAGACCCAGGCCATCGAGTCCGCCACCGAGGCGGCCGTCATGATCCTCCGCATCGACGACGTCATTGCGGCCGGCGACCTCAAAGGCGGCGGCACCGACGACGGCGGCGACGACGGCGGCCCCGGCGGCGCGCCCGGCGGCATGGGCGGCGGCATGGGCGGCATGGGCGGCATGGGCGGCGCGATGTAAGCGTCCGATAGGACAACTACACCACCCACGCCGACCGCAGTCGCCTCACCGCACCGTCCGCAGACCGACCGTCGTGCGCCCGCCTTCGGGCCCCGACGACATGCGACTTTTATCGACGACTCAGTCGCCGAGCGTTCCGCTCGTCGTTCGACCCGAGCGTCCCGGCCGCCTCCGACCACGTGCCGCGTCACTGTTCCCCACATTCGCCTCGTACGACAGGAGGGTAACACCGGCGTAACCACTGGACGGCGGTGTCCGCGAGCGATTAAGTGACTCCCGACCCTCCTATCCTTCGACGAGGTTCTCACGTTCACCATGCCACAGCAGAAAGCCGACTACGCGGACGACGCCGAGATCGACGCGGAACTGGACGAACTTCCCGACGACGAGACCGTCGAGGAGACGGTCGCGAAGCTAGAGGAGCGCGGCTTCGACGTGATCGTCGTCGACGACGCCGAGGAGGCGTTAGAGACCGTGAAAGCCCAGATCCCCGCGAGCGTCTCCGTGATGAACGGTCATTCGACCACGCTCGAAGAGATCGGCTTCGACGAGTTCCTCAGTGAGGGCGACCACGAGTGGGAGAGCCTGCCGGACCAGATATGGGGCATCGACGACGACGCGGAGCGACAGACCGCGCGGCGGGAGTCGCAGACGGCGGACTACTTCCTCGGCGGCATCAACGCGGTCGCGCAGACCGGCGAGCTCGTCGCCGCCGACCTCTCCGGGAGCCGGATCGGCGCGTACCCGTTCGCCGCGGGCAACGTCGTCATCGTCACCGGGATCAACAAGATCGTTCCGACGCTCTCGGACGCCTTCGACCGCCTGGAGTCGGTCGCGTATCCGCTGGAGAACGAGCGCGCACAGGAGGCGTACGGCGTCGAATCCGCCATCGCCAAACAGCTCGTCTACCGCCGCGAGACCGAGGAGGGCCGGACGACGATCGTCCTCGTGCGCGAGCAGCTCGGCTACTGAAGCCGGCTCACCGCGGCGACGCGGCACGTTTCTCCCGGTTTCGACGCTCGTGAGCCGCCGCTCGCGGGTTTGCTCGCGGCGGTACAGCGGGCCGGGAGGGATCCGCGCGAGCGGAGCGAGCGTGGGCCAGTCGCGCCCGTTCGCCTCACTTCGCTCGCTCACCTCCCGCTCCCTGATTCGAATCCCGCCTTTCGCACAGCACCGCCGCTCGCGGTTTTGCTCGCGGCGGTACAGCGGGCCGGGAGGGATTCGAACCGTGTGGAGACGTGCTCGCTCACTCCGTTCGCTGCGCGCGACTCCTCGGGTTCGAATCCCTCTCTTTTCGACGGCCTCGCGGCTCGCGGAGTGCTCGCCGCGAGGGGTACGGGCCGGGAGGGATTCGAACCACGGTCGCCTTCGTTCGCTCGCTGCGCTCGCTCACTTCCCGCTCCCTGATTCGAATCCCGCCCTTCGCACAGCACCGCCGCTCGCGGTTTTGCTCGCGGCGGTACAGCGGGCCGGGAGGGATTCGAACCACGCCCAGACGTGCTCGTTCGCTTCGCTCACTCCGCGCGACTGGCCTCTCCGAATCCCTCCCGACCGGTTCACTCGACGGTTCGCGTTGCTCACCGTCTCACTGTACGGGCCGGGAGGGATTCGAACCCCCGACCGTCCGGTTAAAAGCCGGACGCTCTCCCTAACTGAGCTACCGGCCCAGACGAATCGCTGTACGGCCAGCCGACGGATAAACGTTTAGAACCGCGATAGCCGCCGGCCCGACCCGAAAGGGTTTCCGACCCCCCGTCGTCGCCGCGAGCATGGTGTTCGACATGCGCGCCTTCGCCGCCGATCTCTGCCGGTATCGCTCGACCGCCGGCGAGGAGGCGGCCGCGGCCGCGTTCGTCGCGGACCGACTCGACGACCTCGGCTTCGAGACGTACGCCTGGGACGCCGACGCCTCTGTCCTCGCCGACCACCCCTCCTTCCCCGACGACCTCGACGCCGCGGCCGTCGAGGGGCGGCGGAGCGTCGCGGGCGTCCTCGAACTGGGCGTCGGAGACGCCGCCGATTCCCGCGGAGTCGACGGGGACGGCGACCCGACGCCGACGCTGGTCTTGAACGGCCACCTCGACGTGGTTCCCGCCGAGCCGACCGAGTGGTCGAGCGATCCCTTCGAGCCGGTCTGGGGGGCGGACGCGGCCGGCGAGACGCTCACCGCCCGCGGCGCGGCCGACATGAAGTCCGGGATCGCGGCCTGTATCGGCGCCGCCGTCGACCTCCGAGCGCGGGTCGTTGACGGCTCCGTCGCGCTTCCCGCGTCGGGGCTTCGCCTGGTGGTCGAGGCCGTCGCCGGCGAGGAGGACGGGGGCTACGGCGCGGCGACCGCCGCGCTCGCGAACCCGTACCCCTTCGAGCGCGACGCGGCGATCGTCGCGGAGCCGACCGAGTTGCGTCCCGTCGTCGCCTCCGAGGGGTCGTTCATGGCCCGACTGGAGATCGAAGGCCGGAGCGCGCACGCGGCCACGCGGTGGCGGGGCGAGGACGTCCTCCCGCGGTTCGAGGCCGTGCGGGAGGCGTTCGCCGACCTAGAGCGAGAGCGCACCGAATCGGTCGCCCACCCGCTCTACGACGAGTTTCCGGTCCCGTGGCCCGTCGTCTGCGGGCGCGTCGAGGCGGGGTCGTGGGCGTCGACGGTCCCGGCGACGCTCACCGCCGAGTTCCGGATCGGCGTGGCCCCAGGCGAGACCGTCGCCGAGGTCGAGTCGACGTTCCGCGAGCGGCTGGGGTCGGTGGTCGCCGACGACCCGTGGCTGTGCGACCACCCGCCGCGGTTCGAGCGGTTCTCCGTCCAGTTCGAGCCCGCGGAGATCGCCGTCGACGAGCCGGTCGTCGAGGCGGTGCGGGCGGGGATCGTCAAGGCCGGCATCCCGGACGCCGAGCCGCGCGGCGCGACGTACGGTGCCGACTCGCGCCACTACGTCGGAGCCGGAATCCCGGCGGTGCTGTTCGGTCCCGGCACCATCGACGAGGCGCACTACCCGGACGAGACGATCGCGTGGGAAGAAGTCGAGCGGGCGAGAGAAGCGATCGCCGCCGCCGCGGTGCGGTTCGCGAGCGACCGCGCGGACGACTCGTAGCCGACCCCGGGTTACTCGTCGAGGTACGCGTCGACCGCGTCGGCGACGAGCGTCCCCGGATCGACGTTCTCCATCGACGCGCGGCGGCGCAGTTCGACGTACGTCTCCGGCGGGAGCCGAAGTTGGAGCCGGCCGAGTTCGACGCCCGCGTCGCGGACGGCGGTCTCGATGTCGGCCCCGTCGTTGACCGCTGAGGCGACCGCGCGCACCTCTCTGACCGTGAGGTCGCCGTCGATCGCCGCCCACGCGAGCAGGTATCGGTCTCTCCCGCCCAGCCGCGCGACGTGCTTCGCGGCGCTCGGTGCGATCCGGCCGTTGGCGACCTGTCGACGGATCGCCTGCGGGAGGTCGTGGACCCGCGCCCACTTCCGGATGAACGCGACGGAGACGCCGTCGCCCGCCCGTTCCGCCGCGTCCTTGTACGACCCCACGCCGCGGACGAGCGCCGCGCAGGCGGCGGCGCCGCGTAACATTAAGACGTTGTCGTCGTCGCCCACGCCGCCGGCCGCGAACCGGGCCACCGTCTCGGCCGCCTCCGCGACGCTCTCGGGGTCGTTCGGGTCGAAGCCCACCGCCTCCGCGGCCCGGTCGCCGGTCACCGCCGGGTCCGACCGGACGACGGGCTCGCCGACGGGAGACCGTCGGTCCGCGCGTGACTCCTCGGTCATACCAACACCTTCGGGGCCGCGGATATAAACGCCGGGCACCGGGGCCGTACTCGCCCGAACGCCGGACGACCGTCGCCGGTCGCTCTCGCTCCGTTCACTTCGCAGTCCGACCGACCTCGTCGCCCGCGTCGGTCTCCCGTTCGCCTCGCGCGTACAGGACGTACGAGTAGGCCACCGTGATCGCGGCGGTCGCGAGCGCCGGGCCGACGAGGAAGTACACCGCGTACTCGCCGGAAAAGAGGCCGACGACGGCGATCAGCGCCGACAGCTTGAACAGTCGGGCGCCGAGCGCGTGGGTGCGGTCCCAGACCGCGTCGTCGCTGAGCGTCCACGGCGTCCGAACCCCGAGGAACCAGTTCGGCTCGACGTGCGGGAGCACCGTTCCGACGTAGTAGAACAGCGCGGCCGACCCCGCCACCGCGAGCGTCGTCACGTCGACCGGGTACCCGAGGTTGAACGCGAGGACGGCGAGATGGACGGCGGTGAGAAACGCCGTGAACACGACGACGAACCGGTCGTAGTGGACCCGGAACGCGGCGACGTTCTCGCCGAGTGGGTCGATCCGCGGAAGCACCGCGAACAGGCCGAGCAGCGCCGCGCCGAGTCCCGGCACGAGCCACATGCCGACCGTCCGGGAGAGCGTTCCAGTCGGCTCGCCGGCGCCGTTCCACGTCGTCACCATTCGCTCCGGAAGGTCCGGTGCGGTCGCGAGACTGGCGGCGGCGCCGACGGCGACGAGGAGGGCCGCGACGCCGAACCGGAGTCGCGTCGAGAGTCGGAGACCTGTCATCGACCGAACGTCTGCGCCCCGAACTGATAAAACTACGGCACCGATCTGACGTTCTGGGCTCTGAGAACCGCGTTCGTCCGTGATAGAGTCGTTCCGCCCGCGATAGGTCGCAGAAGTTTCTTGATTCAGATAGGAATCGCGACCGAACGACCGTTCGTCGAACGTGCGTCCCGTGACACACGCGCGGAATCGCGAAGGAATGTCGAGACCGAGAACGCAGTATTCGACGTTATATGGGCCCCTAAGTCCCTTCTACGCGTTCGCTCTCGTCGAAACGGCGCGGCCGACGGCGGCGTTCGCCCCGCTATCGCGCAGTGCTATCTAACATCTCACTATCCTTATATACTCAGCTGTCCTACTGTACTGTACATCATGATCACTCAGCTTCGTATCGGCCACTTCTCCCCTGACGCACCCGCGGTAGACATCCGTATCGACGGCGACTCGCTCCTCGAGGGCGTCTCCTTCGGCACACTCGGCGAGTACATGGACGTCGACGCCGGCTCCTACGACGTCGACATCGTTCCCGCCACGGGCGGCGACGCGGTCCTCTCCGCCACGCTCGACGTCGCCGACGGCGAGAGCTACACCGTCCTGGCGATCAACGCCCTCGCCGACATCGAGGCGCTCGTCATGACCGACGACCGCTCCACCGTCGACGCCGGCGACGCACGCATTCGGTTCGTCCACACGGTCCCGGACGCCCCCGCGGTCGACGTCATGGCCGGCGGATCGACCCTCTTCGAGCACGTCGCGTTCGGCGACAGTTCGTTCGCGACGGTCGGTGCCGACGCCTACGACATCGACGTCCGCCCGACCGGCTCGGAGGACAGCGTCCTCCGCCTCTCGGACGTCGACTTCGACGGCGCGACGTCTTACACCGTGTTCGCGACCGGGATGCTCGGCGACGACAGCCTCGACGCCACGCTCGTGGCCGACCCCGTCACCCCCGACTCCGACGACCGCACCATCGCGGCCTGATACGCCGCGCGGCGGCCGTCCGACCTAGAACGTGCGACGCGTGCCCGTCTCGGGCACGCCGATACGCTCCGATTTTCCCGCTCACCACGCGCTCCCGGCGACGGCGACCCCGACCTGCCGCCCCGCCGTGAGAACCGTCCACGATGCGTGCGGTGCGACGCAACCCTTACGCGTCGTGGCCGCTAAATCGATGGTATGACCGACGAACGCGACGACGACGGCCACGAGTTCTCCTCGGGGCAGGGCGTCGACGCCGACTACGACGCGTTCACGCTGGAGCCGCCGGAGCTCGGCGAGGACCCGAGCCGCGTCGACCCCGTCGACTCGCGCGCGCTGACCGACGAGCTGGACCGACGGAACATCGGCAGCGAGGACGTCGACGTCGAGCAGCTCGTCGACGTCGGCCTCTCGTACATGGGAATCAACCGCTTCGAGGAGGCCACTGAGACCTTCGAACGCGCCGCCCGCTTCGCCGACGAGGACTCGCTGGAGGCACAGGAGGCGTGGGTGAACAAGGGCGCCGCCCACGCCCAGTTAGAGGAGTTCGATCAGGCAATCGGCGCCTACAAGGAGGCGCTGCGCATCGACGAGGACTCCGAACATGCCGCGACCGCCGAGACCAACCTCGCGTACGCGCTCTGGGAGTCCGGTCAGGGCGAGCAGGCGCTCGAACACGCCGAGCGCGCGGTGGAGACGGACCCGCGCTTCGCCGAAGCCTGGTACAACCGCGGCTTCCTCCTCGTCGAGCGCGGCCTCGCGGAGGACGCCGTCACCTGCTTCGACAACGCGATCCGCCTCGGCTACCGCGACGCGGGCGTGTTAGAGGAGAAGGCGCGGGCCCTCGAGGAGGCCGGCGAACACGAGCAGGCCGAGGAGGTCGCCGACCGCGCCGAGGAGATCCGGCGCGAGACCGAAGGCGAGATGATCGAAGAGCAGACCGGGCAGGCGCCCGGTCGAGGCGGTCGACCGCAGGGCGGGCAACCCGGAGCGGGCGGCCGCGGTGCGGGCGGTCGCGACGGGGGCGACGCCGCGGGCCCCGAACGCGAGCTGCAAGGCGAGGGTCCCGAGGGCTTTTAGATGCTGTTGCGCGAGCGCGAGACCGCCGAGGGTCGGCTCGTCTCCGTCTGTGACCCCGACTGCCTCGGCGAGACCTACGAGGACGGCCCCGTGACGCTCACCGTGAGCGAGGAGTTCTACGGCGGGGACGACGCCGTCGAGGCGACCCGCGATGAGGTCATCGACGGGCTCCAGCGCGCGCAGGTGGCGAACATCGTCGGCACCGAATCTGTCGGCGTCGCCGTCGAGGCCGGGCTCGTCGACGAGGAGACGGTCCTGGAGTTCGAGGAGACGCGACACGCGCAACTGCTCTGGCTGTGAGCGTTCTCCGGGAGTCGACTCGGCCGGATCCGAACCGGCTAAGGGCGCCCGCGACGAGGCAAATCCGATGAGACGACTCACACGGAGCGAACTGGCGTCGCGGGTGGGGCCGCGGCCGCCGTCAGACGCCTTCTGGCGTCGCGCGATCGATCGGGGCGAAGCGGCCCTGAGCGTCGGTGCGGACGCCGTCGCCGGAGACGCGGACGAAGACGCGACGGCGCCGCTCGACACGGGAGACATCGTCGACGTCGCGGACCACGCCTTCGTCGTCGTCGGCGTCGACCGGACGGACGCGGGCGGACGCATCTACCGGATCGAACTGGTCGGCGACCGCGACGAGGACTGACTCGCCTTTCGGTCCCGTCAGAGGTCGGCGACGTCCTCGATGGCGTCGGTGAGCGCCTTCACGCTCTCGACGGTGTGTTCGCCCATGTGGCCGATCCGGAACGTCTCCTCGCCGATGTCGCCGTACCCGTTCGAGAAGGCCATGTCGTACTCCTCGCTCACCTCCTCGATGGTCGCGGCCACGTCGATCCCCTGCGTGTTCTCGATGCAGGCGACCGTCTGCGACTCGTACCCCTCCTCGGGGAACATCGCGAAGTGCTCGCCGGCCCAGTCGTGGACGTACTCGGTCATCTCGCGGTGGCGCTCGTCGCGGGCGCGGTGCCCCTCGTCGAGCATGTGTTTCATCTGCTGGCGGTACGCCAACATGATCGGGATGGCGGGCGTCGAGTGGGTCTGTCCCTTCCGGTCGTAGTAGTCGATCGTCCGGCGGAAGCCGCCGTACCACGAGGAGTCCCCCTTCTCGGTCTCGCGGTCGTAGGCGTCGTCGCTCACGACGCAGACCGCGAGCCCCGGCGGCATCGCGAACGCCTTCTGGGTCGACGCGAAGATCACGTCGATGTCGTGGTCGTCGATGTCGACGTAGTCGCCGCCGAGCGACGAGACGGCGTCGACGGCGAAGTAGGTGTCCGGGTACTCGCTTATCACGTCGCCCATCTCCTCGACGGGGTTGCGGACGCCGGTCGACGACTCGTTCATCACGCCCGCGACCATGTCGTACCCCTCGTCGCTGGACTCCAGCGCCTCCCGGACGTCCTCGGGTTTGACGGCTTCTCCCCACTCGTACTCCAGCCGGGTGACGTCCTTCCCGAGCCGCTCGGCGACGTTCGCGTAGCGCTCGCTGAAGGCGCCGCAGGTCGGGACGAGGACGCGCTCGTCGACGAGGTTCAGCGTCGTCGCCTCCCAGAACTCCGTGCCGGACCCGGTGAGGATGACGACCTCGTTGTCGGTGCCGAGGAATTCCTTCGTGTCCTCGACGATGGTCGTGTAGAGGTCTGTCATCCGGTCCATTCGGTGGCCGAACATCGGCTGAGCCATCGCCTCGATGACATCGTCGCGGACCTCCGTCGGGCCGGGGATGTACAGCGTCTTCTCGTCGTAGTCGTCGCGGTATTCGCGTTTCTTCGTCACGGGATCCACCTTGGATCGTACCGCGTCGCGCGCGGGTATGTTCCTTGTGTTCCGTTCAAAAGGCGCGACCCGCGATCGACTCCGTCGACGCAAACGGCGTTATCGCCGGGATCAAACGGCTTTATACGAACGGAGAAAAGAAAGGGCGTATGATATACGCCCGAAGAGTTACAACCGTCCGAGGTGGCCCGCCGTGAGCGGCGACGAGGAGCTCGCGAAGGACCTCGGACTCGTCTCGGCGATGACGATCGGCATCGGGACGATGATCGGCGCCGGGATTTTCGTGCTGCCCGGCCTCGCGGCCCGGGAGGCCGGCCCCATCGTCGTCGTCTCGTTCGTCGTCGGCGGGATCATCGCGATGGTGAACGCCTTCTCCGTCTCGGAGCTGGGCACCGCCATGCCGCGGGCCGGCGGCGGGTACTACTACGTTAACCGCGCGCTCGGTCCGCTTTTCGGGTCGATCGCCGGGATGGGCGACTGGATGGGGCTCGCGTTCGCCTCGGCGTTCTACTCCATCGGGTTCGGCCAGTACCTGGCGACGCTCGCGCCGATACCGGGGTTCTTGTTCCTCACGGACATCCAGATCGGTGCGCTGATCGCGGGCAGCCTCTTCGTCCTCGTTAATTACGTCGGGGCGAAGGAGACGGGCGGCGTCCAGACGGTCATCGTCACGGGGCTGTTGGTGATCCTCGGGCTGTTCGCGATACAGGGCTGGCTCTCGTTCGACTACGCGACGCTCGCCGGGACCGACGGGCTCGCGCCGAAGGGATACGGCGCGATCCTCCCCGGCACGGCGCTGGTGTTCGTCTCTTTCCTCGGGTACGCGAAGATCGCGACCGTCGCCGAGGAGCTGAAGAACCCCGGCAAGAACCTCCCGCGGGCGGTCATCGGGAGCGTCGCGATCGTCACGGTGATCTACGCGATCCTCGTGTCGATCATGCTCGGCGTCGTTCCGTGGCCGGAGCTGAGTACGGACGCGCCGCTGACGCAGGCGACGGACGTCGCCTTCTCGGGTGCCTACTCCCCCGCGATCACCGCGGCCGCGGTGACGATCGTGACCGGCGGGGCGCTGCTCGCGACCGCCTCCAGCGCGAACGCATCGATCCTCGCCTCCGCGCGGATCAACTTCGCGATGGGCCGCGACAAGATCGTCACGAACTGGCTCAACCAGATCCACCCGCAGTTCGCGACGCCGTACCGCTCGATCGTCGTGACGGGGATCATGATCATCGTCTTCATCGCGGCGCTCGGCCAGGACGTCGAGATCCTCTCCAAGGCGGCGAGCGTGCTCCACCTCGTCGTGTACGCGCTGATGAACGCCGCGCTCATCGTCTTCCGCGAGGCGGACATCGCCGAGTACGACCCCGACTTCACCGTCCCGTTCTACCCGCTGACCCCCATCGCGGGGATCGTCTTCTCGCTCGGGCTCCTCCCGTTCGTCGGCGCCGTCGAGGTCGCCCTCGCCGGGGCGTTCATCGTCGCCGCGGTGCTGTGGTACTTCCTGTACGCCCGCCGGAAGGTCGAGCGCACCGGCCTCCTCGGCCGGTGGATCCTCGACCGCTCCGAGGACCTGCCCGAGCAGGCCGTCTCGGCCGCGACGTCGGTCCAACCGAGCGGCGACGACTACCGGGTGATGGTGCCGCTCGCGAACCCCAAGACCGAAGAGCACCTGATCACGCTCGCGTCGGCCATCGCGAAGCAGCGGAACGGGACGGTCGTCGCGGTCAACATCGCGAACGTGCCCGACCAGACCTCTCTGGAGGCGGCCCGCGACCGCGGCGCCCACGAGGCGGCCCACGGCCTCCTCGATCAGGCCCGCGCGGACGCGGAGACGTTCGGCGTCGACGTGGAGACGCACGTCGTCTTATCGCACCGCGTGTTCGAGGAGGTGTTCGACGCCGCGCGCACCTACGGCGCCGACATGACCGTGATGGGCTGGGGCGAGGACTCCCACGGGGCGCCGGGGCGCGCCGAGTCCGCCGTCGACGAGCTGGCGTACTCGCTGCCCTCGGACTTCCTCGTGTTCCGCGACCGCGGGTTCGACGCCTCGCGCATCCTCGTGCCGACCGCGGGCGGTCCGGCCTCGGACCTCTCCGGCGCCGTCGCGAAGATGCTCCAGTCCGAGTTCGGCGGCGAGGTGACCCTGCTCCACGTCTCCGAGGACGGCGAGGAGGAGGCGGGGCGCGCCTTCCTCTCCGAGTGGGCCGACGCGCACGACCTCGCGGACGCGACGCTGCGGATCGAGACCGGCGACGTCGAGGCCAGCATCGAGCGCGCCGCCCGCGATGCGACGATGCTCATCGTCGGCGCGACGGAGAAGGGGCTGCTCTCGCGGCTGGTCAGCGGCTCGCTCGTGTTGAGCGTGCTCGAAGACGTCGAGTGCTCCGTGCTGCTCGCCGAGCGCCGGAGCGACCGCGGCATCCTCGCCCGGCTCTTCGGCGGCGGTGCGCGGTCGAAAGACGTGACCGACGCGACCCCGACGCCCGCCGAGACGGGCGTCGAGCCGGAGCCGTCGACGCCCGAGATCGACGGCTCGGAGAACGACCCGACGGTCGATCCGAAGGACGACGACTGACCGACGAGGCCGGGGTCCGAATCCGCCGGGCGACTGACGCCTCCGTCAGGCGGAGCGGTCGAGCCGGCGGACGATCGTTCCGAGCAACACCGCCACCGGGATTATTTCGAGTCGACCGACCCACATGTTGACGATCAGCATCGCCTTCGCCGTCTCGGGCATGGTCGCCCCGGTGACCCCCGAGTCGAGGCCGACGTTGCTCTGGGCGCTCATCACGTCGAAGATCACGTACTCCAGCGGGTACGTCGGGGGAAGGACCCGAAGCAGGACGGCGACGCCGATCACGAGGAACGCGATCCACAGCAGGAACACGACCGTCGCCTCGGTGTACTCCCGTTGCGCCTGCGCCTCGCTGAGGCGCCGGTCGCCGATCTGGAGGTAGCGGATCGCGGCCTGCGGCCGGAACACGTCCTGAATCTGCCAGATCGTCCCCTTGACCAGCGTCACGACGCGAATGAGCTTGATCCCGCTCACCGTCGAGCCGGCCGCCGCGCCGGTTAACATCCCGAGGCACGCGAACAGTGTCGGGCCCGCGGTCCAGACGCGTTCGGTGCCGCCGCCGATCGACGCGCTCCCGAAGCCGGTGTTCGACGTCGCGGAGACGAACTGGAACAGGCTCACCCGGAACGTCTCCTCCAGCGTGGCGTACTGGCCGTTCGCGTAGAGGATCGCGGTCAACACGAGCGACCCCACGGTGAACCAGATGAACACCCACCGCGTCTGGAGGTCGGTGTAGAAGTTCCGGATCTCCCCTTTGAAGATCAGGTAGTGGACGGGGAACGCGATGCTCCCCGCGACCATGACCGGGACCGTGGCGTACTCGATCAGCGGGCTGCCGTAGTGGCCGATCGAGTCCGCGTGGACGGAGAACCCGCCGGTCGAGATGCCGGTCATCCCGTGGTTGATCGCGTCCCACAGGGGCATCCCGGCGAGGAGGAACAGGGCGATCGAACCGAGCGTGAGGCCGACGAAGATCTTCCAGATCTCGCGGACGGTCGTCACGATGCTGGGGTGGATCTTCTCGGAGCGCGCCTCGCTCTCGTACAGCGTGTACGAGCCGCTGCTCCCGCCGGAGCGGCGCAGGATCGCGACCGTCAAGACGATCACGCCGACGCCGCCGACCCACTCGATGAACGACCGCCACCAGTGGATCGCCCGGGGGAGCTCCTCCTCGACGGCCGCCATCGTGAGCCCGGTCCCGGTGAAGCCGCTCATGCTCTCGAACACCGCGTCGAGCGGGTCGAGGAACACCGCGGTCGTCGAGTCCATCGGCGGCGTGTTCATCCAGACGGGGAACGGGTTCAGCTGGATCGTCCACGCGATCAGGACGAAGGGGAGTCCGCCGAGGATCCCCACGAGCGCCCACGCCGTGGCCGCGGTGACCATCGCCTCGCGCTTCTCCGGCGGGTCGGCGCCGCGGTACCGCCGGACCAGCCCGGTTCCGATCCCCGCCATGACGACCGCGGAGACCACGAACGCCGGGACGGTGTAGAACTCGCCGTTGACCGCCGCCACGACGAGCGAGATCAGCATCATGAGCGAGACGGCCTGGACGATGCGGCCGACGTCGCGGCCGACGGTGTCGGTCTTGACTCTCATGAGTCGCCGTCGTCGGAGCGGTCGCCCCGCGATACCGGGCGGACGGTCACAGTCGCACCCCGTTCGAGCCGTTCTCCTGATCCTCGTAGTGGCCGAAGATGTCCGTCACGTCCGGCGTCGCGCCGGTTCCGGAGTAGACGGTCAACAGGTCGCCCGTCTCGATGCGGGTCTGTCCGCGGGGCGTGACCGGGGAGTCCGTGTCCTCCCGCTCGATCGCCACGATGAGCGTCTCGTCGCCGAGGAGCCCGTCCTCGTCGGCCTCGATGAGGGTCTTTTCTGCGATCGGCGCCTCCTCTGCGACCGTGATCTCGAACACCTCGGCGACGTCGCCGACCCGCATGTAGTCGACGATCGACGGCCGGTCGACCGAGCGGAACAGCGACTCGGCGATGAGCCGCTGCGGGTTCTGCATGGTGTTCACCCCGATCTGGCGGAAGAGGTTCATGTGTTCGGGGTTGTGGACGACCGAGACGACGTTGGGAACGTCGAGTTCCTGTGCGAGCAGCGAGACCATCACGTTGGTCGCGTCCTGGTCGGTCGTCGTGATGATCGCGTCCGCGCGGTCGCTTCCGGCGTCGACGAGGGTCTCCTTGACGGTCGCGTCGGCGTTGAGGACCATACAGTCGTAGTCGCTCGCGACCTCGTCCGCCTTCTCGGGGTCCGTCTCGATGACGACGACCTCGTATCCGGCGCCCGTTGCGATTTCGATGAGCGGCGTTCCGATGTCGCCGGCTCCGACGATGATGACGTACATGAGTTGGTAGGTGTAGCCGATCAGTTCGTCAGCCGATTCTCGATCCGAGTCGCGCGTCCGCGGTTCGGCCGCGCGGCCGCCGGTGTCGTCCCGCGCCCGCGGCCCGTCTCCGAGCCGTCGCACTGACGGAACGGGTCACGCACCGCCGTCCCCTCCGGGGCCACCGCTCGCTCT
The DNA here is from genome assembly GCF_039522565.1 of Halorubrum ejinorense. Taxonomy (GTDB): domain Archaea; phylum Halobacteriota; class Halobacteria; order Halobacteriales; family Haloferacaceae; genus Halorubrum; species Halorubrum ejinorense. The sequence continues at coordinate 65,260 of NZ_BAAADQ010000009.1, read as the reverse complement.
CCCGAGGTAGTGCCACCGGTAGTGACCGTCTCCGCCGTCCGTCGCGGGCTCCCATTCGACCCTGTACGCGAAGGGTCCGCGGGCGACGCCCGTCTCGTCCGGCCGCTCCACGACGGCGACGGTGTACGCGCCGTGGTCTTCGGCGCGCACGAGCTCTTCTCCCTCCCGCGACTCGATCGCGTCCGTCAGCGTCGGCTTCTCACGAAGGAGCCGCTGCGCGTAGTGGATCGTCTCCTTCAGCTGCGCGTCGCCGGCCTCGTCGAGCGCAGTGATCACGTCGTCCGAGACGCCGTCCGGGGGGTCGATTTCGGGTGAAGTCATGGATATTGTGTAGGTTCCGGCTGGTTCGGCTCCGGCCGAGGCCAGTTCGGATCCGACCGCGGACTGCGTTTTTGTTTCGGAACCTATCACAGGCTGTATTTTTTCTTAGTTATAACTGTTGGGTTCTCTATTTCGCTAGAAAAATATTAGGCCATTATATTTTGGTAGACAAAAGACAGCGCGATGTAAAACGGGGCATGAGAAAATCTATGTGCCGCCTGATCGTAGTTCGGGTATGGGACACCGCATCGACGAGATAGACAAGCGCATCCTCTACTACTTCGCGGTGGACGCGCGGAACACGGCGACGTCGGACATCGCCGAGGAGATGGGGGTGACGCCGGCGACGATCCGAAACCGGATCGACCAGCTCGAAGAGCGGGGGATCCTCCGGGGGTACCTCGCCGACATCGACTACAAGTCGATCGGCGGTTACATCACCTACCTGTTCAGGTGTACGGCGCCGATCCCGAAGCGGACGCGGCTCGCGCAGTCGGCGCTGGATGTCTCCGGGGTCGTCGGCGTCCAGGAGCTGATGTCCGGCTCGGCGAACCTCCTCGTGACCGTGGTCGGCGCGGACACCGACGACATCAACCACATCGCCGAGACGATCGCCGACCTCGGCCTGACGATCGAAGACGAGAGCGTGGTCCAGGGCGAGTACTACCGCCCCTACGACCCGTTCGGCCCCGAGACCGTCCCGAAGGGCCCGTCGCTCACCGACTTCATGAGCCTCACGGGCGACGCCGAGGTCGCCGAGTTCACCGTCTCGGAGGGCGCCGAGATCGCCGGCAAGACCATCGAGCGAGCGGTCGCCGACGGACAGATCTCGCGGGAGGCCCACGTCGTCGGCGTCGAGCGGGACGGCGACGTGCTCACCCCGAAGGGCGAAACGACGTTCCAGGCCGGCGACGTCGTCTCGCTGCTCTCGACGGCCCCGTTCGAGAAGGACTCGCTGGAGGCGTTCGGCACGCCGGCGGAGTGACCGCGCGGGGCCGAGCCGTCGGCGTCTCCTACCCCCAGTGCCAGAAGCTGTTGCCGTCCTCCTCGATCGGCTCGGTGCGCTCGCGGAGGGCGGCGACGTCCTCGGCGGTCGGCTCGTGGTCGTCCGGGAGCCGCTCCATACACTCGAAACAGAGGAAGAACTCCGAGCCGTCGGTGAGTTCGAGGGTCAACCCCTGTGTCGACTCGAACGCGAAGTTCCACAGGTCGCCGATACCGCCGGCGATCCGCACAGACCGCTCGCAGACGTCGCACGCCTCGGAGGCCATATGTGTGCCTTACTGGGCCCGCGGGGTAAGGCGTGTCGCCTCGATACGATTACGATACGAGACGTTTCGGCGGGATTGTTCGGTAGACTGCCGTTAGCGAGTCGACGGACGACAACGCCGAAGCGCCGACTGCTCCTTTATAAGTAGCTGCTACAAAATAGACGGACAACACCTCCAAAGCCCCAGCCGCGAGGCCGGCGTACGCTCGCTGCGCGCTTCACTCGGTCGCTCACTGCGTTCGCTCCCTCGTTCCAGTGCTTGCGTCGCATACGCCGGCCTCGCGGCTGCCCCTTTGAGTCCCGCCCGACCGCGACCGCACAGCGCCTCACACCTCCCCAGCCTCGTCGGCGGTCCTTCGCTTCGCTCCGGACCGCCGACTCCCTCGCGCGTGCGACTCGCGCCCTATCAGGCGCTCGTCGGCACGCGCCACCGCACGCATTTATAAATAGTCGTTGCCGTTCACCGCGTTTCGACCTCGATCACGTGCGCGTCGCCCGGGTCGAATCCGACTGTGACCGCGCCGTCGAGGGGGTCCACGGCCCGGACGAGCAGTTCGCGGTCGCCCCAGTCGAGGGTGACGCGCGTCGTCTCCCCGAGGAACTCCGAGTTGGCGACGGTCGCTCGAAGGGCGTTCTCGCCCGTCGGAGCGCCGGGCTCGTCGTCTGCCGCTTCGTCCACGCTCGCGACGCGGAGGTGCTCCGGGCGGACGCAGAAGGCGATCCGGTCGCCGACCTCGGGGAGTCGCGTCGCGGTCGGCTCCTCCTCGTCGCTCCCGACCGCGACCCGGAGCGTCTCGTCGCCGCCGTCGACGTCGACGGCGAGTTCCCCGTCGGCGGGCGCGTCGACCACTTTTCCGGCGAACACGTTGTTGTCGCCGACGAACTCCGCGACGAACCGGGTGGCTGGCTCGCGGTAGACGGTCCGGGGCACGGCCACCTGCTCGGGGGTCCCGCCGTTCATCACCGCGACGCGGTCGGAGACGGCCAGCGCCTCCTCCTGGTCGTGCGTGACGTATATCGTGGTGATGCCCAGCTCGGACTGAATCTCTTTCACCTGCGCGCGGAGCCGCTCGCGGAGCCGCGCGTCGAGCGCGCTCATCGGCTCGTCTAAGAGGAGGACGTCGGGACCGGGCGCGAGCGCCCGCGCCATCGCGATCCGCTGCTGTTGCCCGCCCGAGAGGCTCTCGGGGTCGCGGTCGGCCGCGTCCGGCAGGTCGACCAGTTCGAGCAGCTCCGCGACGCGCTCCTCGCGCGTGACGCCCTCGGGCGGCTCGGCGAAGTTGAGCCCGTAGGCGACGTTCTCGCCGACGGTCATGTGCGGGAACAGCGCGTAGCTCTGGAAGACGACTCCCACGTCGCGGTCCTCGGGCGGGACGCCCGCGACCGACTCGCCTCCGAACCTGACCGTCCCGCTCGTCGGCTCCTCGAACCCGGCGACCAGGCGGAGCGTCGTCGTCTTCCCGCACCCGGAGGGGCCGACGAGCGTGAAGAACTCCCCCTCGCGCACCCGGAGGCTCACGTCGTCGACGGCGTCGGCGTCGCCGTAGCGTTTGCTCACGCCGTCGAGCTCGACGGCGACGGGCGCACGGTCGCCGTCGTCTCCCGCCGCCCCCTCCCGCTCAGAGCCCACGCGTCTCACCTCCGAGCCGCTCGATGACGACGAAGCTGAGGCCGGTGACGACCAGCAGCACGACGCCCATGGCGGTCGCGGGTCCGAGCCGCCGCCCGATGAAGCGTTCGATCGCGACGGGCATCGTGTACGCGTCGGCGCCGGTCGCCAACACGACGGTCGAGGTGAACTCCCCGACCGAGATCGCGAACGCGAACGCGGCGCCCGCGACGACCGCGGGCCAAACCAATGGGAGCTCCACGTCCCGGATCACCCGCGCCCGCGAGGCGCCGAGCGCCCGCGCCGACTCGATCAGCGAGCGGTCCAACCCGGAGAGCCCCGGCGAGACGGTCCGGACGACGAACGGGTAGCCCGCGACCGCGTGCGCGACGACGATGGCGACGGCCCCGCTCGCGGCGATCCGCCACCCCGCTATCTCGACCCCGAAGACGAGCCCCCGCAACAGGCCGAGTCCCACGATGATCCCGGAGACCGCAAGCGGCGCCATCGCGGCCGCGTCGACGAGCGTCCGGCCGCGGTACCGCCGCGTGGTCAACACCGCGACGACGACGCCCATCGGGAGCGCGAGCAGGGTCGCGGCGGCCGCGAACGCGAGCGAGTTACGGATCGCGGGCCACGGCCGCACCTGAAACGCCGCCCCCGTCTGCTGGCGCTCGATCAGGAACCGGTAGTGGTCGAGCGTGAGCGCGCCGTCGCCGCCCGTCACCGACGCGAGCACCATCGAGGCTATCGGCGCGAGGAAGATCACGCCCGCAAAGATCGAATAGACGCCGAGCCCGACCCGCGGCAACAACTCGCTGAGCGTGGGCGTCGACGGGACGAGCGGACGCCGCGGCAGGGGGCGAGCCCCGCGCGTGGTCGTCGAGCGTCGGGCCTCGTACCGGAGGTACGCCAGCAGGACCCCGAGCGAGATCACGAGCTCGACGATCGCTAACGCGGCGGCCTCCGCGTAGCTCAGATCGCGGACGAGCCGGTAGACGAACACCTCCACCGTCGCCAGCTGGAACCCGCCGAGCGCGAGGACGATGGGGAAGGTTCCGAACGTGAACACGAACGTGAGCGCCGCGCCCGTGAGCACGGCGGGGTACACCTGCGGCGCGACCACGTCGTAGAACGCTCGGACCGGCCCGGCTCCGAGGCTTCGGGCGGTCTCGACCGCGCTCGCGTCGACCGACTCCCACGCCGCGGTCGTCACGCGCGCGACGAGCGGCGCGTTGTAGAAGGCGTGGGCGATCACCACCGCTTCGAGGGTGAAGAGGAGGTTCACCGGCGGGAGCCCGAGACTCGTCAGCACGGCGTTCAGCGTACCGTTTTCGCCGAACGTGGCGACGAACCCGACGGCGACCATGATCGACGGGAGGACGAACGGGACGATGGTCAGCGAGCGCAGCGTCTTCCGGCCGGGAAACTCGAAGCGCGCGAGCAGGTAGGCGGCGGGGAGGCCCAAGGCGACGCTCGCGACCGTCGAGAGGAGCGCCTGATAGGCGGTGAAGCCGACGATCCCCAGCCGTCGGTCCGGCGAGAGCAGCGCCCGCGCGACGACCCCCGGCGACTCGCCGGACAGCAGCCGCGCGAGCTCGCCGAAGTAGAACGGGTCTGTGAGGATCTCGGCGAAGACGGCGAGGGTGACGGCGCCGTCGACGACGACCGCCTCGACGAGGACGGTCGCGGTCGGGTAGTAGAAGGCGACGACGAGCGCGGCGCTGGTGAGGACCGCGAGCGCGGTCAGCGAGCGCGTCTCGATCGCGTCCCGGACTCGGGTGAGCGGCCCCTCTCGGCCTCCCGTGCGGCCGCCGTCGTCAGTCACGTGCCCGGCCCCTCGTCGCACACGCGGTTAGTTCCCGGCGAACTGCCGCTCCCAGGCCTCGACCCACGCGTCGGCCGAGCCGCGGAGCTCGTCGTAGGTGAACGTCACCGGGTCGGCCGGCTCCTGTGCCAGCTCGGCGTAGTCGCTCGGCAGCTCCGCGTCCCCGACGGCCGGGAACGCGACGTTGCGCTGGGCGATCTCGCCTTGCACGTCGGGCTCCAGCATGAACGACATGAACTGCCGGGCGAGGGCGGGCTCGTCCGCGTCGTCGAAGACGGCCATCCCCTCCGGGTTCGCGTACGCCTGGTCGTTCAGGAACCGGATCTGGTGTTTCTCCAAGTCCGCTCCCTCCATGTCGGCGAACACCTGGTCGGTCGAGTAGGAGACGACAATCGGCGCCTCCCCGTTGCTCCAGGCGGTGTACGCCTCGTCCCAGTCGCCCAGGACGCGCACGTCGTTCTCCTGGAGGTCCGCCCAGTAGTCGAGGTAGTCGTACTCGGGGTCGCCGTCCGCGCCCGCGATCGCCTCCCCCTCGCCGTCGCTCGCGACCCCGCCGTCCCCGAAGCGCTTGATCGTGTGAAGGAGGAACGCCCGACCCGTGGAGGAGGCGCCGGGGTTCTGCGCGATGAGCGCGCCGGCGTGCTCGTCGTCGAGCAGTCCCTCGAACGTCGCCGGCGCCTCGGTGGCGGTCCCGTCGTACACGAGGCTGATGTAGCCCGTGTCGAACGGGACCGCTCGGTCGAAGGGGTCGAACAAGAGCCCCTCTCGGACGTCCTCGAAGCCGTCGACATCGCCCCGCTCGGCGAAGAGGTCGCCGTCGAGCTGCCCGTCGACGCGGACGAGGTCCTCGGTGGTGAGGCCGACGTAGAGGTCGGCGTCGACGCCCGCGCCCGAGGCGGCGCGCTCGATGTAGTAGTTCACGCCGTTGTCCGGCGTCGCCCACTCCAACTCGGCGTCGTACCGGCTCTCGAACTCATCTTTGAGCCACTCGCCCGGGCTCACCGAGGGCGCGTCGATGAAGTTGGTGTACGTCGCCACCGTCAGCGTCGGCGTCTCGCCGTCTCCCGTCCCGTCGCCGCCGTCGCCGTCGGTCTCGTTCCCGCTCCCGTCTCCCCCGTCGTCGCCGCTCCCGTCGCCGGTCGGCGTCGCGCTACAGCCGGCGAGCGCGACGGCTCCCGCCGCGCCGGTCGCGGTCAAGAAGCGTCGTCGGGTGTGCGACCGGGCGCGTCGCCGCCGCGTCTCGCTCTCGTCGGTAGTCATCACTCGGTTGTTGTACTCGGTGGTTACATAAGGGATCCGTCCTCGTTCCGCACCTCGACGCGCCGCGGTGTGGCTGGAACGGTCTACGCCGACTCGTTCGCCGTCTCACCTGTTGATTCGACGGGTGAACGTGAACACGAACAGCGCGATGAAGAACGCGCCGACGAAGCCCTCGACCGCGCTCAGGACTTCGACGGACCGAGCCGTGCCGGCCGGCGGCGTCCCGAGAATGAACGTGATGAAACTCTGGAAGCTGAACACGACGTAGTCCACGGGGGCGTACTCGACGTCCGAGAGGAACCGGGCGTACAGCAGCGCAAAGAAGACGATGATCGTCACCGACGAGTAGACGACCCGGTCGGGGCGCTCACCGTAGCCGGTGGACAACATGAGCGCGAGGTTTCGTCCCCACTTCGTCGCGTCGGCCGCTCGGTCTCGCCACCGGCGCGTTCCGTCCCGAGCGAGCTCGGCGTACCGACGCCGACGGTACGTCAGTTCCCGATAGAAGAACGCGCTCGCGGCCGTGTTGTTCCCGGTCTCGTCCGCGCCGTTCTTCGCGTTCAGGAAGGTCTGACGCAGCGTTTCCGTGTCCGGCGCACCCCGACTCGCTTCTGGGAGCGCCCCCGGATCGGCCACCTCGGACAGTCGCCAGCCGGCCGCGGCCGGATCGAGGTCGTCGTTCTCGAACACGAAGTCCTCGAACCGAGTGCGCGCGAACCGAACCCGGTCACAGACCGGGCCGCCGTCGGGGTCAGTGAACGACACGTCGCCGAGCGTGGCGTCCGTACAGTCGTACAGAACGCTCCCGGACGCGGGTTGGCCGAGCGTCCCGGAACCGACGGTCGCCTCCCTGAGGTTCACGCACTGCGTCTCCGCGCTGCCTTCGTCAGTGTGCGCGTCCTCGCGGCGGTCGCCGGCCTCGGCAGACGGGGTCAACTCCAGCGTGGCGACCTCGGCCGTCGACAGGTCGAGCGGTCCCTCGACGAGGGCGTCGGAGAAGTCCGTGATGCGGTCGAACGACGCTCGCCGGAACCCGTGATCCCCGCGGAAGCGCGCGCCGTCGAAGTCGGCGTCGTCGTCGAACTCGGCGAGTTTGAACGTGGTCTCGCCGTCGAACGTCGCACGGGTGAACCTGGCGTAGTCGGTGAAGTCGACCGCCTCGAAGTACGCTACGTCTCGAAACCGCGCCCGTCGGAAGTTCGCGTGCGCCTCGAACTGCGTGTACCAGAGGCGGGCGTCGCCCCGGAAGTCAGCGTGTTTGAACACCGCGGGTCCGGCGAACACCCCTCCCCGGAGCTGTACGTCGCCCTCGAACGTCGCGTTTCTGAACCCTCCACTCCGCTCGAAGCGCGCGTCACGAAGGGTGAGCGGTCCGGTGAACGTCGCGTGCGAACACCGTATCGGCTGACGGAACGTCGCGTCAGTCCAGTCGGACTCGCCGATCTCCGCGTGAGCGAGGTTGATCGCGTGGTTCACCTCGCCGCCGACGGTCGTCCCCCGAAAGGCGAGCTCCTCGAACGTCGCGTCGATGAACTGACAGAGTCGCCGGCTTCGGCGCTGGTCGTCGGCGGTCGCCGCCCGTGCGAGACAGCTGCGAAACGCGTCCGTCTCATCGAGGTCCGGCGGGCGCTCGTCGGGCGGGCAGTGAAACGGACAGACGTCTCTCTCGGGCAGCGCGTCGTGCGCACACGACCAGACCCGGTCCGTCACGCCGGGAACGTCTTCGGTGAGCATCCAGCGCCGCCCTTCTGACCGGTCGTCGCCCGGCAAGTCGTAGGACGGGACCGAAAACGTGTGACTACACCGAGATGGGTCTTCCATCGGGCGGTGGAGACGTGGTAGCGGAATGAGTGTTGGGGTCGGGTCGCGCCCGGCTGCGCCACCGACAGACCGCCCCGCCTCGTTCCCCCGGCGTCCGAGCGCTGCCCCCGGCGACACCCACTTACTCCGCGACCGCCACCCACACGCATGGGAAACGACTCCGCGTCGGGCGCGTCGCGGACCACCCGACGGCGGCTGCTCGCCGGCGGCGCGACGGTCGCTCTCGGTGGGCTCGCAGGCTGTCTCGGCGGTCGCGACGGTCCGGTGCCGTCGCCTACGGTGACCAGCGACCGCATCGACGACTGGCGGCTCACCGACGACTCACAGGGGACGGCCTTCGAGGAGTCGTACGGCCCCGTCAGCGCCCGGGCGCTCGAACGGACGCGGACCTACGAGTACGCGCCCGTCGCCGACGCGCTCGACGAGACGGTCGGCGCGTCGGCGTCGCCGGTCACCTTCTCCGCGACGCGCATCGACCTCCGGCCCGCGGTCGACCGGCTCCCGGGCGAGGTCGGTCGGGACCGAGTGATGGACCGCGTGGAGGCGGCGGCGACCGAGGTGTTCCGCGCGCAACTCCGCGACCGCGGGGTCGAGGACGCCCGGATCGCCGACGAGGGAATCTCCACGGTCCGGTCCGGCAACACCGCGACCGTCTGGCGACTGACCGGCGAGTACGCGCTCGACGGTGCGGTTCCGCTCCCCGACGGCTCGACCGCGAACGTGGACGGGCGCGTCGACACGGGGGCTCGGCTCGGCGTCTGGCACGACGGCACCGACGCCCTCGTCGCGGGCGGCGCGTACCCGACCGAGCCGCTCATCGAGGTCTTCGACGAAGCGCTGCCCGACGCGGTCGACGCCGAGACCGCCGTGACGGAACTCGCCGACGGCGAGACCGCGGCGGCGCTCGCGACCGACCCCGCGACCTTCGACGAGGACGTCTCGCAGCTGCTCATCTCGGTGGCGTGAGCGCGAACGGACTCGTCCGCCGCCCGGGTCGGGCCGCCCCCTCCGAACCGACCCGTTTAATCGGCGGCCGCGACTGTGTGCGGGTATGAGCGGCTTCCCCGAGTTCGAGGTGATCCCCGCCGTCGACGTCCAGGACGGCGAGGTCGTCCAGCTGGTCGGCGGCGAGCGCGGCACGGGCAAACGCTACGGCGATCCGGTCGCGGCCGCCGAGCGCTGGATCGAGGCCGGCGCCGCGACGCTCCACCTCGTCGACCTCGACGGCGCCTTCGAGGGCGAGCGCGTCAACGCCGACGCGATCGAGGCGGTCGTCCGGAGCGTCCCGGACGGGGTCGGCCTCCAACTCGGCGGGGGCATCCGAACCGCCGACGGCGCGCGAGACCTCCTCGATCTGGGCCTCGACCGCGTGATACTGGGGACCGCGGCGGTCGAGACGCCGGAGATCGTCGCCGAGATCGACGAGACGCACCCCGGTAGCGTCGTCGTCAGCCTCGACGCGAAAGACGGCGAAGTCGTCGTGAGCGGCTGGACGGAGGGGACCGGCCTCGACCCCGCCGAGGCGGCCGCCCGCTACGAGGAACTGGGCGCCGGCGCGATCCTGTTCACGAACGTCGACGTGGAGGGGCAGCTGGCGGGCGTCGACCGCGAGGCGGTCGCGAGCGTGGTCGACGCGGTCGACGTCCCCGTGATCGCCTCCGGCGGCGTGGCGACCGTCGACGACGTGGTCGCGCTGAAGGAGGCGGGCGCGGCCGCGGTCGTGGCGGGGACCGCGCTCTACGAGGGCGAGTTCACGCTCCGAGAGGCGCAGGTCGCGGCCGACGAGGCCTGAGCCGCGACCACCGGGAACCCGACCGGCCGCGCCGCGCGAGCCGACGCGACGGTCACTCCTCCGACTCCTCGTCGCCGTCCGGACGCTCCCGCTGGACGACGAGCACCGGGCCGAGGAACCGCTCCGCGACCTGTTCCGACGGCATTCCGAAGACGAACGTGGTGACCGAGGGGTCCGTCTCCCCCATGACGACCGCGTCGTGGGTCTCGCCGAGCTCCGCGATCGCGTCGATCGCCGTCTGTTCGGACGGGGTCTCGACCCGCACGTCGATCGCGTCCGGATCCATCCCGCGCTCGACGAGTTCGCTCCGCGCCCCGTTCAACAGCGTCTCTGCGTCGTCCTCGAGCTCGTCTTCGCCGAGGATGTGGTACAGCGTGACATCGATGTCGGTGCCGGCGAACAGCCCGGCGACGAGCCGCGTGTTCCGGCCGATGCCGACGGTCCCGCGCACGGCGACGAGGACGGAATCGAGGCTCTCGACGCTGTTCGGCACCAGCACCGCGAGCGAGTCGTACTCGTAGATGAGGCGGTCGATCGTGGTCTGTTTGTCGTGGGTGAAGACGAGCCGCGTCTCGACGGTCGCGCCCGCCTCTGTGAGCGTCTCGGCGAAGCCGCTGATCTTCGACATCGCCTTCTCGCCGAACTGCTCGCGGGCCTGTTCGGTCGCCGTCTGATCGGGAAGCACGTGGTAGCCGAGCAGCACGACGTGCGCGTTCGCGAGGAGCTCCGGGACGCCCGCCGGGAGCGAGTCGCCCTCCAGCACTTCCAGCGGAACGAGGACCGTCGGGCGTTCGGGGGACCGCTCCGAGTCGCCCCGCGCCGAGGTCCCGTCCTCGTCCGTGGGCCGTCCGCCGTCAGTCGTCGGCTGTTCGTCCGTCGTCGGTGTGCGTGTCGGTGTCATCTCAGAATTTCCCCTTGAGGGCGACGTCGGTCGCGTAGTAGCGGTACCACGCGTAGCTCACGATCATCACCACGACTCCGATCGCGATCGATGCCGGCTGCATGAACGCGATGAGCGCGAAGCTCGCGAGGCCGCCGACCCCGGCGACGGCGAACCCGGCCGGACAGCGGAACGTCGGGGTGTACCAGTCGGGCTGCTCGCGGCGGAGCCGGATCAACGCGACGCAGATCAGGCCGTACATCACGAGGTGGAGGAAGGAGGCGACCTCCGCGAGCAGCTCCACCTGCCCCGTCGCGGAGAGGACGACGATCGGACCGCCCGCGAGCCCCAGGGCGACGTGCGGCGTGCCGTACTTGAGGTTGATCCGGCTCGCCGCCTCGGGGATGAGGTCGTCGCGACTCACCGCGTACACCGCCCGCGACGCGCTGAGAATCGACGCGTTCGCGCTGGAGAAGGTCGCCAACAGCCCCGCGATGACGATGGCGAGCGCGCCGGGTAACCCGATGAACTCCCGGGCGACCTCGACCATCGCCGTCTCGCCGAACTCCCCGAGGCGGGCGCTCCCGAACGCGCTCGTCGCGACGAAGATGGTGACGACGTAGAAGACCCCGACCAGGAGGACGGAGCCGACCATCGCCAGCGGGAGGTTCCGCGACGGCTCCTTGATGTCGCCCGCGACCGTCGCGACCTGTGCGAAGCCGAGGTACGAGGTGAACACGAGCGCGGCGGTCTGGAGAACGGGGAGCGCCCCGCCCGGCGGGAAGAAGCGCTCCGGGACGCTCTCGGCCCCGAACACGCCGAGCGCGTCGAGGCTCCCGTAGCTCAAAAAGAGCGTGAGGATGACGAGGAGCACCATGACGATGCCGTTCTGAAGCGACGCCGTGTTCTCGGTCCCGAAGAGGCTGAGCACGGTGAGGCCGATTCCGAACGCGACGCCGAGCGGGACCGCCGGGTCGACCGGGAGAGCGAGCCCGGCCTCGAGGAACACCTGTCCGGCGTAGCTGCCGAGTCCGACGAGGTAGAACGCGGACGCGAACACGAGCCCGAGCCAGAGCCCGAGTCCGACGATCGCTCCGGGACCGGCGCCGAGCCCGCGCGAGATGAAGAAGTAGCCGCCGCCGCTGCGCGGCATCGCGGTGGCGAGCTCGGAGGTCGGCAGCGCGACCAACAGCGCGATCACCGCGCCGATGGCGAACGACAGCGAGGCCGCCGGGCCGGCGTTCTCCGCGGCGAGGCCCGGGAACACGAAGATCCCTGCGCCGATCATCGTCCCGATACCGATCGCGAGGCCCCCGGCGAGTCCGATCGTCCGTTCGAGCTCCCCTTCGCCTTGGTCGGTGTCGTGTTCGACCGTCGGGTCGGGTGCGTCGGAAGGCGATACCGCGGGATCGGTCGCTCCCGCCGAGGAGTCCCCCGGTGGTCCGCCGTCGGGTGCCATGCGAATGTGTCACGCCGGGCAGGTGAAATAGGCACCGCCCGCAATTCCCTTAACAGTCCCCGACGACCGGACCGTATGAGCGAGCACGACCGGACCGCGGCCGTCACCCGCGAGACGAGCGAGACGACGATCGAACTCACTCTCGCGGTCGACGGCGACGGCGACGGCGAGGTCTCGACGGGGATCGGCTTCTACGACCACATGCTCGAGTCGTTCGCGAAGCACGGCCTCTTCGACCTGACCGTGCGCTGTGACGGCGACCTCGACATCGACGACCACCACACGGTCGAGGACGTGGCGATCTGTCTCGGCGAGGCGTTCGACGAGGCGCTCGGCGACAAGCGCGGCATCCGGCGGTACGCCGACCGGCGCGTCCCCCTCGACGAGGCGGTCGCGAGCGTCGTCGTCGACGTGGCCGGCCGCCCCTACTACGAGTTCTCCGGCGAGTTCTCACAGGAGTCGGTCGGGGAGTTCACGAGCGTCATGGCCGACCACTTCGCGCTCTCTCTCGCGCACAACGCCGGCCTCACGCTCCACGCGGCGGTCGAACGCGGCGATAACGCGCACCACGAGGTCGAGGCGCTGTTCAAGGCGCTGGCGCGCGCGCTCGACGACGCCACCCGCCTCGACGAGCGCCGCAGCGACACGCCCAGCACGAAGGGCGAACTCTGAGGCTCCGGCCGCGGATCGCTTATGACCGTGGGAGCCGTTCGCACGGTCGCATGGACCTCCGCTGTGAGGGGTGTGCCGGCTGTTGCGTCGACTGGCGCCCGCTCGATCCCGCCGCCGCGGGCTCCGACCGCACCGGCCCCCGCCCCCCGCTCGACGACGCCTACGACCTCGTTCCGCTCACCCGCGACGAAGTGGCCGGCTTCGTCGAGGACGGCCTCGGCGACGCCCTCGTCCCGCGGCTGTTCGAACCGTCCGAGCGCGACGACAGCGTCCGGGTCGACGGCGTCGACCTCGCCGCCGCGACCGGGCGCCCCGTCTTCGTCGTCGGGCTCCGGAAACCCCCGAAACCGGTCGCGCCGATCGGGACGGACGACCCGCGCTGGCTCGACACGTGCGCCTTCCTCGACCCGACGACGCTCCAGTGCCGGATACACGACTCGGACCGATATCCCGACACCTGCGCGAGCTACCCCGGACACAACCTCGAACTCGGCGCCGAGACGGAGTGCGAGCGCGTCGAGGCCGCCGGCGGCGGCGACCGCCTCCTCGACGACGAACCGCCCGACGACCTCCCGGCGCCGGCGTTCGGCCCGCAGGCGCTCGGCGCGACCGTGTTCGCCTACCCCGACCCCGACGCCCTCGACGGGGTCGTCGCCCGGCTCCGCGACGGCGAGGCGACCGCCGACGACCGCGCCCGCTTCGCCGGCGCCGCCGTCGGCTCTCGCCCCGGGTCGCTGTCGGTCGACCGCGACCGGATGACCGAGGCCAGAGCCCGGGCCCGCGCCGCCGACTCGTGGGTCGGGGCAGCGATCCGCGAGTGGACCGAGCGCGCGACCGTCTCCGGCGACCCGGTCGACGCGACCGCCGAGCCCCTGGCCGAACTGGTCCGCGACGTGGAGGACGGCGCCGGCGCGCCCGGCACGCCGGGTTGGGACTGACGCGGCCGCGCAGTCAGTGGATCGGAGGGATCCGGGATTCCGCTCGCGTGCGCGCACACGCGCGTGGGACTTACCCGTGTGCGGACCCTACCGTACGGTATGAGTGAACGGCAACCGATCGACGACGAACCGGTCGAGTACGACCGCGAGGACGTCTCCGTCCTCGTCGTCGGCGCCGGTGCGGCGGGCGCACGCGCCGCGATCGAGCTCGCCCAACGGGGCGTCGACGACGTCTTAGTGCTCGGGAAGCGCGGCCACGGCGACGCGCACACGACCTGGGCCCGCGGCGGGATCAACGGCGCGCTCGGGACGCACGACCCCGAAGACTCGCCGGCGATCCACGCGGCCGACACCCTCAACGAGGGCCACTTCGTCAACGACCCGGCGAAGGTCGAGACCGTGACCGAACAGATGCCCGAGCGCCTCCGCGAGCTCGACGAGTGGGGAATGGAGTACTCGCGCACGGACGAGGGCGAAATCGACCAACGCTTCTTCGGCGCCCAGTCGTTCCGGCGGACGGCCTTCGCCGGCGACCACACCGGCGAGTCGATGCTGAACGCGCTCGTCGACCGGGCACAGGAACTGTCCGTCCCGTACCGCGAGAACGTGATGATCACGAAGCTCGTCTCGGACGGCGACGCGGTCTACGGCGCCGTCGGCTACGACATGGACGCGGGCGAGTTCGTCCTGTTCAACGCCGGCACCGTCGTCCTCGCCGCCGGCGGCCACGCGGCGATATACAACCGCCACACCTCTCGCGACGACGAGAACAACGGCGACGGCGCGGCCCTGGCGTACGACGCCGGGGCGTCGCTGATGGACATGGAGTTCATGCAGTTCCACCCCACCGGGATGGCCGTCGACGAGAGCGACTCCGAGTGGGCCCCTTGGAGCGGTCGCCTCGTGACCGAGGCCGTCCGCGGAGAGGGCGGTCGCCTGTTCAACGTTGACGGCGAGCGCTTCATGGAGCGCTACTCGCCGGATCAGATGGAACTGGACGCCCGCGACGTGGTCGCTCGGGCCATCGCGCAAGAGGTCGCCGAGGGGCGCGGCACCGAGAACGGCGGCGTCTACCTCGACATCTCACACCGAGACGCGGCGTTCATCGAAGAGCGCCTCCCGCGGATGTACGAGCGGTTCCACGACCTCGGCGTCGACATGGCCGAGGAGGCCGTCGAGGTGGCGCCGACCTCCCACTACGGGATGGGCGGCGTCGCCGTCGACGACCACGGCGAGACCGACGTGGACGGGCTCTTCGCCATCGGCGAGACGATGGCGGGCGTCCACGGCGCGAACCGGCTCGGCGGGAACTCGCTGGCCGAGACCGTCGCGTACGGCGTCGTCGCCGGCGAGCGGATCGCCGACCGCGCGGACGGCCCCGGAACGGTCCCGGACGACCTCCGCGAGTCGTTCGTCGAGCCGCACCTCCGCGACCTGCGCGCGATGGCGAACCGCGACGGCGAGCACGACGTGGACGCGGTGCTCGCCGACCTGCGCGAGCTGATGTGGGACCACGCCGGCATCCTCCGCGACGAGGCGTCGCTCCGGGAGGGGCTCGACCGCCTCGCCGACGTGCGCGACCGCGTCGCCGACTTACGCGTCGGCCCGGTCACGAGCGAGTCGTTCGAGTTCGCGGTCGACCTCGGGTTCATGACCGTCGCCGCCGAGGCGGTGCTCCGCGGCGCGCTCGAACGCGAGGAGTCCCGCGGCGCCCACTACCGCACCGACTTCCCCGACGTCGACGCCGACTGGCGGCGCAACGTCTACTTCGAGGCCGCCGACGTGGGCGGCATGCGGCTCTGGACCGAATCGGTCGACGAGCCGAGCGAGGCGGTCCAGGCCGCCCTCGACGAGGGCCACGAACTCGACTACCACCAGTTGGAGTGACGGCGGGCTCGCTCCCGGTCGCCCGCCCGTCTCCGTTTTTCCTTACCCGCCCCGCTTCCGGTACCAGACGCGCTCGCCGACCGGCGACTCGTCGTCCGCGATCGCGAGCCGACTCACGAACAGGTCCCTGACGGCGAACGTGATCAGTAGCTCGACGGGGCTCTCATCACCGTCGACCTCGCCCCCGGAGCCTCCCGACTCAGCCCCTTCAGCCGACTCCCCGACCGGTCGGACCGTCACGACGCAGTGGCCGTCGCGTTCGCCGATCGACTCGATCACGCCGACCGACCAGCGGTCGACGTGATGCGAGGGCTCCCTCGCGTGGACGCGGTCGTGGTTCACGATCGCCTCCCGTCGCCGCGGTCGTCGGTCACGACCCGTCACCCCCGACGCGTCGGACCGCCAGCGCTCCCTCGCAGACGCACTCGCCAACGCACTTCGGACACTCGGCCGCGGACCGTTCGATCGGGTCGCGGTGGACCGTCTCGTAGCCGTGCCCGTCGAACAGCTTCTCCGGGGAGTCGTCGCCGCCGTGGAACCACGAGTCCGCGACGAACAGGTCGACGCCGCGCTCCGCGCCGACCGCGTGGAGCCGGGCGAGCAGTCGGCTCCCGATACCCCGCCCGGTCGCCTCGGGGCGGACGTACCCCATTTCGAGGTGGCCGTAGCGGTCGGCGGGCGGCAGCAGGTCGGGGTCGTCGAAGAAGTACATCTCCTCGGCGACGGCGGCCGCGTCCGAGAGCTCGCGGAGCGCCATCACGCCGAGGATCGCCTCGTCCGCGTCGCCTTCGCCCGTTTCGGCGGCCCCGCCGCTCTCGACCGCGACCAGCACGTGATACGTCGGGTCGTCGAGCCCGAGGTCGACGCTGTAGGTGCTCCCCTCGCTGAAGTGCGAGGTGATGAGTTCCTCCAGCGTCCCGGCCTCGTCGGGCCGCGGGTCGCGGATCGCGATCTCGTCCATCGACCGGACCGAGGGCGCGTCGAAAGAAGAGCCGTGCGGTGTCGGCGTCGGTTCTCGGCGAGTGTCTCCCGGCCGGCGCTTACCGGGTCGCGCCCGGCCGCCAGACGCCCTCTCGCCGATCGAGCCACGCGACGACGACGACGTGCGGGAGCGTCATCGCGGCGATGGCGACGAGCGAGACGGCGAGCAGGTCGCCCGGCGCCGCGACGCCCGCGGGCACCGTCGCGCCGACCGCGCCGACCACGAGGAACCCGCCGAGCGTGAGCGGCGCCGCGTCGCGGCCGAAGCGAGCGAGCGCCCCCACGGCGTCGCCGGCCGACGCCGCGGACGCGGCCCGCGGGTCGACGAGGACCAGCCGCCCGACGTGGCGGAGCGCGTGCCACAGCGCGAAGTACACCCCGATCGCGAACACCGGCGCGGCCAGCAGGAACCACGCCCACAGGACCGCCAGTTCGCCCACGTCGCGGCGCCAGCCGCCGCGTCTCTCCTCCCCGGCGCGGACCCGCCGGTAGCCGAGCCCGACCGACCCCAGCGTCGCGGCCGCCATCCCGACGCCGACCGCGGCGCGGATCTCGGGCGTGAACAGCGGGTCGACCGCGGCCGCGGCGGCGGTCGCGTCGACGACGAACAGCCCGACGATCCACTCGGCCACCAGCCGGTACTCCTCGGGGTGGGCGAGCAGGGGGACGCCCATCGGGAGGCCGCCGCGGACGACGAGCGCCAGCCACCGCTCGGCCGACGTGGGCAGGTGATCGACGCCAGCGATCGCGAGCGTCGCCACGTCGCCCTGCCCCCAGTGGAGCCACGTGAGCGCGATGAACCCGACGAACGCGGCCACGGGCGAGACGAAGAACGCGGCGACGACCGCCCCGCCGAGGACCGCGTAGACGACCGAGACGACCGCGATCGACCGGCGCAGCGACACGTTCGGCGCCGCGCGCAGCGGGACGAGGTGGTCGACCGCGCCGTGTGCCATTCCCACGACGAGCGTGCCGAGCGCGAACGTCGCCACGCCGAGTTCGACCGGAAACAGGGGGGTCACGGCGCCGACCGGCAACAGCGCGGCCAGCGCCAGCGCCGGGTTCCGCGCGAACCAGCGATCCACTCGGGCCGCCGCGGACTCCGGGGCCGTTCCGCCCCGCCCTGACGCAGCGGAGCGCGACTCGGCCGTCTCCGTCGCCGTCGCCTCAGTCATCGACGACGTCGGGATCGGGGTCCGCGGGCGGTTCCGGGCCGGGGACGTCGCGCTCGGCGCCTCCCGACGAGGCCGGCTCGGCGACGCCGCGCCGACGGTCGTTCCAGTCGAGCACCCACTCGAAGAGGACGAGCCCGTTGACGGTCATCACGCCGGCCGAGGCGAAGAAGAGCATCTCCTCTATCGGGAGGCCCAACACGGCGATTCCGGTCGTGTACTCCGTCGAGAGCATCCACGTACCCATCTCGATCGCGATCCGGTCGGCGATCCAGAAGTACGCGGCCGGGATCAGCGTCGCGGCGAGCCACATCCGCGGCGTGCGGAGGAGGTAGCCGCCGCCGACCGACCACTGGAGCGCGAAGACGGGGCCGACCCACGCGATCAGGCCGCCGAGGTAGAGGTACGAGGGATCGAGGGTGACGAGCCAGAGCCCCGCGACGACCATCGCGGCGCCCGCGACGACGCCGGCGACCCGGGGGCCGCGGTCGAAGTCGCCCTCGCGGAACGTCGGGTCGAACCCGATCAGGTGGAGCGCGAACGCGGTGACCACGGTCTGAATGGTGAAGAAGAGGTACTCGCCGAGGGGGATCGACAGCGCCCGGACGAGGACCGCGCCGTCGGCGTACGACCACGCGCCCCGCCGGATCATGTAGCTGATCCACGGGGTCGTGTACACGTAGGCGATGGCGACGAGGATCGCGATCCCGACCGCCGCGCGCCGCCGACGAACGGCGTCGTACCGCGGTGCGAGGTACCAGAGCAGCGCTAACACGGGGAGGCTGAAGACGAGGTGGAACTGGAGATACGTCAGCGTCGGTAGCATCCGATCACCCCGGCGAGGACGCTCATGGTCCAACGTTGGCGTCGTCGTTGATTAACCCTTGAGCCAAACATGGTCAGGTATCGGTGGGAGAACGCCCCGGTCCGGTCACTCCGCGTCGGGCAAGACGCCGTGGGCCGCTAACACCTTCCCGAGCCGGTACATGGAGGCGACGACGGCGTCACAGACCGGACGCACGGCGTCTTTCGGCACGAACCCGACCGCGAGCCCCGCGACCTCCAGCATCGGCAGGTCGTTCGCGCCGTCGCCGACGGCCACCGTCTCGTCCATCGGGACACCGACTTCGGCCGCCAGCTCCGCCAGGGCGTCGTCTTTCGTCCCCTCGATCAGCGGCCCCTCGGCCTCGCCGGTGAGTGCGCCGTCCGCGGTCGGCAGCCGGTTCGCGACGATCGTGTCGACCTCGACCCCCTCGCGGGCGAGCGCGGCCTCCACGCCCCGCTCGAAGCCCCCGGTGAGCACGGCGACGTGGTGGCCCTCCTCGCGCAGGCGCTCGGTGAGGCGCGCGGCGCCGGGGCGGATCCGGACCGCGTCGAAGGCGTCGGCGGTGTCCGCCGCCGAGAGCCCCTCCAGCAGCGCCGCTCGGCGGTAGAGGCTCTCGGCGTAGCTGAGTTCGTCGTTCATCGCCCGCTCGGTGATCTCGGCGACCTCGTCGGCGACGCCCGCGCGCTCGGCGAGCAGCACCGTCATCTCCGAGTCGGAGAGCGTCCCGTCGAAGTCGAACGCGATGAGACTCATGGCTCTCGTTCGTCGCGGCGGGGCCTTGAAGCGCGCGGTCGGCGGCGGTTCCTGCGGCCATCTTCGGCGTTCGCGAACGCTTCCGGCCCGACTCCGGTCACTCGCCGTCCGCGTCGGCGAGGAACTCCACGTCGCCGGCGATGACCGCGCTCGCGATGACCCCGACGCCCACGACGGTCGCGACGCCGAGCGTCGTCAGGGTCACCGAGAGCGCGGATCCGCCGACCGCGACGCCGACGAACGCCCCGACGGCACCGCCGACGCCGCCGGCGATCACCGCCAGCGTCTGCGCGTCACGCATAGGTGTCGATTCAATAACACGGGTTATAAGCGTTCCCGCCGGGTTCTCTCGGGTGATAACGCCGTCACAGGGCGCGAACTCGGCGCGCTTTCGTTCTCACCGCGGGTACTGTCTGTCGATGTCTACGCGGTCGGTTCTCGACTGCTCTTCGCCGTCCGCCCCTTCGCCGTCCGCCTCCTCCCCGCCCGGGCTCACGCTTCCCGTCCGGTAGCCGGCCATGTCGAGGGTGACGTACTCGAAGCCGAGGTCGGTGAGGTGTTCGTGGACCGCGTCGGCGAAGGCGGAGTCAAGCGCGCGTTCGAGCTCGTCGGGCGCGATCTCGACGCGCGCGAGCCCGTCGTGGTCGCGGACGCGGAACCCTTCGAACCCCCACTCGCGGAGCAGGCGCTCGGCCTTCTCGACGCGGCTCAACCGCTCCTCGGTGACTTCCAGTCCGGTCGGAATCCGGGAGGAGAGACACGCCATCGACGGCTTGTCGGCCACCGAGAGGTCGTAGGCCTCGGCGATAGCGCGGACCTCGTCTTTCCCGATATCGGCGTCGAGCAGCGGCGAGAACACGTCGAGCTCCTCGACGGCGCGGAGGCCGGGCCGGTGTCCCTCGCCGGGGTCGTCGGCGTTCGTCCCGTCGCAGACGGTGTCGATGCCGAGGTCCTTGGCGGTCTCGTACATCCGCCCGAGCCGCATCGTCCGGCAGTGGTAACACCGGTCGCCGTCGTTGGCGACGAAGTTCGGGTCGTCCAGCTCGGAGAACGTCACCGTCTCGTGGCGGACGCCGATCTCCCCGGCGACGCGCTTCGCGTCGTCGAGCTCCGCGGCCGGGAGCGTCTCGCTGCGGGCGGTACACGCCACGGCGTCGTCGCCCAGTGCGTCGCGAGCGAGGGCCGCGACCACCGCGGAGTCGACCCCGCCGGAGAACGCGACGAGGACGCCGTCGCGCTCGCCGAGCGCGTCGCGGGCGGCCGCCGCCTTCGCCGCCGTCTCGGGTGCGAGCGAGCCGTCGCCGACGGCCCGCGCCTGCTGACTCATGGCCGGAGTTGTCGGCGGGCGCGAAAAAGCTCGTCGCACCCGGGTCGAGGGCCCGCCCCGATCCGATCGCACCCCGATCCGACCCCGCACGCTTTAGCCCGTCGCCGCGGTAGCCGCGGGTAGATGGAGCTGGAGGCGATACCCGGCGTCGGCGCCAAGACCGCCGCGGCGCTGCGCGAGCTCGACGACCCGGTCGCGACCGTCGAGTCCGGCGACGTGGCCGCGATCGCCCGCGCACCGGGCGTTAACGAGGCCCGCGCGGCCCGGATCGCCCGCGGCGCGATCCGCCGCCGCCACGACGACGACGGGCGCGTGCTGGCGACCGACCGCGCCCGCGAGCTGTACCGGGAGGCGATCGACCTGCTGCGCGAGCGCACCGTCACCGACTACGCCGCGAAGCGGCTGGAGACGTTCTACCCGAGCGCGTCCGCCTCGCGGATCGCGGAGGCGCAGTCGTTCGCGGCCGACGCGATGGAGCGCGACGCCGACCCCGCCGTCCGCGAGGCGCTCGCCGACTGCGCCCCGCTGGTCGACCCCCCGACCGTCCGCGTCCGCGACCGCTGTCTCGCGACCGCCGACGCGGAGACGCTCGCGCGCGCCGAGGCGGCGGTCCCCGAGCTCTCGGCCGAGACGGTCGAGGACGCCCGCGACGTCTCCGAGCTGGCCCGGTCGTACGCCTCCGTGATCGTCTTAGACGAGTCGTTCGCCGGGCTCGACGTCGAGGGCGACGTGGTCGTCCGGCCGAACGCGTTGGAGAACCCGGCGGAGACGGTGCCGGAGCGGCTCCTCGCCTTCTTCGCCGAGAACCGCGAGCGCCTGGAGGCGGCCGCGGCGGTGCACGAGGCGGCGGACCGCTCGCCCCCGGTCGACGTCGACCGCCTCCGCGACGCGCTCTCGCGGCTCGACGACGACGGCACGATCGCCGGCGACGACGAGTTAGACCGGCTGACGGCCGCGGTCGACGACCTCGACGCCGCGGTGTCCACGGCGGCCTCGGTCGCCGACGACCGCCTGCGCGATGCGATCCGCGAGCGCGACGTGACCATCGAGGGCACCGACTTCCTCTCTTTAGTCGAGCAGGGGGCCCGCGTCGACTCGCTCCTCGACCGCGAGCTCGCCGACGAGTACGACGACGCGATCGACGCCGCCCGCGACCACCTCGCCGACGCGCTCCGGCTCGAACCCGAGGAGGCGGAGCTGGCCGAGCGCGTCTTCGGCGGTGACCCCTCCTTCCCGGTCGATCACGACGAGACGGCGGTCTCGCGGCTCGACACGGAGCTGTCAGCGGCCCGCGACCGCCGCGCGGCGCAGCTGAAGGCCGACCTCGCGAGCGACCTCGGCGACCTCCGCGAACCGGTCGAAGAGCTGGTCCGCGACGCCTTAGAACTCGACGTGGAGCTCGCGATCGCACGGTTCGCCGACGACTTCGACTGCGTGCTGCCGACGGTGACCGACCCCGACACCGACGGTGACGCCGGCTTCCGGATCGAGGGCGGGCGGTCCCCGCTCCTCGACGTCGACTTCGCGGCCGTCGAGCCCGTGGACTACGCCGTCTCGGGCGCGACGCTGCTCTCCGGCGTCAACTCCGGCGGGAAGACCTCCACCCTCGATCTGGTCGCCCTCGTCGTCGTCCTCGCGCAGATGGGGCTTCCCGTTCCCGCCGAGTCGGCCACGGTCGAGCGCTTCGAGGAGATCCACTACTACGCCAAGTCGCAGGGCACCCTCGACGCGGGGGCGTTCGAGGCGACGCTCCGGGACTTCGGCGACCTCGTCGACGGCGCGGACGGCCGGCTCGTCTTAGTCGACGAGCTGGAGTCGATCACGGAGCCCGGCGCCTCCGCGAAGATCATCGCCGGCATCCTCGAGGCGCTCGACGACCAGCACGCGACCGCGGTCTTCGTCTCGCACCTCGCCCGCGAGATCCGCGACGCCGCGGCCTTCGACATCGCCGTCGACGGGATCGAGGCCGACGGGCTCGTCGACGGCGAACTCCGGGTGAACCGTTCGCCGAAGAAGGGCCACCTCGCGCGGTCGACGCCGGAGCTCATCGTCGAGAAGCTCGCCGACGACCGCGGCGGCGAGTTCTACGGCGACCTGTTGGAGAAGTTCTGAGCCGCGGTCCGCCCGCGGTCGCCGCGGCTCAGAGCCAGACGAGCCGCCACTCGCCGGCGTCGGTCGCGACGAGCCACTCCACGTCGAACTCGTCGCCGTCGTCGTCGGCGACCGTCACCGAGACGACCGCGTTCTCCGCGGCGATCGCCTCGACCGCCTCGTCGTCTACCGCCCCCCTGAAGAAGTCCGAGACGCCGCGGACGCGCTCGGCGTCCACGTCCCGCGCGGCGACCGCCGCCTCGACGACCGCTTGGCGCCGCGCCCCGTCGAAGAGCCCCGGTACGTCTTCCGCCACCTCGCGCAGCGGCGAGGCGGGATGCGAGAGCTCCCGGACGTCGTCGGCGAACGCCGCCGCGCTCTCGGCCTCGTCCGCCCGCCGGTAGTACTCCCTGACGACCGTCACCGGCCCCTCGGGCTCGCCGGGCCACACGACCCGCCACTCGCCGTCGTCGGTCGCGACGAGCCACCGGATTTCGAACTCGCCGCCGTCGCCGCCGACGACGGTCGCCGAGACGATCGCGTTCTCGGCCGCGATCGACTCGACCTCGTCGTCGGTCAGCGAGGCCGAGAGGAACCCGGATATCGATCGGATCCGCTCGGCCGAGACGTCCTCGACGACGACCGCAGCGCCCGACAGCTCCTGTCTGACAGTGCTGTCGAACGCCATCGGCACGTCCTCGGCGAGCCGCGAGAGCGGGGACGCGCCGTGCGCGAGACCCGCGACCTCGTCCGCGAACGCCTCGGCGTCCTCGCTCGCGCTCGCCCGCCGGTAGTACTCCTCGACGACCGCCGCGGGGCCGCCCGGGTCGCCGGCGGTGGAGAAGCGTCCGGCCGCGAGCGCGAGGACCGTTGCGCCGCCTACGGAGAGGAACGACCGTCGTTCCATGGGCGTGTGGCAGGGGATAGCAAACAAAAATTCTTTTCCCAATTTCGCCCCGAAACGGCCCAAAAACGCCGCTCAGCCGTCTATTTCCGCGGTGACCGTGATCTCCACGTCGAGCGGCGCCGGCAGTCGGGACACCTCCACGCAGGTCCTCGCCGGATACGGCTCGGAGAGGAACGACCGGTACGCCTCGTTGACCGCGTCGTAGTCGTCCATGTCGGTGAGGTAGACGGTCGCCGACACGATCGCGTCCGGCGTCGTGCCGGCCGCCTCCAGGATCGCGGCGACGTTCTCGAGCGTCTGCGTCGTCTGTTCGGCGGCCGACTCCGGCGCCTCGCCGGTGTCGGGGTCCACGCCCGTCTTCCCCGAGACGCGGACCGTGTCGCCCGAGATTATCCCCTGTGAGTACGGCCCGAGCGCCTCCGGCACGTCGTCGGTCGTGATCTCTCGCATGACCGGGGCGACGGCGCGCCGCGGCATCAAGCTGCGGGTCGCGAACGGGGCCGGACGGTCGAGGCCGTCCCCGTCCGCCGAAGCCCGCCGAGACCGCTTAGACCAACACCGCCCCGGCGAGCCCGAGGAAGACGAAGAAGCCGAGCACGTCGGTCGCCGTCGTGATGAAGATGGTCGCCGACGTCGCCGGGTCGTAGCCGAGTTTGTCGAGTAGCAGGGGCGTGAGCGCCCCGAAGAAGCCGGCGATGACGAGGTTCGCCACCATCGACACGCCGATCACGGCACCGAGCAGGACCCCGAACTCGCCGTACGAGAAGGCGGTCGCGATGACCGCGACCAAGGCCCCGGTGATGAGCCCGTTGGCGGCGCCGGCGATCGCCTCGTTCGCGACGACGCGCCTCCCGGTCGACAGCGACACCTGTCCGAGCGAGATGCCGCGAACGGTGACCGCCATCGACTGGGTGCCCGCGTTCCCGCCCATCCCGGCGACGACCGGCATGTACGCGGCGAGGATCGCGACCGCGGCGATCGTCGACTCGAACAGGCCGACCACGGCCGCGGCGAGGAACGCGGTGGCGAGGTTCAATATCAGCCACTTGTACCGCCGCCGGACCTTCTCGACCGGCCCGTCGAGCACGCTCTCCGCCTCGGTGACGCCCGTGAACTCGTACAGCGTCTCCCCGACGCTCCCCTCGAGGACCGAGAGGAGGTCGCTCGCGTAGATCACGCCGAGGACGTCGCCGTCGTCGTCGAGCACCGCGACGGTCCGCTCGCTGTTCTGGCGGAACACCGCCAACACCTCCTCGTCGTCCCGGTCGTAGCGGATCGACGGGGCCTCCTTGAGGTGGTCCGCTATCTGGTCGGTCTCCGGGCCCGCCACCGAGAGCGCGGCGCCGGGCAGCTCGCCCAGGAGCGCCTCGCCGTCGGTGACGAGAATCGTCGGGACCCGCCCCGTCCGGTCCTCGAAGCGGCGGACGCGCTCGGCCACCTCGTCGAACCGCCGGCTCCGGTCGACGGTGACGTAGTCGAGGTTCATCAGCCCGGCCGCGCTCTCGGGATCGAACGACAGCAGGAAGTCGATCTTCTCGCGCCGCTCGGCGTTGAGGGTCGCGAGCACCGCCTCGCGGGTCCCCTCGTCGGCGTACCCGAGCACGTCGGTCACCTCGTCCGGGTCGAGCCTGTCGGTGAACGCCTCCAGCGCCGACCGGCTCATGTCCGCGACGAGCGCCTCTCTGGCGGTCTCCGGGAGCGAGAAGAACACGTCTCGCCGCTCGTCTCGCGGCAGCTCCGCGAACGGTACCGCCGGCTCGGACGACATGGAGATGGTCTCTCCAGCCTCTCTCCCCTGAGTGGCCATACGCGCCACGGACGGGGCGTCGGATGATTTATCTTCTCCCGTCTCAGTCGTCGTCGGCCACGGCCGGTTTCCGCCGATCGTCGCGGGGACCTTCGAGGTCGACGTCGGGGAGCATGTCGCGGAGGTAGCGCCCGGTGTGCGAGTCGTCCACACGAGCTATCTCCTCGGGGGTGCCGCTGGCGACCAGCTCGCCGCCGCCGTCGCCGCCCTCGGGGCCGAGGTCGATCACGTGGTCGGCGTTCTTCACGAGGTCGAGCTCGTGTTCGATGACGACGACGGTGTTGCCGCCGTCGACGAGCCGGTGAAGCACGTCGATCAGCTTGCGCTCGTCGGCCTTGTGGAGCCCCGTCGTCGGCTCGTCGAGCAGGTACAGGGTGTCGCCGGTCGCGCGCTTCCCGAGCTCCTCGGCGAGCTTCACGCGCTGCGCCTCGCCGCCCGAGAGGGTCGTCGACGGCTGGCCGAGCTCCATGTAGCCGAGCCCGACGTCTCGCAGCAGCTTCAGTCGGCGGTTGAGCCCGCGGTGGCTCTCGAAGAACTCGTGGGCCTCCGCGACGCTCATGTCGAGCACGTCGGCGATCGTCTTCCCCTTGTACTCCACGTCGAGCGTCTCGTCGTTGTAGCGCGCGCCGCCGCACTCCTCGCAGGGGACGTACACGTCCGAGAGGAAGTTCATCTCGATCTTGACGGTCCCCTGCCCGCCGCACTCCTCGCAGCGACCGCCCTTCACGTTGAACGAGAAGCGGCCCTTCTCGTAGCCGCGGCGCTTCGACAGCTTCGTCTCCGCGAACAGCTCGCGGACGTGGTCGAACACGTCCGTGTACGTGGCGGGGTTCGAGCGCGGCGTCCGACCGATCGGCGACTGGTCGATGAGCCGGACCGTCTCGATTCCCTCTAGGCCCTCTATCGCGTCGTGCTCGCCGGGGTCGACCGAGGTGTTGTCGTTCATCTCCCGCGCGAGCCCCTTATACAGGATGTCGTTGACGAGCGTCGACTTCCCGGAGCCGGAGACGCCCGTCACCGTCGTCAGCGTTCCCAGCGGGATCGGCACGTCGAGGTCGTCGAGGTTGTGCTGTCGAGCGCCTCGCACCACGAGCTCGCCCTCCGGGTCGCGGCGCTCGTCGGGCACCGGGATCGACTCACGGCCGGCGAGGTAGTCGGCCGTCACCGACTCCTCGGCGTCGACCACCTCGTCGAAGGTGCCCTGCGCGACGATCTCGCCGCCGCGCTTGCCCGGCCCCGGCCCCATGTCGATGATCTCGTCGGCGCGCCGCATCGTCTCCTCGTCGTGTTCGACGACGAGGAGGGTGTTCCCCAGGTCGCGGAGCCCCTCCAAGGTGTTGAGCAGCCGGTCGTTGTCGCGCTGGTGGAGCCCGATCGACGGCTCGTCTAAGACGTACAACACGCCGACGAGCCCGGAGCCGACCTGCGTGGCGAGCCGGATGCGCTGGCTCTCGCCGCCGGAGAGCGTCGACGCCTCGCGGTCGAGCGTGAGGTACTCCAGCCCGACCTCCTCCATGAAGCCGAGCCGCGCGCGGATCTCCTTTAAGATCTCCTCGGCGATGGTCGTCTCGCGCTCGTTGAGCTCCGACTCCATCCCCTCGAAGTGGCGGCGCGCGTCGCCGATCGACAGCTCGTTGACCTCCGTGATCGACGTGCCGGCGACGAGGACGTGTCGCGACTGCTCTTTGAGCCGCGTCCCCTCGCACTCGGGGCAGGTCGTCACGGCCATGTACTCCTCGATGTGGTCGCGGGCGCGCTCGGAGTCGGTCTCCACGTGGCGTCGCTCCAGGTTCGGGATGACGCCCTCGAAGCGCTCGGTCTTCTCCCGGGTGCCGTTCTTCGTGGTCCACTCGAAGTGGACGAGGTCGTCGGTGCCGTAGAGGAACTGCCGCCGGATATCCTCGTCGAGCACCTCGAAGGGCGTGTCGAGGTCGACGCCGAAGTGGTCGGCGACGTTGTCGAGCTGGCGGGAGTAGTAGGTGCGGTCGTAGCTCCACGGCTCGAAGACGTGCTTGAGCGGCTTCGAGGGGTCCTCGACGACGAGCCCCTCGTCGACCTCCTTCGTCGACCCGATCCCCTCGCACTCGGGACAGGCGCCGTACGGGCTGTTGAAGGAGAACGACCGCGTCTCGAGCGCCGAGAACTGAACGTCGGAGTTGGGGTTGCCCAGCTCCTCGGAGAACTCGACGACGAGCCGGTCGTCGCCGTCGGCGTCGGCCGCGAGCGAGCCGGTCGAGCGCGCGTTCGAGGCGAACGGCACGTCCTCGGGCGGGTCTGGGACGATCAGCTTGAGGACGCCGTCGGCCTCCTCTAAGGCGGTCTCGACGGAGTCCGTGATCCGGGAGCGCGCCTCGGGCGACACCCGGACGCGGTCGACGATCACGTCGATCGTGTGGTCGTAGTTCTCGTCGAGGTCCGGGTCGTCGAGGGTCAGGTCGACGGAGTCGCCGTCCACCTCGACGCGGCTGTACCCGTCGCTCACGAGCCCCTCGAACAGCTCCTCGAAGGCGCCCTTCTGGTCGCGGACGATGGGGGCCGCGACCTTCGCGCGGGTGCCCTCCGGCAGGTCGAGGATCTGGTTCACCATGTCCTGTGCTGACTGCTCGCCGACCTCCTCGCCGGTGACGGGGTCGTACTGGGTCCCGATCCGGGCGTACAACAGCCGGAGGTAGTCGTGGAGCTCGGTGACGGTGCCGACCGTCGACCGGGGGTTGTTCGCGGCGTTCTTCTGGTCGATCGAGATCGCCGGCGAAAGCCCCTCGACGGACTCCACCTGCGGTTTGTCCATCTGCCCGAGGAAGTTGCGGGCGTACGCGGACAGCGACTCGATGTAGCGGCGCTGTCCCTCGGCGTAGACCGTGTCGAACGCGAGCGACGACTTCCCCGACCCGGAGAGCCCGGTGACGACGGTGAACTCCTCGCGCGGGATCCGGACGTCGAGGTCCGTGAGGTTGTGTTCCTCGGCGCCGCGGACCTCGATGTAGTCCTTGCTCATGGATCGAGGCTCACCGTAACGCGTACTTGGTTCGTCGGACGGAGCCGGTTCATCGATATCCAAATCACGCGCCGAAGGCACTTAACGAACACACTTCCGCTCACCACCGCTCGCCGGGTCAGGCCTCGATCGCGCCGAGGGCCCCACTCGATCCGGCGGCTCCGCTCGAGGACGCTCAGCCGTCACCGCCCTCCGTCGGCCGCTGCCTGCGGCCGCCCGTCCGTCCGGGTCGCCGCTCCGTCCGCCGTTTCGAACGCCGCCACCTCGCCGCTCAGATCGTTGGCCAGCTCTGAGAGCCCCCGGATCGTTTCCGTCGTCTCCGCGAGCGACGACGCCTGCTCTTCGGTCGCCGCGGACACGTTGCTCGACTCCGCCGCGGTCTGTTCGCTCACGCCGGCCACCTCGTCCACCACCGAGACGACCTCTTCCGTCGAGGCGGCTTGGTCGTCGGTCGCGTCGCTGATCTCCCGGATGCCGCTCTCGGCCTCCTGTACCGCGTCCGCGATCTCGTCGAACGTCTCGATCGCGCGCTCGATCGTCTCCGAACCGCGCTCGACGCGATCGCTCATCAGATCCATTCCGGCGACCGTCTCCGCGGTGCTCGACTGGGCGTTCTCGATGTGTTCCTCGACCGCCGCAGTGGCCTCCGACGCCTCCTCCGCGAGCGACTTGACCTCGGAGGCGACGACGCCGAACCCCTGCCCGGCCTCCCCCGCACGCGCCGCCTCGATCGAGGCGTTGAGCGCGAGAATGTTCGTCTTCTCGGCGATCCCGGAGATCATCTCCACGATCTCGCCGATCTCGTTCATGTCCGCTTCGAGCGCCGCGACCTGCGCGGCCGCCTCGTCCGCCCGTTCCTCGATCGAGTCGATCTCCCCGGTCGCCGCCGCGGCGTACTCGCGCCCGTCGTTCCCCCGTTCGACCGCGGTCTCCGCGGTCGCAGCCACCTGATCGGCCGACGACGCGATCTCCTCGACCGTGGCCGACATGTCGTTCATCTCGCTGGCGACCTCGTGGAGGTTCTCGCTCTGCGTGTCCGCGCCGTGGGAGATCTCTTCGACGGACCTAGCGACCTCTTCGCTCGCCGCTTTCACCTCTTCCGTGTTCTGTGCGACAACTTCGCTCGACGTGTCGACGCTCTCTACGATCGCTTTGACGCTGCCGACGCTGTCGCCGAGGCGGTCGATCCCGTCTTCCAAGTCGGCGAGTACCTCTCCGTACGCCCCCGGGTAGTCGGTGTCGACGTCCTGCGCGAGCTTTCCCCGCTTCAGCCCGTCGCTCGCGGTCGATATCTGCGCGAAGCTGTCAGATAGCTGCTCCGCCCCCACCGAGAGGTCATCGAGCACGGCGCCGTACTGTCCCGGCCGGTCCGTGTCGACATCGCCGGAGAGCACGCCCCGCTGGAGATCGCCGCTGACGTCTTTGATCTCACCGAAACTCGCCGCGAGCTCGTTAGCGCCGGTCTCGAGGTCCCGTATGGTCTCGCCGTACCGCCCCGGGTACTCGGCCTCGAACTCCCAGTCGAGCCGCCCCCGCTTGAGCCCCTCACTCGCGGTCCCGATCTGGGAGAACACCCCGCGGAGGTTGCCACGCATCTCGGTGTACGCGTCGACCATCCGACCGAGTTCGTCGCTCTCGACGTGCGGGTCCACCTCCCTCTCGAGGTCGCCGTCGCTGATCGCGGCGAGCCCCTCGGAGAGCTGCGCGATCGGCGGCGTGATTCGCCCGGCGACGAACAGCCCGATCGCGATCGCCGCGACGAACGCTCCGGCGGTCAATCCAACTACCTCCAGCTGCGCGGTCTGCGCCGTGGCGTCGGCGGCGGCGACGGACGCTTCCTTGTCCTCGATGGCCGCCCGTTCGAGCGCGGTGGCTGAGTCTTTGGCACCGGCGACGATCCCGTCCAGCTCGTCGCTCTTCTCCCGCGCGCGAACCATCTCACCGGCCTCCGCGGCCGCGAACAGCTCTCCAGCGACCGCGGCGTACTCCTCGTGTTGCGCCTGTAACTCCCGGAACTCCGCCTGCTCTTGCCCGCTCAGCTCCTGTCGTTGTAACGCCGCCGAATACTCGTCGAACCGCTCCCCGGCGGCCTCGAACGCCGCTCGTTCACCCTCCTCTCCGAGGAGGGCGGCGTGGACGGCGACTTGCTGTTCCTCGATGGCGACGAGCATGTTCAGCGAGGCATCGATCTTGTCGCCGTCCCCGGAGATGACGTGCGCCTCTTCGTCGACGTCGCCGACGGCTTGGTACCCGACGGCACCGGTGACGCCGACCAGCAGCGCCACGAGGACGAAGGCGATGATGAGCTTCGGTCGAAGGTCCAACCGGTCGATCGCGATCTTTTTAAGCATAGCTAAAGCTGGCTAACACCCCAGTAAGTAGTTATCTGCCAGAATATCGGGTGTGATAAACACACCCACACGCGTGTCACGAGCCGGACGGCTACTCCCCGATGAACTCCGTCGGCGGCGAGAGGTCCCGTCGGCCCCCGAAGGTGACGAGGAAGAGGACGCCGACGCCGACGCCGTACGCCGCCATCAGCGGGATCGTCGCGAGGAACATCGTGATCACGTCGGCGGGGGTGAACACGGCCGCGGCCAGCAGGATCCCGATCGTCACCTCGCGCCAGCGGTTGCGGAACACGCGGTACGGGACGCCGGCGTTGTTCAGCAGCACCATCGCGATCGGGATGTCCGCGAGGAACCCGATCCCGATCGTCGTGTAGATGACGAGCCAGAGGAAGTCGCTCACTTGGTAGGTGATGATCATGTCCGCCAGGCGCGCGTCGGTGACGAGCCAGCCGATGAGCCCGGGCGCGATGTACGCGTACCCCAACGCGAAGCCGCCGATCATCCCCGCGCCGAGCGCGCCCGCCCACAGGTACACCTGGTAGACGCGACCCTTGACGAAGCCGCGCTCGCGGAGCGCGGGCCACGCGTAGTAGAGGACCACCGGGAACGCGGCGAAGATCCCGAGCATCACCGAGAACTTCACCATGAAGATCAGCGCCTCGACCGGGTGGAGCGTGATGATGTTGATCCCGCCCTCGATCTCCGCCGGCACGCGCCGTTCGAGGTCGCCGCGGACCGTGCCGAGTCCGCCGAGGTACAGCCACGTGAACGCGGCCGCCATCACGACGCCGAAGACGGCGACGATCCGGAACGACCGGGTGCGCAGCGAGTCGAAGATGAACTTGAGGTCCTTGTAGTAGCCGCCGATGTCGTCTTCGGCGGCCTCCTCCTCTCCGTCGGTGAGCTCGGCGAGGAACGTCGAACTCGCCCGCGAGGTCCGGTTCTGGACGGAGCCGACGAGCCCGTCCTCGCCGGCCTCGTCCGCGCCCTCGGCGCCGCCGCCGTCGCCGTCGCCGCCGTTCCCGTCGTCGGCCTCGTCGAACCGGTCGAGGATCGCCTGCGCCTTCTCCGGGTCGTCCTCGTCCATCGCGGCCTGCGCGAGCGCGAGCGACTCCGCCTCCTCCATCTCGGCGAACGCGTCCTCGGGGGCCGCTCGCACGCCCGCGGCGTCGAGTTCGCTCACGTCGATGGCGGTCGGGTCGCCGTACTGGTAGCCGGCGCTCGCGGTGTCGAGGTCGGTGTACACCGCCCACAGCGTCGCGACGGCGGCGAAGGCGAACGCCCACAGGCCGGCGTAGATGGCCGCCGCGGTCGCGGGGTCGACGCCGAGGCCCGCGCCGGGTTCGAGGAACCGCCAGCTACTGTTTGCCAGCCGGAGGAGGTCGTTGAAGCCGGTCCGGCCGCCGTACTCGTAGAAGCCGTACACGAGCGCGCCGCCGAGGACGGTCGCGCCCCCGACGACGTTCCAGTGGTTCCGGATCGCCCCAAGCACGTCGATCCGGTCGGAGCTCCGCTTGGCCGTGACGACGAGCTTCGCGAGGTAGAGGCTGAAGCCGTACAGCGCGACCAGCGGAAACGCCCACAGTAGCTGGGTGAACGGGTCCGGCGGGGAGAACACGGCGCCGAAGACGAAGATGGCAACGACCGCGTAGCGCCAGTTGTCGCGGAACGTCTCGTACGGCACGATCTCGCTGTAGGAGAGCCCGGTGATGAGCAGCGGCATCTGGCCGGCGAGCCCGAACGACAGCGAGAGGAAGACGATGAACTCCGTCCACATCACGATCCCGTAGGTGGGCTGGATGCCGGCCTCCAGCCCGAACTCGGCGAGGAAGCCGAACATCAGCGGGAAGAAGGCGAAGACGCCGTAGGAGACGCCGGCGGTGAACAGCCCGACGCCGAGCAGTCCGATCCCGGCGAGCTTCCAGATCGCGACCGGCGACCGCGGCCACATGCCGCGCCGCCGCAGTTCGTCGCGGGTGACGTAGATCAGCGGCGGGATCGCGGTGATCGCGCCCACGATGAGTCCGATCTTCGCTTGGAGGAGGATCACTTCGAACGGGGTCGTCGCGATGACGTCCGCCTCCGCGGCGACCGCGGCGCTCATGTTCGACTCCGTGACCGCCCTGAGCCGGTCCCAAATAAAGACGCGGAGCGCCCAGAACGTCGCGAGGAAGCCGAGGAGGAAGACGACGAACACCTTCTGGAGGTCCTTCTGGATCGACCGCAGGAAGGCCTTCGCCGTCTCTTGGCCCTCCGCGATCGACCGTTGGGTGTCTTCGTCGAGGGCGCTCGCCATACGGAGGGGGAGGGCCGTCGCCGTTATCAACCTTTTCGACCGCGGCCAACCGCCTGACGCGGCCATCCGAAAAGGTTGATAACCGCCCGGTCGCGTACGACAACTGAATGGACGACTCGGACCGGTCGCACGACGATGACTCGGCCGCCGCCGACGGGTCGACCGACGAGGTCGCTCCCGACGGCGACGACGCCGAGGAGCAGTCGCCGGACGCGGACGCGACCGACCCCGAAACCCGGGACGAGGACGGGCCGGACGGCGACTCCGTCGAGTCCGAGGTGACCTCGGAGGTCACTCCCGAGGTCGGGGTCGACGAGGACGAGTCGGTGAGCGACGACCCCCTCGAGCCGGACGAGGTCGTCGAGGCGGAGGACGCGGCCCCGGCCGAGTCGGTCGGCGACGACGACGCGGACGAAGACGACGGTCCGAACGCCGACGAGTTCGCGGACGGCGACGAGTTCGCGGGCGCCGACGACGGCGCCGAGGTCGCCGCCCAGAACGAGGCCGCGACCGAGAGCCTCGGCGACGGCGGGGCGCCGGCGACGACGACGGATACGGCGGAGGCCGCGACCGTCGAGGACGACGCGCCCTTCGGCGACATCGAGGGGCCGGAAACGGACGAGGAGATGCCGCTTGCCGCCCACATCGAGGAGATGATGCGGCGGCTCGCGGTCGTCTTCCTCATCGGCGGACTGGCCACGCTCGTCGTCGTCACCGAGTCGACGGAGCTTATCAACTACTTCTGGAGCTACCACATCCCCGCGCCGCTGGAGAACCGGCCCCGGCTGTACGGGCCGCTCGAACTCCCGCTCACCCGGCTGAAGGTGGCCGGCCTCGCCGGCGTCGTGGTCGGACTCCCGGCGTTCGTCTACGAGACGTACCGGTTCATGCGGCCGGGACTCTACCAGACGGAACGCCGCTACTACCTCGCCGCGGTGCCGACGAGCCTCGTGTTAGGCGGGATCGGCATCGCGTTCGCGCACTTCCTCGTGTTGCCCGCGATCTTCTCGTATTTCACCACCTACACCGCCGACGCGGCGACGATCGCCTTTGGACTCGCGGAGACGTTCAACCTGATCGTCATCATGCTGTCGTTCATGGCGATCGTCTTCCAGATCCCGCTTTTCATCATGCTCGCCATCATGATGAACCTCGTCACCCGGCAGTGGCTGGAGGCGAAGCGGCTGATCTTCTGGGGGTCGTTCCTCGGGATCGCGTTCCTCTTTAGCCCCGACCCGACCGGGATGGCGCCGATCATCGTGACGCTGACGATGATCGCGCTCTTCGAGGGGACGCTCGCGATACTCCGGTGGACCGGGAACTAAGGCCCCTCCGCGGCCGGGGTTGTTAACTATTGACGTGGGTCATGTTGTGTGGTGACACATGTCGTCAAAATTTTATATTCTTGTGAACGGTCCCTCCCGGTATGATGATCAGTACTACGAAAGAATCGTATTCGTTTAGTCGGGAATCCAGCCATTTTCACGAGAATATACGCATCTACGACGAGAATATCTTCCGACCGTGATGTTCGAGTTCGTCTCTCTGGTCGGCGTCGCCCTCGCGGTACTCGCCGCCGCCCTTCTGGCCGTCCAAAACATTCTGATTCGGGTCGCCACCGACGGCGGTGACGTCGGTGATGCCGTCGTCGTCATGATGGGCGTCAACCTCCTGCTGGTCGTCCCGCTGGCCGTCGCTCGCCACCATCCGGAATACGGGCTCTCACGGGTCGCGGTCGGCGCGTTCGCCGCGGCGGGGATCGCCGGTCTCGTCCTCGGACGCCTCTGTGCGTTCGCCGGGATCGAGGCGATCGGCGCGAGCCGAACGACCCCGATCGTCTCGGCCTCGACGCTGGTCGCCGCCGTCCTGGCCGTGCTGCTGTTCAGCGAATCGCTCACGCTACCCCACGTCGCTGGGATCGCGTTCATCGTCGTCGGGATCGCGGTCATCTCGCGGGTGACCGCCGCCGACTCGCACTCGCCCGCCTCGCCGCGCAACGCGGGGTCATCGCTGCTGTTTCCGATCGCCGCCGCGGGGTTCACCGGCGTCGAACCGATACTCGTTCGGATCGGGCTCGACGCCGGGACGCCGATCCTCGTCGGACTCGCGGTGATGATGACCGCGGCGTTCGTCGGTTACGCCGGATACCGCCGCCTCCGCCGAACCCCGCTCCCGTCGATCGTCCGGAACCCGCACGCGCGGTGGTACGTCGGCGCCGGGGTGGCGAGCACGGTCGGACTCCTCGCGTACTTCGGCGCGCTCGCGTCCGCACCGGTGGTGATCGTGATCCCGATCACGCACACCGCGCCGCTGATCGTTATCGCCCTCTCGGCCCTGTTTCTCCCCCGCCGTCTCGAGCGGGTCACGTGGCCGCTGATCGCGGCCGCTTCGCTCGTGGTCCTGGGCGCGTCGCTCGTCACGCTCTCCGGATAGGTGTCCGCCTCGCGCTCCCAGCGTCTCGGACCGCGCTCCGACCGATCCCTCGGTCGCGACCGCGGTCCGGCCGACCGCCGTTTTCGCCTCACTCCCCGCCGAGCAGCTCGACGAGGAGCGCGTTCTGCGCGTGCATCCGGTTTTCCGCCTGGTCCCAGACGAGGGCGCGGTCGGACTCGAGCACGTCGTCGGTGATCTCCTCGCCGCGGTGCGCGGGCAGGCAGTGCATCACCCGCGCGTCGGTGCCGGCGAGCAGGTCGCCGTTCACCTGAAACCCGTCGAACGCGGTGAGCTTCTCGTCGCGTTCGTCCTCTTGGCCCATCGAAATCCACACGTCGGTGTAGACGACGTCGGCGCCGTCGACCACCGCTTCGGGGTCGGTCGTCGGCTCCACGTCCGCGCCGAACGCCGCGGCGCGCTCGAAGACGTCCGGGTCCATCCCGTACTCCGCCGGGGTGGCGACCCGCACGTCGACCCCGGCCATCGCCGCGCCGACGACGAACGACTGTCCGACGTTGTTGCCGTCGCCGACCCACGCGACCGTGGCGTCCTCGCCGACCGTCTCCCGAATCGTGAGGAGGTCGGCGAGCGTCTGGCAGGGGTGTGCCTCGTCGGTGAGCCCGTTGATCACGGGGCAGTCGGCGTGTTCGGCGAGCGTCTCGGCGTCCCCGTGGTCGAAGAGCCGCGCCATCACGCCGTCGACGTACCGACCCAGCACGCGCGCGGTGTCGCGCAGCGGCTCCCCGTGGCCGAGT
Source organism: Halorubrum ejinorense (assembly GCF_039522565.1). Classification (GTDB taxonomy): domain Archaea; phylum Halobacteriota; class Halobacteria; order Halobacteriales; family Haloferacaceae; genus Halorubrum; species Halorubrum ejinorense. The sequence goes on along the minus strand of NZ_BAAADQ010000009.1, from coordinate 28,829 downwards.
TGGATGTCGTCGGGCCCGAGGAACATCGCGTGGCCGCCGAGCCGCGTCATTCCCGTCTCGAAGGAGACGCGCGTCCGCGTCGACGGCTTCTCGAAGATCATCCCGAGCGTGGCGTCCGCCAGTCGCGGGTCCGTCTCGCCCGCCTTCATCGCGGCGGCGCGGTCGAGCAGGGCGTCCAGTTCGGCGGGCGTCACGTCGTCGATGTCGAGGAAGTCGTCGGTAGCGAGTGGCATCGTTCGGTAGTGTCGTATGAGGGTGGTGTACTTCGAAGTCGGTTCGCGGCCGGCGACCGGGGTTACAGTCGCTCGCGACAGACCGCCGTCAACACGCTCACGGCGCGGTCGAGGTCCGGGAGCGGGAGCCGCTCGTCGGGCGCGTGGTCGAGGTCGGAGTTCCCGGGGCCGTAGGTGACCATCGGGCAGTCCCACGCGGCCGCGTAGAGGTTCATGTCGCTCGTGCCGGTCTTCCGCAGCAGGCGAACGTCGCCGTCGACCGACCGGATCGCGACGCGGAACGCCCGGGCCAGGCCGGTCCGCGGGCTCTCCATCACGGGGGGCATCGGGTCGCCCCAGTGGACCGAGCCGGTCGACAGCTCCGCCTCCGCCAACTCGTGTATCTCGTCGACCGGGCGCGAGGGCGGGATCCGGAGTTGAACGTCCATCGTCGCCTCCACGGCGAGGCCGTCGTCGCTCAGGCCGCCGTCGACCGAGATGGGCTTGGTCGTCACCTGATCGAACACGGCGGTCTCCGAGTCGTCGGGCGTGAACGTCTCCTCGACGCCGTGCCACCAGTCGATCGCGTGCTGGATCGCGTTCGGCTCCGGCCGCGAGGAGTGGCCCGACTCGCTCGTGTTCACGTAGGTTCCCTCCAGCAGGCCGCGGTAGCCGAGCGTGATACCCTGCCAGCCCGACGGCTCGCCGTTGACCACCGCCTCGGGGGCGTCGCGGTCGCCGATGAGGTGGCGCGCGCCGCCGGAGTCGACCTCCTCGCGGACGACCCCCGCGAACGAAACCCCCGTCTTCACCGCCGCGACCGCCATCGCGACCAGCGGTCCCGTCGCGTCGACCGACCCGCGACCCCACAACACCGGGTCGCCGGGCTCGCCGACGGGGACGTCCGAGGGCTCCGGCAGTTCCCCCTCGGGCGGCGCCGGCCGTACCTCGACCGGAATGTCGCCCGGCACGGTGTCGATATGCGAGGTGAGGAGGACGGCGTCGTTCGCCGGCGCGCGGACGTTCCCGACCTCGTCGATCCACGCCTCGCGCCCGTTCGCCTCGAAGAAGTCGACGAGCCGCTCGGCGGCTCGCTCCTCCTCGCGCGAGGGCGACGGGATCGATACCATGTCGTACAGCAGCCGGCGGGCCGCGGTGTCGCAGGCCGCGGGGTAGCCACCGCCGGCGACGACGTCGGCGCCGTCGCCGGACGCCGCCTCGGCCTCCCGCTCCGTGCCGGCCGCCATCAGCCGATCACCTCTTCGATCGCGTCCACGACGGCGTCGGCGTGCTCGCGTTCGACGGTCAGCGGCGGCAGCAGCCGCAGCACGGTCCGGCCCGCGGGCAGCGCGAGGATCCGATGGTCGATGGCGAGGTCCCGCAGTAGCCGGTTCGACCCCCGGCGCACCTCGATACCGACCATCAGCCCGTCGCCGCGGACGTCGCGGACGTCGTCGCCGAGGCGGTCGCGCAGTTCGCCGCGGAGGTACGAGCCGATCTCTTCGGCGTGTGCGGGCAGGTCCTCGCGCTCGATCACGTCGAGGGTGGCGCCCGCCGCGGCCGACACCACGGGGCCGCCGGAGAACGTCGACCCGTGATCGCCGGCGTCGGCGGCGATCCAGTCGCGACACAGCGTCGCGCCGATCGGGAGCCCGCTGCCGAGCCCCTTCGCGGTCGTCAGGATGTCCGGAACCACGTCGTGACGGTCGGCCGCCCACAGCGAGCCGGTGCGGCCGAGTCCGGTCTGGATCTCGTCGAGGATCATCGCCGCGCCGCTCGTCGCGGTCGCGACCCGGACGGCCTGGAGGTACTCGGTCGAGACGGGGTTGATCCCGCCCTCGCCCTGAAGCGGCTCCAGGATGACGGCGGCGGTCTCCTCGTCGACCGCCTCGCGCATCGCCGCCGCGTCGCCGTACTCGACGAACTCCACGCCGCCCGCGAGGGGGCCGAACCCCTCCTTGTACTTGTCTTTCCAGGTGGTCGCGAGCGTTCCCATGGTCCGCCCGTGGAACCCCTGCGTGGTGGCGACGATCTTCTGCCGGCCCGTCGCGTGCCGTGCGAACTTCAGCGCGGCCTCGTTCGCCTCCGTCCCGGAGTTACAGAGCCAGACGTTGTCGACGTCGACCGGGGCGACCTCGGCGAGCCGCTCGTACAGCGCCGTCCGCGCCGCGTGCGGGTACGACGCCTGGACGTACATGAGCTCCTCCAGCTGGCTCGTCGCCGCGTCGACGACCTCGGGGTGGCAGTGCCCCACCGGCGTACAGGCGTAACTGGCGCCGAAATCGAGGTACTCGGTGCCGTCGGTCGCGGTGAGGTAGACGCCGTCGCCGGACGCCATCTCGATCGGCTTCTCGGAGAAGACGAAGCCGCTCACGCGTCGATCCCCTCCGTTTCGTCCGCGTCGCCGGTCTCGTCACCGGCGGCGTCGTCAGCCAGCGCGGACCGTTCGATCGTCGTCCCCTCGCCGCCGAGCGCGGCGACGACCGGATCGCGGACGTTGGCGTCCGCGATCACGACGCGGTCGGAGCCGCCCGACAGCGCCTCCGTCGCGGCCATCACCTTCTTGCCCATGAACCCCTCGGCGGCGTCCTCTAAGGCCGCCAGCTCGTCGGGGGTCACGGCCGCGTCGACGCGCGTGTCGGGGTCGTCCGCGTCGGCGTACACGCCCGACACGTCGGTCAGGAGGACGAGATCGGCGCCGAGCGCGCCCGCGACCGCCGCGGCCGCCCGGTCGGCGTCCGCGTTCACGGGCGTCACCTCGCCGTCGCCCTCTTCGCCCGCCATCGGCGGGGAGACGACCGGCGTGTAGCCGTCCGCGAGCAGCCCGGAGAGGAGGTCGGCGTTCACCGACTCGATCCGTCCGGAGTGGTCGCCGCGCCGGATCTTCTTCTTGCCGTCCTCGACGACGCGGACGGCCGACTTGCGAGGCCCGGCGAGGAGCCCGCCGTCGACGCCGCTCAGCCCGACCGCGTCGACCCCGGCCGACCGGAACTGTGCCGTCAGTTCGGTGTTGAGTTTCCCAGCCATCGCCATCGTGAACGCCTCCATCGTCTCCGCGTCGGTGAACCGCCCCGTGACGCCCGAGGCCGACTCGACGTACTCCGGTTCGATCCCGAGCCGTTCGAGCGTCTCGTCGACGACCGTCGAGCCGCCGTGGACGACGACGACCTCGCGCCCATTGGCGGCGAGGTGGGCCACGTCGCCGACCGCGCCGGCCGGGTCGACGGCCTTCGCGCCGCCGACCTTGACGACGACCGGCGGCCCGTCGTCGTTCCCGGTTTCGCCGCCGCTCATGGCGATCCCACCGGGTGGAGCCCCTGGAACTCGAGGCCGGCGGTCTCGGGCAGCCCCAAGGCGACGTTCGCCGCGTGGACCGCCTGCCCCGCCGACCCCTTCGTCATGTTGTCTATCGCCGAGAAGACGACGACGCGCCGGTTCCCGGGGTCGAGTTCGAAGCCGACCTCGCCGTGGTTCGTCCCCGCGACCGCCTTCGGCTCGGGGTAGCGGTAGACGCCGCCGCCGCCCGAGACGAGACGCATGAACGGCTCGTCGGCGTACGCGTCGCGGTACGCGCCCCACAGGTCCCCCTTCGAGAGCGGCTCGCCGGGGAAGACGTGACAGGTCGCGCTCGCGCCGCGGACCATCTCGACCGCGTGGACGGTGAACGAGACGGACAGGTCGAGGTACGCCTCTATCTCCGCCTCGTGGCGGTGGCCGGTGGGCGCGTACGGGCGCACGACGCCCGAGCGCTCCGGGTGCGAGGAGGCCGCGCCGCCGCCGGCGCCGCCCTCCGAGGAGCCGACCTTCACGTCGACGACGACTTCCCCGGTATCCGGACCGAGCGCGCCCGCGTCGACCAGCGGCTTCAGGCCGAGGATCGTCGCGGTCGCGTTACAGCCGCCGCCGGCGATCAGGTCGGCGCCGGGGAGGTTCTCGCGGTTCAGCTCCGGGAGCGCGTACTCGGCGCGCTCCAAGTACTCCGGCGACTCGTGGCCGTCGTACCACTCGTCGTACAGCTCCGCTGCGGGGAGCCGGAAGTCGGCCGAGAGGTCGACGACCGTATCTGCGGCCTCGAAGAACTCGTCGATCCGCCCCATCGAGACGCCGTGGGGCGTCGCCGCGAACAGCACGTCGACCGACGCCAGGTCGTCGGGGTCGGAGAACCGCAGGTCGAGGTCGCGCAGGTTCGGGTGCGACCGCCCGACGGTCATGTTGTCCGCCGACCGCGAGGTCGCTTGGACGACCTCGAAGTCGGGGTGGCCGGCGAGGATCCGCAACAGCTCGCCGCCGGTGAACCCGGTGCCGCCGACGACGCTCGCGGTGTAGCTCTCGTCGGTCACGCGTCCACCTCCTCGCTCCCCGCTCCGGCGATGTCGCCGTCGGCCAGCTCGACCGCCTTCGACTCCAGCCAGTCGACTACTCTCGCCGGCACGTCGACCTCGGTGGCCGCGTCGAGCGCCTTGAACTCGACGGTGTGGTTCACCTCGTGAACGGTGTAGTCGTCGGCCGTGCCGTCGCCGTCCGCGTCGACGCCCACCTCCATCAGGTCGACGCCGAGCATGCCGCCGCCGACAGCGTCGGAGGCCTTCTCGACCAGTTCGGTCGCGCGCTCGTCGAGGTCGAACGACTTCGTCTCGCCGCCCTTCGCGGCGTTCGTGAGCCAGTGTTCCGACGAGCGGGTCATCGCGGCGACCGGCTCGCCGTCGACCGCCAGCACGCGGATGTCGCGGCCGGGCTTGTCGACGAACTCCTGGACGTAGAACACCTTGTGCTCGTAGTGGCCGAGCGTCTCCTTGTGCTCTAAGATCGCCTCGGCGGCGTTGCGCGAGTCGATCTTGGCCATCAGGCGCCCCCACGAGCCGGTGACCGGCTTGAGGACGCAGGGGTAGCCGAACGACTCGATCGCTTCGAGCGCCGCCTCCGTCGTGAACGCCACCTCCGTCGCGGGCGTCGGCACGTCGGCCTCGGCGAGCGCGAGCGAGTTCTTCGCCTTGTCGGCGCAGACGTCGCCCGTCTCGGGGCCGTTCACCACGGGAACCCCGTAGCTGTCGAGAAACCGGGTCGCGTACAGCGAGCGGCTCGTCGACAGGCAGCGGTCGACGACGATGTCGAGGTCGTCGACGGCCGCGGTCGTGGACTCGAGCCCGAACCGCTCCTTGCGGACGTCGATCTTCTCGATCTCGTGTCCGCGCTCGCGGAGCTCGCCAAGCAGCAGCTTCTCGTCTTTCCGGATTCGCGAGTAGAGGACGCCTACGCGCATGTGAACCACTCGATCGTCGCGGACGCGGCGCTCGTCGCCATCTACTCGCCCCAGTCCTCCTCGAGTTCGGGCGCCTCTTCCAAGACGACCGGATCGAGGGAGATCACTTCGAGTTCGGTCCCGGTGACCGGGCTGTCGATGATCTCGCCGACCTCGACGTCGGCCGGGAGTTCGATTTCCTCGCCCGTGATCGGGTCCTCCGCCACCAGCGTGTCGGTGTCGCTCGTCATCGTACCTGCTCCTCGGCGGCGAAAACGCATAAAGGTTCCGAACTTACCAAATAGTTTACACTAACTAAAGCACCGGCTATCGGAGCAAAAGCGGTCGAAACCGGTCGACGGACATCGTGTGTCAGAGGCCGGAAATGTGTTCGTCCCCTCGCGGGAACGGGAGCGCGGCCGACGGTCGCGGACCGACCGCCGACCGCGGCGGTCGTCGCATCCGATCTGGCTGCGGCGGGCGTTCACTCATACGTCGCCACCTCCGCGTCGAGCGCGTCGGCCGCCGACGCGAGCGACTCGCGACGCTCGCGGAGCGCCGTCGCGTCCGCGTCGATACCCGCGGTCGCCGCCGTCAGCTCCTCGGCGACCGCCTCCGGTGCGGGGCCGCCGGCGGAGTCGCGGCTCGCGACGCTCTCGGTCGGGTCGAGCACGCGTTCGACCGCCTCGCGGGACACGCGTTCGAAGAGGGACTCCCCCAGCACGCCTCGTGCGGCCTCGTCAACTTTTGCGGCGGCCGTCGCGGGATCGTCGCCGTCCTCGACCGCGGGCGCGGCGCTCGCGACGATCTCGTGGGCGGTGCGGAACGGGAGCCCCGCCATCGCGAGCAGGTCAGCGACGCCCGTCGCCGTCGAAAAGCCTTCTCCGGCGGCCGTCGCGAGCGCGTCCTCGTCCCAGTCGGCGGTCGCGACCGCGCCCGCGGCGATCTCCGTCGCCTCGCGCACGTCGTCCGCGATCTCGAAGACGCTCGCGTGTGCGCGCTGGAGGTCGCGGTTGTAGGCGCGCGGGAGCCCCTTCAGCAGGCTCAGGGTGCCGGTCGCCTCGCCGACCGCGTCGCCCGCGACGCCGCGGGTCAGCTCCAGCGTGTCGGGGTTCTTCTTCTGGGGCATGATCGAGGAAGTGGAGGCGTACGCGTCCGCCAGCTCGACGACCCCCTTGTTCGAGAAGACGATCAGGTCCTCCGCGAGCCCCGACAGCGTCGTCGCGAGCGTCGCGAGCGCGGTCGCCGACTCCGCGAGGAAGTCGCGCGCTGAGGCGGCGTCCATCGAGTTGCGGACCGTCCCGTCGAACCCGAGCAGCTCGGCGGTCCGGTCGCGGTCGACGTCGAAGGGCGTCCCCGCGAACGCCGCGCCGCCGAGCGGGGACCGGTTGACCCGGTCGTACGCGTCGAGCAGGCGCGCGGTGTCCCGGGAGAGCCCGCCCTCGTACGACAGTAGGTAGTGTCCGACCGTCGTCGGCTGGGCCGGCTGGAGGTGCGTGTACCCCGGCATCAGCGTCTCCGCGTGCGCCTCCGCGGTCTCGACGAGCGCCTCCCGAGCGGTGACGGTCGCCTCGACGGCCGCGAGCAGGTCCTCGCGCAGCCGGTACCGGATACAGGTCGCGACCTCGTCGTTCCGCGAGCGGGCGGTGTGCATCCGCCCGCCGTCGGGGCCGATCCGGTCGATGACGGCCGTCTCTATCGCCTCGTGGACGTCCTCCCCGTCGGAGAGCGCGCCGTGGCCCGCCGCCTCCACGCCGTCGAGCGCGCTCAGGATCTCGCTCGCGACCGCGCTATCGACGATCCCCTGCTCCGCCAGCATGACCACGTGCGCGCGGTCGACCGCGAGGTCCGCCTCGAAGATGGCCGCGTCGGCCGCGAGGCTCGACAGGAACTCGCGGGCGGGACCGCTGCTGAAGCGATCGCCGCGGACGGCCGTGCCGGGGTCGTCGTCTGTCATTTAGCTGTGGTCGGTCTCGTCCGTCGCTCCCGAGCCGTCCGTGGCCAACTCCGGCTTCGAGACGTTCGCCTTCACGTCGTTGGCGAGGCGCTCCTGAAGCCCGTGGTACTTCGCGACGCCCGTCGCGTCGGACTGGGCGATGCCGGCGACGTCCTCGGTGTTGAACGAGGCCATCTCCTCGGAGTAGACGGCGTACTCGGAGTCGCGGGCGACGACGCGGCAGTTGCCGCCGGAGACCTTCACGGTGGCCGTCCCCGTCACCACGTCCTGCGTCTCGTCGATGAACGCGTTCAGCGCGTCGACGACGGGGGCGAAGACGAGGCCCTGGTACGCCTTCTCGGACCACTCCTGTTCGATCCCCTTCTTGAACGAGCGCTCGTTCTTCGTGAGCACGAGGTCTTCGAGGGCCTGATGGGCCGTCAGCAGGACCGTCGCCGCCGGGTGCTCGTAGTTCTCGCGCACCTTCAGCCCGAGCATGCGGTCCTCCATCACGTCCGTGCGACCGATGCCGTAGCCGCCGGCGTACTCGTTGAGGTGTTGGATGAGCGGTACGGGGTCCATCGCCTCGCCGTCGACGGCGACGGGGATCCCCTCCTCGAAGGTCACCTCGATGGTGGTCTCGCCTTCCGGCTCGGCGGTCCACTCGTAGATGTCCTCCGGCGGCTCGTAGTCCGGGTTCTCCAGCTTGCCGCCCTCGACCGCGCGCGACCAGATGTTCTCGTCGATGGACCAGACGCCGCCGTCGCCGGCCTCGACGGGCAGGTCCTTCTCGGCGGCGTAGTCGATCTCCCACTCGCGGGTGAGCCCGAGTTCGCGGACGGGCGCGATCACTTCGAGGTCGGAGCCGCGCCAGACGGCCTCGAACCGGAGCTGGTCGTTGCCCTTGCCCGTACAGCCGTGGGCGATGGCGTCACAGCCCTGCTCCTCGGCGACGCCCAGGATGGCCTCGGCGATGACCGGGCGCGCTAAGGCGGTCCCGAGCGGGTAGCCCTGATAGCTGGCGTTCGACTTCACCGCGTCGAAACACAGGTCGGCGAACTCGTCTTTCGCGTCGACGACGTGGATGTCGAGTCCCAGCGCCTCGGCGGTCTCCTCGGCCTCGTCGAACTCCTCGGTCGGCTGCCCGACGTCGACGTTGACGCCGATGACCTCGTCGTAGCCGTACTCCTCTTTCAGCAGCGGCACGCAGACCGTGGTGTCGAGTCCCCCGCTGAACGCGAGTGCAACGCTTGTCATTACCAGAGTACACCCGGCCTATGCCCTTAAATTCAGCGGTTTCAAATTTGTAAGAAAATGGCGGGGCAGTCGCTCGCGACGATCGGAGTCGAGACTCTCGGAGACAAAACGGCGCGAACGCGACGAGGGATGGAAGTTATTGGCCCGAAGGGGCCCGTCGTCGCGCCGCGCCGGAAGCCGGTCGCGGCGGTCGGACGTCTCGTCGCGGTCGCAGGGCTCGTCGGCCTCGGAAAAGGACGGCGTCGAGACGAGCCACTGCGGTCATCACCTGTACGTACCCGATCTCCGATATAAAAACGTTCCGTAACTCCACGGTGAACGCGTGCGACTGCGATTGCGACTGGGAGCACGTGGCGCCGGTCGGCGATGCGGATACGCATAACTGTGATCGGGATGTCGCCGTCTACCGATTATAAGTAGATAACCGCGGATCGACGGACGGCCCGTCCAAAGCCCTAGCCGCTCGTTGATACATAGTCGAGTGCGGGCCGACGGACAACTCCTCTAAAGCCCCAGCCGCGAGGCGGGCGCACACTCGTTGCGCGCTTCAGTCGCTCGCGTTGCTCTCTTTCCAGTGCTTACGTCGTCTGCGCCCGCCTCGCGGCTGCCCCTTCGAGTCCCACCCCGCACAGCACCGCACCGCACAGCACCGCACCGCACAGCGCCTCACGCCTCCCCAGCCTCGCGGTTCGCGCTCTCCGAGCGCTCACCGCGTCCCTCGCGCGCGCCGCTCGCGGCCGCTGAAGGCGGCCGCTCTCAGGCACGCGCCACTTTGTAAGCGCAGCCGTCGCTGCGACGCTCGTGGTTAACTACCGAACCGACGACGGCAGTCTCGAACACCCGCTCTCGCTGTCGGTCAGAGCGCTTCTCGGTACGCCTCCAGCGTCTCTTCGACGTCCTCCTCCGTGTGCGCGTAGGAGGTGAACTGACACTCGTACTGGTTCGCGGTGAGGAACACGCCCCGGTCTTTCATCTCCTGCCAGAACACGCGCTCCCAGCGGTCGGTCGCGGCGGCGGCGACGTCGGCACCGGTCTTCGGGCAGGCGTCGTAGCGGGCGCAGTCCGGGTCCTGCCGGCAGCCGCCCGCACAGCAGGCGTCGACGTCGTCGGGCGCGTCGCGGGTGAATATCGTCTTGAACATCGAGTCGGTGCCGACGACGGTGTACTCGGGCGCGCGCTCCGCGCAGATCTCCGCGATCCCCTCGCGGAGCTTCCGGCCGAGCCGGTTGACGTGTTCGTACACGTCGTTTTCGGCCGCGTACTCCAGCCCGGCCTTCCCCGCGGCCATCGTCACCGGGTGCCCCGAGAAGGTGCCCGACTGGAACACCTCGCCCGCCGGGGTGAACCCCTCGATGATCTCGGCTTTCCCGCCGATGGCACCGACCGGGAACCCGCCGCCGATGATCTTGCCGAACGTCGTCACGTCGGGGGTGACCCCGAACTTCGACTGCGCGCAGCCGAGCCCGCCGACCCGGAAGCCGGTGATCACTTCGTCGAAGATCAGAAGCGACCCGTGGTCGTCACAGAGGTCCCGGAGCGTCTCGTGGTAGCCGTCGATCGGCATCACGATCCCCATGTTGGCCAAGATCGGCTCGACGAGGACGGCGGCGATGTCGTCGCCGTGCTCCGCGAACACCTCCTTGGCGGCCTGCGGGTCGTTGAACGGGATCGGGAGCGTGTGCCGAGCGAACTCCTCCGGAATTCCCTTCGTCGAGGGATGCGGGTCCTCCGGGCTCCCCTCCACGAGCGTCGACTCCTGCGCGCCGTGGTAGCCGCCCCGCATCACGACGATCTTGTCGCGGTCGGTGTGCCCCCGCGCGAGCCGCACGGCCGAGACCGTCGCCTCCGTGCCGGAGTTGACGAACCGGATCGACTCCACGCTCGGGACGTGTCGCGCCACGAACTCGGCGTGTTCGACCTCGATCTCCGTCGGCGCGCCGTACATCGGCCCCTCCGCGACGTGCGACTGGACCGCCGCCTCGACCGGGTCGGGCAGGTCGTGGCCGTACAGCAGCGGCCCGTACCCCATCACCCAGTCGACGTAGCGGTTGCCGTCAGCGTCGATCACGTGGCCGCCGTCGCCGCGCTCGATAAAGAACGGGTGCGGCATCGTCGCCCGGACCGAGGAGTTGACCCCGCCCGGCATGACCGACAGCGCGCGGTCGTACAGCCCGCGCGAACGCTCGTGGTTCATACCGATCGGTTGGGTCGGCGGGCTGAAAGTAGTTGCCGAACCGGCCGCGCCGCGGCCGGTCCGTGAGAAACAGCGGTGGTCGTCCGCGCTACGCGCCTACACCGCCCCCGCGCCGGTCTCGCCGGTGCGGACCTGGAGCGCGTCCTCGACCGGGATGATGAACACCTTCCCGTCGCCGGGTTCGCCGGTCTTCGAGGCGTCCGCGATCGCCTCCGCGACCTCGTCGGCCGGGATGTCGGCGACGACGACGTCGACTTTCACCTTCTGGTGGAGGTCGACGGTGAACTCCTCGCCGCGCCACTGGCCCTTCTTCGCGGGCTGGCTGCCGCGACCCGAGACGTTCGTCACGGTGAGCGAGGGCGCGTTGATCTCCGCGAGCGCCTGCTTGATGGCCCCGAGCTTGTCCGGGCGGACGACCGCGGTGACCATCTTGATCTGCGAGCCGGACTCCACGCCGCCGTCGGCGCGCGGGGAGTCGTCAGTGGTGTCGACGACATCCGGGCCGCCGTCGGTCGCGACGCGGTCGCCGCCGAACTCGGGGTAGGTCTCGACGCCGTGTTCGGAGATGTCGAGGCCCTCCTGCTCGTGTTCCGGGGTGACGCGCGCTTCACCGCTCAGCTTGAGCGCGTACCAGACCGCGGCGGTCGCGGTGAGCGTCCAGCCGCCGATGATGACGACGCCGACCAGCTGGGCGACGAAGTGTGCGCCGATGCCCGCGCTGAGCTCGCCCGGCGCGGCGACGAAGGGGAAGAGGAGCGTCCCCAGGACGCCCGCGCTGCCGTGGACCGGGAACACCGCGCAGACGTCGTCGATCTTGAGCGTATCGGAGACGAACTCGAAGACGATCGGGAGCTGTGCGCCGGCGAGGCCACCGACGATCAGCGCGCCCCACCACGCGGTGGTGTCCGGGATCGCGGTGATGCCGACCAGCCCCGCGAGGAGGCCGTTCGCGACGTAGAGGGTGTCGACCTTGCCGGTCTTCAGCCAGACGACGGTGGCGGCGCCGATCCCGCCGGCCGCCATCGCGATGGTCGTCCCCATCGCGACCAGGTTGAGCGTCAGCGTGTTGAACACGCCGCCGCTGACCACCGAGGCCGTCCCGACGTTGAAGCCGTACCAGCCGAAGGCGAGGACGAGCGTCCCCAGCACGGCGAAGGTCAGCGAGTGGCCGGGAATGACGTTCGTCGAGCCGTCCTTGGCGTAGCGGTCCATCCGTGGACCGAGGACTGCCGCGGCCGTGAGGCCCGCGATACCGCCCATGCCGTGGACGATCATGCCGCCGGCGAAGTCGTGGAACGCGGTCCCGGTCAACTGGGCGACGAGGCCGTCACCGGAGGCCGACCAGGTGAACGCGATGACCATCGGGTAGATGACCGCGGCGAGGAGGAACGTGTACGTGACGTACGCGCGGAGCTTCGCGCGACCGGCGACCGCGCCGGAGACGATCGTCGCGGCGGTCATCGCGAACACCGCGCCGTAGAGCCAGTTGACGTACGGACCGATCGCGCCGGCCTCGACCGCTAGTTCGCCGCCGGAGAACAGCGAGCCCGCCGCGGAGGCGATCCCCGGCGAGCCGTTCACGAGGCTCGTGAACGCCGTTCCGATCAGGAAGAACACCGTCACGCCGATACTCCACGTGAGGAGGTTCTTCGTCAGCTGGTTGGCGACGTTCTTCGAGCGGACCTGCCCGGCTTCGAGCATCGCGAAGCCGGCGTGCATGAAGAAGATGAGGAACGTCACGACTAGGATCCACGTCCCGTTCATCGCGGACGCGAACGTGCTCGGGTCGATCGTGGCGAGTACGTCGGCCGTCACGCTCCGACCACCTCTACTGAACGCTCGTCCGATTCAAACTGCGTTTCGCTCGTGTTCATGTGCTGAATCACGTTTCGACTCGGGGGAACGACTATACATAAACGTTAGAGTTGAGTTTCACAAGAAATCAGCTTGATAATACGGTGGCTGTTCGATATAATGACGTGACCATGGAATATAAGGACGTTTCCTCTGGGATTTCGCGGCAATTGCTGCGCTCGAACCCAACGACTGTTGTGTAAGATATCCGTCTGTTTCAGCGCGATCTGCGATCAAAACCCCTCTCACGACCGTGCGCGGCCGCTTCTGGCGAGTATTGCCACCCTGCTGTCTCGCGATATTACTGCGAACGGCCCGCTACCCGCGATTTCGGGAGTTTCGGGCCGCCTCGATAGAAATTGACGTTCGTCAACCCGTTTCCGGATCGACTGGCCGTTTCAGTTAGTCGACGGCGCGACGCCGCCGTCGAAGTCGACCGACACCGCAGAAAACCGCTTACTCCGGCTTCAGGCCTTCGTTCTGGACGCGCATCACGGCCTCGCCGTCGGCGAGGTTCGGCGCGTCGACGAGGCGGACGATCCGCTTGTCCCCCTTCGACTTCCGGAGGTACATCCGGAACGTGGACGCGTGTCCCAAGATGTTGCCGCCGATCGCCTGCGTCGGGTCGCCGAAGTACGAGTCCGGGTTCGACGCGACCTGATTGGTGACGAGGATGGCGGTGTTGAACAGGTCGCCGATCCGCATCAGGTCGTGAAGGTGCTTGTTGAGCTTCTGTTGGCGGTCGGCGAGCTCGCCCCGGCCGACGTACTCGGCGCGGAAGTGCGCGGTGAGCGAGTCGACGCAGACGATCCGGATCGGCCACTCGCTTTCCTCGTGTTCGCCGGCGAGCTCCTTCGCCTTCTCGGCGAGCAGGATCTGGTGGTTGGAGTTGAACGCCTTCGCGACGTGGATCTGGTCTAAGAACGCCTCGACGAGCTCCTCCATCGCCTCCTCGTCAGAGGGCGTGCCCTCGATCTCGCGGCGCTCCATCTCGTCCGCGAGGATCTCGTCGTCGAGGCCGCGGACCATGTCGTCGATCCGCTCGGGGCGGAACGTGTCCTCGGAGTCGACGAAGATACAGCCGCCGTCGAGGCCGCCGTGTTCCGGCGGTAGCTGGACGTTGACGGCCATCTGGTGGGTAACCTGCGACTTCCCGGAGCCGAACTCACCGTACACCTCGGTGATCGACTGCGTCTCGATACCGCCGCCGAGCAGCTCGTCGACCTCGTCGATCTGCCACGACAGCTTCCCGATCTCCTCGCGGCGTTCGAGCACGGTCGCGCCAGTCTCGAAGCCGCCGACGTCGGCGGCGTCGCGGGCGGCGTTGATGATGTCCGCGGCGGACGACTCGCCGATGTCGGCCGTGTTCGACATCTCGCCGGGGCTCGCGACCGCGATCGACTGGTAGCTCTCGAATCCGTTGTCAACGAGCTTGTCCGCGGTCGCCGGGCCGACGCCGGGGAGGTCCTCGAGTTCGTCTTCAGGCATGTACGGATCGCTTGTTCGCCATCCCGTATAAAGGCTGGTTTACACCCTAGTGAAAGTGAAAATCGGCCGGCGACAGCGCTCGGTCGTGGTTCGTCATCGTTCGTAAGCGTTCGCCGGGCCGGCGCGATTGATCGACGGGTGAAACTGATCGATGCGTTCGTGACCGAGCCTTTCGCACCCGATTTCTCGCCGCTGGCGACCGGCGGTCTCGTTCGCACGGACTCGTCGGTCGGGAAGTCAAAACCCCACGCGTCGGACGTAGTCGAGGTCGCGGATCTCCACGAGCAGGTCGCCCCGCAGGTCCGCGTCGGTGATCACGTACAGCTTCGGATCGTCGGTGAACTCCGGGTCCTCGCTCAGCACCTGCCGGATCGAGACGCCGTGGTCGGCCAGGATACCGGTCACCTCAGCGACGATGCCGGCCTCGTCGGCGGCCGCGACCTCGATCGTCAGCACCGTCAGGTCCAAGACGGGAGCCAGGTCCATCAGGCTCGGCACCGACGAGATGTTGGTGAAGATGCGTTTCAGTTCGGGGTCCTCGAGGATCGCGTCGGTCGTCGAGTCGACGACGCGCCGGTCGACGTCGAGTTCGCGCGCGATCCCGGTGTAGGGGATCTCGATCCCGCCGGAGACGACCCGTCCCTCCTCGTTGACGGAGAAGCCGCGCTCTAAGAACAGTCGGATGACGGCCTGTTGGCTCGGTGACCCCTCGAACTTCTCGAGGATCTCGTCGAACATGCTCTCATCGATGGTCGCCGGGGGGATTAAAAAGCGGGGTGCCGCGCCGGCGTCGGTTCGCCGCCGCGCCGTCAGTTCGCTACCGGGGGTCAGTTCGCCACCGCGGCGTACGCGCCGCCGAGAACGATGCCGTAGACGACGTGGCCGACGAGGCTCTCGACGCCGACGTTCGGGAGCGGCGGCGCGCCCGGGAACCCGACGGCACCCAGCCAGATCGGCATCGCGATCACCGCGAGCGCGACCCAGACGAGCAGGCCGTACCCTGCGCCGACGCCGAGGCTCGCTCCGATCGACTCGCTCAGTTCGGGCCGCAGGTCCACGATCCCGGCGAAGGCGACGCCGAGGACCGCCCCGTGACCCATGTGGATCGCCCAGCCGACGGCGCCGGCGGGACCGCCGACGCCGTACATCGCCGGAATCGCCATCTCGAGGACGCCCGGCGTCAGCGCCGACATCATCGCGCCGAAGACGAGCGCTCCCGCGAGTCCGCCGACGACGCCCGCCTTCCAGTCTCCGGTTTCGGTCGATACGTCCGTCGCTGTCGCGGTTTCGGTTGCCATGCGTACACTACCCACACCCAACAACCGGTAATAACTGCCGGCAAAGTGCGTAGCGGGCGCACACTCCCGGAACGTATATACATATTGAAACTAGCTGCGGCGGCCGACGCCGCCGCCCGCGTCGCTCGACCACTTCCGCCCCGCCACCCGACTCCTTTTGCCCGGTGGCGCCGAACCCCACCCCGTGTCAGAGTCGTCGCATCTCCGGTTCTTCCCCTACGAGGAGCCGTACCCGAACCAGCGCGAGGCGATGGACAGGGTCGCCAACGCGTTAGACCGGGGACAGGACGTGCTGTTCGAGGGCGCGCCCGGGACGGGGAAGACGCTCTCCGCGCTCGTGCCCGCCTTGGAGCACGCCCGCGAGCACGACCGGACCGTCGTCATCACGACGAACGTCCACCAGCAGATGCGGCAGTTCGTCGAGGACGCCCGCGCGATCACGAGAGAGGAGCCGATCCGAGCGGTCGTGTTCAAGGGGAAGTCGTCGATGTGTCACATCGACGTGGACTACCAGGAGTGTCAGACCCTCCGTGACACCACGCGCGAGATGGTCGAGACCGAAAACGAGGTCCGCGAACTGGAGGCGCGCCAGCGCGAGCTGCTCGCCGAGAGCCGCGACGGCGACGCGGGCGCGGCCGAGGCCCGCGAGGCGATCATGGACGAGCTGGACGAGTTGGAGGCGGAGGTCGACGAGTACGAGGCCGCCAACGTCTGCGCGCACTACCGCAACAACCTCACCCGCGACACGGAGGAGTTCTTCGGGTGGCTCTTCGAGGACGTCCGGACGCCCGAGGACGTGTACGCGTACGCCGACGAGCGCGAGCTGTGCGGCTACGAGCTGCTGAAAGAGGGGATGGAGGGGGTCGACCTGGTCGTCTGTAACTACCACCACCTGCTCGATCCGAACATCCGCGAGCAGTTCTTCCGCTGGATCGACCGCGACCCCTCCGAGATAATCACCGTGTTCGACGAGGCGCACAACATCGAGGACGCCGCCCGGGATCACGCCACCCGAACCCTCACCGAGAACACCCTCGACGCCGCGCTCGACGAGCTGGCCGACAGCGACGACTCACGCGCCGAGCCCGCCGAGAACGTCCTCCGCGCCTTCCGCGACGCCCTCGTCGAGACGTACGAGGACGGGCTCGGCTTCGGCGGCGCCGAGTCGGTGACGGAGAACTGGGAGGACGTGTCCATCGCCAACGACGACCGCCGCGACGACCTCACGCTGGCGTTCCTCCGCAACTACGAGGGACGCGGGATCGACACCGAGACCGAGCTCGCCGTCCAGCTCGGCCAGGCGATAGACGAGGAGTACGAGCGCCGCTACCGCGACGGGGAGGCGACGAGCCGCTCGGAGTCGCAGACGCTCGCCGCCGCCCGGTTCGTCTCGACGTGGGTCGAGGACGGCACCGAGTTCGGCCAGTACCCGGTGGTCTCGGTCCGGCGCGACGCCGGCACCGGCGAGGCCTACGGCCGCGCGGAGCTGTACACCTGCATCCCTCGAAACGTCACCAGCGAGCTGTTCGACGAGGTGGCCGCGTCGGTCCTGATGAGCGCGACGCTGCGCCCGTTCGACGTGACCGAGGACGTGCTCGGGCTGGAGGACGTCGCGTCGATGGCCTACGAGATGGGCTACCCCGAGGCGAACCGGCGCACGTTCGCCGCCGACGTGCCGCCGCTTTTCGCCTCCGAGCGCAACGACCCCGAGACGCAGGACGCGGTGGCGTCGCTGCTCCGCGACGCGATCCGATTCACGCCGGGCAACACGCTCGCCTTCTTCCCGTCGTACGCGGAAGCCGAGCGCTACCACGAACGGCTCGCGGGGACCGGTGGCGCGGGAGCGTCGCCGACCGGCGGCGACCCCGACCTCGGCCCGATCCACCTCGACGGTCCGGGGACCGACGAGGAGCGACTCCGCAGCGAGTTCGTCGACGCCGACGACGCCGCGCTGTTCACCTCGTTGTGGGGAACGCTCGCCGAGGGGGTGAGCTTCGACGGCGACGACGCCCGCACGGTGGTCGTGGTGGGCGTGCCGTACCCGCACCTCTCGGACCGCACCGAGGCGGTCCAGGACGCGTACGACCGCGCGTTCGCCGACCGCGACAGCGCCCGCGACCCGGGGTGGCTCTACGCGGTCGAGATCCCGACGATCCGCAAGACCCGGCAGGCGCTGGGTCGCGTAATCCGCGGTCCGGAGGACTTCGGCGTCCGGATCCTCGCCGACCGGCGCTACACGACCGCAGACATGGGGAAGTACTCGGTCCGCTCCGCCTTCCCGCCCGAGGAGCGGGCGGAACTGCTCGACATCGACCCCGCGAAGCTGAAGTTCGCGATGCTGAACTTCTATCAGGACCACGACGCGTACGACGGGCCGCCCCCGTCGCCGTGAGAGGGGGGCGAGGGCTTCGCTCGGTGGGTCTATCCCGGCATCGACGCGAGGAGGATCGAGGCCAAAAGCAGGACCCCGACGAGCAGCGTCGTGACCACGCCGTGGATCAACGTCATCGCGGCCACGACCCGCCGCGGCTGCTCGTAGCTCCACCAGAACATCGTCCCGTCGACGAGGAGCGCCGCGAGGAGGATGAGCGCGCCGGGGGCGTCGAACGCGTTCCCGACGACGCTGATCACCGCCGGGAGCGGGCCGACGTAGAGGGCACGGCGCGGGTCGGCGTCACCGAGGACGTTCCGGGCAGCGATGTGCGCGGTCAGAGAGAGGAACAGCGCCAACAGGACGGTCGTCCCGAGCACGGAGACCGGCGTCACCGTCTGTAAGAGCATAGCGACCCTACGAGGTGAAGGGTAAAAGTGGTCGCGGAACGCCGCCGTCGGTCGGGCGCTCGGGTCGCCGCGGCGGACCGGTCCGGGCTCGCTGCGGCCGAACAGTCCGAGCCAGATTCAGCCGAGCAGTCCGAGCCCGTTCAGCTCCTCGACGATCACGTCGACCGCGGCCTCGGCGTCGGCCGGGCTGGTGCCGCCGGTGACGACGACCTTCCCGCTGCCGAACAGGAGGGCGACGACCTCCGGCTCGTCGAGCCGGTAGACGAGCCCCGGGAACTGCTCCGGCTCGTACTCGATGTGTTCCAACCCGAGGCCGATCGCGATCGCGTTCAGGTTCAGGCTCTCGCTGAGGTCGGCCGAGGTGACGATGTTCTGGACCGTGACCTCCGGGTCCTCGATCGGGATCTGGAGCGCGCGAAGCTCCTCGAAGACGATGTCGAGGCTCTCGTGGACCGCCTCGATCGAGTTCGCGCCGGTACAGACGATCTTCCCCGACCGGAAGATCAGCGCGGCCGACTTCGGGTCCGTGGTGCGGTAGACGAGGCCGGGGAACTGCTCTGGGTCGTAGTCGGCGCCCTCGAGGTCCATCGCGACGCTCTGGAGATCGAGCTCCTGTCCGATCCCCGTGGAGGCAACGACGTTCTCTACGGTGATCGTCTCCTTCGGGTCGGCCGTCATTACATCATTTCTCGCCCGAACGCCGTAAAAAGGTGATTGCTCGGAACCGCCACGCTATTCACCTCGCCGCGCGGAGCCGTCGGCGTGTACTGGCTCGAACTCGCCGGCGAGACCGACGCCTTCGCCGCCCGCGAGGCCGCGACCGCGACGACCGGCGTCGACCTCCTGGCCCCCGGGATCGCGCGCACCGGCGCGGTCGACCGGCCGCACGCCCGCCGGCTCGCGTACACCCGCGCCGCCCACGAGGCGGTCGCCCGGACCGACGCCGACGTCGACGCCGCGGCCGCCGCGCTCCGGGCCGCGCCGCTCGACCGGTCCGGGAGCGTCGCGGTCCGCGCTCGGAACGTCCGGGCGACGGCCGACGTCTCCACCGGCGACGCCGAGCGCGAACTCGGCGGCGTCCTCGTCGACCGCGGGTTCGACGTCGACCTCGACGACCCCGACCACGTCCTCCGCGCGCTCTTCTCCGCCGGACCGCGCGCCGAACACGACGCGGTGGCCGGCGCCGACGGCGGCGACGCCGACTGCTGCGCGCTCGGCTGGGTCGCGGTCGAGGCCGCCCGCGACTTCGCGCCCAAGCCGACCGACCGCCCGTTCTTCCAGCCGGGGAGCATGGCCCCGGCGGACGCGCGCGCTTACGCTAACCTCGCCGGCGCCGCTCCGGGCCGGACCCTGCTCGATCCGATGTGCGGCACCGGCGGCCTGCCGCTCGAGGCCGGGCTCGTCGGCGCCGACGCCGTCGCCTGCGACGCGCAGGCGAAGATGGTCCGCGGCGCGCGAGAGAACTTCCGCGCGTACCTGGGCGACGCCGGCACCGGCGGGGCGCCCGACTGGCACGTCGCGCGCGGCGACGCGACCGCGCTCCCCCTCGCCGACGACGCCGTCGACGGGGTCGCGTTCGACGCTCCGTACGGTCGGCAGTCGAAGATCGCGCGCCACGAGCTCGCGGACTTGGTCGCCGGCGCGCTCGACGAGGCCGCCCGGGTCGCGCCGCGCGCCGTGTTGGTCGCCGACCGCGACTGGCGCGGTCCAGCCCGCGAGGCCGGTTGGATCGTCGACGCGGCGTTCGAGCGCCGGGTTCACCGGTCGCTGACGCGCCACGTGCTGGTGTTGCGCCGCGCCGATTCCGAGGCGGTTCGGCCGGACCGAGAGTGAACGACCGATCGGCGGAATCGCCCCGAGCGAGCGCTCACGGGACAAGTTTCAGTTTCGCCCCGGCGCCGGGCAACGGTTAAGTGCGCGGCCTCTCGTGGTACTCGCATGACCGGGGACGCCGGAGACATGCTCTCGTGGGACGAGTCCGTGTTCCGCGACGAGTCGGTGTTCGAGATCGACCACGTCCCCGAGACGTTCCGCCACCGCGAGAGCCAACTGGAGAGCCTCAAGTACGCGCTCCGCCCGGCCGTCCGCGGCTCCCGCCCGCTCAACACGGTCGTCCGCGGACCGCCGGGGACGGGCAAGACCACCGCGGTGCAGAAGCTGTTCGGCGAACTCGGCGCCCGGACCGAGGTGCGGACGGTCCGCGTCAACTGTCAGGTCGACTCGACGCGCTACGCGGTGTTCTCCCGACTGTTCGAGGGCATCTTCGAGTACGAACCGCCCTCCTCCGGGATCTCCTTCAAGAAGCTGTTCGGCCAGATAACCGACCGGCTCGTCGAGGAGGACGAGGTTCTCGTCGTCGCCTTAGACGACGTGAACTACCTCTTCTACGAGAACGAGGCGTCCGACACGCTCTACTCGCTGCTGCGCGCCCACGAGGCGCACTCCGGCGCGAAGATCGGCGTGATCGTCGTCTCCTCGGACCTCGGGCTCGACGTGATCGACGACCTCGACACCCGGGTCCAGTCCGTCTTCCGGCCCGAGGAGGTGTACTTTCCCGTCTACGACGCCACGGAGATATACGACATCCTCGCCGAGCGCGCCAAGCGCGGCTTCCACGACGGCGTCATCGGCGACGGCGAGTTGGAGCGCGTCGCCGACCTCACCGCCGACAGCGGCGACCTCCGCGTCGGGATCGATCTCCTCCGCCGCGCCGGGCTCAACGCCGAGATGCGCGCCTCGAAGACGGTCTCCGAGGAGGACGTCGAGTCCGCCTACGACAAGTCGAAGCACGTCCACCTCTCGCGGTCGCTGCGCGGGCTCTCCGACTCCGAGCGCGACCTCGTCCGCGTCCTCGCCGAGCACGACGGCGAGCGGGCCGGCGCGGTGTACGACGCCTTCAACGACGAGACCGGGCTCGGCTACACCCGCTACTCGGAGATCATCAACAAGCTCGACCAGCTCGGCGTCATCGACGCGGAGTACGCGGACGTCGACGGCCGCGGGCGCTCCCGCGAACTCTCCCTCGCCTACGACGCGGAGGCCGTGGTGGACCGACTGGAGTGAGCCGGCCTTTCGGCCCGTCTCGTTCCGCTCCGTCCCCGCCCCCTTGCCCATCTCCGCTCGCCTCCTCTATCGGTCCCCGACGCCTTTTCATCGGCTCCCCACGCATCGGATTCCATGAAGACGAGCGGCGGGAGCGACGAGGCGAAGCGACGCGCCGGCGAGTCGGCGGTCGAGGCCGTGACCGACGGCGAGGTGGTCGGTCTGGGGACCGGATCGACGGCGGCACACGCGATCCGTCGGCTCGGTGACCGGATCGACGCCGGCCTCGACGCCCGCGGCGTCCCCACCTCCTTCGCGAGCCGCGAACTCGCGGTCGAGAACGGGATCCCCTGTCTCGACCTCCCCGAGGCGATCGGTCCCGACGGCCCGGGGATCGACCTCGCGGTCGACGGTGCGGATCAGGTGGCGACGGGCGAAGGTCCCGCGGACGCCGTGGCGGGCGGCGCCCTGATCAAAGGCGGCGGCGCGGCCCACGCCCGCGAGAAGCTCGTCGACGCCGCGGCCGACCGCTTCCTCGTCGTCGCCGACCCCTCGAAGGAGTCGCCGCGGCTGGACCGGTCGGTCCCGGTCGAGGTGTTACCGGCCGGGCGGACCGCCGTCGCCGAGGCGCTCCGGGAGCTCGGCGGCGAACCGACGCTGCGACGCGCGGAGCGCAAGGACGGTCCAGTGGTGACCGACAACGGGAACCTCGTGGTCGACTGCGCGTTCGGCGCGATCGACGCGCCGGCGTCGCTGGCGGCGTCGCTGGCGTCGATCCCCGGCGTCGTCGAACACGGGCTTTTCGTGGGCCTCGCCGACGAGGTCCACGTCGGCACCGAGTCCGGCGTTCGCGTCGACGCCGTCTGATCCGGTAC
This sequence comes from Halorubrum ejinorense, assembly GCF_039522565.1. Lineage (GTDB taxonomy): Archaea > Halobacteriota > Halobacteria > Halobacteriales > Haloferacaceae > Halorubrum > Halorubrum ejinorense. Next base: position 6,653 of record NZ_BAAADQ010000009.1, on the reverse strand, counting down.
AGCGGTACGCTCCGGCAAAAAACCGCGAGACGGCGCCGCGGCTAGTCGGTCGAGTCGTCGAAATAAAACGGACGGAAACGAGTCCGTCTTAGAGGTCGCGAGGCTGGACCGTCTTCCGGTCGTTAGCCTCGGCGCGGCGCGCGGCGTCTTCGAGCAGCTCGTCCACTTCGTCGTCCAGCGCGTCGTAGAAGTCCGAAGCGACGTTCTTGTCGTCCAGGGCTTCCTTGACGGCCGCTTTGACAATGAGGTCTGCCATGCGATCGGGCCTACCCGGTGGTGGTTAATAAGAGTTCCTGAATTCGCCCGCGAGGGGCGCCGTGACGCCGGTTCGCGGGGGGTTGCGAACACAAGGGCTTATAAATCTTGTGAGATTCGGGCCCTCGCGCCGACCCGAACGCGACCCCGAACGCGACTGGATCGGGAGACACGTCGGACGCGTGGCGGTCGCGCCCGCGGTTCGCCGCCGTCGCGCGCGGCGCGCTCCCGGACGCCGAACCGACAGCTACGACCGGCTCCGCGGTCGACGGTCGCCCATGCGAGAGACGTTAGCGGCGCTCGAAGCGGGCGACATCGGCGTCGAGGAGGCGGAGTCGCGGCTCGCGGGCTACGCGACGACCGAGGCCGGGCGGTTCGACGCCGCCCGCGAGCGACGGCGCGGGATTCCGGAGGCGATCCTCGCGGAGGGGAAGACCCCGGCGGAGGTCGCCGCGCTGGCGACGACGGCGGTCGAGACAACGGGCCGGGCCTTGGTGACGCGCGCGGACGAGGCGACCGCGTCGGCGGTCGCCGACCTCGACGCGGACGCGACGGTCGACCGCGACGACCGGACGCGGACCGTCGTCGCGCACGCCGCCGACTTCGCTCCCCCGGCGCTCGACGCGTCGGTCGCGGTCGTGGCTGCCGGCACCGCCGACGCGCCGGTCGCGGGCGAGGCGGCGGTCGTCGCCGGCGAAATCGGGGCGACGGTCGATAGGATCGACGACGTGGGCGTCGCGAACCTCGACCGGATCCTCGACCAGGCCGACCGGATACGCGGGGCCGACGCCGTCGTCGTCGCGGCGGGCCGGGAGGGCGCCCTCCCGACGGTCGTCGCCGGACTCGTCGACGTGCCCGTGATCGCTCTCCCCGTCTCGACCGGCTACGGCGTCGGCGGAGAAGGGGTCGCGGCCCTCCACGGCGCGCTTCAGTCGTGTTCCGTGCTCACGACCGTCAACGTCGACGCCGGGTTCGTCGCCGGCGCGCAGGCCGGGCTGATCGCCCGCGCGGTCGACGCGGCCCGCGCCGACTGACCGGCTCGACACACTCCCGTCGACGACCCCGATCGACCCCGACTGCGCCCCGCCGTCCCCGTCGATCTCGCGATCCGGCCGAACGACCGAATACCGGTAGCCGACGGGGTCGAGAAAGGGTATTTGTTCGTCGAGTTCGTATGGTAGTTGCCGGCGTACGTCGGCATCACATGCCACGCTGTGACCACTGCGAGTCGCACGTCTCCGACCGCTTCGCTCGCGTGTTCGCGGACGAACACGGCGCCCTGAACGCGTGCCCGAAGTGCTCCGCGAACGCGGGCATCGCCGAGGTGTCTCGCGAACGGACGCGAACCGGAGACTGATCGGTGACACGCCGATCGAAATTCGACCGACGTCGATAGCGACTGCCCCGCCTCCAACCGGGAAATTCGTGCGGTGACGGCCCGGTCAGCGAGCGCGCCAGCGACCCGACTACCGGCCGAGTTCGCGGGGCCTTTCGGCACGGAGCGTATCCGTACGCACTTGACGCTCGCGCTCGCACGGCGTCTCGTGGCCGACCACCACGTGTACGTCATCGAGTGCGCCGACGGCACCCTCTACACCGGGTACACGACCGACGTCGAGCGACGCGTCGCGGAACACGACGCCGGGGAGGGCGCGAAGTACACTCGGGGTCGAACCCCGGTGACGCTGCGACACGTCGAGTCGTTCGGCTCGAAGTCGGCGGCGATGTCGCGGGAACACGCGATCAAGTCGCTGTCCCGCGCGCAGAAGGAGCAACTGATCGACGGCGACGACGACTAGGAGGGTTGGCGACGGCGACGACCGACTCGCCGAGTCACTCGACGAGTCGCTCGATCTCCGTGACGAGGATACCGGTCGCGCCCACCGAGCGCAGCTCCGAGATGGTCTCGAAGACGTCGCGCTCGTCGACGACCGCGTGGACCGCCACCATCCCGTTGCCGTCCTCGTCGGCCTCGACGTCCATCACGGTCGGGCCGCCGAGCCCGGGGATCACGTCTTTCACCTCGTCGAGCCGGTCCTTCGGCGCGTTCATCATCAGGTAGCGGCGGCCGTCCGCGGCGAGGACGGACTCGAAGGCGGTCATCACCTGCTCGACCTTCGGGTCGTCGACGACGTCGGGGCGGGCGAACAGCCGCACCGAGGAGTCGAGCACGCCGTCGATCACCGCCAGCCGGTTCACCTTCAGCGTCGTCCCCGTCGAGGTGATGTCGACGATGGCGTCGGCCATGTCGACGTGCGGGGTCAGCTCCGTCGCGCCGGTCACAGTGACCACGTCGGCGTCGACGCCCACGCGGTCGAGGTAGTCGCGGGTGACGTTCGGGAACTCGGTGGCGATGGTTCGTCCCTCCAAGTCCTCGACGGCGGACACGTCGCCGTCCTCGGGGGCCGCGAGGACGAGCCGACAGGAGCCGTAGCCCAAATCGAGCAGGTCCACGAGGTCGTCGTCGCCCGCCGCGGCCGCGTCGTCGACGACCCCGCCCGACTCGGCGGCCTGGTCGAGGCCGGTGACGCCGAGGTCCGCGGCGCCGTCGCGGACGTACTCGGGGATGTCGGCCGCCCGCGCGAACAGCACCGTCACGTCCTCGTCGACGGTGTCGGCGTACAGCTGTCGGTCGGCGGTCTCCTCGACGTGGAGTCCCGCGCGCTCCAAGAGAGAGAGCGTCGGCTCGTGCAGGCGGCCCTTGTTGGGGACGGCGATGCGCATACGGGGAGCGTCGCGGGGATAGGGGGAAACGTTTTCGTCCGGTGGCCGGGGGTCGGACGGCCGGTTCACCCGCCGGCGGACCCGCCCTCTGGCGCGTCGCACCTCGTCTGGACCACCCCGTACCCGACGGGGAGACAGCAGACGAACGCGACCGGCCACGTCGCCAACTGTGCGGCCGGATCGGGCGAGGACACGAGGCTCCCGACGACCAGGCCGCCGAGGCCGGCGACGACGACGACGGCGGCGGCCCGCTCCGGTCGGGTGGCGGGGCGTTCTCGGGCCCGTCCGCGACGAAACCACAGGAGATAATAGAGCAGCACGACTCCCGAAAGCGGCGCGAGCACGGCCCACAGCGCCGGGTGCGCGCTCCCGTGAGCACGCGCGTCGAAGGCGACCCAGACGACGGACGCGATCCAGACGAACGCGAGGAGGGCCGCGCCGACCGCGACGGCGGGCGTGAGGGCGGGGAACACGCCCGGGCGTTCCGCCGGGTCGACTATCAGCCTTCTCCCCGTGCGGCCCGTCTAGCCGACCGGTCCGGGCGGCGAGGCCGTCCCGCGTCGACGCCTCGCTCGCCGAGTCCGGTCCGCGTCGGTCGCGCGCGCCGCGCCGCTCAAGTGCCTCGCCGCCCAACGACGCGTATCGTGAGCGACGCCGACTCCCCCCTCTCGGAGGACCGCCCGACCGTCGACCGCCCCCTCCGCGTCGACGCCCCGTTCGAGCCCGCGGGCGACCAGCCCGAGGCCATCGAGGGGTTAGTCGAGGGGTACGAGTCGGGCGCGGAAAAGCAGACGCTGCTCGGGGTGACGGGCTCCGGGAAGACGAACACCGTCTCGTGGGTCGCCGAGGAGTTAGACCAGCCGACGCTCGTACTGGCCCACAACAAGACGCTCGCGGCCCAGCTGTACGAGGAGTTCCGCGAGCTGTTCCCGGACAACGCCGTCGAGTACTTCGTCTCCTACTACGACTACTACCAGCCGGAGGCGTACGTCGAGCAGACGGACACGTTCATCGACAAGGAGATGTCGATAAACGAGGAGATCGACCGGCTGCGCCACTCCGCGACGCGCTCGCTGTTGACCCGCGACGACGTGATCGTGGTCGCCTCCGTCTCGGCCATCTACGGGCTCGGGGATCCCCAGAACTACCGCGACATGGCGCTGCGCTTGGAGGTCGGCGAGCAGATCGGCCGCGAGGAGCTGCTGACCCGGCTCGTCGACCTGAACTACGAGCGCAACGACGTGGACTTCACGCAGGGCACCTTCCGCGTCCGCGGCGACACCGTCGAAATCTACCCGATGTACGGGCGCTACGCGGTGCGCGTGGAGCTGTGGGGCGACGAGATAGACCGGATGATCAAGGTCGACCCGATGCACGGCGAGGTCGTCTCGGAGGAGCCCGCGGTCATGCTCCACCCGGCGGAACACTACTCGATCCCCGACGACAAACTGGAGCAGGCGGTCGCGGAGATCGAGGACCTGATGGAGAAGCGCGTCAGCTACTTCGAGCGACAGGGCGACCTCGTGGCCGCCCAGCGCATCGAGGAGCGCACCACCTTCGACTTAGAGATGCTGCGCGAGGCGGGCTACTGTTCCGGGATCGAGAACTACTCGGTCCACATGGACGACCGCGAGTCGGGCGACGCCCCGTACACCCTGCTCGACTACTTCCCCGACGACTTCCTCACCGTCGTCGACGAGTCCCACCAGACGATCCCCCAGATCAAAGGCCAGTACGAGGGGGACAAATCCCGGAAGGACTCGCTGGTCGAGAACGGGTTCCGGCTGCCGACCGCCTACGACAACCGGCCGCTCACCTTCGAGGAGTTCGAGGAGAAGACGGACCGCACCCTCTACGTCTCCGCGACGCCGAGCGACTACGAGCGCGAGACCTCCGACCGGATCGTCGAACAGATCGTCCGCCCGACGCACCTCGTCGACCCGAAGGTCGAGGTGACGGGCGCGACGGGACAGGTCGACGACCTTCTCGACCGCGTCGACGAGCGGATCGAGCGCGACGAGCGTGTCCTCGTCACCACGCTCACGAAGCGGATGGCCGAGGACCTGACCGAGTACCTCGAGGAGGCCGGCGTCGACGTGGCGTACATGCACGACGAGACGGACACCCTCGAACGCCACGAGATCATCCGCGACCTCCGCTTAGGCAACATCGACGTGCTCGTCGGAATTAACCTGCTGCGCGAGGGGCTCGACATCCCCGAGGTGAGCCTCGTCGCCATTCTCGACGCCGACCAGGAGGGATTCCTCCGCTCGACCACGACGCTCGTCCAGACGATGGGGCGGGCCGCGCGCAACGTCAACGGCGAGGTCGTCCTCTACGCCGACGAGGTGACCGACTCGATGCGGGAAGCGATCGACGAGACCCAGCGCCGCCGCGAGATCCAGCTCGAATACAACGAGGAACACGGCTACGAGGCGACCACCATCGACAAGCCGGTCAGCGAGACGAACCTCCCGGGATCGAAGACCGACACCTCGAACGTGAGCGTCGGCGACGTGGAGAGCGAAGACGAGGCGAAAGCGCAGATCGAGGCGCTCGAAGACCGCATGGACGAGGCCGCGAACAACCTCGAGTTCGAGCTGGCCGCCGACATCCGCGACCGGATCGCGGAGCTCCGCCGCGCGTTCGAGCTCGACGCGGGCGACCAGGGCGTTCCGGCGCCCGCGATGGACGAGTAGCGGGCCGCGGACCGCGAGCCGCTCCGATTCTCAGTCCGCGTCACTGCGACGGCGGGGTTTTTACCTCAGTGTGTCACACTCGAGGTCGTGTACCGTCGCGCGGTGGTCGCCGGGGCGTTCGCCGTCGCCACCGCCGGGTGTATCGATCGCCTCCACGACGTGGCCGCCTCCACCCCACGCGACCTCGGCGTGCGGAGCCGGTTCGTCGACGGGAATCCGTTGGTCGACGCCCAGAGCGTCCTCAACCGCCCCGAAGAGCTGCTGACCCACGCGGCCTCCTACCGGTCCGCCGCGGCGGCTCGCGGCGCACTCAAAGCGGACGCGACCGAGAGCCGGCGGTTCGTCGAGCGCACCGAGTTCGCCGACGACGGCGGCGACGCGGTCCTCGTGGTCGCACAGCGGCTCACCGCGCCGGCGGTCACGCTCCGACTCGGCGGGATCAGCCGCACGGGCGACCACTCGCTCCGGATCGCCGTCGACCAGACCGGGGTCCGCGGCGAGGTCGAGACCGACGACCCGGTCGTCAAGACGCTGCTGTTGCGGCTCTCCGACGAGCGCGGGCCGCCGAAGCGGGTGACCGTCGCCCTCGGCGGTCAACGCGCCAGCGTCACGGTGTGACGGCCGGGACCGCCGAGACCGTCCGATCCCGACTCGGTCCCGCGATCGTTTTGTGGCCGGGCCGCGTCCGACCGTCCATGTCACTCCGCAGCCGTCTCGTCGGATCGGCCCTCCTCGTCGTCGGCGTCGCCGCGTTCGGGCTGGCCGGAACGGTCGCGCCCGGCTTCGTCCCCTCGTCGTCGTCGGCCGACGGAATCGCGTTCGTCGCCCCTTCGCCCGTCTCGCTTTACGCGGCCCCCGCGCTCCTCGCGGTCGGGTCGGTCCTGGTCATCGGCGGCGCGGCCGGCGCGGGCGCCACCGACCGCTCCGCACGCGCCGCGCTGGTCGCGCCCGCGCTCGGCGCCGTCGCCGCGCTCC
>NZ_BAAADQ010000008.1:0-74163 GCF_039522565.1 Halorubrum ejinorense | reverse complement strand
CGGCGGCAGAATCATGGCTCCGAGCCTTCGCCGTCTGCTGGAACCGATGCTTAAGTTAACACGACCCGGACGGATCGGCGCCCGCGTCGGCCGCGGCGGGATGCGACGCGCTCGGCGGGGCGATCACGCCTCCGATCTCGAACTCGAAGCGGGGACGGAGTTCCTCGGGTGGGACCCGCGGTAGCGGGGCGCCGACCACCCGCCGGGCCGCCCGGAGGACCGACAGATTCGACACGCCCCGGCCCGTATCGCGCGTATGACCGACACGGAGACCGCGTCGGCGAACGGCATCGCGGCGCGGTACGAGGAGACCGACGGCGAGCGCCTGCTCACCTTCTCGCTGGACGGCCGCGAGGCGACCGTCGCGCAGAACGTCGAGGGGTACGCCATGCTGAAGGTCCGATCCGGACCGAACGGCGACGAACTGGAGCGGTACTACGGGTTCGACATGGCCCTCGACCACGCCGCCGAACTGCTCGGCGTGACCGTCCCCGACCTGCCGGTGCCGGACGGGGCCGCCGACATGGGAATGTAACCGGAACCCCGGCCGGAATCCGCGCGGGAACTGACCTCCCGACCGCTGCGGAATCGCGAGGCGGCCCCTCGCCGCGAGCCGGTACCGGCAACGAAACCCGGTACCCGGAACGCGAACCGAACCGCTTCGGCGGTACGCGGGGCTCCCACTACGAGCACGTCTCCGAGCGGTAGCGGTCGTCACGCGCCGATCGAAGGTCGTGTGACGGACGCCCGCTGCCGAAAATAAATAACTACAAAGCATCATAGCCGTAGCTGAATATTCTCCATAGCCATATCGACTTATGAACGGGACCGGTACGTGGAGTCACGATGGAACGAAGACAGGTTCTCCGCGGCACCGGGGCGGCGATCGGCGGATCGCTGCTCGCCGGCTGCGTCGGGGGCGGGGGCGAATCGGAGACCGTGACGGTCGACTACGCGTACTACAACCCGGTCAGCCTCGTGTTACGGGAGAAGGGCTGGCTCGAAGAGGCGTTCGCCGACACCGGCACCGACGTGGAGTGGGTGTTGAGCCTCGGGAGCAACCAGGCCAACGAGTACGCACAGAGCGGCGAGGCGGACGTCTCCTCGACGGCCGGCATCGCGGCGCTGATGGCTCGGACGAACGGCGTGCCGATCACGACGCCGTACGTCTACTCGGAGCCCGAGTGGACCGCGCTCGTCACGTTCGAGGAGACCGGGATCGAGTCGGTGGCCGACCTCGAAGGGCGGAGCGTCGCCGCGACCCGCGGCACCGACCCGTACTTCTTCCTGCTCCAAGCGCTCGAAGACGCCGGGCTGAGCGAGGCGGACGTCGAGGTCGTCAACCTCCAACACCCCGAGGGCCAGTCGGCGCTCGTCCAGGGGCAGGTGGACGCGTGGGCCGGGCTCGACCCCCACATGGCGGAGCTGGAGCTCGAACACGACGGCGCGGAGCTGTTCTTCCGCGAGCCCCGGTACAACACGTACGGCTTCCTCAACTTCCTCGACGGGTTCCTCGCGGACCGCACCGAGGACGCGCGGCGCGTGATCGAGGCGTACGAGCGCGGCCGCGAGTGGGCGATCGAGAACCCCGAGGAGACCGCGGGGATCCTCGCGGACGCCTCCGAGATGTCGGCGCCGGTCGCCGAGCGCGTGTTCACCCGGCGGACCGACCTCTCCCAGCCGATCCCGGGCGAGCCGCACCGCGAACTACTCGCAAACCTCTCGCCGATCCTCGAGAGCGAGGGACTCGTGACCGACGACGCCGACCCCGCCGACAACGTCGACGAGCTGATCGACTCCGAGTTCGCGAGCGAGGTCGTCTGAGATGGCGACCGACGCGCGGACCGAGTCGCGAACGGTCGGTCCGGTCGCGCTCCCCTCGGCGGAGCGCTTCCGGCCGCTGCTCGGGCTCGTCGTCCCGTCGGCGCTCGTCGTCGTCTGGCACCTCCTCGTCGCGAGCGGCACCATCGCCGCGTACCAGCTTCCGACCCCGGTGCGGGTGGGCGAGACCCTCTACGGGCTGGCCGCCTCGGGCGAGCTGTGGGGCCACGTCGCGATCACGCTCCAGCGCGTGATCTTCGGCGCCGGGCTCGGTATCGCGGTCGGCACCGTCCTCGGGACCGCCACGGGACTGTCGCGAACGGCGAGCGACCTGCTCGACCCGCTGTTACAGAGCCTGAAGAACATCCCCTCGCTGGCGTGGGTCCCGCTGTTCCTCCTCTGGTTCGGTATCGGTGAGAGCGCGAAGGTCCTGCTCATCGCGGTCGGCGCCTTCTTCCCGGTGTACCTCAACCTCTCGACGGGCATCGCGGCGGTCGACGAGGAGCTGTTGGAGGTCGCCGAGGTGTACGACCTCGGCCGCGTCGAGTCGCTGCGCCGGGTCGTCTTCCCGGCCGCGCTCCCGAGCCTCCTCGTCGGGATCCGCGGCGGCGTCGGACTGGCGTGGATGTTCGTCGTCGCCGCCGAACTGATCGCGGCGAGTCAGGGCGTCGGGTTCCTGTTGAGCGACGGCCGGACCCTCGCACGCCCCGACATCATCGTGGCGTCGATCCTGCTTTTCGCCTTCCTCGGTAACTGCTCCGACGTCGCCGTGAAGGAGGTGAGAGACCGTGTCGTCGGACGCTGACTCGGTCCTCGCCGTCGACGACCTGCGGAAGCGCTACGACGACACGGTCGCGCTCGACGGCGTCGACCTCTCGGTCGCGGACGGGGAGTTCGTCGCCGTCGTCGGCCCCTCCGGCTGCGGGAAGTCGACGCTGCTCCGCGTCCTCTCCGGGCTCGAAGCCGAGTTCGCCGGCCGCGTCGACGTCGACGGGACCGACGTCCGCGACGGCGGGAGCGACGCCGTCGGGATGGTGTTCCAGGAGCCGCGGCTGCTCGACTGGGCCGACGTCCGCGAGAACGTCGCGGTCGGGCTCCCGGCAGGCGTCGACCCGGAGAGCCCGGCGGCCCGCGAGCGCGTCGACGACCTGATAGAGACCGTCGGACTCGACGGGTTCGCGGAGAGCCGCCCGAACGAACTCTCCGGCGGGATGGCCCAGCGCGTGTCGCTCGCTCGGGGGCTGGCGTACGACCCCTCGGTGCTGCTGCTCGACGAGCCGTTCTCGGCGCTCGACCGGCTGACGAAGGCCGACCAGCAGGACCACCTGCTCGACGTCTGGGAGGCGCGCGGGACGACCGTCGTCCTCGTCACGCACGACGTGGAGGAGGCCGTCTACCTCGCGGACCGAGTCGTCGTGCTCGGCGGGCAGCCGGGGACGGTGGAGACGGTCGTCGGCGTCGACATCGAGCGCCCCCGCGAGCGGGCGGACTCGGACCTCGTCGCGCTCCGACGCGAGGTGACCGACGCGCTCGGTCGGTAGCGACGCCTCCCCCCGCCGACGGGGCTCTCGGTGCGGACCGGAACCAGACCACCGTGGGGCCGGACCGCCGCGGGTGTGCGTCACCGTGCGGACCGCTGACTCGCCCCGCGCGTGAACCGCCTGCCGCCCGCAGTCCGAACGAAACGAACGTCGAGGCCACTTATTAACTGACTTCCGAATCGGAATACTCGCCGGATCCCCGGTGTGTGTATTACCTCCTTAAGGTGTATTGACACCGGCGCAGTAGTGCGATTTACTGCTCGATCTCTTCCCCGCTCCGAACTGCCGGTCCGCCCCGATTTTGCGATCGTCCAAACCATTAAGTACTCGACCGACTTGTCGACAATCGATGACAGACATCACGGAGGCTTCGTCGGACACCCCGGCGGATCGAGTTCTTCCAGGGCACAATAGCTTCTAACGTCGATATAGGTCCTGTCAGGATCTTCGACACGACCCTGCGAGACGGAGAACAGTCACCACGGACTTCGTTCAGCTACGACGAGAAACGCCGCATAGCGGCGACGCTGGACGACATGAACACCCACGTCATCGAGGCGGGGTTCCCGGTCAACTCGGACGCGGAGTTCGAGGCCGTCAGCGACATCGCCGCCGCGACGGACACCACGGTCTGCGGGCTCGCCCGCGTCGTCGAGGGCGACATCGACGCCGCCATCGACTCCGGCGTCGAGATGGTCCACGTGTTCGTCTCCACCAGCGACGTTCAGCTGGAGGACTCGATGCACGCGACCCGGCAGGAGGCGAAACAGCGCGCCGTCGACGCCGTCGAGCAGGTGAAAGACGCCGGCGTCGAGTGCATGTTCTCGCCGATGGACGCCACGCGGACGGACCCGGAGTACCTGATCGACATCGTCGAGGCGGTCAGCGACGCCGGCACCGACTGGATCAACATCCCGGACACCTGCGGCGTCGGGATGCCGACCAGCTTCGGACAGACGGTGAACGCCGTCGTCGAGGCGACCGACGCCCGCGTCGACGTCCACACGCACGACGACTTCGGCATGGCCGCGGCCAACGCCGTCATGGGCTTCGAGAACGGCGCCGAGCAGGCGCAGGTGTCGGTCAACGGGATCGGCGAGCGCGCCGGCAACGCCGCCTACGAGGAGGTCGTGATGGCCGTCGAGTCGGTGTACGGCGTCGACACCGGCATCGACACGACCCAGATCACCAAGCTGGCCCGGATCGTCGAGGAGGCGTCGGACATCCCGGTCCCGGCGAACAAGCCCGTCACCGGGCGGAACGCGTTCGCCCACGAGTCGGGCATCCACGCCGCCGGCGTCATCGAGAACGCGGACACCTTCGAGACGGGCGTGATGACCCCGGAGATGGTGGGCGCCGAACGCGAGTTCGTGCTGGGCAAACACACCGGCACTCACAGCGTGCGCAAGCACCTGGTGGAGGCCGGCTTCGACCCGACGGACAGCGAGGTCCGGCGCATCACCAAGCGGGTCAAGGAGTACGGCGCCGGCAAGCGGCAGGTCACCGCCGGCGACGTCGAGCGGTTCGCCGAGGAGGCGGGCATCGCGCGTGAGGAGGAGGTCAGGGTCTGATGGCGCTCGCCTCGACCGGGGGGCCCGCCGAGCGACCGCGCGGGCGGTCGCGGGAGGGCGACGACCGCCGGTCCCTCCGGCGGCGCGGTAGCCGTCGGTGGGGGACGTGCCGCGTTCCCCGACAGGAATTTATACCCTGGCTGCGATGTCAAGACAGAGATGCGACGGCACGTCACGGTCGCGGCGTCCGCGGACGTTTCCGTAGCCGTCGCGCCGATTATTGTAGGGGTCTAACCCCCTACATCACCCCTTCTCCACCGACGCGACGCACCGCCGAACGCCGGCGGCCGGACCGTTCCCGCCGACGGGAGTACCGCTTCCGACGCGAGATCGTCGGTCCCGCCCGTCCGGCGTTCACAGCGACCGACACCACGACTCCCCAGATGCCACACCGCACACACCCACGACAATGAGCGACACAGCAGCACCGCCCCGATCCGACGCCGAGGAATCGGACGGCTCGTCGACCGACGCGACCGCGACGGACGACCGGTCCGAACAGGAGGACGGACGGGCCACCGACCCCGTCTCGACCGGCGCCGAGTCGGTCGTCGCCGCCCTCGAAGCCGCGGGCGCGAAGACCGCCTTCGGCGTCCAGGGCGGCGCGATCATGCCGGTCTACGACGCCCTGTACGACTCTTCGATCCGCCACGTGACGATGGCCCACGAGCAGGGCGCGGCCCACGCCGCCGACGCGTACGGCGTCGTCGCCGGCGAGCCGGGGCTCTGTATGGCCACGTCCGGGCCGGGGGCGACGAACCTCGTCACCGGCATCGCCGACGCCGACATGGACTCGGACGCGATGTTGGCGCTCACCGGACAGGTCCCCACGGAGTTCGTCGGCAACGACGCGTTCCAGGAGACGGACACGGTCGGCGTCACCCGCCCCATCACGAAGCACAACTACTTCGCCGGCGGCGCGGACACCGTCGGCGACACCGTCGGCGAGGCGTTCGAGCTATCGCGGGCCGGACGCCCCGGACCGACGCTCGTCGACCTCCCGAAGGACGTCACGCAAGACGAGACCGACCGGACGCCCGGGCCCGCGTCGCCGCCGGCGGGGAGCGACCCCGATCCGAACGCCGACGCCGAGGCCGTCGAGGCGGCGGCGCGCGCCATCGAGTCCGCCGAACGACCCGTCTGCCTGTTCGGCGGCGGCGTCGTCAAGGCCGACGCGAGCGACGAGGCGCGGACGTTCGCCCGGAGCTACGACATCCCGGTGACGACGACGATGCCGGGAATCGGCTCGTTCCCCGAAGACGACGACCTGTGTCTGTCGTGGGGCGGGATGCACGGCACCGGCTACGCGAACCTGGCGATCACCCACACCGACTGTCTGATCGCCGTCGGCACCCGGTTCGACGACCGGCTCACCGGGGGGATCGACACGTTCGCGCCGGAGGCGGAGGTCATCCACGTCGACATCGACCCCGCGGAGATCAGCAAGAACGTCCACGCCGACTACCCGCTCATCGGCGACGCCGGCCGCGTGTTAGACCAGCTGACCGCCGCCGTCCGCTCGGGCCCCGACACCGAGGCGTGGCGCGAGCGGTGCGCGGAGTGGAAGGAGACGTACCCGCTCACGTACGCGACGCCGGACGACGAGCCGCTGAAACCGCAGTTCGTCGTCGAGGCGTTCGACGAGGCGACCGACGACGACACCATCGTGACGACCGGCGTCGGCCAACACCAGATGTGGGCCTCCCAGTTCTGGACGTACACGGAGCCGCGCACGTGGGTCTCCTCTCACGGGCTCGGAACGATGGGCTACGGCGTGCCGGCCGCGGTCGGCGCGCGCGTCGCCGCCGACACGATGGGCGAGCCCGACCGCGACGTGGTGTGTTTCGACGGCGACGGCTCCTTCCTGATGACGATGCAGGAGCTGTCCGTCGCGGTCCGCGAGGAGCTCGACGTCACGATCGCAGTGCTCAACAACGAGTACATCGGGATGGTGCGACAGTGGCAGGACGCCTTCTACGAGGGCCGACACATGGCCTCCGAGTACGGCTGGATGCCCGAGTTCGACAAGCTCGCCGAGGCGTTCGGCGCGCTCGGCCTGCGCGTCGACGACTACGACGAGGTCGCGCCCGCGGTCGAGGAGGCGCTCGACTACGACGGGCCCGCGGTGATCGACTTCCACGTCGACCCCGCGGAGAACGTCCTGCCCATGGTGCCGAGCGGCGGCGCGAACGGGAAGTTCGCCACCGCGGAGGACCAGCTATGAGCGGCGATTCGCCAGCCTCCGGCGACGAGCGGACCGGCGTGCCCGACGCGGACCCTCGCCCCCTCCCGGGCGAACAGCCGGGCCCCGGCGAGCGCGATCACCCCGCGGGGCGCCGGAACCTCGAAGGGATCCGGATCGACCCCGTCGTCGAGGCCGAACACGAGTCGCGACGCGCGGTCATCTCGGCGCTGGTCGAGGACGAACCGGGCGTGCTCGCGCGCGTCTCCGGGCTCGTCTCGCGGCGCCAGTTCAACATCGAGAGCCTGACCGTCGGGCCGACGACCGTCGAGGGCCACTCGCGGATCACGATGGTCGTCGAGGAGACGGACCCCGGCATCGACCAGATCGAAAAGCAGATGGCGAAGCTGAAGCCGGTCATCTCGGTCGGCGAGGTCGCCGGCGACGCCGTCACCTCCGAGCTGGTCCTGTTGAAGGTCGAGGCGGACGACCCGGCCGCGGTCCACGCGGTCACGGACATGTACGACGGCGAGACCGTCGACGCCGGTCCGGAGACGATCACGGTCGAACTCACCGGCGACAAGACCAGCATCGACAACGCGATCGGCGCCTTCGACCGGTTCGGGATCGTCGAGATCGCGCGGACGGGGCCGACCGCCCTCGCGCGCGGCAACACCCCCACGGCGCCCGGAGAGAAACCCGGAACGGCCGGCGAACCGACCACGCACGACGACTGACGCGGTTTCACGACACAACAATCACCATGACCGAAGACGACACGCAGACGTTCGATTCGACAGTATACTACGACGACGACGCGGACGAGGAGGCGATCGCCCACGAGACGGTCGCCGTCCTCGGCTACGGCTCGCAGGGCCACGCTCACGCGCAGAACCTCTCGGACAGCGGGGTCGACGTGATCGTCGGCCTCCGCGAGGACAGCTCCTCGCGGGCCGCCGCCGAGAGCGACGGGCTCCGCGTCGAGACCCCCGCCGACGCGGCGGCCGAGGCCGACATCGTGAGCGTGCTCGTGCCCGACACCGTCCAGCCGGACGTGTACGAGAACGCGGTGGAACCGAACCTCGACGCGGGCGACACGCTGCAGTTCGCCCACGGGTTCAACATCCACTACAACCAGATCCAGCCGCCCGAGGACGTCGACGTGACGATGGTCGCGCCGAAGTCGCCGGGCCACCTCGTCCGCCGGAACTACGAGAACGACCAGGGGACGCCCGGCCTGCTCGCGGTGTACCAGGACGCGACCGGCGACGCACGCGACCAGGGGCTCGCGTACGCGGCCGCGATCGGCTGTACCCGCGCCGGCGTCGTCGAGACGTCGTTCCGCGAGGAGACCGAGACAGACCTGTTCGGCGAGCAGGCCGTCCTCTGCGGGGGCGTCACCTCGCTCGTGAAACAGGGGTACGAGACGCTCGTCGACGCCGGCTACTCCCCGGAGATGGCGTACTTCGAGTGTCTCAACGAGCTCAAGCTCATCGTCGACCTGATGTACGAGGGCGGGCTCGGCGAGATGTGGGACTCCGTCTCCGACACCGCGGAGTACGGCGGGCTCACGCAGGGCGACGTCGTCGTCGACGAACACGCCCGCGAGAACATGGAAGAAGTCTTAGAGAAGGTTCAGAACGGGCAGTTCGCCCGCGAGTGGATCGCCGAGAACCAGGCGGGGCGGCCCTCCTACACGCAGCTCCGGAACGCCGAGAAGAACCACGAGATCGAGGCCGTCGGCGACGAGCTGCGCGGCCTGTTCGCGTGGGAGGAGTCGGCCGAAGACGACGAGGAAGAGTCGGCAGAGGTGACCGCCTGATGAGCGAGGGGACGCTGTACGACAAGGTGTGGGACCGACACAAGGTGACGGAGCTGCCGAACGGGCAGGACCAGCTGTTCATCGGGCTCCACCTCGTCCACGAGGTGACGAGTCCGCAGGCGTTCGGCATGCTGCGCGAGCGCGAACTCGACGTGGCGTACCCGGACCAGACGTTCGCGACGACGGACCACATCGCGCCCACCGAGGCCGACAAGCGCGAGCGCCCCCTCGCCGACGACCAGGCCGAGGAGATGCTCTCCGCGCTCGAACGCAACGTGAGCGACAGCGGGATCACGTTCTTCGGCTTCGAGTCCGGCAAGCAGGGGATCACCCACGTCGTCGCGCCCGAGCTGGGGCTCTCTCAGCCCGGGATGACCGTCGCCTGCGGGGACAGCCACACCGCGACCCACGGCGCGTTCGGCTCCATCGGCGTCGGCATCGGGACCAGCCAGATCCGCGACGTGCTCGCGACCGGCTGTATCGCGGCGGACAAACAGAAGGTCCGCCGGGTCGACGTCGAGGGCGAACTCGGCGAGGGCGTCTACGCGAAGGACGTGATCCTGAAAGTGATTCAGGACCTCGGCGTCGACGGCGGCGTCGGGCACGTCTACGAGTACGGCGGCCCCGCCATCGAGGCGCTCGACATGGAGGGTCGGCTCGCGGTGTGTAACATGTCCATCGAGGGCGGCGCCCGCGCCGGCTACATCAACCCCGACGAGACCACCTACGAGTACCTGCGAGGCCGCGAGTACGTCCCCGAGGGCGAGGCGTTCGAGGAGCGGAAGGCGTACTGGGAGTCGATCAGCTCCGACGCGGACGCCGAGTACGACGACGTGGTCACCGTCGACGCCGACGGGCTCGACCCGCTCGTCACCTGGGGGATCAACCCCGGACAGGTGATCGAGATCTCGGAGCCGGTCCCGCACCCGGACGACTTCGAGGCGCGGACCGACCGCGAGGCGGCCGAGCAGGCGCTCGATCACATGGAGATCGAGGCCGGCCAGTCGATGCTCGGCTACGACGTCGACGTGGCGTTCCTCGGCACCTGTACGAACGGCCGCCTCTCGGACTTCGAGGAGGCGGCGAAGATCCTGGAGGGGAACACGGTCGACGAGGGCGTCCGCGCGCTGGCCGTTCCCGGCTCCGAGACCGTGCGCCAGCAGTGCGAGGAGCGCGGCATCGACGAGACGTTCATCAACGCCGGCTTCCAGTGGCGCCGCGCCGGCTGCTCGATGTGCCTCGCCATGAACGACGACGCCCTGGAGGGCGACGAGGTCTGCGCCTCGTCGTCGAACCGGAACTTCATCGGCCGACAGGGGTCGAAGGACGGCCGCACCGTCCTGATGAGCCCCGCGATGGTCGCGGCCGCGGCCGTCGAGGGCGAGGTCGCCGACGCGCGCGAGTACCTCGAAGACGGGCCGACCGGCGGCGCCGGCGGCGTCGAGGAGGTGGCGGACTGATGGCTCCCGACGCCGACCCGGGCGCCGATCAGCACATCACCGACGTCTCCGGCACGGGCGTGCCGATCCCCGGCGACGACGTCGACACCGACCAGATCCTGCCGGCGAAGTTCATGAAGGAGGTCACGTTCGACAACATGGCGGACTACCTCTTCTACGACGCCCGGCGGGACGACGACGGCGAGTTCAACGACCACCCCCTCAACCGCTTCGAGGGCGCGTCGATCGCGGTCGTCAACTCCAACTTCGGCTGCGGCTCTTCCCGGGAGCACGCGCCACAGGCGATGATGCGCTGGGGCATCGACGGCGTCGTCGGCGAGTCCTACGCCGAGATCTTCCGCGACAACTGTAAGTCGCTCGGCATCCCGGCGGTCACGACGGACCACGAGGCGGTCGTCGAACTCCAGGAGTGGATCGAGGCCAACCCCGACGGCGACATCGAGGTCGACGTCGAGGGCGAGACCGTCACCTACGGCGACACGGTCATCGACGTCGACGTCGACGACGCGATGCGGGAGGCCTTAGTCGAGGGGATCTGGGACACCACCGCCCTGATGTACTCGAACCGGAGCAAGGTCGACGAGACGGTCGCCGACCTGCCGTACGTCGAGGGGGACGACTGACCCGGATGACCGACGAGATCGTCGTCATCGAGGGCGACGGTATCGGCCGAGAGGTCGTGCCGGCGGCCGTCGAGGTCCTGTCGGCGTTCGAGTTCGACTTCGAGTTCGTCACGGCCGAGGCCGGCGACGCGACGAGGGACGCGACCGGCGACGCGCTCCCGGACGCGACGTACGAGCGCGTCGCCGACGCGGACGCGACGCTGTTCGGCGCGGCCGGCGAGACGGCCGCCGACGTGATCTTGCCGCTCCGCAAGGCGGTCGACTCGTTCGTCAACGTCCGGCCCGCGACGGCGTACCCCGGCGTCGACGCGCTCCGGCCGGAGACGGACGTGGTCTTCCTCCGCGAGAACACCGAGGGCGTCTACTCGGGCCACGAGGACCGGCTCAGCGACGACCTCTCGACGCTGACGCGCGTCGTCACCTCGTCGGCGTCGAGAGAGCTCGCGGAGTACGCCTGCGAGTTCGTCGAGGACGGCCGGGGGCCGGCGGGTGACCCCGACGAGGGGTTCACCGTGGCCCACAAGGCGAACGTGATGCGCGAGACGGACGGCCGCTTCCGCGAGGAGGTGCTGGCTGTCGCCGACGAGCGGGGCGTCGACGCCGACGAGGAGCTGATGGACGCCTTCGCGACGAAGCTCCCGCTCGACCCGACCCAGTACGGCGTGGTCGTCTGTCCGAACCTCGCGGGCGACGTGCTCTCCGACCTGGCCGCCGGTCTCGTCGGCGGGCTCGGACTGCTCCCCTCCGCGAACGTCGGCCACGACAACGCGCTGTTCGAGCCGGTACACGGCACCGCGCCCGACATCGCGGGCGAGGGGGTCGCGAACCCCACGGCCGCCATCCTCTCGGCGGCCATGCTGTTGGAGTACCTCGGTCACGCCGGGGCGGCCGACCGCGTCCGCGAGGCGGTGGAAACCGTCCTCGCAGAGGGACCGCGCACCGGCGACCTCGGCGGCGAGGCGACGACCGAGGAGGTCACCGCGGCCGTCGTCGACCGGCTGTAAGGCGCCTTCTCGCCCGACTTCTCCCCGACCGACGGTCCGTCCGCGACCGCGAGCGGATCACAAGACAAGAAACCCTGCGTCCCCTCGGGCCGGGTATGAGCAACTACTCGGTCGCGATGGAAGCCGCCTGGTTGGTTCGAGACGTCGAGGAGACCGACGACGCCATCGGCGTCGCGGTCAGCGAAGCCGGCAAGCGACTCAACGAGACGGACAAGCAGTACGTCGAGGTAGAACCCGGCGTCACCGGCTGTCCGGCCTGCGGCGAGCCGTTCGACGCCGCGTTCCTCGCGGCGAACACGGCGCTCGTGGGGCTCCTCTTGGAGATCGATATCTTCAACGCCGACAGCGAGGAGCACGCGGAGCGGATCGCGAAAAGCGAGGTCGGCGGCGCGCTCCGCGACGTGCCGCTCGAAGTCATCGAGATCATCGAGACGGAGGCCGACGAGGACGAGGACGCGGAGCGATAAGCGCGACCTCTCTCCTTCTGCCTCTCACCCGAGTCACTCCGTGTCGCTCGGCGGAAGCGCCCGGACGGCGTCGAAACCTTTTCTAATAACCCAAGGTAATGAGCCGGTATGGAACTGCCGACGCCACAGGACCTCCGCGAGCGCCGGACCGGGTTGGACCTGACGCAGAGCGAGCTCGCCGACGCCGCAGACGTCTCGCAGCCACTCATCGCGCGCATCGAGGGCGGCGACGTCGACCCGCGGCTCTCCACGCTCCGTCGGATCGTCAACGCCCTCCAGGAGGCCGAGGGGAAGGTCGTCCGCGCGACCGACCTGATGAACGAGACCGTGATCAGCGTCGCGCCGGACGACGCCGTGAGCGAGGCGGTCGAACTGATGGAGGCCGAGGCGTACTCACAACTGCCCGTCCTCCAGAACGGCGTGCCGGTCGGCTCGATCAGTCAGGGTGACGTCATCCACGCCGGCGAGAACGTCGGAAACCACCCCGTGAGCGAGGTGATGAGCGAGTCGTTCCCGACGGTCGCGCCGTCGGCGACGGTCGACGAGGTCCGCAACCTCCTCGACCACTACAAGGCCGTGATGGTCACCGACGGCGGGGAGACCGTCGGGATCATCACGGAGGCGGACATCGCGGCCCACGTGTCGTAAATCGGGCACGCGACCGAGCGCGATCGAACGGTACGGCGGTCCCAGCTCCGTTCGACTACTCCTTCCGCGACTCGGAGAGCCGCTCCCAGATCTCCGTACAGCCCGCGCCGTCTCGGACACCGTCGAGGTGAGCGGTGTCCTCGTCGCGTTCCGCCGCCTCTCCGTCTCGCTCCGCGTCGTCCTGTTCCGGACAGTCTCGCTCCGCGTCGTCGCCGTCCGCGGAGCCGCCGCCCCCGGCGGGGTCGTCTCCGGCCGTCGGCGTCTCCGAGTCGGTCATCGATAGGAAAGAAGCGGTCGTCGGCATTAAGCGGCCGCACGACTGCGCGTCTCTCCGGGGCTCCCCGATGGACGCGAGTCTCTCCGCTATCGCGGACGCGGGCTCAAAGCGCCAGTCCGCGGATCGCGACCGTCGCTTCGCCGTCGTCTCCGCCGCTCCCCTCGGACGCCTCGACGCGCCCGATGACGCGCCCGTCGGTGGCCTCGGCGAGGGCGGCCGCGCGGTCGGGGTCGACGGCGGCGACGAAGCCGGTCCCCATGTTGAACGTGCGGTACATCTCCTCGTCGGAGACGTTCCCCTCCGTCTGAACGAACTCGAAGACAGGCTGGGGGTCGAACGCGTCGTCGATCACGTAGCGGTGGGCGCCGAGCCGTTCGAGGTTCGTCCAGCCGCCGCCCGTCACGTGAGCCGCGCCGCGAACGCCGTGCTCCCGCATCGGGTCGAGCAGGTCCGTGTATATCGCGGTCGGTTCGAGCAGCGCCTCGCCGACCGTCTCGTACCCGTCGAACGGGCACGGATCGGTGTACTCGTGGTCGCGCGTGGCGGCCTCGCGCGCCAGCGTGAGTCCGTTCGAGTGAATGCCCGACGAGCGCCAGCCGACCAGCGCGTCGCCCGGTTCGGCCCGCCCGTCGAACACGCCGTCCTTCCGGGCGAGTCCGGCGCAGGTCCCCGCCAGGTCGAGCCCGCGGATTACGTCGGGCATCACCGCGGTCTCGCCGCCGACGAGCTCCATGTCGGCGAGTTCGGCGCCGCGGGCGAGCCCCTCGCCGACCTGCTCGGCGAACCGCTCGTCCGGCTCGTCGACCGCGAGGTAGTCGACGAACGCGACGGGGCGGACCCCGGCCGCGACGAGGTCGTTGACGTTCATCGCGATGCAGTCGATCCCGACGGTGGAGTAGTCGCCGAGCGCCTCCGCGACGAGGAGCTTGGTCCCGACCCCGTCCGTCGCGAGCGCGAGGTACCGGTCGCCGATGTCGAGCAGGCCGGCGTACTCGCTCCCGGAGCCCTCCGCCTCGGTGTCCGCACCGACCGCGCCGATCAGCGCCGCGGTCGCGGCCTCGCTCGCGTCGATGTCGACGCCCGCGTCCGCGTAGGTGAGTTCGTCGTCGTCGGCCGGTCCACCGTCGTCGCCCCCGTCGCCCTCGGTCATGTGTGTGGAGCCACGCCCGCGGAGCAAAAACGCACCGTTCGCCGCGGCGGCGAGGCGGGTCTCGTCGCGCCCGTCGTCGCCGCGGCGGCCCGCGCTCGGTCGCCCTCAGAACGGGCCGCCGAAGCCGAGCCCGAGGACGAAGACGAGGCCGACGGCGAGCACCAGCGAGGGGACGAAGACGGCGGCCCACACCGCCTTGTTCCAGTCCATCACCGTCTGCCCGTCGAGGGGGCCGTACGGGATCAGATTGAACGCGGCGAGGAAGGCGTTGATCGCGATGCCGCGCGAGCCGAGGACCGTCACGAGGTCGCTGCCGACGACGCCGCCGAGGACGAACAGCGGGGCGAACGCGACCATCAGCCCGAGGTTCACCGCCGGTCCGGCCAGCGCGATGTGGCCGTGCTCGCGCGGCGTCAGGCGGCCGCGGTGGTGGACGGCGCCGGGCGCGGCGAAGATGAAGCCTAAAAGCGAGCTCATCACGGCGAGGAACAGCATGCTGTTGTCCGCCCGGAACTCGGCGACCTGGTCGTAGTGGACCGCGACGACCTTGTGTGCGACCTCGTGGAGGAGGAAAGCGACCCCGGCGGTCGCGAGCGCGACGAACAGCGGGGCGACCACGCCCGCGTCGACGATCCGGCCGATGCCGCTCGCGCCGTTGACGAAGAACAGCATGAACGCCACGCCGAGCGCGAGCCACGCGACGAGGAGGTCCCTGATCTCGGTGCCGCTGAAGTACAGCCCCGCGATCCGCCGGCCGCTGAACGCCGAGTCCGCGCTCATGCGATCCCACCTACGACGCCGCGAATAAGTCGGGCACCGTTAGCGGCGCCGTCGACGAGCAGTCGGCCGACGTCCTCGACGCCGCCCACCTCGGCGCCGAACATCGCCGGGATGACGTACGCCGCGAAGAGGAAGCTCGCGACGATGCTCCCGACGTTCGTCATCGCGACGACGACGATGAGCCGGAACAGGGGCACGTCGAGCATCGCGGACACGAGGTCCGTGACCGACCGGCTCTCGTCGGCGAGGAGCTCGTTGAGCGCACCGATGTCGGCGACGTTCACGGTCAGGGTGCGGAGTTCGACGTAGCCGGTGAACCACCCCGGAGCGAGCAGCGGGTTGATCGAGGTCATCCACGCGACGGCGCCGCCGACGCCGGCCGAGAGCCAGCGGGCGCCGGCGACCTTCGCGAACGCGAACGCGAAGACGCCGTTGATGAGGAACCACGCGCCGAACAGCCGGAGCAGGAACGCGTCGCCGGCCCCGCCGAGCGCCAGCAGGAGGAAGAAGCCGACGAACCCGACCGTGATCGCGTAGCCGATGGCCTTCTTCCACGGGAGCCCGCGCCCGGACTCCTCGCCGACGAGGTCGTCCATCGCCGGGAGGGTCGCGGGGTCCGCGAGGTACCCTTCGATCCCGGCCCGGTGTCCGGCGCCGACGACGGCGACCACGTCGTAGCCGGCGTCGCGGAGGGCGACGAGCCGGTGCGCGATGAACGCGTCGCGCTCGTCGATGAGCGCCTCCGCGCCGCCGGGAGAGAACTGCCGGAACTCCTCCATCATCATCGTCACCACGTCGGTGTCGGTGAGGTCGGCGGCGTCGAGCTCCTCGATCCCGCCGGCCTCGACGTCCACCTCGCCGCCGGTGAGCGCGCCCACCGCGACCGCGAGGACGGCGCCGACGACCAGTCCGAGCCCGATCCCGAGCCCGAAGCCGCCGATTGCCGTCACGGCGAAGCCGCCGAGGTACGTCGAGACGAGTCCGTCGACGGCGCCCGTGACCGCGGCGGCGACGCCGAGGGCTAGGCCGGTTCCGCTCGCCGCGTAGAGGCGCTGGTCCGGGGAGAGCACGAGCGTCCCGACCTGATCGACGAGGATGCCGGTGACGAGCGCGACGAGAACGCCGCTGGCGACGCTCGTCAGTACGGCGCTCGTGATCCCGACGGCCCCGCCGAAGAGCCCGATCGCCGGCCCCGCGAGGATACCGACGATGAGCCCGCCGATCACGCCGGCGACCCGCGGGTCGCTGACGCCGAACGCCAGTCCGCCAACGAGCCGGAGCTTCTCGGTGATCGTCATGCGCGCCCAGAACCGCTGGATCGTGGTCTGGATGTCGCGGTCGACCAAGGCCACGTCGATGCCGAGCGACTCGGCGACGTCGACGGCGGCTTTCATGTCGGCGCCGGGCTCGATGTCGAACCGCTCGCCGAGTTGAGTCTGGACGTACGAGAGCATCCAGTACGCGAGGAACTGGAACACGGTGTTCCCCTTGAGCAGGTCGCCCGCGTCGAGGTCGTCCGGAGTCTCGCCGTTGAGCTGTCTGTAGCGCCCCTCGTCGAGTTCGACGGCGACGACGTCGGGCCGTTCCCGCTCGATCGTCTCCTCGACCTCGTCGACGGAGTCCTCCGACACGTGCGCGGTCCCGACGACCGTGACGCTCCCGTCGCCGTCGTCGGGGTTCCGACGCGGCTCCTCGGCGACGCCGCCGTCGGTCCGCCGGGATCGGTCGGTCGACGGGGGTGCCTCGTCGTCGCTCCCCCGTGACGTCTCTGTCATCACCCGACGTACTCGGTCACCGCGTTTAGGGTTTGTGAGTCGGTGTCGAAACCGCTCCCGCGGCGCGACCGACGCACGTTCCCAGCGATCCAACAGGTTTGTATTCTCACGCGACCCATCGGCTCGTATGTCCCGGCTGTTGCCCTCCCTGCCGGACGCGAGCCCCGAGGAGCGCGAGCCGCGGGTCGTCGGCGTCGACGACGACGAGGCCGACGACCTCATCGCCGCCCTCGGATCCGAGACGTCGCGCGACATCCTCTCGACGCTCCACGACCGCCCGGCGACGAAGTCCGAGATCGCCGACGAGGTCGACACCTCGCTCCAGAACGTTCAGTACCACCTCTCGCGGCTCGACGAGGCCGACCTCGTCGACGTCGTCGACACCGCCTACTCCGAGAAGGGCCGCGAGATGGACGTGTACGCCGCGGCGGACGAACCGCTCGTGTTATTCGCGGGCGGCTCCGAGGAGTCGACCGGGATCAAGACCGCGCTCATGCGGCTGCTCGGCGGCTACGGGATCATCGGACTCGCCGCGGTCGCGGCGCAGCGGCTCCTCTCCGTCGGCTCGCTCGCCCAGCGCGGCGGCGGCGGCGACGTCGGCGCGGCGAGCACGGAGGGGCCCACGACCGAGAGCACAGGGGGCGCCGGCGACGCGGCCGACGGCGCGGTCGAACTCGTCGGCGACCCCCTCGCGGAGTACGCCGTCTCGCTGGTCGAGCCCGGCGTCGTCTTCTTCCTCGGCGCCGCGCTCGTGTTCACCGTCGCGTGGGCGTACTGGTACCGGTCGTCGAGCGGGTAGCGGGCGCGTCGCCCGGGGGTCGAGCGGTCGCTCGCGGCGGGCGTGGGACAGCTATTCAAGCCGCCGTCACCACGTCCACGTATGGAACACGAAGCCGAGGTCGTCGGGGTCGGTGCGGGTTCAGCGCCGAGCGGCGAGGTCCCGGCGGTGATCCTCTCGGCGCGCGGCGAGTACGTCCCGATCTTCGTCAGCGGCGACCAGGCCCGGTCGATCGGCATGGCCTTAGAGGGCGAGCCGTTCGACCGACCGCTCACCCACGACCTCCTCGTGGACATCCTGACCGAGTTCGGCGGCGCCATCGACCGCGTCCGCGTCGACGACCTCCGGGACGGCACCTTCTACGCGAAGGTCGACGCCGAGCGGTACGAGGACGGCGAGCCGGATCAGTTCGTCTTCGACGCCCGCCCCTCCGACGCGCTCGCGCTCGCGGTGCGCGTCGACTGCCCCATCGTCGTGACCGACGAAGTGATAGACGAGGCGGGTCGCCCGCCGGACTCGGTCCGGTTCAACGACGACCCCGAAGGGCGCTGAGCCGGCGGTAACGAAGCCGGCCGTTCAAGTCGTCGCGCCGCCCACGAGGGGCATGGACGAGACGGCCACGCTCGCCTCCTCGCACACCGAGATGACGGAGATGCTCCTCCCGAACGACACGAACAACCTCGGCCGCGCGCTCGGGGGCGCCGTGTTACACTGGATGGACATCTGCGGCGCCATCGCCGGAATGCGCTTCTCGAACCGGCAGGTGGTCACCGCCTCGATGGACCACGTCGATTTCATCGCCCCCATCGAGATGGGCGAAGTCGCCATCATCGAGGGGTACGTGTTCAACACCGGCCGGACGAGCGTCGACGTGAAAGTCGACGTGCGCGCCGAAAACCCCCGCACCGACGAGACGCGTCGCACGACCACGTCGTACTTCACGTTCGTCGCGCTCGACGACGACGGCCGCCCGACGCCGGTCCCCGGGCTCGAGTGCCCGACCGAGGACGAGCGGGTGCTCCGCGACGACGCCCTCGACGGCCGCGAGGACCAACTGCGACAGGTCGTCGACCGGTACGACCTCTGACCGGAGAACGGACCGTCACTCCTCGGACCCGGCGACGACCTCGACGGTCGCCTCGGGCGCCGCCGACGCCGCGACCGCCGCCTCGTGCGCCGCCTCCGCACGCGCGGCCAACTCGTCGCGGTCGTCGCCGGCGGCGAGGTGGCTCGGACAGCCGCAGTCGGAGGCGCCGAAGCCGGCGACCGGTCCGGCCGGGAGCCGCTCCGCGACCGCACACTCCACGTCGACCCCGACGCTCCGCACGACGCGGTCGATCCGCGCGTCGGGGTGGCCGAGCAGGTAGTCGACGTGCCAGTGGCGGACGTCGTGCTCACCGCGGGCGGTCCGTCGGTGTCTGTCGACCCGCGAGAAGCCGCCGGCGCCGAGCGCGCTCCCGGTGTACGCGTACGCGCCCGCCGGCAGGTCGCGGTCGCCGAGCGCGCCGACCGACAGGCTCGCGTCCGAAGCGAGGTCGACGACGAGCGTGTAGCTCCCGCCCGGGGCGTCGCTCATCGGTCGATCACCGGTCGGCTCACCGCTCCCTTCACGACAGCGCGGTCGGCGCCTCGGACGCGGCCGACCGCAGCGACGCCACGAGCTCGCCCGCCTCGTCGTCGAGCCGGTAGGTGTCGTGGACGTCGGCCGGGTCGCGGCCGCGGCCGGACAGCGCGCCGACGACGCCGGCGATCGCGTCGTAGTTCTCGCGGACGAGCCCGCCGACGATCCCAGGGGTTCCGGCGCGGTCAGCCAGCTCCTCGGCGGCCGACCGGCCGGCGTACACCCGCCGCTCGACGGGGTCGACGAACACCATCGCGAACGGGCGCGAGCCGAACTGCGCGTCGAGGAACGGCCCGACCGGGTCGGCCTCCCACGGGACCGCGACGACCCCGTCGAGCTTCCGGAGCGCGACCGCCGCCATCGAGCAGTACGGGCAGTCGCCGTCGAATATCAACACCGGAGCGTCCGCCCCGTCCGGGTCGGTAGTCATGTCGAACAATACGGTCCCCATCGGCTTAAGCGGCCGGCCGAGGAGTAGTTCGAAAGGCGGGATCCGCTCAGTACGGGTGCCGATGTCGAACTAGTTCGAGCGGCCGCGTCAGTGCGAGTGGCCGAATCAGCGCGAGCGGCCGCGTCAGTGCGAGTGGCCGAGCGCGTCCTCCAGCGACTGCCCGAAGCGCTCCTCGAACAGCTCCGCGGCCGTCTCGCTCATCTCCTCGATGTCCTCGGGCACGTCGCCCTCGCTGTGGTGAACGATCACGTGCGCCTGCTGTGCCATCGCCTGGACGACCACGTCGGAGACGACGGCGGTCGACGGCTCTCCCTGTTCGCTGAGCACGTCGACGAGGCCGGCGGGCAGTTCGAAGGACTCTTCGTCACCGTCGGGACCGGTGACCGTGTAGGTCTCTGTGTCTCCCATACGCGTCAGTCGCGGCCGCGACATAAGGGTCTGTGGAAACCGGACGCGAGACGCGGCTCCGCGGGCGCCTCGGGACCCAGTTCGGAGGTTCCCGTGGCTATCCGTGCGCGGAGACGGCGTTCACCGAGAACCCGGAGACGGCGATGCTCGCGAGGTACACCGCGATGGCCGTGACCACGATCGATCCGCCGGAGGGGAGCCCGAGACCGATCGAGACGACGAAGCCGCCGATCACCGCCAGCTGTCCGAAGATCACCGCGAGGTACATCGTCTCGCGGAAGCTGCGGGCGAGCTGCGACGCGGCTGCGACGGGCACGACCAACATCGCGGCGACGAGGATGACGCCGAGCACCTGCATCGCGCCGACGACGACGACCGCGGTCAACACCACGAGCAGGGTGTTGTAGCCGGTGACGTTCAGCTGTGCGACCCGCGCCGCCTGTTCGTCGAACGTGATGAACAGCAGCTGTTTGTACGTCATCGCCACGCCCGCGACGACGAGGATCGAGAGCGCGCCCATCAGGCGAGCCCCCTCCGCCGTGACCACCGCGAGGTTCCCGAACAGGTACCCCTCGATGTTGATCGCCGTCAGCCCGCGCCCGTAGCTGACGATCAGGGTGCCGACCGCGAAGCTCCCGCTGAGCATGATCGCGATGGGGACGTCGCCGTAGGCGTCGGTGCGCTCGGTGAGCCACTGGACGGCGAGCGCCCCGGCGATCGCGACGACGAGCGCGACGAGCAGAAGCGAGCTGTCCCACCCGGTCGACGCGTTGACGAGGATGCCGATCGCGACCCCGGCGAACGCCGTGTGCGCGAGCGTCTCCCCGATCAGCGCCATCTCTCGGTGAACGAGGAACGAACCGACGAGCGGCGCGACGACGCCGACGAGCACGCCGACCGCCATCGACTGCCACATGACCGGGTGCCGGAACACGTTCGTCCCGAACGCGGCGTCCATCCCCCGCCCGAGCGACCGGAACGCGTCGTACAGACCGCTCGCGACCGGGAGATCCTGCGCCCAGTAGAGCAGGAGGAAGCCGATCATTCCGGCCGCGACGACTCCCGTGAGTCCGATCCCGGCGAGCTCGATCCGTCGGCGGGTCCCGCGGTCGGGGCGGTCGAGCGCCGGCCCCTCGGCGGAGTTTCCCCCGTCCCCGTCCGTTGTCGTGGTCCCGCTCATCAGTGGTGGTGGTGGACGACCTGTCCGGTGGTGCCGTACGCCTCCGCGAGGGCGTCGCTCTCGACGAACGACTCGGTGTCACCGTGGTGGTACAGTTCGGTGTTGATACAGGCGATACGGTCCGCGCGGTCGGTGACGACGCCGATGTCGTGTTCGATGAGGATGATGGTGATACCGTCGTCGTTGAGCTCGTCGAGGAGGGCGTAGAAGGCGTCGCGCGACTCGGCGTCGACGCCGACGGTCGGCTCGTCGAGCGCGAGCAGGTCCGCGTCGCTCGCGAGGGCGCGGGCGATGTACGCCCGCTGCTTCTGCCCGCCCGACAGCTCGGAGACGAGGCGGTCGGCGAGGTCGCCGATACCGACCGTCCGGATCGCGTCGGCGACGGCGGCGCGGTCCGCCTCGGAGAGCCGCCCCCGGCCGGCGTGCGCGAACCGACCCATGGTGACGCACTCGCGAACCGTGACCGGCATGGCACCGCCCCGGCTCGTCGCCTTCTGGGAGACGTAGCCGATCCGACCGCCGTCGTCGAAGTCGTCGATCGGCCGACCGAACAGCTCGACCGTCCCGGCGTCCGGTTCGTGGAGGCCGAGCATGAGGTGAAGCAGCGTCGTCTTCCCGGAGCCGTTCGGGCCGACGAGGCCGAGGAAATCGCCCTCCTCGACCGTCAGAGAGACGTCGCTCACGGCGACCGTGTCGCCGTAGGCGAACGTCACACCGTCGAGGTCGACAACTGCGCTCACTGCGTGTGCCCGACGTGGGTCGCCCGCACGTTTAGCTCTTTTAGTCCGCCGTCGCCCCGCCCGCCACGTTGCCGGCGCGGCGCCGCACGGCTCGCCGTCGACGCGTTCGGTGCTCCGATCACTTGAGGCCGAACGCCCGCTCGAAGGCGGGCACGTTGATCTCGGTCATCTGTTCGAGGTAGCCGTAGTCTGCGTCGTTCCACTCCTCGGTCGTTCCGCCGGCCGGAGTGACCGCCCTCGTCTCCGTCGCGTCGCTGTTCTCGACTATCGTCTCGGCGAGCGTCGTCGACTCGAACCGGTCGTAGAGGACCGTGTCGATCCCCTCGGAGTTCACCAGTTCGATGGTGTCTGCGATCTCGCTCTGGCTCGGCTCGTTCTGCGGGGAGACGCCGACCGGCGAGTGGAGCCGGAACCCGTAGCGCGCCTCCAGGTACTGGAAGGAGTTGTGGCCCGCGATGACCGCCACGTCCCGGTCCGCGCTCTCGGCGATCGACTGAAATGCGGAGTCGACCGCGTCGAGCTCCTCGGCGTACGCGGCCGCGTTGTCGGCGTAGGCGTCGGCGTTTTCGGGGTCGGCCTCGCCGAGCCCGGTCGCGATGGTCTCGACCATCGTCGCCGCGAAGACCGGATCGACCCAGACGTGCGGGTCGTGCTGGCGGTCGTCGTCGTGACCGTCTTCGCCGCTCTCCTCGTCGTGACCGTCTTCGCCGCTCTCTTCGTCGTGCGAGTGGTCCCAGTCGAGGAGGTCGTCCTCGACGCCGGCGAGCGCGTCGACCACCGCGACGGAGTCGTAGTCGGCCTCGAGCGTCTCGGCGAGGTCCTGGGCCCACGCGAACTCGGGACTGTCGAGGTAGACGAACGCGTCCGTCGAGGCGACCTCCGCGGCGAGGGTCCCGTCCGGCGTCCAGCCGTGTCCCAGCCGACCGACCTCGACCGGGTCCTCGAAGCTCGCGCGGTCGGCCGCGACCTCGTTCGCCCAGTCGGTGAGCGTGAAGAAGGCGGTGTACCCGCCGTCGAACCCCGCGGAACCGCCGTCCGGGGCGCTCGAACACCCGGCGAGCGAAGCCGCCGCCCCGGCGGCCACCAGTCCGGCCCCGCGCTTCAGTACCGACCGCCGTGAGTGAGTCATACCTCCCTCTACCGCCGGTTAATAGAAAAAAGTTATTATTTCACAACTACAGATTAATAATAGGCTGCTCGAAAGCGGGGCGGATTAACAACTCGGCTCCGGAACCGGGGCCGCCGCCTCCGGATCACTCGGTGAGGTCGACGACGGTCGCGTCCGCGAGCTCGGCGAGCGTCTCAGGGTCGACCGCGAACACCGCGCTCGGCGTTCCCGCGGCGCCGTAGACGGTGTCGCACTCGGTGAGCGTCGGGTCGAAGACGGTCGGGAGCGCGGCGTCGTGACACAGCGGCGGAACGCCACCGATGCTCCACCCGACGACCTCGCGGATCCGCGCCGGGTCGGCCATCTCGACCTCGGCCGCTTCGAAGTGGGCCGCGACCGCGTCCAGGTCGAGCCGATTTGCGCCGCTCGTGATCGCGGCGACGAGACCGTCGGAAGAATCCTGACCGCCGGAGAGCGACACGACGATCGTCGACGCGATCGCGGCCGTTTCACAGCCGACAGCGTCGGCCGCCGCGGCCGCCGTCTCCGTGCCCGCCTCGAACTCTACCACGTCGGGCTCGAGGCCGTGACGTTCCCTCGCTCGCTCCGCGAACTCCGCGGCGCGTGGATGCATACTCACCGAGCCGCGTCCCGCCGGTATAAAGCCCCCGGAGCCGGTGAAACTGCGCCGTAAGTCCTCCCGGGAACGGCGTCAGCGGGTTCGAAGCTCGTCTTTGTCCTTGATCACGCGGACGTCGCCCTCGCCTGACGTGACCTCGTTGACGAGGTCATAGAGGTCGTTTTGAAGCCCGGCGGGGAAGGTGAGCACGCCGACCCACGAGCCGTCGTTCTGCCACTCCTCGCGTTCGAGGTCGCCGAACTCACGAATGCGCGCCTGGCCGGACCCCGCGTCGTCGGCCGGGAGCTGGACCGCCATCGTCACCTCCTCGAACCGGATCGGGATCACCGGACGGAGCGCGTCGAGCGCGTCGTCGACTTGGCTTTCCACCGGCTCCATCGGGTCGACCTGAAAGCCGGCCTCCTCCAGCGCGCGCTCGATCCGCTCGGGCGGGTGCGGCGAGTCGTCCATCTGCGGGTTCACCGCGTTGCGCGTGATGGTGTTGACGAGCTGGTTGTGCTTCCGCGCTTGCATCTCCTCGCGCTGCTCGGCGGTGATCTGTATCTCTCCCCGCTCGACTATCTCGGGGATGATCGCCATCGGGTCCGTGGTGCCGAAGACGGTCTCTAAGTCCTCCTCCGCTGGGCGGTCACCGCGCGAGGCGTTCTCGAAGACGTCCTCGGCCGCGATGACGTCCGCTAACTCGCCTTCGAACTCGCCGCGCCTGATCGCGAGCGCGGCGTCGGGGTCGATCAGGACTTCGAAGCGCTCCCCGTGTGACTCCAGTCGGGCCGTTACGGCCTCGTCGAGCGATATCATACCGAGAGCTACCACCCCCGCGGGCAAAAAGCCTCCCGCCGCGTCGGTCAGTCGTCCGCCGACGGTCGCTCGTCGTCCCACGCCGCGCGACACGCCTCCGAGCAGAAGTGGCGGTGGACGACGTCGGTGCCGTCGACCCACGTGATCGTCCGGTGCCCGGCGCCCAGCGCCGGGTCCCCACACGCCGCGCACCCGGGCGCGGACTCCTCGTCGACGTCTTCCTCGAGGTCCGAGGTCGGATCTACCATACCAGTGCGTTCGCCCGGGGGCACTTGAATCCGGGAAGGGCGGCAGTTCTGGCCACGGCCGTCGCGGCCGCCGGACCGACGCGACCTCGCGCGGTCGCCCGCACAGCCGAGGCCGACGCCGTCTGCGGTCTCTCGCGCGTGACGGCCGCGCCCTAGCGCGTCGTCCGGGCGTCGCGGTCGGTCGCCTTACGCGACGGGTGTTTGACGGTGATCTCTCGGTCCGCGCTCGGCCCGACGACGGTGCGCTCGCGCCCGTCCGGCCACCGCACGTCCACGCGCAGCGGCTCCGCGTTCGCGAGCCCGAAGTGCGCGACCGGCTCCGTCTGGCAGAGACAGCCGCCGCCGGCATCTATCGTCCGCCGCTGAACCCCGTCGACCGTCTCCAGGGTGACGACGGCGCCCCGGGCCGGCGCGCCGTGGCGCGTCGTCGGCCGCACGCGGAGCCACCCGTCGTCCGCCGCGTCCGGATCGCCGTACACCGTCACCGGCTGCGCGGCCACCTCCCCGTGAACGACGACGAGTTCGAGCGCGCCGTCGCCGTCGAGGTCGGCCGCGACCGCGCCCGTCCCGAACCCGTCCGGCTCCGCGGCCGCCCCGAGCGACGCGGGCTCCCAGCGCGGCGACTCGTCGGTCCGGTCGACCCGCTCGAACAGTCGGTTCTCGGCGTCGCAGACGTTGAAGAACAGCTCCTCGCGGCCGTCGTTGTCGAAGTCGGCGGCGACCACGGTCCGGACCGCCCCGATGTCGCGGAGCGCGGACGGGGCCACGTCCTCGTACCCGCCGTCGGGCGAACAGCGCAGGAGTCGGCTCGGCGCCGCCTCGTTGCCGACCGCGAGCGCGAACGTCCCTCCCTCGTCGACGAGCGCGGCGCCGCGCGTGTCGCCGCCGGGGTCCGAGAGCTCCGGCCCCCCGTCAGTCCGCGTGTAGTGGCCGTCGCGGTTGCTGAACAGTCGGTTCGGACCGCTCTCGACCCCCGCGAACAGGTCGCCCTCGCGGGAGCGGTACGGGACCGCGAGCAGCGACCGACAGCCGCCCTCGACCTCCAGCCCGACCGCCGCCGCCATGTCGGTGACCTCGCCGTCGTCGCCGAGTTCGTAGAACGCGAGCGGCGCGGCGTATCCGGAGACGGCGACCCCGTATCGCCCGGTCCCGAGCCGGTCGAGCGCGGCCACGGACCGCCCGGCGCGGACGTCGAGTCGATCCGCGTTCACCTCGCGGGCGAACACGTCGGTCCAGCGGTACCGGTCGGGCTCCAGTCGGCTCAAGAGGAGGTCCGGGTCGCCGCCGTCGACGCCGCGCGCGCAGTTGTGAACGTACACCTCCTCGCAGCCGTCGGCGTCGAGGTCGGCCGCGCAGACGCCCATCCCGTGGCGCGTCCCGTCGGCGACGATGCCGCAGGCGGTGTCGGTGAAGCGGTCTCCGTCCCGGGCGTAGAGCCGGTTCGGCTCGCCGTAGCCGGCGACGAAGACGAGCGGACCGTCGCGGCCGGGCGTCACCGCGACCCCGTATCCGCGCATCGGGCGTCCGTCGTCGACCAGCGCGGACCGCTCGGTGAACATGGCCGTCCGTCACCGCTCCGAGGATATGAACGCACGGGTTGGATACGGACGAAACTCGCCGAGAGAAATGATGGCTGAAGAACACGTCGGCGGAAAGTCGGCTACAGGTTCCGCTCGATGTAGCGGTTCACTCGGGAGATGCGCTCCGCGTCGAACGTCCACAGGCCGCGCCACGTCCGGGGGTCCGTCTCGACCGCGAGGAGCGCGACGCCGCCCTCGATTCCCCGTTCGAGGTCGCTGTCCGGATCGCTTTCGACTCGCTTCGGCCCCTCAGACGGGCGATACACCACGAACCAACTGTCCGTGAAGTCGCGGTCGTCGCCGGCGTGGATCACCGCGTCGAGGTCCCTCGGCAGTTCGTCCGCGACGCCGTAGAGGTGCGTGTCGACGCCGGTTCCGGTCACGCGCTCGTACACGTTCCGCGTGCCGACCTCGTCGTCGATCCGCGAGAGCCGCTGGAACGACGACCGCAGGGTCCCGTCGCCCGACAGCCACGCCGCCCGCTCGATGAACCGCGAGATGGTGATGAGAAGCAGCTTCTGCCGGTTCGACTCGGGATACCCCCGGAGCGTGAACGTCGCGTCGTTGAGGCCGCTTATCACGGAGGGGAGGTCAACGTCGCCGAGCGACCGACTCCCGGTGACGTACAGGTCGGAGTTGACGAACAACACCGCGTCGCCGAGTTCGGCGAGCGTCGATCCGGCCACCACATCGTCGCCTTCCATGAGCAGCACGAGGTTCTCGATATCGGCCGGGTCGCCGCCGTCGAACGGAATGTCCTCGCGGCGCCGGAGTACGTCCACGTCGAGCGAAACGTCGCCCTCCTCGACGTCCCCGTCCGCCGCGGTCAGGTCTCGGGCGGTCAGTCCCACGTCCCGGTCGGCGCCGATCGGTCCCGCCCCGTCGGTCGCGGGGCGGTCGCTCGGGTCCGGAACCGCGCTGGCGTCGGCCACCCGTACTACGTCGTCGCCGAACGTGTCCACGAGCATGTTCAAAACCGGGTCCGGGTCGGTGCGGTTGACGACGACCACGGAGCGCTCGGGCCCGTCGAAGCGATCGAGAAACTGTTCGAGAGTCACGTGCCCCACAGTGAGCGAGTTCGAATGTTAAGCGTTCTCGCGCAGTTATCGGGGCTGAGAACGAGCGCGAATCGGCTGCCGGTTCACCGGTCGCGTCCCGGGATTCGGTTACGCGACTTCCGCGTCTCACGCTCGGCGACCCGGCGATGAGACTCCGGGATCGGCTACGCGCCCAGCGTGTCCTCTAACAGCTGGAGCGGGTGTTCGATCTCGTAGCCCGTCCCGTGTTCCATCTGCATCGCGCAGGTCGGACACTCCGTCATCCCGACCTCGCCCTCGGCGTCTTCCATGTGCTCGAACATCTCCTCGCCGATCTCCATCGACTTCTCGTACTTCTCCTCCTTCCAACCGTAGGTGCCGGAGATCCCCGAACAGGAGTCGCCGACGTCCTCCATCCGGACGCCGTCGACGTCGCGGAACGTCTCGACGGCCTGCCGCGAGAGCCCCTGGTTGCGCGCGTGACACGGCGCGTGGTACGCGAACGCGCGCTCGTCGTCGAGCCCGCCTTGGGCCTCGAGTTCGCCCTCTAAGTCCTCGTGGATCCGGAGGTACTCCAGCGCCTCGAAGGTGTGCTCCGCGAGGTCCTCGATCCCGTGGAGGTCGAACAGCTCGGGGTACTCCTGTCGCAGCGACATCGAACAGGAGGTACAGGAGGCGATCACGTCGGCGCCCTCGCCGATGGCCTCGACGAGGTTCTCGACGTTCGTCTCGGCGTGCCGTCGCGCGTCCTTCAGCATCCCGTTCGCGAACATCGGCGTCCCCGAGCACTTCTGAGGCGGGACCATCACCTCGTATCCGAAGTGCTCGTAGACGCGGACCATCGCCTTGCCGACCTCGGGGGTGTTGTAGTTGGAGTAGCAGCCGTGGAAGTACGCCACGCGCTTGTCCGGGTTCTCCACCTGTGCGCCGCCGCGCGCCTTCCACCACTCGCGGAAGGTCTCCGTGGCGAACTCGGGGAAGTCGCGCTCCTTGGGGATCCCCATCACCTTCTCCATCGCCCACCGCGCCGGTCCGAAGTTCATCGCGAACGACGCCGTCCGCGGGAACATGCTCGCGAGGCTCGCCGACGTGCGGTAGTTGGCGAGGATTCGGTTCCGGACGTACTCGACCGAGAGCTTCTCCATCTGCCGTTCGACGAACTGCCCGCGGGCCTCGTTGTGCATCTGCGAGAGCGGCACCGAAGAGGGGCACGCGTCGTCACAGCGCATACAGTTCGAACAGGAGGTGATCGACTCGTCGATGTCGTGGTCGTCCTTCCGCTTGAGCCGCCACTGCTCGGGGCCCTGGAACTTCGGCCCGGGGAACTCGTCGTCGACCTCCGCCACCGGACAGGAGGTGTCACAGCTGGTACACTTGTAACAGGAGTCGGCCCCTTCACGGAGGTCGAGGTCGCCGCCCGGGAACACGTCGACGGGGTCGTACGCGTCGGGGTCGAGGTCGGTCGAGTCGGTCCCGCCGGTCGCGCTCTCGACGCCGCCGTCGGTCGCGGCGCGGTCCGCGGCGGAGTCATCCGCGGTCCCGGCTCTCCGCCCCTCACCCGCGTCCGTCTCCCCCTCGTCGGGGACGAATATCGACGGCTGCTCGTCGCGGCCCGCCTCCGGGACGCCGGGGCTCGGCGCTCCGCA
The DNA here is from genome assembly GCF_039522565.1 of Halorubrum ejinorense. Classification (GTDB taxonomy): domain Archaea; phylum Halobacteriota; class Halobacteria; order Halobacteriales; family Haloferacaceae; genus Halorubrum; species Halorubrum ejinorense. The sequence goes on along the minus strand of NZ_BAAADQ010000008.1, from coordinate 44,807 downwards.
GCCGCAGTTGTCGCCACACGACTCTCCGCCGTCGCCGTCGTCCGTGTCTCGTGTCATCGGTTTGCCTCCATGGCCGCCTGCCGTCCGGCCGTCAGGCCGGTCGCGAGCGACACCCCGCTCGCGGACTTCTCTCTCGCCGCGTCAGCGCCGCCGACGACGCCGCCGGCCGCGAAGACGTTCTCGTACTGTACCTCGCCGTCCGCGTCCAGCGGTCTGGTCCGCTCGTCGGGTCGGACCCCGAACCGCGCGTACGGCTGGTCGCCGAACGCGTCGTCGACGAACCACTCGTAGCGGTCGTCGGGCTGGTCGACGTGGCAGTCGAACACGGGCTCGCGAACGCCCTCGCGGTCCGAGTCCAGCCCCTTCCCGACGAGCCCGCCGGTCGCCAGCACGAACGCGTCCGCCCCGTACGGCGCCGTTCGTCCCTTCCGATCGACGGCGATCGTCTCGACGCGGCCGTCGGTCGCCGACTCGACGCCGACCACGGGGTTGCCGGTCTCGAACCGGACGCCCTCGGCGTCGAGCGCGTCGAACAGCCGGTCCTCCAGTCGGAGTCCGGGGAGGCTCGGTGGCCCGGTCGGGATCTCGAAGACGTCGGCGCCGAGTCGGTCGGCCAACTCTGCGCGGACCTCCTCGCCGCGGTCGTCGCCGAGGAACGCCGGGAAGCCAACGCGCTCGACGCGGTCGACGCCGCCCGACTCGTCGACCACGTCGTGGAGGTGGGGCGCGACCGCCTTCGCGAGCGCCTCGCGGGCGGGGACGCCCTCGATGTCCTCGTCGTGGTCGAGCGCCTTCGCGACCCGGGTGATCTTCGCGTCGGCCCGGAACGCCTCCGCGAACTCGACCTCGACGCCCGCCACGTCGAAGGGAACGCCCGCCGCCTCCAGCCGGCCGGCGAAGGCGCGGGCGTCGTACTCGGTCAGCGAGCGGAACCCGACGACGAGCATCGGCCGGTCGTCGCTCGCGAGGCCCGCCTCGGCGGCCGCGGGGTAGCGCGCGGTCGGCTTCACCGCCCCGCCGAACGTCGGGACGAGGGCGTTGCTGTCGGTGTGGCCGCCGCGGTACGCGTCGCCGGCGAGGTCGTCGAACAGCGCCAACCCGTCGCGTAAGGCGTCGGCGCCGACGACTCGGTACGGGTGCGACTCGGGCAGCCTGTCGATACCTTCGAAGGGGTCGGCGAGCGGTCCCTCCGGGTCGGGCCACTCGTCGCGGTCGAGTTCGCGGCCCGCGGTCGGCGGCCCGTCGCGGAGCGGTTTCGCCGGCTCGGTCGCCGGGACGTAGCCGAGCGCGTCGATCAGCCCCGACGCCTGCCGGAGCGTGCTCGCCTTGTGCGAGACGAGTCGCACGTCCGCGCCCTCGCGGGCCGCGGAGACGGCGGCCGAGACCGCGGCGAGGCCGCCCCCGATCACGAGGACGTCGCTGTTGATCGCCATCAGCGCCCTCCGTCGGCGGTCGTATCGTCCGCTGCGCGACCACCGTCGGCGGTCGTATCGTCCGCTGCGCGACCACCGTCGGTGCTCACGTCGTCCGTTGCGCGACCACCGTCGGTGCTCACGTCGTCCGTTGCGCGACCACCGTCCGCCGCCGCGGTCCCCGGCGACCCGGACTCGTCGGTGCCGGCCGGGCCCGACCCGGCGCCGGCGTCGAACGCGCCGAAGTCGACCGACTCGTCTAAGTTCGCCGGGTCGCCGTCGCGGTTCATGGTCGTCGCGTGAAGCATGTGGTTCAACATCGCCTGCGAGAGCTGTTCGCCCCAGAGGGCGTGTCGCTGGCCCTTCCAGCGCTCCTGATACAGCTCGTCTTCCGCGTCGCGGACCACCGGTTCGGGGTACTCCTGTGCGAGCTCCGACGCGATCCGATGCGTACAGAAGCCGCCCTGGCAGTTCCCCATCGAGGCGCGGGTCCGCAGTCGGACCGCGTTGAGGTCGGAGCCGGCGTCGTCGATGGCGTCTTGGACCTCCGCGCGGGTCACGCTCTCGCAGTTACAGACGATCGGGTTCGGGTCGGCGGTGTCGAGCACGTCGTCCGCGCGCGACCCGAGCCGCTGTCCCGAACGCCGCGCGACGGGCGAGCGCAGCCCGAACTCGTCCATCAGCTCCTCCATCCGCGCGTCGCTCTCCGAGCCCGGCAGCGGTGCTTCGGCGGTGTCGCAGGTCGCCTCGTGGCCGAGCGTCTCGCAGACGTGGTCGGAGATGGACTCGGCCATCATCCGGTAGGTGGTGAGCTTCCCGCCGACGATGGTCGTCATCCCCGGGAGGTCGTCGCGGTCGCCGTGGTCTAAGAGGAAGTAGTCGCGCGTGATGTCCGTCGGGTCCTCGGTGCCGGTTCCCGGGGGTTCATACAGCGGTCTGACGCCCCAGAAGGAGCGGAGCGTCCGGGCGTCTTCGAGCGCGGGCACCAGCTCGGAGAGCGTCTCGATCATCAGGTCGACCTCCCAGTCCTCCTCGGGGTAGTCCTCGGGGTCGTCGACCTCCTCGTCGGTCGTCCCGAGGATACAGGCCGTCTCGTGGGGGACGATGATGTCGGCGTCGCCCTTCGGCCGACAGCGGTTGATCACCGTGTCGACCTGCCGGGTGTTCATCACCGTCATCACGCCCTTCGAGGGGCGCACCTCGACGTCGACGCCGGCCATCTCGCCGACGTTACCCGCCCACGCGCCGGTTGCGTTGATCACGTGGCGCGCGCGTATCTCCTCGGTCGCCCCCGGCTCCCGGTGGACGCGCTTGCCCGGGCCGGTCTCGTGTTCGATCTCGACGCCGACGACCTCGCCGCCCTCGACGAGCACGTCCGTCACCGGGGCGTGGGTCTCGATCCGGGCGCCGTGCTCGCGGGCGTCCGCGGCGTTCGACACGCAGAGCCGGAACGGGTCGACCGCGCCGTCCGGCAGCGCGATGGCCTTCTCCACGTCACGCGCGAGGTAGGGCTCGCGGCGGCGCGCCTCCTCGCCGTCGATCACCTCGGCGGGGATGTCGCAGGCCCGACAGCCCTCCAGTTTCTCTTGGAAGTACTCCTCTGAGTCCTCCGGCCGCTTGACGAACAGGCCGCCGGTCTCCTCGACGCAGTGGCCCGCGATGTCGCGGAGCACCCGATTCTCCTCGATACACTCCGTCGCGCTCTTCTGGTCCGAGACCGCGTACCGGCCCCCGCTGTGCAGGAGGCCGTGCATCCGCCCGGTCGTGCCGTGCGTCAGGTTCCCCTTCTCGACGAGTACCGCGTCGAGCCCGCGTCGAGCCAGGTCCCTGACGACGCCGCATCCCGTCGACCCCCCACCGACGACGACGACGTCCACTTGTCTGTCCATGCTCGCCACTTGGACCCCGACCACTTTACTTTACCTCCCGGCGCGCCCTACCCATAACTATCAGGGACATTCAAGTAGTGTAGCGGCTGCCTTTGCCGTCAGAATTATATACTAGACTTTATGATTCGGGCCGATGTTCGGATTTCAACAGGAAGTTTATTATGGTAGTACATTATGTTCACGACCGGCGTGGTAGCTTCCGTGAAGATATGCCGCGGCGGCGATACGCGGTGCGGCCGACCCGGACCGGCTCCGGACGGACCGTGTCCGGTCGCCGCGCGACGCGGTGACGAACGCGGTTACGGGGTCGCTCTCGGCGGTGAGCGCGACCTCGTCACCACCGCGCACGGACCAGCGCCACAGGAGGGATCCACAACATGACACAATACGTCGGTGCGATAGACCAAGGCACGACCGGCACCCGATTCATGGTGTTCGACCATGAGGGCCAAGTCGTCGCGAACGCGTACGAACAGCACGAACAGATCTACCCGAACCCGGGTTGGGTCGAACACGACCCGATCGAGATCTGGGAGAACACGCAGCAGGTCGTTCTTGACGGGCTCGCGGACGCGGGGCTCGAAGCCGAACAGCTCGACGCGATCGGCATCACGAACCAGCGCGAGACGACCATCGTGTGGGACAAAGACTCCGGGAAGCCGGTCCACAACGCCCTCGTGTGGCAGGACCGGCGGACGACGGACCGCGTCGAGGAGATCCAGGAGGCGGGCAAGGTCGAGGAGATCCGCGAGAAGACCGGTCTGGAGTGTGACGCGTACTTCTCCGCGACGAAGACCGAGTGGATTCTCGACAACGCCGAGCCGCTCAAGATGCAGAGTTCCCGCGGCGGCGACCTCCGCGACCGGGCTCGCGAGGGCGAGCTCATCATGGGAACGATCGACGCGTGGCTCATCTACAACTTGACGGGCAACCACATCACGGACGTCACGAACGCCTCCCGGACGATGCTGTACAACATCCGGGAGATGGAGTGGGACGACGAGCTCCTAGACGAGTTCGACGTGCCGAAGGAGATGGTCCCCGAGGTACGCCCCTCGTCCGACGAGGACTACTACGGGCACACCGACGCCGACGGCTTCCTCGGCGCCGAGGTCCCGGTCGCCGGCGCGCTCGGCGACCAGCAGGCCGCGCTGTTCGGCCAGACCTGCTTCGACGAGGGCGACGCGAAGAACACGTACGGCACCGGTTCGTTCTACCTGATGAACACGGGCAACGAGGCCGTCAAGTCCGACCACGGACTCCTGACGACCATCGGGTTCCAGATGTCCGGCGAGCCCGTCCAGTACGCGCTGGAAGGCTCCATCTTCATCACCGGCGCCGCGATCGAGTGGCTCGAAGACGTCGACCTGATCAACAACGCGGCACAGACCGCGGAGCTCGCCCGCTCGGTCGACTCGACCGACGGCGTCTACATGGTCCCGGCGTTCACCGGGCTCGGCGCGCCGCACTGGGACGGACGCGCACGCGGTACCATCGTCGGGATGACCCGCGGCACGAGCAAGGAACACATCGTTCGGGCGACGCTCGAGAGCATCGCCTACCAGACCCGCGACATCGCCGAGGCGATGGAGGCCGACTCCGGCGTGGAGACGACGAGCCTGCGCGTCGACGGCGGCGCGGTCAAGAACAACTTCCTCTGTCAGCTTCAGTCCGACATCATCCAGACGGACATCGCCCGGCCGGAGGTCGACGAGACCACCGCGCTCGGCTCGGCGTACGCGGCCGGCCTCGCCGTCGGTTACTGGGACAACGTCGACGAACTTCGCGACAACTGGCAGATCGACCGCGAGTTCAGTCCGGAGAAGAGCCAAAAAGAGGTCGACAAGCTCTACAGCCGCTGGGACGACGCGGTCGACCGCTCCCGCGACTGGGCGCAGGACGACGAGGAGGAGGAGTAGATGAGCGTCGAACTGCTCCCGGAGCTGACCGTCGCGGCCGACACGCTGCTTCAGGTCGGCTACGAACCGGGTGCACCTACCGACGTCATCCAGAGTCTCACCAGTCCGGGGATACTCCTCGGCGCGCTCGCGGGAGGCGCGTTCGGTGCGGCGCTCGGCGCGCTACCGGCGTTCATCTTCACCGGCTTCCTCGTGATCGGCGGGTCGCTCGGCGGCGGCGGCTTCGGTGTCGACGTCGGCTTCGGTCCCGTCTTCGGGCCGCACATCTCCTTCGCGGGCGGTGTCGCGGCCGCCGGCTACGCGGCAAACAAGGGCTATATGGAGTCCGGATTCGACTACCACAACGCGAAGGACATCGGCTTCGCGTTGGGGAGTAAACCGGACGTCCTCGCCGTGGGCGCCGTCTTCGGGATCTTCGGCGTCCTCATCGAGCAGCTCTCCCGACAGCTCGCGCTCCCGGTCGACCCGATCCCGGTGAGCATCGTGATCAGCGCCATCGTCGTCAGGGCCGTCTTCGGCTACAGCATCATCGGCACGGTCAGCGACAAGGCGAACGGCTACTTCGACATGGGGCCGTTCGAGCGCGAGGAGATGCGCGAGCCCGGAGAGGTCAAAGGCGACGGCGGCAAGGCGAGCGAGGACCGCCTCGCCGTCGAGCCGTGGCTGCCCAACATGTACAAGTGGTCGCACGTCGCCGCGATCGGCTTCTTCACCGGTCTCGGAGCGGGCGTCATCACGTACAACATGATCAGCGGCGGCCACGGTCTCATCGCCGTGTTCGCCGGCTTCGGGATCAGCGCGGCGTCGCTGCTGTTCTTGAACCTCGGCGTCGACCGCATCCCCGTCACGCACCACATGACGCTGGCGGGCGCGACCGCCTTCCTCTCGACGTGGGAAGAGGGAATCCTCATGCTCACCGACCTGTCGGCCGCGGACCTGACCGCGCCGCTGGCGTTCGGCGCCGCGCCGGCGCTGCTCTTCGGCGCGGTGTTCGGCCTGTTCTCGGCCCTCGTCGGTGAGGCGAGTCAGCGCGTGTTCTACGCGCACTCCGACACCCACTTCGACCCGCCGGCGGCCGCCATCGTGGTCTGGACGCTGACGATCGGGCTGCTGGTCATCGCCGGCCTGCTCAACTGGGGCGTCTGGATCCCCGGCACGGGAATCTAACGCAGCCTCACCCCCGGCAGTATCCTTTTATCATGGAACGTCGCTCATCCGCGGTCGCTCGGAATCAGTCGGAGAGCGTTCCGCACGCGACCACAGCCGAGCGTGTACGCCACTCAGTCGGGGAGCAGCACCGAGAGCCCGAGAAATCCGACCACGCCGACGCCCGTCGCGGCGACGGCGACGGTGACGATCTCGCCGCCGAGGTACCGGCCGATCAGCGCGACCGCGCCGGCCGCCGCGAGCGCGACGCCGATCGCGCCGTGGTGGAAACTCCCGGCGGTCGGCTGGTCGGCGATCGTCACCGCGTCGTCGTCGACGAAGACGCGGACGCCCCACCAGACGGACGCGAAGCGGACGCCGATCCCGAACGCGGCCGCGGCGATCGAGACGAACTCGATCTCGCCGATCGTAAGTATTCCGGCACCGAACGCGACCAGCGTCGTCAGGACGGCGACCACCTTGCTTCGGTCGTCGACCGTGTGCAGCGTTTTCACGGCCGGGTCGTTCGACATACGGGCCGTAGTTCGCCCGACGGTGGTATAGGTTTCCATCGGTCCGGCTCCTCCCCCGCGCCGGCGTCGGCCGCGCGCGCCGCCGCCCCGCCGCACCGCGGTTTCGGATCGAACGGTGGGTATTTATCCGCCGCGAGCGGGATGGGGAGCTATGTTGGATCGGCTCGGGTTCGAGCGGAAGGACCGACGGAACCTCCTCGTCGTGATGGCGGTCGTGGCGACCGTGATGGCGGTCGTCTCGTCGGGGACGCCCCTCGTTCGGCTCGTCGTCGGACTGATAGCCGGCCTCATCAGCGGGTCGGTCTTCGTGGTCTCGACGGTGGTCATCAACCGCTACAAGCCCGCACACTGGTGATCGCCGGCCGGCACCTACCGCGGCGGAACCGAGCGGGAGCGGCTCGAGACGGTCACGAGCCGCGCTCCCGGCGACGAACTCCGGAGGGGCGGCCGTGAACATCGACGACCGGATCGAGCGTCGGCTCGGCTACGACGCGGGCATGAGCGTGCTCGTCGACTTCGAGGCCGTGTCGCCGGTCTCTCACGCGGAGTCGCCGATCGGTCGCGGCCCGGCGATAGAGCGTCTCCTCGACGTGTTCGCGCCCGCCTTTTCCGGGTCGCTCCCGCCGACGGCCTACGTGTACGGTCCGAAGGGGAGCGGGAAGTCCGCGGTCGTCTCCGCGCTCTTCGACCGGCTCGCGAGCCACAGCGGCCCGCGGCGAGCCATTCAGACGACGACGCGGGCGGTCGAGCCGACGATCCCCGGGTTCGTCTACGTCGACGCCCGCGAGGCGTCGACCCGCTTCCGGCTGTACCACGCGATGCTGGCCGCGATGAGCGACGAGCCCGTTCCGGACCACGGGATCGGCACCGACGACCTGGCGGAGTCGCTGCGCGACGCGATGCGTACCGGTCCGGAGCTCGTCGTCGCCGTCGACCACACGAACGAGCCCGAGACGCCCACGCCGACGACGCTGATCGACTGGCTCACCGACGTCGGGGAGCGACTCACGTCGGTGTGTCTCGGCCGCGACCCGCCCGACTCGATCGACTGGATGCCGGAGACGACCGTCGAGTTCTCGAAGTACCGCCGCCACGTGCTCGTCGAGCTGTTGACGAGCCGGTGTTCGACGGGTCTCGGCCGGGACGCGCTCTCTCACGACCAGATCCGAGAGATCGTCGAGTGGGCCGCGGGCGACGCCCACGACGCGCTCGCCGCCGTGATGGGCGCGGCCGTCAGCGCGGAGCGCGCGGGCGCGTCCACCGTCCGGTCGCGGGACGTCGACGCCGGAATCGAAGGGGTACCCCGCCCGTGCGTGGCGCTGGGCCGCGTCCTCGCGCTCCCGGAGAGCCGCCAGCGACTCCTCTACGAGCTCGCCGGCCTCTCCGAGTCGGAGCGCTCCACGGTCGGAGAGGCGACGGAAGCGATCGCGGCGCGTCCGGGCGTCGACCTCTCGGCGTCGACGGTGCGGCGCGTGCTCTACGAGCTGGCCGACGGCGGCCTGCTCGAACGCGTCACCGTCCATCAGAGCGACGGGAAGGGCCGCCCGCCGAGCCGACTGGTGCCGCTATTCCCGACGGTCGTCTTCCGCGAGCTGTTCGACCGGCGCGTCCGGGCCGGATAGCCGCCGCGCGGACGGCCACCGCGCGGGCGCCCCTTCTCGAACGGAAGACAGTTGTCGCCGAGTCTCCGACTCTGGATATATGGTTCCGCCCCTGGCGCTCGACATCGACGGGACGTTGACGACGCCGACCGGCCGCGTCGACCCCCGCGTCTTCGAGCTGTTGCCCGCGTGGGACGCGCCGGTCGTGTTCGCCACCGGGAAGGCGTTCCCCTACCCGGTCGCGCTGGCGCACTTCCTCGGCCGCGAGGAGACCGTGATCGCTGAGAACGGCGGCGTCGCGTACGTCGACGGCGAGACGACGATCGTCGGCGACCCGGACGCGGCGTGGGCCGTCGTCGAGGCGTTCCGCGAGCGCGGCGGGGCGGTCGGCTGGGGCGACGGCGACACGGTGAACCGCTGGCGCGAGACTGAGGTTGCGGTCTCGCCCGACGCCGACGAGGCGCTCTTACGCGAGGTCGCGGCCGCCGCGGGCGGCGACGTGGAGGTCGTGGACACCGGGTACGCCTTCCACGTCAAGTCCGCCGGCGTGAGCAAGGGTCGGGCGCTCGAACGCGTCGCCGCCGCGCTCGATATCGACCCCGAGTCGTTCGTCGCGGTCGGCGACAGCGAGAACGACGTCTCGACGTTCGGCGTCGCCGGCGAGTCGTACGCGGTCGCCAACGCGGACGACGCGGCCCGCGAGGCGGCCGACGAGGTGGTGGCGGAGGGGTACATGGACGGCACCGCCGCGGTGTTGGCTTCGCTGCGCGAGCGCGCTCGATAGTCCGTACCCGACGGCGGAGCGCGTCCACTCTGCTCAGCTCGTCCCGGCGACTCCGGGGGGACGCGCACGGGTCATCAGCTCGATTCGGAGGGAATCGCCCTCGTGGTCAGGATCCCGCTCACGCGTCCGTCACGGCCGCGAGTTCGCGGAGCGAGCCGATTTCGTGGGTGGGCGTGACGGAGAGGGTCGTCTCGCGGCAGTGTGGCCGTCGGACGAACGCCGAGTCCAACCCGGCCCGGTGGGCCGCTCTCACGTCGCTCTCGCTGTCGCCGACGTAGAGCGCCGACTCGGCGCCGAGCTCCGCGACCGCCCGGTCGAGATAGTGCGTGTTCGGTTTCTTCAGGTCCAGGCTCTCGACCGTCTTCTCCCGGCCGTGATAGGTGTCGAACGCGTGCCGCAGGCCGAAGAAGTCCAACACGAACTCGACCGTGCTGTGGTGGTTGTTGCTCACGACGCCGCGGGGTCGATCGAGGTTCGTGACGCTCTGAACGTCGTCGTAGAGCGTGCGTGACCCCGACTCGAACTTCTCGAACTGAGACTGCTCGTCCAGCCGCTCGCGGGCTCGCCAGAACGCCTCCACGTCGACGCCGTAGGCGGCACACATCTCACGCAGTCTGTCGACGGTCGTCCCGCGTACGACGTCGTCGACGTGTGCTTGGTTCGGGTCTCGAACGCCCACCTCCTCGAACGCTTCTCGCGTCGCTTCGACCGCCGTCTCGTGGGCCGGCGGCTCGACTAAGACGCCGTCGTTGTCGAAGAGAATCGCGTCGTATCCGGTCACGGCCTCGGTGTTTCCCAAAACCCGGATTAATCGTTTCGGTGTCCCGGTCCGCCCGGCGACACGATGGCCGCGTCGAGCGGGTGGCGTCGTAGACCGGCGACCGCGGCGATCACTCCTCGCCGTACGGATACCGCGCCGTCGCGCCGCACTCCAGACAGCGGACGACGACGCGCCCGGGTCGCGTCCGGACGCGACTCGTCCTCGCCGGCCGGAGGTAGACGGCGCAGTCGTCGCAGGCGCGTCTGGAGAGTTCGGTCGGGATCCCACACCGGTTCCGCTCCGCGATCCGGCGGGCGCGGGCGACGTACTCCCGGGCGCGGTCGTACTCGTCGTCGACGACCGCCTCGCGGGCGAGCGCGAACAGTCGCTCGATCCGCTCCGCCGGAATTCCCATGTCACGACGGCGGGGGCGCGCCGGCAAAGACGTTACCATCCCGACCGGTCGCGGCGTCCCTTCGATCCGTGCGTCCCCGAGAGGGACGCGGCGTCCGCGACCCGCACGCTTTTTTATCGGTCCGATCCAACCGAACGGTATGAAAGAGTCTCTGATGGACGTGATCTGCTGTCCGCTCGACAAGGCGACCCTCGAACTCGACGTCGACGACGAGGACGACGAGGAGGTTCTCGCCGGCACGCTCACGTGTACGGAGTGCGGCGAGACCTACCCGATCGAAGACGGGATCCCGAACCTCCTCCCGCCGGACATGCGCGAGGAGGCGACGGCGTAACCGGCTCGAACCGATCGCTTTCGGCTCGTCGGCGGTCTCGACCCCGCCGAGAGCGCCGACGGACCCCTCAGTGGTGTGAATCTTTTTTTAGTGCGGGGTCGTGGTCTCGACTGTGCCGACACTCGACGTCGAACTGAACGGGGAGGCCGTCCACGACATCGACGCGCCGGACGCGTTCGTCACGGACGGCCCGTTCCCGATCGCGTTCGATAACGACGGGCGCTCGACGCACGTTCACCTCCACTTCGACGACGAACTCGATCGGGTGGCCGCGGTCGACGAGGTAAACCACTACGTCGCCGACGAGGCTACGCGCCGGGTCCACGTCTCGACCGCCGACGTCGACGAGCCGGTCCGCGGGAAGCTGAAGATCGTCACCGGCTACGGGTCGAACACCCGCTACGTCGACGTGCGGATCGACCCCTCGCCGGACGAGCCGAGCGAGCCCGTCGCCGTCGACGAGGAGCTCTCGGCGCCCCCGGAGCGCACGCCGGACGTCCCGCCCGGACGGCAGGTGGCGAACGCGGTGGACCGACTGGTCAGACGCGGCGGGATCGCGGGCGCCGTCTTCGGGTTCCTCGCGGTCGCAGCCGGGGTCGCGCTCGCGCTCGCCGTCGACAGCGCGGTCGTCTGGGTGGTGGTGGCCGTCGCGCTGACGGTCACCCTCGGAGCGGCGCTGATCGCGGTGAGCTGACGCGACGGCGCCCGACGCCGGTCGCGGCGCGCGGACCGCGGCCGGCGTGGCTCGCTCCATCTCGTCCGATCGCCACCCCGCTCGATCGCCACCCCGCTCGATCGCCACCCCGCTCGATCGCCACCCCGCTCGATCGCCACCCCGCTCGATCGCCACCCCGCTCGATCGCCACCCCGCTCGGCCCGTATCCGCGCGCTTTTAACCGTCCCGGCAGAATGTCGCACCATGAGCTTCGAGAAGGAAGACGAGGTCGTGCTCCACGACAAACACAGCGAGTACGACGGCGAGTCGGGCACGATCACGCAGGTGATGGAGACGATGTTCGGCGACGCGACGTACACGGTCAGCTTCGAGGACGGTCAGGAGACGGGCGTCCCCGAGGACGCGCTCGACGCCGTCGAGAGCGAGGAGTAACGCCGCCCCCACTCGTTTCGCATGCCGAAAGTCCCCTTCCACTACGTCGATCTCCGCGCGTTCTCGTACGCGACGGAAGACGTGAAACGCGTCGAACAGGCGCTGTACGCGCTCCTCCCCGAGGACGTCGAGCTCGAGCGCAACGAGAACGTGGGCCATCACGGGGACCGGATCGTCGTCCTCTCGGCGCGGGTCGAGACCGCCGACGAGATGCGACACGTGCTCGACCGCCTCTCCGAGTTGGACGACCTCGACCGCGTCCTCGACGAACTCGACGACCGGATCGACGACAACTGCGCGCTGTTCTTACGCCTCGACAAGCAGGCCGCGTTCCGCGACGAGGTACGGCTCGGCCCCGGGCTCACCGTCCGCACGAAGGTCGAGGCGTACCCGGCGAAAAAGGAGAAGGCCGTCGCGAACGCCCGCGAGACGCTCTCGCGGCTAGCTGACGACGACTGACCGGCGGTCGGGGCGCGTTTCGCCGGTCGCGTGCCCCGCCCGCATCCCCGGGATGCCTTTTTCACCGCACCCGCTGACTACCGACCATGAGCGATCCGTTCGTGGTCGTCGGCGCCGACGCGGCGGGGTTGAGCGCGGCCAGCAAGTTCCGCCGCGAGGCGCCCGACCGCGAGGTCGTCGTCTTCGAGAAGGGTCAGTGGATCTCCTACGCCTACTGCGGGATGCCGTACTTCATCGCCGGCTACGTCGACCGCATGTCCGACCTCCTCTCGCTGTCGCCGAGCGACGTCGACGAGCGGGGCATCGACCTCCGTCGGGGTAGCGAGGTCGTCGGGGTCGACCCCGACGCGAAACGCGTCACCGTCGAGACCGCCGACGGAAACCGGACCGAGCAGGCGTACGACGACCTGCTCGTCGCCACCGGCGCGCGGGCGACCACCGGCCCCTTCGACGTGCGCGGCCTCGACGGCGCCTTCACCCTCCACGACATGGACGCGGCGGCCGCCATCGACGCCTACGTCGCCGACCCGGACGCCTACGACCCGGACCGCGCCGACGTGAGCGCGGTCGACCGCGAGCGCGTCGAACGCAACAGGGCGATGCCGGCGCCGGAGAGCGTCGCGGTCGTCGGCGGCGGGTACGTCGGCGTCGAGGTGGCGGAGGCGCTCACGGAGCGGGCGCTCTCGGTCCACGTGTTCCACCGGTCCGGCCACCTCCTCTCGCCGTTCGGCGAAACGGTCGGGAACCGCGTCGAGGACGCGCTCGACGCCGAGGGCGTCACGGTCCACACCGACGCGCCGGTCGACGCGCTCGTCGGCGACGACCGGATCGAGGCGGTCGAAGTCGGGGGCGACGACGCCGAGACGGTCCCCGTCGACATGGCCGTCGTCGGCGTCGGCATCCGCCCGAACACCGACCTCCTCGACGGGACCGGGGTCGATCTCGGCCCGGGCGGCGCGATCCGCGTCGACGACCACGGCCGGACGAGCCTCCCGGACGTGTACGCCGCCGGCGACTGCGCGACGGCGCGTCACGCGGTGACCGGCGAGCCGGACTGGACGCCGCTCGGGCTCACCGCCAACCGGGCCGGGCGCGCCATCGGGACGACGATCGCCGGCGACCCGACTCCCGTGGGCGACATCGCGGGCACGGCCGCGGTCAAGGCGTTCGACACGGAGGCCGCGCGCGTCGGGATCCTCGACCGCGACGCCGCCGTCGACGCCGGGTTCGACCCGGTCAGCGAGACGGTGACCGCGGGATCGCGCTCGGGCTACTACCCGGGCGCGGCCGAGACGGACGTGACGCTCGTGGCCGACCGCGACACGGGGCGCCTGCTCGGCGGGAGCATCGCCGGCACCGACCGCGCCGCGATCCGGATAGACACGCTCGCGACCGCGATCGAGGCGGACATGACCGTCGCCGAGGTCGAGCGGCTGGACCTCGCGTACGCGCCGCCGTTCAGCCCCGTGTGGGACCCCGTACTCGTCGCTGCGAAGGTGTTGAACGGGACGTTAGACGAGTGAACCGAGGGGTCAGGCCCGAGCCCGCCCGACGAGGAAGCCGATCACCGCGGCGGCGAACCCGACCGCGACGGCGACGGCGACCGCGAGGCCGAGCGGTTCGGCGACCGCGAGCGCTGACGGTCCGCCGGCGGCGAAGGGGCTGACGTACGGCGCCGGCCCGATGCCCCGGAGTAACGTCCCCGCGAAGGGCCCGTACGCGAGGACCGCCGTCGGGAGGGCGCCGCCGCCGGTCGCGGCGAACGCGAGCGCGCCGACCGCCGTGACGGCGGCGAGCGCGAGGGCGGTCTCCGGGGCGCCGACGCCGATCGCGCCGGTCGCGTCGAAGGCCACGTACGACAGCGCCAGCCCGACCGCGCTCCAGACCGCGGCGCGCTCGAAGCCGGTCTCACCGAGGAGGATCGAGCGGAACGCGCTCTCGCCGTCCGCCGACTCGCCGCTCGTCATTCCGGGCGCGTCGCGCCCCGCCCCTCGCGGTCGGGGGTGCGGTTGCCGTGTTCGTCGATCTCGCCCGCGACGATCCGGGTCGAGGAGATGCGCTCGCCGTCCTCCGCTTCGACGTGGCCGACCACGATCAGATCGAGCGGGTCGTGGCCGCGGTCGGCGCGGATCTCGTTGATGCGTTCGCCGCCGTCGCGCGTCTCCGGCGAGACCACGAGCGCGTCGAACTGCGGCTCGACCGCGATGCCGGTCGGCTCCGTCAGCTCCCGTATCGCGTACTCGCGGCCGTGGGCCTCGGCGCGCGGGGCCAACTCCGCCTCCAGGTCGCGCTCGCGCTGCTCGTAGGGACGGACGTACCGCTCGACGTGTCGGGTCTTCGGCGCCAGCTCGTCGGTGGTGAGTCCGACGGTGACGTCACCCAGTTCGAACGCCCGTTCGAACAGCTTTCGGTGGCCGTCGTGAACGGGGTCGAACGTACCCCCCAGCGCGACGTTCATGCCTCTCCGTTGCCCGGGTCGAACTTAAAACGTCCCGAACCGCGGTCGCGTCGACGGGAGGTCGCGTCCCGGTCGCCGACGCCGATCAGTTCGTGGCTTCCCGGTCGCCCGCGTCTTCCGGCTCCGCTCCGTCCTCGTCGGCGGTCGTCTCCGCCTCTGTACCCGCGTCGTCCGTCTCGTCGTGGCCGTTCTCGTCGTCCTCTCCGCCGACGGATATCTGGACGGGCTCGGTGTCGCCGTCGGGCGACTCGCCCCCGAGGCGCCGGTCGAGGTTGAACACCGCGTTCAGCTCCGCCTGAACGTCGCCGACGACGCCGCGGACGAGGTCGCTCGGCGCGATGGCCTCGTACTCGTAGGGGTTGTTGCCCGCCCCCTCGGACTTCCGTTTGTCGCGCTCGACGGTCTCTTCGTCGTGGAGCTCGGCGAGCGCCTCGCGGACGGTACTGGGGTAGAGCCCGGTGCCGTCGGCGACCTCGTCGCTCGTGCTCTGCGGGTTGTCCCGGAGGTAGACGTAGATTCGCGCCCGCGTCTCCGTGTCGAGCACCCACGCGAGGAGGTCGACGACGTTGTCGTCGAACCCCTTCACCGCGCGGTCGGCGCCCTCGCCGAGTCGTTCCTTCGTCTTCCGAAGCTCTTCGCGGGTGCGCTCCGTCGGCGACTCCTCCGCGTCGTCGCTCGAACCGGAGGGCGTCTCGTCCGTTGTCATACCGAAATCTGGGGGCTACGCGGGCAAAAGAGTTTCTCGTCGCTTTCGTTCCGACGAAAGATCCGGCGCGGGTGGGCCCGACCGGGCCCGGCGTCAGGCGCCGACGAGGAGGTCGGCACACAGCGCGTCGAGGCCGGACTCCTCGCGGAGGCGGCGCTGCCGCGTTGCGCCGCTCTCCGCCTCGTACACGTCGCGAATCCCGGAAACGCCGAGCCGGTCACACTCCCGCTCGACGACTTCGCCGAGCGAACTCGTCTCCTCGCCGTTTCGGTCGACGAACGCGGCGTCGTGGCCGCGACGGATCGCCCGCCACTTGTTCTCGTCTAACAGTTCGCGGCGCAGCGTCGGCGGGGACTCGCCGTCCTCGTAGCGCTCCGCGTAGTCGACGACGAGGGCCCGGACGTACTCGACTAAGGCGAGGGTGACTTCGGGGTCGCGCTGGGCGTCTGGCGCGCGCACTTCCACGGTACCGTGGCCGGTGTGCGGGCGCACGTCGAACCACAACTCGCCGCGGTCCGCGATGGAGTCCGTCTCGACCATCCGGCGCTCGTACCGCTGGAAGGCGTCGAAGTCGTCGAACGCGGAGGGGATCCCCGTGTTCGGGAGGTTCTCGAAGACCTTCGCGCGGGCCGAGGCGAGCCCGGTGTCGAACCCGTTCCAGAACGGGGAGTTCGCCGACAGCGCGAGCAACACGGGGCAGTGCCACCGTAGCCGGTTCGCGACCCACACGGCCTTGTCCGCGTCGTCGACGCCGACGTGGACGTGGAGCCCCGCGGTGGTGTTCCGGTGTTGCGGGTACTGGATCCGGTCCAACTGCGCCTGATACCGCGGCTTCTGAACGTGGTCGAGCTCGCGCCACTTCGCGGCCGGGTGGAGGCCGGCGGACGCGATCTGATACCCGTCGGCGGCGGCGTGTTCGACGAGCGCCTCGCGGACGGTCGCGAGCGCCTCGTCGGCGTTCGCGGGGTCTTCGATCAGCTCCGTCTGCGCTTCGATCGTACACTCGAACAGCTCGTGGTCGAACCCCTCCGGCACGGCCGCCGGCGGGTCGCGGCCGTACACGAGATCGTCGGTCCCGGACGTCGGGCGGCCCTCGGCGTCGACGATGTAGAACTCCTCCTCGATGCCGAGCGTCCCCATCCGGGAGAACGCGTCCCGCGAACCGAGTTCCATTACCGCCCCGTACCGGTCGCTCGGTCTTATATGGATTGGAAGCCGGAAGCTGCGGCGTCCGGAACGGAAATCCGCCGTCAATCGATCGGAAAACGAGTCGGACGGGTGGGTCACACCCCTGTCACACCGAGGCGTCCGGTTCAGCCGAGGACGTACCGGAGCGCCGGGAACTTCTCGATGAGCGCCTGCCCGCCGACCTGAATCTGCTCGACGTAGGCGTCGAGTCCGAGGACGCGGCCCGCACCGAACGCCGCGACCGTCAGGAACACGACCGCGTACACCAGCGTCGAGTCGAACAGCGCCAGCGCCTCGCCGCTCCACCCGCCGAGGTAGAACAGCATCATCTGCATGGCGCCGCCGAGCGCGGCCAGCCGGACGAACGCGCCGGCGATGAGGGCGAGGCCGATGAGCAGCTGCGTCACCGGGACGACGACGTTGACGAACTCCATCAGCGCCGCGTTCGACGCCATGGCGGCGTAGATCCCGCTGACCGGACTCGCGGGGTTGATGTTCGCCAGGTATCCGGCGGCGTCGAACGGCCACTCGGAGACCTTGCCGAGCCCCGCGAACAGGATCATTCCGCCGATGGTCGCCCGGAGCAGGACGATGAACAGCGCCGACAGCGAGTGCGCCTTCCCCAAGAGCGTGACGCCGCCGAACTCCCCGCCGAACTCGTTTGTGTCTGTTGTGGACATAGTGTCTCTCCTCACTTACAGATACGCCGGAGTAGGGCATAAACCGGACAGCGGGTTCTCTCTCGGCGAGACGGATTTCACCGACTCCCACGGTGGGGCGGGTCTTTTTATACGGCTCGCCGAAGGAGTTCGACTCGCGCCAGGCGTCACGGACCGTGCCTCGCCGTCTCCCGGTGTCTCCGGGCGCGGCCGGCCTACCACGCCTCGCCGCTCGCTAAGTCGACCTCGGCGTCGCCCTTCTCCGAGGGGCAGACGTCCGCCAGCACGCAGTCGGCGCAGTCGGGGTTGATCGCGGTACACGTGGCGCGACCGTGGTCTATCATCAGGTGCGTGAACTGCTGCCAATCGCTCTCGGGAACGACGTCCAGGAGGTCCTGCTCTATCGCCTCCGGGCGCTCCTCCTCCGTGATTCCGAGTCGACGGGTGAGCCGCTGGACGTGCGTGTCGACGACGATTCCCTCGACGACGTCGTGGCCGTGCTGGAGGACGACGTTGGCGGTCTTGCGGCCGACGCCGGCCAGGTCCGTCAGCTCCGACATCGTGTCGGGCACTTCGCCGTCGTGTTCCGCGGCGATGTCGCCGCACGCGGAGCGGATGTACTTCGCTTTGTTGTTGTAGTAGGTGATCGAGTTGATCGCCTCCGCGAGCTCCTCCTGTGGCGCGTTCGCGTAGTCTTCGGGCGTCTCGTACGTCTCGAATAAGTCGGCGCACACCTTGTTCACGCGTTCGTCGGTACACTGCGCGGAGAGGATCACGGCGATGAGCAGCTCCAGCCGGTTCGAGTAGTTGAGCGAGATGGTGGAGTCGGGGTACTCCTCGTACAGCCGGTCGAGGACCTCGGCGACCTGCCCTTCGCGCGTGTCGAGTGACGTGCCCATGTGACACCCTCCGTCCGGGCGACATTGAACGATCCGACTGGGACCGTCCCGGCCGCCCGGGCCGGAGGCGCGCTCCCCTCCCACCGAGTAGTAAGACAGTTACCACGCGGCGCGCTGGTGGAGGTATGGACGTACTCGACGTCGCGGCGCGCGCGACCGCGACCGGGCCGGTGTGCGACGCCTGTCTCGGTCGGCTCGTCGCCGACCGCAGCTTCGGACTGTCGAACGCCGAGCGCGGCTCGGCGCTCCGGGTGTCGCTCTCGCTGCGCGACGACGAGGACCACGAGCCGGTCGAAACGGCGGAGTGTTGGGTCTGTGAGGGGCGCTGTGCCGACTTCGACGAGTGGGCCGGTCGCGCCGCCGAAGCCGTCGACGGCGTCGAGTTCGCCACCTACAACGTGGGCACCCGGCCGCCGCCGCTGATCGAGGAGAACGAGGCGCTGTTGCGCGCGGAGGCGGGCCTCGACGAGGACGCCGGGGAGCCGTTCAAATCGGAGTTCAACCGCGAGGTCGGCAAGCGGTTCGGGCGGGCAGCGGGCGCCGAGGTCTCCTTCGACCGCCCGGACGTGCAGTTCACGATCGATCTGGCCGAAGACGCGATCGACGCGAAGGTGAACTCCACGTTCGTGTACGGGCGATACCGGAAACTGGAGCGCGACATCCCGCAGACCGAGTGGCCCTGCCGCGAGTGTAAGGGCTCCGGGCGACAGGGTCCGGACCCCTGTGACCACTGCGGCGGCTCCGGCTACCTCTACGACGACAGCGTCGAGGAGTACACCGCGCCGATCGTCGAGGACGTGATGGACGGGACGGAGGCGACGTTCCACGGCGCGGGCCGCGAGGACGTCGACGCGCTCATGCTCGGCACCGGCCGCCCGTTCGTGATCGAGGTCGAGGAGCCGCGTCGCCGCCGGGTCGACACCGACCGCCTCCAGTCGGACATCAACGCCTTCGCCGACGGCGCGGTCGAGGTCGAGGGGCTCCGGCTCGCCACCTACGACACCGTCGAGCGCGTGAAGGAACACGACGCCGCCAAGCGCTACCGCGCGCAGGTCGCGTTCGACGCCGACGTCGACGCCGACGCGCTCGCCGCGGCCGTGGCGGAACTGGAGGGGCGGACCGTCGAGCAGTACACCCCGAACCGGGTCGACCATCGGCGCGCGAGCATGACCCGCGAACGCGACGTGTACGAGGCGACCGCCGAACTGGACGCCGCGGATCCCCGCCACGCCACGGTCGAGATCCGCGGCGAGGGCGGTCTCTATATCAAGGAGCTGATATCGAGCGACGAGGGCCGCACCGAGCCGAGCCTCGCCGGCCTGCTCGGCGTCGGCGCCGAGGTGACCGCGCTCGACGTGCTCGCCGTGGAGGGCGAGGACGAACCGTTCGAGCGCGACGAGTTCTTCCGGGAGTAGCGCGCTCCGGACTCCGGGTCCGGCCTCTCGGCACACGTCTCGAACCGGGAACCAACGGGATTTATCTGACGAGCGTCAGACGTTCGCGTATGAACGGGAGCGACGCCGACGGCGGAAACGCCCGAGAGGGCGGGACGCGAAACGGCGGCGCCCGCGGCGAGTCGGGCGGTTCGGCCGGGACCGGAGGCGCCGGTCACGCCGGCTCGCCCGCGGTCGGTGACACCGTGATCCGCCCCGCGGTCGACGACGCGGCCGAGGTTCCGGCCGTCGCCGACGCGTCGCTGAACGGCGCCGACCGCGCGGAGCGCCCCGACCGCGTCTCGTCGGTCCTCGTCGCCGTGGGCCCCGGCCCGCACTCGGGGGCGACCGTCGACGTCGCGCGAGAGATCGCGGCGGCGACCGACGCGTGGCTCGAACTGTTCCACGTCGTCCCCTCGGACGCGGCGCTCGCCGACGCCGGCCCGGGCGAGGACGCCTCCGGGACCGCCGTCGACGCGGGCGACCCGGACGCCACCGACTACGCCTCGGCCGGGGAGCGGCTCCTCGATGCGGCCGAGAAGCGGCTCGGCGGCTTCGACCGCGCGGACCGCTGGCTCGTCGAGGACCGGACCGCGGCGGGCGCCATCGTCGAGCAGTCGGCGTACTACGACCTGGTCGTCGTCGGCGCGCCGACGACCGGGACCGTCGGCCGCTTCGTCTTCGGCTCCACCACCGACACCGTCGTCGGGGACGCCGAGGTACCCGTCGTCGTCGTCGAGGCCGACGGGTCGACCGCGCTCGACGCGGCGTAGACCCCCTCGACTTCTCGCCCGTTGCGCGCCCGTCTCGTCGCTCTCGCCACCCGGTTCTCGCCGCGTGTTACCGATCCGCGTCGCGGCGACAGCGTTAAATTAGTGTACATACTTGTACATCACAACGCGGAATACTACATCGGTGGACACAATGAATCTCAACGACACGGTCGAGCGCGTGACGGACGGGACGGATCTGACCCTCGAGGAGGCGCGCGAGGCCGCGCGACTGGTCTTCGAGGAGGCGACGGAGGCCCAGATCGGGGCGCTGCTCGCCGCGCTCCGCGCGAAGGGCGAGACCGAGGCGGAGATCGCGGGCTTCGCGCAGGGGATGCGCGACGCCGCGCGCACCATCGACCCCGACGGCGAACCGCTCGTCGACACCTGCGGGACCGGCGGCGACGACTACGACACGATCAACGTGTCGACGACCGCTGCCATCGTCGCCGCCGGCGCCGGCGTGCCGATCGCCAAGCACGGCAACTACTCGGTCTCCTCCTCCTCGGGGAGCGCGGACGTGCTGGAGGTCGCGGGCGCCGACGTCGAGGCCGAACCCCCGGCCGTCGAGGACGCGATCGAGACGGACGGGATCGGCTTCATGCTCGCGCCCGTCTTCCACCCGGCGATGAAGGCCGTCATCGGCCCGCGGAAGGAACTCGGGATGCGGACGATATTCAACGTCCTCGGTCCGCTCACCAACCCCGCGGGCGCCGACGCGCAGGTGCTCGGCGTCTACGATCCCGACCTCGTTCCGGTGATCGCGCGGTCGCTCGCGCACATGCCCGTCGAGCGCGCGCTCGTCGTCCACGGCGCGGGCATGGACGAGATCGGGATCCACGACGAGACGGTCGCCGCCGAGGTCGACGGCGAGGACGTGACGGAGTTCTCCGTCTCGCCCGAGGACCTGGGACTCGACCGCGCGCCCATCGAGGCCGTCGCGGGCGGGAGCCCCGAGGAGAACGCCGCCGACCTGCGCGGGATCGTCGACGGCTCCGTGACGGGACCCAAACGCGACCTGATCCTCGCGAACGCGGGCGCAGCGATCTACGTCGCCGGCGAGGCCGACACGCTCGCGGCGGGCGTCGACCGCGCGGCCGAGGCGATCGACTCCGGCGCGGCCGCAGAGAAGTTCGCGGCGCTTTGCGGCGACGGCGAGTCCGCCGGTGACGGTGTCGAGACCGCGACCGCGGAGGACGACGACTGATGGCTCGCGTGAAGATCTGCGGCATCACGAGCGAGGCCGACCTCCGCGCAGCGGTCGAGGCCGGCGCCGACGCGGTGGGCGTCATCACCGAGGTCCCGGTCGACTCTCCCCGCGAGGTCGACCCGGCGACGGCGGCCGAACTGCTGGCCGACGTGCCGCCGTTCGTCACCGCGACGCTCGTGACGATGCCCGATTCGGCCGAGCACGCGGTCGAGCTCGTCCGGACGGTCGCCCCCGACGCGATCCAGCTCCACGGCGAGTGGACGCTCGACGAGCTGCGGTACATCCGCGCGGAGACGGAGCGGAAGGTGCTGCTCACGGTGGACGCCGACGACCCGGCCCGAGCGGAGGAGTTCGACGGCGCGGTCGACGCGCTCGTCGTCGACTCCACGGACGACTCGGGCGCGGGCGGCACCGGCGAGACGCACGACTGGCGCGCGACCGGAGAGCTCGCCGAGCGACTCACCACGCCCGTCGTCCTCGCGGGCGGCCTCACGGCCGACACGGTCGCCGAGGCGGTCCGCGTCGCCGACCCCTTCGCGGTCGACGTGGCCTCCGGGGTCGAGATCGAGGGCGGCCGGAAGGACCACAACGCGGTGGCCCGGTTCGTCGCCAACGCGGGCCGGGAGATGGAGCTGGCATGACCGACCGCGACACGGCTCCCGACGGTCCCGCGCCCGCCCTCGACCGCTCGAAGGAGGCGTTCGTCGACCTCGCCAGCGACGCCGACAGGCCGGTCGTGGTCCGCGCGTCGGCCTCGCTCGACGCCGACGTGTCCCCGCTCGCGGCGTACGCGACGCTGGTCGGCGACGGGCCGTACGGGTTCCTCCTGGAGTCCGGCGAGAAGGTCGCCTCCAGCGACCCCGACGGCGCGTTCACCGCCAGCGGGAAGGCCGACAAGCACGCCCGCTACTCGTTCGTCGGCTACGACCCGGAAGCGATCGTCTCCGTCCACCCCGACCGCACCGACGTGACCGAGCTCGGCCCGGCCGCCGAGTTCGTCGGCGGCGACGAGGCGATCGGTCCCGACGCGGGCGACGCGGTCGACCGCATCCGGGCCGCGTTCCCCGACGTGAGCCTGCGCGGGTTCCCCGACACCGACCGGCAGATACTCTCCGGCGGCTTCGTCGGATTCCTCGCGTACGAGGCGGTGTACGACCTCTGGCTGGAGGAGGTCGGCGTCGATCGCCCCGAGACCGAGTTCCCGGACGCGGAGTTCGCACTGACGACCCGCACCGTCGTCTTCGACGAGAAGGACGACAGCGCCGAGGTCGTGTTCACGCCGGTGATCGGCGTCGACGACGACCCGGCCGCGGTGTACGACGACTTGGTCGCGGAGGCCGAGCGCGTCGCGACCGAACTCCGCGCGGCGCCGGCTCCGGACCCGGACGGCGTCCGCGTGCGTGAGGAGTCCGCGGACCCCCGAGAGACGTACGAGGACGCCGTTCGGACGGCGAAACGGCACGTCCTCGACGGCGACATCTACCAGGGCGTGATCTCGCGCAGCCGCGAGCTCCGCGGCGAGGTCGACTCGCTCGGGCTCTACGCGGCCCTCCGGGACGTGAACCCCTCGCCGTACATGTACGTCCTGCGCCACGACGACCGGAGTGTCGTCGGGGCCAGCCCGGAGACGCTCGTGTCGGTGAAAGGCGACCGCGTCGTCTCGAACCCGATCGCCGGCACCTGCCCGCGGGGGACGAGCCCGGTCGAGGACCGCCGGCTCGCCGGCGAGATGCTCGCCGACGGGAAGGAGCGCGCCGAGCACACGATGCTCGTCGACCTCGCGCGCAACGACGTGCGGCGCGTCTCGGAGCCGGGCTCCGTCCGCGTCGAGGAGTTCATGAACGTGCTGAAGTACAGCCACGTCCAGCACATCGAATCGACCGTGACGGGAACGCTCGCGGCCGACGCGGACGCGTTCGACGCGACGCGCGCGACGTTCCCCGCGGGCACGCTCACCGGCGCGCCGAAGGTGCGGGCGATGGAGATCATCGACGATCTCGAAACCACCCCGCGAGAGGCGTACGGCGGCGGCGTCGGCTACTACGCGTGGACCGGCGACGCAGACTTCGCCATCGTGATCCGGACGGCGACGCTCGACGAGAGCGGCGACGAGTCGGTCGTCGGCGTGCGCGCCGGAGCCGGGCTCGTCGCGGACTCCGACCCGGCCGCGGAGTACGAGGAGACCGAACAGAAGATGGACGGCGTGTTGACCGCCATCGACCGGATCCGCGACGGTAACGCGGAAGCGGCCGGATCGGACGAGTCAGCCGACGCGAACGAGCACGGCGGCGCGGACGACGGTGAACCGCTCGCCACCGGTTCGGAGGCCGACCGATGAAGGTCGTCGTCGTCGACAACTTCGACTCGTTCACCTACAACCTCGTCGAGTACGTCTCCGACCAGACGATCGACGGCGAACCGGTCGCCGTCGAGGTGTTCAAAAACACCGCGTCGCTCGCGGACATCGAAGCGGCCGAGCCGGACGCGGTGATCATCAGCCCCGGGCCGGGCCATCCGAAGAACGAGCGCGACGTGGGCGTGACGACCGCGGTTTTGCGCGATCTCTCGCCGACGGTGCCGACGCTCGGCGTCTGTCTCGGCTTGGAGGCCGCGGTCTACGAGTACGGCGGGACCGTCGGTCACGCCCCCGAGCCAGTCCACGGGAAGGCGTTCGGCGTCGACCACGACGGGACGGGCGTGTTCCGCGGGCTCGACCAGGGGTTCCGCGCCGGCCGCTACCACTCGCTCGCGGCCACGGAGGTGCCCGAGGCGTTCTCGGTGACGGCGACCACGGACCACGACGGCGAGTCGATCGTGATGGGGATCCGCCACCGAGAACACCCGATCGAGGCGGTCCAGTTCCACCCGGAGAGCGTGTTGACCGCGTCCGGCCACGACCTCATCCGGAACTTCCTCACGGGAGTCTGAGGGAGCGGCGCCTCAGGCGTCGTCTTCGGCCTCGGTCTCTTCGTTGCCGTCGGCCTCGATCTCATCGTCGCCCGCGCCGCTCTCTTCGTCGTCCGCGCCGCTCTCTTCGTCGCCCGCGCCGCTCTCTTCGTCGCCCACCTCGTCTCCTTCGTCGTCATCGACCCCTCGCCCGGCGAGGCCGACGAGGTGACCGACTTCGGGGAGGATCACCTCGTCGACGCCGAGCCGGACCGCGTTCTCCGAGCCGGGGAGACAGAACACCGGCGTCGTGGTGACGACTCCGGCGGTCGCGCGCGACCCGATCGTTCGCGTCCCGACCTCGTCGTACGAGAGTCGGCGGAACAGCTCGCCGAACCCGGGGAGCGGCTTCGCGAAGAGCCCGCGGACCGCTTCCGGCGTGACGTCGTCCGGCGTGACGCCCGTCCCGCCGGTGGTCACTACCGCGTCCGTGTCCTTCCGGCGAGCGAGTCGGTCGACGGTCCCCTGAACGCTGTCGTAGTCGTCGGGGATCAGCTCCCGGACGGCGACCTCGTGGCCCGCCTCCTCGAACGCGGCCGCGACGTAGTCGCCCGCGGGGTCCTCCTCCGCGCTGCGTGACGAGGAGACGGTGACGACCGCGACGGAGACCGCCTCCGCGTCGTGGGTGTGGTGGTCGTGGTCGTCGTCGTGGGTGTGGTGGTCGTGGTCGCCGCCGTGGCCGTGGCGGTCGTGGTCGCTCATGACTCCGCGTTCGTCGCCCTCGCCAAAACACCTCCCGGTCGTCGGAGCCGAGTCGCCTCGCGAACCCCTCGCGCGACCGCGCCGCGACCGCCGATCAGGGCCAGTCGTCGCGGGCCTGCTCGTCGGGCTCCTCGTCTCCCTGCTCGCCCGTCGCGAGGGTCCATCCCGCGGCGTCGGCGGCGTCCTCGACGTGGAGGAACTCCCACCCGGTCGCGTCGGCGACCGCCTCGTCGTCGGCGTCGACTCCCACGAAGACGTGACGGTCGGTGTCGAACTGCTGGCTGATGTTCTCTAAGCTCTCTTCGACGCCGCGCGGTCCCGAGAAGAAGTCCTGTCGCACGCGGTGTTTCCGCGTGAAGTTCGTGACGACGTAGGTGGGCTTCTCGCTGACGACGCCGACGTACTCGGTCCACTGGCGGGCGTTGTTGAACACCGCGTTGGGGTCCGCGAGCGCTTTCAGCGCCTCCAACTCGAACGCCAGCGTCATGTCCGTGGATCCACCGCTGTCCATGGAACCGCTTGCTCCCCACCGGCGAAAACAACTTCGTTTCCGGGGAGGTCACGCGTCGAGCGAGGCGCCCGGCCTCACCGCGACCGAACCTGGTAGTAATCGGTGAATTTCACCACGTCGCCGTCGTCGAGATCTCCGATCTCCGGCGCCGTCCACGGCTTGCCTGCCAGCTCCCGGACCACGCCCTGTTCGTCGTCGTCCAGTTCGTCGTAGTGGCGCACGCACGCGTCGGACGGAACGCGGCCGGTGCGGCGGAGCCGTACTTGTCGCCCGGTATCTCTGAGTGACATGTGATACCGTATGCCACGATTAATCATAAACGTTACGCGGCGAACGCCGGCGCCGACGCTCGTCTCCCGTTCGGGAACTGCGGTGACTGGCGTTTCAGCCGTCAGATCGGGGGAACGTGAGCGTGACGACGGTCCCGCGCGGGTCCGCGGTCTCGACCGCCGCCGAGCCGCCGGACTGCTGGATGACCCAGTAGACGAGCCAGAGCCCGAGACCGCTGCCGTGGTACAGCGCGTCGATCGCCGTCCCGTCGACGAGCACGTCTCGGTTCATCCCCGTCAACCCCGGACCGTCGTCGGCGACGCGGAGTTCGACCGAGTCGGCGCTCGCCTCCACAGACACCTCGACGGTCGGCCGGTCCCGGTCGCTGTGAAGGACCGCGTTCCGGACCAACTCGTCCACCGCCCGCGAGAGCCACGTCGTCGCCGACGCCCTCGCGACGCCGTCGTCCGGTCCGGACGCCTCTATCGCCGCGTCCGGGAACTCCTCGGCCGCGGTGGCGACGACCTGTCGAGCCACCCGTGCGACGTCGACCGGCTCGGTCTCCGGCGAGTCGCTCAGTATCTCGGTGATGTGGTGTGCCTTCTCGCTCGTCTCCAGCAGGTCGTCGGCCCGCGAGACGATGTACTCGGCGGCGGCGGGGTCGGCGTTCCCCGCCGCGATCTGCTCTGCCCGCCCCCGGACCACCGTCAGGGCGTTTCGGAGGTTGTGTTGGAGAACGCGGTCGACGACCCGGAGCTGGCGGGCGCGGTGTTCGCTGTCGGTGATGTCTCGCAGCACGCCGACGACGCCGGCGGGGCTCTCTTCGCCGGGGCTTTCGAGCGGGTAGTACCTCACGTCGAACGTCCGCCTCCCGCGGGTCGGGTGCGTGCGAGTCGTCCGATACTCGACCGTCTCGCCCCGGAGCGCGCGTTCGACCTCTCGCTCGACACGGTCGTAGCTCCCCTCGGGAACGACGTCGGCGAGGGTGAGGTCGGTCACGTCGCGGCCCTCGATCCCGTGGTACGCGCGGTACTGCGGGTTCGCGAACAGGAGCCGGCCGTTCCGGTCCACCGCAGCGATGAGGTCGGTCGCCCCGTTGATCGCGCGTTCGTACCGTTCTAGGTCGCGTTCGCGCTCCTTGCGGTCGGTGATGTTCCGACAGATCGCGAAGGTGCCCGCGAGGTCGCCGTCGGCGTCGTAGTAGGGGTACCGCTGCGTGCTGAACGTCGCCTCGCGACCGCTCTTCGGAAACGTCGGCGTGATCTCGTATTCGGCCACCTCCTCTGTGTCGAGCACCGCCCGCCGCCGCTCGTCGATGGTCGCCGCCGCCTCCGGGCCCATGAACGCGAACTCGTCGGTGCCGTACAGCGCCTCGCGGTCGACGCCGGCGAAATCGCTCACCGCCTCGTTCAACAGTTCGAACTCGCCGTCGCGGTTCTGGAGGAGGACGGGGTCGTCGAGTCGCTCGACGATGTCGCGGTACTGTTTCAGCCGTCCCATCGCCGCCTTCCGCTCGGTGATATCCGTCTGGATGGCCACGAACCGCGAGACCTCGCCGTCCTCGCCGACGACGGGGGCGATGGTCTGATGGGCGTGGTACAGCTCGCCGTCGTCCCGCCGGTCGATGATCTCCTCTTCCCACACCTCGCCGTCCAGCAGCGTCGACCACAGCGCGTCGAAGTACTCGCCGGGCATCTCGCCGGAGTTGAGGATCGCCGGCGTCTCGCCCAGCGCCTCGTCGGCGTCGTAGCCGGTATGGTCGGTGAACGCCGGATTGACGTACTGGATCGTCCCGTCGACGTCGGTGACGTAGATGGCGTGGCCGGCGTGTTCGACGAGGTTGCGGAACGTCTCGGTCACCGCCCCACCGACCTCCTCGACGCCGTCTCGGAAGACGCCCGTGTAGACGGCGTCTGACCCGTCTCCCTCCGCCTCGGGGTCGTCCCCCGCCGCCTCGGGGCCGTCCCCTCTCCCGTGGTTCGGGGCTTCGCTGCCGGGTGCGTGCTCGTGAAACCGTACCGAGAATGTAACGGTGTGGCCGTCCGCGTGCCGGACCGGGACCGAGAGGGTCCCGTGGCCCTCCAGCCCTTCGACCTGCCCGAGTCGCTCTCTGACCGACTGTGTCCGTTCGTCCGGCGTCTCGGACGCGACGAAAGAGGCGAGGGTCCGGCCGCGGAGGTCGGCCGGATCGTAGCCGAGAACCGCATCGGTGGCGGGATTCGCGTACACGATCGTCCCCTCGCGGTCGAGAGAGACGACCGGGTCAGAACACTCCTCGACGAAGGAGGCGAAGAAGTCGTCGGGAGGGCGTGACGATCCCAGAGTCATATACGCACGTCTAACGCACACAGCGTGAAAAGCGGTCTGAACCGTCGTCCGGAGGTCGGCGCAGTCGGGGCGGGTGGCGCCGCGGCGCCACAGGCACCGACCCCGAACGGGCGGTCCGCGACTACTGCTCGGCCGACGCCGGCAGGTCGTCGACCGAGAAGCCGGGCTCCATGAGGCGGTCGGTCTGGCCGCTCACGTCGCGTCCCTCGCGCATCAGCTGTTTGAACGCGGACTGCGGCGAGAGGTCGCCGATGAGCACGCCGCCGACGACCTTTCCGTCCTTCAGCGCGACGCGGCGCCACTCGCCCTCGGCGGTGGTCGCCTCCACCGACTCGTCGCCGAGCGTCGGGTGGCCGAACGAGAGGAACGGGAAGTCGAAGTGAGTGATCGAGTACGAGGAGACCCACTTGAACTCCTCGCTGCCGTAGTCGATCATGTTGCGCGCCGCGATCGATCCCTGCTCTTTCGCGGACCCCCACGAGCCGTTCTTCGCGTGCTCGCCGAGGATGAGGTCGTTGAATTTCGTGATGTCGCCCGCGGCGTACACGTTGTCGACGTTGGTGCGCATGAACTCGTCGACGACGATGCCGTCGTCGAGCGCTAAGGGCGTGTCCTCGACGAGTTCGGTGTTGAAATTCAGGCCGATGGCGACGCCCGCGAAGTCGCACTCGTAGCGCTCGCCGTTCGGGTCGACGGCGGCCTCGACGTGGCCGTCGTCGTCGACCTCGAAGTGGTCGACGCCGGAACCGAACACGGGCTCGACGCCGCGCTCGCGCATCGCGTCGTGCATGATCTTCGCGCCCTCCTCCGAGAGCGCGTAGCGCCACCAGTTGTCGCCGCGCATGAGATACTTCGCCTCGACGCCCTGCGCGCCGCAGATGGCCGCGAAGTCGATACCAAGCAGGCCCGCGCCGACGATGACGCCCCTCTCGGCCCCCTCGACGCTCTCTTTGATCTTCCGGGCGTCTTGGAACGTCCAGAAGTGGTGGATCCCGTCAGCGTCCGCGTTCTCGACCGGGAGCTGCTGGGGGGTGCCGCCGATGGCGAGCAGGAGGCTGTCGTACTCGAAGGTCTCGCCCTCGTGAGTGTGGACCGCGTCGTTCTCGACGTCGATGTCGACGACGACCGTGTTGAGGCGGAGGTCCACGTCGTGGTCGTCGTACCAGTCTTCCTGATGGATCGAGATGGGCGCCTCGGGGAGCTTCCCCTTCGCGTACTCTTTGATCAGGATCCGGTTGTAGAGGGACTCACCCTCGTCCGTGAGAACCGTGATATCGGCGTCCGGCGCTTCCTCGCGGAGCGTCTCGGCCGCGGACGCGCCCGCGATACCGTCACCGATGATCACGTACGAATCGCTCATGTCCCGGCGTTCGGATTCATGGTTAATGTGGGTTGTCATCCGCGTCCGAAACCGTGACAAACACACACACTGCCTGCGAAAAACGCCGATTCGGACGCCTCTCGCAACCGACCGCGTTCCGCGGGCCGGCGCCCGACGCCCCCGTCGGCGCCCTCAGTGATCCGCGCCGGCGGGCTCCGCGGGGAACTCCTTCTCCCCGGCCTCGATCGCGACGTCGAGCCAGTTCTCCGACGGCACGAGCGGGCACTCGTACGCGTGGTTGTACGCGCAGGTGGGGTTGTACGCGAGGTTGAAATCCAGCACCCACTCGCCGTCGACGCGGTCGCGTTCGGGCTCCAGATCGAGGTATCGACCCGCGCCGTACGTCTCCTCGCCGCTGGTCGCGTCGCGGAACGGCACCCAGAGGCGGTCCTCGCCGCCGACGGGTCGGTACGCCTGAACCGTCACCTCCTCGCCGTCGACCGCGAACCGGAACTCGCCCAGTCGGCTGTAGGTCTGCTCGCCGTCCGCCGTCGTCTCGACGGTGACCGTCTCCGCCTCGTCGTGTTCGTGGAGCGGGAGGACGAACCGATACGCGGGATCGGCCTCGTAGTAGTCGAGGCCGGGGAACGCGTCGCCCCGCATCGACGCCGGCAGCGGCGACCGCGGCGAGTCGCGGAAGTGTTCGCGTTTCGCCCGTCGCTGTGCCTCGACCTGTCCCGCCCAGTCGTCGGCCTCGCTCGGTGACATCGTTGTCTCGGTGTCGGTCCCTGCGAACAGTAATACTTCCGCGGTCCGGTCGGTTTCGCGCACGACCACGGCGCTCGCGTCGGTCACGAGGGCACGTCGAGACGGCCTCGCGAGCCGGGCCGAGGCGACCGCGACGCCACAGATTCAAGAGCGTCCCGTCCCAACGACGCGTATGAAAATCCGGCAGAACATCCGCCACTGGGCCGCGAAGAAGGCGTTGACCACGCCGGTCGTCGGCGACGTCGCCAACGACAAACTGGTCGACCTCCACACGAGCATCTTCCTCAACAAGGCCGACGAGGACCGCCGCGAGGAGCGTCGCGACCACCTCGACAGCTTCTTCGACGCGACGATGGACACGTACGTCGCCGCGCTGGAGGACGGGTTCCCGGAGGCGGAGGCCCGCGAGATCACGCACGTCCAGGCGAACTTCGACTTCTTCAACCACGGCTGGACGGAGATGATGGAAATCCCGGGCGACGAACTGGAGGCGCACTACCGCCGGTACGAGTCCTTCTTCGCCGACTACGGGATCACGATCGACGACCCGCTCGGCGAGTTCCGCCCGGTCGACGGCGTCGTCGACGCGCCCGAAACGCCCGAGAGGCTCGCCTCGCCCGAGTACGAGAACGCGCTGGCCGGCTTCGCCGACGACGTGTACGTCGAGACCGACGAGGGCGAGACGGTCGTCGGCGGCGACACCGAGGAGCCCGACGAGGTCGACGCCGCGGCGGCGCCCGGCCTCGACGAGGACGAAGCGAGCGCCTGACGCCGTCGGGCCGAGACGACGGCGCCCCGCTTCACCACTCGTCTCGCGGTCTCGCCTCTCGCCTTCGCCCCCTCGACGCGCTCGCGGTCGCCCTCCGGCCACGTTTATAACCTACCGGGAAGACGGACCTGCATGAACCGCGGGCAATCGTTCCTCCTGCTCCTGATGGGCGCGGTCGCGCTCCTGACGCTCTTCGTCATCCTCCCGTTCGTCGAATACGTGATCGCCTCGGCGATCCTCGCGTTCATCCTCTACCCGTTCCACCGGCGGCTCACCCGCTGGCTCCGGGCTCGGTTCTCGACACGGTTCGGCGAGACGCTCTCGGCGCTTCTGCTCATCCTCTCCTCTATCGTCGCCGTAATCCTCCCGGTCGCGTACATCACGTGGGTTTTCATCCGTGACCTGACCGCGATCGCCGCCGGTGAATCGTCGATCGACGTCGCGGCGATCGAAGCGGAGATAGCGGCGCTCACCGGACAGGACCCGGAGATCGGCGACGCGCTCCAGATGATCGGCGAGCTCCTCGTCCAGACGCTTTTCGGCGGCTTGAGCGGCGTGTTCACCACGACGATTCGAGCGTCGGTCGGGCTGTCGCTCGCGCTCTTTTTAGTGTACTACACGCTCATCGACGGCCCGGCGTTCGTCAAGTGGGTCCGGGCGACGAGCCCGCTGCCGTCGGGCGTCACCGCGGACCTCGTCGACCGCGTGAACGTGATGACTCGCGGCGTCGTCATCGGTCACATCGTCGTCGCGCTGCTTCAGGCCCTCGTGGCCGGGCTCGGGCTGTGGGTCGCCGGCATCCCTAACGTGGTGTTCTGGACGTTCGTGATGGCGGTTCTGGCGCTCCTCCCGCTCATCGGCGCCTTCTTCGTGTGGGGACCGGCGGCCGCCTACCTCGTGGTCATCGACCAGGTGACCGCCGGAGTGTTCCTCGCCGTGTACGGCGTCGCGGTGATCGCGATGGTCGACAACTACGCGCGGCCGCTCGTCATCGACCAGCAGGCGCACCTGAACCCGGCGATCATCCTGCTCGGCGTGTTCGGCGGGATCTACTCGGTCGGGTTCACCGGGCTCTTCGTGGGCCCTATCGTGATCGGCGTGCTCG
Source organism: Halorubrum ejinorense (assembly GCF_039522565.1). Lineage (GTDB taxonomy): Archaea > Halobacteriota > Halobacteria > Halobacteriales > Haloferacaceae > Halorubrum > Halorubrum ejinorense. Next base: position 12,404 of record NZ_BAAADQ010000008.1, on the reverse strand, counting down.
CGGCCACGCTGGAGACGTTTCGAGAGGACTACGACGCGATCTGACGCCCGCGGAGCCGACTCGGCTTTAACCGGGTACGGAACGTACCGCCGATATGGCGACGACCACCTCCGGACGACTTCCGGACCGACGAGACGCGCTGATCATCGCGGCCGCGGCGGTCGCGGTCAACCTGATCGGAGCGGTGGGCGTCCCCTTCACCGCGACCGGGAGCGCCTGGTTCGCGGCGCTGGAACTCCCCGGCTTCTACCCGCCGAGCTGGGCGTTCGGCGTCGTCTGGCCGACCCTGTACGCCCTGCTCGGCACCGCCGCCGCCATCGTGTACTTCGCCGGCCGCGACGGCGCGGCGTCGGCGGGACGCGTCCGGACCGCGCTCGCGCTGTTCGGCGTCCAGCTCGCGGTCAACGTCGCGTGGTCGCCCGTCTTCTGGGGGCTCGAACGCCCCGGCCTCGGGCTCGTCGTCCTCGTCGCCCTCCTTCCGCTGGTCGTCGCGACCATCGCCCTCTTCGACCGGATCGACCGCCGGGCTGCGGCGCTGCTCGTCCCGTACCTCGCGTGGGTCTGTTTCGCGACCGCGCTCAACTACGGCATCTGGGCGCTCAACTAGTTCACCCCTCGCTCCCGTCATCGTCGACCGCCGGCGGCCCGCGCTCCAGCCGCTCCGCGACGAACCGGCGCTCCGCGCGGGTCAGTTCCCCGTCGGTCTCGCGGAACGCCGCCAGCCCCTCGCGGTACCGCTCGGGCTCGACGGGCGCGGCCGTCGCGGTCGGCCGTTCAAGCTCCAACTCGGCGATGCCCGTCCGCTCTCCCGTGTAGGCGAAGCCGCACTTGTGACACGCCTCGTAGGCGAACGGGTTGTTCACGGCGATCTTCACGCGATCGAAGCCGTCGGCGGCGAGGTCGGCGGCGGTCTCGCAGATCAGCCGCGGGCCCACCTCCTCGCCCCGCCGCGCCGCGTGGACCGTGACGTATCGGAGCCGACAGCAGTCGGGGTCGGTGCGGTCGGGCGAGAAGGAGACGGCCGCGACGACCTCGTCGTCGAACGCCTCGGGGTCGACCGTGTCCGGCAGCGGCTCGTCGGGCTGCCAGCCGGGCGCCGCCGGGCTCCCGTCCGCCGTTCGGATCACCGACTTCCCCGGCGCGCCGACGACGAACTTCCCGGCGTACGCGAACGCTCGGTAGTCCAGTCGCAGGGTCGCCCCCTCGCCGGGACGACAGACGAGCGCGTACTCCATGGGTCTCATACGGCGTCGAGCGGATAAATGGGGTCGGTGGCTCTTTGCCCGTCCGGGCGCTCGCTCCGCGTATGTACGGCCTCGGCGACGTGGACTTCTTCGACCGGATAGCCCCCCTGTACGACCTCGTGATGCCCTCGGCGGACGGCGCGGCGCTCGCCGCCGGCCTCGATCACGCCGCGCGCCCGATCGAGCGTCTCATCGACGTGGGCGGCGGGTCGGGCCGAGCGGCGGCCGCGCTGATCGGCCCGGAGATCACGGTCGCCGACGCCTCCCTCGGAATGCTCTCGCGGGCGCGGCGCGTCCGCGGCCTCGACGGGGTCGCCGTCGACGCCGGACGACTCCCGTTCCGCGACGGGAGCGTCGACGCGGTCACGGTCGTCGACGCGCTCCATCACCTGCCGGACCGAGAGGCCGCGCTCGCGGAGGCGGCGCGCGTGCTCGCGCCCGGCGGCGCGCTCGTCGTCCGCGAGTTCGACCCCGAAACCCTCCTCGGGCGGGTGCTAGTCGCCGGCGAGCACGCGATCGGGATGGGCTCTCGGTTCTACACGCCGGCGGCGCTCGCGGACGCGATGGACGCCGTCGACCTCGATCCCCGGATCGTCGACCGCGGCTTCGGCTACACGGTCGTCGGCGTTCGGCGGTAGCGGGAGAGACGCCCTCCGTGCTGGAGACGGTCCCGATCGGAAAAACAGCGGCCTCAGTCCTGCGTTCGTCCGTGCGGTTCGGCGCCGGGGCTCGCGTCTGCCGACCCTTCCCCGTGTCCGCCCTCCTCGCCGTGGGCGTGGTCGTGGTCGCCGTGGTCGTGGGCGTCGTTCGCGCCGGTCTCGCCGAGGACTTCGGCGCCCTCGCCGTCGATCATGTCCATGTTCTTGAGGTTGTCGCGCTCCTCGAAGTCCTCGACCGCCGCCATCACGTCCGCTTGGGTGATCGTCATCCGGTCCTCGGTGAGCGCGCCGAGGACGGCCTCCCGGAGCACCATCCGGAGGTCGGATCCGGTGAGCCCGCTCGTGCGGTCTGCGACCTCCTCGGGGTCGAAGTCGGCGATCTTCATCTCCTTGGTGACCACGCGGAGGATGTCGGCGCGCATGTCGCGGTCCGGCTTGGGGAAGTTGACGATCTCGTCGAACCGGCGCCACGCGGCGGCGTCGAGCTGGTCGGGGTGGTTCGTCGCGCCGATGAGGAGGACCTCGTCGCGGACCAGCGACACCTCGTCGATCGACTTGAGGAGGGTGTTGACCGCGCGCTTCAGGGCGGCGTGTTCGTCCGAGCGGCGGGTCTTCGCCACGGAGTCGAACTCGTCGATGAAGAGGATACACGGAGAGAGCCGCTTGGCGACCTCGAAGGTCTTCTCGACGTTCTTCGACGTCTCGCCGAGGTACTGGCTCGTGATCATCGAGAGTTTGACCTCGACGAACGGGAGTCCGAGTTCGTGAGCGAGCGCGCGCGAGACGGTCGTCTTCCCGGTCCCCGGCGGGCCGACGAACAGCAGCTTCCCGATCTCGCGGAGCCCGATGCTCGCGAGGTACTCGCGGTGTTCGATCGCCTTGACGATCTTCTGTATCTCGCCCTCCTGATCGCCGGTCAACACGAGGTCGGCGAGCGTGGTCTCGATCTCCTCGGGCGCGCGGACGTTGACGAGGTCGAGCATCTCCGCGTCGTCGTCCTCGTCGAAGTACTCCCCGAGCAGCGCGTCGATCCAGACGCGGTCGGCCTGGATCGGCCGCACGTCCGATCTCGCCTCCTCGTGGGTCACCGGGGGGCTGAGGTCGCCCGCGTCCTCCAGGGCGGCGACGATCGTGGGGTTGCCCGCGATCCGCTCGTCGTCCGCGCGGTCGCGGTACCACTCCAGCCCCATCGCCGGCTGTGTCAGCGATATCTCGCCCGAGAACTCCGTCCGTTGGGTGAAAAGGAGGTCTGAGACGGCGTCCCACGGTCGCTCGACACCGGTCGCGGTGCGGGTCGTCTCGTCCGTCGCTTTCAGCGGTCGCTCCACGCCGCCGGGAGCGTCCTCGGCGGCGTCGGCCGACCAGAACACCTGCCGAAAGCGAGGTGGGAGATCGTTCTCGTCGAGGTCGCGGTCCTCCGTGTAGAAGTGCGTCGTCAACACGAACTCGACGACGTCGAGCGCCGGGTCACTCATCCGGGTCTAGTAGCGCCGGGATGCGGTTAAGACCGTCGAAGCGCCGGCGGGGTCGACCGCCGGGCGGCGTATCGAACCCTTATTAGCCCTGGTGCGCGACGTAACGCGCATGAGTTCCGAAGACGCGACTGCGGCGGGAGACCCCGGCGGCGGCGCGAGCGAGACCGACCACGAGAACGCGCTTCAGGACGTCATCGCCGTCGACCCGGACGACGTCGCGCAGGGCACGGTGAACCGGCTCGACGCGCACACCGGCGACGGGATCCGTCACCGCGCGTTCACGTGTCTCGTCTTCGACACCGAGGGTCGAATTCTCCTGGCCCAGCGCGCGCCGAACAAGCGCCTGTGGGACGGCCACTGGGACGGCACCGTCGCCTCCCACCCGGTCGAGGGGCAGTCGCAGGAGGACGCGACCGAACAGCGCCTCGAGGAGGAGCTCGGGATCTCGCCCGACCAGTACGACGACCTCCGCGTGACGGACAAGTTCGAGTACAAGCGGTACTACCCCAACGAGGGCGTCGAATGGGAGGTCTGTGCGGTGCTGAAAGTCACCCTCGACGACACCTCGCTCGACCCCGACGACGACGAGATCGGCGGCATGCTGTGGGCCGACTACGAACACCTCCACGAGCACCCCGAGCTGTACCGCCAGCTCCGACTCTGTCCGTGGTTCGAGATCGCGATGCGGCGCGACTTCGCCTGACCGGTCTCGGGACCCGATCTCCGCCCGTCTCGCGGTTCCTTCTCTCGGTCGCGCTCGCCGGATCGAAGCGGCGAGTTGAAGGCGCTCCCGAGCCGCCATCAGGTATGACCGTCGTCGCCCTGCTGGCGAACCCGCCCCGCGAGGGGCTCGTCGGAACCGCGCTCGCCGAGTCGACGCCGCTTTCGACCGCCGAGGCCGCCGACCTCTACGAGGCCCAGTTCCGCGACGCCGTCCTCGCGGTCGAGCGCTCCGGCGGCGAACTCCTCGTCAACTACCCCGACGAAGAGGACCTCCCCGCGGCCCACCGGACCGACACGAAGCCCGAGGCCGAACTGCGCACGCTCGTCGCCGACACCCTCGGCGGCACGGACGGCGTCCGCTTCGAGCGACAGGTCGGCTCCTCGTTCGGCGCGCGCGCCGGGAACACCGTCACCCACCTCCTGCGCGAGGAGGGCGCCGACTCGGTCGCGGTCGTCACGCCGACCGCGCCGCTGCTGTCACGGACTATCGTCGACTCCGCGGCGATGAAGCTCCGGACCACCGAAGTCGTGATCGGCCCCTCCTCGGACGGGCGGGCGTACTTCGCCGGCTTCACCGAACCGATCGACTTCGACGGGGCGTTCGAGGCGCCGGCCCTGCCGACGCTCGCTGAGCGCGGCCGCGACGCGGACCGCTCCGTCGACTTCGTGGAGCCGTCCCCGTCGCTGGAGACCGGCGCGGACCTCTTCGACGTGGTGCCGATGTTGCGGGCGCGGTTCGCCGCCGAGCGCGTGGTTCCCGACTACACCGCGGCGTTCGTCCACGAACACGGCCTCGACGTGACGGTCGAGGACGGCGAACAGCAGATCGTCCGGGACTGACGGTCCTCAGCCGTCGCGCGGTCGGCCCGGACGAACACCGATATTCATTAGTCGGACGCTCCCGAGCGTCGAAGTGTGGTGGGATGGCAGAGCGGCCCATTGCGCCTGCCTTGAAAGCAGGTAGCCTCACGGCTTCCTGGGTTCAAATCCCAGTCCCACCGTGTCGAGCGCCGCGCACTTTCGCGCCGCGCGAGTTCCGTGCGTGGATTTGAGCCCTGCCAGTCGCAGCGCCCGAGCGGAAGCGAGCGGCGGAGCCGCGAGCAGCGAGGGCGACCGTCTGGCACCGGTTCAAATCCCAGTCCCACCGTGATGCGTCCGGCGCAACTCCGCGCCGGACGCGATTCGTGCGGGATTTGAATCAGAGAGCGACTGGAAGGGAGCGACCGTGGTTCAAATCCCAGTCCCACCGTGTCGAGCGCCGCGCACTTTCGCGCCTGTGTTCTGTACGAAAACTCGAGTTCTGCCGGCGACCGCGCCGAATACTGCGGGCACGTCCAAAGCTACTTCCATTGTGGGTTCATTCAGTTGTACATGAATCGGACACTCTGGTTATCGATCGCCTTCGGGACCGTGTTGCTGCTGTTTACCGGCGTTGCCAGCGCCGAAACGGGCATCGTACCCACGGACAGCGAAATCGAGTTCCTCACGCAGCTGCTCGACATCCTCGATACCTTCGTCGACGGCGTACGGAGCCTGTTGAGCGAAACGTCGAACTGACCCCTTCCTGCTTCCGGGCCGAACTCCCCGGTTGCGGTCGCCGCGGCGGACGGTGACATCACTTTTCGTTCGGAACTCCGGTCGGAGTCGGTCCCCCTTCGGCTCGCCCCCGAGACTGCGATCCGAAGGCATCGCTGTCTGCGCATCTCGACCGGTAGAAACCGAAATCAGTTACACGGCTTTACTCCGGGTGTCGCTCCGCGGGCCGCTGATTCCGGCCGGAACCGCAACGACACCGCTGCCGGCACGAACCATCCGGTAACACTCACGTCTGGTGACGCGTGCTATCACGTGCCGCATTATCTTTAACAGCGTTCCGACACATGTTCGTGATAGGTGATACAAGCATGAGCTACGAACTCGATCCGCTACCGTACGATTACGACGCGCTGGAACCGCACATCTCCGAGCAGGTGCTCGAATGGCATCACGACACCCATCATCAGGGGTACGTAAACGGCTGGAATTCCGCCGAAGAGACGCTCGAAGAGAACCGTGAGTCGCACGACTTCTCTTCGTCGGCCGGCGCCATCCGCAACGTGACCCACAACTCCTCGGGTCACATCCTCCACGACCTGTTCTGGCAGAACATGTCGCCGGAGGGCGGCGACGAGCCCGAGGGTGCGCTCGCCGACCGCATCGCCGAGGACTTCGGCTCCTACGAGGCCTGGAAGGGCGAGTTCGAAGCCGCGGCGGGCGCGGCGAGCGGATGGGCGCTGCTGGTGTACGACACGTTCTCGAATCAGCTCCGCAACGTCGTGGTCGACAAGCACGACCAGGGCGCGGTCTGGGGCGGTCACCCCGTCCTCGCGCTGGACGTCTGGGAGCACTCCTACTACCACGACTACGGTCCGGCTCGCGGCGAGTTCGTCGACAACTTCTTCGAGGTCGTCGACTGGGAGGAGCCGGTCGCTCGCTACGAGCAGGCCGTCGAGCTGTTCGAGTAAGCGCGTCCGAGAGGGCGCGTTACGCGCGTCGAGATCCGCATTTTTTCGCAGTACGTCGCCCGGTGAGCGATGGGTCCGTTCCGGTTGGTGATTTATAACTGGGGTCGCCGATCGAACGGCTGAGAACACCACGAAATCCCAGCTGCTCGCTGATAAATACCAGACCGCAATTGGCGGTGAACACCTCTAAAGCCCCAGTCGCCTCGCGACTGCCCCTTTGAGTCCCACCCCGCACCGTTCCGCACAGCACCTCTCACCTCCCCAGCCTCGTCGCGGCCGGTTAAAAGCGGGCGCGATCCCCTCGCGCGTGCTGATCGAGACCTGTCGGCCGCTCGCAGGCACGCGCCACCGCATCGGATCGAGTGGTGTCGGATCGATTCGAACCGTATCGGCAGCGTTTACGGACGCCGTCGCGTACACCCGCGCATGCCCGAACCGAAGTCGGCGTTCGACGCCACCTACCCGTGCGACTTCTACGAACCGGCAGAGCTGTTCGACCCGGACCAGATGTACACCGTGCCCGAGATCGGTCGCCTCCTTCAGGGGCTCGAACCGGACGCCGAGGTCGACCCCGACACCGAGGCGGTGTTGGTCGACTGGGCCGTCCCGTGGGTGATGGTCCACGCCGACGGCATGGTCGTCGCCGAGCCGCTGGAGGAGGACGGCCCGGGGTACTACGGACTCGCACCCGAGGCCGAGGACGCGGCGGAGGCGGCGACCGACGCCGCCGCCGACGAGTGAGCGTGACCGGGGGCGCCTCGGAACCGCCGGTGTACCTCGTCGCCGGCGGCTCGCGCGTCGACGCCGGGAAGACGACGTTCTCCGCGGGACTGGTCGCACACCTCGCCGAGCGCGCGGGCGACGCGGTCGGCGTCAAACCCCGCGCCGGCAACGACTACTGGTTCGATCACGACGACTACCGAGTCGCGACCGACCGCGGACGCCTCTACGGCAAGGACGCCCGGACCCTCGCGGCCGCGAACACCCGCGCCCTGACGGCGGTCGACGACTCGTCGCCGTCGCCCTCGACGGTCACCCCCGAGTCGGTCAATCCCGTTCACCGTCTCTGGCGACCGACCCCGGGCCGAACGGGAATGCTGGGCGACGCCGACCGCACCTTCCTCTGTGACCGCGTGACGACCGACTCCGGGTCGCGGTTCGTCGTCAACGGGGCGGCCGAGGAGACGGGGCTGCTTCCCGAGGCGCTCACGGAGCGGCTCCCCCTCGCGGACGCGACTCGCGTGCGCGACGTGCCGGCGTTCAACGAGGCGATGGCCGAGGCGCACCTCCCCGCGATCGAACGCCTCGCCGCGCGCGTGGCGCGGACGCCGGTCCCGGTCGTTGTCGAGTCGTACGCCGACGTCGCGGGGACGCTCCCCCGCGACGGCCCGGTCGCGCCCGACGCGGTCGCCGTCGTCGACCCCGGCCGCGCCCGTCTCTACGCGGGCGACCGGTACGCGAAGGCGCGAGCGGTCGCCGCCGGGAGCCCGCGCGAGGGGAGTCGCGAGGAGCACGTCGACGCGGTCACGGAGATGATCGAACCGCTCTCGACGGTCGCGCTCCCGGCGCTGCCCGGCGACGTTCGCGGGGATCCCGACCGGATCGCGGCGCGGTACGAACAGGCGTACGAGTCGCTCACGACCGCGGTCGACGAGCGGTAAGAAGGAGTCCGCGACCGCCGGTTCAGGCGTTCCGCTTCGTGTAGTGGTTCAGCGCGGACTCGATCGACGAGAGGTCGGCGGTGACCCGGCTGTCCGCGACGCGCATGAAGCCGGGCGTGTACGTCGACGAGTAGTCGAAGATCCGGTTGACGGCGCGCTTGGGCGCGGAGACGGGGTTGTAGTCGGTGACCGTGTAGACGCGCGTGGTCGGGAAGGCGGTCCAGAACGTCCCGCTCGCCCAGCGGTCGTCGTCTTCGAACGTCTCGCCGACGCGCGCGGTCGCGATGTACTCGTCGTCCGTGTAGAACAACAGGAGGTCGCCGGATTCCATCTTCTCGAACGTCGACCCGTTGCCGCTGTCGTCGTCGACGGCCCACAGACGGGCCTCGTCGAGGTCCGCGAGGGGTTCGGGACGGTCCGCGTAGTTGGTCAGATCGACGGCGGACCGGACCGTTCGGTCGAAGTTCTCCGGGTCGATCGGGACCAGGAAGACGTTCTCGCTCATTACCCTTCGTTTCGCCGGGAGGGGTTTAAACTCGTTCGTTGATGTGTCAGATCACTCCTCGGCGTCCGCGTACAGTCGGTCCATCTTCGCCGCCATCACGAAGTCGGCGCGGGTGAGCCCGCCCACCTCGTGGCTCCACAGCTCGACTCCGACCTCCCCCCAAGACAGCGCGATGTCCGGGTGGTGCCACTCCCGTTCGGCGAGTTCCCCGACCTCGTTCGTGAACGCCAACGCGCTCTCGAAGTCGGGAAACTCGTAGCTCGCCTCCAGGTGATGGCCGTCGATTACCTCCCACGCGTCGCCGAGTTCGGCGAAGTGGTCGGCGTACTCGTCTTCGGTGAGCGGCTCCGCGTCGTCGCCGGCCGGCTCGACCGGCTCGTCCGCGAGCGGTGAGGACATACCTCACGTTGGGCGACGAGCGGTTTGTACTTTCGGTGGGCGAGGAGCGTCCGGCGGCCGGTCGTTCCGCGGCCGACCGGCGAGCGGAGTCACCGGAACCGAGAGAGCGCCTCCCGAAGCGCCCGCCGCAGCCTCGCGAGCCGTCCCCCCGAGCCGCTTCGCGTCGTCCCCCCGGGCGTCCCCGGCTCGGTGAGCGTCCAGTCCGCCTTCTCGGCGGCCTCGTCGACGGTGAGGAACTCGTAGCCCGTGTCGGTCGCGACGCGCTCGTCGGCGCGCGTCGTGCCGACGAACACTCGTCGCGGGGCGTCGCTCTCGTCGCGGACGTCCGCGAGCGTCCCCCACTTGTCCCAACTCGTGAGCGCGTAGTCGTTGTCGACCCCGTATGACCGAGCGAACTCGGCGACCGCGTCGGCCTCGTTCGCGACGATCCCGACGTGACGGCTCCACCGGCGCGCGTCGGCGAACGCCGCGGCCGGGTCGGCGAGCGACCGCGCGGCGCCGAGCGAGAAGACGAGCGTCACCTCTCCGTCTCCGGGCTCCGTCACGTCGATTCCCATCTCGACCGAACCCACACGACCCGCGGCCTAAACGCTGTGGGGAGGCTTATGCCCGGTCGACTCGTCGGGCCCGACGATGGAGTTCGAATCCACCTTCGGCACGGCCGAGCCGCTCCTCGGCATGGTCCACCTCCCGCCGCTGCCGGGCGCGCCGCGCGCGCCGGACGACGGCCGCGAGGCGATGCGGGCGGCGGTCGACCGGGCGGCGAGCGACGCGCGGGCGCTCGACCGCGGCGGCGTCGACGGTATCGTGATCGAGAACTTCGGCGACGCGCCGTTCTACCCCGACGAGGTCCCGCCCCACGTCGTCGCCGCCGTGACCCGCGCCGCGACCGCGGTCGCTGCCGAGACGGACCTCCCGCTCGGGATCAACGTCCTCCGGAACGACGCCGAGGCGGCCCTCTCGGTCGCCGCCGCGGTCGACGCCGACTTCGTCCGCGTGAACGTCCACACCGGCGCCCGCGTGACGGATCAGGGGATCGTACAGGGGCGAGCCCACGAGACCCTCCGGCTGCGCGACCGCCTGGGCGTCGACGTCGGCGTCTTCGCCGACACAGACGTGAAACACTCCGCGCCGCTGACGCCGGCGGGCTACACGGCCGAGTCGTTCGCGGACACCGCCGAGCGCGGCCTCGCCGACGCCGTGATCGCCTCCGGCTCCGGAACTGGCCACGCGGTCGACCGCGACGCCCTGGAGTCCGTCGTCGCCGAGCGGGAGTCACACGGCCTCGACACGCCTGTCCTCGTCGGCAGCGGCGTCACGGCCAAGACGGTCGCCGACCTGCTCTCGGTCGCCGACGGCGCCATCGTGGGCACCGCGCTCAAGCGCGACGGCGAGACGACGGGCCCCGTCGACGCCGACCGCGTCGCGGACCTCGTCGCGGCCGCCGACGCGGTGCGGTGACGGGCCTGTACTCTCGACTCACTCCCGACCGGCCGCGTCGCGTTCGGCCAGGAACGCCTCGACGTCGCTCCGACTCGGCAGCCCCGGCTGCGTGAACCGCGCGGTACAGTTGATCGCGGCGACGGCGGCCGCGAACCTGACGCCCGTCGCGACGTCGTCGCGCTCTTCGGGGTCGCGCCCCTCGGATCCTTTCACACCGGAGCCACCCGCGATCCACCGGTCGATCAGGCCGGCGGTGAACGCGTCGCCCGCGCCGGTCGCGTCGACGGTCTCGACGTCGAACGCGTCGAACTCCTCGACTTCACCGCCCGTGATCGCCGTCATTCCGTCGGCACCGTGCGTGAGGACGGCCCGAGGCCAGGTCCGCCCGCCCCTCGGCCCTCGTCGTGACCCGGTCGCCGAGACGTGTGCGGCGGCGATCCTGTCGACCGCGCCGGCCGCGGAGCCGAAGAACGCGGGGGCGGCGACGCCGCCGGCGACGAACAGGTCGGCGGCGTGGAGGATCCGGTGGATGGTCTCCGGTTCCGTCCCGCGACCGACCAGCTCCTCGACCGGACCCGAGAGGTCGAAGACGAGCGCGGGAGCGCTCGACGGTTCGCCGGCGGCGGCCGCGCGGAGGGACTCGACCCGGTCGAGCACCTGACGCGTCGCGCGGTCGGGGGTGTACGCGGTGAGGAAGACCGCGTCGGCGTCGGCCATCGCGGCGAGCGCGTCGCCGTCCAATCTGAGCCCGCGGAAGCTCTCGCCGGCGGTCACGATGGCCCGTTCGCCGTCCGGGTCGCGGAGGATGAGCGACCGGGTGTGGGAGTCGTCACAGACCGCGACGTGCGTGGCGTCGACGCCGGTGTCGGCGAGGTACTCGCGGGCCCGTCGCCCGTACTCGTCGTCGCCGACGCGGCTGACGAGCCCCGCGTCGCGGCCGAGCCGGTCAAGTGCGACCGCGACGTTCGCGCCGACGCCGCCGAACGCGGTCGTGACCTCGTTCGCGAACGCGCCGCCGTCCGGCTCCGGGAGGTTGCTGACGGCGTACCACTCGTCGATGGCCGCGGCGCCGACGGCGAGGACCGCCGGCGACCCGTCCGCGGTCACGGCTCCCCGTAGAACGACTCGTGGACCGCCGTCGCCGCGTCGACGGCGATCGGTCCCTCGACCGTCGTCTCGCCGCCGGCGCGCCGGATCACCTCCTCGCAGGGAATCGGCACCACGCCGCCGGTGAGCTCGCCGAGGGTCCCGCCGTCGACGCCGAAGACGACCCGGCCGAGCCCGGCGTAGTGGACGCCGGTCGCGCACATCGGGCACGGCTCGGTGCTGGCGTACATCGTACAGGCCGCCCGCTCGTCGTCGTCGAGTTCGCGCGCGGCCCACCGGGCGAGCGCGAGCTCGGGGTGCGCCGCGATGTCGTCGCCGGTCCGCGTCTCGTTGCGCGCCTCGCGGACCACCTCGCCGTCGACGACGAGTAACGCGCCGAACGGCGTGTTCCCGGCCTCGACGGCCGCCTCGGCGAGTCGGATCGTTCGCTCAACGTACTCCCGGTCGGTCGGGTCGTCCGGCAGGTCGTCGAGGTCGCGGACCTCGTCGACGTCGTCGCCCGCGTTCGCGTCGGTCATGTCCTCACGTTCGCCTCGGGGCACCTAACGGTTGGTGCCGGCGTCGGTCGCTCCCGAGGGCGACGGTCCATCCCGTCGTCCGCGTCGGCGGCGTCCGCGTGGTCGTGTTAACTTAAGCATCGGTTCCAGCAGACGGCGAAGGCTCGGAGCCATGATTCTGCCGCCG
>NZ_BAAADQ010000007.1:0-104277 GCF_039522565.1 Halorubrum ejinorense | reverse complement strand
GAGGCGCTCGGTTTCGGCCATAGACACTCTGAAGTCGAGCGCCTCATCCTCTAACTTAACGCGACGCCGTCCGCGTCCCTCGCGCATTTATATACGAGCCGCCGCGTAGTCGGGACGTGTCTCGCGTCACCGTCAGCATCGATCCCCACGTCCACTCGGAGGGCAGTTACGACGGCCACGAGCCCGTGGACCTGATACTCGAGCACGCGGCCGAGATCGGGCTCGACGCGGTCGTCATCACCGACCACGACGTGATCCGCGAGTCGAAGCGAGCCGCCGAGATCGCCGCCGAGTTCGGCCTGATCGGCATCCCCGGCGTGGAGGTGTCGACCGCGCACGGCCACCTCCTCGCGATCGGCGTCGAGCGGATGCCGCCGCGCGGGCGCCCGTACGCCGAGACGGTGGAGTGGATCCACGAGCGCGGCGGCGTCGCGATCGTTCCGCACCCGTTCCAGCGCTCGCGACACGGGGTCCGCCAGCGTCACATCCCGACCCCCGAAGCGGCCGAGGAAGCGCCCGCGGAGGGCGCCGTGCTGGAGTCGGACGCGGAGCCCGCCGCGTCGGTCACCGGGGACGGCGGCTCGCCCGTCGCGGCCGCCGACATCGACGTCGTCAACGAGCCCGCGCCGGCTCGCGAGTCCGCACCGGTCCACGAGGTCGACGCGATCGAGGTGTTCAACGCGTGGCTGTTCACGGGGTACCGCAACCGTCGCGCCCGGCGGTTCGCGGCGACGCACGGCTACCCCGGCGTCGCCGCCAGCGACGCGCACCACCTCCAGTACGTCGGCCGGGCGTTCACCGAACTGACGATCGAGGGGTGCGAGTCGGTTCACGGGGTCACCGCGGACGACGTGCTGTCGGCGATCCGCCGCGGGACGACGACCGTCAGCGGCCGCCGCGCCCCCATCCGGATGGCGGCGAAACACTACGTGGGCGCCGCGAGTCGGCGGTCGGCGTACTACGCGCGGACCGGCGCCGCCCGCGGCGCGCGGGCCACCAAGCGGACCGCCGCCGACGGGCTCTCGGCCGCGAAGGTCGCGACCCTCCAATCGATCCACCGCACCCGTCGGATCCTCTCCTGGTTCGCTTGACGGGCCGTCTCGGCGAGCGCGCCGGAACCCGTTGATTCCGGCGACGCCGCCCGCGGAGAACGGGGTTTTTGCCCGCGGCCGCGAAATGGACATCCATGAGCCACGACAGACGCGAGTCCGGATTCAAGCGGCGGACCCGGGTCGCGGACGCGAGGGCGACGCTGCTCGACGCGGTCACGCCGCACGACCGGCGGGAGACGGTCCCGGTCGGGGCCGCCGACGGCCGCGTCGTCGCCGAGCCGATCGACGCGCCGGCGCCGGTGCCGGGGTACGACCGGGCCGCGATGGACGGCTACGCGGTCCGCGCGAGCGACACCTTCGGCGCCGGCGACCGCTCCCCCGCGGTCCTCGCCGCCAAGCCGGTCGAGTCGGAGCGCGTCGCGCCCGGCGAGGCCGTCCGCGTCCACACCGGCAGCGCGGTCCCGGAGGGCGCCGACGCGGTCGTGATGATCGAACGGGTCGAGGCGGTCGGCGACGACCTCGAAGTGTTCGACGCGGTCGCGACCGGCGAGAACGTCGGCGAGGCCGGCGAGGACGTGGCGGCCGGACAGCGCCTGTACGAGCCCGGGCACGCCCTCCGCCCCTCCGACATCGGCCTGCTGCGCTCCGTGGGCCTCGACGAGGTCGCGGTCCGGGAGCCGCCCGAGGTCGCCGTGATCCCGACCGGCGAGGAACTGGTCGAGTCCGACCCCGGCCCCGGCGAAGTGATCGAGACGAACGGGCTCACGGTCTCGCGGCTCGTCGAGCGGTGGGGCGGCGAGGCGCGCTACCGCGACGTCGTCACCGACGACCCGGACGCGCTCCGCGAGGCGGTCGCGGCCGACCTCGACGCCGACGTGGTGGTCACCACCGGCGGCTCCTCGGTGGGCGAGCGGGACCTGATCCCGGAGGTCGTCGACGGTATCGGCGAGGTGCTGGTCCACGGCGTCGCCCTGAAGCCCGGCCACCCGGTGTGTCTCGGCCGCGCGGAGGGGACGCCGGTCGTCTCGCTGCCCGGGTACCCGGTGGCGTGTATCGTCAACGCGGCCCAGTTCCTCCGGCCCGCGATGAAGCGGTCGGCCGGAGCGACCGCCGACCCGTTCCCCACGCGGCGGGCGACGCTCGGTCGGAAGGTCGCGAGCGAGCCCGGCGTGCGGACGTTCGCGCGGGTGTCGCTCTCTGAGCCGGACGCCGCCGACGGCGACGACGCTGCCGCCAACGGCGACGACGCTGCTAGCAACGGCGACGACGCTGCCGCCAACGGCGACGGACCCGCCGACGCGCTCCCGACCGCGACGCCGACGCGCGCCAGCGGTTCCGGGATCCTCTCCAGCGTCGCGCTCGCGGACGGCTGGGTCGTCGTGCCGGAGCCCCGCGAGGGGCTCGACGCGGGCGAGCCGGTCGACGTCGAACTGTGGGAGGTGACCCAATGAGCGACCGCAAGGAGTTCCGCGACCTCGCCACCCCGCAGGCCGCCCGCGACGCCGTCGCGTCGCTCGACCTGTCGCCGGCGCCGGAGGCGGTCCCGCTGCGGGAGGCCCGCGGCCGCGTGCTGGCCGAGCGGGTCGACGCCGCTATCGACGTGCCGGGATTCGACCGCGCCTCGATGGACGGCTACGCCGTGCGAGCGCGCGACACCTTCGGCGCGGACGAGGCCGACCCCGCGACGCTCGACCTCGTCGGCACGGTCCACGCGGGCGCCGCTCCCGACGTGACAGTCGAGCCCGGTACCTGCGCCGAGATATCCACGGGCGCGGTGATGCCCGACGGCGCCGACGCGGTCGTGATGGTCGAGCGGACGGACGAGGTGGGCGAGAGCGACGGGGCCAGCGGGGGCGCCGAAGCCGCCGACGAACCCTCGCGGATCGCGGTCCGAACCTCGGTCGCGCCCGGCGATCACGTGATGACGGCGGGGACGGACATCGCGGCGGGAGCGCGCGCGCTCGGCCCGGGCACTCGGCTGACGCCGCGAGAGATCGGGCTGCTGTCGGCGCTCGGCGTCGACGAGGTTCCGGTCCGCGGCCGCCCGCGGGTCGGGATCGTCTCGACCGGCGACGAGCTCGTCCGGCCGGGCGAGGAACTGGACCCCGGCCGCGGCGAGATATACGACGTGAACTCGACGACGATCGCCGCGGGCGTCGAGGAGGCGGGCGGCGAACCTGTCCTCTATCCGCACGCCGGCGACGACTACGAGGAGATGGAGCGACTCCTGCGGCGGGCGGCAGACGAGTGCGACCTCGTGCTCTCTTCCGGGTCGACCTCTGCGAGCGCGGTCGACGTCATCTACCGCGTGATCGAGGCGCGCGGCGAGCTCCTCCTCCACGGCGTCGCGGTCAAGCCCGGCAAGCCGATGCTCGTCGGGCGGCTGGACCGAACCGACGAGGCGGACGACTCGCGCGGCAGCGAGTCCGCATACGTCGGCCTCCCCGGTTACCCGGTGTCCGCGCTTACCATCTTCCGGACGTTCGTCGCGCCGGCGATCCGAGAGGCCGCCGGCCAGCCCGAGCCCGCGACGGCGACGGTCGAGGGCCGGATGGGCGTGAGCGAGCGCTACGGCGAGGGACGCCTGCGTCTGATGCCGGTCGGCCTGCTCGACCTGAGCGACGGCGGCGCCGTCGGCGACGCGGACGACCGCCCGCTCGTCTACCCGGTCGACAAGGGCTCCGGCGCGACGACGAGCCTCGTCGAGGCGGACGGCGTCGTCGCGGTCGACCCGGACACCGAGTACCTCGACGTCGGCGAGTCCGTTTCGGTCGACCTGTTCTCGCCCGACGTGCGGCCGCCGACGCTCCTCGGCGTCGGCGAGGACGACCCCGCGCTCAACCGGCTGCTCGACCGGCTCGCGAGCCCGCGCTACCTCGCCGTCGGCTCCCGCGAGGGCCTCCGACGCCTCCGCGACGGCGTCCCCGACGTGGCCGTGACCGCGGGGCCGACCGACCGCGAGGTCGACGGCGTCGACCTCGGGGGCTGGACCCGCGAGTGGGGCCTCGTCGTCCCCGACGGCAACCCCGACGACGTGACCGGGATCGCGGACCTGATCGACCGCGACCTGCGGTTCCGGAACCGGCCGACGGTCTCCGGGCTCCGGCGGAGCCTCGACGCGGCGCTCGACGCCCTCGCGAGCGGGCGCGACGCCGACCGCCGCGAACTCGCCGAGCGGATCGACGGGTACGAGCGGACGGTGAAAGCGTTCGAGAGCCCGGTCCGGGCGGTCGCCGCCGGCGACGCGGACGCCGGGCTCGGGCTCCGCGAGACGGCGACGCGACTCGGCTGCGAGTTCGTTCCGCTCGGCGAGCAGTCCGTGGTCGTCCGCGCCGCTCCGGACCGGGCCGACCGCGATCCGGTCGCGGCGCTGGCGGCGGAGCTGTCGGGCGAGGGCTCTGGTGAAGCCACGGCCGAGCGTCCCGACCTCGACGCGATCCTCGACTCCCTCCCCGGCTACTCGCGGAACAGCCGGAACGACCCCTGACCGGTGACGACCTCGGAGCTGTCCCCGTTGGTCGCAGCGGTGACGGTCATGTCGCTGACGCCGATCGACCCGCCGGCTCGAACGATCTCGGCCTCGGCGCGCAGGTCGCCGGTCGCGGGCCGGAGGTAGTTCGCGTTGAGGTTCACTGTCGCCACGCCGCCCGCGAGCGGGTCCTCGAACGCCGTGCGCTGTACCACGCCGCCGGCCGTGTCGATGAGCGTCGCCGCGACGCCGCCGTGTATCGTCCGTCCGTCGGCGTTCGTGAGCTTGTCGTCGAACGGGATCGAGAGCACGACGCGGCCGCGCTCGATGACCTCGACCGACGTGTTCAGCCACGAGAGGTAGCCGTGTTCGTCCTCTAGCTTCCGCTGGACGAACGACTTCGCCTCGTCAGGGAGCGGGTCCATCTCCGCGACGTCCGTGCGGTCCATGTTCCCGGGTCGCTCTCGGGCGGCTTGTAGCCCCCGGAAACGCGAGACAACGGGCCGTCAATTGGACCGGCCGGCCCCGCGGCGGGTCACCCGACCCCGAGCCGGATCGGGTCGTCGCTGGGGACGACGTCGAGCGTCACGGACTCGCCGACCGCGAACTCCCGGTCGGGACAGACGACCTTCACCCCGAACCGCTCGCCGCGGTCGGCGAAAAGCGAGAGGCCGACCACCCGCTCGCCGTTCGCGCGCACGTCGACGGGCGCCCACTCGACGCGGCCGACCTCCGGCTCGCCGGGGCGCTCGATCCGGGTTCCGACCGTCGTCCCGAACAGCGACACGCACGCGCCGTCCGCCGCGCGGTCGTGACGGGCCGCCTCGCCGGTCGGGTCCGGCGCCGCGAACGTCCCGCCGCCGGCGTAGTGCGTGAGGCCGCCGTCCAGCGGGGCTCCCTCGTCGCTCGCGAGCGCCGCGAAGTCCGGACCCGACTTCGCGCGCCGAGGCCCCGCGACGACGACGTGGGTCGGCCCGCGCTCGACGACGGGACCGGTTCCGTCCCACTCGACCGGCTCGACGGGCACGTCCGCCCTGACCGGAAGCGATCCGCTCGCCCGGAGCGGGTCCGCGTCCGGCGGTCGGAAGCCGAGGTGGACGTGGTCGGCGACCCACTGCCCGAAGAACCCCGACCGGGTCGTCGGGCCGAGCGCGTCGCCGACGGCCACCCGGTCGCCGGGTGAGACCTCGGGGATCACGTGGAGGATGCGCGCGGCGGTGCCGGGCGGGGCCCCGGCGCGCGCACACCAGTCGTCGGTCAGATCGACGACGATCAGGTGGTCCTCGGCGGCCGCGTACGAGCGGTCCGGACAGCCGACGGTCCGAACGTCGCGGACGACGCCCGCGACCGGCGATCGGCCGACGCCGTCGCCGGGATACAGGTCGACGGCGCGGCCGCGGTCGTGGGCGGGATACGGGGAGTTGAACCGCGAGAAACGTCGGTAGCGCTCGATCACCCCGGGGGGGATCCGGACCGCTTCCTCGACCGGCTCGCCGTCGGTGGGCGCTCCCGGCATCAGTCCGCGGCCTCCATCCCCTCGATCACGAACCGGGCGCCGCCGGCGTCGGAGGCCGACACCGAGAGCGTCCAGCCGTGGGCCTCGACGATGTCGCCGACGATCGCGAGCCCCAGTCCCGTCCCCCCGCCGAGCGACACGCCCCGCTCGGTGACGCGCTCTCGGTCTTCCGGGGGGATTCCCTGGCCGTCGTCCCCGACCGCGAGCGTCACCTCGTCGCCGTCGGACGCGACCGAGACGGTGATCGCCACGTCTTCGCCGGCGTGGTCGACGGCGTTGCGAAACAGGTTCGAGACCAGCTGTTCGAGGCGGTCGCCGTCGGCCGACACGGTCGCGTCGCCCTCGACGGCGAGCGTCGCGTCCGCGGTCTCCAGCCGGGACCAGACGCGCCTGACCGTCGCGTCGAGCGAGACGCGGTCGAGTTCGTCGACCGTCTCGCCAGCCGTCGCCAGCGCGAGCAGCCCCTCGATCATGTCGTCCATCCGCTCGTGGGCGTTCGCCGCCCGGTCCAGCGAGCCGTCGGGGTCGTCGGCGCGCTGTCGCGCCAGTTCGACCGCCGCCGAGGCGGCCGCGAGTGGGTTCCGCAGGTCGTGAGAGACGACGCCGGCGAACTCCTCTAACCGTTCGTTCTGGCGTTCGAGTTCGGCTTCGCGCTGTTCGAGTTCCGCCTGTCGCCGCTCCCGCGCGGTCACGTCGCGGAGGAGGAAGACGTGGCCGCGGTCGGTCCCGCGCGGGTCGGTTATCGGGTCCTCCTGAATGTCGAACTGGCGGTCGCCGATGGTTATCGGGTGCTCGACGCCGGTCTCCAGCCGCGGGAACGCCTCGCCCAGTTCGGAACCGACCGCGTCGGGCGGGAGGATCGACTCCGCGGCGGGGTTCAGGTCCCGGATCTGTCCGTCCGAACCCGCGACGATCACGGGGTCTTGGATCACTTCGACGGCGGTGTCACGGGCGACGACGGCGGCGTCGAGGGTCCCGAGCCAGAAGACGGTGCCGTACAGGAAGACGCCGTGGATCACGAACGCCGTCGGGAGCCACGAGAGGTGCGCGTAGCTCCCGACGTCTACCACCGTCGCGCCCCCCGCGAGGAACGGGAACAGCGTGCCGAGGAGGATGACGAACGTCTGGAGCCGGTATCGGTTCCCCGTCCGCTCGTAGAGGTCGACGACGAGGAGCGCGCCGGCGATACAGAGGGCGTACGAGAAGAGGACGAACACGCCGCCGGCGGGACCCAGCCCGTATCCGAGCAGCGTGAACGGCCCGTCGACGACGGGGGTCACCGAGCGCCGAGCCAGCCCGTGCGTCCCGCTCGACCACGCGAGTAGCACCCAGACGAACGCCGGCGTCACGAGCGCGACGATCCGGTTTTCCGTCCGCCAGTTGTCGTGGCCGGTGAACGCCAGCGCGAACGCCATCCAGAGGACCGGGAGCGCGCCCAGGAGCGGCGTCGACAGGTTGAGCGCGACCGTCATCGCGACCTCTCCCGGTGCGGCGACGCGGAGGGCGTACAGGACGGAGACGGCCCCGCCACAGAGGAGATAGAGCGAGACCTCGAGCCCCCCGGGTTCGTCTCGGTCCCGCCACGCGACCCGGCCGAGCCAGAGTCCGATACCCCCCGCCAGCAGGCAGGCGGTGAGGTACGCTTGGACCGGCAGGGCGCCGAGGTCGCTCATCGATATCGGTACCACTCTCAGGGCCGACAAAACTGTTGTGTCACGCGACGACGCTCGCGACGCGTGAGGGCGGCGCCCTCGCGCGACCCGACCGAGCGCAAGGGGCTTGTGCGGTCCGCCCGTCAGTTGCGTCGTATGCGCGTGTACAGGGGAGAACTCGAGACGCCGGCCGCCGACCGGAGCCCGACGGCCGACCTGCTCGCGTCGGCCGCGGACGGCGTGCCGGCCGTTCGCGTCACCCCGCCGCCGCGGCAGGTGGCGTTCGGTCGCCGCGACGCCCGCGAGGACGGGTTCGATCGGGCGAAGCGCGCGGCCCGAGGCGCCGACTTCCCGGTCGTCGAGCGCGACGTCGGCGGCCGCGCGGTCGCGTACACCGGCTCGACCCTCTCGTTCGGGGTCGCGGTGCCGACCGGCGAGGGTCGCGGGTCGATCGAGTCGCGGTACGACGCCGCGACCGCGACCCTCCGGGAGGCGCTCCGCGACCTCGGCGCCGACGTGGTCCGCGGCGAGCCGCCGGCCGCGTTCTGTCCCGGCGACCACTCCCTGCGGGCCGCGGGGGGCGGTAAGGTCGCGGGCCTCGCCCAGCGGGTCAGGGCGGACGCGGCGCTCGTCGCCGGAGTCCTCGTCGTCTCGGCGGCCGATCCGGACCCGATCGCGAGGGTGACGGAGCCCGTCTACGAGGCGCTCGGGGTCCCGTTCGACCCGGAGTCGGTCGGGAGCGTCGCCGACGCCGGCGGCCCGGGCGACCCGGACGCCGTTGCCCGCGCGGTCGAGGACGCGTTCGTCGACGGTCCCTGGGGCGACGGCGAGCGGCGGATCGTCCGCGTCGACGGGACAGACGCCTGAGCGCGTCGCGGCTCGCGGTTCCGACGTTTCGACGTGCTTTTTATGCGCGGGAGTTTTGGTTCGCGCATGGCCGAATTCAAAGTCGTCGTCGCCGACCCCGAGACCGGCGAGACGTTCCAGCGAGAGGTCGACGGACAGGACGCCAACCGGTTCCTCGGTCGCGAACTCGGCGACGAGATCGGCGGCGACGCCGTCGGGCTGTCCGACTACACGATCGAACTCACCGGCGGCTCGGACGAGACCGGTCGTCCGATGCGCGAGGACGTCTCCGGCACCCGCCTGAAGGAGCTGCTCCTCGAAGGCGGCGTCGGGTTCAAGCCGTCCCGCGAGGGCGAGCGCAAGCGGATCACCGTCCGCGGCCGCGAAATCGACGACGACATCGCACAGATCAACGTGAGCGTCGTCGACGGCGACGGCGACGTGGCGGACGCGTTCGGCGAGGGCGACGCCGAAGACGACGAGTAAGCCGGGCCGATGCCTCGCGTCCCCTCCGACGGCGAGGACGTTTCCTCCGTTCGCGTCTCGCTCGCGCGGAGCGGCGGCACTCGCCGCCCCTGCGTCAGACTCCCCGACGACGACGCGCTCGACGGCCGCGTCGAGTCAGGCGACTGTGACGCGCTCGGCGTGAGCGCGGGCGACGTCGTCCGCGTCGCGTTCGACCGCGAAGAGTACCACGCGCGGGTCGCCGGCGACTCCGAGGGCCGCCTCCTCCGCGGGGCCTTCGACAACCGCCGGCTCGCGCGCGACCCCGGCGAGGGCGAGAACCGGCTGGTCGAGTGGCTCGACGCGAACGGTCGAGAGCCGGGCGACAGCGTCGTCCTCGACGTGGTCGTCCCCGGCGAACTGTACGGGCTGCGGGTTCCGGGCGAACGGACCGTCTACGACGCCAACCGGGAGCCTCGGTCGTCGCTCGCGGACATCGCCCGCGACGTGGACGGCTGACCGCGCCGCGAAGGCCGACCGCCGAGACGACGGCTACGGTCCGCCGTTCCGGCGGCAGGTCGGATCGCTTATTCTCGCTCGGCCCCGACGAAGTATCATGCAGGAGGTCGACGCGGACCTGACGACGCTCGACCGCGCGATCATCAACGCGTTCCAAGGGGGGTTCCCGGTGACGGAACGGCCTTTCGACGCGGCGGCGGCCGCGCTCCGGGAGCGCGGCGTCGACGTCACGGGGCCGGAACTGTGCGAGCGCGTCCGCGAACTCGACGAGGCGGGCACGCTCTCGCGGTTCGGCGCCCTCGTCAACGCCGAGGAGATCGGCGGCGCCGCGTCGCTCGTGGCGATGCACGCGCCCGAGGAGCGCTACGAGGAGATCGCGGACGTGGTCAACGAGTTCACCGCCGTCGCGCACAACTACGAACGCGAACACCCGCACCTCAACATGTGGTTCGTGGTGAGCGTCGCCGACCACTCGGACCCGGACAAGGACGGCAACGACCGGGTCGAGGAGGTGCTCGCCGACATCGAGGCGGCGACGGGCCAGGAGACGTACAACCTCCCGAAGCTCCGCGAGTTCCACGTGGGCGCGAAGTTCCTCGTCGACGGGCCGGTCCCCGACGGCGACGTCGACTTATCGCACCTCGGTCCGGCGGTCACGCCGAGCGACCGGGGGACGCTCACCCCCGACGAGCGCGACCTCGTCGTCGAGATTCAGGGCGGGTTGCCCGTGACGGAGACGCCGTACGCCGACGTGGCGGCGGCGCTCGGCGCCGACGTGGAGTGGGTGATCGAGACGATCAAGCGGTTCGACGCCGAGGGGAAGGTGCGGCGCGTCGGCGTCATCCCGAACCACTACGCGCTCGGCTACACGGAGAACGGGATGACGGTGTGGAACGTGCCGGAGAGTGCACTCGACGAGGTGGGCCCCGCCGTGGCGGACCTCGGCTTCGTCACGCACTGTTACGAGCGTCCGCGCCACGAGGGCGTCTGGGAGTACAACTTCTTCGCGATGACCCACGGGCGCACCGAGGCCGAAAGCGAGCGCCGGATCGCGGAGGTCCGGGACCTGATGTCGGAGTTCTGGGACGTCGGCAGCGACGATTGGGACACGCTGTTCTCGACGCGAATCCTGAAGAAGACCGGCATCCGTATCGCCGACCGCGCGGACAGCAACACGGCGTGACCCGCCGCACGACCGACTTCGGAGGTCCGACGTGACGCCGCTGTACCACGACTTCGCGGGCGAGACGGTCCTCGTCTTCGGCGGGGGCGCCGTCGGCTCGCGGAAAGCCGGCGGGTTCGACGACGCGGCGCGCATCGTCGTCGTCAGCCCGCAGTTCACCGACCGCGTGGTGTCGCTCGCGGCCGACGACGAGCGGGTCGAACTCGTCCGAGCGGCGCCGGACCCCGACGCGGTCGCCGGCTGGGTCGAACGGATCGACCCGGCGCTGGCGGTCGCGGCGACGGACGACGCGGCGGTCAACGCCGCGGTCGAGGCCGCCGCCCTCGATCGGGGGCTCCTCGTCAACCGGACCGACGTCTCCGGCGACCGCGACCCGGGGAGCGTCGTGGTCCCCGCGACGATCGAGGACGACCCGGTGGCCGTGGCGCTCTCGACGGGGGGAACCAGCCCCGCGCTCGCGAAGGCGCTGCGCGAGCGGATCGAAGCCGAGATCGACGGTGCGGGCGAGATGGCGAGGCTCTCAGGGGAGATCCGCGAGGAGCTGAAAGCCGACGGCGTCGCTCCGGAGAAACGCCGGGAAGCGGTCCGGCGCGTTGTCAGATCCCGGGGGGTTTGGAAGGGTTTACAAAAGGGGAGATCTTACGGACGGCAAGAGGCTGACACCGTGATCGAGGAGGTACTCAACCGATGAGAGAGACGGGTGCGATCGCCGGCGTGAGCGTCGCCCACTCCGGCGCGACGGTCGACGAGATCGAGGCCGCCGGCGGCGACGGCGTCCGCGCGACCGTCTCTGACCTGCTCGCACGCGAAGGGGTCGAGGAGGCGTTCGCGATTCAGACGTGTAACCGGTCCGAGGCGTACGTCGTCACCGACCGGACCGTCGACGGGACCACGGCGCTCGCGACGTTCGCCCCCGACGTCCGCGGCGGCGCGGTCCGCCGCCTCGGCCACGAGGAGAGCTTGGAACACCTGATGCGCGTCGCGTCGGGACTGGAGTCGCTCGTCCTCGGCGAAGACCAGATCATCGGGCAGCTGCGGGAGGCCTACGAGGAGTCGAAGTCCGCCGGCGGGATCGGTCCGGTGTTGAAAGACGCGGTGACGAAGGCGCTCCACGTCGGCGAGCGCGCCCGGACGGAGACTGAGATCAACGAGGGCGTCGTCTCGCTCGGCTCCGCGGCGGTCCGGCTCGCGGCGAGCGAGATCGACCTGACCGACGGGTCGGCGGTCGTCGTCGGCGCCGGCGAGATGGGCACGCTGGCGGCCCGCACGCTCGACGACACCCCGGTCTCGGAGATAATCGTCGCGAACCGCACCGTCCCGCACGCGGAGTTCGTCACCGAGGAGGTGGACACCCCGGCCGAGGCGGTCCCGCTCGCGGACCTGCCCGCGGTGATCCCGGACGCCGACCTCGTGGTCACCGCGACCGGCAGCCCCGACTTCGTCGTCCACCCCTCCTACGTCGACGCCGCCGGCCGGGTCGTCTGTATCGACATCGCACAGCCCCGCGACATCGACCCGGCGGCCGGCGCCCGCGAGGGCGTAACGGTCTACGACATCGACGACCTCGAAGACGTGACCCAGCGGACCAGAGAGAGCCGCGCCGAGGAGGCGCGCGAGGTCGAGTCGATCATCGACGACGAGCTCGACCGCATCCTCGAGGCGTACAAGCGCAAGCGGGCCGACGACGCCATCTCCGCGATGTACGCCGGCGCGGACCGGGTGAAGGCGCGAGAGCTCGACCGCGCGATGTCGAAGCTGGAGGCGCAAGGCGACCTCAACGACGAGCAGCGCGAGACGGTCGAGGACTTGGCGGACGCGCTGGTCGGACAGCTGCTCGCGGCGCCGACGCGCTCGCTCCGGGACGCGGCCGGCGAGGACGACTGGGAGACCATCCGGACGGCGCTCCGGCTGTTCGACCCCGATTTCACACCCAAGACGGATGCCCCTGAGAACGCCGACCCCGCAGGCGCCGGCACCGGCCGGCCGGACGCGGTCCCGGACTCCGTCGCCGAAGAGCTGGACGACTGAGCGGCGCGGTCGACCGAGACCGCCTCCGCGTCCTTTACTTTCCGACGCGCGTACGGACCGGTGTGAAACTCTCCGAGTACGTCGACCGACTCGACGACCGACTCGACACGGCCGCGTACGCCGACGTGGACGCGAGCGCGAACGGGCTCCAAGTGGGCCCGGGCGGCGAGACGGCGTCGGCCGATACCACCGCCGAAGACCCCGAGATCGACCGCGTCGCGTTCGCGGTCGACGCTGCGGTCGAGACGATCGACGCCGCGGCGGACGCGGGGGCGGACGCCCTCGTCGTCCACCACGGCCTCTCGTGGGGCGGGATCGAGCGCGTCACCGGCCGGACGCACGACCGGATCGCGGCGCTCGTCGAGAACGACCTCGCGCTGTACGTCTCGCACCTCCCGCTCGACGGGCATCGGGAACTGGGCAACGCGGCCGGCGTCGCCGACGCGGTCGGACTCTCCGACCGGGAGCCGTTCGGCGAGATCGGTCCGGTGACGATCGGGACGATCGGCGAGGCGGCGTCGCCGCTGTCGGCGGACGCGGTCCGGGAGACGCTCGACGGGTTCGAGGGGCAACCCGACGGCGAGACGGCCCCGACCCGGGTGCTCGAGTTCGGTCCGGACCGGATCGAGCGCGTCGCGGTCGTCACCGGCTCCGGGGTCGACTGGCTCGACGAGGCGGTCGCGGCCGGCGCGGACGCGTTGATCACCGGCGAGGGGAAACAGCAGGTGTACCACGACGCTCGGGAGGCGGGCGTCACCGTCTTCCTCGGCGGCCACTACGCTACGGAGACGTTCGGCGTCCGGGCGCTGGAGTCGCTGTCGGCCGAGTGGGGCGTCGAGACGACGTACGTCTCGCACCCGACCGGGCTCTGAGCCGGGTCGCCCGGGCCTCGCCCCACGCCTCGCTCGTCACCGAACGCAACGCTTACCGCTCGCGTCCGCACAGTCGAGGTATGCGCGATCACTTCGAGATCCGGGACCACGACGCGGCCGGTCGGATCGGTCGGCTGGAGGTCCCCCGCGCCGACGTCACGGTCGAGACGCCGGCGCTCCTGCCCGTCGTCAACCCCAACGTCCTCACGATCGAGCCGGAGCGGCTCCGCGAGGAGTTCGGCGCGGAGATGCTGATCACGAACTCCTACATCATCCGGAGCACGGACCGCATCCGCGACCGCGTGGTCGAGCGGGGGCTCCACGACTTCCTCGGGTTCGACGGGGCGATCATGACCGACTCCGGCTCGTTCCAACTGGCCGAGTACGGCGACATCGACGTGACCACCGAGGAGATAATCGAGTTCCAGCGCGAGATCGGCAGCGACGTGGCGACGCCCGTCGACGTGCCGACCCCGCCGGACGCCGACCGCGAGCGCGCCGAACGCGACCTGGCGACGACGCGGCAGGCGCTCGCCGACGCCGAGTCGGCCGAGACGGGCGAGATGCTGATCAACGCCCCGGTTCAGGGGTCGACCTTCGGCGACCTCCGGGAGGAAGCGGGGAGCCACGCGGCGGCGACCGACCTCGACATCTTCCCGGTCGGTGCGATGGTGCCGCTGCTCAACTCCTACCGCTACGCCGAGGTGGTCGAGGCCGTCCGCGCCGCGAAGCGCGGGCTCGGCCCGGGCGCGCCGGTCCACCTGTTCGGCGCCGGCCACCCGATGATGTTAGCGCTCGCGGTGGCGGCCGGCTGCGACCTGTTCGACTCGGCCGCGTACGCCCTGATGGCGCGCGACGGTCGCTACCTGACGGTCTCGGGCACGGAACACCTCGAAGACCTGGACTACTTCCCCTGTTCGTGTCCGGTCTGTGCGGACCACACGCCGGCGGACCTCCGCGGCCTCGACGACGACGACTCGGAGCGGCTGCTCGCCGAGCACAACCTCCACGTCACCTTCGAGGAGCTCCGCCGGGTCAAGGAGGCGATCCGGTCGGGCTCGCTGCTCGAACTGGTCGACCGCCGCGCCCGCGGTCACCCGGCGATGCTCGACGGGTACCGGGCGCTCCTCGACCACGCCGACGAACTGGAGCGGACCGACCCCGGATCCAAGGACGCGTTCTTCTACACCTCACACGAGGCCGCCCGTCGCCCGGAGGTACAGCGGCATCACGACCGCCTCGCGCGGCTCGCGGCGCCAGACCGCCTCCTGCTCACCGAGTCGAAAGCCCCCTCGGATCACGCGTACGACGCCGTATGGCGGGTGAAGCCGCCGCTCGGTCCGTACCCGCCCGCGCTCTCGGAGACGTATCCACTCACCGCGGAGGTGCCGGAGCGAACCGACGAGGCCGCCGAACTCGCGGCCGCGAGGGGGGTTGCCGCGCTCGCGGCGGCCAACCCGGAGACGGAACTCACGCTCGGGCACGACGCGTGGGCCGAGTCCGCCCTCGACCGGTTGCCGGACCGCGTCGAGACGGAAGACCTGCGGAATCTCCGCTGAGAAGCGCCTCCGCTAACGAAGCGTTCTGACGCGACAGGTCGCGTCGGCGAACCGCAGAAACCGCAGCCGTGACCGGATCGACTGCCGCCCGGGTGTCGGGCGCTCAGTCGCGACGGTGTCCGAGCGGCTTCTTCTGATCGACCTCGACCTCGACGTGGATCGAGTCGGGGAAGTCGCGCGCGACGACGCCGCGGGCGATGTCGTCGGCGCCGTGGATCTCCATCGAGCGTCGGTACACGTCGTAACGCCACGGCGGGAACTCGTCGCCGGGCGCGAGGTCCTTGTACAGCGGGACGGTGACGCTCTCCGACGGCGTGGCGTGTGGGCCCTTACACTCGGCGCCTTTGCGTTCGAGCGTCTCTTTGAGCTCTTGAACCGTCTCGACGAGCACGTCGCGGTCGCCGGACGTGAACTCGAGTTTCGTGACGAAGGTCATGGCTGGGGGTCGTGCGTGAATGGCCTCCCGAGCGGTAAAAACGCATCTACCTGCGGGCTACGCGTGAGACGGGCATCAGATCCGCCCGGTCGGCCGATTCCCCCGGTGGGCCCGATCTGTTCGGGAGTCCGACACGCTCTTTAGGGGTGATCGCTTACCTTCGGCTAATGACGGTCGAAGCGACCAGCTCCGGAGCCATCCTCTTCCGCGATACCCGCGGCGAACGGGAGTACTTACTCCTGAAGAGCCGGCCGGGGGACTGGGAGTTCCCCAAAGGCGGGGTCGAGGGGGACGAGGAGCTCCAGCAGACGGCGATACGAGAAGTCGGTGAGGAGGCCGGGATCGAGGATTTCCGGCTGATAGACGGGTTCCGAGAGGAGTACGACTACGTGTTCGAGGCGAACGGCAAGACCATCCACAAGACGGTCCACCTGTTCATCGCCCGTTCGTTCGAGGCGAGCGCCGAGATCTCGACGGAACACCGCGACCTCCAGTGGCGCGACTACGATCAGGCGATCAACACGATCACCCAGGACGGTCCCCGCGAGATACTGGAGGAGGCCCACGAGTACCTCGACGAGCGGAAAGACGAGGAGGAAGGGAAGTACGTCTGAGACGCGTCCGACCGGACTCACTCCCCCGCGGCGGCTCGTAGCTCCGGGAAGTACCGACCGTGGAAGTCGAAGGGGGTCGCGTGCGGCAGCGTCACCCGCGCCCGCTCGGTGAACGTCTCCCCGTCGATTACGAGCAGCCGCGACCGCTCCTCGTCGACGTCGAGCGCGACGGTGAGGACGACGCCGTCGTCTTCGGCGTCACCGTCGGGGTCGGGGACGAACAGCGGCTCTCCGAAGTAGTCCCCGCCGTCGTCGAACGTTTCGGCGGAACCGGTCGTCGCGTCGATCTTCACGACCCGACGGGCCCACTCCGTGACGGGAGTGTCCATCCCCATCGCGTACACGTACCGGTGGCGCCGGCACCACCGGGCCGGCGACGACGTCGGGAGGGCCGTGCCGCCGTCGAAGAGCGTCTCCCGCGACACCGATCCCTTCCCGCCGCCGTAACGGCCGGCGCCGCCGGAGCCCCCGAGATCGACGGTGAACCGGTCCACCCGGCCGACGATCGCGCCCATCTCGCCGGCCCGGACGTTCTCCAGGTACAGCGAGTCGATCGTCGTCGCGTCCGGGACCGTCTCGAGGTCGAAGACGATCTCGGTTCCGCCGTCCCGCTCGAAGGCGTTCACGTGGTGAAAGCCGAACACCGCGTCGGTCTCCGGCTCGGCGACCACCGACCCGGTGGTCCGGTCGACGACGACGATCCGCGTGCCCCGATCGGGCTCCCAGTCGAACTGCTCGATGAACGCCGACTGCCGCCCCGGCCTGAGGAACCGGAGCGGGTCGAGCCGGAGCGGGAACTCGGTCAGGACGACGTATCGGGGCGTGAGCGCGAAGCTGTGCATGTACGCCGGCTTCTCCGTGGGGACGGTGGCGACGTGCCGGCGGTCCCCGTCGGGCGTCCACGCCGTGACGTGGTACCGGCTGGTCCGACCGAACTCCGTGTCCACCGTGAGGAGCGCGCCGGTCGCCGGGTCGCGCTTGAAGTGCGCACACGACAGCTGCCCGCTCGGGGCGTCGCCCTCGCGGTCGACGTGGCCGGTCGTCGCCAGCGTGTCCGGGTCGAACGAGACGCCCCGCGGCGACTCGGTCAGCGCGACGTACCGGTCGCCGACCCGCTCGGCGACGATGTTCGCGTTGTCGTACGGCGCCGTGAGGAACCCCGCCAGCCGCGAGCGGAGCGTGGTCTCGCCGGTCGCGAACCCGCCCTCGAACTCGCCCGCTCGGGCCGCCTCGTGGGCCGCCGACCGGAGGAAGCGATTCCGGTAGTGGACCGCGCCGCCGTCGGAGCGCCCCGCGCCGTCGTCCGGGTCGAAGGTGAACCGGTACAGCATCGCCAGCCCGTCGAACCAGTGGTCGACGGCGCTCCCGTCTGGGAACGAGAACGCCCCGGGCCCGTTCCGCACGAGGCTCCCGCGGAGCCAGTCCGGGAGGGCACCGGTCACGGGGAGCGAGACCGCGGTCTCCTCGTGGAGGGAGTGAAATCCGGAGTGCGATTCCATACCACGGAGACGGGTCCCCACCGGTTAAGACCTGTCGCGGACGCGGGCCCGACGGCGGACCCGCGGCTCGGCCGCGAGCCGAGCGGTCCGCTTTTGTCCGCCGCCGCCGACCGTTCGAGCAGTGACGCCCGACGCCGAGTTCGGTTACGAGCTGCTCGTCTGCCGGTACGCCGAGCTGGCGTGGCACCCGAGCGAGGGGCCGCGTCCCGCCCTCGTCTCCCGACAGCTCGGCACCCAGCGGCGGCGCTGGGACACGGTCGTGATCGAGGTCGACCCGACGGCGTTCGAACGGCGCCGCGCCCTCGGCGACCGGACCATCGGCTCGGACCAGCTCCACGTCGTCCGCGGCGCGCCCGCCGAGTGGACGTGGTACCGCGACGCGCTGCCCGATCCCGGCTACCCGTGGCGCTACGTGCGCCAGGCGGTCCACCGCGCGGCGGGCCGCGACCTGATTGAGGAGCGCCGCGACGGCAACCGTATCCAGATCCGCCGGAAGCGACCGTACCCCGACTGGGTCGAGCGGATCGTCGCGGTCGAGAACAAGCCGGACTTGGACCGTTCGGCCGCCGACCGGCTGGCGGACCAGCTGGAACACGACGTCGACGCCGGGCTCGCCGACGAGGTGTGGCTGGCGACCGAGACGACCGGCGAGCGCGTCGAACCGGCGCTGCTCCGCGAGATGCCGGTCGAGGCCGGGATCCTCGCCACCGACTTCGCGGACGGGGTCGACGCCGACGCGGCCGACGTGGCGTGGCACCCGAGCGATCTCTCGCCCGCGGACGGCGAGCGCCGCGACCCGGAGACCGAGACGCTGCGGCTGGAGATCGCCGAGCGCGCCTACGGCAAGGGGTGGCGCTCGTTCCACGACACGATGCGTCCCGACTGCCGCCACTTCGAACTCCGGCGCGAGGGCCGGGCGCTCGTTCCCTACTGCGCCGCGAAAGAGCAGGTCCCCACCGCGCGCGAGTGTTCGGGCTCCTGTTCCGAGTTCTCGCCGGAACCCCCGCAGTGGCGGACGAAGGGGTGGCCCATCGAGGGCGGGCCGGGAAAGGGGCTCAAACGGGTGTTGGCTCGGCGGCGGGACCGCGAGCGAGACCGCGTCGAAAGCGTTGAGTGAGCGGCGGTGTCTCCCGTCCGTATGCGGTTCCCCACTCCCCCGCTCTCCGAGTACGCGATCAACACGGCGCTCGTGGTCCTCACGCTGGCCGTCCTCCAGTACACCGGCTGGCTCTCCGACGGTCCCGCCGGCCTCGACCCGGCGTTCCTCGTCGTGGTCGCGGTGACCTTCCCGGCGTTCTCGTACCTGATCGCCGTCGCCGTCGCGAACGTCCGCTCGAACGCGGAGTGAGTCCCCACGGGAGGCGCCCGGACCGGAGACCCCGTCAGCGACCGTCGCGGACCCGCTCGACCGCCTCCCTGTCCGGAAGCGCGGTCATCGCGCCCTCGAAGCGGGTCGACGCCGCGGCGACGGCGTTCGCGAACCCGAGGAGCTCCTCGGGCGCGGTGCCGTCGACCAGTCCCGCGACGACGCCCGCGGTGAAGGCGTCGCCCGCGCCCGTCGTGTCGGCGACGTCGTCGACGCGGTAGCCGCCGTGGTGCCACTCGCCGCGTCCCCAGGGGGAGCCCTCGGCGGCGATCAGGCGCGCCCCGGCGTCGCCCTCCGTCAGGAACACCGCGTCCGGTCCGGCGTCGAGCAACTCGTCGGGCTCCGTCGGGAGCGTGTCGCCGCCGAGGTCCTCCCGGGAGCCCTTGAGAACGTCCGTCATCGAGAGCATCCGACGCATCGTCGGCGCGGGGTCGACCTCCCAGAGCTCCGGCCGGACGTTCGGGTCGAAGAGGACCCGACAGCCCGCAGCCCGTGCGCGCTCGACGAGGTCGAACGTCGCCGAGCGGGCCGGCTCGACGGTCAGCGTCACCCCGCCGACGACCACGACGTCGACCGACTCGAGGACGTCGTCCGGGACGCCGCTCGCATCGAACCGCCTGTCGGCCGTCCCCTGGCGGTAGAACGTGAACTCCCGGTCCGCGTCCCGGCTGTGCGAGACGAACGCCAGCGCGGTCTGAGCGTCCGGCTCGCGGCTCACGAACCGGTCCGGGATCCCCTCGCGGTCGAGCACGCTCGCGAGGTGGTCGCCGAAGGCGTCGGTCGCGAGGGTCGTACAGAACCAGGGCGTCCGACCGAGCCTGGCGAGCCCGACCGCGACGTTGGCCGGCGCGCCGCCCGCCTGTCGAGAGAACGACTCGACCGCCGCCAGCGCCCCGTGTCTGTCCGGAATGAAGTCGATCAGCGCCTCGCCGGCGACGAGCGTCTCACGCGTCATGGCGTGCCCCGGCGGGTCCGTCGTGGTGGCCGTGCCGTTGCGCCGCGGTCGTCGCCGCTCGTTGCCGACGGGACATCTCTCGACTGTGCCGACGCGTGTGCCGATAATAAATTCACGGGACGGCGACGGGTCGTCCTCGACCCCGTCCCGTCACCGAGATCGGTCCGCCCGCGTCGCCCGACGCTTGGCCTCAGCGTGACTCGGCGTACAGCCGGGACTCGTACGGACGCAGGTCGAACGGCTCGCCGGGCGCTTCCGGCACCGACTCGTAGTTTCCGAGGAGGAGGGAGGCCGACGCGGCGACCGGATCGACGTCGGCCGACCGGGGTTCAGAAGAGAGGTTGAGCACGACCACGACCCGCTCGTCGTTCAGGCTCCGCTCGTAGACGTACAGCTGCTCTTCGTCGGGGTAGTGGAGCTCGTAGGAGCCGTACCGGAGCGGTTCCGAGCTCCCTCGCACGTCGATCAGCGTCCGGTAGTACGACAGCACCGACGGCGTCCGCTCGCGCTCGCGAGCGGCGTTGACGGCCTCGTAGTCGTCGTTGACCGGCAGCCACGGATCGCCCTCGGTGAAGCCCGCGTGCCGCCCGTCGGTCCACTGCATCGGCGTCCGGGCGTTGTCACGCGACCGTGCCTCGACGACGTGTCTGACGTCTTCGTACCCGTCGTACGCCCCGTCCGCCAGCAGCTCCCGGACGTTCCGGACGGTGTCGACGTCGGCCACGTCGTCGAGGGTCTCGAAGGTCGTGTTCGTCATCCCGAGCTCCTGTCCCTGATAGACGAACGGCGTTCCGCGCAGCGTCAGGAGGACCGTCGCGAGCGCGGTCGCGGACTCGTAGTGATACGCCTCGTCGTCGCCGAACCGGGAGACGCTGCGCGGCTGGTCGTGGTTCTCGAAGAAGAGGGTCGTCCACCACTCGTCGTCGAGGCCGTGCTGCCACCTGTCGAGGACGGATTTGAGCTCCGACAGCGTCCACTCGCCGACGTCCCAGCGACCGTTCGGACCGAAGTCGACCTGGACGTGTTCGAAGGGGAAGACCAGATCGAGCGGCCCGTCCTCGCCGGTGTACTCGCGGGCGGAATCGAGCGTGAGCTCCGGCATCTCGCCGACGGTGACGATGTCTCTCCCGGCGAACAC
Source organism: Halorubrum ejinorense (assembly GCF_039522565.1). GTDB lineage: Archaea > Halobacteriota > Halobacteria > Halobacteriales > Haloferacaceae > Halorubrum > Halorubrum ejinorense. The sequence goes on along the minus strand of NZ_BAAADQ010000007.1, from coordinate 83,129 downwards.
CGCCTCGCGCATCTCGTCGAGGTACTCGTGGATCCGCGGCCCGTCGACGAAGTGTTCGCTCCCGACGAGGTCTCGACTGGGGTCGCCGTCGGGCAGCCCCTCCGGCTTCGAGATGAGGTTGAGGACGTCGAGCCGGAAGCCGTCGATCCCCTTGTCGAGCCACCAGTTCATCACGTCGTACAGGTCCCGTCGAACGTCCGGATTGCGCCAGTTGAGGTCGGGCTGTGTCGTGTCGAAGAGGCTGAGATACCACGCCTCGCGCTCCTCGTCGTACGTCCACGCGGAGCCGCCGAAGAACGACTTCCAGTTGTTCGGGGGGTCGGCCGGGTCGCCCTCGCGCCACACGTAGTAGTCGCCGTACTCCCCGTCCGGGTCCGCGCGGGACCGCCGGAACCAGTCGTGTTCCGACGAGGTGTGGTTCGCGACCATGTCCATCACCAGCCTGATGTCCCGGTCGTGGAGCCCGGCCAGCAGCGACTCCCAGTCGTCCATCGTCCCGTACTCCGAGTGGATCGAGCGGTAGTCGCTGACGTCGTACCCGTTGTCGTTCTGGGGCGACTCGTACACCGGGCTGAGCCAGACGACGTCGACGCCGAGCTCGTCGACGTAGTCGAGCTTCTCGACGATCCCCGGGATGTCGCCGACGCCGTCGCCGTTCGAGTCGTTGAAACTCCGCGGATAGATCTGATACGCCACCGCCTCCTTCCACCATTCGTGCGCTGTCATTTTTGCGTGGGACCCGGCCGACGCGACACGCCATCGCCCGCGACGTGCCGCCGGTCCAGAGCGTACTGCGTCCACATTGGTCCCGCGTCTGTTAGCACTGTCGGAACGGTCCCGTGTGCCCGCAGTCACTCGGTTCGAGCGGCGGGCGGTGAGCGAGCGACCGCCGCCGACTCGCCGCCGGATGGATCGCGTTTTTACTTCGGGACGCGATAGCCGACCCATGACAGCCACGCCGGTTCGCGTCGGGCTCCTCGTCGACGGGCGCCCGAGCGACCGACAGGAGGCGGCGCGCGAGTGGGCGGACGCCAGGTACGACGTCGAGGCGGTCGACCCGGCTCAGGTCGACCCGTCGACGCCGCACGACGTCCTCTGGTGGCACCGCGAGGAGCCGCCGACGGCGCTCGACGACCGGACCGCGTCGGCGCTCGCCGCGTACGTCCGAGACGGCGGCGGCCTCCTCTTGAGCCTCCGCGCCGTGGGGGCGGTGACGTCGCTCGGCGTCGAGCCGGTCGCTCCCGACGCCGTCGGGACGAGGACCGTCACGGCCCCGACCGGGCCCCTCTGGCGCTCGGTGTACGACGACCACCCCGCGGTCGACGCGTTCGAGGGGCTCCGGACCCCCGTCGCGGACCGCGGGGCGGTCCCGTACGCCCGCTACGAGGAGCAGCTCCCGGCCGAGGGCGAAGTCCTCGCGTCGACCGTCGAGGGCGAACACGACCGCCCGGAACAGACCAGCGTGATCTGGTGGCACCCGGGCGAGGGCGCGGTGCTCGGCGCCAGCGAGCTGGCGTTCGCCTCGGCGGCCGGGGAGCCGTACGGCGCGAACCGGGACCGTCTCGCGGAGGGACTGATCGACTCGCTGGCGAGCGGCCCGGATTCGCGCTTCGACCGCCCCGCCAGCGGCGAGGAGTTCCGGCGCCTCCGAGGGAAACTCGACGACGACCGCCAGCGCCCCCGATACCACGTCACGCCGCCGGCGAACTGGCTCAACGACCCGAACGGGCTGATCGAACGCGACGGCACCTACCACCTGTTCTATCAGTACAACCCGGGCGGGCCGTACCACAACTCGATCCACTGGGGCCACGCCACGAGCGAGGACCTCGTCCACTGGCGAGACGAACCCGTCGCGCTGGCGCCCTCGCCCGACGGCCCGGACCGCGACGGCTGCTGGTCGGGCTGTGCGGTCGAGTTCGACGGCGAGCCGACGATACTGTACACGGGCGGGCGCGACCGGCGGCAGCTCCCCTGCCTGGCGACCGCCGCCGACTCGACGCTCCGGTCGTGGACCAAAGAGCGGTCGAACCCGGTCATCGAGGCGCCGCCGGACGACGTCGACGTGCTGGAGACCGAACACTGGCAGGCCGAGTTCCGGGACCACTGCGTCTGGCACGAGGACGGCCGGTGGCACCAGCTCATCGGCTCCGGCCTCGCCGACGTCGGCGGAACGGTCTTCCGGTACAGCTCCGAGGACCTCCGCGACTGGCGCTACGAGGGCCAGCTCCTGACCGCCGACCGGCCGGACGCCGGGGCCGTCTGGGAGTGCCCCGAGCTGCTCCGCTTCGACGAGTGGGACCTCCTCCACGTCTCGGACTACGAGACCGTCCCGTACTTCATCGGCACCCGGCGCGACGGGGAGTTCGACGTCGCCGCCCGGGGGGTCCTCGACCACGGCGACTTCTACGCGCCGCAGTCGATGGCCGTCGACGACGGCTACCTGACGTGGGGGTGGCTCCCCGAGGCCCGCGACACGGAGGCGCAGTGGGACGCCGGGTGGTCCGGTTCGCTGTCGGTACCGCGCCGGATCGAGGTGGACGACGCGGGGGGTCTCACGCAGCGTCCGGCGCCGCAACTGACCGCGCTCAGGGAGACGACGCAGGTCGACGGGGCGTCGGTCTCGCTCGACGACGAACGGTGGACCCCTCCCGCCGGCGGCCGGGCGCTCGAACTGTCGGCGACGATCGCGCTCGACGACGCCGACGCCGTGACGCTCTCCGTCTTCGAGTCGCCGGACCGGCGAGAGCGCACCGAGATCCGGTACAGCTCGACGAACGAACTGGTCGTCGACCGCTCGGCCGCGAGCGACGACCCCCGCGTTCGGAGCGACGACCAGCGGATGACCGTGACGCCGTACGACGGACCGCTCGCGCTCCGGGCGTTCCTCGACGGCTCCACGGTGGAGCTATTCGCCAACGAGCGGCACTGCCTGACGAGCCGCGTGTACCCGACGCGGGCGGACAGCACGGGGATCTCGTTCGCGGCGTCGGGCGGCCGCGCCGACGTCGAGGACGTGACCGTCTGGGAACTCGGAGACGCGTATCCGGACTCGGCGACCCCGCGGACCGACTGACCCGGCGGACACCGAGGCGACGCCGGGAGTCGTCGCCCGCCCGACTCGGGACTCGTTTCACCGCGAGCGACGGCTGTGCCGTTTTCCGGAGCGTCGGCCGGAGGAAAGCGACGTCACCGGGCCCTAGGGTGAAAGCGGCGTCACCGAGCCCCGTCGACGCCGCCCTCACGGGTGCGCTTCCCCGACGGTCAGCGAGCACGCCCTCGAAGCGCGCCTGCCGCGATGTACATGAATATTAACTCAACTACGAATTAACTTTGCGAAGATATAAGTTCCTTCGTCGCCTACGTGTAATCGAGATGAGCATGAACACCGTCCTTCTGGCTATCGGATCGGAAGACGAGAGCCGACTCGAAGAGCTCGCAGAGACCGCCGCGTCCGTCGTCGACCCGAACGGTCGCATCGTCCTCCTCCACGTGTTCGACCGCCAGCGGTACGACACGATCGAGACGCAGCTGAACATCGACCCCGACTCGGAGGTCACGCCCGACGACGTCTCTCAGCGGTCGCGGATCGTCACCGACGTCGCCGAGCGCCTCGAACGCGCGGGCGTCGACTACGAGATCCGCGGCGCGCTCGGCGAGACCGCCGACAGCATCCTCGGGGAGGCCGAGACCCTCGACGCGGACCTCGTCGTCGTCGGCGGGCGAACCCGCTCGGCGGCCGGCAAGGCCCTGTTCGGCTCGACCTCTCAGCGCGTGCTGCTCGAGGCCGACTGCCCGGTGACGTTCGTCAAAGAGCGGTCCGAGGAGCGGACGGAAGCGGCCGTCCCCGCGTAAATCGTCGTCTTTCTTCTGCCGCGCCGGCTCACCCGGAACCCAGCCGCCGGCCCCTCCGCGGTTCCACGCGCCGCAGACGCCGCGAAACCCCCTCGCGAGCTACGGCAACGGTTCGTCGTACTCCGACTCTGACGGCGCGTCGCCGTAGCCGTCGCGGACGCCGCCCTCGAGGACCCTCCCGTCGAAGTCGTCGTCCGGCAGTTCGGACTCGTCGACCGGCGGGAGCGCCTCGTCCGGCGTGGGGATCCGCCACGCGTCGAGCGCTCCGAGCAGCCGGGTCTCGTCGCCGTCGACCCCGAGCCGGAGCGTCGGCGCGAGCGTGCCGCCGAACCGCGCGCGCTGTTCGGCCTCGGAGAACTCGGCTACCGCGTCGAGCGAGTCGCCCGCGAAGTCGTGGTAGTTGAGGAAGCTCTGGAGTAACACCTCCCCGTCGTGAGCGAACGCCATCCACGAGTACGCTTGGAACCGCGCTTCCGGCGGGTTCGTCGCGACTAGCCCGCTCCCGTTCAGGGGCCGGTAGGGCCCGTCGAACCGGTCCGCGGCGAACCCGTACAGGCCGTCGGGGCCGCTCACGCCGGGCGCGAACGTGTGGACGTGGCTGCAGACGAACAGGTAGTACCGGCCGTCGGCGACGACGACGTGCGGGCGTTCGAGCTCTTGGTTCACCTCGACGGCCTCGACGAGCGGCGGCCGGAGCTCCCACGAGAGCGGGTCGCCGGACGCGGAGCGAGCGACGCCGACGCAGCCGTTGAACTCCCGTCGACGCGAGGTCTCGGCGCCGTCGCCCTCGCGCTCGGGCGCCGGGGCGTTGCCCTCGAAGAGGAGGTGGGTCTCGCCGGTCGCGGGGTCCTCGAAGAACCACGGGTCGCGGAAGGTGTAGGTCATCCCGCGCGACTGCGCCTCCGTCTCGTACCACTCCCCGTCGGGTTCGAGGAGCGTCTCGTGGGTCCACGGCCCGGCGAGTTCGACGCCGGAATCGTCCGCGGTCACGGTTCCGCCGTGTGCGACCGCGACCCGCTGGGTGTAGGTCAGTTCGTCGGCCTCGTCGCGGCCGGCCGCGGTGTAGTAGAGGTAACAGTCCCCGTCGTCGTACAGCGCGGAGCCGGCCCACTGCCGCTGTCCGAGCGCGTCGCCGCCGAAGACCGGACCGGCGTCGCGCCACTCGCTCCCGTTACGCGAGTAGAAACAGCGGATCTCGGCCACGTCGTGGCGCGTCCCGGGGAGGAGGTCCGCCGGCGCGGTCAGCGAGAACGCCAGCCGCCAGCCGTTCACCTCGGCGATCTCCCCGTGGCGGTCGCGCAGCAGCCACGTGTCCCAGACGTGGAGGTCCGGGAAGGGGTCGACCGTCGGCGGCCCCGCGACCGGCGCGACGTTCCCGCGGCGACGCTCGACCGACGCCGCCTGCTCTCGCGTCCACCGCGACCGGGGTGGACGGTCGTCTCGGCCGGGCGAGTCGTTCATGAACGTTGTCGACGACGGACCGAATAAAGCCTTTTCAGTCGGAACGGCCCCGTTTAGCCGGATCGCGTTCACACCGGGGGGACCCGGCGGATGACAGGTGACCGCAAAATAAAATGTTTTATCACTTCCGTGGTAGTCGAAAGCATGGCTAACCGACTCGGCAGACGCGTGGCCTCGACGCGCGGGCGCGGCGCCGGCAGACCGGACGGTCCGCGCCGGGTGACGACGGTCCGCGTCGGGCGCGCCGCCCTCCTGAAGCGACGTGTGACGGGTGGTGACGGTGGAGCGTGACGAGCTCACCGGAGTCTTAGAGGACGCCGGGCTCTCGCCGTACCAGGCGGACGCGTACGTGACGGTCCTCGAACTGGGTTCGGCACCGGTGACCCGCATCGCGGACGCCAGCGGGGTTCCCGATCCGCGGATCTACGACGTGTTGCGGGACCTAGAGAGCAACGGGTACATCGAGATGTACGACCAGGAGTCGCTGTACGCCCGCGCGAACAGCCTCGACGAGATCACCGACGACCTCCAGTCGCGGGCGAACCGGTTCACCACCGCGACCGAGGAGATCGAACGCCGCTGGAACGAGCCGTCGGTCGAGCGGTCGACGGTGAGCATCGTCACCCGCTTCGAGACGGTGATCAAGAACGCCGACGAGTTCATCCGCGAGGCGGAATCGCAGGTGAACGTCTCGCTCGGCGTCGAGCACTTCGAACGGCTCCGACCGGCCCTCCGCGAGGCGACCGGACGCGGAATTCGGGTCAACCTCTCGATCCACACGCCGGACGCCGGCCGGGAGGCCCTCCCCGACGCAGAGGAACTCAGCGAGGTCTGCTCCGAGGCGCGGCACCGCCGGCTCCCCTCGCCGTTCGCGGTGATCGTCGACCGGACGAAGACGTGTTTCGCGCCGCACGCAGGCTCGATGAACGAGTACGGCGTGCTCGTCGACGACCGCACGCACACCTACGTGTTCCACTGGTACTTCCTGACCACGCAGTGGGACATGTGGGAGCCGATCTACTCGTCGCTCAGCGACGAACCGCCCATAGAGTACGTCGACATCCGGTACTGCGTCCGGGACGTCGCCCCGCTGCTCCGAGACGGCGCGACGGTGAAGGTCCGCATCGAGGGAGCGGACACGGAGACCGGCGCGGACCGAGTGGTCGAGGGGCGGCTCTCGGGGGTCACCACGACGGGATTCGAAGACGCGGCCGACGCCCAGGCGATCGCCAGCTTCGGCGGTCAGGTCGCGCTCGTCGTCGAGACAGACGACGGACCGGTGGAGGTCGGCGGCTGGGGCGCGATGGTCGAGGCCGTCGAGGCCCATCGGATCTCCGTCCTCAGCGTGGAATCGGGGACTGCCGACTGAGGCTCACGGAACCCGGTGTCGGAACGACGGCCCGCGGTCGCGCCCCCGAAACGTCGTCCGCGAGAAAACGCGACCGCCCGCTCAGTCTGCCTGAGCGCTTTCGCCGTCGGCCTCGACGCCGGCGCCGGCCACGATCCCGTGCGAGATCGCGTCGCCGGTGGCGTCGTCGAACAGGTGGAGGTGCGAGCGGTCTAAGACGATCTCGACGTCCTCCTCCTCGGCGATGTCGCTCGAGGGATCGATGCTCATCAACAGCCCCTGCCGTTCCTCGAAGTCCGCCTGCTCGCTGGACGTGTCGAGGATCGGCTTCAGGTAGACGAAGATCTCGTCGCCCATCGGTTCGAGCACGTCCGTCGTGACCGAGAACGTCCGGCTCGGGTCCTTGGCCTCGGCGCTGTTGCTCTCGAGGTAGATGTCCTCCGGCCGGATGCCGAACTCCACCGCGTCGCCGTTTCCGACGCCGTCTATCGCCGAGGTGTCGAAGGAGATGGAGTAGCCGTTCGCGTCGAGGGTGCCGTCGCCGACGGTGGCGTCGGCGAAGTTCATCGAGGGCGACCCGATGAAGCCGGCGACGAACCGGTTGGCCGGCTCGTTGTAACAGGTCAGCGGCGGCGCGATCTGCTGGAGCTGGCCCTTGTCGAGCACGGCGATCCGGTCCGACATGGTCATCGCCTCGGCCTGGTTGTGCGTGACGTAGATGATCGTCGTGTCCAACTGCTTGTGGAGCCGCTGGAGCTCCGTTCGCATGTTGACGCGCAGCTTGGCGTCGAGGTTCGCCAGCGGCTCGTCCATCAGGAACACGTCCGGGTCGCGGACGATCGCTCGCGCGATCGCGACGCGCTGCCGCTGCCCGCCGGACATCTCGCTCGGCATCCGGTCGAGCATCCCCTTCATGCGGACCACACGGGCGGCCTCGTCGACGCGCTCGTCCATCTCGTCTTGCGGGAAGTCGCGGAGCCGCAGGCCGAAGGAGATGTTGTCGTACACGTCCATGTGCGGGAACAGCGCGATGTTCTGGAACACCATCGCGATCCCGCGGTCCTTCGGCGGGAGGTTCGTCACCTCCTTGTCGCCGATCAGGATCTCGCCCGACGTCGGCTTGGTGAGGCCGGCGATCGTCTCGAGCGTCGTGGACTTCCCACACCCGGACGGACCGACGAGGCAGATGAACTCGCCGTCTTTCAGGTCGAGGTTCATGTTGTCAACCGCCGTTACGTCGTCGTACTGCTTCGTTACGTCAGTGAGTTGTACTCGTGCCATGTGTGGTCACTCCTTGAGTGCTCCTTGGGTGAGCCCGCTGATGATCTTGTCCTGTGCGACGACGACGAGGATCGCCACCGGAACGATGGCGATCAGGCTCGCCGCCGCCTGAAGGTCGTACCGAACGGTGTACTGCGTCTGGAACGCGATGACGCCGTCGACGACCGGCGCCCACTCCGCCGCGCTGTTGCCGGTCATCAGGAACGAGAAGAAGAACTCGGTGTACACCGTGATGAAGGTGAGAATCCCGGCGGTCGCGACGCCGGGCGCCGAGAGCGGCATGATCACGCGGAACAGCGCGCCGAGACGGGTCGTCCCCTCGACTCTGGCGGCGTCTTCGAGGCCGTCGGGGATCTGGCCGTAGAACGTCGTCAGTATGAAGATCGCCAGCGGCATCGTGAACGCGCTGAGCGGCGTGACGACCGCGGCGGGCGTCCCGTAGATCTCCACCGGGAGGGTGAAGAGCCCGAGCATCGGCACCTGTTGGTTGAACGCGCGGAACAGCGGGATGAACAGCGTCGCCGGCGGGAAGAAGCTGAGCACCAAAAGCGAGAATAAAAGCGGCGTCTTCCCGCGGAACTCCAGGCGCCCGAACGCGTAGCCGGCGAGGCTCCCGACGAGGAGCACGAACACCGTCACGGTGAACGCGTAAAACAGGCTGTTGAACATGAACCGCGCGAACGGCACCTGCTGGAACACCTGAATGAACACCGACAGGTCGAACGTCGCCGGGACGAGCGGGATGTCGGTCTGGCCGGGCGGCGCCATCGAGACGTTGAACAGCCAGTACAGCGGGAACAGCGAGGTCGTCAACAGCACCCCGCCGAGGAACACCAACATGACGGCGTACGCCTTCTCGGGGTTTTTGATCCAGTCGTCGGCCCACCGAGCGATGCGGGACTTGTTCTCCTCGTCGCCGGTCTCCTCGCCGGAGCCGTCGAACGTTTCGGCGTCGTCGTGGTTGCGTGCGTCGATGCTCATGTTAGGCTAACCCCAGGCTCTGGTTGCTCCGTCGGATGAATCCGAGGTACACCATGATGAACAGTCCGACCACGATGGCGATCAGGACGCTCACGGCGGCCGCGGAGCCGTACAGCGACGCGGACCCGAACATGAACTGCGTCACGAGACAGGTCATCGACGGGACGGTCGAACAGCCGACCGTGGTCGACTCGATGATGCCGTACACCCGGAGCGCGCCCATCGTCCGGAACAGCATCGCGACCATCAACACCGGGAACACCAGCGGGAACGTGATGTAGCGGAAGCGCTGCCACCGCGAGGCGCCCATCACGTCCGCCACCTCGTACAAGTCCTGATTGACGCTCTCTAACCCCGCCAAGATCAGCAGGGCCATGAACGCCGAGGTCTTCCAGATGTCCGCCACCGTCACGATGACGAAGCTGTCGAACGTCGTGTTGAGCGGGAGACTGGAGAAGAGGCCGAGCTGCTGGAGCGGCTCGGTCAAGAGCCCGTACCCGGGCCGGAACAGGAGGAAGAAGATCATCCCCTGGATGACGATCGGGATCGCCCACGGCAGGATGATGAGGAGCCGAACGAGCCGGCGGCCCCTGTACTCGGCTTTCATCAGCATGGCGTAGAGGAACCCGAGCAGCGTCTCGCCGGTGACGCTCAACACGGCGAACAGGATCGTCATGAAAAGCGCCTGTTCTAAGATCGGCGTTTGGAACGAGGGGTCGACGAACGCCGCCGGCGCGAGCGCGTTGGTGTTCGTGAGCAGCTGGACGTAGTTCGTCAGCCCGGTGAACTCGCCGAGCTGCCCGCCGGTGATCACGTCGGCGAAAAACGACATCCTGATCGCCGACGCCAGCGGCCAGAACGCGAACAGCAACAGCACGGTGAACGCCGGCACCAACAGCATGTACGCGTACGCCTGCTCGCTCAGGTTCTCCGTCCGCGTCGCGAGCCCCGCCAGGACGCCGTCGGGACTGCTCGCCGTCTCCGTTCTGCCCTGTTCAACTGCCACGGCGCTCGACACCCCCCGTGACTGCCCGCCGTTGTGGTACGAGCATCGCCCGCCTGTTTTTCGTGCGAATATTTATCATTATTGTCTGTTTGAGACCCTCGTTCGATTTCCGTCCCCCTGAAACGCCGCCGGACGGGGAGCCGCTCACCCGGGCGCCTTCACCCCGACTGCTCTTCGATGGCGGCGATCTGCTCTTGCATCGCGCTCGCCGCTTCCTCCGGCGACTTCTCCTTCCGGAGCGCCGCGTTGACCTCGTTGGCCACGATGCTCCGCTGGTTCGGCCACACCGAGGTCGTCGGCCGCGGCATCAGGTTCTGCGCCGAGTACTGGAGCGCCTCGAAGTACGGACCGACCGCCTCGCTCTCTTGGACGTAGCTGAACAGCTCGGGCTTCGGCGGCATGTAGCTCGCCTCGTCGAACTGTAGCTGGAGGACCGGGTCCTCCCACCACGCCTTGATCACTTCCTTCGCGGACGCCATGTTGTCCGTGTGCGGGTTCATGGACATGATCCACCCGCCCTGCGCGTGTGCGGACCCGTTGGGGCCCTGCGGCAGCGGCATCACGCCGAGTTCCATGTCCGTGCCCTCGAAGGAGCTCACAGCGCCGCCGATGGAGTAGGTCCAGTTCCGCTGCGTGACGGCGCTGCCGGCCTCGAAGGTGCTCTTCGTGTCGGGCTCGATCCAGCCGGCCACTTCTTGGGGCGAGACGCCCTCGATGTCCATCGGCGAGAGCCCCTCGCCGTGGATGATGTCCACCGCGGCCTCGATCCCGTCGATCGACTCCTCCGTGTCGAGGGTGACGGGACGGTCGCCGACCGGCCCGAAGAGGTTGTCCTCGCCGCCGAAGAAGGCGCCCCCCATGCTGGTGAGGAACTCGTTGAACGTACAGCAGGCGAGCCCGACGTAGTTGTTCCCCTGCCAGAGGTGGCCGTACTGGACGTCCGACCCGCTCTGGGCCTCGGCGACGATCTGGGTGAACTCGGCCCACGTCGGCGGGTCGGTCCGCCACGACTCGAAGTCCGAGTCGCCGTACCCGGCGTCCCGGAGCAGGTCTTTCCGGTAGGTGATGACCGGGTAGTCCGGGAACACCGGCACCGAGTACAGGTCGCCGGTCTCGGGGTGGGTCCCCGTGTCGATCATCGACTGGACGCCCTCCTCTCTGACGCGGGCGATGAACTCGTCGTCCATCTCCTCTTCGAGGTTGACCAGGTCGTCGCGGACGATGAACGGGATCGTCCACCCGTTGTCGGTTAAGACCAGGTCCGGGTCCGCCTCCTCAGCGTTGATCGCGGTCCGCAGCTGCTGTTGCTTGCTTCCGGAGTCCTGCGGCGGCACGACCATCTCGATGTCGATTGAGTCGGGAACGCCGGCGTCGTGGAGCGCCTCTTCCATCCCGATGTCGACGAACGCCGACCCCGAGAAGACCGTGACCGTCCCGCCTATCTCGTCGCCCGATCCGCCGTCGCCGCTGTCCCCCCCGCCGGAACAGCCCGCGAGACCAGCGGCCCCCACCGCTCCGGTCGCCGCGAGGTACTGTCGCCGCGAGACCCCCTCTGGTGTGCTATCGTCTGGCATCGCTGGGACATAAGGAACAATCATTAATATAACTATGGTCTTTACAACAGGAGGTGTTAATAACCTCACACCGACAGATGCGTCTTTTAGAGCGACCGAGAGCGAGTATCCGGCCCACTCGTCGATGAACGCTGCCCGCGCCGAGAGGGTAACCTTGATGATGCGCTGGAGGCATTCGTCGTGTATGAGTCTCTCTCCCGAGATCGGGCTCCGGCGCCCGGAGTACACCGGTTCGAACCGGTGTTGGCCGTGTACGGTGGTCAACGTGGTGCTGGTCGCGGCCGGCGCCGCGGCGGTGGCGCTAGCCGGCTGGCCCGGCGTCGGCGCCGGCCTCGGGCTCGCCGGCCTCGCGCTCGTCTGGCTCCGCGGGTACGTCGTGCCGGGGACGCCTCGGTTCGCGCCGCGGCTCGTGGCGCCGATCCCGGGAAGCGACGCGCTCTTCCACGGGACGGACGGCGGCGGGGCGGCCACGCCCGACGGCGGGACCGGCTCGCTCGACCCGGCCGAGATCGGCGGCGAGGAGCTGCTCGACCGGCTCGTCGAGAGCGGCGTCCTCGAGGTCGACGGCGACGCCATCGTGCCCACCGCGGCGTACGACGAGCGGTGGCAGGCGGAGATCGACCGCCTCCGGGACCGCGACACCGAGGAGTTGGCCGAGATCGCCCGCGAACTCTCTCCGGCGACCACGTCACAGGTGCGACGAGACGGCGACGACGAGTGGGTCGCGCTCGCCGCGGACGACGCGACAGTCATGCAGGAGACGTGGCTCAGGCGACCCGTCGCGATCGCCGAGATCGCCGGCTACCGCGCCGCAGAGCCGTTCCTCGACGACGAGGCGGTCCGGCTCGCGGCCGCGCGGACGAACCGGATGTTCCTCGACGCCTGCCCGGACTGCGGGACCGAGTTGGAGCGCGGGACCGACATGTCCTGTTGCGGCGGTCACACCGGTCCCGGCGACGAGCCGCCCGAGACGCTGGAGTGTCCGGCCTGCGAGGGCCGACTGTTCACCTTCGGCCCCGCGTAGTCGCCTCGTCGCCGCCGCGGTCCGCGGGACGCGCCCGCCGTCGCCACTACCTATTTTACCCGGAGCGAAAGTAGCGCAGCCATGGGACGCGACAGCGATCCGGACCGTCGGTGGTGGAAGGAGGCGGTGGTGTACCAGATCTATCCTCGCAGCTTCAACGACAGCGACGGCGACGGCGTCGGTGACATCCGCGGGATCGTCGACCGGGTGGACTACCTCGACGACCTCGGCGTCGACGTGGTGTGGCTCTGTCCCGTCTACGACTCGCCGAACGCCGACAACGGCTACGACATCCGCGACTACCGCGCGATCACGGACCAGTTCGGCACCCTCGACGACTGGAACGCGCTCCGTGACGCCCTCCACGACCGCGGCATCAGGCTTATCATGGACCTCGTGGTCAACCACACTTCCGACGAACACGACTGGTTCCGGCGGTCTCGACGAGAGGAGGGGGAGTACGCGGACTACTACTGGTGGCGCGAGGGCCGCGAAGCCGACGCCGTCGACTGGGAGTCGGACCGGGGGCCGGACGGCGAGGCGCCGCCCACCGCCTGGCAGTCGTTCTTCGGCGGGCCGGCCTGGAGCTACGACGAGCGGCGGGGCGAGTGGTACCTCCACCTGTTCGACCCCAAACAGCCGGACCTGAACTGGGAGAACCCGCGGGTCCGCGAGGAGGTGTTCGACCTCATGGACTGGTGGCTCGACCGGGGGATCGACGGGTTCCGGATGGACGTGATCAACCTCGTGTCGAAGCCCGACGGGCTCCCGAGCGACCCGGACGCCCCCCTCGGCGGCACGATGAACGCGGCGAACGGCCCGCGCGTCCACGAGTACCTCTCGGAGATGAACGACCGGGTCCTCGACCGCGACCTCCTCACGGTCGGCGAGATGGTCGGCCCGGAGCTACCGATGGAACACGCTCGGCGATACCTCGACCCCGACGGGGACGGGCTCTCGATGCTGTTCCACTTCGAGCACATGCTACTGGACCGCGGCGAGGACGTCTGGGAGCGAGAAGAGTGGGACCTCTCGGAGCTCAAGGCGGTGTTCAACCGCTGGGACGAGGGGCTGGAGACGGGCGGGTGGAACGCGCTGTACCTCAACAACCACGACCAGCCGCGAATGGTCTCGCGGTTCGGCGACGACGGGCGCTACCGGCGCGAGTCGGCGACGCTGCTCGCGACGCTCCTCCACACGCTCCGCGGGACGCCGTACGTCTACCAGGGCGAGGAGCTGGGGATGACGAACTACCCGTTCGACTCGCTCGAAGAGCTCCGCGACGTCGACACGCTCAATCCACTCCGAACCGCCATCGAGGCGGGAGAGGTGGCGTCGTTCGAGGCCGTCAAGGAGGGGGTCCGTGCGAACAGCCGCGACAACGCCCGGACGCCGATGCAGTGGTCCGCGGGAGAGCACGCCGGGTTCACCGACGGGGAGCCGTGGATCGGCGTCAACCCGAACCACGACGCGATCAACGTCGAGCGCGAGCGCGCGACCGACGGCTCGGTGTTACGGTACTACCGCGACCTCGTCGCGCTGCGCGAGGAACACGACGTCGTCGTCTACGGCGACTACGAGCCGCTGTTCCCGGACGACGACGAGGTGTGGGCGTACACCAGAACGCTCGACGGGGACGACGGCACCGAGCGGCTCGTCGTCGCGCTGAATTTCACCGGCGAGGAGACCGAGGTCCGGCTCCCGAGCGACGTCGCGACCGAGGGCGGCTCGTACCTCCTCGGGAACTACGACGTCGACGAGGCGGCCGCGACGCGAGCGCTCGCGGCCGGCGACCTCCGCCTGCGCCCGTGGGAGGCCCGCGTGTACCGCGTCGTCGAGTGAGCAAGTCGCTTCACCGACCCCGCGACCGCCTACGCTAAGGCGGCCGCCAGCTTCTCGATCGGGTGGTCCGGCTCCGGAACCTCGCCGGGGCCCTCCTCCAACTGCGTCCGGCAGGAGGTGCCGGGCGCGACGATGGCGTCGCCGTCGCTCGCGTCGACCTGCTCGAATAAGTTCTCGCCGATCGCCTTGCTCATCGCGTAGTGTTCCGCTTCGTAGCCGAAGGAGCCCGCCATCCCGCAACACGAGGAGTCGAGCGGGTCGACCCCGTAGCCGGCGCGACGGAGCACGCCGACCGCGTGGTGGTCCTTCTTCGTCGCCTTCTGGTGGCAGTGACCGTGGTACGTGAGCCGCTCGCCGGGCGCGTCGAGCGCGAGGTCGTCGTCGAGCCGGTGGGCGTCGACGTACTCCATGACGCCGTAGGTGTGCTCGGAGACGGCCGCCACGTCGGCGTCCGGCACGTCGCTGGCGTCGCCGTCGAGCAGGTCGTGGTAATCGGACTGGAGCATGACGGCGTCGGAGGGCTCGACGACGACGACCTCCCAGCCGTCGCGGACGTCGGGCGCGAGCGTCTCCACCGCGTCTCTCGCGGTCGCTCGCGACACGTCGAGGAGTCCCTTCGAGTGGGGCGGACGCCCGCTCCCGTCGACGTCCGGAATCCGCACGTGGCAGTTCGCGGCCTCCAGCACGCGCACCGCGGCCTTCCCCGCGCCGGGGTTCGTGTAGGTGGTGTACACGTCGGGGAAGAGCAGCACGTCGCGGTCGGCCGCCTCGCGGGAGACCTGGGCGCCGCCGCGGGCCGCGAACCAGTCGGTGAGCGACTCGGACCGGAACGTCGGGAGGTCGCGCTCGCGGGCGACGCCGAGGAGCTTCTCAGCGACGAGCCCGCTCCCCGGGATCTTGTTCGGCAGGTTCGAGAGCGGGGCGAACTTCGAGCCGAGCGGCGCGAGCGACTCGAAGCGGCCGAGGAGCCGCGTGCGGAGGTCGGCGCCGTGTTCCTCGTGGTGGGCGTGTTCCACCTCCGCCTTCAGCTTCGCCATGTCGACGCCGCTCGGGCAGTCGACCTTACACCCCTTACAGCCGACACAGAGGTCCATCACCTCGGTGACGAACTCGTCGTCGGTCGGGTCGTCGGGGAGTTCGCCGGAGATGGCGCCCCGGAGCATGTTCGCCCGCCCGCGGGTCGACTGGATCTCCTCGTCGGCGGCGCGGTAGGTCGGGCACATCACGCCGCCGGTGGTGTCCTGGGGCCCGCGACAGCCGCCGCAGCCGTGACAGAGCTCGACCATCCCCTGCATCCCGTTGTCGACCGCCCACTCCATCGCGGGGTCGAAGCCGGCGTCGTACTCGTAGTCGCTGTCGAACCGGAGGTTCTCGCGCATGTCCACCTCGCCACAGACGTTGCCGGGGTTGAGCAGCCAGTCGGGGTCGAACGCGGTCTTCAGCTCGCGGAACGACTCCCAGAGGTCGTCGCCGTACAGCTTCCGGTTCCACTGGGTCCGCGCGCGGCCGTCGCCGTGCTCGCCCGAAACGGAGCCGCCGAGCCGGACCACGGCGTCGGTGACGCGGTCGGCGATGTCGAGCATCGCCTCCACGTCGTCGACCTCCTTCGTGTTGATCAGCGGGCGGACGTGGAGCACGCCGGGTCCGGCGTGGGCGTAGAAGGTGGCGAACGTGTCGTTGTCCTCGAGGATCTGCTGGAACTCGCGGGTGTACTCGGGGAGGTGTTCCGGCGGGATGGCGCAGTCCTCGATGAAGGAGATGTGCTTCTCGTCGGTGGTGCGGGAGAGGAGGATCGGGAGCCCCGCCTTGCGCATCTTCCAGAAGCGGTCGCGCTTCGCGGGATCGTGCGCCTCCATCGCGTGGGCGGCCCGGCGGGGGTGACTCGTCGTCTCGGCGGCGCCGGCCCGCGGTTCGGTCGCGGTGTCGACGGCCGGGCCGTCCGCGCCCTCCTCGCCGCCGACGCGGTCCGCGATCAGGTCCGCGACCTTCTGTTCGCCCGCCGCGTCGTCGTCCGCGTAGAACTCGACGAGCAGCACGGAGTCCGTCCCGTCCGGGAGCATCCCGACGACGTCCGCGAACTCCGGCGTGTCGGCGGCGAGCCCCAAGAGGACGTCGTCCATCACCTCGACGGCGGCGGGGTCGTGTTCGAGACACGCCGCCACGTCCTCCATCGCGTCGAGGAGGTCGTCGTAGGTGAGCAGCGCGACCGCCTTCGTCTCGGGGATCTCGACGAGCGAGACGGTCGCCTCGGTGACCGTCGCGAGCGTCCCCTCGCTGCCGGCCATGAGGCGGCCGAGGTTGACGACCCCTTCCTCGCCGTACTCGCCGCGGTACTCGGCGAGCAACCGGTCGAGGTTGTAGCCGGAGACGTTCCGCTTCAGCTCCGGGAAGCGCTCGTCGATCGCGCCGGCCTCCTCGTCGAGGATCCGGACGATCTCCGCGTGAATTCGGGGGAGGAGCTCGTCGGCGTCGGGGTCGGCCGACTCGCGGAGCTCCTCGACGGAGACATCGCCGAACGCGGCGATCGTGCCGTCAGCGAGGACGACCTCCAGCTCCTCGACGTAGTGGTCCGTCTTGCCGTACTTCAGCGAATGGGCGCCGGTGGAGTTGTTGCCGATCGCGCCGCCGACCGCGGACTTGTCGCGCCACGCCGGGTCGGGCGCGAACTTCAGGCCGTCGGGCTCGACCGCGGCGTTGAGGTCCCCGACGTACGCGCCCGCCTGAACGCGGGCGGTCTCCGCGTCCGGGTCGGTCTCGATCACCGAGTCCATCTCGCCGGTCAGATCGAGGACGACCGCCTCGTTGACGGTCTGGCCGGCGAGCGAGGTCCCGCCGCCCCGCGGGAGGACGGGGATCCCCTCCGCGAAGCAGTACTCGTGGACGGCCGCGACGTCCGCCGTCGACTCCGGGATCACGACGCCGATGGGCGTCACCTCGTACGCCGAGGCGTCGGTCGCGTACAGCCGCTTCGAGTAGTCGTCGAACCGCACGTCGCCCGCGACGCGCCGGTCGAGCTCCTCGACGAGGTCGGGTCGCTCCACCGCCCCGCCAGTGTAGTCGAAGTCCCCGCCGTCAGCCGGGTCCGGGTCCGGGGTGTGTGTCGCCATGCGAAACTCTCACGGTCGAACGGTCAAAAAGGCACCTCCGTCCGCCGAGGGCGTGAGAACGGACCTCGGAAGGAGCTGAGAACCGCCGTAACACCCAACACACCGGCCGTCGAACGGTCGACCATGTCATTCATCGACACGTCGACGTTCACCGGTCGGCTCGACGACCTCGGCGTCGCGCTCTCCGAGGGGCCCGCGCGGGAGTGCGCGGCGATGGTCGACGCCGCCGCGGGCGACCCGGCGGTCGGAGTGCCGCTCGGCCGTTCGGGGCCCGACGCGCTCGCCGACGGCCCGGCGTCGCTTCCGGACCGAATCGACACCGACCCGACCACCGCCGACCTGCGCGCCGCGCACACCGGCGTCACCGCGTCGCCGCTCGGCGTCGCCGCGTACGGCAGCGTCGCGCTGGAGTCGGACGCCGCAGGGACGGAGCCCGTGAGCCTCTTCGTCGACCGGCACGTCGTCGTCCTCCGGGAGGCCGACCTCGTGCCCGACATGCCCGACGCCTTCGACTGGCTCGGCCCGCGGACGCGCGACGAGTCGGTCGACGTGGTGTTCGCGACCGGCCCGAGCGCCACCGCGGACATGGGCGGCCTCGTCCACGGCGCGCACGGGCCGAAGGAGGTCCACGTCGTCCTGTTACGAGACGACGACGTGAACGGCTCCGAGGGCGGCGCACGGAGTCCCGACGCCGACGCGGGGGGAAGTCATGAGTAGCGACGCGAACGCCGCCGCCGACGCCGAGGCGGCGACCGAGCCCGAGCGGGAGGCGAAGGCCGACCGGATCCGCGAACTGCTGGCGACGGAGGGTGACGCGGTCGCGGCGAACACCCGCGGCTTCAACGCCGGCCGCTACGAGTCGACCGGCCGCCTCGACGACTACGAGGCCCTGAAAGACGAGGCGCGGGCGATAAAGGAGGACGCGATCGAGCGACTCCCCGACCTCATCGAGGAGGTCCGCGAGACGGTGGAAGCGAACGGGGGCACCGTCTACCTCGCCGACGACGCCGCCGACGCGAACCGGTACGTCCGCGAGGTCGCGGCCGAGCGAGACGCGGCGCGCGCGGTGAAGTCGAAGTCGATGACCTCCGAGGAGATCGAGGTCAACGAGGCGCTCGAAGCCGACGGCGTCGAGGTCGTCGAGACCGACCTCGGCGAGTGGGTGCTCCAGCTGGCCGACGAGGAGCCCTCGCATATCGTTGCCCCCGCGATCCACAAGTCCCGAGAGGGGATCGCGGAGCTGTTCGCCGAGCGGTTCGACCCGGACGAGCCGCCCGAGACGGCCGAGGAGCTCACGATGTTCGCCCGCGAGCGACTCGGAGAGCTGATCGAGGACGCCGACCTCGGGCTGACCGGCGCGAACTTCATCGCGGCCGACTCGGGCACCATGCTCTTAGTCACCAGCGAGGGGAACGCCCGGAAGACGGTGACCGCGACGGACACTCACGTCGCCGTCGCGGGCGTCGAGAAGCTCGTCCCGACGGTCGAGGAGTTCTCGCCGTTCGTCGAGCTGATCGGCCGCTCGGGGACCGGGCAGGACGTGACCTCGTACATCTCGACGCTCACGCCGCCGGTCGACTCGCCGGTCCCGGAGTTCGCGGCGGACGCCGAGCCGCTCGCGGACGGCTCCGGTGACGACCGCGAGTTCCACCTCGTCTTGATCGACAACGGCCGGCTGGCGATGCGCGACGACGAGACGCTGAAGGAGACGCTGTACTGCATCCGCTGTTCGGCCTGCTCGAACGCCTGCGGGAACTTCCAGAGCGTCGGCGGCCACGCGTTCGGCGGCGAGACGTACTCCGGCGGCATCGCCACGGGCTGGGAGGCCGGCATCGAGGGGCTCGACACCGCGGCCGAGTTCAACGACCTCTGTACCGGCTGCTCGCGCTGCGTGCCCGCGTGTCCGGTCGGCATCGACATCCCGTGGATCAACACCGCGGTCCGGGACCGGATCAACCGCGGCGAGGCCGACGCGAGCCAGCTCGACTGGGCGTTCGAGGAGCTCGTCCCCGACGAGGAGCCCGGGGGCCTCGATCTGAGTACGCGGTTGGTCGGCAACTACGCGACGCTCGCGGAGTGGGGCCACAAGACCGCGCCGGTCGCCAACCGCCTCGCGAACGCGGGGCCGGTCCGCGCGCTCGCCGAACGAGTGGCCGGGATCGACCGGCGCCGCGAGCTCCCCGAGTTCGCGCGCGAGTCGCTCGTCGAGTGGTTCGCGGCCCGCGGCGGCGCCGCGGTCGCCCCCGAGGACGCCGTGCGCGAGGCCGTCGTCTACCCGGACACCGCGACGAACTACGTCGACGTCGAGCGCGGGAAGGCGACGGTCCGCGCGCTGGAGGCGCTCGGCGTTCGCGTCCGGGTGCCCGACCTCCCCGGCAGCGGGCGACCCCCGCTCTCGCAGGGGATGATCGCGACCGCCGAGTCGGCCGCCGAGGACCTCTACGCCGGCCTCGCGCCCCACGTCGACGCCGGGCGCGACGTGGTCGTGATCGAGCCGAGCGACCTCGCGACGTTCCGCCGTGAGTACGAGCGGTTCCTCCCGGCCGACTCGCACGAACGGCTCGCGGACGCGAGCTACGACGTCATGGAGTACGTGTTCGGCCTGCTCGAGAACGGCGGCGACCCGGCGGCCCTGCGCGCGCCGGTCGCGGGCACCGGTCCGGTCGCCTCGGGCCGGCGGCTCGCGTACCACCCGCACTGTCAGGCCCGCACGGTGGAGGCCGGCGAGTACGCGACCGCGGTGTTCGAGCGACTGGGCTACGACGTGCGCGTCTCCGAGACGGAGTGTTGCGGCATGGCCGGCTCGTTCGGCTACAAGACGGACTACTACGAGCTGAGCATGGACGTCGGCGAGCCGCTCCGCGAGCAGTTCGGCGACACCGACCGCACCGTGGTCGCGCCCGGCACCTCCTGTACCGAACAGCTCGACGCGCTGTTGGACACGGCGCCGAGCCACCCGGTGGAAGTGATCGCGCCGCGGGAGTGACCTTCGGCCACGGCGGCAGGGCCCCGGCTGCGTCCGACGCGCGTCGTTCGACAACGAACGCTTAATAGGCGCGCTCGTGACCGTATCGTGTATGAACGCAGCCCCCGAAGAGATCACGTCGCTCGTCGGCCGCGAGGTGTACTCCAGCAACGGCGTCTTCGTCGGCGAAATCGAAGACATCCAGCTCGATCTGGACGCCCGCTCCGTGACCGGCCTCGCGCTCGCGGAACTCAACCACGAGCTGTTCGCCGGACAGGTGAGCGGCTCGACCGGCGTCATCGTCCCGTACCGCTGGGTCCGCGCGGTCGGCGACGTCGTCCTCATCAACGACGTCATCGAGCGATACGACGCCGCGGAGTCGGACGAGGAGGCGACCGAGATCGAGGCCCGCTCAGAGTCACGGTAGGTCGGCCGGCGAACTCAGTCGGTCTCTGATCAGGATATCGGCCGCTCAGAAGGGAAGGACGTCGCGTAAACTGGCGATCACGCCGCGCTCCTCGCGGCGCGCCTGGTCGAACACCGGGTACAGCGCGTCGAGGAACTCCGTCTCGTTCTCGAACCGCTGTTGCGGGGTGCGGTCGAGCGCCTCGCTGACCGCGAGCGAGCGCCCCTGTGCGTCGTAGGGAATCTCCTGATCGCCGAGGGCCTCGCCTAGCTCCGCGGCCGTCGCGGGAAACGACACGTCCGCCTCGTCGAGCCGGGCGTCGAGCGCGGCGATGCCGAACTCGATCGCCTCCGGTTCGCTCGTATCGCCGCCGCCGGGTGGCCGTGCTGCCATCGCCGACCGCTACTCCCTCCGGCGGCTTGAAACCCCTGTTCTCCGCGCTCGACTCACTCCGGAACGGACTCGGTCGGCGGGGCCGCGTCGACGACGGCGAGTTCGACCCCCTCGCCCGACCGGTCGAACGCCGCGACCGAATCGCCGTCGTACGGCGGGACGGCGACGAGGACGACGGCCGCGAGGTCGTCGGTCCGCGAGACGCCGAGGAACCCGTCCGGGTGCGAGAGGAACCGAGCGCCCCCCTCGCCGGCGGGCGTTCCGAGGTCGACGCCGAAGACGGAGCTGACGGACCCGCCGACGCTCGACAGCGTGAAATGCGTCAACACCGGCGTCTCGGGGTCGAGGCCGGTGTCGCTCTCGAAGTCGCCGGCCGGCGTCGCGGAGAGCCGGAGGTTCACCTCGTCCGGGTCCTCGCTCGCCGCGCGCTCGCGGAGCACGGTCAACAGGTCGCGGGTGACGTAAATCACTGTTCGCACGCCGCTACGGGCCGGGCCGGCAAAAGGGCACGTGCGAGTCGCGGGACCCGTCGCGGTCGTCGCCTCCCGGCTCTTCGGTTGGCCCGTCAGAACGGCAGCGCGCCGGTGATCGTTTTCGCGTAGAGCCCGGGCGCCTTCCGCCGGGAGTCGCTGAGCGCGTCCTCGACGGCGACGGCGGCGCGCTCGTGGACGCCGACGCCGTGACCGACGAGGACGCGCTCGGGGTTCAGTCCGGAGAGGGCAGTCGTCGGGGGCGTGAGCCGCAACATCGGGTGAACGCCGAGGCGCTCGCGGTCCCCGCGGAAGTACGAGCCGGTGCCGAGCGACTCGGGGACGATCAGCGTCTCGCCGTCGAAGAGCCCGACCTCCTGCCACGGCGGGATCGACGAGTCGCGGATCCGGATCGCCTCGAAGCCGGTGTCGGCCAGCCGCGAGCCGAACCGCTCGATTTCGACCGCCGGGCCGAGGTCGTCGGCGACGCCGGTCATCCACTCGGGGACATAGACGGGCACGTCGTGCCGCTCGGCGATCTCGGCGCAGTCGCGCTTGTGACGGTCGAGCCCGACCACGACGCCGGCGACGGTGCCCAGTTCGTCGAGCAGGTCGTCGACGCCCGGCGCGTCGACCGGGTCGACCACCCAGACTTCGTCTTGGTCCGTCTCCTCGTTGTGGACCGCGAACGCGTGGCTCGCGCGCTCCATCGTCTCGTCGGGGTACGCGATCCACCCGACGCCGCCGTCGTACCGATCGATCTCGTGGAGATCCGGCTCGCCGCCTTTCATGCTCATACCGCTCGTTCGGCCCCCATCCTTGTTAACCCGTCCTCGGCGGCACCGCGATCCGGAGCCGCCCTACTCCTCGGGCCATTTGATCGAGCAGCCCCGAGACGGACGGTCGAGGATCTCGACTTCCTCACCCGCGAGGACGGCGTCGACCGCGTCGCGGACGTAGAACTCGGTCGGCTCGTCGTCGGGGTTGAGCGCGTCGTCGAGTCGGCCGTGGTACCGAAGCCGCCACGCGCCGTCCTCGCGGCCGAAGAGGAACGGGTCGGGGGTACACACCGCGTCGTAGGCGGCCGCGACCTCGGCGGTCTCGTCGCGGAGGTACGCGTCGTACGCGATCGTCCCGTCCGCGACGCGCTCGCGCATCGCCTCGAAGGAGTCCTCGGGGTACGCCTCGGCGTCGTTGGGGTTGATCCCGACGACGGCGAGGTCGTCGTACTCGGCCGCGAGGTCGTTGAGCAGTCCGAACTTCGCTTTCGCGTACGGGCAGTGGTTACAGGTAAAGACGACGAGCAGCGCGTCCGCCTCGAATTCGTCGAGTCGGTGCGTCTCGCCGTCCGTTCCGGGGAGTTCGAAGTCGGGAGCGGCGTCGCCGCGGTCGAGCGCCGAGTCGGATTCCGTCTGAACCATAGCCGTGCGTAGGGTTGGGAGCCGAAAAGGGGTTGCGCGCTCAGTACTCGATCGCGGCGGAGTAGCGGTCCAGCACAAGCACCGTCGCGGCGCCGACGAGCGCGGCCAGCGCGAACCGCGGCGCCGCGGCGCGCCACGATTCGCCGCTCTCGGCCAAGATGCCCGTCGTCTCGACGAGCGGCGCGCGGAGCGCGCCGACGATCAGGCTCACGAGGAACGCCAGCGTCGCGGCGCGGGCGCGGGCGAGGGCGTATCGAACCGCGTGTGCGATCGTGAAGAGACCGCCGAGGCCGCCGAGGAGGAACGCCGCGACGGGCGGGAGCGTCTCGACGATCACGCCCCCACCGTCGCCCACCGCGAGCGCGGCCACCCCGTCGACGAACCGGCTCACGACCCCGGACATGTACTCGTACTGCCCGAGGACCACGAGCAACAGCGAGCCGGAGACGCCCGGCAGGACCATCGCGCTGACCGCGACCGCGCCCGCGACGAACACGAGCGGCAGCGGGCTTCCGAGCGCGTTCGAGGCGACGCCGGAGGCGAGGAACGCGAGCGCGAACCCGCCGACCGCGGCCGCCTTCCGCCGCGGCGTGTCGAGGTCGACGTCGCCGAGAAGCACCGCCGCGCTCGCGGCGATCAGCCCGAAAAAGAACCCGTACGTCGCGACCGGTCGGGTTTCGAGCAGGTAGTTCACCCCGCTCAACACGGTGACGACCGCCGTCCCGATCCCGGTGCCGAGCACGAGCAGGAACGCCCCGTCGACCTCGCGGAACGCCGCCCGCGCGTCCGCGAGGTTCCGCGGTCGGACCCCCGCGAGCACGCGCCGAATCCGGTCGGCGTCGACCGCGGTGACCGCCGCGATCAGTCGCTCGTAGATGCCGACGATGAGCGCGATGGTGCCCCCGGAGACGCCGGGAACCGCGTCCGCGCTTCCCATGGCGACGCCTTTCAGATACAGCGCCAGCCACTCGCGGCGGTCACCCATACGTCGCAAAATACGGCGGCGGTAGTTAACGGCCCGGGATCAGGCGGCCGCGTCTCGACTTCCGATATCGCCCGGCACGATCGACTCTGCCGAGACCAGTGCGTCCGAGGCGTCGACGGCGTTCGTCGTGTTACCGCCGTCGCTCCCGCCGTCGCTGTCGACCGGACAGTCGGGGTCGCCGCTCGGACAGTCGACGATCTCCTCTTCGAGTTCGACGGTGGCCGCCGAGTCGTCGGCGCCGACGACCTGGCCTTCCGTCACCTCGACCTGCCCGACCAGTTGCGTGGTGTACAGGTCGTCACCCGTCGTCTGCTCGGTGGTGACGTTGTACGGCCCGGTCGCGCGGACGCTCGTGTTCGTGTACCCGTTCTCGGGGCCGAACTCGTCGTACCCCGTCGTGGAGTACGGGAGCGTCAGTTCGAACTCGCCGCTCTCGTCGGCGGTCGCGTACTGGGTGTACTCGAACGTCTGCCCGTTCGGCTTCTCGAGTTCGACGGTCGCTTCGACCTCTTGGCCTGGCTCGGCGCCCGAGCCCTCGACGGTCGCGCCCGGAACCCGCTCGAACGTCTTCACGAAGTCGTCGCTGAACGCGCCGAACAGCGACTCGCCGAACGTCGCCTGAAGATCGACCCCGAACCGCTGGGCGAGGATCTGCGCCTGCTGGGCGTACGGCGACCGGCCGGGCGCCTCCGTGGAGTGGACCAGCCGGTAGTGTTCGAGCGCGTCGAGACGCTCGGAGGGGACGCCCATGACGCCGCCGATCTGTGCGGAGCCGTCCTCCTCGACGTACGACCGCGCGGCCGAGAGGTTCTCGAAGCGTTGGACCGGCTGCCGGTCGTTCGGCAGGACGCGGATCTCGACCTGTTCGCCCGACGCGGTCTGGGCCGTCTGCGGCTCCCAGTCGAGGACGACCGGCTGCGGCTCGACCGCGCTCCCGTAGTGCTGGTAGAGCCGGATCATCTGGCTCTCGTGGTAGCGCTGGGTGCGCGTCCGGAGCGCGGCCTGGAGGCCGCCCTGCTGGCCGTTCTGGCCCTCGACGCGCTGGTAGAGCACGCCGGTGAAGTCGCGCACCGTCTCGTTGCCGCCGTAGAACGTGACCGGGGCGGTGAACTTGGAGTTGACCGACGCCATCTGCCAGTCGACCATCACGTACCGGGTGTCGTTGCCCTCGGTACTCTGGCTCGCGAGCACCTCCGCGGCCTCCTCCTCGCTCGGTGCGAGCAGGTAATCGGCCGCTTCGCCCGCGTTCTGCTGGAACGGATTGGCGTTCGGGATGCGCTCGGCTCGGGTGGTGATCCAGTGCCCGTAGTCCCACCACGACTGGACGCCGTACGCGCCCTCCGGGTACTCGAAGTCGCCGTCAGCGGGGCGCTCGTAGGTCCCGTACAGCTCCATCGGGTTGTCCGCGCCCTCGAGCTCGCCCGGCTGGGGCGTCTCGTCGTTCATCCACTGGAGGCTCTCGTCCCACTGGACCACGCTGCCCGGCTGGCTGGAGTTGCCCGCCTGCCAGACGGGCGTGGCGACGCCGACGAGCGGGACGATGAGGACCGCGAGGACGGCGGCGACGGTGAGTATCTGCCACCCCTCGATCTCGCGGAGCGCGTCGAACGAGGTGAGATCGAGCGCGTCGAACGCGACCTGGAGGAAGTACGCTGTCCCCACTGCGACGACGACGGCGAGGTAGTAGTTGAACCGGCCCTGCGTGAACGCGGCGCTCCCGATGAACGCCGCCCACACGACGAAATACAGCTCCTCGGCGTCGTACTCGACGAGCAGCGTTGCGCCGACGAGGAACGCCGCAGCGAGGAGCAGGCCGATCACCTGCCAGTCGACGCCGACGAGGCCGCCGACCGCGCTGTACGCCTGCGGAACCGCGTAGACGGTGCCGATGACGGCGAGCGCAGTCGGGATGTACAGCGTGTGGTTGACGTCGTCGGAGCGGTAGAGCGGGCGCGCGAGGATGTAGAGGACCGCAGCGAGTGCGAGGAAGAACGCGAGGCCGTACTGCGAGAGCACGAAGTTCGAGAACGAGGCCTCCTGGAGGGGCGGTTGGGCCTCGCCGATGGTGCGGGCGCCGGCGCTCGCGGAGAAGGCGACGGTGTTCAGGAGGTTGTTGATAACGGTCGACCACAGCGACGGAATCGCCAGCCAGACGACGCCTGCGGACGCGAGGATGAGGCCGCCCACGGCCGCGGGGTAGGCGTCGGTGTCGAGGTCGCGCGCCTCCCACTGGCGGGCGAGCCACGCGAGGAAGACAGCGCCGAGCGCGACGCCGAGCGGCGTGACGATCTGGAGCAGCGAGTAGTCAGTCGGATTGAACGAGAAGGTATCGAGTGGAATAATCTGCATTAATCCCGCAACGGTCATCGCGATCGCCCCTACAAACGCGACCGGCTCGGGGCTTTTGCTGTGGTAGGTATCGCTCGTGAGTTTGACCGCGAGGAAGATTCCCGTAAAGCCGACCATCAGGATGCCCGGCTGCCACGTCCACATGTAGAGGCCGAGCGCGACGCCGGCCGCGGCGGCGTAAGCGACAGGTCGGCGGAGCGCGTCCCAGTCCTGATCGACGATGAGCTCCCACACCGGTTTCTCGCGTTCCGCTACGCCGAGCGCGACGAGGAACGCGAGGACCGCCGTACTCTGGAAGAGGACTTCGGCCGCGCTGTGGTCGGGGAAGCCGACGAGCGTGTACCGGAGGAAGGTGCCGGAGAACAGCGCCAGCGTCGCCGCACCCGCGAGTGCGGGCACGCGGTCGACGAACCGGCGGGCGATGAAGTACGTCGGTATCGCGACGAGTGCGCCCACGATCGGCGCCATGACGAGCATGACTTCCTCGGTACTGCCCATGATCGGCCGGGCGATCCAGATCCCGACGGCCATGATGTGGTCCCAGAGCGTCCCGAACTGGCCGGCGTTCGTCCCGAGGGGGAAGCCGGTCCAGACGTCGTACGGAAGCGTGCTCGGATAGTTCTTGAGGAGGTACTTCGTCGTGCGAAGGTGATACCAGGCGTCGTTGCCGCGGAAGTACACCTCGCCGTTCTGGATGAAGTTCCCGTACGAGCGCAGCCGCGTCCACAGCATGAACGCGAACACCCCGAGAAGGACGGGAACGTGGTACCACCGCGCGAGGAGATCGGACGGGGACGAGTCCGATTCGTCCGGCGGATCGTTCGAATCGCTCATTACCGCAAGGGACTGTCAAAACGCGCATAAGGCTTGTCATCTTGCTACAACAGCCGAGCTGAATGGGACTCTCGTACTATATGTTTTCTTGACATGAGTAGCAAGTTCCGAGGTCGCCGTTGGCTCGGCTCAGTAACTCTTATTCGACCGTATTTCGAACCTCATCTTGGATGAAGGTCTCCGTTATCGTCTGTACGTACGCGATGAATCGCTATTCCGACTTCGCGGAGGCCGTACGGAGTGCGCTAGATCAGACGTACGAGCCGATCGAGGTAGTCCTCGTGAGCGACGGGAACGAGCGCGTCGCCGACCGGATGCGCGAGGACTTCGGCGACAGGGCCAACGTCCGCGTCCACAATAACGATGAGAACCGCGGAATATCGTACAGTCGGACCAAGGGAGCCGAGCTGGCCGACGGCGACCTCATCGCGTTCCTCGACGACGACGCGATCGCGACGCCAGAGTGGATCAAAACGCTGGTCGAGACCTACGAGTCGACCGACGCCTACGTGGTGGGCGGCCGCTTGGCCCCGCAATGGGTCGCAGGCGAGCCGTCGTTCCTCCCGGAGGAGTTCCACTGGCTCATCGGGTGTACAGAAAAGGGTTTCGCAGAGCACCTCGAAGAGGTCCGGAACACGTACGGATCGAACATCGCGTTCAACCGAGGGGTGTTTCTCGACGTCGGTGGGTACGACGAAGAGACCGGACGGAAAGGCGACAGCCACGTTCAGGCACACGAAGCGCCCGCTTGTATCCGCGTCCGTGAGCAGTCCGGCCGCGGTGTCGTGTACAACGAGGAGGCGGTTGTTTTTCACAAGATATTTGAGTACCGGACCGACTTCCGGTGGCTCGTCGGCCGGGCGTTCTGGCAGGGGTATTCGAAGCGGGTGATGAACCTGCGGTATCCCGAAGACGAGGGGAACGAAAGGGAGTACCTGCGCGACCTCACGACGAGGTACGTTCCGGGTCGGCTTCGGAGTTTTCTCGCCGATCCGACGAGCGCGAAACTGGCGCAACTGCTCGCGATTTTCGTGTTTACCGCCGCGGTCGGATTCGGATACCTCTACGGGGTCGCTACGTACCGTAACAGTAGTCAAGAAGGCTTATCATCGGGATAAGACTACAAGGCGCACATGAATCGCGATCGGGACACTGTAGGGGTCGTCGGATTAGGATACGTCGGTCTACCATTAGCGCTCGCTTACGAACAAGCTGGGTATGACGTTGTCGGTGTTGACGTCGACGCTAATCGAGTCGCCGAACTCAATGACGGCACATCGTACGTCACGGACATAGCAGACAGTACGGTTCAAGAAGCGATCGACGCCGGATTCTCTCCAACGACGGACTACGCCGAGCTGGCCGATGTAACCGGTATCTCAGTTTGTGTTCCGACGCCACTCCGCAAGACCGGTCAGCCGGACCTGTCATACGTCGCAGACGCTGTCGATCGGTTAGCGTCCGTTATTCCTCTAGAGTGTGTAGTCGTTCTCGAAAGTACCGTATATCCCGGTGCGACGGAAGAACTGGTCGCGCCCACCTTGGCTGAGAACGGGCTTTCCGTCGGAGAAGACGTATACGTCGCGTTCTCTCCGGAGCGGATTGACCCGGGGCGGGAAGAGATCGGACTTACAGAGATTCCGAAAGTCTTGGGCGGTGTAACCGCTGCTTGTGGTGATCGCGCCGAAGCGCTATACACCACCGTCTTCGACGAAGTCGTTCGAGTCGACTCCGCGACTGAAGCGGAACTGGTGAAGCTCTTGGAAAACACGTTTCGATCGGTAAATATCGGTCTCATCAACGAGACCGCTATGATCGCCCACGAACTTGAGGTGGATATTTGGAACGTCGTTGACGCGGCCGCTACCAAGCCGTACGGATTCATGCCGTTTTATCCCGGTCCTGGTCTCGGTGGTCACTGTATCCCGATCGATCCGCTGTACCTCTCTTGGAAAGCGGGACAACAGGGAATCGAGACGAAATTCATCGACCTCGCCGACGAGGTAAACCGAGAGATGCCCAAGCACGTCGTCCAGCGTGTTACGAAGCTTTTGAACGACCGGGGAACGGCGCTCTCAAAGTCGTCGATCCTCGTCGTCGGTGTCGCGTACAAACCCGATGTTTCCGATGTCCGCGAATCCCCGGCGTACGACGTGATCGGACTGCTCGACGAGTGGAACGCGAACATCTCCTACCACGACCCTCACGTTCCGGATTTCGAGGTTCAAGGCGAGCAGTTCCAATCGGTCAGTTTGACTCCGGAGGAACTCGGCAGACACGACTGTGCGATCATCGTAACCGATCACGATGATCTCGACATCGAGTCGGTCGTTGAGAACAGTCAACTCGTCTTCGACACGAGGAACGCGACAGTTGACGAACCGAACGTGAGAAAGTTATAATGCGACAGAAAGTCGGGAAGGTCACCGAGATCGCTGATTCAAACCCGCTAGGTCCAACCCACTGAAGTATAATGGATGTACTTTGGCTCCGCCCCGATACCGGCGACAACGTGAGCGTTAGACGCGAGCGAATCTCCGAACACCTCGCCGAGATGGACGTTGACGTAACGCTTGTTGATGCGACCGGAACCAGCGCATTTCCCGCCACTTATGCGGCTATCACCGGCGATTACGACGTAATTGTCGGAACGGTACGGATGGGACTGTACGTCGGGTATCCACTCTCCATCGCACTTCGGAAGCCCTTCGTCGGAGATGTTACGGATCCGCTATCGCAGATACGGGACCTTCCACGGGCTCTATTCAGCATGTTGGAGCGGTATGAGTGGTTCGTTCTCCGACGATCGGACAAATCGGTGTTCGTCTACGAATCATCTTATCAAGAGGCGATCGATCGAGGGGTTTCAGATCCGGTTCGACTCCCGAACGCCGTGGATTACGACCGTTTCGCGGAGCCAGCGGAGTGGGCGGTGAACGAAAGTAGAACCATCCTTGAGGAGCATGGAATCGATCCCGACAGCCGGATCGCCATCTACACCGGTAGCATGGTCGAACGATATCATCTTGGGGAAATTGGTGAGGCGTCGGAACGGCTCCCTGATTGGGAGTTCGTTTTCATCGGCAAAGATCGGGGCGCGGACATCAACAGTATCGTATCGAACAGATCCAACGCCCACTTCCTCGGCTCGTTCGATTACGATTTAGTTCCGGGATTCTTGGCGCACGCTGATCTCGGTCTGTGCCTCATCGACGCTGAGCAACCACTGAAGCTCAAGGAGTACACGGCCGCAGGAATTTCAACTCTTGTTATTCCCGCGATGAAGCAGTGGTACGACTACGATAACCTAATATTCACAGAACCGAAACCAGAAACGATTGCGTCCGAAATTGACAAGATCGGGGGGAACTCTCCTGCGGCTCACAGAGCGATGATAAACGAAAACGAGTTGGAGAGCTGGCACGATATCTCGCGGTCGTATCTTAAGCTGTTCGAGAGTGTGTTGAAATGATTACTGAGATTGATCTATCTCGGTA
The DNA here is from genome assembly GCF_039522565.1 of Halorubrum ejinorense. Classification (GTDB taxonomy): domain Archaea; phylum Halobacteriota; class Halobacteria; order Halobacteriales; family Haloferacaceae; genus Halorubrum; species Halorubrum ejinorense. The sequence goes on along the minus strand of NZ_BAAADQ010000007.1, from coordinate 52,330 downwards.
GCCGGCGAACCAACTACGGTTGTATCGGGGCAAACATCGTTAAGAACCACTGAATTCGCACCAATTCTGGCATCTTCTCCGACCGAAACATCACCTAAGACTGTCGAACCAGTACCGATGACCACGCCGTCACCTACTTTTGGATACCCTGCGGACCTTTCAGGAATGGGGCGCCCCAGCGTTACGTGCTGTTGAATACGGACGTTCGCTCCGACTTTGGCCTCGTGTCCGATAACGATTCCAATTGGGTGTGGTATCTCTGTACTCTTGGGAAGGACCATAGAGATATCGCACGAAGTGACGATTCGGTGTTCTCGGAAACGAATCGCGTTGTACAAGTTTATGATATTTATTCCTACCAGATGTCGTAGTACTAAGTGAAGGGAAAAGAGTAGTCCCTCGGATCTTAACCGGCTAACAAATCGGTCTGTAAGACTCATTTAATAGGCATCTTGTCTTTCAGAATAAATATTTATTGACGCCCTGAGAGGCGGTGTTCAGATGGGAAGAGAAACAAGGAAAATATCAGATACACACGCTATCGGCGCACAGTATACTAGCCTATACTGTTCAGATCGTCTGAACATCTCTTTGCTATGAGTGCGCCTGTCGGAGGAGTTTGTTCTCCCGATCCAACGTTTCTTGTCGGAGATTCTCGAAAGGGCACCCAGAATGAATCTCTCTATCATCGGCAGCGGTTACGTCGGCACGACGGTCGCCGCCTGCTTCGCGGACCTCGGCCACGACGTCGTCAACATCGACATCGACGAGTCCGTCGTCGAAACGATCAACGCCGGCGACGCGCCGATTCACGAGGAGGGCCTCTCGGAGCTCATCGCCGAGCACGCCGGTCCGAACGGCAGCGGCCGGCTCCGGGCGACAACCGACTACGCGGCCGTCCGCGACACCGAGGTGACGTTCCTCTGTCTCCCGACCCCGCAGAACGACGACGGCAGCATCGACCTGTCGATCATGGAGGCCGGCGCGAGCCAACTGGGGGAGACGCTCGCCGACGCGCCCGGCTGGCACACCGTCGTCGTCAAGAGCACGGTCGTCCCCGGCTCGACGGCAGACACGATCACGCCGATCTTAGAACGGGAGAGCGGCAAGACCGCCGGGGAGGACTTCGGCGTCGGGATGAACCCGGAATTTCTCCGAGAAGGGACGGCGGTCCACGACTTCCTGAGTCCGGACAAGGTCGTCCTCGGCGCGGACGACGACCGCGCGCTGGAGGACATGCGCGCGGTGTTCGACCCGCTCGTCCAGGCGGCCGACGCGCCGGTCGTCGAGACCGACACGCGCACCGCCGAGATGATCAAGTACGCCAACAACGGCTTCCTCGCGGCGAAGGTCAGCCTCATCAACGACCTCGGAAACATCTGTAAGGAGCTCGGCGTCGACGCCTACGAGGTCGCCGACGCGATCGGGCTCGACGACCGGATCAGCGCACAGTTCCTCCAGAGCGGCGTGGGGTGGGGAGGCTCATGTTTTCCGAAAGACACCCGCGCAATTATCTCGGCGGCGGAGGCGACCGGCTACGAGCCGGCCGTACTCAACGCCGCGGTCGAGGTCAACGACCGCCAGCCGGCGCGGCTGGTCGCTCTGCTAGCCGAACATCTCGAGGGCGAGTTCGAGGGCGCCGAGATCGCCGTCCTCGGCCTCGCGTTCAAGCCCGGGACCGACGACATGCGGAACTCCCGCGCGATTCCGGTGATCGACGACCTCCAAGAACGCGGCGCGACGGTCACCGCCTACGACCCGGTCGCGGCCGACAACGCCCCGAACTACGTCGACGACGTGACGTACGCCGACTCGGCCGCGGGGGCGCTCGACGGCGCCGACGGCGCGGTCGTCGTCACCGACTGGGACGAGTTCGCCGCGCTCGACGCGGAGTTCGACGCGATGGCGACCCCGATCGTCGTCGACGGGCGACGTGTCATCGAGCGACGCGACGGGATTACGTACGAAGGGCTGACCTGGTAGGACCGAAGCGGAGGGCAGACTACTCGACCGTCACGCTCTTCGCGAGGTTCCGCGGCTTGTCGATCGACCGGCCCTTGTCGTTCGCCACGTGGTACGCGAACAGCTGGAGGTAGACGTTCGCGACGAGCGGCTCGACGAGTCCCACGTCCGGAACCGGGAGCGACACGTCCAGCGTGGCGTACTCCTCGCCCGCGGAGACGCAGCCGATGGCGGGCGCGCCGCGCGTCTGCGCCTCGGTGACGTTGTTCATCGTCTCGTCGGCGCGCGACCCGTCGGTCAAGACGGCTAACACCGGCGTGTCGGGCGTCACCAGCGCGAGCGGGCCGTGTTTCAGCTCGCCGGCGGCGAACCCCTCGGCGTGGTCGTAGGAGATCTCCTTGAGCTTCAACGCGCCCTCCAGCGCCACCGGCACGCCGAGCTGCCGCCCGACGAAGAAGAACGCCTCGCTGTCGCCGTACTCGGTCGCGGCCTCCCGCACCGTCGGTTCTGCGTCGAGCACCTGCTGGACCGCGCCAGGGAGGTCGCGGAGCCCCTCTAACACGGGCCGCGCGTCGGCCGCGGCCAGTGCGCCGCGCTCGCGGCCGATCGCCACCGCGAGCATCGTCAGCGTCGCCACCTGCGAGGCGAACGTCTTCGTCGCCGCGACGCCGATCTCGGGGCCGGCGCGGATGAACGCGGTGTCGTCCACCTCGCGCGTGACGGTGCTCCCGAGCGTGTTCGTCACGGCGAACGTCCGTGCGCCGGCGGCGTTCGCGCGGCGAACCGCGCCGAGCGTGTCGGCGGTCTCGCCGCTCTGTGTCACCGCCACCACGAGCGTCCGGTCCGGACTGCGGCCGGCGCCGAACTCGTACTCGCTGGCGATCTCGACGGTCGCGCGTACCCCTGAGAGTTCCTCGAACAGCTGCGCGGCGTATCGCCCCGCGTAGTTGGAGGTACCGCAGGCGACGATCTGGATCTCCTCCAGATCGGCGAGAAAGCCCGGCGGGAACGAGACGTCGAGGTCGACGTCGCCGCCGTCGACGTCGAGCCGCCCCGCGATGGTCTGGCGGAGCGACTCGGGCTGCTCGTGGATCTCCTTGCGCATGTAGTGGTCGTAGCCGCCCTTCTCGGCGGCGTCGGCCTCCCAGGTGACCGTCTCGACGCCGCGGTCGACCGACTCGCCGTCGGCGTAGACCTCGACCCCGTCGGCTGACAGGGCCGCCACGTCGCCGTCCTCGAGGTAGGTCACGTCGCGGGTGTGTTCGAGGAACGCCGTCACGTCGCTGGCGACGAACGTCGCGTCGTCGCCGCGGCCCAACACGAGCGGGCTCCCGCGGCGCGCGACGACAATTTCGTCCTCCCCTTCGCGGACCGCACAGATCGCGTAGCTCCCCTCCAAGCGGTCCTCGACGGCCCGGACCGCGTCGAGGAGGGTCGTTTCAGAATCCGCGTCGAGTTCCTCCTCGATCAGGTGCGGGATGACCTCGGTGTCGGTGTCGCTCGTGAACTCGTGGTCGGCCAGATCCCGTTTGAGCGCCTCGTGGTTCTCGACGATCCCGTTGTGGACGACCGCGACCTCGCCGACGCAGTCGGTGTGCGGGTGGGCGTTCGCGTCCGTCGGCGGCCCGTGCGTGCTCCAGCGCGTGTGGCCGACCCCGAGCGACGCGTCGGGCACGTCGGGCACGGTGAGGTTGTTGACCTCGCCCGACCGCTTCGCGACGGTGAGCCCGCTCGCCTCGCCGACGAGCGCGACGCCCGCCGAGTCGTAGCCGCGGTACTCCAAGTTGCGGAGCCCCTCGTGGACGATGTCGCCCACGCCGGCGAACCCGCCGTCGCCCGCGGCGCCGCCCTCGTCGCCGTCCGGTACGCTGCCGTCGCTATCTCCGTCGTCCAGTGCGATCCCGTCGCCGACGTAGCCGGTGATGCCGCACATGATTACCCCCTCCGCACGACCGCGCCCGATTCGACGCGGTCGTCGATCACGACCCCCGCGTCGGCCGTCACGTCGTCGCCGACGACCGCGCCGTCGGTGAGCGTCGCGCCGGCGCCCACGGTCGCGTTGTCCCCGACCACGCCGGCGAGTTCGACGCCGTGATGGACCGCGTCGCCGACGACGACCGTCGCCGGCTCGCCGGCGATCGTCGCGTTGGGGCCGACCCGCGCGTTACCGGCGACGACCGCGTCCCGGACCACGGCCCCCGCGCCGATCACGGCGTCGGGGAAGACCACCGCGTTCTCGACGACCGCGCCCGCCTCGACCGTCGCGTTGCTGCCGATCGCGGTGCTGCCGCCGAGCGTGACGTTCGGCCCGACGCGCACGTTGCCCGCGAGCGCCACGTCGTCGGCGACGCTCACCGAGTCGCCGAGGCTCGCGCCCGCGGACTCGGGCGTCGAGGCCTCCTCGACCAGCCCCGCGTTGACGGCCAGCAGGTCCCAGAGGTTCGACACGTCGAGCCAGCGCCCGTCGTAGCGGACCGCCGACAGCCGCTCGCGCCCGGCGAGGTCGTTGAGCGTCGCCGTGATCGCCAGCTCGCCGGTCGCGTGCGTCTCGCGGATCGCGTCGAACACGTCGGTCGAGAACCCGTAGACGCCGGCGTTGATCCGATTGGTCTCGACCGGGCCTTCCGGCTTCTCGTCGATGGCCGTCACGCGGTCGCCGTCGAGGGTGACGACGCCGTACTCTCGGGGACTCGCCGCGGTCGTGACCGCCATCGCGGGGAGGTCGCCGTCGCGTGCCCTGTCGCGCATCTGCGAGACGATCGAGGGGTCGACGATCCGGTCGCCGTTGAGCACGACGAAGGGGCCGTCGACGACCGGCTCGGCCTGGAGGACGGCGTGGCCGGTGCCGAGCTGGGTGGTCTGTTCGACGTACTCGATCGTGACGCCCCAGTCGTCGCCGTCGCCGAAGTGGTTCCGGATGCGCTCCTGTTCGTAGCCGACGACGAGGACGATCCGGTCGACGTCGGTCGCCGTCACGGCCTCGACGACGTGTTCCAGCAGGGGTCGGTTCGCCACGGGGACCATCGGCTTCGGGCGTCGGTTCGTCAGCGGCGCTAACCGTCGTCCCTCACCCGCGGCGAGGATCACCGCGGTCACGGAGTCGGTAGCCATACCGTACACCTCGCCCGTCCGGGTGTTAAATCGTTCGCGCGACGGCGGGCCGTTGGAGAAGAGTCAAGTAGAGCAGCGTGTCTATACTTTATGTGTCGAAATCGGCCGTCATCGCTGACGACGACGAGACGATCCGGTCGATCCTCCAGTACAAGCTGTCGAACGCGGGCTACGACCTGACGGTGTGTCACGACGGCGAGGAGTGTCGGCAGGCGCTGGACGGCGGCGTCACGCCCGACGTCGTCGTCCTCGACGTGATGATGCCCCGAATGAAGGGAACCCAGGTGCTGCGGACGATCCGACGCGGCGAGCTCGCCGTCGACCCCGACGTGCCCGTCGTGATGCTCACCTCGCGCGGTCAGGAGGCCGACGTGTTAGAGGGGCTCGACTCCGGCGCCGACGAGTACCTCACGAAGCCGTTCAGCCCGAACGAGCTGCTGGCCCGCATCGACCGACTGGTCGGGAGGTAAGCGTGCTGTTCGCGGCCCCGACCACGGCGTCGTCCGTCTACGGCCCCCTCGCTGGCTCGCAGTCGCGGGTGCTCGCGTTCGGCGTCGTCGTGCTCGGTTCGCTGCTGGTCGCGGCGGCGGTCGTCACGATCGGCTACTCGGTCGTGGCCGCCCGTCGAAGCCGGCGCCGGGAGCCGATGCGGGCCGCGCTGCGGTCCGAACTGCTCGACCGGCTCTACGGGCGCGACGACCCGGCGTGGGACGCGTGGGTCGCCGGCCTCTCGGCGACCGAGCAGGCGGTGCTGGAGTCGCTTCTCGACGTGTACCTCCGCGAACTCGACGGCCGCGACGCCGAGTCGTTGGCCGGGCTCGGGCGGGCGCTCGGCATCGGAGAGCGGTCGCGCCGCCACATCGCCGACGGCGACTACTGGGACCGTATTCACGCCTTAGTCTGGCTCGCGCTGCTCCGTGACGCCCCTGACCGCGACCTGCTCAGGGCGCACTGTACCGAGACGGCGCGCGAGCGCGCCGCGGCCGCCAAGGTGCTGTACGCCGCCGGGGCGGACGACTGCGCGGCGACCGGCGTGGACCTCCTGCTCCGCGACGACCCCGACTCGTTCTCGGTGTTCGGCGTGGACACCCTCTACCGCGTCGCCGAGGGCGATCCGAGCCCGTTCTTCGAGCGGGCGGCCGCCGACTTCGCGGCGTGGCCGCCTGCGCTCCAGCGACAGGCGCTGCTCGTCGTCCGCCACCTCACCACCGTGATCGGCGACGCCGACCTCTCGTGGGTCGTCGCGGCGCTGTCGAGCTCGGAGCCGAGCGTACGCGGGGCCGCGTGGCGGGCGCTTGGCGCCTACGGGTGGAACCCCCGGGTTCGCGACGCGGTCGACCTCGGCGCGATTCCCGACGAGCCGGCGCCGGCGGTCCGCGCCGACGCCTACCGGGCGCTCGGGGTGTGGGGCGATGCGACTGCGCTCGCGGCGATCGACGCCGCCGGAAGGGCCGACCCGGCGCCGCGCTCCCGAGTCGCCGCGGCCGCAACGCTGATCGCCCAGCGGGGCCCGGACGCAACGCCCGCGCCGCGCGAATCGCCACGGCCCGGCGGCGAGGCGACGTACGCTTCGACGGCTACCGGCGCCGAGCCGTCCGCGACCGGGCCCGAGCCGCCCGCTCCCGACGCGGCTCCGTTCGATGTCGCGTGGATATGGGCGGCCGAACACGCCCGCTTCGACCGGCTTGCGCGCGACATCTCCCGGGACCGCGAGCGCCTCTACGACGAGGTGCGCGGATGACGACCTTGGAGAGCATCGGGACGACGCTCGTCGTCGGGTCGGGCGTGTTCATCGTCACGTACTACCTGCTGATCAACGTCGGCTACCTGCTGATCCACGTGCTCGCGCTGTTCCAACTCCGCGACAGCGTCCGCGAGTCGGAGTGGAAGCCCTCGTTCCGCGCGTTCGACAGCCCGTTTTACCCGGGCGTCGCGATGGTCGTGCCGGCGTACAACGAGGCGGCCAACATCGTCGAGAGCGTGCGCTCGATGCTCGCGCTCAACTACCCCGACCAAGAGATCGTCGTCGTCAACGACGGCTCGTCGGACGCCACCCTCGACCGGCTCAAGGAGGCGTTCGGGCTGCGGCCCGTCGACGCCGAGGTCCCGTACGACGTGCCCTCGGAGCCGATCCGCGGTGTGTACCGCTCGGCGACCCACGAGAACCTGTTGGTCGTCGACAAGGAGAACGGCGGCAAAAGCGACGCGCTCAACGCCGGCGTCTGGCTCACCGACCAGGAGCTGTTCTGCGCGGTCGACGCCGACACCGTGATCGACCGCGACGCGCTGCTCGACGTCGTCTCGCCGTTCCTCGAGGAGCCCTCGCGGACGGTCGCCAGCGGCGGCACCATCCGAGTGGCCAACAACTGCGTCGTTCAGGACGGCCAGGTGAAAGAAACCAACCTCCCGAAGACCGGACTCGCCGGGGTCCAGGTGATGGAGTACTTGCGGGCCTTCTACTCCGGGCGGCTCGGGCTCGCCCGGCTCAAGGGGCTGATCCTCATCTCCGGCGCGTTCGGCGTGTTCCGGACGGACCGCGTGCGCGAGATCGGCGGCTACCGCCACGACACGATCACGGAGGACTTCGACGTGGTCGTCCGCCTCCACGAACACCTCTCGGACAACGACGTCGACTACCGGATCGAGTTCGTCCCCGAGCCAGTCGCGTGGACGGAGGTGCCGGAGTCGCTCCGGTCGCTGGGCCGTCAGCGGCGCCGCTGGTACCGCGGGATGTTAGAGACGGTCGTCGCCAGCCGCGGGCTCTTCTTCCGCCGCCGCTACGGTCGCGTCGGGACGGTCGTCCTCCCCTTCTTCACCGCCGCGGAGGCGATCGGCCCGCTCATCGAGGGGTTCGGCTACGTGCTGCTCCCGCTCGGCTGGTATCTCGGCATCCTCAACGTCGAGTTCTTCCTCACCTTCCTGCTGCTCACCGTCGGCGCGGGCGTGTTCCTCTCGTGGTTCGGCGTGTTCAGCGAGGTGTGGAGCTACAACCGCTACGAGTCGCCGTGGGACGCAGCCCGGCTGCTCTGGTACGGCGTCTTGGAGAATTTCGGCTACCGTCAGTGGAAGACGGTCGTCGCCTGGCACGGCCTGATCGAGTTCCTCCGCGGCGAGCAGTCGTGGGGCGTGATGGAGCGGAGGGGCTTCGGCGGTGAGGAGGCCGGCGGCGCGGCGGCCGGAACCGTCGCGGGAGCCGCCGCTGCCGGTGGCGTCGCGGCGGCCGACAGCGGCGAGCCCGCGGCAGTGAACGACGATGTCGCGGACGGCGACGCCGGAGACGAGACCGCGACCGCGGAGCCGACGCCCGCCTCGGACGACGGCGAGTCCGTCTGGGCGACCCGGCTTGCCGACGAGTCCGGTACCGACGGGCTCCGGTGGCTCGACCGCATCGCGAGCGACGGTCATCCCGGCGCGTTCGCGTCCGTCGTGGACCTGACCGTCGGCGTCGGCGAGGGCGGGTTCGTCTGGACCTCCGACTTCTCGGCCGGCGACGGTGGGTTCGTCTGGACGACCGACCCGACGCTCGGTGCGGGTGAGGGCGGCTACGTCCTCGCGGTCGACGACGCCGGGAGCGTGCGGCTCGCCGCGACGACGGACTTCTCCGAGGGCCTCGGCGACGGCGGCTTCGTCTGGACGACCGACCCGGCGCTCGGCGCGGGCGACGGCGGCTTCGTGTGGGTTCGCGACGCCGCGGTCGGCGCCGGCGACGAGGGGTTCGTCTGGGTGGTCGACGCGGTCGACGTGCGCGAGTAGTCCGCGACCGATCAGCCCGCGGTCAGGCCCTCGTGAACCGGCTCCGCGGTGTTGAGGTTGGTCACGGCGAAGCGCGTCCCGCCGCCGTCGCTGTCGACGGCGAGGTCCCAGCCGTGCCCCGAGACCACGCGCTGGACGACCAACAGCCCGAGCCCGAACGACCTGATGTTCTCCGCGTCGGCCGCGGTGAGCGCGCGTTCGACGTCCGCGGGGAGCCCCGGGCCGTCGTCGCTGACGGTGAAGCCGTCGTCGTCGCCGGTGACCGTCACCGCGACGTCCGGCCCGCCGTGTTCGACGCAGTTGCGAAACAGATTCTCGAGAAGCCGCCGGAGCCGCATCTCGTCGGCGCTGACGGTCGTGCCGGCGGCGACCTCGACCGACAGCGTCGCGTTTCGCGTCCGCACCGAGTCCCACGCGTCGCGGACGACCCCTTCGAGGTCGACCCGCGTCCGCTCGCCGACGTCCGTTCCCTCCTTCGCCAACATGAGACACTCGGCGATCATCGTCTCCATGCGGTCGAGCGCGCCCCGGACGCGGTCGAGGAACTCGGCCGCCTGGCCGCTGACGTGATCCTGTGCGAGCTCGGTGAACCCGATCGCGCCCGCGAGCGGGTTCCGGAGGTCGTGAGCGACGATGCCCGCGAACTCGTCGAGGCGCTCGTTCTGCTCCCGCAGCTCCGCGTAGTGTTTCTGCCGTTCCAGCTCGGAGCTCACCCACTCGGCGAGGACGGAAATGAAGTCTCGCTCGCGATCGGAGATCGGGTCCGAGCGCGGCTCCTCGTCGGAGAAACACAGGGTTCCGTACGTCTCGCCGTCGACCTCTACCGCGGCGCCCACGTAACAGTGAAGCCCCGTCGTGTCGAGCGCGTCGTCGCCGCGGTAGGACGTCTTCCGGGCGTCGGCGAACCCGAGCGTCCGCCCGCCGTCGACCACGTGGCGGCACCACGTGCCCTCGAGGTCGACCGACCCGCCCTTCGCGTACGGGCCGCTCTCGATGTTGGTCTCGACGACCTCGTACCGGCCCCCGCCCGTGTACGAGAGGACGCCGTTGTCGACGCCGAGGTACTCACGGCCGACGTCGAGCGCCTTCCGGATTCGCTCTTCGGTCGTGAGGTCGGCCGCGGTAAGCTGTAGCAGGCTCCTGAACGGATCCCGGCGTATCGTGTTGGATGACATGCTGAGTAAGCGGTCCTTACCGACGCTACGGGGCGGGATTTGATAAAAGCGCGAGTTCCGCCCGCCCGTCGCTCAGTCCGGCAGGTAGGCTTAACATTCGCCACCCGTACTGACGTGTGTGCGCAGACGCCGGTTTCTCGGTCGCGTCGGGGTGGCGGGAGCGGTCGGGACCGCCGGCTGCGGCTTCCGCGGCGACGCCGACGCGTCGGAGGGCGACGGTTCCGGCGCGGGCAAGGGCCCCTCCCGCCGGTTTCGTGTCGGCGACGACGGCTTCGAGGTCGCAGTCGACGGCGGGCCCTTCGGGCCCGTGTCCGTCCGCGGCGTGAACCTCGGGATGGCGAAGCCCGGGCGGTTCCCCGGAGAAGCGGCGATCACCCGTGCGGAGTACGACCGCTGGCTCGAGATGATGGGCGAGCTGAACGTCAACGTCGTCCGCGTGTACACCGTCCATCCCCCGGCGTTCTACCGGGCGCTCGCCGCGTACAACCGCTCGCACGCCGACCCCGTCTACGTCCTCCACGGGAACTGGATCGGCGAGGAGACGCTCCGGGAGGCCGGCGACGCGACGTCGCTGTCGGCCTCGTTCGACCGCTCGATGCGGCAGGTCGTCGACGCCGTCCACGGCGCGACGACGGTCGAGCCCGAGCCGGGGTACGCGAGCGGCACCTACGACGTCGACGTGAGCGACGCCGTCCTCGGCTACGTCGCCGGCATCGAGTGGCCGCCCGCGGTCGTCCGCGAGACGAACCGAGTGAACGAGGCGACCGGCTACGACGGCGAGTTCGTCACCGCGCCCGACGGGTCCCCGTTCGAGGCGTGGCTTGCCGCCCGCCTCGACGCCGCGGTCGCGTACGAGGACCGCGCGTACGGCGCGCGTCGCCCCGCGGCGTTCACGAACTGGGTGACGACCGACCCGCTCGAACACCCGTACGAGCCGTTCGTCAACGAGGACGCCGTCTCCGTCGACCCCGACGCGCTCGCCGCGACGGACGCGTACGACGCCGGGACGTTCGCCGCCTACCACGTCTACCCGTACTACCCGCCGCTGCTGAACGAGACGCCCGCGTACGCCGACTACGTCGACCACCGCGGCGAGCCGAACAGCTACGCGGGCTACCTGAACGACCTCGTCGGCGCCACCGACCACCCGCTGCTCGTCGCGGAGTTCGGCGTCCCCTCCTCGCGCGGGATCGCCCAGCGAGACGTCCACGGCCGCGATCAGGGACGCCTCACCGAGAGCGAACAGGGCGAGATACTCGCCGCGATGTACGCGGACATCCGCGAGGCCGGGACCGCCGGCGGGGTCGTGTTCAGCTGGCACGACGAGTGGTTCAAGCGGACGTGGAACCTCGCGCCCTTCTCGGACCCGAACCGCCGGCCGTTCTGGTCGAACGTCCAGACGCCGGAACAGCGGTTCGGGCTGCTCGCCTTCGACCCGGCCGACGCCGTCCCGCTCGACGGCTCGCTCGAGGCGTGGGCGGACGCGACGGCCGCGACGCCGGAGCGCGAGCCCGTCCGGATCGATGACGGCGCCGACGCGGCGCGCGAACTGACGGCGGTCCGCGTCGCGAGCGACGCGGCGTACCTCAACGTGCGGCTCGAGCTCGCGGGACTCGACGGGGGGCCGGACTGGGACGCGACCAACTACCTCATCGCGCTCGGGACCACCGACACCGGCGCGCGGGCGCTCCCGTACGGGGCGGACGCGACGGCGCCCGCCGACTTCGTCGTCCGGCTCGGCGGCCCCGACGCCTCCCGGATGACGGTCTACCCCCGCTACGACGCCTTCGCGTACGAGTACGGGGCCGAAGCCGGCCTCGACCTCGACCGGTACCGGGACCCCGATCCCGGCGATTTCACGCCGCTGCGGCTGGTTATCAACCGCGGCTACACCGTCCCGGTGACCGACGAGCGCGTCCCCTTCCGGTCCGTGGAGACGGGGCGGCTGCGCTACGGGAACGGCAACCCGGAGTCGCCCGAGTACGACTCGTTGGCGGACGTTCACGTCGCCCCGTCGGCCGACGCGATCGAGCTCCGGCTCCCGTGGCAACTGCTCAACGTCGCCGACCCAAGCCGGCGGCGACGCCTCGGAGACCTCTGGACCGACGGGCTCGACGCCTACGAGACGTTCGAGTCGATCGACGTCGCCGCGGCCTCGTACGTCCCCGCCGGCGCCGACGGGACGGCGCGGCCGCTCGACGCCGACACGAACCTCACGCACGCGGCCCCGGGCGTCGCGGACGGCACCTTACGCTCCGTCTCGTTCGCGCCGCCGACGTGGGACCGCCCGGCGTACACCGAGCGGCTCAAGGAGTCGGCCACCGCGGTCGGCGACGTCTTCGGTCGGTACGCGCGGAGAGGGGAGTGAGCCGGCCTCGCGTCGACCCGGCGCTACTCCGACTGGCGGTCGCGCGTCAGCGCCTCGCCGGGCCCGGTCGTCTCGCCGGCGCCCAGCACGACGCCCGCGTTCAGCGCGGTGTTGATCCCCGTCTTCGCGCCGTCGCCGACGATCGCGCCCAGCTTCCGTCGGCCGGTGTCGACGCGGTCTCCCTTGACCGTCATCCGGACGTTCTCGCCGTCGTGACGGAGGTTCGCGACGTTCGTCCCCGCGCCGAAGTTGACCCCGCGGCCCAGCACCGAGTCGCCGACGTACGAGAGGTGCCCGACCGAGGCGTCGGCCATCAGCACCGAGTTCTTCACCTCGACCGAGTGGCCGACGTGGGCACCGGGCCCCACCACGGTCGCGCCGCGGACGTAGGCGTTCGGTCCCACGTCGGCGCCCTCGCGGATCAGCGCCGGCCCCTCGACGTAGGCGCCCGAGCGGACCCGCGCGCCGTCCTCGACGACGACGGGGCCGTGGAGGTGGACGTCCTCCTCGACGGTGCCGGAAATCGCGCGCTCGTCTTCGAGTTCGGCGAGCGCCAGCTCGTTCGCTTCGAGGAGCTCCCACGGGCGACCCACGTCGAGCCACGCGCCGTCGTACGCCGCCACGTCGATCCGACGGCCGTCGCCGAGCAGGAGATCGATCGTCGTCGTGATCTCGTACTCGCCGCGCTCGCTTTCGGGCGTGCGTTCGATGTAGTCGAACACCTCCGGCTCGAACGCGTAACAGCCGACGTTCGCGAGGGTCGTCGGCGGGTCCTCGGGCTTCTCGACGATCCCCGCGAGCGACCCGTCCTCGGCGGTCGAGAGCACGCCGTACGCCCGCGGGTCCGGAACCTCGGTGGCGGCGATCGCCGGAGCGCCCGCGTCGGAGAGGGCCCGGGGGAGCGACGCGTCCACGACCACGTCGCCGTTGAGCACGAGGAAGTCGTCGTCGACGACCTGCTCGGCCTGCGCCACGGCGTGGGCGGTCCCGAGCGCCTCCGCCTGCTCAACGTAGTGGACCGGTCGGCCGCGGTACGACTCGCCGACGCCGTCGCGGATCGCCTCGCCGCGATACCCCGTCACGACGACGAACTCGTCGACGACGTCGCGGGCGGTGTCGAACACTCGTTCGAGCAGCGAGCGGTCCCCGACCGGGAGGAGCGGTTTCGGACGGCGGTCAGTCAGCGGTCGCATCCGAGTCCCTCGGCCGGCCGCGAGCACGACTCCGTACATGTACGCGCCCGACGCGGGGGGACGGTTTATGGGCTGCGGTCGGTCTTCCCGCCCCCCACCGGACGCCGCTGTTCCGTCTCGTCACGCGCCCTCGGCGGCGCGGTCGACGAGGCCTCGCGCGGTCTCGAAGAGCGCGTCGGCGTCGTCCGCCTCGCGCGCTTCGGCCGTGATCCGCACCAGGGGCTCGGTCCCGCTCGCGCGGACGAGGAACCACCCGGTCTCCGTCTCCACGCGGATCCCGTCGAGCGTCGAGACGTCGTCGTACTCCTCGTCGGCGACCTCGCCGACGCGCTCGACGATCGCCGACTTGGCGTCCGTCCGCACCGAGTCGCGGCGGATCGGATACTCGGGGAGGTCGTCGACGAGCGCGGCGAGCGGGCCCTCGGCGCCGACGAGCGCGGTGAGAATACACGCCGCGAGCGGGCCGTCGGGGCACGGCGTCCGGTCGGGCCAGATCCACGCGCCGCTCGGCTCGCCGCCGAAGACGACGCCCGGCTGCTCCGCTTCCGCGGCGACGTACGCGTCGCCGACGGGCGTGTACGTCACCTCCGCGTCGACCGCCGCGAGCGCGTCGGCCACGAGGAGGCTCGTGTCGACCGGGACCGCCACGCGGTCGTCCGCGCCGGCCTCGCGCCGCGCGAACAGCGCCAGCAGCGCGTCGCCGCCGACGAACCGGCCGCGCTCGTCGATGGCCATCAGCCGGTCGGCGTCGCCGTCGTGGACGAGGCCGAGGTCCGCGTCGGTCGCCGCCACGACCTCGCAGGCGGTCTCGCAGTTCGCCGCGGTCGGCTCGCTCGGACGGCCGGGGAACCGCCCGTCTCGCTGGCCGTTGAGCGTCTCCACGTCGCAGCCGGCCGCGTGGAGCGCGTCGGCCGTGACGCGGCCGACCCCGTTTCCGAGGTCGACGACGACCGAGAGGTCGTCGGGCAGGGAGACGCTCTCGCGGAGGGCGCGCTCGTGGAGCCGTCGGGCGTCGCCACCAGCGACCACGTCCCGGGCTTCGACCGCACCGATCGCGTCGGCCGCCGCGAGGTCGAACGACTCCGCCTCGACGATTTCGGCGATCCGATCGTTGCCCGCGTCGTCGAACGCGCGCCCCGACTCGGTCCAGAGCTTGATCCCGTTATCGGGCGCCGGATTGTGCGACGCGGTGACGACCACTCCAGCGTCCGCCTCCTCGCGGACGACCGCGCGGGCGACCGTGGGCGTCGCCTCGACGCCGACGTCGACGACGTCGGTCCCGCACTCGGTGAGCCCCGCGGTGAGCGCACGCACGAGCATCGCGCCGCTGTCGCGTGCGTCGCGGCCGATCACGACGGTCTCCGCGCCGTCGGTCGCGAGCGCGCGCCCCACGTCGAGCGCGAGGGCGGCCGTGATCTCGTCGCCGACCGGGCCGCGGACGCCGCTTGTCCCGAACATATCCCGCCGTTCGCCGGCCATCGAAAAGACGGTTCTGGCTGGGCGGCGGCGGACGACGTCACCGTCGCCGTCGACGACCCGGCCGCGTTCTCTCCACCGCCCTCTCGCGGCGCCGCTCACCGCCGTCGTCTTTTTCTGCCTGCTGGCCCTGTCGAGAGTGATGAACCGGCACGAAAATCGACGCTCGCCAGAGGCGTAGCGTGGACCGACTTCCCACGGGCACGCTCTCCCCGCTCGCCACTCGCGTCGACGAGGTCCTCGCGCGGTACGACTACGAGATCGGCCCCGCGATAGCGGCCATCGACGGTGCCGTCCCGGGGTACGGGGGACTGTTCGACCCGGAGACCACCGACGGGGAGATCCGAAGCGCCGCCGAGGACGTGCTCGCCGGCGACCCGCCGGCCCCGCCCGAGCGCCGGACGACTCCGACCGACGACGCCGTGGTCCTCTACGTCGACGGGAGTTCGCGGGGGAACCCCGGACCGGCCGGCGCGGGCGCGGTGCTCGAAGTCGCCGACGGACCGACCGTCCGTCTCGGTCGACCGGTCGGCGCGCGCTCCGAGAACAACACCGCGGAGTACGCGGCCCTCCATCTCGGCCTCGAAGCGCTGGCGGCGCGGTGTGAGCCGGCGACCGTCGAGGTTCGCATCGACTCGCGGACGGTCATCGACGACGTCTGGGGGGACGCGGAGGGGCTCGCCGCGGCGGCTCCCTACAAGCCCGGAATCCGCGACCGGCTCGCGGCGCTTCCGGCCTGCGAGTGGACCCACCTCGCCGACAGCGACCCGAACCCGGCGGACGCCCGCGCCGCCGTCGGCGCGGACATCGCCGCGCTCGGGCCGTGACCGGTCCGAGAGTTCGGAGCGCGACGGGGGCGATCGAGGCCACGCCTCCGGAGCGGCCGCGTCAGAGCCGGTCGAGCGCCTCGTCGAGGTCGAACTGCTCCGTCGTGTCCTCGAACGCCTCGTCCCGTCCGCTCGTCGCGTCGGGCGTGGCGTCCCCGTCCGACGAGTCCGACGACGGCCGCACCCGAACGAGCTCGTCGTCGACCGACTCCTTCGTTACCGTCGCCGCGAAGCGTTCGCGCTCGGAGGCCGGCCCCTCGAACGGCTCGACGCGCTCGACCCCGTCGACGCCGCACGCCACCGCGAGACAGACGGCCTCACGGAGCCGGTCGACGCTCCCCCATCCCGACGGCGGGACGCGCGGGAGGTCCCGCTCGCGGACGCGCCACGTCTCGATCACCAGTTCCGCGTCACGGGGCGACATTTCGTACGCTTCGTAGCGGGACCGCGAGCAAATGGCTTTCGTCGGGCCGTCCGCTGTCCCCGCCGAGCCGACGCGACCGAAGCGCTAAACACCCGCCTCGGAGAAGGCGTATCCATGCAGGACAAACGCGTCCTCGTCACGGGCGGCGCGGGCTTCATCGGCTCGAACCTCGCGAACCGCCTCGCGGCCGACAACGACGTGATCGCGGTCGACGACACCTACCTCGGCACCCCGGAGAACCTCGACGACTCGGTCGAGTTCGTCGAGGCCTCGGTCGTCGACGGCGACTTCCCCGCCGACGTCGACGTCGTCTTCCACCTCGCCGCGCTCTCCTCGCGGAACATGCACGAGTCAGACCCCCAGCGCGGCTGCCGCGTCAACGTCGAGGGGTTCGTCAACACCGTCGAGCGCGCCCGGCAGCACGGCTGTGACACCGTCGTCTACGCCTCGACCTCATCGATTTACGGGAGCCGAACCGAGCCCTCGCCGGTCGACATGGACGTCGAGGCCCGCACCGCCTACGAGGCGTCGAAGCTCGCGCGCGAGCGCTACGCCGAGTACTACGCGAACCACCACGAGATGAACGTGGCCGGACTCCGCTTCTTCTCCGTGTACCAGGGCTTCGGCGGCAACGAGGAACACAAAGGCGAGTACGCGAACACGGTCGCGCAGTTCGCCGACGCCATCGCGTCGGGCGAGGCGCCCGAACTCTTCGGCGACGGGTCGCAGACGCGCGACTTCACGCACGTCTCCGACGTGGCCCGCGCCTGCGAGCTCGCCGCCGACCACGAGCTGACGGGCGTGTACAACGTCGGCACCCAGGAGGCGTACACGTTCAACGAGATGGTCGGGCTGATCAACGACGCGCTCGGCACGGACGTCGACCCCGAGTACATCGAGTGCCCCTTCGACGGCTACGTCCACGACACGATGGCGGACTACTCGAAATTCCACGAGGCCACCGGCTGGGAGCCGGAAGTCAGCTTCGAGGAGGGGGTCGAACTGGTCTGTGCGCCGTACGTCGCCGACGGCGCCGAGACGGCGCGTTAGTGCCCTTCGACCGCGCTGCCGGCCGCGATGATGAAGCCGATGATCGCGGTGATCAGCGCGACGGTCCCGATCGCCACGGCGCCGATTCGGAACGTGTCGCCGGACAGCCGGTTCGCGATGAGGAACAGGAACACCGTCGTCACGAACCCGATCAGGACGAGCGTTCGCCCGAGTCGGCCGCCGTCGATCCCCGGCTCGCTAGACACGATCTAACAGCTCTTTGAGAACGCCCTGGTAGTCGTCTTCGGTGGCGGCGTTGCCGAGCGAGTGGATCGACTGCGAGATCCACAGCCCGGCGGTGAAGTTGATGAACGCCGCCATCGAAATGGTGCCTATCTGTCCTTCGACGAACAGTCCCGAGACGACGGCCCCGACGAACCCCAGCGCCATGAGGCTGTGCGTGACGAGCGAGCGGGTGCCGAAGTCGGCGAGCTGTAATGACAACCGGGTGCCAACGGCCATGGTGCGAGTAACGGCTGGCGAGGTAAAGAGTTAGCGCGTGCCGAGACCCCCGTCAGTTTACCGCCGTCGGCCCGTACGTCCGCGCAGATGACGGACACCGATCGAACACACGACGTCGTCCTCTGGGGAGCCACGGGGGTCGCCGGCCGGTTCGTCGCGGAGTACCTCACCGAGCGGTACGCGCCCGAGGACCTCTCGCTGGCCGTCGGCGGCCGGAGCCCCGACCGACTCGACTCGCTCGTCGACGAACTCACCCGCCGCAGCGACGCGTGGGACGACGTCCCCGTCGTGGTCGGCGACGCGACGGACCCCGAGAGCCTCCGCGCGATCGCTCGCGACGCGCGGGTCGTCTGTACGACGGTCGGCCCGTACACGACGTACGGCTCGCCCCTCGTCGAGGCCTGCGTCGAGGCCGGCACGGACTACTGCGACCTCACCGGCGAGGTGAACTGGGTGCGGGAGACGGTCGACCGGTTCCACGAGGCCGCGGTCGACGCCGAGGCCCGGATCGTCCACAGCTGCGGGTTCGACTCGGTGCCGGCGGATATCGGCACCCTTCTCGTCCAGTCGTTCGCGGCGGAGACGTTCGACGCGCACTGCGAAACGGTCCGGATCTACCTCGAAGGCGGGAGCGGGAGCGTCAGCGGCGGCACGCTGGCGAGCTTCGTCGCGCTGTTCGACGCGGCCGCGGACGACCCGCTCGCCCGCGAGGCGATCCGGAACCCCTACTCGCTCGCTCCCGCCGGCGAGCGGAGCGGCGTCGACCCGGGCGAACAGCGGTTCCCCCGCAGGGACGCGCTCCGCTCGGCGTGGACCGCCCCGTCGCCGATGGCGTCGGTGAACGAACGGGTCATCCGGCGGAGCAACGCGCTGCTCGGCTACCCGTGGAGCCGCGAGTTCCGGTGTAGCGAGGTCGTCACGACGGGGACGGGCCCCAGAGGTGCGGCCGCCGCCGGCCTCGTCGCCGGCGGGCTCGGACTGTTCAAGACGGCCATGTCCGTCGGGCCGGTGCGGTCGGCGCTCAGCCGCTACGTCTTCCCCGAGCCCGGCGAGGGGCCCACCAGAGCCGAGGCCGAGGCCGGCAGCTTCGAGATACGGGTCATCGGGCGGGGCACGGCGCCGGACGGCTCGTTCACCGTCGAGGCCGAGTTCGGCGCCGACCGCGACCCCGGCTACGGCGCGACCGCGCGGATGCTCGGCGAGTCGGCGGTGTGTCTGGCGCGCGACGACGTCGACTCCCCGCTCGACGGCGGCGTGTTGACGCCCGCGTCGGGCATCGGGCTCCCGCTCGCGGAGCGGCTCCGCGAGGTGGGGTTCACCGCGTCGGTCGGCGAGGCGGCCGAGGGCGGGCGCTGAGCGTCGGTCGGCGAGGCGGCCGAGGGCGGGCGCCGTTCGGGAGCGGATCGCGAAAAGAACGCGGCGGTGAAAAGTCAGTTCCCGGCGGCTATCACATATAGCCGAGGTCGCGCAGGCGCTCCATCAGGTCCTCCTTGTCCTGGGCGCGGCCGGCGCGCTCGGTCGTTCCCTCGAGGTCCTGAAGCCACGCGGGCTCCTCGGTCGTCTTGTCCGTCGAGACCTCGCTGCCGAGCGAGCGGAACCCGGCGAAGTACTTCGGCGAGATGGGGATGTCCTCCTGCGTGACACCCTCCGGCAGGTCGTCGTCGGCCTGCGGGACGTACCCCTCGTCGGGGAACGCCTCGACGGAGTCGGGCACGACGTAGTTCCAGAACGTCTCCCACACGTCGGCCTCGGCGAACTGGAGGATGGGCTGGATGCGGTCGTGCGGCGGGAAGAGGTCCGGATCGTGACGCGGCGAGAAGAACGTCTCGTCGGCGCGCGCCTCCTGTTCGTCCCACCGGACGCCGGAGATGACGCCGTCGATGTCGTACTCTTCGAGGGCGTCGTTGAGCGCGACCGTCTTCAGCAGGTGGTTCCCGACGTAGGTGTCGAGGAGGAACGGGAACGTCTCCTCCTCGTACTCTAAGATCTCCCGGATGTGGTGCTGATTGTGCTCCGAGAGCGCGTCGACCGGGATGTCGTCGCCCGGCTCCAGCCCGTGTTCGTCGACGTACGCGCCGACGTCGTCGTTGCGGGCGTACACCAGCTCGATGTCCCACTCGTCGGCCCAGTGCTCGACGAAGTCGGTGATCGAATCGAAGTGCTGGAAGTGGTCGATGAAGACGGCGGTCGGCTTCTCGTAGCCGAACTCCTCGGCCACCTGGTTGATGAAGTACAGCGTCAGCGTGGAGTCTTTGCCTCCGGTCCACATCACCGCGGGGTTGTCGTACTGTTCGAGTCCGCGGCGGGTGACCTCCACCGCTTTCTCGACTTTGTGCTGGATCGACGGGTAGTCCGCCGGGTCCTCACCCTCGCCGTCGGTGTAGTCGACGTCGACGCTCGCCGGGAAGTCGTCGCTCATACGCCAGATACGTCCGCGCGAAAGAAAATAGGCTTTCTGACTCGCGTCCGACGGCCGGGCCGCGCGCTCCGGCCGCTCAGACGACTGTGACACGGCGTCTCGCACTGACCGATCGCGCAGTCGCGTCTCGCGGAACACAAGGGATATGCCGGCCGCCTCGGAACCACACGACATGGGTCTGTTCGACCGGCTCCGCGGCGACGACGCCGGGCGCGTCGTCTTCCTCGGAATCGACGGCGTACCGCTCGACCTCGTCGAGGACCACCCCGACGTCTTCGAGAACCTGACCGACATCGCGGAGACGGGCTCCGGCGGGCGCTTGGAGAGCATCGTCCCGCCGGAGTCGAGCGCCTGCTGGCCGAGTCTCACGACCGGCGTGAACCCCGGCGAGACCGGCGTGTACGGCTTCCAGGACCGCGAGGTCGACTCCTACGAGACGTACGTCCCGCTCGGGCGCCACGTGAAGGCGACCCGGCTGTGGGACCGCGTCACCGACGCCGGCCGCGACGCGACCGTCCTCAACGTCCCGGTCACGTTCCCGCCGTCGACGCGCGTCCAGCGGATGGTCTCCGGATTCCTCTCGCCCGATCTGGAGTCGGCCGCGAGCGACGAGTCGCTGCGCGCGACGCTCGACGACTTCGACTACCGGATCGACGTCAACGCCAAACTCGGCCACGACGACGACAAGACCGACTTCATCGAGAACGCCCACGCGACGCTCGACGCGCGGTACGACGCGTTCTCGCACTACCTCGCACAGGACGACTGGGACCTCTTTTTCGGCGTCTTCATGAGCACCGACCGGGTGAACCACTTCCTGTTCGGCGACTACGCGAACGACGGCGAGTACGCCGAGGAGTTCCTGGAGTTCTACCGCACGCTCGACGAGTACGTCGGCGAGATTCGCGACTCACTCGACGAGGACACGACGCTGATCGTCGCCTCCGACCACGGGTTCACGGAGCTGACCCACGAGGTGAACTGTAACGAGTTCCTCGCCGAGGAGGGGTGGCTCTCCTACGAGGACGACGACCACGACTCGCTTTCCGACATCGACGACGACGCCCGCGCGTACTCGCTCATTCCGGGCCGATTCTACCTCAACGTGGAGGGCCGCGAGCCGAACGGCGTCGTCTCCGAGTCCGAGTACGAGGCGGTCCGCGAGGAGCTCATCTCGGACCTCGAGTCGCTCACCGGCCCCGACGGCCGGCAGGTGTGCCGGCGGATCGTGAAAGGCGAGACCGTCTTCGACGGCGCCCACGACGAGATAGCCCCCGACTTGGTCGTCATCCCCGCGGACGGGTTCGACCTCAAGTCCGGCTTCGGCGGCAAGGACGCGGTGTTCACGCAGGGCCCCCGCAACGGGATGCACAAGTTCGAGAACTCGCTTCTGTACTCGACCGAGGCGGACCTCGACCTGTCCGACGCGAACCTCTTCGACGTGACGCCGACGGTCCTCGACCTGCTGGACGTCGACGTCGACGTCGACTTCGACGGCGAGAGCCTCCTCGCGGAGTGAGCGTCGTCGCCTGAGCGCCGACCGAGGCGGCGGCGTGCCGATCGAACGCGGACGTAACGGTCCCTCGAGGCCGCCTTTCCCGAAACAATTTTATCGAACCTCATCGTTTACCATATACGACATTTAACCGAGTCAGCGAACAACGTTCACTGTCGCCTCTGATGACAAATGGCCGAACGGGACACGAGTGGTTCAGTCGTGAGCGTGGTCCTCCCCACGTATAACAGGGCACACACCATCGACGCGGTCGTCGAAAGCGTCCTCCGACAGACGTACGACCGGTTCGAACTGCTCGTCGTCGACGACGGGTCGACGGACGACACCCCCGCCGTCGTCGAGGACTTCGACGACCGCCGGATACGGTACGTTCGGTTCCGGCGAAACAGGGGAGCCAACGTCGCGCGGAACGCGGGTATCCGGCACGCGGACGGTGATTTCCTCGCCTTCGTCGACAGCGACGACAGGTGGCACCCGGAGAAGCTCGAACGACAGGTGCGCGCTATGCGGAACGCGTCCGACCGCACCGGCGTGGTTTACACGGGCTACTGGCTCGAGTACCCTTCCGGTCGCCAGTACGGCCCCGACCCTGACCGGGACGCGCACGAGGGGAGTATCCATGAGGAGTTGCTGAAGGGGAACGGCCGCTTCATCCCGACGTCGACCGCGCTCGTCAGACGAGCGTGTTTCGAGGAGGTCGGTCTGTTCGACGAGGGGCTCCCGCGCCAACAGGACTGGGAGATGTGGCTACGTATCTCCCAGCAGTTCGAGTTCGGACACGATCCGGAGCCGCTGGTCGTCAAATCGATGGACCACGACGAAGTCAGCATCAGCTCCGACGAGGAGGCTCAGATCGACGCCATCGAACACGTGTTAGAGAAGCACGCGGAGAAGTTCCGGAGCCGGTCCGAACTGCTGTCCAGACACCAGTGGCAACTGGGACAGACGTGCCTGCTCAACGGTCAGCCGCGGAGAGGCCGGGCGGAGCTGCTGGCGGCGTGTAAGCGCAATCCGCGGTTGCTCTACCTCCTCGGATTCGGCGTCAGTATACTCGGTCCGAGAGCGTACGGCTTCGCGTTTAGAGCCCTCGAAAAGCTGCCGATCGACTGAACGCGTCCGTCGACGTCGCCTCGAAGACCGACGGAACCCCGACCGGTACGCGCCCGTTCTCAACGGCTCTCCCGCCGTTCGGAAGGCGGCGGCCGGGGGACGCTCGTCTTCCGTCGGGGCCGGTTCCGCGTCCGGCGATCGGAGCCGGGTCAGTGCGGTCGCACGCCCGCGCTGACGAGTCGGCTCGCCGCCGGCGTGTACTGCCCGTTGTCATCGCCGTCCGGGGCGAGGCCGCCGGTCGTCGTCGAGTCGGTTCGACGGGGCGCGCGGATCGAGCGGACGACGACGGTCACCGGGGGCGACGTCGCTTTCGCCGGACGCCTCCGGTCGGCGTCGGATCAACCCTGTTCGGTCGGCGTCGAACACCGCAGACAGAGGATCCCGGTGCCGGCCCAGTTGACGTGGCTCGACCCGCAGCTCGGACACTCGTGGGTCTCGTTGTTGTACTCAGTGGTCCCCCGCGGCGCCGCGAGGTGGCCGTCCGCGACCGCACGCTCGAGCAGGCTCGGGAACCGCTGCTTCTTGAACCGGGCCCGGTGCGCGAGGAAGTCGCCGGCGCGGCTCGGGTCGGATCCGTGGAGGTCCTCCCACTTGATCGCGATCTCGCCGTCCGCCTGCCCGCGGGCGACCTGTTTGACCGTCGCGGCCGCGGCCTCGAAGAGCGGGGTCGTCGCCAGCGCCTGCGGGGAATCGACCGCGTCGCTCGCGGCCTCGTATCGGTCCGCCGCCACGTCGTAGGCCGCTCCGGCGTCGCCGAGGTCGCCCGCCACCCGGAAGTCGGCGACGAACTCCGCGAGACAGGCCGCCTGTCCCGGCGTCTCCAACACCGTCTCGAAGTCGCGCGCCGCGGCGATCCCCTCGACCGCGCGCTGCGTGGCTCGGCGGTCCGTGCCCGCGACGCGGTACGCGACGGTCGCCGCGAGCAGCTGCTGGAGCCCCTGGCCGATCCACCCCTTCTCGTCCGGATCGAAGGGGTCGAGTCCGTCGCGCGGGTCGGCGAGCACGCGCCGCCCGCCCCGCGTGTACCGGTTCCCCGCCCGCTCGTACTCGCGAGCCGCCAGCGCGTCGACCGCCGCGTCGTGATGGCCGCCGTCGTTCGTGTTCACGCGTGAACGGTACGGGCGGCGACCGCTTACGCCTGACGGGGGAGGGGGGTCGGGCACTCGTTCGACCGCGTCCCCCGACGATACTTACTTTCGGGGATCGAACCGAGGGCATGGAGAAACCGGAGGGCGCTTCGGGACCGGCGTCGCCGCCCGGAACCGAATCGCGCTCGGCGGCGGAGTCACGGTCGCCGCGGACCAGCGGCCGCGTCGAGTGGCTCCTCGTCGTCACGCTGCTCGCGGTACCGATGGCGGTCGTCCCCGGCGGGGGCGACCCGACGCTGGTGAGTCTCTGGGGGTTCGTGACGCTCGGCGGCGACGGCGGCGCCCTCGGGGGGTACCCGGTGTGGGCGTACTTCCTCGACCAGCCCCGCCCGTTCGCGAGCCTGCCACCGTCGATCCGAGCGTGGCCGCTCGCGGTCGGGTTCCACCTGCTCGCGGCCGGCAGCGCCACGTGCGGGATCGCAGTCGGCCGCGAGGACCGTCGGGTCACGGGCGGACTGCTCCTGCTCGCGTCGGCCGCGACGCTGTGGGTCGCCGCGGGGCTGGGCGTGCGCTTCGGCGTCGGCGCGACCGCGGGCTGGCTGGCGGTCCTCCCGATTGGCGCGGTCGCGACGGCCGGCGTCGCCGTCCTCGCGTACGGAGGCGACCTCCGGCGAGTCGTCGTCCGGTGACCGGCGGGACGGGGTTCACGAGCGCGCGTCGACGCCGGTTTCCACCAAGGATTAATTGGCCCGGCGGCGTTGAGGGGCGCGATGACACGAATCCGGTCCCCGCGCTCACCCTCCGACGGCGGCCGCTCCCGGTCGAACCGACGCGGACGTGCCCGCGGGCCGAGCGGCTCGCGACCGCCGACACGAGGCACCGACGCGACGCGCCGGTCCGGTCCGAGGGAGCACACCGGCGTGACCACCGCCGCGCGCGAGGCTGGACGATGACGCTGTACGCCGTCGACGCGATCGACGACGCGGTCGAGGCGACGCGATCGCTGCTCTGGCCGTTCGACGCGGGGCGGTGGCTCCGGCTGATGGTCGTCGTCTTCTTCGTCGGCGGCGCCGGGGGCTCCGCGCCGTCGCAGCTCGGGGGGAGCGCCTCCACCGGAACCGGCTCTCAGCCGGGGTCGTTCCCGCAGCTGCCCGCCCCGGAAACGGTCCTCCCGAGCGGCGGCGAGCTGCTCGTGATCGGTGTCGTCCTCGGGGCCGTCGCCGCGGTCGTGATCGGGCTCCTGTTCGTCGGGTCTGTCATGGAGTTCGTCTTCGTCGAGTCGCTTCGCCGCGAGGCGGTCTCGATCCGGCGGTACTGGCGCGACCGCTGGCGGGCCGGCGTCCGCCTCTTCGGCTTCCGACTCGTCCTCGGCGTCGTCACGCTGACGCTCGTCGCCGCGGCCCTCGCGCCAGCCCTGTTGCCGGCGCTCTCCGGCGACGCGTCCGTCGCCGTCGGGGTGTTGCTTCTCGCGGTTCCCGTGTTGGTCGGCCTCGCCGCCGTCAGCGGCCTCGTCGGAGGCCTCACCACGAACTTCGTCGTGCCCGTGATGCTGGTCGAGGGGGGGTCGCTGCTCTCCGCGTGGCGACGGTTCTGGCCCGTGCTGACGGGGCAGTGGAAGCAGTACGCCGCGTACGTCGCCCTCGCGTTCGTGATCCGGATCGCGACCGGGGTCGTCTCGGGCGTCGCGGTCGTCTTCGGCGTGATCGTGGCCGCGGTCCCGTTCGGGATCACCGGGATCGTCGGCGTCGCGCTCCTCTCGGTCGCCACCCCCGTCGGCGCGGCCCTGATCGCCGTCTCGGTCCTGCTGTTCGTGCTCGCGGTCGCGGCGGTCGCCCTGCTCGTCTCGGTGCCGATCCGGACCTACCTCCGGTACTACGCGCTGTTCGTGTTGGGCGACACCGACGCCGGGCTCGACCTCATCGCCGAGCGGCGACGCGCGGTCAGGGAGTGATTCCGCGAGCTGCCCGGCGGACGAGTCGGGCGGCCGCTCAGGCTACTCGTTGTCCGGGCTGCTCGGGTGGTACTCGGTGTCGTACTCGCCCGGCTGACCGTCCACGCGGTCGGGATTGATCCGGCCGCCGAGCAGCATGAAGTCGAGGACGGTACAGTACAGCATCGCCTCGACGACGGGCACGGCCCGCGGCGGGAGGACGGGGTCGTGGCGGCCGACGACCTGAACGTCCTTCTCCTCGCTCGTCTCCCAGTCGGCCGAGCGCTGCTTCTTGGGGATCGAAGTCGGCGCGTGCCACGTCGCCTCGCCGTAGATGGGCTCGCCGGTGGTGATCCCGCCCTGGAGCCCGCCGTGGTCGTTGCCGACGGGGACGGGGTCGCCCTCGTCGCTTTCGACGTGGTCGAACGACTCGCCGTCGTCGAACGTCCAGTCCTCGTTGCGGTCGCTGCCGGCGACGTCGGTGGCGTCCTTTCCGAGCCCGTACTCGACGCCGGTCGTCGCCGGGATGGCGAACATCGCCTGCCCGAGCCGGGCGGGGAAGCTGTCGAAGCGCGGGGCGCCGAGCCCGCGGGGGACGCCGCGGCACTCGAAGTAGATGGAGCCGCCGATGGAGTCGCCGCGCTCCTGGTACTCCTCGATCAGCTCCTGCATCTCGGCGGCCGCCTCGGGGTCGGCACAGCGCACGTCGTTCTCCTCGCTGTGGTCGAGCAGCTGTTCGAAGCTCACCGGGTCGGCCTCGACGTCGCCGATGCGGTTGACGTGGGCTTTGATCTCGACGTCGTGGTCGGAGGCGTCGAGGACCTGCTCGGCGACCGCGCCGGCCGCGACCCAGTTCACCGTCTCGCGCGCCGAGGAGCGCCCGCCGCCGCCCCAGTTGCGCGTGCCGAACTTCGCCGAGTAGGTGTAGTCGCCGTGCGAGGGGCGCGGCGCCGTGACGTACGGCTCGTACTTCCCCGAGCGGGCGTCCTTGTTCTGGATCACCATGCCGATCGGGGTGCCGGTGGTGTAGCCGTCCTGGACGCCGGAGTTGAGGACGACCTCGTCGGGCTCGCCCCGGGAGGTGGTGATCATCGACTGCCCCGGCTTGCGCCGGTCGAGCTGCGCCTGGATGGCCTCCTCGTCGAGCTCGACGCCCGCGGGCACGCCCGAGACGGTGACGCCCATCGCGTCGCCGTGGCTCTCGCCGTAGGTCGTCAGCTGGAAGAGTCGGCCGAACCGGTTCCCGTTCATACCCGAACGTGTGGCCGCGGGCATATAGGGGTTGCAATCCGCGCAACCGCTCCGCGCCCGATCGGCGGTGAGCAACCGATGGGGGTATGTAACCGGACCGAGTTAGTGGGGGCGTGCGCGAACGCCTTACCTCGGACCTCGGCGTGTACGCTCTCTCCGGGCTGTT
The DNA here is from genome assembly GCF_039522565.1 of Halorubrum ejinorense. Classification (GTDB taxonomy): domain Archaea; phylum Halobacteriota; class Halobacteria; order Halobacteriales; family Haloferacaceae; genus Halorubrum; species Halorubrum ejinorense. The sequence continues at coordinate 25,049 of NZ_BAAADQ010000007.1, read as the reverse complement.
CTCGCTCGTCGTCTTCGTGTTCGCCCTCTGGCTCCTCTCGCGGACGGTCCCCGGCGGGCTCGCGAGCCGACAGCTGGGCGGGCTCGTCGTCGGCTACCTGCTGTTCGTCGGCGTCTACACGACGGCCTGGTTCATTTACACCGGGATCGACAGCCGCGAGAAGGTCTGACGGTCGAGACGGTCGACGAGAGGGGTTCCGCCTGCCGAATCGTTTTCAGCGTGCCCCGTGAGGGTGGACCATGAGCAGAGAGACGATCACCTTCGACGTCGACGACCGCGGCGTCGCGACGATCACCGTCGACCGACCGGAACAGCTCAACGCGCTCACCGCCGAGACGCTCGAAGCGATCGAGGACGCGCTCGACGAGGCCGCCGACCGCGACGCGCGGGCTCTCGTCATCGCCGGCGCGGGCGACGACGCGTTCGTCGCCGGGGCGGACATCAGCCACATGGTCGACCTGTCGACGCCCGAGGCGCAGGCGTACGCCGAGCTCGGCCACCGCGTCGCGGAGGCCATCGAGACGTTCCCCGCGCCGACGGTCGCCGCCGTCGACGGGTACGCCTTCGGCGGCGGCTGCGAGCTCGCTTTGGCCTGTGACCTGCGGGTCGCCGCCGAGAGCGCGGTGCTCGGCCAGACGGAGATCGATCTGGGGATCATCCCCGGGTGGGGCGGGACGCAGCGGCTCCCGGCGCTCGTCGGCGACGAGGTCGCGCGGCGGCTGATCTTCCTCGGCGAGCGGATCGACGCGGCCGAGGCGGCCGAGGTCGGATTCGTCGGCGAGGTCGTCGCGGACGAGGAGTTCGACGACAGGATCGACGAGCTGGCCGGCGAACTGGCCGCGAAGCCGGCGACCGCGCTCCGGGCCGCGAAGGAGGCGTTGAACGCGGCCGGCGACGGCTCGGCGGCGACCGGGCTCGCCCTCGAACGACGGGCGTGGGCCGGCCTGTTCGGCACCCGCGACCAGCGAGAGGGGATGGCGGCGTTCTTAGAGAAGCGCGAGCCGGAGTTCGAGTAGGCGAGGCGGTCCGTTCGCGTCACGCCAGCCTGGTCATCCACGCGTCGACCGCCGCCGGGAACAGCACCGTCGCTGCCGCGCTGACGACGGACGCTCCCAGCAGGCCGGCGGCGACCGAGCCCGTCGCGGCGACGACCACGGCACCGCCGCCGAGGATCGCCGCGAGGAGCGTCCCGTTGAAGTAGACGAGTCTGAGGAGGACCAACGTCGGGAACAGGCGCGCCCACCCCGGCGCGTCCGTGAACGGCGGCGACGCGATCAGGCCGTTCCTGACCAGCGTGCCGACGGCGACCATCGTCGCCAGGCCCACGAGCCACGTCTCGAAGAGCGCCGGCGACGCCCGAGCCCCGACGAAGGGCAGGACCAGCATCACCGGCAGGGTAAGGAGCCCGACTTCGCCGGCGATCCGTCCGAAGTCGGTGAGGAGGGCCCCGAGCCGGTCCTTCTCGGTCCCGCTCCGGTTCCCGATGGCCAGGAACTCGTTGCGGTACGTCGACGTGGCCGCACGCGTCTCTCGGCCCGGCGGGCCGTGTCGCGGGCTGCGCGCCTGGCCCCGGTGCGCCCGGGTCCTGTTCGGCAGCCCGTCGCCCGTGCCCGGCTGCGTCGAGTCGCTCATCCGTTCAACAACGAGACACGAGGAACATACGTTTTCGGGTGGGTTCCGACGGGCGTTCCGCGGCGTCGCGAGGGTGCTGTAGACGCCGTCGCGGAGAACGTCGTCGCGGCGGGCCTCCCGACCGACGCCGTCCGCGACGAGGGCGTCGCGTCGCGGTGTATGGAGTCGGCGGCGCCGTGGCCGACGGAGCGGGGGCTCCCCGAGATGCTCGGTCCCGCGGCGGACGCCCCGGAGCGACACGTGGCCGGCCGGTAGCTCCCGTCACGCCGCTTCGGGCGGCGAGCGAACTCGACCGTGTCAGTGCGGTTCACGGAACCCGGGGATCGCCACGCTTTATTAATCCGCCCGAGTACCCGCGACATGGACCAGTTGCGGCAGTCGCTCCTCGACGCGCCGATCATCGAGAAAGGCGAGTACCAGTACTTCGTCCACCCGATCAGCGACGGCGTTCCCATGCTCGAACCGGAGCTGCTCCGGGAGATAGTCATCCGGATCATCCGGAAGGCGGAGCTGGAGAACGTCGACAAGATCGTCACGCCCGCCGCGATGGGGATCCACATCTCCACCGCGCTCTCCCTGATGACCGACATCCCGCTCGTCGTCATCCGCAAGCGCCAGTACGGCCTCGACGGCGAGGTCCCGCTGTTCCAGGAGACCGGCTACTCCGAGTCGGAGATGTACATCAACGACGTCGAGGAGGGCGACCGCGTCCTCGTCCTCGACGACGTGCTCTCGACGGGCGGCACGATGAAGGCCATCCTCGACGCGCTCACCGACGAGGTCGGCGCGGACGTCGTCGACGTCGTCGCCGTGATCAAGAAGGCCGGCCCCAACGAGCTCGACGAGACCGACTACAACGTGAAGACGCTGATCAACGTCACCGTCGAGGACGGCGAGGTCGTGATCGTCGACGCGCAGGGCGACGAATAGGGACCGAGCGGCCCGCTCGGGTGTCTCGGTTCACCCGGTCCGCGGGTCTCAGATCCTCCCCGAACGCGAGTTACGACCCGTCCCGGTCCACACCCTGATACCCGTGGCGCCCAGACCTGTGGCATGAGCGACCGGGGGCCGGACGGCGCCCTCCGTACGGGCAACGTCGTCTGGCGGCTGTACACCGACTACGCCGACGGGAGCCGCCGCTACGCCGTCTTGGGAACGGTCGCGACGCTGATCGGGCGGGCGCTGGGCCTGTTACCGGCGCTGGTGATCGGCCTCGCGGTCGACGCGGTGTTCCTCGGTGAGCGGGCGTACGCGCTCCCGCTCGTTCCCGCCGAGCTGATTCCGTCCACGCCGACCGGGCAGCTCTACTTCTCTATCACGGTGCTGCTCGCAGCGACGGTCGGCGGCGCGGTCCTCTCGTGGATCGAGGACTGGGGGTGGAGCGTGTTCGCGCAGCGGGTCCAGCGGTCGCTTCGCGTCGACGCCTACGCCGCGCTTCAAGACCAGGAACTGGCTTACTTCACCCGACGGCGCACGGGCGACCTGATGTCCGTGCTGAACAACGACGTCAACGCTCTCCAGACGTTCTTAGAGGACGGCCTGAGCGCGACGGTGTGGATCCTCGCGACCGTCGGGGGTATCGGCCTCATCCTCGTCGGGCTCAACCCGACGCTGACCGCGGTCGCGCTGCTGCCGATCCCCGCGCTAGCGCTGTTTACGCTGTTGTTCACTCGGGTCGTCGAGCCGCGCTACCTCGCCGTCCGCGAGGAGATCGGCGACCTGAACGCCCGGCTGGAGAACAGCGTCTCCGGCATCGAGGTGATCAAGACGCAGGGCGCCGAGCGCTTCGAGACGGATCGCGTACGGGCGGCCTCCGACAGCTACCTCCGTGCCAGCCTGGCCGCGATCCGGGTCCGGATCACGTACTTCCCGGGGCTGAACCTCATCTCGGGGCTCGGCTTCGCGGCGACGTTCCTGCTCGGCGGGCTGTGGGTGCTCGGCGCGACCCCGCTGGGGCTGGCCGGGTCGCTCACGCCCGGGGCGTTCGTCACGTTCGTCATCTACGCGCAGCAGTTCATCTGGCCGATCATCAGGCTCGGCGACGTCGTCGACGACTACGAGCGCGCGAAGACCGCGGGCCTCCGCGTCGACGAGCTCCTCTCGCGGGAACCGGCCGTCGCCGACAGCCCCGATGCGACGGCGCTGACTGTCACCGACGGGACCGTCGACTTCGAGAGCGTCACGTTCGCCTACGGCGACGACGCCGTGATCCGCGACGTCGACGTCGCGGTCGATGGGGGCGCGACCGTGGGCGTCGTCGGGCCGACCGGCGCGGGCAAGTCTACGCTGTTGAAGCTGCTCCCGCGGCTGTACGACGCCGACGAGGGCGCGGTCCGCGTTGACGGGCGAGACGTCCGCGACGTGACCCTGCGGAGCCTCCGGACCGCGATCGGGTACGTCAGTCAGGACCCGTTCCTGTTCTACGGGACGGTCGCGGAGAACATCCGCTACGGCACCTTCGACGCCACCGACGCTGAGGTCCGGGCGGCCGCCGAGCGCGCCCAGGCCGGCGAGTTCATCCGGAACCTCCCCGACGGCTACGACACGCTGGTTGGCGAGCGCGGCGTGAAGCTCTCCGGCGGTCAGCGCCAGCGGCTCGCGATCGCTCGCACGATGCTCAAAGACCCCGAGATCCTGATCCTCGACGAGGCCACGAGCGCCGTCGACACGGAGACGGAGGCGCTGATACAGGCGAGCCTCCAGGCGTTCGCCGCCGACCGTACCACCTTCGTGATCGCTCACCGGCTGTCGACGATCCGCAACGCCGACCGCGTCCTCGTGCTGGACGACGGCCGAGTCGTGGAGGACGGCACGCATCGGGGCCTGCTCGCCGAAGACGGGCTCTACGCGAACCTGTGGCGCGTTCAGGTCGGCGACATCGGCTCGCTGCCCGCGGCCTTCCTCGAACGGGCCTTGGAGCGTCAGTCGGTGATCGCCCGGGACGACGAGGACGGGTAGGCGGTCGGCCTCGGTTCGAACCCGAGGGCCGTCCGAGTCACCGCAGTTTATAAACCCCGCGCCCACCCCGCGTCGCTGCCGGGCGCGGGCGCCTTTTGTGTCGGGGGCGTGAACGGGAGCGTACACATGACTAGCGCGTTATTCGTCGTGAGCGAGGAAGGGTACTGGGCCGAGGAGTGTATCGAGCCGCTGACGACGCTCGAAAGCGAGGGCGTCGACGTGACGGTCGCGACGCCGTCCGGGTCGCCGCCGGTCGTCGACGAGCGGTCGCTCGACCCGGAGGCCGCGGGCGGCGAGGAGCGAGTCGCGGAGCTCCGCGAGGTCGACGAGACGCACCCCGAACTCAACGACCCGGAACCGATCGCGACGGTCGAGGCCGACGGCTACGACGCGGTCGTCTTCCCCGGCGGCCACGGCACCGTCTGGGACGTGAACCAGGACCGCCACGCCCGCCAGCTGCTGCTCGACGCGGTGGCGGGCGAGGAGAGCGTCGCCCTCGTCGTCTGTCACGCGGTCGGCATCCTCGGGTTCACTCGCGAGGCGGACGGGACGCCGCTCGTCGAAGGCCGATCGGTGACCGGGTTCCCGAACGCGTGGGAGGAAGACATCGTCGACGACCACGACGTGATGCCGGACGGTCGGAAGCTCCCGTACTGGGTCGAAGACGAGGTCGTCCTCGCGGGCGCCGACTGGGACGCCGAACTCGACGCCGACACGAGCGTCACGGTCGACGGCGACCTGATCACCGCGCGCGGCCCGGGCTCCTCGGCCGACGCGGCGGCGACGCTGCTGGACGAGCTGTAGGCGCCCGACCGGCTTTCGGGCCTTCTCACCGGATCACGAACGCGGGTTCCTCGATCCGCTCACACTTACACTTCGGACACCGCGACGGCTCGTTGACCGGGTCGTCGAACCTGTCGAACCCGCACTCCGGGCAGGTCGGCGGCGCGACGAGGAACTCCTCGCCGCCGCCCCCGTCGGCCTCGGTGATCGACTGCGAGACGTGTTCGAGGTGTTCGTAGACTGTCGGCGTCGGCAGCGACAGCGTCGCCGCGAGGTCGCTCGCGGTCCGCGGCCCTTCGCGGAGGGCGTCGGCGATGCGCTGGCGAGTCGTCTCCATACCACCGGTTCGCGGTGCGGCGAGTAAAACCGTCCGGGGTTCCGCCGCGGGTCCGCGTCGCGTCGACCTCCGGTCTCGGCTGTCGTTCGGTCCGGGGGTCGCGCGCTCACCGCTGCCGGGCACAAAAGGTATGTCACCGGGGTGAGAGAGGGTCGGTATGAAAGCCGTCGTACTCGCGGGTGGCTACGCGACCAGACTCTGGCCGATCACCGAACACCGGCCGAAGATGTTCCTCCCGGTCGGCGAGAACACCGTCATCGACGAGATATTCGAGGACTTGGAGGCGGACGACCGCGTCGACGAGGTGTTCGTCTCGACGAACGAGCGCTTCGCCGACACGTTCGCGGAGTACCTCGCCGACAGTCCCTTCGAGAAGCCGACGCTCTCCGTCGAGGAGACCGTCGAGGAAGACGAGAAGTTCGGCGTCGTGGGGGCGCTCGAACAGCTCGTCGAGCGCGAGGGCGTCGAGGACGACCTGATCGTCGTCGCCGGCGACAACATGATCAGCTTCGATCTGGCCGACTTCGCCGACTTCTTCCAAGACAAGGGGACGCCGACGCTGGCCGCCTACGACGTTGGCGACCGCGAGCGCGCGAAGTCGTACGGGCTCGTCCAGTTGGAGGGCGACGAGGTGATCGACTTCCAGGAGAAACCCGAGGACCCGCAGTCCACGCTCGTCTCCATCGCCTGTTACGCCTTCCCGGCCGAGACGCTTCCGAAGCTCACGACGTACCTCGAAGACGACAACAACCCGGACGAGCCGGGCTGGTTCCTCCAGTGGCTCCAGCAGCGCGGGTCCGTCCACGCGTACACCTTCGACGGCGCGTGGTTCGACATCGGTACCGCGGAGAGCTACCTCGACGCGGTCGAGTACGCGCTCGACGGCGGCACGCTCGTCGCCGACGACGCGGCCGTCGAGGGCAGCGACTTCGGCGACGTGGTCCACGTGATGAGCGGCGCGACGGTGACGGACTCGACGCTCGACCGAACCGTGGTCTTCGAGGACGCGACTATCACCGACTCCGAGATCCGGAACTCCGTGATCGACACGGGCGCCACCCTGGAGGGCGTCGACCTCTCGGGCGCGCTGATCGGATCGTACACCTCGATCACCGACGGCGACGAGTTCTGACTGCGACCCACAGAGCGCGGCCGCTCTCAGTCGCTGCTTCCCGTTCCCTCGGCGTCGGTCCGCCCGCCGGTTCCGGCCTGCGCGTGCGTGTGGTGATAACAGTCGAACGCGGGTTCGCCGCCGTCGCTCGCGGGGTAGAAACACACCCGCTGGTAGCGCTCGTTGTCGATCAGGTTCGCCACGAACCCGTCGGTGTGCCGGGAGACCGAGTCGTACGGGGCGCCGCAGGCGGGGCAGTCCGGCGGCGCGTCCTCGGGAACGTACATGCGGCGTGGCGTCCGAGTGTACGGCCCCGAGCCGGAAAACGACCCCGCCGAGACGCGGCGATCGGAGGGTCGGGCGCGGGAGAGTTCAAGACCCGTTCGAACCGTCACCGCTGCCGCCCTCGACGCCGAGCGCGTCGAAGAGCTTCCGCCGGACCGCCTCCTCGGTGAGGTGGAGGAGCGTGTCGCGGTTCTCGCCGCTCGCCTCGATGCCGGTGAAGATGCCGAGCGGAATTTCGAGCGACCCCTGCGTCGAGTGGCCGGCCGCGTCGCCCATCTCGGAGAACGCCTCGTCGAGGACGTTGCCGATGTTCAGCCGGATGTCCTTCGAGCGGGCCGCGAGGTAGATCTTCTCGTCGGCGATGCCCAACACCGCCGTCGTCGTGATTCCCTCCAGGTTGAGGAGGTGTTGTGCGGCCTGCGCGAGCGCCTCGCGGTCGCGGATGAACCCGGCCGTCGAGAAGAGGTGGCTCCCCTGGACCTCGCGGTTCTGGATCGCCTCCGCGAGCACGTCGAGCGTCTCCGGGCTCATCGACGGCGACTCCACCTGTTCGAGCGTGTCGTGGTTCGCGAACGGGTGGAGGTACGCCGCCGCGGTCAAGTCAGCGGGCGTCGTGTCCCGCTTGAAGTCGAGCGTCTCGGCGCGGATCCCGTAGAGGAGCGCGGTCGCGACCGCCTCCGAGGGCGACTGGTCGAACTCCTGGAGGTACTTCGTGAGGATCGTCGACGTCGAGGAGACGTTCGTCCGCACGTCGACGAACCGGGCGTCGAACGGCACCTCGGCCTCCAAGTGGTCGAGGTAAATGTCGATCGGAACGTCGAGCGCGAGGTCCTCGGCGGCCGCCTTCGCGAGGTCGACGGCCGCGATCGTCTCGTACTCGCTCAGGGGCGGCGCCTCGCTCCGTTCGAGGAGGTCGATCCCGAGCAGGTTGACGAACGCCCGGTTCTCCTGGTGGCCGACGTCGCCGGAGTAGACGATGTCGGCGTCGACGCCGAACGCCTCCGCGATGGCCTGAAGCGCGGTCGCGGACGCGATCGAGTCGGGCTCCGGGTTGTCGTGCGTGAGGATGGCCATCCGGCCGCCGCCCTCCTCGATGATCTCCGCGAGCTGGCGGGCCATGTACTCCAGTTCGCCCGTCTCCAGCGACTGGAGCGCGCTGTCGGCGATCACGGTCGAGGGGTTGATCACCACGTCGGCGCCCCGATCGCGCAGTTCGTCTTCGCTGACGGGGTCGGAGGCCCGGACGACGACGTAGTGGTCGCCGCCCGTCTCCCTGACCGCGGAGACGGCCGCCTTGTTCGCCTCCACGTCGCTTGCGAGGATCAAGACGATGTCGCGGTCGGCGAGTTCGTCGACGAGATCGGGATCGGCGATGTCCTGGACGCGCGCGTTGAGGTCCTGGTCGCGGAGCGCCTCGACTCGGCTCTCGTCGCGGTCGAGGATGAGGACGTCCTTGCCGCGTCCGGTCAGTTCCTCCGCGACGGCGTGACCGACGCTTCCACAGCCGAGGATGGCGTATCGGGTCCGCGCGGATCCGGATGCCCCACTACTCATTAGAGGGATTTCCGCGGCACGACACTTAACGAGTGCGCTCTCCCGGTCGCGGGGCGTCGCGGCCGCCGTCGCGGCCGTCCGAGTCGTCCCGGTACGTCCCGGTCGACGTGACTCGTGGCCCTCCGCTTTCGGGCGATTCGCCGCCGACGAGCGGCGCGGCGACGGGGGCGAATGAAAAGGCCTTTTACCGTCACCCCGATACGGACTTGTGAGGGCCGGTAGCTCAGTTAGGGAGAGCGACGGACTCTTAATCCGTCGGTCGCGTGTTCAAATCGCGCCCGGCCCGTACACTGAACCGCAGAGCGACAGCGATGCGGCGAGGGACCCGGACGGAAGCGATTTGAAGGAGAGAAGTCGCAGCGCGAGCGAAGCGAGCGACCGTCTTCTCGTCGTTCAAAATCGCGCCCGGCCCGCTCCCTTAATAAACTTTAGAGGCCTCACGGACACATTTTCGCTCGATTCGGGGATCTCTCGGAGGTGGTGTCCGAACGTTGATTCACCTAGCCACCGTACGAGAGCCATGGTGGAAGTTTCAGACGAACGACAGCTCGTGCTCGAGGCGCGTTCCCAGTTAGACCAGTGGACGAAAAGCGCCCGGAGGGAAGCGTACGTCGAACTGTTCGAAGGCGACGATCCGATCCTTTCCGCCGAAGAAGTACAACTGCTTGACGCACTCGATTCCGAACTGGAGCGAGAGGGTGGCGATGGCGTCTGGGGAACCGATCAGTACGGCGTCCACGCGGCGGGGGCCTCGAATTCCGACGCGTCGCTCGGCGTGGTCTGCGTGTACCACCCACAGATCACCAGCGACTCGGTCTTCCGCGGGATCGACGATCTCGACGACGCGACCGAAGAGCGGCTCAACGCAGCCCTCTGGACGTACAGCGAGCGCGTCGCAACGCTCATCGAAGCCGAACTCAACGAGTTCGTCCGTCGGTAGTAGACGTCGCCACTGAGACCGGGTTCGACCCGGTTGCGCTCCGTCCGGCACCCGTCACCGAAGTCGCGAAAGAATCTCGCTAACGCCGCCCGGTTCCCTGACCGGTCGGGAGGAGGGGATGTGCTCGTACTCGACCGTACGACGTCGCTCCCCCACAGGAGGGACGCGCCGAGCGACCGGGGCGCCGTCGGCGGGGGCCAGCGAGGTACGGGGCCTGTGTGGCACTCACGAAGCGAGCCGCCCGAACGCACGGACAGAGCACCTACGGCCGGCCACGGGTATCACTCCGAAATCGGGTGTTCCCAGAGCAGAATCGCTCCCGACCCACCGATCAGGACTATGCCCGCAACAGCTAGCGCGAAGAGCGGAGAGACGAGATCCGAGATGACCCCACTCCCGAGCTGGAATGGGATGACGGTCAGACCACTAACCATCGCCATCGCGCTCAGGACCGTCGCCCGCCCGACCGTCTCGATGCGGTCGTTTACGTACTGACCCGCGAAGGTCTGTGTCACGTCGGCAAGTCCCCGGGCGAGGAGGAACGTCGGCAACGCGAGCAGCGGGACGAAATACATCCCGACCAGTGCTCCCCCGACGAGAAACGGGAGGAGGAGGAACCATACTCGCATCCCGACGCGTTCTTTGATAACACCAGTGTAGTAGCTCAGTGCCGCGCCGACGAGACTGTACGCGGCGTAGAACACGCCCAGAAGGGACTCGATCGCCGTCGGAGGAACGCCGATGTCAGTGACTACCGTCTCGAACACCGGCTGAAGAAAGACGAACACGAGGTACGTGACGGCCGCGTACAGCACGTAGTAGTAGAGAACGAGTGCCCGGATATGGGACCGAGAGAGGACGTCACGGATGATTCCGAGTGACTGCCGGAAGCCGAGCGTGGTGTCGCTTCCCTCGTACGTCTCTGGATCCTCGACGGTGAGCAAGACCGGAACACCGAGCGCGGTCACGCCGGCCGCGACGAACCACGGGAGCGAGAGGTCGAGGCTCCCGAGGTACCCGCCCGTGACGGCGGCACCCGCCCCAATTGCGAGCGCGACGGCGTCGCCGCGTCCGCGAACGTGCGCGAACTGATCCGCAGAGAGGTCGTCGGTGAGCGTGTCGTACAACCACGCGTCCTCGCTCCCGGATCGGAAGTTGTAGCCCATCGACCAGCAGACGTACAGTCCGGCGAAGGCGAGAAAGGACCCGGCGAGTCCGATCCCGAGCAGCGTTACCGCGATGAGCGCGGTCCCGATGAGGAGACTGTTTCTGCGCCCGAGCCGGTCCCCCACGTATCCCGTCGGAATCTCGCCGAGAACCGTCGTGAGATTGTATATCGATTCGAGAACGACGATCTGCGTGAATGAGAGGTCCTGAGCGAGAAAGAAGAGATACATTATCGGCCGATAGAACTCGACCGCTTTCGTTCCCTTGTAGAGATAGTATTTGAGGATGCTGGCGGGGACGGACGGCCGCCGTGACAGCCCATAGCTCCCCGTCATTGTGGTGGCATTCAAACGATTGCGTCAATACCGTTCCGCATTCGAGCGACGACCCCTGTGATCCATGGTAGAGTGTGGAACTGGACGAACGACAGTCCGAGTGCCCTCCCCTCAATCCGGCGCGTAGTCCGCCCCCTCCTCGGCGTCGAGGAAGGCCGCGAGGAGGTCGACGGCGGCTTCGATATCGCGCGAATCGGCCGTTTCGACCGCGGAGTGGTGGTAGCGGACGGGGATCGAGAGCGCGCCGACCGGTCGCGCGCCGCCGGCGTGCTGGAGACCGCCGGTGTCGGTCCCGATGTTCCAAGACACCTCGCGCTGGAAGGGGACGCCGTGAGTTTCGGCGAGGCACTCGAACCGTTCCGCGACACCGGGGGTCGGGATGACGCTCGCGTCCTTCCGTTTGATACCGACGCCGTCGCCGAGTTTCGAGATCGCGTCAGACGGGTCGACGCCGGGGTAGGACTGTTCGAGCGTCCCGTCGAGCGCGACGACGAGGTCCGGGTCGACGTCCGCGCCGAGGGCGGTCGCGCCCCGCAGTCCGACCTCCTCTTGGACCGTCGCGGCGTAGTGGACGGTCACCGCGGGATCCGCGAGGCGGGCGGCCTCCAGCAGCACGTAGACCCCCGCGCGGTCGTCTAGCGAGGAGCCGGCGACGCACTCGCTGAGCTCGCGGAGGTCGCTGTCGAGCGTCACCACGTCACCGACGCCGAACGCCTCGGCCGCGTGCGTCGGGTCGAGGCCGGTGAACACGTGCGCGTCGTCGAGGGTCCACTCCTCGGGGGCCTCCTCGGCGGCCGTGTGCGCGGCGGTGATCTCGACCACCCCGTCGTAGTCGCCGTCGTCGGTGTGGACGGTGACCGGGTGTCCGCGGAGCGCGTCCGGGTTCCAGCCGCCGAGGGGCTCCACGGAGCAGAAGCCGTCGTCGTCGACGTCGCTCACGACGAGCCCGATCTCGTCCATGTGCGCGGCGACGAGCACCTCGTAGTCCGGGTTCGCGGAGCCCTCGACGGTCGCGACGAGGTTCCCCATCGCGTCGGTCCGCACGGCGTCGACGGGCGGGAGTTCGTCGCGAATCACGTCGCGCACGCGGTCCTCGTGGCCGACCGGACCGGGTGCGTCCGCCAGGCGTGCCAGCAGGTCGAAGTCGAACGTCGCGTTCGCGGTCACGTTCGGACGCTGGCGGGTCGCGCCTGAAAGCGCGGGGGTTCCGGCAGAACGGGTGCGAGTGCGGTCGGCCGCTCTAACTCCCCGCCCGAGAGTCACTCGACCGCTTCCCGCGCCTGCCAGCCCACTTCGCCGTCGGCACCGGGAATGTGTAGCCGCGCGTACTGCGGCGGCGCGTCGCTCTCGGGACCGCCGCCACCCGGGGTGAACGAGAACGACAGCCACCCATCGGCGAACGACTCGACGGACGCCCGCAGCGTCACGGTCGTTCCGGCCGGGGCCGGCGCGAACTCCCGTCGGATCGCGGTCTGTCCCGACTCCACCACGCGCTCGAAGCTCGCCGCGGGCGAGCGGTCGACGGTTTCGACCGTTACAGAGAGGTCAGACCTTGCCGTGTTGTAAACCCAGAGCGTCCCGGCCGGATACTCCGGGCCGGGAACGCCGTCCTTGCCGGACATCGGAGCGTCGAGACAGCCGCCGGTCACGCCGAGGGCACTGGCACCGACCGTCGTCAGAAACCGCCGTCGGGAGGGCATGGCCCTCGATTCGGACCGGTCGATAAAAAGGTCGGTTGAGAGGGTGTCACGCGCCACACCGTCGGGACGGCGGGCCGGTACCGCCCGGTCGAACTCCCACCGAACGTCCGACGAATACTTGTACATGCGAGAGGCAAAGCGTCGAGTATGACAGGACGGTACGGCGACATCGACTACTCGCGGGCGACGAAACGCGCCTTCGCGGTCGGCGCCGTGTTGTTCGCGTTCGGGCTGATCGGTGACCTGTACCTGCGGACCACGGGCGCCGCGGTCCCGGCGTGGGAACAGACGCTGCTCGTCGACGCCGAGCTGCTCGGCGTGTTGGTGATGCTGCTCGCGCCGTTCGTGTTCGGGGTCGTCCTCCCGCTCACCGAGTGACTCAGTCCGCTCCGAGCGGGGCCTCGGTCCGGGCGAGCCAACGTTTATCCTCGCGGTCGTCGACAGTCGGTCCGGGATGCCACTCGAAAACGCGACTGCGTTGGTGACCGGTGCGAGCTCCGGAATCGGCGAGGCGACGGTCCACGCCCTCGCGGCGCGCGGCGCGGACCTCGTCCTCGTCGCCAGACGGCGCGAGGCGCTCGAATCGATCGCGAGCGACGTGGAACGCGAACACGGCGTCGAAGCGGTCGTCGCCGACGGCGACGTCCGCGACCGGGCGACCTCGGAGGCGGCGGTGGAGGCCGCCGTCGACCGGCTCGGCGGGCTGGACGTTGTCGTCGCCAACGCCGGGATCGGGCGCGGCGGCGACGTCGAGGCGATGACGGACGAGGAGTACGCCGCGATGCAGGGGACGAACGTCGACGGAACGTTCTTCCTCACCCGCGCGGCGCTCCCGCGCCTCAGGGAGAGCGAGGGGACCCTCGTCGTCGTCGGGAGCTTCGCCGGGCGGTTCCCGCGCTCGTTCAACCCCGTCTACGCCGCGACGAAGTGGTGGGTGCGCGGGTTCGCGCACAGCGTCGCGGCGCAGGTCGGCGACGACGGCGTCGCCGTGAGCGTGATCAACCCCTCGGAGGTCCGCACCGAGTTCGGCAGCGAGGAGGGCGAGCCCTTCGAGGAGCGGTTCGAGCCGGGGACGGTCACCGAGCCGGAGGAGGTCGCGGAAGCGATCGCCTTCGCGGCGGAACGACCCGGGTCGTCGGCACAGGAGATCGACCTCTTCCGGCGCGACAAGTACGCCGAGTCGTTCTGAGGTCGCCTCCCACGATAGGGCGGAGTCGAACAGCCGCGGTAGGTTCCGGCGACGCCGCGCCCGTCCGTCGAATCGTAACTGCTTTTGAACCGACCGACCGCGTCTCCGTGTGAGCAACGCCGACCGCCGCACGCAGTTCTGGGCGCTCTACCTCACGCGCTTCGCCGAGGGGTTCGGGTTCATCACCCTGATCACCCTGTTGGGGACGTACATCAACACGCTCGACCCGCAGGCGACGACGGTGCTCGGCGTCACCGTCTCGGCCGGGTTCATCATCGGGATGTACACCACGGGGTTCACGCTCGCCCAGACCGTCGCCGTGGTCCCGCTGGCGTGGGCCGGCGACCGGTTCGACAAGCGGACCGTCCTGTTGGGCGTGCTCGCGGTCGGTGCCGGCGTCTACGCGCTGTTCCCGCTCGTCGATTCCTCCGCCTCGTTCATCCTCGTCCGCGCCCTCCAAGGGCTCGTGGTCACCGGCGCGGGGCTGATGACGCTGTCGCTGGTCGGACAGATAGCCGACGTCGGGACGCGCGCCGACAAGATCGGCAAGGCGAACGCCGCCTCCTTCGCGGCCTCGATCCTCGGGTCGCTGTCGGCCGGGGCGATATACGACGCGGTCGGCTTCGACCCTATCTTCACCGTCATCGCGCTGCTGATGGTCGCCGCGTGGGTCGTCACGTGGCTCTTCCTCGACGACGACGACACCCGGATCGAGGGGTTCCCGTTCTCCGATCTCGCCGTGAACCGACGGATCCTCACGATGACCAGCTTCCGCGCCCAGTACGCCTTCGCCGTGACGATGGTGCGGACGTGGGTCCCGATCTACGCCAGCACGACGATGGCCACCGGCGGCCTCGGCGTCACCGGGATCGCCATCGGCGTCACCGTCACCGCCGAGAAGGCGACGAACATGGTCGGACAGCTGTTCACCGGCCGGCTCTCGGACGCCTACGGCCGGTCGCTGTTCGTCTTCGCGGGGGGCGGCGCCTACGGCGCGATCGCGATGGCGATCCCGTTCTCCGCGGCGATCGGGACCGCGCTCGGCGCCGACGTGACCCTGCCGCTGCTCGGTGACCTCCCCGCCGCGTACCTGCCCCTCGTCGCCTTCTCCGGGCTACTCGGCGTCGCCGACTCCTTCCGCGAGCCGGCCAGCATGGCGCTGTTCGCTGACGAGGGCACCGACGACGGCGGCGTCGCGTCCAGCTTCGGGATCCGCGAACTGGTCTGGCGGCCGGGCTCCGTCGCCGGCCCCCTGATCGCCGGCTGGCTGATGGTGGAAGTGAGCATGGCCTCCGTCTTCTACGTCGGCGGCGCGTTCGCGATCACGGGCGTCGCCTCCTTCCTCGCGATCCTCGCGAACGACCACGGTCGGGCGGCGCTGACGGCGTGGTAGCGCGGCTAAGTCCGGAGGCGAGGCGACCTCACCGCTTTTCGAGGGCCGCGCGGTAGTGCGGCCCGTCCCCGGTTCCCTCGCGGTCGACCGCTTCGACCGACCATCCGGTTCCGATCGTCGCCTCCCGGAGTCGATCGGGAGAGAATAGTCGAAACCGGAGCGTCGGGTCCCGCTCGCCCTCGTAGGCGAACCACACGACGCGGCCCGCGAGCCCCGGCGTCGGGTCGTCGCGGTACCCGAGGAGGTCGGCGGCCCCGGGATGGTCCGGGTCGTAACAGTCGATCACGGCGGTCGCGTCGGGGGTCGTCACGAACGCGAGGTCGCCGAGGAACGCCGAGAGCCCTCGCATCGACCCCGTCAGGCCGACCTGCGTCCCGATCGCGAGCACCGACTCGAACCGGTCGCGCCCGAACGCGTCCCGGAGCGCGAACATGTCTCCCTCCACTGCGTCTTCGACCCCGCGGTCGCGCATCGTCTCGACGAGGGCGGAACTCGTCTCGACGGCGACCGTCTCGAACCGCTCTTGAAACCGGAGCGCGTGGCGCCCCGCGCCGGCGCCGAGGTCGACGAGCGGCCCTCGGAGCCGCGACGCGAGCCACGATCCGGCGTCGCTCTCCGGATCGAACTCGTCGAAGTAGAACGACTCGATCGGGTGCGCTCGCGTCTCCTCGCCGTCTCCCTGAGCGAGCGGCTCCGTTCGCTCGCCGCGGTGGTGGTCGCGGATCGCGCGTCCGAAGGCGTCGGCCATGTGCCGACCCCGTCCGCCGGACGACAAAAGCTGTCCGTGAGTTCGCCTCGCAGTGACACACCGGATCGGACGCCGCATCCGGGCGGGACGCCGCATTCGGGCGGGACGCCGCATCCGGCCGGGACGTGTTCCGTCGAACACGCCGCCGAGCCTGTCGTTCACCCGTCGAAATCGGTCCCGAATCGGCCGTTCAGTCGTCGCCCTCGGCCGCCGGTCCTGCTGACGAGTTGGCGACGCGCTTCGTCTCGCTGTCCACGCTGATCCCCTCCCAGTCGTCGTCGGTGTGGAACCCCTCGCGCTCCTTCGCCCCGGGGGCGACGCGGATGAACTCCGCCTTCTCGCGGGCGCCCTCGATCGTGTGCCCGCCACAGTAGGAGAGCCCGGAGCGGATCCCCTGACAGAACTCCTCGGCGACCGTCGCGACCGGACCCTTGTACGGCGTCAGCGCCTCGACGCCCTCGTCTGCGCCCACGTCCGCGCCCTTGTCGCCGCGGGCCTCGGCGGCCGCGGTCGTCGCCATCCCGCGCGACCGCTTGTATCGCGTCCCGTCGACCTCGACGACGGCGCCCGGCGCCTCCTCAGTCCCGGCGAAGAGGCTCCCGAGCATCACGCTGTCGGCGCCCGCCATCAGCGCCTTCACCGCGTCCCCGGAGGTGCGGATCCCGCCGTCGGCACAGATCGTGGCGTCCAGGTCCTCGGCCGCGGCCGCGCAGTCGTCGACCGCGGTCAGCTGCGGGACGCCCGCCCCGGCGACCTTCCGGGTGGTACAGTGCGACCCCGGGCCGATGCCGACCTTCACGCAGTCGGCGCCCGCGGCCGCGAGGTCCTCGACGCCGGCGGGCGTGGCGACGTTGCCGGCGATCAGGTCCGTCTCCGGGAACGCCCCGGCGATCTCCTCGACCGCCGCGACGGCCCGGTCCAAGTGCCCGTGCGCGACGTCGACCACGAGCGCGTCCACGTCGGCCTCGACCAGCGCCGCGCTCCGAGCGATGTAGTCCTCGTTGATGCCGACCGCGGCGGCGACCCGCTCGCCGGCCGCGACCACGCGCTCGACCTGCGCCGCCTGCTCGTCGACGGTGAGGAACCGGTGGAGGACGCCGATCCCGCCGGCCCGGGAGAGGCCGATCGCCAACGCCGCCTCCGTGACGGTGTCCATCGCGGCCGAGACGAGCGGCGTCTCCAGTTCGACGTTCGGCGTGAGCGGCGTCGAGAGGTCGACGTCGCTCCGGCTGTCGACCGGCGACCGCTGGGGGACCAACAGCACGTCCCCGTAACTCAGTCCGGTTCGTAGATCGTTCATACCCTTACCGAGGAGAGAGACGCACGGTGAAAAACCCCGCGCCGGACGGTCGACGGTCGGCTGCGCCGTTTCCGGCGGCGCTCGCGGCCGCTCAGAACCCCTGTTCCGCCAGCGCGTCCGCCAGCGCCGCGAGGACGTACTCGACGTTCTTCGGCCGGGCGGAGTACCCCATACAGCCGATCCGCCAGACGTCGCCCTCCAGGTCGCCGAGCCCGGAGGCGATCTCCAGGTCGTACTCGGCGAGGAGGTGGTCGATGACGGCCCCGTCGTCGACCCCCTCGGGCACCCGCACCGCGTTCAGGCTCGGGAGCCAGTACTCGTCGGGGGCGTTCATCTCCAGCCCCAGCTCCTGGAGCCCCGCCTTCAGGTCGCCGGCGACCTCGCGGTGGCGCTCCCACCGGCTCTCGATCCCCTCCTCGGCGACCAAGCGGAGCGCCTCGCGTAGCGCGTAGACGTTCGTGATCGGCGCGGTGTGGTGATACGAGCGGTCGTCGCCCCAGTACCCCTCCAACAGCGAGAGGTCGAGGTACCACGACCGCGGCCGCTCCTCGCGGTCGAGCACCTTGTCCATCGCGCGGTCGTTGAGGGTGAGCGGGCTCGCGCCGGGCGGACACGAGAGACACTTCTGCGGGCCGGAGTAGGCCACGTCGACGCCCCACTCGTCGACCCGCATCTCGACGCCGCCGAGCGAGGTGACGCAGTCGGCGATCACGAGGGCGTCGTGGGCGTGCGCGATGTCGGTCAGCTCCGAGACGTTCGGCTGGAGGACGCCCGTCGAAGTCTCGGCGTGGACGAACCCGAACACGTCCGGCTGGTGTTCGTCGAACGCGCGCTCCACGTCGACGGGGTCGAGGGGTTCGCCCCACGGCGCCGACACCTCGACGACCTCGCCGCCGGCGCGCTCGGCCATCGACTTCATCCGGCCGCCGAAGTAGCCGTTCGTCGGCACCAACATCGTGTCGCCCGGCTCGACGAGGTTCCCGACCGCGGCCTCCATCGACGCCGAGCCGGTCCCGGAGACCGGAATCGTCCACCGGTTGTCCGTCCGGAACGTGTACCGCAGCAGCTCCTGTACCTCGTCCATGATCTCGACGAACGAGGGGTCGAGGTGGCCGACCAGCGGCGTGCTCATCCCCTTCAGGACGCGCGGGTGTACGTCGCTCGGACCGGGCCCCATCAGCGTGCGGTCCGGCGGCGTCAGCTCTCCGACATCCGGTGCTCTCTCGTCTGCGGTGGCCATCACCGATCGGTCGCTCATACCTGACGCTCCCGCGGCGACAATAAAAACGCGGTGGAAGCCGAACCGAGCGCGCCGACGCGCGGAGACGACCCTGCGGCCGCTCGCCCGATCGGGGGTCTATCACCGGTGATCCCCGGGAGTGAAGTGGCAGGGACACGGCCTGTAGGTATGAACGACGCGCCCGAAGCTTCGGCGCCCGACGCCGACCTCCGGGCGGTTCTCGATCGGATGGCGGACGGGTTCTTCGCGGTCGACGCCGGCTGGCGGATCACCTACACGAACGAGACGGGCGCGGCGATCCTCCGGGACGCGATGGCCGACGACGTCATTGAGTCCCGTGACTCCGTTGAGGGAGCGCACCTCTGGGAGTCGATCCCGGACGCCGTCGAAACGGAGTTCTACGACCGGTACCACGAGGCGATGGAGACGCAGGAAGCGGTGTCGTTCGACTCGTACTACGAACCGCTCGACACGTGGTTCGACGTGCGCGTCTCGCCCTCCGAGTCGGGCCTCTCGGTCCACCTCCGCGACATCACCGAACAGCGCGAGTTGGAACGGCAGCGCGAGCGGGCCCTCCATGCGGTCCAACGGCTGTACGTCGTCTCCTCCGACCGGAACCGGCCGTTCGACGAGAAGCTCGGCTCGCTGTTCGAACTGGGCTGTGAGTACCTCGACGTGCCCAACGGGTTCCTCACTCGCATCGACGAGGGGACACAGCACATCGAGGCGTCACACGCGACACACGAGGCGCTCCAGGCCGGCGAGAGCTGCCCGCTGGACGAGGCGTACTGTAAGCGAACCGTCCAAGTCGACGACCTCCTGACGGTCGTCGACGCGGCCGAGGAGGGATGGGGCGACGACCCCGCGTTCCACCGGTTCAACCTCGGAACGTACGTCGGCGGCCGAGTCGAGGTCGACGGCGAGCTGTACGGAACGCTCTGTTTCGCCGACACCGCGGCCAGATCGAAGCCGTTCACCGAACTCCAGCAGACCTTCGTTCGACTGCTCACCCGCTGGGTCAGCTACGAACTGGAGCGCGAGCGGGCGGAATCGCAGGTCCAACGCGAGCGCGACCGGCTGGACGAGTTCGCGAGCGTCGTCAGCCACGACCTCCGGAACCCGCTGAACACCGCGATGGGCCACGTCGACCTCGTCGCGGTCGACGGCGACGACGACGACCACCTCGAAGCCGCCGAGGACTCGCTGTCGCGGATGGCGACGCTCATCGACGACCTGTTGACGCTGGCCCGGGACGGCGCGCAGGTCGAGGACCTGACCGCGGTCACTCTCGCCGACCTGAGCCGCGAGGCGTGGGGGACCGCCGAGACGAGGGACGCCGACCTCACCGTCACCGTCGACCGCGCCGTGATCCGCGCCGACAGGTCGCGGCTCCGCCAACTCCTCGAAAATCTGTTCCGAAACGCGGTCGACCACGGGGGAGCCGACGTGACGGTTCGCGTCGGGGCCCTCGCCGACGGGAACGGGTTCTTCCTGGAGGACGACGGACCCGGAATCCCTGCCTCGGAGCGCGATCAGGTGTTCGAGTCGGGCTTCACGACCAGCGACAAGGGGACCGGGTTCGGCCTGCGCATCGTCGACGAGATAGCATCTGCTCATGAGTGGACGGTGGCGGTGTGCGAGGGGACGGAGGGCGGGGCCCGCTTCGAGATCGAGGGCGTGGAGTTCGTCGACGACTGAACGCGGCCAACAGGGGACCGTTCGGACCGGCTACTCGTCGACGAAGTCCGGCTCCGTCCGCTTCTCGTCGCGCTCCGCGACGAGGTGGCCGACGAAGTCGTCGAGGTCGACGTCGCCGCGCTGGTTCTCGAAGCGGTCGCGCACGGAGACGGTGCCGGCCTCCTGCTCGTCGTCGCCGACGATCACCATGTAGGGGAGCCGGTCGTCGTGGCCGGCGCGGATCTTCCGGCCGACCGTCCAGTCGCGGTCCTCGACCTCGACGCGGAACCCCTCCTCTTCTAAGGCGTTCTTCACGCGGTGGGCGTAGCCGAGCGTCTCGTCGGAGACCGGCAGGATCCGGACCTGCTCCGGCGCGAGCCACAGCGGGAAGTTCCCGTCGAAGTGCTCGATGAGCACCATGAAGAAGCGCTCGTAGCTGCCGTACAGCGCGCGGTGGATCATCACGGGCTGGTGGTCCTCGTTGTCCTCGCCCGTGTAGGTGAGATCGAACCGCTCGGGCATGTTGAAGTCGAGTTGGACCGTCGGGCCGTCCCAGACGCGACCGAGGGCGTCCTCGAAGCCGAAGTCGATCTTCGGGCCGTAGAAGGCGCCGTCGCCGGGCTCGACGTCGTAGTCGTAGCCGCCGGAGTCGAGGACGTCGCGGAGCTGTTCCTCGGCGGACTCCCAGATCTCGTCGCTGCCGACGGACTTGTCGGGGCGGGTCGCCAGCGCGACCTCGACCTCCAGGTCGAGCGTCTCGACGACCTCGAAGATCATCTCGATCACCGACTCGATCTCCTGCCGGATCTGGTCGGGGCGAGCGAACAGGTGGCCGTCGTCGATGGTGAACGACCAGACGCGCGAGAGCCCGGAGAGCTCGCCGCGCTGCTCCTTGCGGTACACCTTCCCGTTCTCGAAGTAGCGCTGCGGGAGGTCGCGGTACGACCACGACTGCTGGTCGAAGATAGTCGCGTGGCCCGGGCAGTTCATCGGCTTCAGGCCGTACTCCTCGTCGTTGACGTCGAGGAGGAACATGTCGTCTTTGTAGTTCTCGTAGTGGCCGGACTGCTTCCACAGCTCCGTCCGGAACACGTGGGGCGTCTCCACCTCCTCGTAGCCGTGGTCGCGGTTGAGCTCGTTCGCGAAGTCCGACAGCTCGCGGAGCACGGTCTTGCCCGGCGGGTGGTACAGCGGGAGGCCCGGCCCGGTCACCGTCGGGATCGAGAAGAGGTTCATCTCCTGACCGATCTTCCGGTGGTCGCGCTCTAAGGCCTCCTCGCGGAGTTCGAGGTGTTCTTCGAGGTCGGACTCCGAGGCGAACGCCGTGCCGTAGACGCGCGTGAGCGTGTCGTTGTCCTCGTCGCCGCGCCAGTAGGCGGCCGACACCTCGAGCAGCGTCGCGGCGCCGACCTCGCCGGTCGACTCGACGTGCGGTCCCTGACAGAGGTCGCGCCAGCCGTCTTGAACGTAGAAGGTGACTTCCTCGTCGTCGGCCTCCTCGTCTAAGATCTGCCGTTTGTACTCGTTGTCGGCGTAGATCTCTTTCGCCTCCTCGCGCGACCGGACCTCGCGCTCGATGTCGTAGTCGGCCGCGATGATCGCGTCCATCTCCTCTTCGATGGCGGCCAGATCGTCCTCGTCGACGTCGACGTCGGTCACGTCGTAGTAGAAGCCGTCGTCGGTCGGCGGACCGATCGTCAGCGTCGCCTCGGGGTGGAGCCGCTGAAGGGCCTGCGCGAACACGTGCGCCGCGGAGTGGCGCAACACCGTGAGGTACTCGTCCGACTGATCGGTGACGATCTCGATCCGCGCGCCGTCGTGGACCGCGGCGTGTTTCTCGACGAGTTCGCCGTCGATCTTCCCCGCGACGGTGTCGCGACCGAGCCCGGGGCCGATCTCGAAGGCGACGTCTTCGACTGTCGACCCTGCCGGAACGCTCAGCTCTGATCCGTCCGGCAGGACGACCGTCACCTCGGCCTCCGCATCGGTCTCGCTCATACAGTGTCGCAGCCGGACGACGGTCATAAGTGTGTTCGATCCGCGGCGTCGGATCACACGCCCGACCGGCTTCGGGGCCCTGTCGCGGCGGTCGCTGGAAGCATGCCGTGACGGTCGCCGAGCAGGCTGTGGCGGTCATCGAGAGCGGGCCACGGCGGTCAGGGCGACCCGATCCCGGCAAGCCACGCCGCTGCCGGGGAGTTCCGGAGCCGGACGGAGCGATGACAACACACAAATCAGGCGGCAACCTTTGCCGGGCTATGACCACTCACGCGGAGCCCCTCTCGTCGGTGTTGGAGACGGTCGGGGAGACGCCGCTCGTCCGCGTCCACGATTCCCCGGACGGCGTGCCGGTGTACGCCAAGCTGGAGTCGTTCAACCCCGGCGCGAGCATCAAGGACCGCATCGGGAAGTACATGCTCGAACGGATGCTGGAGCGCGGCGACGTGAGCGAGGGCGGCACCGTGATCGAGCCGACCGCGGGCAACACCGGCATCGGGATCGCGGTCGCGGCGGGACAGCTCGGACTGGACGCTATCTTCGTCGTTCCCGAGCGCTTCTCGGTGGAGAAACAGCAGCTCATGCGCGCGCTCGGCGCCGAGGTCGTGAACACCCCGAGCAAGGACGGGATGGAGCTCGCCATCGAGCGCGCCCACGAGATCGCCGACGAGCTCGACGACGCCGTCGTCCCCCAGCAGTTCTCGAACCCCCTCAACGCCGAGGCGCACTACGAGACGACCGCCCCCGAGATCGACGAGGCGCTCGACGGCGCGGTCGGCGCGGTCGTCGCCGGCTGCGGCACCGCCGGGACGCTGATGGGCATGGCCCGCTACTTCCGCGAGCGAGACGCGGAGACGCACGTCACCGCGGTCGAACCCGCCGGCTCCGCGTACCGGGAGTTCTTCGGCGAGGAGGTCGAACACGAGGAGTACAAGACCGAGGGGATCGGCACTCACGACATCGACACGAACGAGCTGTTCGACCCCGCGCTCGTCGACGAGGTCCAGGCGATACCCGACCGCGAGGTCCACGAGGAGATGGGGCGGCTCGCGGCCGAGGAGGGGCAGCTGGTCGCCTCGTCGGCGGCCGCGAACTCGCTCGCCGCCAAGCGCGTCGCCCGCCACATCCGCGACGGCGAGATCGACGCCCCGCACGACGCCGTCGTCACCGTGTTCTGTGACTCCTCCGAGCGCTACCTCTCGAAGGGCGTCTACCGCAGCTTCGAGGAGTGGGAAGGGTAGCTCAGACCGGTTTCCCTCCCAGCTACCCGCGCAGCCGTCCGTGCTCGACCTTGAGACACCGGTCTTGGACCACGTCGATCCCGTCGGCCTCGGCGCTCGCGGCCGCCTCGTCGTGGCTGATCCCGAGCTGGAGCCACACCGCTCCGGCGTCGCCGCGCGCCGCGTGGCGCTCGCGGACGGCCTCGACGATGTCCGGCACCTCGTCGCTCGGCCGGAACACGTCGACCAGGTCGATCGCCTCTTCGACGTCGCCGACGGCGTCGTACGCGGGCTCGCCCAGCACCTCGTCGGCGTACGGGTTCACCGGGATAACCCGGTATCCCCGTCGCTGGAGGTACGCTGGCACGTCGTGAGCGGCCTTTCCGGGCGTCGTCGAGCAGCCGACGACGGCGATCGTCTCCGCGTCGAGCAGACGGTCGAGTCCGGCGTCGTCAGTGATAGGCATGCCCGTCCGTTCGGTCGCGATCCGATTAAGTCGATCCCCCGGTCGTGCGCCGGCCGGCGGCCGGGGGACTCGTCAGGCGAGCCGGATCTCGGGTTCGCCGTCCTCGGGGACGGTGATGATCCCGTCGAACAGCTGTTTGATCGTGTTCATCGCCTGGTCTTCGTGGGCCGTCGAGTCGATGCTGAACAGGCCGAGCCCGTTGACGCTCTGGACCCGGCCGGTGAACACGTGGAGGAAGCGGAACACGGTCTGGAGGTCGGAGTACATCAGCAGCGTCGACAGCGAGTGGACCATCACGCGGTTCCGTTCGATGCCGCGGTCGCCGAACGCCTGGAGGAACTCCGAGAGCTTGATCCCGATACCGGTCATATCGACCGGCGAGGAGGCGTACTTGATCCGGTCGGACTCGCGCGTGTCGCCGCCCTGCTGGCGGGTGACGCAGTCCACGACCGCGACGGGCTTGCCCTCGTAGGCGACTCGCTTCTCGTAGTCGCGAAGGACTCGGTCGGCGCCGTCCTTGGTGGTGACGACGATGGCGCCCTCGTCGCGTTCGGTCCCGGCGGCGAGGATGTCCATCATTATCGACCGCTTTCCGCTGAGCGGCGGGCCGGTCAACAGGATGTTGGTCCCGGGATCGACCTCGGCGTCGAAGTGCGGCGTCAACTCATACATGGACGCACCTCGAGGGCGACGACGTCGGCGCGGGCCACTCGTTCGGCGGCGAGGCCGTACGACCAGGACACATCTACTACCGAAACATGCCCGCTCCGAATAATATTCTTTTTGATCGGCCCCTGTCAGCCCGCGGTCCCCCTCTCAGTCCGTGTGAAGTTCCCACAGGTCGCGGTGTCCGCTCTCTCGATCGGTGCCGATCGCTCCCGAGACGGCTGACGTGTCACGTTCGCGAATCGACCGAGGACCCGTCGAGGCGACGCGGATCGGGCGACCGCGCGACGTCGATTTCGGATCGCGGGACTTAACACGCTCACGGCGAACAGTGAGAGTACGGGCGCTTA
>NZ_BAAADQ010000006.1:0-149743 GCF_039522565.1 Halorubrum ejinorense | reverse complement strand
TCTTCCGCTTCGCTTCCACCTTCAGAGCGACGCTATCCTGTCGCCTTCTGCGGATTCAACAGAGCACTTTGGTGCGTTTGGTGTCGTTGTCAGTGCGCTCGTGGCAGGGATGTTCTCTGTTGAGACTGGCATCGGCGGTCGATTTCCGAACGTGATTGCTCACGGAACCGGACTTGTAACTGGCGTTTGTGTCGTCGGGACTGGACTGCGCTTGCTTTGAGCGCTGCTGTTCTCATCGTGTCGTGGCGCTTTGCTACTGCAATATCGTTCGAACCCAAACTGTCTCACGTACTATATAATAACACATTTTTTAGCTAAACTTAGATGTCTCCCAGTGTACTTGACCGTAAAATTCTATGCCAGCAACGGTACGCTAGCGCATAGTGAAATGTCGTAGGATCTGCTCTACATAATCTTTATACTCCTGGCTGTGGACGATTTGTTCAAATGAGTACATTTGTATTGAACACTGGTCTACTCTACTTTGTTCCTCTCATCATCGGATTCATGTTTTGGAAATATTATGTTCCAATCGATGCGTTGGTTGGCTATAACGTGAATGAGAATAAAGTAGCAACACAGAAGGGGGCGTTAGCTTTGGCAGCGTCAGCCATCCAATTAGCAATCTATATCGCTGTGATTTTGTATTCTGCTGAAATTGTATCTGGACTAATAAACGCCACAAACAATCAGTTGCTCCTTGGTTTAGGTCTCGCTTTTGGGTCACTAATACTACTTGATTTCAAAAGGAATGATACTGATAGAGAGAGACGTATTCTCGAACGTATTATCCGATTAGGGAGGGGGAGTGCGGAGACTCACTTCCGATATGCGTTTCTCAAAACAAGGAGTTCCAATGACATTAACGATGCGAGGGAACATTTTGAAAAAGCAATAGAGCTTGACCAAGAGAATTCCCAGTATTATTACGTATACGCTCGACTGCTCCAATTTTTCAACGAGAATGTTGAGAAAATTCGTTCTCTCTACGAACGGGCAATTAAACATAATCCCGGTGATGCTGATCTCCACTATTATTACGCTCGTCTATTATTTAATGAAACTGATGAGTTTGATATAGCACAAACCCACTTTGAGAGAGCAATTGAACTCGACCCAGAACACTACGACGCCCACTATACGTATGCGCTGTTGTTGTCTACTGAGCTTGAAAATAACCAGAACGCTAGAAACCACTTAGAACGTTGTATACAACTTGATCCGGAAGCCGCCAACGCACACCACTTATATGGTAATATTCAGATGTCCGAGTTTGAAGAATTTGAGTCTGCCCGTAGCCACCTACAGCGTGCGGTTGAGTGTGATCCTGACTATTTCCCTGCGCACCTTGATTATGCAGCACTATTGTATTCAGAATTTGATGATACCGAGAAAGCCCGAGAACACTATGAACGCGCCGTTGAACTGGAGTCAGAAGACAGTAGAGCTCATCTCTTATATGGCGAAATGTTATTCAATCTTAAGGAATTCACTGATGCCCGGAGACATTTGAAGCAAGCAACCGAGTATGCCCCCGACAATGCGGGTGCACACCACCTCTATGCCCGAGTACTTGCTTCGGAATTTGATGAATATGAGGCCGCGCGTGCTCACTTTGAGAAAGCCATCGAACTCGAACCAACCAAGACGAAGTCACTTGTCCACTTGGCAATACTGTTAGCTACGGAATTTGAGGATGAGGACACCTCAATCAAGGACTATATTGATGAATCAGACCTAAATAAAACGATAGACTCAGATATGGAAGAGATTCTGGATAACATCCTTAACCCTGATTCGGAAGACAGGTCAGAGTACGACGAAGGGATTGATGATTCCCCGATTGAACCGATCCAAGATTTAGACCGGACTAGCAAAGAAATCAACAAGCGACGACCGTCAGACAACTGATGGTCGGTTTGAAACAGAACCTCCTCTCCAGTAAGCCTCTTCTTACTCGTAGTATCTGTTCACCGCACCAGGTGAATTTATATTGATATTTTGACTGTCATCAATATCGACAGAGATGAGTTCGTCAAGGTGCTCTATCTCCACCACTAGTTGCTCAAATATACTCTCAACAGTGAGGTTGCCATTATTCTGACGAAGCTGTTTGGCCGCATTTTCAATCGTAGAGTCTTCCGTTGCCCCTTCGAGTGCTAGTAAGAATTCACCGTCAAGATTAACGTTCAACTGTGGGAGGGCAACAGCTAGCTTGACTGCTGCCTCAGCTACCGATAATGGAGTCTGATCCTCAGCTCTTGTTTCTTCAGCGCTTAAATCTCTAGATGAGTCCCACGAAAGAACTGATTCGACGAGAGCTGGAATAGTAGTTTCAGAAACTGCTCTGGACCAGAGCTGAGTTAGCGGGATCATCGATTCGATTATTAACGCTTGTAAGGCTGGTGGTGCCTCGGCTTTGATCACAAATCGACAGCAGTGGTTGACCGCCTCAATCGTTGCGTCCATTTCGGCTTTGTCCAAATTCTGGTGTGGAGCTGTTTGGCCAAGACAATATATCAGTGCGGCCAGCTGGCGTCCATCCGTTGAAGGATCG
The DNA here is from genome assembly GCF_039522565.1 of Halorubrum ejinorense. Lineage (GTDB taxonomy): Archaea > Halobacteriota > Halobacteria > Halobacteriales > Haloferacaceae > Halorubrum > Halorubrum ejinorense. The sequence goes on along the minus strand of NZ_BAAADQ010000006.1, from coordinate 147,186 downwards.
ATAGCCATCCGGAAATTTGGGAAGTAGGATGCGATATCATCTGGACTATGATACGCGACATTCGCCAGGGATAACGCAGCATATGTGGCTCGTTGGCCTGAACTTGCTACCTTTTCGACGCATGTCTCAATCGCTGGCGGATATTTAACGAGAGATGAAGGCCATTCTAATGCAATCATGGATAGGGCCAACAGAGCATTCTCGCTCAGTTCTCGATCGACCATTGTCGCGGCAGACGTGAGATCTGAGACGAGCGATGAATCCATTAACAACCGTCGCGTTTCCGCATTCCCGCTGATTAGTGTCCCTCCAATACCACCGATCGTGTTGACACGGATAAGAGCATCATCGGCATTTACACAGTCGCGAATATCGGCCGTAAAGGATGGGGAAAGATCACGGACTACCCCTGCTTTAGCCGCCATGACGTACGCATAACTACCACACTGTCGTGTTTTCGAATTACCCGTGATAAGTGCTGATTTAATCTTTTTCCGGTTGGATCGCCAGTAACCACCAGGATCATTATCAACACTATCCAAATCAATCTCTGTCATTATTTCAATAGTTGTCAGACGTCCTCTTATTGGTTTCCCAAGTTAATGGGTTAACCTACACTTATTGGTTGTCAACTACTATTCGCTATTATGAGCGATGGTGAAACAATATTCACCCATTTAACGTCCCAAGCAGTACACGTCCTTCGAGCGACGATTTTAACAGTCCTCTATGCGGGATTAGCACTCTCATTCTCTGGAGGAGCCCTGGGGCTGCTGGGTGTCTATCTTATCTTTACTTCAGGTATCCTACCGTGGTATTTCTCGGGTCTCCATAAACAGGAACGGATTCTGATCCTTGTAGTAATAGCGAGTATTGGCATCATTCAGGCTATTGCGTCGCTATGGGTACATCCAATACTCTCTACCTCAGTAGTTTTTGTTGCGGGGAATGTACTCCTCAACAATGGTGAGAACGTGGAAAAATATGATGCGCTTGGAGATGAGTATTGGCCGGTATCAATACTATTAGTGCCATTCGGATTGGTCGGTTGGATTTTAGCATCTCCAATATCTATTGTGATATGGTTTACAGATTTTATTTCGTGGATGAGCGATATGGGCGACACCACCGAGCAAGCGACATCTGGAGAACCGAGAGACAAATCAGCACCAACCACGCAATCACAACCACAACAAAGGCTAGAAACAGTACAACGTTCGGGGCAAACTGCCGAAGATATCAACAATCGGCGTCCAGATGAACCGAAAGAGACGTCGACAGGGGCTGGTAGTTCGTCCCCGTTCGAAAACTGAGTAGCCCCAACCGCAGAGAGTGAGATCCAGAAAAGACGAATCGATGGCGGAACAACGTGATCTGGTGAATAAGTCGGTATTCGAATCTAAGCTATTACCCTTGGTAATCGTTTTTGCTGTTATCGCTATTAATCTGAACGTTAACTGAATTATTGATATTATACGTTGTTTCTTCGGTAGCCCCATCTTGATGGGTATCATCTGCGTCGTCACTCTCACCTGTCGTATCGCTGCCGGGTGATTGTTCGTTTATCAGAGCACCCGCCCGCGCTTGCCAGGCCCCCGATTCATCGTCGATATCTGTGTAGTCTTTAGGTTGATCCACATCTACCGTGGGGGCCTCCAGTTCACGTTCAGAACTTTCCGAAACAGTACTATGCTCGGATGTCGAGGACCGAAGATAACACCGGGCGACGCGGTCTGTAAACGCATCCATATCCCGTCTTAGTTCTTCTGGGATTTTGGATCCATCAGAGTCTATGTCAATCGCCGCATCTAGTTTGTCTTGGTCGGTAGCGCGGTCTACGAGATTCATAGCTTCTTTCTCAAGCTCAGCATATATGGGGTCCTCAAGTTGGTCATCCGCAAGGATATCTGCGACCTCCTGAAGCCGATGGCGGAGCGCCGAGGAGTCCCCCACGGAGATCGCGTCTTCAATGCGTTCACAACACAAAATCATAGTATAAGCGTTTGTCATACCTGTAACTCCGTTGCCAGCACTAAAAATGCCTGGCACGGGTACCTATCTTGATCTGCCAACACTCCTATAACCGACACTCTCACCACATAATTATATGATTGACTAGTCTCGTATCTATCACTAATGAATTCAGATATCTACAAATTGATTCTGACCAATGTGGGTATCGTCTCTATTTGGATGAGTCAAGTGGGACCGGTGCTGGTCAGTAAACCGTACTATACAAATTCGGTATCTGCGTATGAAATGGCCTTCTTGTTTATTGCTCCTCTCGTTATACTCACATTTGGGTATCTTATTTTTGAATGGGAAATATCCAATAAGGTAGTTGTGGCTTCTATGGTTGTCCCATATTCGATTTTGTCAGCTCTCGTCGGCTTTTTCTTTGTTGTGGAATATATTAATTTCATATCAATTTCTTTCTCAGCTATTTCTGTTATCGTCGGTATTGTATTCATAAAATCGTATAATAACGGTGACAGTAGTGGGAAAGATGATAAAACGAACCAGTTTGACCCCGAACAACACTCACCGGAGAGGGACAACAAACAAAATAATTCTCAGATTGAAACTATACAGCGTTCCAACAGAACTGCCGAGGACATCAATACACGACGTCCTGACGATGAGTAATTAAAAACTAAGCGACGGGGTTATCGGATCCGGTGTCAGATATCGCCCTTATGTACGTGGACGAATCTGGAAGTATTTACAAACCGTTTGAACTATTACGTCTCCCTCTCCCTCGTCGTTGTTCCTTCTACTCTACTCCATGGAAGTTCTGTTGGGGTCACCCAATCCGATCGTTGTACACCGGTAGTCGGTCTTCGCGGTCAGCGAATCGGCGTTGGTGAACACGTTCGCGCTGACGAGCTCGCCGTGTCGATCGTGTTAATTCGACCCGGTAGACGCACCAACATTTCGAACTTCGATGGTGGCGGTAGAGTCTATCGTACAGCCGTCCTGATCCAATGTACACTATCTTGTACCCGGTAGGCGTATCAGCTGGTCGACCCAGTTCGTACACTCCAACCCTGTCAGGTGGTTTTTCAGGGTCATATGTCGTAAACGGTTGTTGGATTGGCATCACGCAAATGTGGGCGGCGGTCAGAAGACCGCCGTAGGTGGTTACCCGGTTCCGTACTGCTCGTCCCACTCGTGGAAGCGCTCAATATCTTGAGCCGACAGCGACGGGCTAATCGTCTCAAAAGCGGCTCGGGTCTCGGCGGGTTCAATGGGAGTTGTCTCCAAAGACTCGTCCTGTAACGCTGTGAGGCTCCGATCAGCCTGTTCCGCAAGATCAGGGTTTGTCCGGTGGACCATGTTCGCGATGATTTCGCCTGCCAGCGCCTCGATGTCGCTGCCGGTGAAGCCGCGCTGGTGGGCCCCCATCCCGATCGCACCTGTCACAGTTGAAACCGAACTCAACTCGACTGCGGCGTCATCTGGAAGGTGATCGGTAGGTGCGCCAGTGAATGAGACACCACCGTTGACCGTGTGTACCTCGACGATCTCCTGACAGGCCCGCTGGTCGGGCAGGGGCACAAGTTGTCGGTTGTCGAAGCGGCGGCGGATGGCGAAGTCCAGATCCCAAGGGGTGTTCGTCGCGCCGATGACGTAGGTAAAGGAGTCATCGTCGCGGAGCTCGCTCAGTTCTGACAGGAGGGTCCCGAGCACCCGTCTGGAAGCATTGTCACTACCACCACCCCCACGACTCGTTGTGACAGCGTCGATCTCGTCGAGGAAGATGACCGATGGTGACAGCTCTCTGGCTACCTCGAAGAGATTGATAATCTTCTGGCTGGACTGGCCGTACCACTTGCTCAGCAGTGACCCCAACTTCACGTTGAAGAACGTCGCGTCAGTTTCGGTGGCGACGGCCTTTGCTAAGAGCGTCTTCCCCGTGCCCGGCGGCCCGAACATGAGGGTCGATTGTGCAGCCTTGACTGCTGCCGGCTTGTTACCGACGGCGCCGAGTGCCAGCGTTTGCCGTAACCGCTGTTTCGTGTCGGACAGCCCGCCGATGTCCTCCCATGTAACATCGGCGTCGACGATGAAGCTCTCAATCACCTCACGGAATTCCGAGGGCTCATCACGGTCACCGTTGGGACCACCACGGTCATTCGCGTTCGGGCGGCCGTGGTCATAAGACGCCTGATCGCTGCGGATGACTGCGTCCCCCTTTTCCGCTCGGTCGGCGATCTCGCGTAACTCGTGTACCCGTTCGGGGACAGTCATTCCACGCTCGTGCGCGATTGCCTCTTTTGCGTCGGCAGCGTTCCGGTAATGCTCAGCCGCCTTCGTTGGATGATTCCCATCTGCCGCGTCTTCGGCTTTGTTCAGCTCCGTGGTGTACCTGCTGTTGAGCCGATCGACTTCGTGTGCGTCGTATCTCATTGGCTGACTGTTATGATTGTGTGGCTGGATAGTTGGTCACCGATTCACTGACTGAATGAGGAAGGGTGGCCGCGAGACTAGTCGTCTGAGCGGGCCCGAGACCGGCTGTCGGAACTGTTGCGGGTCTCGTATTCGCGCTCTTCCTCACGCTGTTCCATCCGCCCGAGGTGCTTATTCTTGGAGCTGCGGTTCGTCGACGAGGAGGACACCTGAGCGGAGATGTTCAGGGCGCCCATGATCTTGTTCACCTTCTTCGAGTCCAGCTTGAGATCGCGGAGTTCACCGCGGACGGCTGCCCCGACCTCCGTGCTGTTGGCATCCTCCATCAGCTGGTCGATGGTGAGATCCGAACTCCGCATGCGCTTGCGAACGCCGCGAACTGCGCGCAGCAGCCCTAGCTTGTCGGTCTGAGTCTGGTACGACTCCTCGTACTGGACCCGTTCGTTCTCGATGAGCTCCGCTTCGGTCGCGAGGCTCTGCTTTTTGTACTCCGGTGCTCCGGCGCCCTCGTCGTAGAGCGCCTCCTGCTCCGCGTTGAGCTCATCGATCTTGTGTTCCGTCTCTTCCCGCTCCATCTCCAGCTCGAGCATGTCCTGCTCGAGTGCCTGATTGGAGTAGACCGCGGGGTCGAGGATTTTGCTACTGTTCTGCAGGCCGAATTGCGTCTTGATGTAGTTTCGGAAATCCATTGTCGTTGGGTGGGGTGTTAGCTGGTCGTCGGTTCGAACACGGTGGTGATCGAGGCGATGCCAATGGTTGCGCAAGCCACCGCCACTATCACCAATTGCTTCATCTCAGCCACGGAGACTGAGAGGAACGCTTCTCCGAACCAGGCTTGGACTAGGATGATGCCGATTGCCAGGCTGAACCCGAGCATACCAGCTAAGGCTGGAACCTTCTCGAGAGTCGTGTACACCACGACGGTGTACCCAACACCCACGAGCAGGTTCAGTAGGCCCGCGGCGATCAACAGTTGGCTTATTTGGTCCATCCGCATTTACTCCATTGCTGGATAACAACATAAACTTTTCGGCTAAATTGGAGACTCAGGATTATTTAGGCCCCTAGAAGGTGGAATATGGGATATTTCCTCCACAAGTGGAATGTGGGGCCTGCGTTTTTAGCTTGGCGGCTTCAGAACACACCATATTTGGAGGGGAAGACTTTAGGTCAGATATGACGCATATGGGAGTAACGAGCGTCATGGTGAACAAATAGATGCGCCAGTCAGGAGACGGTGTACGTGGCCGGACGAATCGTGCTCAGTCAGGCGAGAATGAGGAGACATCTCAGACTGCATTCGATCGGAACTCAGTCGGAACCGGACAAGATGACACGTCGAGTGAATCATCGGATGGCGCCGAAAATCCGGCGGGTGAGTACCTTGTTGCGTTGGACTATCAGTCGGATGCTGAACGAAAACGCGTTGAATACCTGCTGAACAATCGCGATGATATCGAGGTGGAAAAAATTCGCGGCCTTGCGCGCATCATTCGCGTGGGCGAAGACGATTTCGAATCCTTCTACGAGGACCTTTCCGCGAAAGTTGATGGCATCGACCACCTGCGAGTAAACGAACTTGACGAGGTCGATGTCGCCCCTGACGAAAACCACGAGCGATTCGGTATTGAGACGGATGCCTCCCCAGACCAGGTCGAGTGGGCATTTGAGACGATTAAGCGAAAGCGGGACGCGACGGTCGAAGACAGCGGAACAGGGACTGATACGACGTACAAACAGTACGTCGCGACCACACAGAGTGGGACAGTCCGGTATTCGTACGAAGTGTCTGCGGGGCCAAGTGGCGACACACATGTAGACGTTCATGTTTGGGGGTATGGCGACGCGCCGGAGGTGCTTCGCTCGTTCATCGAAGAAGAGCTCAGCTACGCAATCTAAGCCAATGTCATCAGAAGACGACATCGAAACGTGTCTTAACAAGGCAAAGACGGTGATCAGCGAGGGGATCAGTCATTGGAACGCGCCGGGGCTCGCCCGTCGCCGGAAAGACGAACATGAGACACTCATCGAGTGTGGATTCACGGTTCGGGATCTCAACATTCAGGGCGACGTATTCGATGAGACGCATGATAAGCTTCGCAGCCGGATTGAGGTCGCGAAGTTGGTGCTTGCTGCGGCTGATCTCGATGCTGCGCAATCAGATGGGTCACTTGCGGCGCAGTACCCACAAGATGTGTTAGAACGGATGATCGAGGTGGACCGCTTCCGTCAGTACGACGTCTACGAGGCCGATAATAATGAGTTACAACAGCGTATTCAGAGTCATGACGGCCAACTGTATGAGATGGTCCGCAAGGAGGTTGCGCCACAGCTCCGGTCACTCAATGAGGGACTGACCGGCGATCATTCAGAGCTAAGCAAGTACCAGATGCAGGGGCTGAAAGCTATCTATGGAGATCGGCTTGAGACACTTCAAGACGCTGTCGGGCACTATATCACCCACCACGGGCTGCCGAATGTCGTCGACGACATGGAGGAGGCAATCCTCGAGACAGCCGAGGCAGCGAGCGACCGCGAGCAGATCGTTGCTGAACTAGAGGCGAGCCTCGGCGACTCGATTGATGAACTGTCCCAGTCGCTGCATCACAGCATCCGTGACGAGTACCGTCAGCTCGAGGCCGAACTGTACAGACTCGACTACACCGAGACGACGACCACCGACGCCACTGAAGAAGAATTGTCGTCGCTACTTGACCGGCTTGAGGGGCTGTTAGACCAACAAGCGGACCGACAGGCGGCGTTGGTTGAGCAAATTGAGTTGCGGGAGTCAAAATTAACAGACCTCGAACAGCATATCGAGCGGCTTGAGGAGCGACTTGCGGCCAACAATATCGAGGATGAGGTGAGCCAGATTGTTGACGCAGAGCTCGACCAACTCCGCGATGAGCGAGCCCGGATTGCCGATGAACTCGCTGTACTCGAGGCCGAACGAATCGAGCTTGAAGAGACACGTCAGCAGTTAGAAGACGAGCGGACGCCGCTCCAGCGCGGCGAACTGCCTGACCGCGACGGTGAGCAGATACCGCCGGTCCGGGCAAGTGAAGCTCGCATTGCCGAGTTCGACTACTCCAGCCGATTTGAACAAGCAGTCCATCAGGCGGAGCGTATCGTCCTCCCGGACGGAGACGCATTCAGCGCTGAGCCGGCATACTGGCGCGATCATCACCAACGCCGTGACGAACGTGAGCGGATGCGGGAGCTATTGGACGACGCTGTCGATGATGAGATGGACGTGGATACCCAGCTCGGAAACTATCCTCTCAATCGCAACTCACGGTTTGTTGTGCAACGCTCGGGACGGTTTCCGCTGACTGGAAGCCAAGAGCTGACTATTGAGCTCCGCATACAGTCACATTTGGAGACCTTCGCGCGCTACGGCGCTGATGACCGCCCAGCGACCCAAGCCGACCTTTTAGAAGTAATCAATGACGTCGTGCGTGGTGCCGAGCAGGACGATGTGCCGGGCATTGTGGCAGTTGCTTCTCCGACAGGATGGACCGAGGCGGTAGAAAAGACCATCCAGGGGGGTGATGACATCGGAACCACGTTTAGCCGGCAGGTAGGTGTTGTCCTTGTCGACCTACACGACCGGCAGCTCATATACGATTCGAGCCAGTCATTGGTGACAGCTAATGCCGAACTATTCGAGTTCGAGACCCTCGCTGAGCGGGTACAGACCACCGAGACCAGGATCCGGGACGAGCTGCTGGATGTAGCGACAGAGTACATCCAGCTGGATACAGTCGTGGACGAGTTGAGTGTAACCGAGCAGGTTGCGTCAATGGCGCTCAATCGGCTTGCTACACAAGGAGTTGGAACACTCAGGCAAACGAGCAAAGGGCTTGTACTAGACCTTCGCTGAGCGGCTCAACGGTATTCCGTGTCTGTTATCCAAACACTGTTCGCCAAACGATCGCCTTTTGCGAGGGGTTTCAGAACAACTCGGTACTGAATTCTCCTGGCACTCCTAGCGTGACGGGGTCAAAGGAAAGGCCCCGATCAGCATAGTACAGAGCGATGTTAGCCTCAAGATCAGTGTTCAGGTAATGTTCAAGGACCTCGCGGAACGCGGCGATTGCTTGCTCATGCTCGGTGGCAACGACATCAAGAAACGCTGGCCCAAACTCGTCGCCGAAGCGGGAATTATCGAGCGGGGCGCCGTTCCAGATTGTCTTCGGGACTGGATAATTATAGCCGCTGAGACACTCTTCAAGCGAGGGCCACTTCTCTCCTGGATCACACGCCGTCTTCCGGTCGGTGAAGAGGTCGATGTGCTGGCCCGTTGTGTGGAGGGCTGGGGGTGACGGCGCCGAGTCAAATCGAGTACTTCGCTCAGCGAGAAAGTCCATGTCGAAATCGGTACCGTTGTAGCTCACGAGTACGTCGCCGTCGAGTTCGTCGATATACCTGAACGCCTTCCGGACGAGGTCCTGCTCGTCCGTGATCCCGTGATTGCTGCGGGCGAACGATTCATATTGGGCGTCAGTTCCGGGAGTTCTTGGCTCGTGGTGACCGACACCGATTGCGACCGTCTCACCCTTGTCCGGGTCCCAGTGTGTGGTCTCGATATCGAACGTAACGATCCGGTCGTGGTCATCGAATTCCTTGTCGAGTTTCATGCTTGCCGAGATCTCTCCGTTATCATTTCAAGCTTCGGTGAAAAGCCGAGTTTTATTATCTCACCGAAAGATGTGAACCGCATTACTTCGCGGCTACGTTGATAGTATACTGCTGGTCATATCAATTACCTTAATATGATAGATAGATGGAATAACAGTGAGGCTCGTTGGTGCTGGACTCAGAACGGTTGCTGTGGACGGAACTGTTCATTGAATTCCTGCGCGGTCAATCCATTGGTAACGATTGCCTCCAGGCACGTGACCCGAAACTGAACCCCGTCGATTGACGCTAACAGCGCACCCTTGTGTGCCAGTGTCACCCACCGCTGGTGCTGTTCGTAGTTCCGAAGGGAATGCTGAACGACGCTGAGTCGGTAACGCACTAACTGACAGTCGCTGGCTATACGGCGCCCTGACACCTATTCGTCATTGGGCTCAGTTGCGGCCCTTCACGGAGTTTCTCAGGCGACGTAACATCGTACTCATTTTTCTACGTCTCGTTTGGGATTGGAGTGTATCCAAGAGGTGCTGAAGTCCATCGTGGTTGTGTTCGGCTATCCGGTCAAGATTGTCTGAAACCGGTGGTACAATCCATCTGTGGTATCTGTCGTTGGCCGTTCATTGGTGTGTTTTTTAGCCACCTCTGTTGTGACGAAATAGCCAAGATTGGTGCGTGCGGTCGTTTCGGCGACAGCAGCTTCTGATGCGATATACGCTGCCGGTCGCGGTTCTGAGAGGGTACATGTGATTGAGAGAACCCGCTCAAATGGCCTCGTATTCTCCGTCCACTCGTCTGGGGCCGAGTTGAACGTTAACATAGTCGGTACTCGCCGTCAATTCAACTAAGCGCACTCGCGGCACGGTGGAATTTGTCTTTCTTGGTAGCTACAAGGGTACAATTATCACCTATTCTATTTTCCACGGTCGAACTCAATTGCGTTCCACATGCGATCGCAGCCATTGTTGGCAACCGTTTGCCGTCTCGACTGCCCCGAGCGCTTTGGGTTTCGAATTTCGACGAAATATTCTCAATACAATGTGCGTACCCACCGAGTTCACCATTTCCAACGAATCAATCTGACTGGTGAGAATCGGTATTAGCCCTTCCCACGACTGTTAACCAACAATCAACTAACAGCTACCCATTGTTGGTTAATCAATTACCCAGACGTTGACTCAAACCCACTTTGACTTGGCCCTCTGACCCCAGCTGAGAACATTCTGTGTCTCAGGTAGAATTAACAACCTACAGAAACTTCGAATTTAGCATGGGAGACGAGAATCTCCGACGACGGTCGTTACTCACGTATCTTGGGGCAACCGGTGTCAGTGTCTCGCTCGCTGGGTGTAATCTCAGCGAGAGTGGGGCCAATTCCACGGATTCACAGCCCAACGGGACAAACGGAAATGGTACAGACAGTGGGACGTCTCCAGAGCCTTCCACAGAATCACTCACATTACTTCACGACACCCACGTTGGCGGCCGACTCGGAAACGCAGACGCTGATGACAATGAAAACATTGAGAGCTACTTCGGATTGATGGACGATCTAGAGGAGCCGGATCGGACGCTCCGATTGGGAGCGGGTGATGATCTCGGATCGTCCGCCCTGTCGTCTGAATTCGAAGGCCAACACGTCATAGACCCCTTTGAGGCAGGTGACCTCACTCATGACACGTTTGGCAACCACGACTTTGACTTCGGCCCAGATGTCCTCCGAACACGGGTTAGTGAGACTGAGGACTTTCTGTGGGTCACTGCGAACGTCGACGGGCCCTCTGGTGAGGTGTTTGCCGGCGCCGAAGGGGCCGAGCGCTACGATATCGTCGATGTGGCCGGCATTCCAATCGGCGTTACGGGGGTCTTGACGCCACGAGCCCGGGAGGTAACGAGTCTCGGGAATGCGACGGTCCGATCGCCGACCGACGCACTCGGTGAGGTTGTCCCGGACATGCGAGATGACGGTGCTGAGGTGGTCATTGTGATGTCGCACGTTGCCAACGACTTAGCGCGGAATGAGATTGCCCCGAACGTCGACGGCATTGACGTCATCGTCGGTGATGACGCCGCTGAGAAATTCGATGAGGTAGTCGAGGTCAATGATACCATCCTTTCTTTCGTTGGCGACGAGTACGACTTCCTAGGGGAGGTAACCCTCGAGGTTGGTGAAGACGGGATCGAATCGTTCGATCGATCTGTCTACGACGTGAGCGAGGAGGACATGGAGCCGAGCGAAGCTGTCGAGGCGGTCGCCGACTTCTATCGCCGGCAGGTCGACAGCGAAGTGATTGGGGAAGCCAGTGTCCAGCTCAACTGTGTGAGCGAGGACCTCCGCACCGGCGAGACGAATATGGGGAACTTCGTTGCCGATGCGGTTGGGGCTGCCCTCGAATCTGATGTTGTCATCCAAAACGGTGGGGGAATCCGGACAAACACGCTGTACTCACCGGGTGATATTACTGACCTCCTCATTCGGCAGATCCTCCCGTTCGGGAATACGACGATTGAATTAGAGGTGAGTGGGCAGACGATTCACGATGCCCTGGAAAACGGTGTGAGTGAAGTTGAGAGCCTCGAAGGTCGGTTCCCGCAGGTTAGCGGGATGGAATTTGCCTGGGACCCCGATGGCGACCCAGGCGACCGGATTGACCCAGCCGATGTCACTGTCGGTGGTGACCCCTTGGACCTGGAGGCGACCTACACACTCGGGACGAACAATTTCATGGCTGATGGTGGTGACGGGTACAGCATGCTGCCGGATGCGACGCGGACTGGCGCTGGCGACACAACAATCTCACAGCTGGTGATCGACCGCATCCGTGCGCAGTCGCCAATTGCTCCGGAGACAGACGGCCGGATCAGTCGGCTGTAAGTCGGGATCTTGTTCTAAGACATATATCTAAGATTCTCATCTAAGATCTATAGCCCCGCAAGACGTGGATGCTATCGCTTCCTGTATTGACCACCTAGACGCCTCTAACGTCTGGGAACATCGCATCGATATACTGTGGGAGGACCGCCCTTTGGAAGCGCTCTCAGGTCACCTACACGAGGGTTTCCCTGGCACGTACCCTACACGAGGAATCGGCCCCTAATTAGTATTTACTACGCACAATTAGATTACTCGGACTAACCGGACTGGGACCCGTACTGGGAGTCGCAGCGCGTAGGGAGAAGCGAGCGAAGCCGCGTTAAACGACAGGCTCAACGACCAAGTGATCCTGCGTGAGCCGTGGCTTCTTCGCGCTGCCATCGGTATCGTACCGGATGATCCCGTGTTCTGCGAGGATTGCTAAATCACGGCTCACCTGTCCCTTGTCTCGCCCCAGATCTCGACCAAGCGACCGGACCGAATCCGGCGGACTCTCTCGAAGTTGCTCGATTAGTTCTCGCCGCATCGGTGTGAGCACTTCTTGGGCCGTGTCCCAACTGATCACCTGAACGCCCGACATGCCGCCCCGGGCAAGCGACCGGGCAAACTCACCCCGTAGCTTAGTGTTGTCACCGCCGTCAGATGCGTCCGCGTTAGGGGTCGTACCCACACTACTTTCAGACATACTGTCTCACCGTACCGTTGTGTATACACCTCAACGGCTTAAGCCTTACTGAAACACTCGAAATAGGGATTGTAAGCGATATATCCCCTCTCAACAGTCAGAATCAAAACATTTAAGTTCAACAAACACGTATGTATAATTGAGGAGACGTTCTGCGTCTCTCAGCTTGAACACCTACATACATGACTGGAAATCCAGACTTTGCGTACCTCTACGAACTGAATCGAGTCCGTAGCACAGTTTTTCAAATCGGCGCGCGCGCCGATCCGAGCCTTGATACTCCCGACTCCTTCGCGGTCATCCTCTTTTTCGAGTTGGCGGATGGGACCGTTGTCGAAGTAGCGAAGGTCGACAACACCGAACACGAGTCGGGGACCATCCACATCGACCGGTACTACCGAGACCACGGTGCCGAGACGAAGGACTTCGATGTCGATATTGACGGTCTCTACGAAGCTGATGCCTACCTTGAGCGGAACTGGGAACGGTTCGCGCAGGCCTATCTCGATACCCACGGGAAGCAGCCGCGGGACAGCTGACAGGTTCCGCGTGCGGTAATCGTGCCGACAGCACGGCCATTCTCCAGCTGGTGGGGTGAACCCGGCAGCGGAGACGTCGACCGCGGTTAGTGGCCGCGGTTCATCGGCATTTGCTGGATCGGGCCGTTGAGCCCGGCCAGCGGGAGGAACGAAGTTTGATGGCTACGCCAGCGAAGAATCACTCACAGTTGGCGACTCGGCTCAATCGGTCAAGTGCCAGTGTTCTTGGTGATGTTGACGTCTTGGTGAACGCAGGTCTCGTCTTGCGCCAGGAGGGCCCTCCAAACCTTACCGTACCGTATGATCATATCGTAATCGAATACTCCATTCAGGCGGACGCATCGACTGAGTAGAGCGTTACGATCCTTTCTACTCCGGCTTCACAACCTTCTCACAGGACGGGCACTCCGCGAAGATGCCCGTGTTCCCGTCTGCTTGTTCGTACTCAATGAGCTTCCAGGCCGCTGAGATCTCTTGTTCGCAGCTCGGACAATGTCCAAGTGCCGGCGGACTGTCGGTCATTAGGGGGGAAGGAGGAGCGTGTGACTCTCCTTCCATCCGGCCGTTTAGTTTCATCTGTCATAAACACTCGGCGGGAATGTGTGGTGAGTGCTGGCCGCGAATCACGACAGATGATTCATTTTCCTCTGTAGAAAGTTAACCAACAATTCTCAATATACCCTATCACTGTTGGTTAAGACTGGGATCTGTTAACCACAAGACTACAGTTTACGGCAGCACACTTTTACAGTAGCACAAAGTAACAGTAACTATGCCAATGGAAATCGATGAGTTCGAAGAAGAGACAAATGGGGAAGAACTCACCACTGGAGAGGCTATCGTCGAATTCCTCCTTGAGAACGATGGGAAGGCGTGGAAGCGGAGTGAAATCGCTGAGGCCATTGACCGCGATCCGAACACTGTGGCGACGAACCTCAGCCGATTGAAGAGTCGCGGGCTTGTCCGACACCGCAAGAATCACTGGGCGATCACCAACGACCGTGAGCGCCTTGACGAAGCAATTCGCTTCTCCAACGCTCTTACTGGTCTGAATGAGGCATTTGGTCCAATAATCGAAAGTGAAGAGGACGCCCAGGCGTGGAGTGAGTCGCAGCCAGATGAGCCACATCCGTCCGAGGTTGACGACGAGGAAGTAGATGAAACGCGGACCATTGAGATTGAGGACCTGGATTCCGACGGATGAACGTCTCACATGGGGGTAGAGAATACGGGGTCGGTGATGTAGTCTGGACGGTCGACCCGTTCAAACTCGGTGGTGATGTCTCGCGGATGTTCACTATCGTGACCACAGAGACACATCCGTTTCAGGGCAAGCAATTCGTGGGCGTAACGCTCACAACAACAGACCACTTGATCGGCCACCCGCTATCTAACGAACACTGGGAGATGGGTGGTACACCAGAACCCTCACGAATTCTTCCCCTCTCTATCCACTCACCCCGGACGTCGCAGATCCAAGCCCCACTGGATTATGACAGTATCTCTGACCCATGGCAAGGACGTCTCACGGAAGGTCTCATGAAGAAAGTCGTTGGCGAGATACTCTTCGCGTTCAACAAAGACGTTGGTTGGGTATAGCTCTAATCTGGGGTTTTGAATATCTGTTACGCTTCTTGCGGGGACCCAGGATCTGTCATCAGCCCGTCTTGTGTGCGAATCACCTGATATACTTTCTGACGGTGGGGGCCTTACCGTCCGAGCAATCGAGTTAGAAACCCACTGGAGCCGTTTTCTGCCTCGGTGGTCTCCTCATTGCTGGATTCAGAATCATCACCGCCCATCTTGGCTGCTGTCTCGTCGCTCAGCAACTCTTCAACTGAGAATCCGACCCACTCCGCAAACTCCTTAGGAGCACCAATGTACACGCTTGTCGCTGATTTCTCAGACATGAACCGCTTTGGAAGTCGTTTTTCGTAGTCGTACACCTCGTACCCCTCCCGATCGAAGTTCGCTGTGATGGCCCCCGGTTCAGATTCGAAGGTGACGCGACCACCCTGGATATCTCGTTGCCACATCAGCCGACCTGTGTTGTACTCTTTCTCTGCCGGCTCATCAGCCGGGAAGTAGTCCGGCTCCTCTCGGCCGGCCTTCTCATAGAAGTCACGCATGATCTGCCGGACATCCTCAATTGTCCCACTCCCGTTGGTCCAAGGCTTCTCAGTCACCATCCGCCGGGCCACGTAACTGAAGATCGGATTCTGCCGTTCCAACACCTCAGACAGATCTTCTTGTGCTTCCCGGAAGCCAGGGTCCTCTGGATTTGATGGGAACGAGACGTCCATGCTGAGAATCTTCATCCGATTCCGGAACTCCGACTTCGGAAGCGCATCATTCGTGGTAAAGATGAGACACGGCTGGTCGACACTTGTGGGGGTCCAATCACTCCAATAATTCCGAATCGGGCTCCAGCGCTGGATCTTCTCTTTTTCCGCGTCGATGATAGCGTACGGGAAACACGTATCCCACTCACGAATCCCACGGACTTCCTTGACCCCGATCTCGTCAGCGTCAACACCAGAAATGACTGTGTTGTCAGAAATGAGCCGGAGGATATACTCGGTGAGCTTGTCTTTGCCTGCGTCGCTTTTGCCCTCAATGTACAGGTGCTGGAGGACGTTATCAAGTGTCCGAGACGGTGATGATAGCGCCTCTGCGTACTGGTTCGCGAACGGCGCCCAGAACCCGTAGAGAAACGCCTCGTACATCTGTGACATCACCGCCTCCTCAGATTGGGTGTGGCCGTGGTTCCTGACGGTCAGGATGTAGTCCTCGATTGTTTCGAGACAGTGGTCGAGGACTTCTGGGGTCGGTTCCTCAGTCGCAACAAGGATCATCTCATCGTCTTCGCCGATCACAACCTGCTCGGCCTCTGGGAGGACAGACATCGTTGGAATCGATGTCGACTCTTTAACCTCGCGGGTGTACGCGCTCATCGGAGCTGTAATACTGTGATCTTCGACGGTGGCTCCGCTATCGCGGAGTCTCGATCCGAATTTGTCTGCGGTGTCTCTGTCGACTTTGCTCGTCCCCATTCGGATCTTCTCATCTGCGGTGCGCACGCGCGGTCGGTCAAGCCCGTCAGTCAGCTCTGTTTCATGATCCGACTCAATCAGTCCGACATCTGGTGCTTCTTCGGCAGTGTCATCGCGTTCATCCTCTGATTCGTCGACATCACTCGGCTCCACGACACTGCGGTCAGCGTTTTCAGGTTCCTCAACGAATGCGACAGTCTCGTCTGCCTCATCTGGATCGTCGACAACGGCAGTCACCTGATCAGCGACCTCTTTTAGATCCTCGACAGCGTCCTGATTGAGCGCAGCAGTGTCACTCACGTCAAGATCGCCGGCCCCGACCCAGTACTCAATTCGATTCTCTCGCTCCTCCGGCGAATCAGCTTCCTCTAATGCTTCAACCAGTCCTTCCAAGAGTGTCTGATCGCTGTACCCCTCGCGGTATTCGTCGATGAAGCGTTTGAATTCTGAATCGAGTTCAGTACCCACCTCGGTCGTTAGTATAGCGATCTGGTTGGTGTGATATTCCCAGGAGTTCCGAGAGAGATTCGCTGACCCGTGGACGAGTTTGACTGTCTCGTCCGGCATGACGATCCGGTAAATCTTCGAATGAACCGTCTTCTGGTTCTTCAACCGGATCGTCAGGCGATCGTCTTGGCGCAACTGAACGAGTGATTTTGCGGTCGCAACTTCATTCACCCGCTCCGCATAGTCATCAGAATTACCGATGAGAACATCTAACGACCCAATGTTATACTCAGTCAGCATTTTCACCATCAGCTCCGGCGTCTCTGCGTACGTTACCGCATCAACATGGTGAGCTCCTTCGAACAAGTCCAGAAAGTCACTCCGGTCTTTCACCATCGCTAAGCGATATTTCGCCGCACCAGACCCGTAGAACTCTGGCATGTCCGGGTACTTATCGAATGAGATGTTCGCCGTTACTTCGTCCATATTTAGTGGCAATCAACTAATGTGAATAAAAACTGTGTTAAGGGTGGTGAAAGTGGAGGCCACTGGATCCACTACATCAGTGCTAACATGGATGGAACTCCCTCACTCGACTCGACCTCAGGAATATATTCGGAATAATATTAATACTGAAACTTTCTTTCTGTACAACAAGACATAAGCCGGTCTGCTCACATCAGACAGTAGAGATATTGATGGCAGGCTTAGTTTCGTGTCCCGTTTCTGGCTGCGGCTTCGAAGACACACTAAGTCAGGTCATCCACCACGTCAGTGGTGAGAGTGACCCGGCTCACTCGTGGCCTGCTATCGGGTACCAGCACTCCTACGAATTCCGTTCAGCGATGCGTGATGAGAATGCTGAGACAGTCGCTACTGACGACTCATCAGACTCAACAGCAGAGCTGACGGACCTTCCTGGCGTCGGTCCCACGCGGGCGACAGCACTCACTGAGGCTGGCTATGAGGGTATAGACGAGATTGTCGCAGGGTCGTTACTCACCCTAATAAGCTCGACACAGCTTGGAGAACGAACCTGCCGTTGTATCTGGGCGATGGCCAATGAGGCATGCGAGAGTGAGGGCACGCTACTAGCAAACCTCGCAGACGGGCTGGATGTGCCCCGCAGTGAGGTTGCTTCAGCGTATGGTGACCTCGCACCTGTCGGGGTGCCACCAGAGGAGGCCGCCGGATCGCTCATTGAATGGTTCACGCCGTCACCACTTGCTGAAGCGCTTCAAGAGGGTGGCTACTCGATCAGGTACTACCATATGCTGGGTGAGGAGGGCTTTGAGACGCCAACTGCTGTTATTGACGCGTCTGTTGACGCGCTTACTGCCGCCCAGTATGTTGGTGAGCGCGTGGCACCATCTCTCCGTGAGGCTGTCGAAGACTGGACTGAGTCGGATGAAACGGCGGGTCAGGGACAAGATCTTGCCACTAAAGAGACGGGCGAGACCCAGACTACCGACCCTGATGACGGGACCGTAGAGGACTCGGAACAGTGTGACGAGTCTACCAGCCGTACGGATCTTGAATCACCGGCAAGCGATTCTACTGGGCACTCGGGTGACGAGCCACCCGCTCAGGAAGTACAGCCAGACGACACGGATCGAGTACCTAGAGCTCGAGCGCAAGAACTGCTGGAACGAAGTATCGGTCCTGACGCGGAGTTTCGCCCACAACAGTGGGAGGCAATTGACCGCCTCGTCAATGACAACGATCGGCTGCTGTTAGTCCAGCGGACGGGATGGGGCAAGAGTACAGTCTACTTCACGGCCACCAAGCTCCGCCGAGAGCAAGGTGCTGGTCCAACACTCATCGTGAGCCCGCTGTTGTCGCTGATGTACAACCAAGTCCAAGACGCGGAGAATCAGCTGGGACTCTCTGCGTGGACAATCAACTCCAACAACACTGACGACTGGGACGAGGCAAAGACCGCTGTCGTCGAGGGGGAGTGTGATGTCCTCCTCATCTCACCAGAGCGACTCGCAAATTCGCAGTTCCAAGAGGAGATCCTCTTAGAGATGGACGAGGAGTTCGGGCTGCTTGTCGTCGACGAGGCCCACTGTATCTCTGATTGGGGCCATGATTTTCGGCCTGACTACCGTCGCATCCAGCGTATTCTCAACGAATTGCCGGCACATCTTCCGGTGGCGGCAACGACGGCTACTGCCAATGACCGTGTCGTCGATGATATCACGACGCAGGTGCCGGATCTTGATGCGATTCGTGGGGAACTGGTTCGCGACTCACTTCGGATCCAGACCATTGAGATGGATTCGAAGGCTGAGCGGCTCGCGTGGCTCGCTGAAAATCTTGGCTCCTTCGATGGCTCGGGCATCATCTACTGCCTGACGACTGATGAAGTCGAACTCGTGGCTGAGTGGCTCCAGAAATTCGGTCACAATGTGGAGCCATACTATGGGCGTCTCGACGGCGACCGCCGACGAGAGCTTGAATCCCAGTTGATGACAAATGACGTCGACGCCCTCGTCGCAACGAACGCACTCGGGATGGGATTCAACAAGCCCGATTTGGGGTGGGTGATCCACTTCCAACGGCCACCGAACCTCATCCGATACTATCAGGAGATTGGCCGGGCTGGGCGTGCGCTCGATGAAGCGGAGGCAATCATGCTGAGCGGCGAGAGTGACGATGAGGTGGCTGAGTACTTCATCGAGCAGGCCTTCCCCGAACCGGAGGCCTTCCAGGCGGTGCTCGACACGATCGAGGCCAGCGACGCTCAACTCCATAAATACGAACTCCTCAAACACGTCAACGTCGGCTGGGGTGCTGCAGATACCTGTCTCAACATCCTGCGGGTCGAGAATGCTATCTACAAAGGCGAGAACGGGTACGAGCGGACAACTAAAGACTGGTCGTACGACCACGAGCGCATTGAATCAGTTACGCAGCATCGATGGGATGAGCTGGAGCGAATCCAAACGTTTGCGGCGACCGATGCGTGCCTGACGCGGTTCATCGACGATGAGTTGGACGGATCTCTTGAGGCAGACTGCGGGCACTGCGCCAACTGTGTTGGTGACTTTGTTCCATCGACTGTCGAGAAGCAGGAGCTGATCGATGTGGCAGTTGACCACTACAAAGGTATCTCGACCGGTGAGATCTCCTCGCGATACTACTTGCCGAAGCAGGATGGCGGTCGTTCTGTGATCGATGATGACCGCAACATGGAGGACGGCCGTGTGTTGGCGGCTCTGGATGACCCTGGTTGGGGAGCACGTGTCCGTGAGCAACGGGGTTCTGGCCAGTACAGTGCGGAGCTTGTCTCGGCTGCCGTTGAACTATTCGACGAGTGGGGGCCGTCGCCTGCGCCGGCGTGGGTGACGTCGATTCCGCTATGGGACGATACTGGGCAAGTCGCTGCGCTTGCCGAGGAGATCGCAGCGACGCTCGAGCTCCCGTATGTTGAGGCGCTAGAACAAACTGATACGGTACAACCCCGCGAAGAGTTGGCCAACTCGTATCAGAAGCGGTGGAACGTCGAAGATACGATGGCAGTGACTGCTGGTGTTCAGACCGGCCCAGTGTTGCTTATCAACGACCTTGTTGACTCACGCTGGGCATTTACTGAAGCGTCGTTTGTGCTTCGTGACGCCGGGAGTGGGCCAGTGTATCCGTTTGCGTTGGCAGAGGTGTGAACTGCCCCCGTCGTATTCTACGGATTCACCCGACGACGGTAACTCTGAGGCTGGCGCTTGACGCATGGAGGTTGGCGACTGTATGAGCGTAAACACTTAGGTTGGTGTAGGAGTGCTCAGAGAATATGGATGGGTTTCGTGGATGGGATTTCCTGATTCAGGCGACTATTAATTCAGGCGGGATGATTCGACTTCCCGAACAAGTCCAAGAGACAGTCGCGACGAACCATCTCACGAAAGGCCCTGCGATTCATTGGAGTGTAGAGAACGACAATCGGTATATCGTCCTTTCAGAGAAGCCGTTAGAAAAGGACGCCTACACAAACGTTGGCATCTACAAGATATACGATATCGAAGACGTCGACGAGAGTGGTGGGCGGATTCGGCCCCCCGGCGAGATCTCGTCAGTCTGGGCTGCGGACCCAAATCCGGGTGAGCGAGTGTTCTATCTCACACATCGGCGCATGCGTAGCGGCACGAAATCAAGCGTATACCTGCTCTCAGAAGCGCAGGTTCTCAATCTGCTGCCTGATCGGACGACCAACCCGCAGGCGAGCAAAATTACCGAATCGCTGTTCGAAGTACCTGGATTTGATAGCCAAGAGTGAGATTCCGTCCCGGCAGATGTTGAGACGGCCGTCTAAGACAGCGGCTTAGGAATCAATCGCAGTGTCATCGAACGATTTCTGTAGATTTCGTTGCCGTTTCTTCAGCGGTGGGTGGGTCGCTCGCAATCGCGACAGCAGGCCCGTTGTTTCGCCGTGGATACAGAGAGCTTGAGGGACATCGGCGGTGGGTGATTCCTGGTCACTCCCGTCAATCGATTTGAGCGCTTCCACCATCGCAGTAGGTGAAGCTGCTTCGGCTCCTTCGGCATCCGCAATGTATTCGCGATGCCGTGAGAGCGACTTTGTAAACAGTCCGAGTGGGCTACAGACGTACCGCGCTCGTTTCTCCGCCTTCTGAAGGAGGGCGTCTTCCTCACGCGGACCGAGCACGACGCCTCGACGTTGGTACATCCACGACCGGAGTGCGTACCCGGCCCAAGTCCAGAACCGAATGAGGGTTTCCTGGATTCCGGCCGTGAGCTGCATCATGATTGAATCCCGGTTTGCGATGTGTGCGATCTCGTGGCCAATAACTGCGTTTAGCTCAGCCGTGTCTTCGAGTGTCGTAAAGAGGCCGTCATGGAGGACGACATACCCGTTTTTTCGGCGCCCAAGCGCTATCGCGTTGGCGTCGGGCTGGTCGGTAACATAGAGTTCCGGGGGGTTCATCCCCCGCTTTTCCGACTCACGATCGATGAACGCTAACGCGTCATCAAGTTCTGGATGGGATTCCGCAGTCACTCGCTCAGCGTTACCCAGTATCCGACTGAGTTGGTTCGTGTAGCCACGATACGCTATCCAGCCGATTATCCCTGAAACGAGAAGGATCGTCAGTAGCCAGCCAACCGGTCCGTACGCGCTCACGAGAAAGAAAGCGGGGATCAAAAAGAGCGCTGATCCAAAGAAATAGAGCGCTGTGAGGAACCCGAAGCCCGACAGAAGTAGTCGAGCCCGACGATACGGATACTTGAGTTCAGTGGCTCCAAGTGATATGTTGGTTTTCGAATCCATAATTTGTGATTCTGTTCGGGGGTAATAGTCCCACTGGGTTAATTTCAGGTCCCATATATTTCCACCGTGGTACGACACCGAATCGAAATTCGCACGAAGTAGTGACTTCCGTTACAATTTTGTAATTCTTCGCAGCGAGCGAATCGTATACATATAAGATAATTGGGTGGTTTTAGTACCCTCCTCGTGCCAAATCAAGGTAGATGACAGAACCAGTTGGACTCCACACGCCGATCAGTATTGAGGGAGAGCCGAATGGGAATCACAGCGATCCGAGCAGTGTGGCACACGAAGTCACACAGTGTGTGGTTCCCGCGGCAGGTGAGAGCCGATGAAACGCCGAGATGTGGTTTCAGGCGCCGGAGTATCGGTCCTCGGACTTGCCACGCTCGGTACCGCTACTAACGTTGTAGCACAGACCTCGTCGGACGTTTCGATTACTTTCGATGATCAAGCTACCGACGGTACTCGGCTCACCGTCGCAGAAGTTCGAACAGATGTCGAGGCACAGTTCCGAATATTGGATTCTGAATCAACCACCCTTGCTGGACCAATTTCGCTCGACGCCGGGACGGCTACGGAGGAGTACGAGGTGGACCTTCAGCCACCGCTAACCGAGACCGAGACAGTCACCGCGAACCTGTATAACAGCGATGGGCAGGGGATCGCACGGGAGGCGGCGCGTATCACTGTTAGCGGCGAGCCGAACCTCGCACCCGGGATCGAGCCAACTCTCGTCGAGCCTGATCCAGATGCCGGGTTCAATTACCCATACTTCCTCTACGCGCCGGCGCGACGGGAAAATGAACAACAGGCTTCGATTCTCGTCCAGCCGAATAACAGCGGGCAGACGACGGACGACTTTGATGTCCAGCAACGCTCAGCACGACATCGGATCGAGGTTGGTACCTCGAGGACAATAGCCGATCGGCTTTCGGTTCCACTCTTGATTCCTGTCTTCCCGCGACCTGAGTCTGAGCCTGTTGACTGGCGCCACTACGTTCACGCGCTGGACCGCCAAACGATGCAGATCTCGGACGGTCCGCTGGAACGCGTCGACCGCCAGTTGCTACGCATGGCGGATGACGCCCGGCAGCGCCTCAGCGATCAGTCGTATCCGGTTGACGATCAGCTCATGTTGAACGGGTTTTCTGCCGCGGGCAACTTCGTTGACCGCTTTACAGTTCTCCATCCCGAGCGTGTCCGTTCCGTGACGGCTGGCGGTCTCAATGGAACCGCGATCCTCCCCTTGGAAGAGGCCGACGACCGCACACTCGACTTTCATATCGGCATTGCCGATGTTGAAGCGCTGACCGGGGAGTCTGTTGATTTGGACGCGCTGAGCGAAACGAACCAACTTCTCTACATGGGCGAAGACGACGGGAATGACACGATTCCGTACGACGACGCGTGGAGCGACGAGATGCGCGAAATCGCACTGGACGTGTACGGAGAAGCGATGGTCGCAGACCGTTTCCCGACCTGCCAGCGGGCCTACGAGCAAGCTGGAGCCGACGCCCAATTCAAAGTGTACGAGGGCGCCGGCCACTCTCCCCGTGTGGCGCTCGAAGATATCGTCGAGTTCCACCAGCGAAGTCTCGACGGTGAGGATGTCAGCGAGTTCGGCCAGCAGTTGGGTCTTCGACCGGCCTTTGAGTACACACCTGATCAGCCAACGGTTGGCAACGAAACCACCTTTGATGCGAGTTCAACGGCACCAGGTGTGGGAGCGATCCTAGCGTACACGTGGGAGCTCACTGATGATGAGACGGCGGCTGGCGAGACGATTACGCACCAGTTCACCGAGCCCGGCGAGTACGCTGTTACCCTGCGAGCGATAGACGACAAAGGCCGTGTTGAAACAACGACGACGACGGTTCGCGTCGGTGAGACCGAGACAGAACGTAGTCAGGAGTCGAATAACACGTCGACAGACGACCAAGAGCCGAATAATACTTCCTCAGACGGTCAAGAGTCGAGCAACGCGTCGACAGATGCTGGGGAGTCCTCTGAGGAGTCGACCGCCGGAACCACACCTGGATTTGGCATCGGGGTTGCTGTAACGAGTATTGTCGGCGCTGCGTATGCCCGGACCCGAATGAATGGGGATGACCAGTGAGCCTCTGTCGAATCATGAGACGCTCACTTCACCCGCTCACCGTTGTGGGTGCGGTATCGACGTCTAGCGACCACACTGGATACGATCACAGATAATGGCCCAAATAAGAACGGAGCTGAAAGACGAGTCGGCGCTGTTGAAGAAGTTCGGAGCGGAGCCGAGGTTCAATCTGCAGGAAAACTACGGAGAACAAAATTCCTACTATGGAAACGGGGACTACCCGCCGGACTGGGGCGAGCGACGGAGGGCGGTCTGGTGGTTACAGGATGGCCACTGTGGACGTTGTGGCGGTGACACGAGCAATGGCGGCCACGTCCACCACATCAATTGGCTAGCCAACGGGGGCACCAATCGACTGGAGAACCTCGTTGGACTCTGTATTGACTGTCATGCCCTCATGCACCCGACAAATCAGGATCTGAATGGGGACTGGAAGGCCGCTCCCAAATTTCCCAGCGAAGGGTCGCACGACGAGGTCGCAGTGATCAGGCGGGAGAATTTCGATTCCGGCCGGGGAGCAGAGACAGCCGTCGGCAGGGATTTCGAGACGCTCGAAGCAGAAACCAGTTCACATGAAACTACCTACACCTCAAAATCGCCTGTCTTATACGATATTCCGTCCCACCTCACTCGTCGATTCTCTGGAGGTGGTGAGTCTACCAGTGATTCCCACCCTGTATTATCGGAACTAACCAGTCTCCTCTTACTGCGCGGTCAAGTCCCGGAAAACGAGGCCCACAATACGCGCAGACTTCACATTGAGACTTCTCAGACTGGGCTGCTCGGGTGGCTTTCCTCTTTCGAACCAGACGTTGACGTCACGGTCAGCGCCGCCGAGGACACGGGACGACCGTACGACTCAGTACGCGAAACGAGAGCCCACGATGCGGATCACGAGACGGAGATCGTGTTTTCGGAGAATGTCACAGAAGCAACCGTTGAAGTTACTGGTGGCGACGGCGAACTCGTCAGCAGACGAGTGGCCTTCGACGACGAAAATCCCACGCAGTCGGTGTCTGTTTCGGTATCTCCACCCTCTCTGTCGTCTTCAACCGTTGGTGGGTATGCTCGGAGTTTCGGCGAAAAATCTCTCTTGCTCCCGCTGCTTTACGGACTGCTGGGGCTGATCTTCGTTCCCACTGCGGGCGCCGTACTCCTGTTTTCTCTATTCGGTATGATCGCTGGAGCAATTGGTTTCGTGGGATGGACCATCATTGCGCTCTTCTTTGGTGGTTCATGGGCGACGGTCGGTCAAATGGCTCTGGCAACAGTACTCTCACTCGTGGCCAGCTCTGTCGCAATAATGATCTTGGAATTTTTCGGAATCGACCTCGGCGAGTAGGCCTCTCCTTTCCGGGATCGTACTTACTCTCTCCACCCCGCAAACCCCGAATCCTGTGGCCATATTCGGCTTCAATCACGGCTCAATGAACACGCTCAGATATTCGGGTGTGTTGTGCTGAAGCACGCACCTATGCTAAAACAGAAATCTAAATTTCTGAAATCGTGGTTTCCAAAATCGGAACTTCTATTTGGACGGAGCTGTAATCGGGTGTATGGAACAATTCGTGGATCGGGACGTCGAACGTGATCAACTCACGGACTGCTACGAGTCCGAAACCGCAGACTTTGTCGTCATCTATGGCCGTCGTCGCCTCGGCAAAAGCGAGCTCGTCCGCCAGTCCATCGCTGATCAGGAAGACGCTGTATACTACCAAGCAGTTGAGTCCACGGCACAGAATCAACTCGAACAGTTCGTCGAAACTGCCACAGCACAATTCCCCTCGTTACAGAACGTCCGCCGTGACTGGGAAGCGATTCTTGAAACACTCGGTGAGGAGAACGCGATTGTGGTAATCGATGAGTTCCCATTCCTTATTGAGGAGGATGACTCGCTCCCGTCACGAATCCAGCGAGTCTGGGACACCAAGCTCCAAGAGACGGGAATGACGCTTGTCTTGGTCGGTTCTTCGATCAGTGTAATGGAAAATAAGGTGCTCTCAGGAAGCGCGCCACTGTACGGGCGACGGACAGCAACAATCGATCTCAAACCCCTCGATGTAGCTGACGCACGCAAGTTCTTCCCAGGCTATGACCCGGAGACAGCTATCACTACGTGGGCAATCTATGGGGGTACACCCTACTATCTCCAAACGATAGACCCAGATGAGACGTTAGGAACGAACGTCCAGCAGGGGGTCCTTTCAGAACAGTCCCTCCTTTACTCTGAACCGGAATTTCTCCTTCGAACCGAACTTCGACAGCCGAATACGTACTTCAGTATTCTCCGTGCCTTAGCTCACGGACGACGGACCCCGAACGAAATCGCAGGCATGGCCGGGATAGAATCTGGGTCACTCAGCACGTACCTACAGAAGCTTCGTCGGCTTCGTCTTGTTGAACGCCACATCCCAGTCACTGCGTCACCGACAGCTTCGAAACGTGGCCGATATCGTATCGCAGCGCCGTTGTTCCGGTTCTGGTTCCGGTTCGTCTACGGCAATCAGGATCAGCTTCGGATACTTGGCGACACTGCGTATGACGAATTAATTGCTCCAGAGTTAGCTGATTATGTGAGTCCGCTGTTTGAACGACTCTGCCAACGGGCACTCCCACATCTCATTGACCGACGGTTCAGTGATGTCGGTCAGTGGTGGTTCAAAGAACACGAACTGGATGTACTCGGTCTCACTGAGTCCGGGCTTGTCGCTGGTGAGTGTAAGTTCGCGTCCCAACCTGTGAGTGAGGGTGTGCTCGCCGATCTTGATCGAACAGCGTCGGAAGTCCGATGGTCAGAAGAACCAGCAGACGGGGAGACGCTGTACGTCCTGTTCAGCCGGTCCGGGTACACTGACGACCTCAAAAATACCGCTGACGCCCGTGACGATGTTCGACTGTTTGAGTTGTCCGATATTATATATTGAAACAGCCCGATAACTTCTGTCGTAACTGAAGTCGTTGACTCTCATTGAATCTGTGTAAAACCACAGTGAAGCGATTAACACTCTGAGGGGTCACTCCGTAATGTCTCAGGCTGCGTGCCCTGGTTGACCACGTCGGGGAACATATGCCTTCCAACTTCCGAGAGAGGTGTGTTCTCTGCGCGTTTAATGTGTTCTCCCGCCGTTGAGTGGTGAACATCGAGAAACGCAGCGATGTCGCTAATGGTGGCCTGATCGTCCCCAGCGTAATAGCCTAATTCGAGCGCCGCCTCAAAAGCAGCTAACTGTTGTTTCGTCAGCTCAGACCGGAGCGCATGATAATGAATGGCCTCCTCGTTGCTGATGGGACCGACATCAATATTCCGGGCTAGTCGGACGTTGTTACGGAAGTGTAAGGAGAAAGCTCCGCCCTTCAGGGCGGGGATGAATCCGACAAACGATGATACAGGCCACCGACGATAGCACGGCCTGATATTCCAACAGATACTTAATATAGCATATCTGATTACATTTGTAATGGTCACGGTGGCTGTCACCGCGAAGTTCCACAACCCGTCCCTCTCACGGCGCAAAGAGTGGCAACACGCCACTCGACTCTACCGTGACACCAAGCAATTCTGTATTGACGGATGGGAGAACGGCGACTTCGGGAAATCCGTGACCACAGCCAGCATCGACAACGACCTCTACTCGGCCATCCAGAACCAAGCCATCCGTGAGGCGAAATCCG
Source organism: Halorubrum ejinorense (assembly GCF_039522565.1). GTDB lineage: Archaea > Halobacteriota > Halobacteria > Halobacteriales > Haloferacaceae > Halorubrum > Halorubrum ejinorense. Next base: position 119,464 of record NZ_BAAADQ010000006.1, on the reverse strand, counting down.
ACCACAACAAGGACGGGGAGGTTCGCTACCGAGAGAGCCAACCGTTCGCCATCAACAACCAGAACTGGGAAATCGACACGACTGAGAACGGCACAGTCGTCGTCGGCTTCCCGTGTGTCTCCCAATGGTGGTACACCCCGATAGCGGTGTACGACGACATTGCCGACCCCGTAGACCGGCTGGTGGAGGGTGACGCTGACAAGACCCGTCTACAGGTCTACCGTCGCGGCGACGACTGGTACTGTACGTTCAATGTGGAATACGACGCCGGCACGTCGGCTGAGACGCCGATCGGTGTCGATATTGGCGAACGACACATCCTCGCTGTGACAGCCTACGGCGAGGACAAGTCGATGCTCGTGTCGGGTGGTGAGGCAAAGTACGTTCGGCGCAAATATCGTTCCCTACGCGATTCGCTCTCGGAAGCGGGTGCGCTTCGCGCACGTAACCGTGTAGGTGACAAAGAACAGCGTCGAATCAAAGACCTGAATCACAAACTCTCCCGTCGCCTCATCACGTTCGCGGAACAGTTCGAGAATCCGGTGATTCGGATGGAAGACCTCGAAGGTATCCGCGAGAACAGCTCGTGGTCGGGTGTCCACTCGTGGCACTTCCACCAACTCCAACAGTTTATCACATACAAAGCCGAGCGGGCTGGCATTCGTGTTGAGCAGGTCGATGCGTACCATACCAGCCAGCGATGTTCGGCGTGTGGTTCGATGGGAACCCGTGATGGCGACCACTTTTCGTGTTCGGAGTGTGGTCGGGGACGCCACGCCGATCTGAACGCTTCGGAAAACATCGCACAACGGGAGGGTGAACCATGTACGGCGTAACAGTTCGGCTGACGCGAACCGTGCTACCTCGCTGGTTGAATAGCCGGCCGTCTTCGACGCCCGCAGATTGCGGGGAGGAAGGCCCCGTTGACAGGGCTACACGCGCTGAAAAGTACACCGTTGGTCACAACTCGGTGGCGACCGTTGACGGCCCACGCGAAAGCGTACTTGAGGCCCGAGGAAACTCGCAACCTGAATATCCCCTTCGGGGAATCCTCGCGCTTTAGCGCGGGGAGGATGTCAATCCTCATCGCACTCCTGATTCGGGGCCTACGTTTCACCGAGGCCTTCCAAATGGTGCCCCTGTCATGAGGTACCCACAGTCGAACACCACGACCAGAATACCCCGACAGATCGGTCCACTTCCGCTCCGGGGCGAGAGACTTATATCCACCCTGGCGTACCCCACATCCCGATCTCGCTGATGTCTACACACCCCCTCCACACGACTGACGACGATGTTGCCTCGCAGATCTCGATGTACTGTGGCGAGCAAGAACGGCTTCTCAATCGTGCTGACCGCACAGCGACGCCGACAGAACTCGTGTTGGCGCCGACCGAACTCCACCAACGAAACCTCCAACGGCGGCTGCGAGAGCGTACACAGCCACAGAACGCGTTTGAATTTGTCGACCCGAAAACCGTTGCGGAAGTACTGCTTGGAGCCGCAGACCCAGCCCCGACGAGCCTCGATCGCGTCGATCGCTTAGCGCTCCTCCAGTCGCTTCCGGCGGAGACAGCGGATCAGCCTCCGGGACTCCGTCCCCTGCTTTCTGCCCGTCGAGACACCCGTCCCCAACAACTCGAGCAGATCCGTTCAGAAGTCGAATCAATGACGAACTTCCATCCGGATCGGATTGCGGCGCTGCGCGATATCACCGACGAGTTTGCGACCCCCATCGCGGACGAGGCGACCACACTGGTTGATGGTGGCATCGCCGTCGAGACGTGGTTGCGCGACCGGACAGTCAAAGCGGTCTCGAAGACGGCGCTCCTCAGACGGGCGACGCGTCGCCTCATCGGCGGCGACGAGGTGTGGACCGATTGCTATCCCGATATCGAGCGGATCTCGCTCGTCGGTGTGAGCAGCATCCCGGCACCAGAAGTTGACTTCCTACATGGCCTCTGTACAGCAACGACGGCAGATATCGAACTCCACCTCCGCCCCGGAACCAGCGAGTACCTCACAACGCGACTCCCGGACCTCCTGTCCATTGACTATCCCGGGCGGGAGGTGAATCTGTGACCCACGCCCACCGCACGGCACTCACTGGTGAGCTGCCAGCACCGTCATGTCCTGTTGTCGAATTGCCCGCACCGACACGTCGTGAGGAAGCGCGTGCCGTGATGGCGACGATCAGCGAAGTTCGCGATCGTGGCGTAGACGTCCGCGATATCGTCGTCGTGGCTCGCGATCTTGATCCGTACGAACAACCGCTGACCCGGGCAGCGATCCAGTACGGGGTGACGCCGGTGTTTTGGACACAGTTGCGCGTGACCCGCACCGAACCATACGCGCTGATAGCGGCGCTTTGTACGCTCTTTGGCGCCGGCGACGTCGCTGCTGTAACGCTGTTGGAACCATTGGCGCAGCGGTGGGCACCACTCACGGATACAGCCGGCTGGCCACTCGAACAGTCGACGATCCAGGCCGCTCTTGAGGCCCTTCCCCCCGGACATCGATCGATCGCCGAGTGGGCCGAGACGATACAGACACACACCACTGACGAGCGACTCATAACCTACTGTGACTGGCTACTGTCGCATGCCGAGCGCGAGCCAACACCCGAGACAGTTGGAACCGTTCTGGGGGCGTCGATCGACGCGTATCGCGAGACGAGCGTGCCCGCCCGCCAGCAGGCGGACTCACCGGCGCTCATGGCGACGGAGACGGCCGCGCGAGCAACAGTCAGGGTCACCCGGCTCGTCGAGCAGGTCACGCACAAATACGACGAGTGGCTTGCTGACGGGACTGTCTCCCGATCGTGGGGGGCTGTACAAGAACTGTGTGAGCTGCTGGCGACACAACGCCCGGGCCGCCGTGAACACTCGAATGCCTGGGCCATCGACATTATGGAGGCAAACGACGTGTGGGCGCTGTCTGTCCCATTCGTTATCGCGGTCGGCGCGACGGCAGCCGAGTGGCCGGCACAGATTGACAGCGTTGTTCCCACAGAGCTCCAGGAAGCCGTTCTCGCTGGGGCTGGTGAGACAGATATCGTTGCGCCGCGAACCGCGTGGGGAAACGGCCGTGATCGCGATCACTTCGCCGATGCGATGCGTGCCGCCGAGCGCGGCGTGATCGTGACGCGGTACACACAGACCGCCGACGGTGGTGCTGTGTACCCCTCGCCGTTTCTTGCATCACTCGAGATGGAGACTGTCTCCGAGCAGGCCCGCACCCAACTGGTGAGCACGACACCGCAGCTTCCTGAGCCGATTGCCGCGCTCCTCTCTGCGAGTGGGGCGTCTGACCCAGCACCCACCGAGACACCTCATGAGTAACGACGACGACCCACGGACACTCCGGAACGCACAAGCAACGATCAGAGACCGATTCGTTGACGCCGAGTCGGGACTATTTACGATGAACTGTGTCGCCGGCGCTGGCAAATCACTGACGATGCAGCGAATCGCAGCCGAAACCATCATTCGGCGGTACGTTAGTGGCGATCGGACTCCCGCCCAGAGCGTAGCCGTCATGTCGTTTACCACCGATGAGGCGGCCGCGATCGGACCCGGTGTCTGTGAGCACATTCGGGAGATTGTGGATCATGAGTTGATCCCCGAGGCAGCGTCACTCACCGAGTCAGATATCGCGTATCTCGTGGCGCGGGTCCGGAACGCACCGTTTATCGGCACTGTCGACAGCGTGTTGCGTGACGTCTTCGGGGAGCTGGCCACCGACCTGGGGTTCGAGGAGACGCCATCGATCGGGAATAAGGCGTTGCTGGAAACGGTTCATAAAGCGTGTTACGACGCCGTCGCTGCCGATCCGGCCCACGCAGACGCGATCGCCGAGTTGGAAGCAGCATATCCGGATGACGGCTGGTCAGCCACTCCTGCGGAGATGCTCACTGACGCCGTCAAGTACTGTCGCGATCAGCGACTCACCACGGCCGCCTTCGAACGCAAACTCCGTACCACACAAGAGGCAGTGTATCCCGGGGGACGAACCAGCGGTCGTGCGGATATCGTGGCGACGATCGCAGACATCGTCGACGCCGACGCCGCAGCCGACACCGACGCGGCCCTCTCAGCAGCGGAGTGGGCAGATCTTGTGGCTGCTGACCAGCGCCTCTATGACGCATGGGACACGACGCTGACAGCGTTTGGGGATGTGCTTGAAGCGTACCGCGAGCAGTACCGAGCCCTGATCCGCGAGTATAGCGTGGTCTCTCACACCGATGTCGCCTTCTTCATTACCAGTGTGTTCAAGCGTGACTGGCCAGTCGATGGCGATGGGCCAACCACCGACCAGGACACAGCCCTTCGTCAGCGGTACCACGCGCGGCTCGATAGCGTGATCATCGATGAAGCACAGGATGTCTCCACTATCCAGCACGCAGCGCTGTCACAGCTTGTTACTCCCTCGATGCGCGTCCTCGCGTGTGGCGATACACTCCAAAGCATCTACCGCTGGCGGCACGCCGATCCGTCGCTGTTCACGACCGCCTGTCGCGAGGGCCAGTATCTCGGTATCGACTGGGACACCCATGCGACGGTGACAGCCGCAACAACCTATCGTGGAACCCCGGACATCGCCGCCGGCATCAACACCATCATGCGGCCCGTCTTTGACGATCCAACTCGCGGGGGGCTCAGTGATTTTGCGGCGACTTACCCCGGCCTCGACGCATCTCGGGATCCAACCGCCGACCCGAGCATCCACATCGCCGCGTTCACCGGTGGGGCAGCGCCCGACACGGCACGGTGGGTCAACCCCGACGGCCGTACTGGCGAGGCGAACATCCTTGCAACGTACATCGCACAGGGCCTCGCTGATGGGACGTTAACTGACGAGACCGGGTCGCCACAGTCGATAACCGTCGTCTTCAGAAAGCGAACGCGGATGGCCGCGTACAAAGACGCGTTCGAGGCCGCGGGCTTGACCGTACAAAACGCGAGTTCGAGACTCTTTGCGTGTCCCGTGGTCAAGGCGGTCCTCGCCGTCTGTGACTGGCTCACTGCGCCGACCGATCGGGCCCAGACACGCGCGTTGTTGACTGACTCGCCGTTCGATTTCACAGCAGCCCACGACTGCTTCGAGCGGGCTGGGTACGACCTTGACGTCATCTGTGCGGCCGACGACCTCGACGCCGAAACCCGAGACATCCTCTGTGGCCTGCGCGATCTTCGCGATCAGCTGGGCCGGTTCCGTCGCGTTCCAGCGTCGGTGTATCTGGAAGACATCATCGAGCAACTCGCGCTTCGAGCCGACCCGGGCGACCAGTTCACCGAGCTGCCGGCAGCACAACGAGTAGCCGCGCTCGACGCGCTCACGAGCACCGTCGCCGACTGGGAAGCTGACACGCAGTACCCACCAGCCGCCCTCGGTGACCTGCTTGCGCCGTTTCGGGCGGCCCCACGCAAGGGGCCAGATATCCCGAGTGTGACCACTGATCCCGATGTCGTCTTTAGCACAGTTCATCGGCTCAAAGGCGATCAAGACGACGTGATTGTGCTCGCAACGCCGGGCTTCAAGCTCTGGGACACTGGCCCGTTCTCTCAGCGGTTCATGACGCAGGGTGGCGTTGCGGCGTTGGCCCCGCCGACGAACGTCAAGACAGCACCCGATATCGAACTGCCACCATTCGATGGGGGACTCTACACGCCAGGCGGTGACGGTCGAGATAGACAGGGTGCTGCACCACGCGATATCGGGTTGCGGTGGGCGACCGAGCACTGGCTCGACGACGCCGCCGGTGGGGCCCCGCACCTGCTTGGTCCTGACCAGTTCCAGTCAGTCGCAGCCAACGAGCGTGCGGAGGCGTGGCGGCTCCTGTATGTGGCACTCTCTCGGGCACGTGACCATCTCGTCATCCCGCTTCCGAAGACGTTGCCCGGCACGGCACAGCCGCGTGATCGCTGGCTCGATACCCTGTCTGAGACACTCGGGTTTTCGCCTGGACGGACAGCCACGTATGCGATCGACGAACCGTCCAGTGCCGGCGATCTCACGATCGGTGTAAATGACGTCGACGGCAGTGTAACACGCGAGATGTACGACACGCCGCTATCGGTGACGGGTGCCGTCCCGCCTCGACGCGACCAGTTGGAGTTGTGGGTCCCACGCTTTCTCGACCCGAGTACGGCCTATCCGTTGACTGACGACGTCGACGCCACCATGGGTGCCCACCTCCTCGACGAGGCCATTCATACCGAAACTGAGACGGTGGCCGACAGCCTCCCGATCACGTTCGAGACGCTTGGGCCAGAGGCCGTCGGGACCTGTCTCCACGACGCATTACTCACCCTCATCGAGATGGACGTGCCGGACACCGAGATCGATGCGTGGAGTACGCTGATTTATACCGCACTTCGGGACGCGATGGAACAGGTGACGCCGCAGTCGATCGAGATGTTGCCAGATACTGAGCGTGGTGGCCTCGTCAGCTTCTTCCACACGTCGGTCGTCCCAGACTTCTTAGCGTCCGACCTGTGGGCCCAGATCCAAGCGGCGGAGGCGGTCTACGTCGACCACGACCTGAGCGGACTCGTGACTGCTGGCGATATTGAGGTTGAAGTTCATGGTGAAGCTGATATCCTCATCAATCTGGGTGGAGGCGAGTGGCAGTTGGCCGATCTCAAGATTGCGCTGACTGACGACGTCGACGCAACAAAACCGCGATACGAACTCCAGATCGCCGCCTACGAGCACATCCTCCAGCAGGAACTCGGATCGGCAGCGACAATTCACGCCAGTGTCGAAACGTTCGGGTGTGTCCGAAGGTCGGTGTCTGGACAGTTCCCGCCCACGGTTCTTGCGCGTCGTGTCCGCACCCTCGTTGGGTCGGATGAGTCGATCCCTGGCTCCTGAAGAGGGTGCCGCCCCGAATCCGCCCAGATGGAGATTGCGACCGCTATGGAGACCCTCCGCATCACGTCGCTCCCGGCCGAGAAGGCGCAGGCGGCGGCTATCAAGCGCGCCGAGCGGTGGGAGGACGGAGAGGAGGTCCCGAACGTCGTCAACTTCGAAGACCGTGGTCGTCTTCGGCAGTTGCTCACCGACCGACGGATGGAACTGCTCGAACAGGCTATCGAGAACCTACCCGAAAGCATCCGAGCCTTGGCTGCCCGCCTCGATCGCGACGTTCACGATGTCCATGACGATCTCCACCTACTGGCAGAGTACGACATCACCTACTTCGAGAAGGACGGCCGCGCAAAGAAGCCGTACGTTCCGTATGATACGGTCCGTCCTGAGGTCGAATTCGGTTTGGGCCGCGACGAAGGCTCAGAGTCGCCCGCAACGGCTTAATTGTTCAGCAGGAACAGAAATTTAGCTGAATGTAGGCGGTAAGCCCCCTTCCTCAATGAGCCGCCGAAGGCGGCGAGTAGGCAGGGGTAGTTTACCTCGCTTGGTACAGATTTTGATCACGTGTGTATTCCGACGGCAGCAGCTTTATGACGTTTTCAGACAAATACTGACATAGACAGACACTAATGCCGATCAGAATCGATTCCAGCGGAGGGGACACGCCCCCAGTTAAGCCGGGGACGAACGCCCACGAACTGCTCACAGTATTGCTTAACCATCCCGAGATGGGCTTCAGCCCCACGGAACTGACGGAACTGACCGACGTTCCGTATTCCAGCGTCCACAAGACCCTCTCCCGGCTCCGAGAGAAGGACCTCGTTCAGAAGGTTGATTCCTACTGGGCGGCTGCCGAGGACGTCGCCGCCTCGGAGATTGCGAACGTAGTGAGCCTCCAGCAGATCGAGGCCGAGTACGGCGATGACGCCTACGGCGACGATGACGAGTGGGCCGACGCCGCGCCGGACTTAGGAGAGAACGCGTAGGATGGCCTACGCACAAAGTAGTGTCACCCTCGCGCCAGCAACGTTCAAAAGCGGGGTCCGACCGTATCTCGTCGTCTCGAATCGAAACCGACCGTTCTTCGGCGATCGGTATACGGTTGCGGTCATCACGTCGACCGAGCGGGAGACAGCAGTTAAACTGACGGCAGATTCGCTCACCGAAGGCGAACTGAAGACGTATCCGAGTTACGTGAGTCCGTGGTCGCTGCATGTCTTTCCCCACCAAGAGATCACCAAGCGTGTGGCGGAGGTCGACGACTCAACCATGACTATAGTTACAGACGGTATACACGAACTGACCCGGGTACTGTGATTAACAGTTTGTAGGCGCTAAGTCCCCTTCCTCAAGGAGCGACCGGAGGGTTCGAGTAGGGAGGGGACACAGGGCCGTCATCACCTTGACACCCCCCGCGTTGAATTCAGTAATTCTCCGAGAAACCACCACTCACTGAGTATTTCAATAAAATTGACAAAGAAGAATGAGCGAAATTAACGCGACCGGCTACAGGCAGGACAGCCGCCGTTTCGCAGATACACCGACATCTCGGTGTTGGTCCCGCATGTTTTACAAATACATTCCGTCGTGACCTCTATTTCAGGCTCTGTTCCGTGTACTTGGTTGTGGGATACAGATTGTGAGATAATCCTAGTAGCAATCGTCTCTGTCTTTGTCTCGATCTGTTGTAAACTCGCAACTCGCGAGTGGATATCATCGATCTCACGCTCATACTCAGTATCACGATACTCTGTCAGATACGTGTGTATTGATTGATACGACACCATGTCTCCGCCGACTTCGTCGGTGTCTACTCCCCTACTATCGAGATCAAATCCTGTCAGCGGTTTCTCCTTGTCTTTGATGATCGCGGCACACTCCTCCACAAGTGATCTATCCCAGATGATACCCGCTTCGCGGAGTGCTGCATCGAGCACACGGATGTTGAAGAATTCCGCGAGTTCACGACAAGAGCGTCGGGTACTCTCGGGCTTTGTCCACTCCGCAACCATTTGGTCGCCAATGCCGTTGAGGTCGTATTTGTCGATTACTCTAACCACCTTCAGTCGTGTACTTGTGGCGTTACTCATCGTTATTGGACACGGCGAGACACAGGCGCTTATTCCGCTGTTCGACGCTGGGTGTGAGTTCTGAACGGCCCTCTTCACAAAGGGCGACGCAGATTTGTGTCTCCTCTTTGGTGAGCGGGCGCTCGCGGATGGCGTCGGTTGTACGATCGGTTGCTGGGCGCCTCACTGTGACGTACCCCGCGGTGAGAGGGGACGTCGGTGGTCGAGAAGCGATGCGGTCGGTGCGTAGTATTGTGGTGTCATGCGTGGTTCATGGGTAGTGGTTTCAAGCAGTGCGGCCGGTCGATGGCTGTGGTGAGTTTGTGCGTCAGTGGTTGCGGTGTAGTCCTCCCAGCGCAGTCGCCACTGGTTCACCGGAAGGGCGGTGTCAAAGCAAGTGACAGTCGGGGCCTGTTGATCCCGCGTGAGGATTCGATGTGGGTGTCGCCAGCCGACTCGAAGTGGAACCCACAGGGTGGGGGCGAAACCGACTGAATGTGTTCGTGAGCGATGCGTCAACAGCGGGAGCCAGGAATGGGGGTGACCGGGGTACGGCGACGGCTGCGGTGAGGCGTGACCGGGCTCGTCGGTGGTGACCCAGCGTCGGTGGCCATCCACCTGGACGGCCTGGACGCGTGTGAGCGCTTGGACAGCACCAATCCGGCGGTCATAGCTGCTGGCCGCAATGCCAGCCCGCTCGAGTAACTCTGAGCGACCAAGCGGCTCGTCGGCTCGAAGCAGGGTCGCATACAACGCCGTCGCCGTTGGCACGAGATCTGGGCGGAATCGCTCTCCAGAGAGCGTCGCCGCCGCCCGTTCAACCGCAGCCACCGTCGGTGATTGGGACTCGTTCAGCGCGCGTAGCAGGCTCACCACGACGTCGTACGGACACGCACGTCGCGTGGTGTCCGCCGGGCCGAACGAGCGTAGACAGAGCCGCACGAGCCGCTGTCGCTCGCGGGATGTCCACTGGGCGTCGTGGGTCATCACAATCTCGTCGATCACCCGCCGGATGGCGGGGTAGGTCGTCCCGTCGACGACCGGAATCGAGAGTGTGGGTACGGTTTCGGTGCCCTCCGCGATCGCCTCTCGCACCGCGGTGAGCTCTGACGTGAGCGCCTCTTGGATCGAATCGCGGAGGTCGGTGATTGTCGGACCCGCAAGCACCCACGACATCGTCAGATCCATCGTCGCGTCGGGCCCGACGTCGTATGGGAGCCGCCGCCGCAGTTTGGGCGGGCGGTCTTCGAACAACATGCGGTAGCCCGAGTGAACGCCATACACCGATTGTTTGGGCACCGTCTTCGCGAGGAACGTGCAGAGCTGCCGGCGTTGCGTCGAGTTTCTGGTGAGCGCCTCGGTGTCCGGGAGTCTGATCGTGGTCGTGAGATCAACATCGATTGCGTGATACAGGTGGGTAGCCGAGGCGACCAGCCCGTGGAGATCTTCGAAGAGTTCGCTGCGGGCGGCGGTATTGGTACTGTTCGTGTGTTTGGCGACACGAGCGAGGAGCGTATCGCGGACGGTCGTAATGCGCTCACGCCACGCCTCGTAGGTGTGTTCGTCTTCGCTGTACCAGCCAACTTGGTGGCCACGACACAGCACTCGTGGGGCGTCTTGTTCGAGATCACCGCGGTGGATTGCTTCGAATGCGCGGCCAAATCGCGACGGCGTCAGGATCTTCGAGAGCGCCTTATCGCTGAGTAAGACAGCCGCGAGACGTCCCAGGGTTGCTAAGGGCCCACCCCACTGGAGGACGACCTGCGCCTCGCCGGAGATGTGGCTCAGATACCCAACCCGGCCGTCATCGAACGGGGTTGGGGTGTCATCGACGAGCGTGACGCTATCGTCCTGGGCGGGGATTGTGAACCGGTCGTGTAGGTGGGTTTCATCGACGGTGTCGGGCCCCCTGAGCCACTGGACGAACTCCCCGTCGGCGTCGGGGTCACCCGTCGCCGCCAGCCACTCCTCGAGTGAGGGTGGGGTGTCACCTGTGGGGTCCCCCCGGCGGGGCGACACTGTACTTGTGACATCGTGAGTGGTCGCAGTAAGATCGTCAGTCAGTCGGCGTTGTTCGGGATGGACGAGGTCGTCGGCGGCGTCGAGATACCCAGCCACGGCCGTTTGACCGCGTTCAGAGAGTGTGACGCTGTGGTGGGTGCCTCGACGGTCGACGTCGACGAGCCCACGCGTCTCGAGATCAAGGATGTACCGGCTGACCGTCCCTGCCTCAATGTCGATCGCGTCGTCGTTTTCGAGATCCTGGTAGGTTCGCCCGGTGGTGGCGTCGAGATTGGTGAGGAGGCGTCGTTTCCCCGGTGTGCGTTCGAGCCCATCGAGCGCTTGCCAGGCGGGGTGGCGCTCGTCGGTGGTCGGCTCGTGGGACTGAACGCGGTGGGGATGAGGGTGGGACCCATCCCGGCTCTGCGTAAGATCGAGGTGGATTTCACACCACTGTGGGTACCGTCTGGTGAGGTGCCGCTGGAGCGCGGGAGAGACGACAACTCGAACGTCGAACCCGGCTGCGAGCACCGCGATGGCTGCGAGCGCGCGGACGCCAGTTCGGCGGTCGGTGAGATCGGTCCACGCCGCCCCATCGAGTGCGAGGGTGATCGCTCGGGGAGTAGCGTCGAATTCGCGGTGGAGCGCGACTGGGCCCTTTGCGAGTGCGCCAAGCCCGGCGTTGACCGCGCCGCGGCCGGTGCCGACTGTATGAACTGTGTCACGCAACTCGTCACGGCGTTGCGTGTGATATGACGACACGGTGTCGCCGTCGACGAGCGCCAACTCGGTAATCGCCTGCGTGTACGCGACGGCCTCGGCGGTCGCATCGTCCCACGTGTTCTCGAGAGAATTCCACTCCGGAAGGGTGGTATCGAGGAGTGACGTACTCGCCCGCCACGGGTTGGTGTGGGGTGTCTGGGTTCGGACTCTTTCTGTGGTCGCCTCACGAAGCTGGTCGAGGAGTTCGGGTATCCACTCGGTCAGCCGGGGCGAGACGCTTCCACAGTGGATCCCGGCGGCGTCATTCTGTGTGGTTGGGCCCACAAGATGGACGCCACGCTCGTGGCCCTGGCCGGCGGGCTGGAAGCGCCCGCTCTGGGCCTGATTGGGAGCCGGCATTACTTTGTTGGCTCCCAGCAGTTGACCACCGCGACAAGCCGCCGGAGGAGTTGCCGGATGTACTGGCGGACCGTTCGCGAGACTGGATCGACACCGCGGGCAGTCCGGATTGCGGCCGCGATATCTGGATGGCGTGTCTCGTCGATAGTCCGCGTGGCTCGTAGGAGGGCGGCCCTCACGCCGGCCGCGTCACTAGTGGTGCTCGCGGTGAGCGCCCGACGAAGGTGTACGATCGTCGCGTGGATGGCGTCCGGATCTACCGTTGGCTGTTTGGACTGACGCGTTTGGTGGCAGCCAGTCCTCCCGTGTTGAGGGAGCTCAGTGCGGGGTGGTGACCGCATTAGTCATCACCCTCCGTTGCCGCTGGGTTACTGACCGTCACCTGCGCCCGCGCCTCGCGCCGTCGCTGCCGTTGAGTCGCTGTCGGCGTGACCCGTTCGGCGAGGGGTGTCTCGGGCGGGAGCCAGCGGATCGTCGTCGTCGCTGGTACGCTCATGCCTAGCGGGACTGGCTCGACGAGAATCGGCCACGTGGATTGGGTCGCGGCGTCTGAGGCCATCCCGATACGCCCGGCGACGAGGAGTTCGTGGACGCCGAGCGTGAACACCTCCTGCTGGCGGTGTTCGGTATGTGCGCACACGCAGTGGCCGACCTCGTGGGTGCGCTTTTCGGCCGGCTTGTGGACGTATGCGACGACGTCGTCGCCCTCGGTGAACGTGCGCCCGCAGTGTTGACACGCCCCCGACGTGGACGCAAGCGACAGCTGATCGAGGCTTACGATGGTCTCGTCCGTGAGGGGACCTACGGGTGCGTCGGCGGGCTGCTGACTGTCCCGCCTCATGGCCCCCGATTCACGCTGGCGATCGATTGGCCACAGTACCACCCACACTGCGGGCAGACCCACCCGTTCACAAATCGGTTGACGAGCCGGTCGCACTGGCGGCACCGCCAGAGCTTCTTCATCATGCGTGAACCTCGACCGCTTGTTGAACGGTGATCTCGTCGAGGTCGCCGGTGAGGGTCTCGCGGGCGTCAAAGCGGAGATACGGTGGCTGGGTGCGATTCACGCTGTCTCACCCCTCACCCATGCGTCGCGTTCTTCGAGCGCGGTAGTTGCCGCCGCAGTAAGGCTGTAGCTGTTGGTGCGTCCGTCGCGTCGGCGTTTATTGATGAGTCCGTGTGCGACGAGTTCGTCGAGGTTCTGGTACAGGCGGCTGTGGTTGATCTCCTCGCCGTAGTAGGTTCTGAGATCCGTTTTCAGTGAGAGCCCACTCTGCTCGTCAGTCTTCGCGAGCGCACGCAGGAGGTCTCGTTGGAAGGCGGTGAGCCCGGCGACGACATCGACGTCGGTCGTCGCGCTCATGCGGCTCCTCCAGGATTCCCTTTGAAGTCTCTTACACTAATACGACCTGAATTACCGTGTTCAAGTGTGGGGACCTGGATTATACAACCGCTTGTCGATTTCTGGAGTGCTACATCTCCGGTCGTCGCGTAGGGCTTAAGCCCCATAGTTGCTATTGTCAGCATGGTTCTGTGTCGCAGCACAGAACCCGACCCGGCCGGGTGTTGTAGCACCGCGACCGGGATTCCTACATTTCATCGCGAGCCGAGGGTTCGTCACTCGGGCCCCGTAGTCCACGGTAAGAAACAGCGTGTCTTAAAGTTAACGACGTTTCTATTTGGCACCTAAGTTTCCGATCGTTGCTTTTGCGTGGAACGAAGTTTCCTCAAGGAAACCTTGTGTCTATGAGGAAGAGCGCTGACTGGATGACCATCTGGGATGACCGAATTCTTGAGATTATCCGTGATGAAGGGCCTACGTCCCCTACACCCCTTTCCGATCACCAGTATATTCATATCGGTAAGTCAGGAGTTTCCAAGCGCCTGAACCGGATGAAGGACCACGGGCTTGTGACGGAGCTTGGTAACGGAGTCTACTCGATCACCACCGAGGGTGAACGCTACCTAGATGGAGAACTCAACGCTGAACAGCTCAACGACCAATCCTCGAACGGAGACAAGAGCGCACAGGTGTGAAATGAAAAATCTGCGAACTGGATGGTCAGCGAGGACAATCGCGCACCCTTGAGTACCTCGACCGTGAGGGGCCGTCGTCGTGGTGAGAACTCGCTCACAACCTCCACTTCCGACAGCAGTTCGTTCGCACCCGGCTCCGTGTTCTCTCGAACTCTGCTTGGATCTCTTCTCACGATCGCCGAGGCCTCAACCACGTAGTCGACATCGGGCAGTTCGGTTGCCTTCAGCTGGTCAATCAGAGAGTTAGTCTTCGTCGCTGATACGCTCCATGTGTTAGTGACCATTGGGGCGCGGATCCTCGGGATCGACGTCGTCGCCCATTGTGTGCCCTCGTTGGGTCAGGCGTTCGCCTTCGGGCCCTGTCCGGACTTAGTCGTGAGCGGGAGGTCCGCGTCGATCTCGTCGTACCACACAACTGGGCGCTTTGCTCGGCCATTTTCCTCGAGTTCGACGAGGCCGTAGTCAGCCAGCTCGTTTACATTGTCGAGGACCTCTGGTGGGTTCCGATCAACGAGGCGAGCGAGCTCGCGGATGCTCTCTGGCTCGTGTTCGACGATCGCCTCCAAGAGCTCAAGATTGGTTGAGCGGAAGACGCGCCCGAATGTTTCGAGATTCTCGATTGACAGCGTCGGCTCGCTGGGGTCGACATCTTTGCCGGCGTCGATCGCTTCGAGGCGCTCTTCGAGGTCGCTACGGTCGGCGGACTTGATCTGAACGTGGAGTGTCTGGGTCATGGGTGAGTGTGGGGTTGTGGGTCGGAATTAGTCGCGGGTCTGTACGTCGGTCACGTACTTGAACGGGCTACCAGTCGTTGCGCTTCTCTTCTGGGAGCGCCGCCCGCCAGGCGCGGAAGATCTCCGCAAGGCCGGGGTAGTCGATCTCGAAGGTCTCACCGCCGAGGTGGAGTTCGTGGACGCCGTGGTGGTTGTCGAACCGGATGATCGGATCATCTGCGCCGGCTTCGCCGTAGTGGTAGGCGTACTTGATCCCGTCCTCGAACCGGTCTGAGGTCGGGACTGAAAGCACGCGTACCCGCGCAACGGTGCCGTCGGCGTAGGCTTCAATCTCGTCTTCAAGTACGGTGACATCATCGCTCATCCACACACGTGTAGACGCACCCTGTTCCGATAAGTGTTAGGGAAAACCCTAACAATAGCAAAGCAACAGATAGTATCCATGACGGCAACATCGAGCGATCGCTCTGTCAGCGGTGAGGCTATACTCAGATGTGGCTAGTGCCGTACTACTCGTCGTCGGAGTCGTCATCGACGAGACCTAGAAAACTGTCCGTTGCCTGTCTGAGCTACTGCCCGGCTGATGCCCTTCTCGAACAGATTCCAAGTATAGCTCGGCAATTGGAACGATATGAGTTAATCTTAACCTTAACTTTGACATCCTCCCCGCCCTGAAGGGCGAGGATTCCCGAGCGTTGGGATATTAAGATTCGCAACCCACCTGTTCGCTCGGTGCGAAACGCCCCGAGGTTTGGTTGAACAGGTAGGCTACTGGCCGTGCCAAACGACCGTTACTCATATCCTCAGTGGGAGGACTCTGAGTTATCTTTCTGTGAATGTTCACTGCGCCATTCACGTCTGCGTTCATCGTCGCTCCGCACGACTCACAGACGTACAACCCACGCTCCACGCGATTCGCATCACGCTTCCGACCACAACACGAACACGTCTTGCTCGTGTCTCGCTCGCTCGTGCGGTCAACGAGAATACCGTGTTCCTCAGCCTTGTATTCGAGCAACGTGGTGAAGCGGTCGAACTCCCATCCGTGGAGTTTCTTGTTCCCGCGCTTCCCCCAGTTCCGCGAGTCACCGTTTTTGTCCTCACGAATCCTGCTCAAGTCACCGATGGCGATGCGACCGACTTCGTGGTCGATACACTGCTCAACGATGTGTTTGGCGAGGGCGTGTAAGAAGTGGTCTTTCCGACGCGAGAGTCTCTGTCGGGCACGGAGCGCACGCTTCGATGGCCCGTTATCGCCCTCCGTGTCGTACTCGTCGCGGGTGAAGTAGTGCTTGTCCTGCTTCAAGACGTTCCCCGGATACAACTCGGCGTCACCGTCGTCGTAGGCGATGGCGAGGTAGTTGCTGATACCGAGGTCGATTCCAGCCGTGTTGTCGCCGGGTGCGTCCCCGACGGGAATTTCGACTTTACAGACGAGGTGAAGTTCCCAGCGGTCGCCGTTCCACACGGCTCGAACCTGCTGGATGTTCTCCACAGTCACGTCCGGTCGAGTCTTGTACGCTGCGAGGATGAAGTCAGAACGGTGGTTCTTCAGGTTGAACCCTTTGCTCAGACGGAGTTGGTTGTGCTTGGAATCGTGTTTGATGCCGTTCTGCTTCCACGTCACGGTGGAGCGTGGATGGTTGTCGCCTCGCTTCCGATAACCGGGAGGATTCGCGTCTGTATCACCGTTCTTGCGTTTTTTGAACCAACCGTTGAACGACTCAGCGAGTTCTTCAAGAACGCGCTGACTTGACTGAGAATGGAGGTCACTGTATCGTTCGTGGTCTTTTAATTCGCGCTTGAGGTCAGCTTCGGACGGAATCTCTCCCGTGTCATCCCATTCTTGTTGGATGTGGTAGCGGGCGACGTTCCACAGTTTGGATGCTGAGTGCCCGCAGTCATCGAGGTCGTCACTCACCTGTTGGTGGTTGACGATTTTTGCTAGATAGGTGCGGGTTGTCTCCAGCATCGGACTGTGTTCTTAAGGACTTATGAAAAATTTAATATTAAAAGTAACGACTGAGACGTGGAATATCCGGAAGTGCCATCGAACGTAGTTACTGGAGGGATTGTCGGCTGTATCCCCGCCCTGAAGGGCGGGGTTTTAGCCTTGTAACTTCCATAATATTAATCTAAAACACTCTTTCTACGATGCCTAGTGATGCTAAGTGGATCTCTCGCGAGAAGAGCGCGAAATACTAGAGTCAAACAGTCCTCGAACACAGCGGTTCGCTCACCTGTCGTGGTCAATATACCCGGCTTCCCATTCAGTCCGAGCTTCGATCTCTCTAGTACCCCGGCGAGTAGTGCTGTACTCGTTGGTCCGTCGGTCCCGCTGACTTTTTTCGATGAGTCCCTTCTCAACGAGCGTGTCGAGGTTGGGATAGAGCCGACCATGATGGATTTCTTTTTCATAGTAGTCCTCGAGCTCGTCTTTGATCGCGAGTCCGTGGGGGTCATCAAGTCCGGCAACTACGTACAGCAGATCGCGCTGAAAGCCAGTGAGATCGTACATGTCGCAATTTGCTCATTCGAGTTTTGAAACACTATTGGTTGTAATCTGATATTATAGAGGGCTCCGAACACGATTCCCAGACATACGCAACACTATATTTAGCCATTCTGTGCCACTAGATCGGCAAAATCGCGGTACACAGGTCAGTTATCGGCGCGGGCAGTGTTCAGCCGAGCACGCCGACTAATCAGAGCAACGCTCACAGCCGATCATCGAGTTCTAGGTTGGACCCGTCAGCTAGAATTGGATAAATCTCATCTGCTATTGTTCTCGCGTCATCCGGCATCAACCACCCAATAGAGCTAAAATCACCACTCCCTATCGATTGACTCGTGTAACCGCTTACTACGTCATCTATCTTCGAGATCGCTTCAGCCGTAAGCACATAAGAAGTATATCCACTACCTCCCTCGTCTCTGTACGGCATCTGGATGTCGATAGCACACTGTTGAGCCACGCTTTGATCCTGCCGAATCCGAATCTGTACACCTGACTCTAAGCGCTTCTCAGGAACAGATCCCAATTTATCCTGCTTGGCGAATGGAATATCGTGTTTCGGTGAGTTGGAGGCGTCGACGTCGACTTGTCTTGATTCAGGCGGCCACGGGACCGTGGTCGGGTCCATCCCACGTTTATAGCTTTGGAGGTAGATCATATCGTATTCGAACCGTTCGTAGAGTGAAACAAGCGCCGTATCGCAGTCGATGACGCACCTGTTCGACTCAACGAAGTCCATATATCCATGAATCAACTCCGTTGCTATCCCCTGTGAGCGATACTCTTCCCTCACGAACAGCCCAATCGGATGTGGCAGATCCGAATGCGGGTGATCCATACAATTCCGCCCGTCGACGTCTCCAACAAGAATCCCAGCTGGGTTTCCGTTTACTGCTCTCGTGGAGATGAAGTCGTGAGGGTGAGCAAAATACTGTCCATACTCATCTTCGTAGACATCGTGAGTAGTACTCTCGCGATGGTGGTCTACGACACTCTGGTCTACTGGGAACCCATCAAAGCCAGTATCGGAGCGGTCGATTAGTATCTGAACCAACGACTTCTCCGGACTATCAGTTACCATGGTTTATATCTCGTATTTTGGATCGGACTCCGCCCGGTCGACTATCCCGGCTGAGAGATGTAGACTCCACTGTGCGTCTCTTCTCTGAGGATATCTGCGGTTAGTTCTTCAGCTCGGTACGCGTCTGACTCGTGTTTGAACCACTGAATTGAGAGTAGCCTGGTCGGAGGAAACATCTGCGTGAAATTCGCGCCAGCTCCCCTACCAAGAGAGTGTTTCAAGAGACGGCTCGGAACATCCGTTGAGACGCCGACATAGACCAACCGCTGGTTTTTCTGAGCCTCGCCGACCCACGACACGTCATTCTGTAGACGGAGTTCTTCGCGGGCTACTCTCTGAGAAACAGTTTTCCATTGGCACTCGAGAACATACACTGCCTCAGTCTTATCGACCAAACCATTTGAGAACTCCTTCACCAGTTCAGCAGTCCTTCTCTGATCGACGTCGTGACACAGGCATTGAGTGGGACAGTCCCGATCAGATTGCTCTTCGAGGGCACTATTAATTCGGTCAGGAACTACGTTACGGACACGCTGAGCAAGCTCTTGGTCGGTCTGAAACCGAGGCTTAGGCTTGCCGGGTCCGAACATAATTCAAATCACATTTACCGCCACATAGTACCTAACTATCAGCAGTATACGCGATCGCCAAGACTGTCCCGGGATCCTCAGGATTACTGTAAACCTCAAACGGTGTCTCTATCTCTGTGGCATCTACCTCACGAACATCGATAATTCCCACCTGACTCAAATGCCTGATTTTCAGATAGAAATCGTTCGTTGTACCCGATTCCGAGATGACTGTTGGATGGTCTTCATCAATTGGGTACCTATCATAGAAATCCTCTGAATCCATCTTCTCCTTATCCTCAAAACGTTCTAATGCGCTGTCCCAGTCCGCCATATCGGTTTTATTAGCGAGTTCCCGTAGCGTGAATGCCTTATGGGGGTTGTTTCGCAGGAAATCCGTCACAATTTCTTCCGCAGTTGGCGGTTCAGTCGCGCTCTGCCAAGCATCTGAGCTTGTTTCAATCGGCATATGACTATCTAATGACTATTGATAAAAAGAGTAGCCAGACCGCGGTGTAAGTGTTCACAGGAGCAGACGTTTATAACTGGTTAGCAGCCAAACCTCCACATCGGTGCGTGGACTATCTTCGCTGGCGTCGTGTGGGGTACAACCGGCGCGTTCCATTTCGACCCGGTAGTAGGTGAGGTACACGCCACGCCGAGAGTTCTCATCGGCCTCGCTATCGGGCTTGACTACATCGGCCATGAGATCCCGGACCTCTGACGCGCTCGACGTCGGTAACCGGCGCGTGGGTTTATATGGAACTCGCAGGCGTCTCTGCGATTGGAGCATGAACATGCTCATCGACGCGTTCATCGGTATGTTTGGACCGCACACAGTCTTCGCCGCGCTCGTGGTATTCATCATGTGGGTGATACAGTACACGCGCGGCTGAGCCGCCGGCGGCAAGCGAACCGTTCTGTCGCCCTGCCACAACATTTCCGTAAACCACCCTTATCGGCCGATAATCGGCCGGTTCGGTGTCTTGGGGGAAGAATCCAGGACACCCCTTCTGGTCCTGAATAATAATCTGTTGGGAAACGTGTCTGACACGGGTCGTTGAGCAGAATATATTAGGTAGCCGAAAGATCTCTATCAGTAGAATAGCTCGGGTCAAAGGAGTACCATGCCCCCGGTCGAAAGTTGACCGCTCCGACCCTGACGGTGCTCCCGATTTTAAATGGGACCGACAAGATCGACTACATAATGTATGAGTCAGATCTTCAAGACGGGGTATCGAGCAGCATTATTGACGGCGATGTATCGTCGTTGAACCTCAGCATCACCGACAACGAGTTTGCTGTCATCGTTGACATTGGTGAGACTGACGCAGCTTACACGGCTGATGAAGCCCGTGAGCTAGCGACGAGTCTCAAATCGATATCTGACCAGCGATGGGATGTAGACAACGATGATATCGTGGAGTACCTCCGCGACTTAGCCGACGTGGTTGACAACGAGAAGTCAGTAAATGAAGTAGAAGAGAAGTGGGAAAGTAGAGAAGTAGATATCTCGGTATGATAGAAAAATAAACCGTTGAGCCTGCCGTCAGGCAGGTCTACGATCGCTTGTGTGTCGGAGATTGAGGGGGTAGAAGCGCTAGCGGTTGTTGATGTCCGTAGCCTCCTCTAATCGCTCGACGCGTTTGCGCAGCTCTTCGAGGTTGGGATCCTCGGCACGCGCATCCTGTAGCGGACGGACGTCGGTGAGTGCCTCGTCGACGCGGTCGTCTTCAGCTTCGCCGCCGAGGTAGAGGTCGCGCCGATCTTGGTGGAGACTCCGGAGCGTCGACTCGGCGATGCCGGTGTCGCCGGCAACAGTCGCGAACGACTCACCGCAATCGACACGGGCCAGGGCCTCGCGGACGTGTAGGAACTCGGCCGGATCAACGCGGAGATAGCCATCCTCGACAACGAACCCCGCAGGCGGTCTTCCAGTCCACTTTCCGGCAGACTGTGCAGCGCGGACACCAGACCGTATCCGCTGGAGCTTTTGTTGGTGTTCTATCTGGGCGAGGTCGCCCATCAATCGAGCGACCATGCTGTATATCGTCTGCTGGAGCTCACCGTCGTCGACGTGGATCTTCAGGCCGACGTCGAGGGCTTCGACGCCGGTGTCGTGTTCCAAGCAGTGCTGGATGAATTCGTGAATCTCAGTCGGGCCGAGGCGAGAGAGCCGACTGATTTCGTGAACGACCACGAGATCGAACCGTCCCGTCTCGACGTCGTCGAGGAGCTGGTTGTACACCTCGCGGGTGTCGGTGTCGGCAGCACCCGAGACGATTTCGGGATACTCTTCGATGTCTTTGACACCGAGACGCTCCAGATGTTCGTGGGCTTCATCGAGTTGCCGAGAGACATCCTGATCCGATGTCGAAACTCGGGCGTAGATTGCTGCGTCTGAGGGTCCGTTTTCGCTCACGTTTTCGAGGACGTGCTGTTATTTTAAACAAGTGGGGGTTACTGCGGTTCCGTGTATAGCACTACGTTTGCGTATCGAGAATTCATGCGAATGCGTCGATGGTGTCGGTATTGAGTGCGCTAAAATGTTCGATGGCAGTGAACGCGATGGTAGGGTCGAGCGGGCCGGGTCGAGCTCGCCGGAGCCTGTATCGCCGAGCACATCGGTCTTAGCTCTCTCGCTCTCTAGAAGCACCAAGACCAGGATTAATATCTGGGAAGATAGGTTTATGGAGGAGACTATCAATCCCTGAGTCAAGGTGACTCAATGATACTCTCGTCCGGTGATTCCCTATGACGAAAACAATCAGTGATTTCGTCGAGCCGAGTGATGAGATCCAGGCAGAGGATGGGTCAATTAGTGCTGATGGGCTTCTAGACGAAGTTAGTTTGTATAACCTCTATGATGAGCGGGATTCGCCTGAGCAGGACGCTGAGCGGATTCTCGACATCACGTATCCAACTGAAACGCTGAAGGCTATCATCCAGAATGCGGTAAACAAACTCGATTCATCATCTGACCTCACCGAAGGAACGCACGTGATTGGTGGGGAGTTCGGGAGCGGGAAAAGTCACATTGAGCTTGTTGTCTACCATCTCTTGAATTCTCCCAAACTGGGGCAGAAATGGCTCAATAGTTGCGGTATTGATGTTACGCTCCCAGACGAAACGAGGACGGCTGCGCTTCAGATGTTCAATCTTGAACAAGAGTATGACAGATTATCTGAAGCAGTAGGGGACTACCTCGGAGTGGATGAGTGGGCAGACGATTCGGATCTGCCGACAGTTCACGATATTCGAGATACGCTTGACGGGAAGCCGACTGTAGTGTTGATTGATGAGTTTGAGCGATGGTTTGGGATGGCGAATCGGTCGGAGTACAAGGACGACAACCTCGCATTTCTACAAAATCTCCTTGAAGCGGCTGGTCGGGACGACACACAGCTGTGTGTGTTCGTGTCGTTGTTGTACGAGAGTGATGACGTGCAGGCGATTACGCAACGCACGAATCCGTTCACGTACGACTTGAGTTCACGGCGAGATGAGAAAATCGAGTTTATTCTGCACCGTCTTGTTGGGGAGCGCCTCGATGCGGAGGGAATCAGTGATCTGGCGCGAGAATACACGGATGTCTACCGGCAGAACGACCAGATTCAGCTGGACGACTATCACGATATGCAGCAGCGCATCGATGATTTCTACCCGTTCCATCCGGCGATGTTGACGTTGCTGATGGACAAATACTCCGAGCAGCGTATTTCCTCTGACGCTCGCGGACTACTGAAGTTCCTCACGGAGATACTGAAGGATAACTTTGAGTCGGTGAATTTGGTTCTGACTGGAGACGTTAACGTTCACAGCTATGTGAACCGATTTCAATATATTGACAGTGAGCTTGTTGGGAAATACACGAACGACTACTATCGGGTTCAGAATGCTGACGACTCGTTCGATGACCATGTTGAGGAACTGTTGAACATCACCCTGTTGTACAGTCTGGCTCGTGGTGGTGAATCTGGAGCAAACAAGCGCCAGATGTTGATGGGGTCGATGCGGAAAGAGATGAATGCCCACGAGATCATTCAAACGTTCCAAGAGAAAGTCTATGGAACGGCGTGGCATATTCATCGACTTAACGGGGAGTATGCCTTTGATACGGATGAGAATCCGACTGCTCGGATCAATAAGAAGGCCGAGGATATCCACAAACACGACGCGATTCATCGGATTGAGTCGCTGGTGAAAGACGACCTGTTCGACGGTCACAACAGCGTCTTTATTCTTGACCCAGTGAACACCGAGCGTGACATTCCAGATAATAAGAACCTGAAAATCGTTGTTTCGCTTGCTGCAAAGCGGAATTACGATGATGATTTCAAGATGCTCACGACGGAGGCTGAGCGAGAATGGAATAACACGTTGGTGTTGGTGACGCCGGAGAAGCGGTCAAGTATCGACTCGAACACGGGAATTATCGAGCTTGCTCGGAAGGTCGTGTCGGGTGAGCAATTGAAACGAGAGGAATCAACACTTCCTGCTGATTTTGACGATATTCACGAGCAGAACTTCCAGAATTTGCGTGACCGTGTGCGCGACAAGTTCGGAACGGTGCACACCTCGACAGACCGTGGGTTGTTCCCGCAGGATCTGTCGGTGAGTGGTAATGCGGACTTCTATTCTGCAACGCTTGAGGTGGTTCGTCCTGATAGTAGTCAGCTGCGTAATGAGGTGTCTGAGGCGGTTGAAAATGCAGGCGAGAGTGGGATTCAGTATCAGTACCTTCGGAATGATTTCTACCGCACGATGTCGTACACGACGCTTACTGAGGAGGGAGATCTTCAGGATGCCATCAAGTCGTTGTGTCGTGATGGGGAGATTCAGGTTGGGTCTTACTTCGAGGAGACTCCGCGGACGATCGGGAGTGATACCGAATTGGTGCACGAGTCGTTCATCGAAGAAGAAGAGGGTGAGGAGCCGAGGACGATTACGGCGGTCGGCACGAAAACGAAGAGTGTCAGTTCGGGTGTTACTAGCCAGTCGGCGTCTGAGTCGGGTTCGACCTCAGCAGTAGAGGAAGATGAATCGGGCAGCTCGGGTAGTGTTTCGCGGGAGGTGTCGGTATTTGAGTGCCCGCAGTGTGGTGAGGAGTTGTCGGGCTCTGAATGTGATAATTGTGGGTTCGAGGTTTCGGCTAGTGAGGTTGAAGATGGGAGCGTAACGGTTGAGGGAGCGTCTACGGAAGACTTGTTGACCCAGCTGGGCGATGAAACGGAAGGTGGTGAGGATAGTGGCCCGAACGTTCGTCCGCATCCGCCGATGGGAACGATGGCGGAGCGTACAATTCCGGACTTGATTGACCGGGTTGACCGTGAGATCAAGTTGGACTGGTCGATTCATTCGGTTGACCTTGTGGTGACTGGGTCGTTAGGTGGAGATGACGTGGGTCAGTTCGGGCTGAGTGAGGAGTATGCTGATTCGGTCGAGATTGATGAGACATTTAGTGTAGAGCCGGATGAGCCGATGCGGAAAACGGATTTAACGAATTTCTTGATGGATTTGGTTGTGCCGGAGAATGCATCAGTTGAGTTGTCGCTCAAGGTGGTGAAAGATGGCGAGTCGTGATGTGTTCACGGCGGATGAAGTGAGTGAGGTGATGTCTCGGGAGAACGTATTCGATGGTGCGTTCAAGTGTTTGCGTCGGATTTGGAGTGATCCGAAAGCGTTGGAGGCTCGTCAGTTGTCGAGTTCAGAGTACCGGGCTCGGCAGTTGGAGCGAGAGCTCGAGAAGCTCTATTCACCGCTTTATGACGATCTTATTGGTCAGATGGGCGGGCATCCGGTGGCGTCGGCTGAGTCGGGGTCGGTCGTGATTATGGATGCGTTGAGTTTGCGGGAAGGGTTCCAGTTGGAGCGTGAGTTCCAAGAGGAGACGGACTGGGAGGTTGAACTGGATTGGGCGCCGGTTGAGCGGTTGCCCAGTGAGACAAATTTCATCACGCAAGCGTGGTTCGATAGTCATGCTCCGTCAGCGGTGAACAGAGATGATTTCCGGTTTGTTGGGGATATGAATGTCCCGCAGCTACCGGGGACATCCCCGGAGTATGTGTGGACTCGATACCCTGATAAGCGGTTGGAGTCGGCAATGAAGGGTAATTACTCGACGGAGAATGTTTCGGATATTTACGCGGATGTGAAGGCGTTACTGGAGGAGATTATTACGGAGAGCGTTCACTCAGAGTTCTTGGTGTCGAGTGATCACGGATACATTAATCATCTCGGGAATAATCCGTATTCGCTGCGCGATGACCTTGAGGAAGGGTTGTCGGGGAAGTTCAGTGGGCGGTCGAGAGAGGTTGCGAATGGGTACGTGTATCAGCAGTTAGAAGAGGCAGGTGTGATCAAGCGAGCGAATGACCATTATATGGTGGCAGGGCATTACAGTTGGACGCAGCGAGGCGGTACAAAGCGTATTATGCACGGTGGGTTGAGTTTGCCTGAGTGCATGACTCCGGTTTTGCGGATTAACACGGAGACTGCTTAACGATGAGTGAGACACAACACGACGAGGAAGATTTGGAACTAGAAACGTGGGATAAATTACCGCTTGGGTTGATGGATAATCTCGCGGAGAGTGAAAAGTATCGCGTTGACGTGTATCGACCGATCTATTCGATGCATAAGTGGTGGGCTCGACGGCCTGGTTCGACATTCCGTATTCTGGGTCTTGCAGCGTTGACGGATAGCAATACGACGAAAGATGATATCCTTCGTATGAATACAATGGAGACGAAGTATGAGGGGAAGTATCTTGAGTCGTTGAAGGAGGATGTTAGTGGGAAGACAATTTTAGATCCGTTTGCTGGTGGCGGAACGACGTTGTTCGAGTTGAATCGGTTGGGTGCACAGACAGTTGGGTACGAGCTGAATCCTGTCGCGTGGTGGATTAACAAGAAGAACATCGACCAGGTTGATGTTGATTCACTCAAGCAGGCGAGAGATGCGTTGTTGAGTAGTGTTCGTGAGGATATTGGTGAATTATACACCACTACCGACCCGAAAACGGGGCAGAAGTGCGAGATACTGTACGCGTTCCAAACGCAGGTGTTGCCGTGTCTGACGTGTGACGAGGAAGTTCAGTTGATGAAGAGTCGAACGCTGGTTCGGAAGGGGAAGACGCATTCGGCGTTTGTTTGCTGTCCGAACCGGGAGTGTGACGACCGAATTATCGAGTTAGACCAGGAGATCCCGGATGAGCTCGACTGCCCGTGTTGCGGGACAGTATTTGATCCGTCGGATGGGAATACGACTCGCGCGAAATATACGTGCAGTAACGGTCACAAGCACGATATCAAGGAGACGCTTGACCGTTTAGATGCGAAACCGGAGTTTGAGTACTATGCGCTTCAGTATTCGGCTCCGGGGGGAGACCGACGCATCAAGAGTTTCGACGAGGAGGACGAACGGAAGGCGGAGAGAGCGAGAGAGTTGCTTGAAGAACGGTTCGATGAACTCCCGATTCCCACGCAGAAAATACCGAGTGGAGATAAGACGTCGCGTCTAACGGCACGAAATTATGAACAGTATCATGAGGTATTTTCTGACCGTCACTTACTGACGTACGGAACGCTGTTTCGGGAGGCGCAGAAGTTCGACGATGAGAACCTCGGTGAGTTCCTGATTACCGGGATTTCGAATGCGTTGAAGCGTGGGAGTTTGCTGATTCGATGGGACTACACCAACAACAAGGGAAGTAGTGTGTTCCCGAGGCAGTCGTACATCCCGCGAGCACAGCCTGTGGAGGGCAATCCGTTGAATACGGATGGGAATATTGTCGCGGTCGAGAACTTCCTCGACAACGTTGTGGAAGCTAAGGACTATTGTAACCGTCCATTTGAGAAGCTGAAAGAGGATGGGGATGTCAATAAGTACTTCATTCAAGATGAGTCGGTGAAGGAGTCGCGGCGGAAAGCCTTGAAGTGCAAAACATCTGAGCGTCTCGACCTTGATGACGAGAGTGTCGATTTCGTCATTACTGATCCGCCGTACTACGATAACGTTCAGTACAGCGAACTCTCTGGGTACTTTTACTCATGGCTTCACCATGTTCTCGGGGATGAGTACGAGGAATTTGAGCCTGAGCATGTTCCAAGTGCTCGGGAGATTGTTGCGAACTCCCGAACCGGGAAGGATGAGGACTTCTTTATCGAGAGTCTCACGAATGTGTTTAAGGAGTCCCACCGGGTGTTGAAGGACGATGGTGAGCTGATGTTCACCTATCACCACAATGAGAATGAAGCGTGGGGTGTGATCTTACAGGCACTCGTTGAGAGTGGGTTCACAATCACGGGTGCCTATCCTGTGCAGTCGGAAATGCCGAGTAGTATGACGATTTCCTCGCTTGAAAATGCGGAGTACGATATTGTGATTT
Source organism: Halorubrum ejinorense (assembly GCF_039522565.1). Lineage (GTDB taxonomy): Archaea > Halobacteriota > Halobacteria > Halobacteriales > Haloferacaceae > Halorubrum > Halorubrum ejinorense. The sequence continues at coordinate 92,074 of NZ_BAAADQ010000006.1, read as the reverse complement.
TCGCGAACAAAGAGAGTGTGTCAGAGGAGACAACGTTGGATCAGCTTCGTCAGGATCTATTCTTCGAGTTACAGGATATGATTGAGGAGGAGCGTGAACGTCATCAGGAGCTCTCGACAGCGGATCTTGGTGTGATTCTTCGTGGGAAGTGTATGTTTTATTACTCGAAGCACTATCCAGAGGTGTACTCTGACGGTGAGCGGGTTGGTGTAAATGACGCTCTGGAGACGGTTGACGATGTTATTGAGCAGATATTGGAGGGGTCGGCGAATCTGCCAGCGAGTATCGATACTATTTCAGAATCCTACGCTGCGTTTGTAAAGCGTGGGGCCGAGGAGCACGACGACCTGAATAAGCACTTGATGGCGAAAAACCTGAACGTCTCCGACCTGGAGGATGAAGAGTTGATTGCGGGCGGGCGTGATGAGAAGCGCCCGGTGAGTGCAGAGGAGAGAGTGAATTTCATTGAGCAGAAATTGAATGGGATGAGTCCTGGTGAAGCAGATAACTTATTAGATATTGATAAGATACATTACCTACATCATTTGTTCGTCACTGATCAGAGTACGTCAGAGTACCTGAAGGAGTGGAAAACCGAGGACTTGGAAGATCTCGCTGATTTCATGGCCGACGTAACTGGTGATGACCGGTTCGAGAAGGTGATGGAATTGAACCTGGGACAGTTCTAAGAGGTGAAATGAATGTCAATACAACCTGGATTTAATGTGGTGACAGAGCCGGTTGCTGAGACAGGGTCGGAGTTGACGGTATTCGAGTTTTTCCGGGCACTAAAGCAGGATAAAGAGGTTGATGCGCCAGTTACGGTCACTCATCTTGATCGGTTGTTGGTCGATACGATAGCGGATGAACGTGATGAGGTGTTGGCGGAGTTGCGGGGTGTGTTGCGGCAGTCGCGGTCATTAGATTCGATGGATGCTGTTCAGTTTGTTATTGATGGACGGTTAGTTGAGGATGCATACTTTCGGATTCGTGTGGAGTATCGGGGAGACGCTGTGTATCTCGACGTTGGGGAATTATTTGTTGAGGAGCCGAAACGGTTGTCACCGACTCATGCTGTAGCACGAAAGTAGTGTCTTCAGATGATTGTCCATATATCGGCAGAGGACTTCGGAGCGAAGTCTCTCGACACATAGTATCAAATCTGTATTCGGAGATACCAATCTGAAGAGATCGATTTCTCCTCTGAATTGTGCGACGACATTCTTATTGACCGCATCAACATCTACATCAGCAGTCACGACCTCATACGACTCTCTGACAAAGGCCCGATACTCAGTGACGATCTCCTCGGCTTTCCCACGAATCTCTCTAACTCCCAGGTCAGTGAACTCCCAGAGTAACGCGAGCGTCTGCGTCGCCATGGACGTGAGATACGTCACGAACTCCTCTGGAGCTCGAAGCCCAGTTGACACAATCCCGTGAATTACGTAGTGAATCTCAGTTGTCACGACCCGGTGAAGCCCCTTCATCGCCGTATCAATTGAACCTAAGAACTCTTTAGCCGAGGAGTATACAGAATTATCCACTCGAACCTCCTAATCGGGAATACTGGAAAAACACCAATGGTGGGCAGATTCTCACCACTTTTGCGTGTGTATGAGACGATAGAGGCGTGTATAGAGGAGTTAGATCTTGAGTCAAACTGAAGGTCTGTCTCCGGTTGGGATAGAATTATGTCATGGGAATTAGTTTACTTGTTGTATGGCAAATGGCTGTGATTTTCTCACCAGTCCCTCCTTCGACACGCTCCAATCTGAGGTGTTTGAACGGGTTGCTGAACAAGCTAGCGACGACCCCGGCAGCATCCTCTATATCGAGAACAACGACCATCGAACGGATGAGGTCGCCGACGCGTGGGCCGAGAATTACGAACCGCTCCGACTTCGAGTAACCGATTTCAATACTGTCATCGGTGAATGCTACGAGCAAATTGCTGACCCGAGTTCTCTTCTGGATGCGTTGACCCGGCGCCGGTTAATCGACCGAGCGCTTCGAACTGTCGCTGACCGTGGTCTCTTGGACGATGCGCACCTCTACCGAGACCACTTCACCGATCTCATCACAGAACTGGAGGGAGAGGGCTACCACTCCCCTGAATCAGTTCGAACCCTCGTCGAGGACTCCCAGTTATCTTCTGGAACCGCTGATTTGGTCGCCAGCGTGTATGAGGAGTTCTACGAGCTCCGACGTGAAGGCGTCGGGGATGACGTGTATACCCTTAGTGAGGCGTACCGGACGGTCCTCGATAGCGGAGCTTCCCTTACGGAGATCTTCCCTCACGTCGACGTCGTCGTAATTTCTGGATTCTACGACCTGTCCCACCACGAGAAGGGTTTTCTTCAGCGACTAGCCACCGCGTTCCACGTCTGTATCTCGCTCCCTCTGGCCGATACGGAAACGCCGGCCGACGGCGCAAACCAGATTACTGCTGACGCGATGGAGACGTACCAGGCAATTGCTGGCCCACCGACCGCTGTCACTCCCGATTCTCCGAGTTCACTCATCGACGCTGCTGGTAAGCTCTATACGCCAACTCCAGGAGTTGACGAGGGCACGGCTCCTCCCGATCAGCTTCAATGGTACAGCGCCCCCACACCAGATCGAGAGGTTAGACAAGTTGCTCGAAGGGTGCGGAAACAGCTCGCGGACGGCGCCGACCCTAACGACATCCTAGTTGTCATTCCGGGTCTAATCTCGTATCAGGAGCAAGTCGCCGACGTATTCGAGGCCGCTGGTATCCAGTCGGTCGGGTTTGCAAACAAACTGCTGTATCAGACGTATGCTGGCCGGGCAATGCTCGATCTGGCTGATCTCTGTGTCGACGACCCACGCACAGATACAGTAGCCCGTCTCGCGACGAACCCGCTCGTGACTCTTGGAGGTGCCACCGACGACGTTGATCGGTCCGCTGTTGCTGACCTCGCCCGCCGCCTTCCGACAGTCGATACTGACCGACTTCTCGAGGAACTCGACGATGCCTCCGCTGAGGTGTTGGAGAACCTTTTCCAGGTCGCCGACGATGCTGAGGTCGCGGAGGCCGACGACGTCGTTGAGGCCGTGCGAACTGTGTTCGAAACCGTCGACCTCTCTGAAAACGTCGACTCTATCGAAGAAGATGCGGCGTCATTCGATGCCCGAATGGAAGTTGCGTCCTACAATCGAGTCGAGAGGGTGCTTGACGCCGTCGAATTCGTGGCTGAGCGCTTTGGGATGGACGAGCCAATCGAAGAGGTGGCCGATGCACTTGAGAAGGTGCGGGTCCCCCCACCGAGTCAATCTACACAGGAGGTCGTCGAGATAGTTGGTCCACGCGATGCCTACATGCAGTCCTATTCACACCTGTATTTCGTCGGGTTGACCGAGCAGGACTTCCCCGTCGAGAATGATCGACCGCTCTTTTTCGAGCGATTGTTCGACGACGTTCCTAACCTCTCGTTCACCGATGATCGAGCCGAGGCCCGTTACCAGTTTGCTACCTTGCTCTCAGGTGCGGAGAGCGTCTACATTACGACCCCCGAGACATCATTTGATGACGATGACCTGCTTGAGTCGTCGATTCTCGATGAACTCGCTCGAGTAACTGGCCTTGAGCCAACGCCTGATGATCTTGGGAATGCCGTTCCCGAAGACGTCCAGCGTGCCCTTCGTCATCACCGAGATAGGGAGGCACGGGAGGAAGCCGTTATGTACGCTGCTGACTCCGGAGTATTCTCGCGACAGCAGGCCGAGCGCGTCATGGCGGGTGCGAGGTGCGCTGAAAGTCGGGCTGACGCCGGACTAACCGCCCACGATGCACAGCTGGATCCCGAATTGGTCTCGGAGCTCCACGGTGAACGTGGGCCGTACAGCCCGACGCAGCTGAAAGATTACGCTCAGTGTGGGCACGCCTACTATATGAAACGGATACTGGGCATCGAAGCGCCCGACGAGTTCCATCTCGAGCCTCAGAAAGTCGACCTCGGGAGCCTCGTCCACGATATCTTCGAGGAGTTCTATTGCGGGCTCCAGGATGACCACGGTGATCCAGTTGACCTCAGTGAATATGACCGGGAATTGCTCGAAGAACAGCTGTTAGAGCAGACACGAGATAGCCTTGCGGACTCCGATATCGACTTCGACGACGTGTTCTATAAACGGTGGCTGGAGCAGCTCCTTGCTGGGCTCGCGACGCCCGACGTTAACGAGTACTTCGGTGACGGGCAACCTCATCAGGGAATCGATCGGGGGCTCTTCGTCCGGTTCCTTGATGCGGAGCACGACGAAAACGATGATGTTCCGGCATGGTTTGAGGTGCCGATGGACTTCTCCGATTCAGAAGAGGGCGAAATCACAGTGACGACACCGGATGGAAGAGAGATATCCGTCGGTGGATTCATCGACCGCGTGAGTCTTCGCGAACAGGACGATGGTACTATCGAAGGATTAGTTCACGACTACAAGACGAGCGATCCAGAAACCATTCAGACAATCGACGGTATCGAATTTCAGCTTCCGCTCTATACACTTGCCACACGAGCTGAACTAGCAGCCCGATACGAGGATACACTTGCCGATGTGGACGGGGAATTCTATGTAACGGAGCCCCCGACAGAGATTACTCGGAAGTGGAGTCTTCGATACTACCTTGAACGGAACGATGGAACCGACGAGGACTACGAGCGGTTCCTCACAGAAACCGTCCCATCGCGGGTTGGCGAGATAGCTGAAGGTATCGAGAATGGTGCCTTCCAAACGACCACGCTTTCGCCGAAAGAAGCCGGCTGTCGCTACTGTGACTATCGAGACATCTGCGATGTTCGACACCACCAACGTCAAGAGATAATCCAAGAGATGGACCGCTCCGGTTCGTCCGGTTATATCCCACAGAGGGCGCGAGATGGGTCCTTCCTGGATACGCTCGGGGGTGCGGACGAATGACGGGGATCGACGATACGTCGGCGTCGACGGACGACGAAGATGAGGAGGAGCTCTCCCCAACAACTGAACAGGAGGAGGCTCTGGAACTCGATCAGAATATCGCGATTACCGCTGGGGCAGGGACTGGAAAGACTACGACCTTGACTCTCCGTTACCTCGAGATGCTCGAGTCCGATCCCGACATCGGGCCCGAGAACATCGCGACGATCACTTTTACGAACGATGCCGCGAATGAGATGCAGGAGCGTATCCGGGAAGAAGTAGCTGAGCGTCTCAGTGCGGCCCCGGAATCTGACGAGTACGACTACAGTCGATGGCGCAGCATCAAGGACGAATTAGAAAACGGATATATTCACACCATCCACGGGTTCTGTTCTCGACTGCTCCGTGAGTACGTCGTTGAAGCCCCGGTGCAACCCGAGTTTGACACGCTGGACGAGGCTGATGCCAAGGTGTTGATGCAGGAGGTGGTCCGGAAGACTATCGACGCCCGTTGGGAGGCGAATGAGGACATTCGTCGTCTTGCTCGTCTCTGGAGTCGGGATTCGCTCGAACAGGTCCTCGTCGGTCTGCTTGAGAGCCGGCCGAGGAGTACCGAATGGGCGACTCGTTGGGAGGGGTCGACGATAGATGAATACCTCGATCACATCTGGTCGACCTTCTATCCAATAGACAGGGGTACTGCGGAAGAACTACTCAAAGAAGAATCCGTACAGGAGGCTATCCATACGATCTGCGGACTTCACGATGAAGAGTTCGAGATTGATCCTGACGACAAGGGAATGCAGTTTATGAAGGATGTGACTCGTGTGGTGCGAGACACGAGTGTTCATACCAATGATGCTGACGGATACCATTGGCAACGGGCACTCGACTCTCTCTGCGATCACCTGACTTCTAACAGTGGTGAACGATACACTGGACGACAACGGTTCCGCTACAGAGGATCCAAGAGCAATTGGAGCGCTCACGAGGAAGAGCAAGAGCAGCTTGATGCTGCTGTCTCCGCTCTACTTGATGGCCTCAACCCCGAGGAGAGGGACTTCATCGGCGGTCTCGATACCGAGTGGAACAGTAGTCATTACGTCCTGAGCCTTGCTCGGCTCTACTCCACCGTTCTGGACGAATATACACAGACGAAATCGGAACAGAATGCTCTCGACTATCACGACCTCATCCAGACCTGCATCGACTTCTTGAACGCGGACGACCGTCTCTGCGAGCAAGTTCAGTCACAGTTCGAGTACGTTATGGTCGACGAGATGCAGGATACTGACCAGCTCCAGTGGGAGTTAATCAAACTATTGACTGCCGGTGACACCGATGATTTTGATGCTCAGAACGTCTTCCTGGTCGGCGACGAGAAGCAGAGCATCTACCGATTCCGCGGCGCCGATGTGACCACCTTCGGTTCAGCTCGTGAGGACCTCGCTGCGGCTAACCCGGACGATGTCGAGACCACCAAGCAGCTCAGAGGCAATTTCCGCACAATTCAGGAGACGCGAGAGTTCCTGAACGCGCTCTTCGACGAGGTATTCGAGCCGATGGACGACGAGTACCGCGACTACGAAGCCAAGCCTCAGGCACTTACGGATGAACGCCGGCAGGGACGTGATGTCACCGGATCGGTCGAGTACCTGCTCGTGCCTGACGATGACGTCCCGGAACTCCACGGTACCGATTACTTGAATCAAACTCCTCGATTCGCTGGGCACGGCGAACGAGAATCTCACGCGCTTGCCAGCCGTCTCACCTCGTTACTGGACGATCCTCCGGAAGTCTACGATGACGACGAGGAATGCCTTCGACCTGCGAAACCCGAAGACATCACCATCCTGTTGCGCGCTCGCACCCGGCTCAAGGAGCACGAACGAGCGCTGGATGCATACGGAATTCCGTATACTGTCGTGTCGGGTACTGGGTTCTGGGACGCCCCCGAGATCACAGCCTTGGTCAATCTGTTCACGTTCTTCGAGAACCCGGACGACGACATCGCTCTCTACGGTGTCCTCCGGTCGCCACTGTTTGGTTTCCCCGATGAGGATCTCGCCCGACTCCACTCCGAGGATCAGCCACTCTGGACTGCTCTCCAGACAGCTGAGGATGATCTCGGCGACGCTGCCCGTCTCCTAGACGAGTGGCGGCAGATCGCTGCTGTCAACGACGATGTAACGGCTGACACGACTGTTCCGTGGGGAACGTTGCTTTCCCGGATTATCGACGATACCGGATATATCGCCAGTGTCGGGGCAGATGAACGCCCGCGACAGGCGGCAGTGAATATCAACAAGTTCCGCGAACAGGTTCGCGCCTGGGAGGAGGGTGGCGTCAAGACGGTCTCGGAACTCCTCACCCGAATCGACCGTCGGAAGGAAATCGAATCCCACGCTGACGAAGCGACTATTCCGGAAGATGCCGACGGCGTCCAGATTCGAACAATCCACTCGGCGAAGGGGCTTGAGTTCCCTATCGTCGCAATTCCAGAAGTGGGCACCGAGTTCAACTTTCAGGGGGATGTCGACGAATACGGGAAAGTCTACCTCGACGAGCTTGACGTCGGGGATGGCGAGTCAGAACCCGTGCTCGGTCTGAAAGCTCCGTCAGCCGACGATCCCTATGAACACCAGAACACGCTCGCTCGGACGCGGCTTCAGGAGGAGGTCCGAATGCAGGAACGAGCCGAACTGAAGCGTCTCCTCTACGTCGCAGCGACGCGGGCCCGGGACCACCTGCTCTTCAGCGGCGTTCATTCTACCGACGCTGATGAGGAGGATGGCTTGGGGTTAGGTGACCCGAATGACGCCGCGGATGCGCGATACTGGCGTGATTGGCTCCGACCGATTCTCTTGGAAGACGAGGACGGTGATGCAGGACATATCTTGAGACAGCTCTCCGTCGGAGCAGAGCATACGACCACTATCCGTGGGAGCGAATACACAGTTCGAATTCCAACCGCTCCTGTTCACGATTGGGACGCGTCAGCGGCAACTGAGCGCGACTACCCCCAGATCGACATTCCTGCTCCAGAACTGTCCACTCCCCCGACGTCGATCACGGCCACGAATTTTGCGAAAGCACTCTCTCCGGATGATACAGCCATCTACACTGACGAACTCGAGGAGGACGCCGCGAGCCTCGAAACGGATGGCCTTCAGGCCAACCATCTGGGAACGATCGTCCACAAACTCTGTGAGCTACGACCTGCTCGAGACCGGTGGCGCTCCATCGCGGCTCGGCTGGGTTCTACTTTGGATGATACGGTGACTGAAGGGGATTTGGATCGGATCGAAGAGTATACTGAGCGCTGCCTACAGTTCCGTGACGGCGTCGCCGACGACGAGTTGCCGACAACCATCCACGAGGAACTCTCGGTTGTGACGCGATTGGAAGCCGGCCGAATCGTCGGCGATATCGACCTGCTTCTGGTCACTCCAGACAGCTACCACGTTATCGACTACAAGACGAACGATACCTCTCAACGGTCGGTCGACGACCTCGCAGAGAAGTACTGGCCACAACTCGAAGTGTATGCAGCTGCCCTCTACCAGAACGACGATTCCCGAATCGTTCACACCACGCTGTACTTTGCCGACGCTGATGAGCATCGGACCACGACCCACGATATGCTTTCGTTGGATATTCTTGGTGATGACCTGAACACACAACTTGAGGAGTTAACGCAGTCCGACGGCGCCGCAGTCCGAGGAGAATCGAGCAATTTCTGAGCTATTCTAGGCTCACCAACGCAATTCCTGCTCTGGAACTCCTCTACCCCCAATTCCTATTCTCAACCCTCGGAATTTAAAGCGAAAACTTATATCACTCGACAAGGCGTAAACACGTAATAGCGTATGACTCGATGGCGAGCGAAGCGCCGGTACGAGGCAAACCGGCGGTTCGGCGAGCGTGCAGATGAGGCGCTCGTAGCCATCTCTATCCTCAAAGCTAAGCGTGACGGCATCGATCTCGAGCAGAGTGAGGACGACTTGCGAGCGAAACTTGAATCAGGCCACCACCTACTTGAGCAAATTCGCGACGCGCTCGATGAAGATCCGAACGCTGACCCGTATGAATTGGCCATCGCTGAGCAGATGCAGGAGAACGCGATTACTGCACGCTCCCGGTTGGTCGGCGATTTCGATGACCTGATTGAGGTCATGGAAGCCGTTGAAGAGACCCTCACCTATCAACAGGGTCTTGATGACGTCCGTGAAAAGTTGAAGGAGATCTCGGAGACTGCGAACCGCACATCTCGAGATAGTATCAATCGTATGCGGGGTACTCTTGCCGACGGAACTCGCTGAGTCCCAAGTTGCGTTTCTTCGGGGCAAATTCCAGGCCGCCCGCGAGGTCTTGGATTCTCTCGATACTCGGATTCCTGTGACAGATTCGATTTACAGCTCCGTGGAGGATGGATTCGATAATATCGAGGAAACGCGTTTTCTCTACGAGCGAGCGTACGACCAGGAACCGGATGCAGAAGCGACTCACGAACTGTATGAGGAGTATCTAGGAGCCATCGATACTGTTGCCCTAGAGCTCCAAGTTCTGGAGACGGAACTTGTTTACTTAGATCTACATCAGTATCAACGCAATTCGGCTACATCTGGCCGGCTTGACCATGCATCGTCGATCTCATCTGAGCTCGAGGATGTATTTGGAATCGATATTACAGTCCTCCCGGTGATCTGGAATGGATTTGCGATCGATCCTCTCGATGAGAATATTCCTGCGACTGGTGATCTGAGCCAAATTTACGCGCTCATTCTCCCTAGAACCCAGAGTGACCCAGAGGTCTATGCCCCGATATTCGCCCATGAAATCGCGCATGCGGTCTTGGACCGACACGACGAACTAAGGACGGACTTCAATAATGCCGTAAGAGAAATCCAGGGACGAACCCGGCAAGAGATTGATGATGAGGCTCAGTTTGCACGGTCGTGGCGGGCTTGGTTTGAGGAACTGTTTTGTGATGTCTGTGGAGTATTAACTTTCGGGCCGTCTTATCTCGCTTCGCTTGTTAGTCACCTTCATCATTCCAATCCGTATTATATTGAGGAGGATCCAGATGGAGACCTCCATCCACCACCTGCACTTCGATTCGATCTTGTGATGGATCTCTCTGACGAGTACTTCCCGAATCTTCTGAACGGGATTCGAGATGACCGTATCGCGTTCGAGCGCCACCTCGATGCACTAGAACACAGTCGACCGCGAATCTACGACACCTACGACTACGGTGAGCTCAGGACGTTCATCACCCAAGAAGTCCCGCTATCGGTCGATCATGATCTCGAGGCACTCGTCGACGACATCACAGCGGGTGTGACTCCCGATGACCAGCCGGAGCGGTCTCACCGGTTAGCCGCAAACCAATATTGGTTGGACACCTATCCACCTTAGAATGGCGGATAGGTGAGGCGTGAGACACGGTCGTGACTGAGACGACTATTCATTCTCCGAGTGAGGTACACCGTCAGAGGATCCTTGATCCCCTTAGAAGGTGCGCCCCAGTTCAGTTCCGAAAGGAAGAACACATCCCGTCCGACTGAGTAAATGTCGAAGTCTCCCTCCTCAACGGAAATATCACAGAGAATCGGCTGCGGGGTCCCCTCGCCCAGTCGGGGGGCATCGGTCGTGACAATCAAAACGGTCTCGTCATCCAGCTGAGCATACGAACCCATATCCGGCATTCCGTCATCGTCGTAGATTCGATATGTGGGGGAGTGTTGGACATCGACGCCCACCCATTCGAATGACTCAGTCACGTAGTCATGTGATTTCAGGTGCTCTACTCCCTCTTTGAGGCCTGAAATCTCATCATCGCCGAGATATCCGTTTCGGTGAATTGTGAGGGAACCCAGTTGATCGAACCCAGAGCGAGGATTGCTGACCGCACCCTGAACGGCCCGAATCAGAATCTGCTTCGCCAAACCCTGATCCGTCACTGTACTTCGGCCGGTCGGATTCGGCTCCTCTGTTTGATAGAGAATCTGGTTGTCAGTGCCTGAGACTACTACTCCACTAGCAACGGTTCGGTCACGACCTGTCACACTGAGTCCGAGGTAGGCATCTGTATCGAGCTGATTCTCGATGCTGAACGGAATCACGCCTAGCTTTACGCCTAACCCGACTGCCGTGTTCGAAATGACATCGTCCTCGTTCCCTGACCGCTGGGCGCCACGCAGCTTCGTTGCGGTTAACGATTGGAGTGGCTTCCCGTCCAGTATCTCGATCAGTTTGTGGTAGACGTCTTCGTCGTATTGGGGTAGATAGCCAAAGCCGGCGTCGACGTCTTCAAGAGAACGCTGCCATTCTTCGACCTCTCGCGGGTCCTCGTAGTTGACTCTTCCAGGCCGCTCTGAGAGGATGAGTCCAAGGTGTTCCTCAACATATTCTCGCACCTGCTGATAGGCGCTGAGCGCTTCGTCTTCCGTCCCCTCTGAGAAGAGGACAGCCACACTGAAATCCTGGTCAAACGTGCGTCGAGGGCCGACTTCCTCGAGATACCCCTGCTTTGCTGGGTTCCAGTATTCTTGGGTGAGCTCACTGCCGTCAAAGCTGATGTTCGGTCGCCCAATCGCCATTTCGGTTGAAGGGTCGTCGCCAAACGTCAGCACCGGATAACCGTAAGCGCTGATCCCGTCGCGTACCGATGATGGGCTAATGTCGGTCTGGATAGAGCCGATACTGATGTCCCCGATCAGTTCACGGAAGTCTTCGACTCTTTGCCATCGCTCCTGAGGCCCGAAGGTTGCCCGTTGGCTGATTTCGTCCGGGCGATCCTCAGACGGTGCAAACAGGAGTAACGACGGAGCAGCTGGATACCAATCACTATTCCCGTACTGGATTTTGACGGTTGGTTCAGATGGATCTATGCTGTCAGTATATCGCTTCCCATGCCGGCTCTCGATCTCATCTAGTGTCTCGTTGTCGAACTGGCCGGGTGGAATCTCGGAGACTGTCGTGTTCTCAAAGACTCCCGTGACAGTGCAAGAAGACCGATCCGAGGTTTGGTAAATGAATGTACGCCCGACGAGTTCGTCGTTGACTCGATCTATTCCCCAGTCGGGGTCATCTAGATAGTCTGCTAGCGTCCGTGATCCGAATACACCTAACGTCGGATCTAATGTGATGAGAGGCCGGTCGTGATGACTAATTCGTACTTCGAGGCCGGGGTGGACGTCGTATCCTTCGATACGCGCTTCTCGGTCCTCATGATAGAACGTGTTCCTCGTAGAGTCGTACCAGTAATCGTCCGCTTCGAGATCATCTTTCAGTTCCTCGATTATCGCTTCCTGTAGAACCTTGAAATCGCTCCACACAGAGAAATCGAGTTCGGATTCATGTGCGAATTCTAGCTCCGCTCCGTCCGCAGATTGAATCGTTCCGTAATCTCGCTCGGCGCCGATTACTGCGATATAATGGCGACCGCCTTGGTTGTACCAACGTGCCCTCCCACCTACATTCCTTTCGAGGATTGTGGCGTGGGCATTGAGGAGAGGGTAGTTATCGTTGGGCTGGGGATCGATATCATAGAGGTCCGCAGTTACTGACGGCACGTCGATCTCAAACGAATTGATGAACCGACCCATTGTCTTCTATTCCCTGTTGACAGGATATAATACCCCGCGGTTCTCTCCCTAAGTTGCCAGAGATTTATGTTAGAATTCAAGCGGACCATAGCACGAAGTGGTTCTGTTAAAACCCCATCCTTCAGAAATATTCTCGCCTGAAACAGGCGGTCGCTGAAGAGTGCGTACCTATAACACTCCCCCCTATCAGTAGCCAGGCTTTTTAAACAAAGCCAAGAGGCCTCGCAGTACGATAAGTTCAAACCGATTTTGACGCCTTCTGAGGGGTCTCCGTATTGTTGAGTGATCGGCGAATATAGTGATCCCAAAGTGGTTGAAGCTCGAAATCCACGAACAAGTCCTCGCGTAGTTCTGGGTCAAGCTGTGATAGAAGGCGTTTGAACTCGTTTTCCTCGTAATGGGTCGGCTTCCGAATGTTCGGTGAATTATTCTCTGTTAATCGACTGAACCGCAGAGACTCCCTATCATGCAGGCGAAGCTCTGGATAGTTCCCATTCCTGTCCTCAATCTCGGCAACTACACGACGGTGACTGCCCTTGAACTCACTCTGTTTTTCTGAAGGACCGTATCCTCCGTTCTCAGCCCACTCGATAAGAGGATCAAGTGATGGCTCAAGATCTCCGTCGCTGTTCTCCACCCCTACGAAGGCCTGGCGGCGGGTGTCCTCCTCTATCTGTCTGAATAGGCGTTGAAAATCCTCTGCTGAGAACCAGGCCGAGTAGTTTAGTTCGAAGTCTTCGTCCGCCGTCTCTCTATACCAAGAGAGGAACCGGAGGGCGTAGGGATTCCCATCCTGGCCTGCCTCGTAACGAATCAGAATTTGATTCACCTGTGTTGAGTTTCCGCTGTCATCGTAGTGGGTAGACTCAGCTACGACACCATCCATTTCCTCGTTCTTCAGAAACTCAGTATATTGCTTGATGAGAAAATCGTCCACGGTATCTCCTGCCTCAAAATCTTTGAACATGCCGTGAATTGCAGCCCATTCAGCAGTGGTAAAATCAGAGGCATCGAAGTGTTTCTTGTACCGGCTTAGTTGCTCAGCACTAAGCGTATCCGTACCAGTCTTAGCCTCAATGATAACAGAGAAAACTTTCTCACCGTCTTGGTTTACTACAGTGATTTGGCCGTCTGCCCGGCTATCTTTGTCATCGTCTTCTACTTCGTCAAGTTCGGTACGGTAATTCGATAACCCGACTACGTAGGCGTCATCGTACTCGGGATTTTCATTGGGTTTGACCTCGACATCATACTCGTATCGCGTGATCTGTTCCCCTTGTTCTATCCAAGACACAGGTAGAAGATCTTTGAGGAAAGATTCAGTAATCGTGTTGTCCACTCGATTGAGTACGGTGATAAGATTCTTAACCACGTTTTGCTCGTACTGGGCATCGCTCTCGTAGCGGGGTTGGAAGTAGATATTTTTAGTTCGAGAGTTCATATTGGCAAGAATCTTACCAGTGGTATAATTAACTTTTGAAGGAGGAGCTTTGTTGAAATACTCACAAAGAGACATACTGACTTCCTCGGATTAGTATAGTAACTGTATTGACCGAATCAAACGACTCTGGTTCTCGGTTTGTAGCGTGGTGTATGCGCGCTCTGTATCTCGCACGCCGATCCTATCAGTTCTTAAGGATTTCAACAGAGCCATATAATCCCCAACGAGGGTCTTGGGCTCGATCAGTTGTTGGAGTATCTCAACAGCCCGCAAGTTCGCGTCTGGCCCGAGGCGAACCGTCAGAAGCTTTGAACGGGTATCTCCGGTTACAGAGTCGCGTTTTGCCCGACCTGCCGGTGCCAGCGGATTTGGCCGAGACGTATCAGGCGACGCTGTAGCGAGCGTATCACAGTTCCCGCACCGACCTCGCATCCTTACAGAGACGAGGGACAAAGCTAACAAACACTGCTATTTACTCGCCACATATGGACTCCCCCTCGGCATCGATCCTCCAACAGTTACGGAGCCTTCACCCAGACGACTTCGAAGCGTTCGTCGCTGAGATCTGGGAGCACGACGGGTACAACACAACCGTCAAGGGTGGCTCTGGAGATCGCGGGATTGACGTCGTCGCTGAACGCGATAATCTGGTCAGTGAGCGCTTGTTGATCCAAGCGAAACGCTACGCCGAATCCAACACAGTCGGGAGCCCCGAAGTACAACAGTATGCATCCTTAGTTCACCAACAGGACGCTGCCAACGCCGCCGTGATTGTGACGACAAGTAGCTTCACAACCCAAGCAGCAGAGCTCGCCGAGCAACACGGACTGAACCTCATAGACGGCGACCGACTCGTAGAGATCATCGACTCCAACGAGCTGGAATCGCTTGTCGACGAATACGCCTCGGGAGACCACGCCGACGCGGCACCCGGTGCGACCGAGCGTCCCAACCCCGAGCCCGCCACCCAGGCAGCAGGGAGTCAGTTCTCAATCGAGCTCGTTGCACTCCGAAGTGAGGCAGAGATAGACCGCTACACGGATGGCGTCTACACGGAGACGCACGACAACCCGAATGCCAACCGGATTGCTGCCTTCTTCAACATCCAAAATCTTGGTGGCCATATCAAGCTGAAGGGCCACCGGAGTTTCACGTTCAAAAGCACCGACGGCTACGACTACAAGGTATCACCGGAATCCACGGGCGGCCTCCGGTTTTCGATGCCAGGGTCATGGCGCTCCAGTATCGATCTCTCGCATGGCCAAACGCAGAACGTCGTCATGATCAGTACGGAGATTCCCGCGGGAGTGACGATCGACCGCATCGAGTTCGATGGCGGTGGTGATCACTTCATGTTTGAGCTGACGCCGGAGACCAAGGCGACCCTCCGCGAGAAAACGCTCGATCTCGACGTCTGAGTTTCATCGTCTCCGATGATCCTGGACGTACGCCATCGCAATCGTCGTCAGAATCTCCGCAACTACAGCATAGTACTCAGCTTGCTCCTGGAGGTAGCGCTCGAAGCTGTCGTCGAGCGTCGTCGATAGGGCCCTGTCAGGCATCCACCGGCCCTCCACCGTCCTGCGAGCCCGGTCTCGGTGCCTCTACCCCTGAAAAGCCCCGTCGTGAGGCGGTTACAGCATTCGTGCTTCACCGACAGCGGCGGGGTACTAAAATTTGGTCGTGATTATTGCGCTAATTCCTCCCACTTGGTAGCACGATAAACCCGCAACGGGCGTTTTTCGGTTTCGTTCACACGATGTCCGATATCAATTCATTATGTAACATATATATAACACCGGGAAGCAAGAGTTACATAAGGAATTACGACGGTGTTGAGCAGCTACTATAGCCACCGATTTCGGCGGGTGATCAGCTGTCTTGCTCTTTATCAATACCTCTAGAACACTCGTCACAGTCGACATCGACCGTGGCGGCTCTGTTGAAATACTTAGATTCTGATAGTTTGGAGGGCTATGCTGAATACAACGCGCGAGTCTCGTACTAAGCTCCTCTCGGATTCGGTCAGGCCGGATCGCTCAATACAGGTGAAGTAGCGAGTGCTCTCGTCTTCAACTGTCCCGTGCTAGTACTGGTCTTTTAGTCGAACCCCGCTAATGTTCGTTCAGGATTTATGAGTTCTCGGCACCGAAGCGTCACAGACTCAGGAGAGTGGTACTTGTGAGTTACGTCCTGTGGGCCCTACTAGCGATGGTCTGCTATTCGTTCGCGTTTCTGTTCATGAAAATCGCAATGCAGGAGTTGCCAGCGTTTACCGTCATGCCGATCGCGGTTATCACACTAGCCGTCGGCGCGACGACCGTGGCAGCGCTATTTGGTGACTGGTCAGCTCAATCACTGACGAGTCGGTCTGTCCCGTTCGCACTGTTGGCTGGGCTCTGTCTCACCGGCGCGATGGTCGGATACTTCCGCGCACTCTCGACCGGCCCAGTGAGCATCGTCGTTCCGGTTTTCGGGATGTTCCTCGTCGGCGGAGCACTCCTCGGCATCCTCGTCCTAGGAGAAGCAGTGACAGTGAGGAAGGTACTCGGCATCGCCTTCGGTGGCGTCGCGGTCATCCTGATTGCCACGTAGTTCCCCTTCGACAAACGCGAATGCTGAATCGTCGGACGAGAACCGAACAATGGGCAAGCGAATTCTACCGCTGATTCAGGAGATAGACGGAGAAAATAACATCGTTCAGATGCTGACTACATCCTCTGTATCTCGCACACCGATCCTATCAGTTCCAAATGATCTCAACAGAGCCGTTAACGACGGATTTCTGGGAGTCCGCATCAAACCCCCACTCTCGGACCGTGCCCCATTTGTGCCGAGGGAGTTGGGTGAGGCGGTTTACACGAGGGCTGGAGCGACGCCGAGGGCGGCGGTCGCGAAAAGGACCGCGACGTATCCGGTAGCGACGAGGAATACCACGCGTCGCGGGTGGTCGATGAGGCCCCGACGGTGTCCAACTGCCGCGAGGTAGCCAGTCAGCGGCAACAGCTGGAAGGCGTGGAGGCCGACGAAGTGCGCTAGGCGGAAGTCTCCGACAAGCTGCCAGCCGACGACCGGGACCGTCGGCTCCGCCGTCTCGACGACCCGAGATTGGATCGCGATCATCGCCGCTCCTTCGAACGCGCCAACGACGAACCAGCCGATGCCGAGGAGAATGCCCGCGGCGAACGCTGGGTGGACGTCGAACTCGTTGTTGCGCGCTCGAACCGCCAGGGCAGCGATCGCGACGGTGACGATGACGATTGTGACACCCATGACCCCCCCGATCGCCCCGTCGAGGACCGTCGCCCGATTGAAGTGAGACCCGACGCCGCGCGCGGCCTGTCCGCCGATAAGGACGATTTCAAGGAGGAGACCGACGCCGACGACCTGGGAGACGCGGCGGCGAAAGTCCGGGTCGACCGGGAGGTGGACACCGAGCCAGCCGAGCGTCGCGCACACGAGCGCGATCGAGCCAGCGAACTTCGCCGGCTTGAGCCACGCCGGTTCCCCGTTGACGACCATTGGATCCAAGACGATGCCGACGGCGAAGGCACCGAAGAGGACGGTGTTGATCGCGGCCACGGCGGACAAAACCGGGTCACGGCGCCGCAGCTCTCCGATCGACGTGGCGATCGTTTGCGCGATTGCCCGCAGCGTCGTCCGTCCGCTTGTGGCCACAGCGGCCGACTCGGAGTTCATACCATAGTGTTGCCGGGCGATTCATGTGGGCGTGACCCTAACATGTTGGTATCTGCCCAAAGCGGCAGTGACCAGCATGATCGACGCCCGGTTCCGCATTCGACTCCCGCCGGACCTGTACATCGCCGATCTGTCGGAGGCGTTCCCCGACGCGACCTTTCGCCTGCTGTCCGGCGTCCGCAGCGGCGCCACCGCCAAGGAACTCGGTGAGGTTCTGACTCGGGCCCCCGGGTCGATCGCGGCGGCGTTTCGCGAACACGAGGCGGTCGACGCATACGAGTTGTTGGAACGCACCGACGACCGGCTCCTCGCGACGTACGAGACGACCGACGTCGACCTCTACGACTTCGTCGAAGCCGAGGGGTTCCCACCCGAATTTCCGATCGAAGTGCGGAACGGGTTCTACGAGTTTGACCTGACCGGCACGCGCGGGGAGTTCGACCAGCTCCGAAAGACGCTGGAAGCGAGCGGAACCGAGTACGAACTCCTCTCGAAGGTGAACAAGAGGCGATCGGACCGACTCCTCACACGCCGACAGGAAGAGCTCCTCGCCGCCGGCCTCAGAGAGGGGTACTTCGAGGTCCCGAGAGGGTGTACGCTGGCGGATCTCGCCGACGTGGTCGGCGTGGACAAATCGACCGCGAGCGGGATCGTACGCCGGGCGCAGGCTCGGCTTATTGCGTGGTACTTGACCGACGTGAAGGCCGAGTGATGAGCGGGTGGGTTCGCCACAATTCTTTGCGCTGATCTGCTCTGTTGAATCCTCAGAAAGCGTCCGGATCGGATTACTCTCCAAGCGCGGCGACGACATCGTCGATTGTATAGAGACGGACATCGTCGCGCTCGCGGGCGGCGTCGCGGATGCTGTCGGTAAATCCACTCCGGGAGAACAGCGCGTATTCGACGGTTCGCGAGCCACCGCCCGACGGCTGCCACCGGAGTTCCTCGACGTGCGTCTCCAGCGATGCCAGCGCGCCGTAGTCGAGCGGCGATTCCTGATACTTACACTCGCCGACGACGAGCGTGTCCTCGTCGGTAAGTCCGACAACGTCGATCTCGTGGTCCTGATACCACCACTGCCCAACATCGACAATCGGCGTCTCGTCGTACAGTGTCCATAGCGCCTCACAGCACAGTTGCTCGAAAGCGGGAGCGACAAAATCGGCCAGCACGGGGTCGACGAGTCGGTCGTAGGCCTCCTCACCGAACTGATCGTAGCGATCCGCACTCCCGTACAAGAATCGGAACCAGAATCGGAACAGGGGATCCCGAAGTCGGTACTGACTCCGCTTGGATCGTTCAGGTTTCTCAGTCACCGGCACATGTCGTTCGATGAGCCGGAGCCGAGAGAGCCGATCCAGATACATCGACAGCTGGTTGTAGTCGATACCTGTCACGCCAGCAATCTCGTTGCGGCCTGTCGCCCCGCCAGCGATCGCTTCGAGGATCGAGAAGTAGCGCGTCGGCTCCGTTAGTTCCATCCGGAGAACGTACTCCGGCTCGTTACGGAGCGATCCGTGGCGAGTTAACACCGTCTGCTGAATGTTCTCGCCGAGGGACCGAACCGCGTCGAGTTCCTCGAGGTAGTAGGGAACACCACCGAACACGCTCCACGTACGCACGGCCTCGTCCGCCGTCGCATCATCCGCGAAAAACTCCGTCGCGGCGTCGAACGGGAGTTCACGGATGTCGAGTGTCAAGGATGTCCGTCCGTACAGCGGGCTGTCTCCGAGCAGCGTCGCTTCCTCCATCATGCTGATCGACGACCCGACAAGCACGAACGTCGTCTCCGACTCGTCGAACTCGTGGTCGAACAGGGCCTGTAACACCGACGGGAGGCTCTCGTCCTGTTCAATCAGATACGGAAACTCGTCAAGGACGACGATCGCATTCTGGTCGCCCAGATATCGGAACAGCCGCTCCCAATCGGGACGAATGTCTTCGATACCAGGAACCGTGTCAGCCGCAGCCTCGACGAACTGTTCCAGTTGGAGCTCCTGCGTCTTCTGTCGTGCCTGATAGAAGACCGCGTTCTCTCGTCCCTCAAGCGCCTTCTTAACGAGTCTCGTCTTTCCAAGCCGTCGCCGCCCGTATACGACGGCGAGATCCGCGTTTTCCGAGTCAAACAGGCCGTGAAGCCGATCTAACTCCTCCGAGCGGTTCACGAAGTCTGTCATGGCGCTGAATTAGTGCGGATGAAATAAAAATATTCTGAATAATCATATTCTGGAATATCATATCTACAGATATCATCGGCGAGTGCGGTACAACGATGTTAACCAGATTAACCAACAAATTGCCGGGACATACCGAAATGTTGGTTAATTCGGCGATCAAAGGCGACGGCCACCTCGGAAAGAGTCCTGGAAACAGTTTACCACTCCTCAAGATCCGGTGACAGAGTTCGAATTGACGTTTTGTAAAGTCCTTTCTGGAAGTCCGGAAGCGCCGCGCCGTCGCTTATTGAGAGCGTGACGAGTTATCGAGTATGGGAGATCACCCACCATCGAACCGAATGGCGGCCGACAAACCGACACGGGGGGCTGACCGCAATCGGACCTTGGCCGATCAAGCCGACCCAGCCACAGAAGAGATGCTCCTACCGTCACTCGACGACGGCATCACGCTGCTCGACGTTGACCGCGGCCGTGGCGTCCCAATCCTCCAGTCGCTCGTGCTTGACCATCTCCTGGTACACGATGGGCCCGCCTTCTGGGTTGATGCGAACGGTCACGCGACGACGACGACGCTGGCTCAGGTCACACCGAGCCAGCGGTTGCTCGACCGGATCCACGTCGCACGCGGGTTCACCGCGTATCAGCACTACGGCGCTGTCGACAATCTCCCGACGGCAGTAAACCACGCCATCCAGAAATCGACCACCGTCACCAGCACATCCGGTCGACAGTCATCGACTCATAGCGAAGACTCGTCTACACACACCCCATCGCTCATCGTCGCGCCGGCCGTCGACGCCCAGTACCGCAGCGACGAGACGCTCAGCGAGCAGCACGCAGAAACACTCCAAGCGAGAACCCTCGCTCGGCTAGCGACGTACGCCGACAGCTACGACGTCCCGATACTCGTGACTCGGAGTACGATCGATGAGTTCACAGCATCGGTCGCGACGGCCGCCAAGCACCATCTTGAGTGTGAGCAAACCCGGATGGGGCCGCGACTCGTCGGTGACGAGTTCGAGACACTCGTCTATTCCGTCGACGACGGTTCGTACTACCAGACCACGTTCGCCTACTGGCGACAGCTACTCGCTGCGCGGGCGACGCAGGTCGGACTCGAACCCGCGACACCCTCGTCGTCGACGTCGACTCCGGCAGGTGACAGAATAGGCGTGACTGCTGACGGCGAGACGACGTCGCTCACCGCGAGTCCGCTCCTCGATGCGTGGACAGCACCTGGAGGGCGATAGCAATGGGACGCACGAACCCGACATATCGGGATGCGCTGCGGGCTGTCGAAGACCGCTGGGCGGACTTCCGACGGGCGCTCCGTCGTCGCGACCAACCACGCTTCGACCAACTGTTCGAGTACGCTCGCGAACACGCTGACGCGAGCGGGCTGTTGAACCATCAGAATCCACTGGTGCCGGCGCTATTCAGTATCGATCTCGAACAGGAGGCCCACCTCGACGACCACGAGGAACGTCTAACAGAGCTTGAGCAACGGCTTTCTGAAACTGTGGTCGAACAGCAGCAATCGTCCTCCGAAGGTAACACTGGAGGTGTAGAATGACGGATTTGACGACGATTGCCTTCGATATCGAAACGACGGGATTTCAGACCGGTGATGAACTCACAGTAGTTGGGTTCGACTCGGCGGTCTCGTTGCGAGTGTTTCTCCATACCGGAACAGCACCACAAACAGGCCTCGCAGATCGGCTCAGCGACGCCCTCCAGACACCGGTACAGCTCTCACTCCATGACAGCGAACAGGAACTCCTGAACGAACTGGCGACGTTCGTCACGTCCACACTTACCCAACGTGATGCAAAGCTCGTTGCGTACAACGGTGAGCGATGGAACGGAGGGTTCGACCTCCCGTTCCTTCGCACACGGCTCTGTACGCACGGGCTCGAGTGGCCGTTTGGCACGTTGCCATACGTCGACGTGATGGATGTCTTCGAGACACGCTTCAATACGAGTGAAGACACACTGAGTGGCGTCTACGAGGAACTGATCGGCGCCGGATTGAACGACCTGGATCCATTCACCGACAGTAGCGAGGCAGTCACCGCATGGGAGGAGGGAGCCTACGAGCCACTCATCATCCACAATGTCGCGGATATCCGACGGACTCGAGCGTTGATGGAGCTTGCAGAACGGTATTGTTCAAAGTCAGATTTCTCTATGAAGTCGCTGGAGCCTATCGCCTGAAGAACTCGCTTCTCAGTGGGGGTTCGTAAAGGAAAGCACCCGGATGGTTCCTACGGTGGGTTACGACCTGCGTTGAGTGGTTCATACGAGTCCGTGTGGTAGGCGACCCGCCAGAGTTTAAGTACCGCGCGGGTGACCAATTCTTCAGGAGATTGTGAAATACAGGACGCTTCGACCTCGTCTGGGTCAGAACCCGCGTTCGGCGGTGGATGATAGTGTTCTAATCCGGGGACGTGGATATAGTCTCCTGCGTGTAGGTGCTTCCCCCAGCGCAGATTCACCCCTTCCGTGTCCGTGTAATGGAACTTGTAATCATCTCGTGTCGTCCACTGGATATCGATCCGGGCGTCCGCGGCCCCACACAGTCCCTCGTCAAGCATGACTTCGAGGACTGATGGATGGAGGTAGTCGTCGAGTTCAGGTGTTGCGAGCGGTTCCATCTCCTCGACGACATCACGAATCGTCAGTAGCGCCGGCCGATCCGTAGCTCCCCGGAGAGTATGGGTTTCTGCTTGGTCAGGCGAATCCCGCATTGCTCAGGCAGGGACGCTGTCGTCAGTCGACCGACGGTCACTATCGACGAACTGCTCGGCGTTGCCGATCGAGAGGGCAGCGTTCGCGAACGCGAGATTCCGTCGGAGCGTCTTCCACTCACGAATCGTCTCTGGGTCGATCTCGTCCTGTGACCCGGTCTCGCTGAGGGCCTGGTTCGTCTGGTTGACCGCCAATTCTTCGGGGGAATCAACACCGAATTCGGACCGATATTCGATGAGCTGCTCGCGCATCTCCTGAATTCGGGTGACGAGTTCATCGGTCGAGACGTGCTCAAGGATGTCGGCAGCCTGTTCGACGACGAGTGATTCAGGTGAGCGCCGATAGAGCGTGCCACCCTGTTCGCCGGGTGTCGTCTCGATAAACCCCTCGTCTGCGAGTGTGTTCAGGTGCTTTCGAGCGGTCTTTGGAGCCGTCCGTGCATCGTCAGCTACGGCATCAGCTGAGACGGGACTGTACGTATGTGAAACGACGTGTCGAATGCGCTCGTAGGGTGTCGTTTCGGCCTCCCATTCCTCGCCGACCGCCTCGTTGACGTCAGCAAACTCCTCCGGTGGACTTCGGTCGTTCATATGGAAACGCACGGTTCAGAGGAACATAGTTCTTTGGCAGATTCCTATATTCCCTCCCCGGTGGTGAGTACACCGGCTGAATCCACACAGATGAATTCCGGAAATCGTTCCAGAAGCCCCATGATAACGACCAATAAGCCAGAACATAGCGTTGAGAACGCTTTTCGAACCAATTTGCTGAAAATTAGAAGCGATACGCCGTCGCCTCTCAGAACCAAGGTCCGAAGAGGGTAGACGAGAATCGCGGCGGATCTGCTGAGATACCGCCGTATTCCTTCCAGTCACAAGTCTCCAACGTAGTGACCCCAGTTTCACTTTCACTCTGGCTGGACAGTGTTTACCTTGCGACGGAATAGATCAATAGGTGGTAGATGAAGCGCACCAACACGTTCGCCGTGCGACCGCTCTCCGAGACCGGAGAGCAACTGTTACGGGACCTGTTGGACGCTTCTGCCGCTCTCTGGAACGAAGTTAACTACCAACGCCTTATGCGGTACAACGACGAGGACGGCTTCGAAGGCGGCATATGGGACGCCGATACCGGCCGACTCGAAGGTCGATACAAAGGCGTGCTCGGGGCGTCTACAGTTCAACAGGTGATACGCAAAAACAGCGAAGCGTGGCGCAGTTTCTTGCATCTGAAAGACCAGTACCACGACGAGTCGAACACATCGGTTACGGAACACCCCAACCCGCCGGGATTCCGTGGCAACGAGGACGACGGACGCCAACTCAGAACCGTCATTCGTAACGACGCATACACGACTGAGTGGGGCGACCGGTCTCGGCTTGAGATTCTGGTCGGCAGGGAGCTGAAGGACCGATACGATCACACCGGCCGCCTCCGACTCGAAATCGCTGGTAACCCGAATTGGCCCGACTACGAAAAACAGGGCCGGTTGGAGCTATGGTACGACGAGACTGAAAGCACCTTCCGAGCTTCCCAACCCGTGACTGTGTCTGATAGTGCACGGGCAACTCCACTGGCCAATGAAACGGCCGCTCTGGACATCGGTGCGAACAATCTCGTCGCCTGTACCACCACGACCGGCGAGCAATACCTGTACGAAGGCCGCGAATTGTTCCAGCGGTTCCGTGAGACGACACGAGAGATTGCCCGGTTGCAGTCCAAGCTCCCGGAAGGCCGGTACAGTAGCGAGCGTATCCGGCGACTGTACCGCAAACGCACCCGCCGCCGCGACCACGCTCAAGAAGCACTGTGTCGTGACCTGTTGGACCGACTGTACGCCGAGGGCGTGGATACGGTGTATATCGGCGGGTTGACCGACGTGCTGGACACACACTGGTCGGTCAAAACCAACGCCAAGACCCACAACTTCTGGGCGTTCAAGAAGTTCACAGAGCGATTAGCGTGTACCGCAGAGGAATACGGGATTTCGGTCGAGGTTCGATCGGAAGCGTGGACGAGTCAGGAATGTCCACGGTGTGGATCGACTGACCGAACGACGCGGCATCAAGACACGCTCACCTGTCCGTGTGGGTTCCAAGGGCACGCCGACCTAACCGCGTCAGAGACGTTTCTCGAGCGGCACACAAAACAGGCAGTCAGGCCGATGGCACGGCCCGTGCGGTTCCAGTGGGACGACCACACCTGGTCGGAGTCACCACGCTCTCAAGAAAGTCCTAAAGAACAGCGCACAGACCCGAGTACCGTTCACCACGGGAATGTTGCCCTCAGGGAACCGGCATAGCCGAAAACTCCACAGAGGAAACCGCGCCCTAGAAGGCGCGGAGGATGTCAAACTCCACGCTTCTACGTCTTCCCTCACTCCCCAGAGGCCGACCTCGACCCTACGATCCTCCAGTCGGTGTACGACCAGCATCCGTCGTCGCCACGACCGAGGAGGTTGCGAGAAAGAACATCGTTCTCTGAAATCCGGAAGTGACACGCCATCGGTTATCCGGAATACCAACTATTGGGTCTACAGGAATGCCGTTCACAATCGACTTCTTGGACGACCGCCGCGTCCTAGAGTGGGAGGCGACCACCGAGGGTGCCGTCGTAACAGAACGAGACAAGTACACCCCGCGATTCTACGTCGCCGCTCGCGACCCTGATGCCGACATCGACCTCACAACCCTCCAGTCAGTGTATGACCACCACCCAGACGTCGTCGCGACCGAGACGGTTGCGCGACGCCCCGGCTTTCGACGGGACGAGGAGACAGTCCTCGCGGTCGATGTCACCCACATCGACCGCGTCACCCCACTCGCCCGGCAGGCACACCAGCTGTCGGAGTATCCAGTCGGGGATCTCGCCTGTTTCAACGTCGACTTCTCGAGAGAGAGCTCTGGTACTGTCTGGAGACCGGTGCCGATCCGGTGTCGGCGAGCGAGCTGTCGGCGCTCCGGCTCAGCGTCCCGGTGACCGAAACGGGAGACCACATCTAGAAAACTGTTCGTCATCGGCGACACAGTCACCGGCTCTCGACTGCTGTCCTCGCAACGTAGTCGGACTGTCGCCATCAGCTCTGAATCTGAGTGTCACCGCTTACCGAAACGTGCGAATAAAAGGACAGAGGCGCCAGTAGCGGTAGTTTTGAGCGCGGAACAATAGTACTCAATAGATCAACGTATAATGTCATCCAAAGTAAAATAATCTGGGTATGTTTCAGTATTTGTTGAGTCACTACATATTATACTCCGATATTCGTTTTGTTGACGTGCCCGAAGATACCACGGCAAATGGGCAGCTGCGACGAACCTTTCTGAAAACTGCCGGCGGTGTCGCAACCGTCGGAATAGCAGGGTGTGCGGGCGGTGACGAGTCGAACACGGAAGGCGGAACGAATGGGACAAACGGCGGGGACGGAGGGTCGGACACGTCGACAGAGGATTTCAGCGGTGACACACTGTCACTTTCGATCCCGGAGGCTGCGAACTTTGACCCGGTACAGATCAAAGGTGACGGGTCGCAGATCGTCTCCGACCATGTGTTCAGTGAGCTGTTGACACTACCGTCAGACGGCTTGGAGCCAACGGCACAGCTCGTCTCCGACTACTCCGTCTCCGAGGACGGTCAGACGTACACGTTCACGCTGCGTGAAGACGTCACGTTCCACAACGGCGACGAGCTCACGGCCGACGACGTGGTGTATTCGTGGGAGCGACTCGCCGCCTCCGAGAACAGCCAAGAAGGAGAAAACATCCTCGAAGGCAGCTTCCGAATCGCTCACGAGACGACGACAGAGAGCGTCGACGGCGAAGAACAGGAGGTGTACCAGCCAGGGAGCCTTGCGGTCGAAGCCGTCGACGACTACACACTTGAAGTGACGCTCGAACAGCCGTTCTTCGACGCGCTGTTCTGGTTCGCGTATGGCTCGCTGAGTCCGGTTCCAGAAGGAATTGTCGGCGACATTGAGGGGTACGAGGGCGAAATGGAGTACTCTGAATTCTCCTCGCAGTCACCGGTCGGGACCGGCCCCTTCCAAGCAGAGTCAGTCGAGACGGGAACGGAAGTCGTCCTGTCAGCGGCGGACGACTACCACGGCGACGAGCCCGGACCAGACCGGATCGCGATGCAGGTCGTCCAGAACTCCGACGCGATCCATCAGCGGGCGATGAACCGGAGCGTCCAGATCTTCCGGCTTCCGAACTCTCGGTTTGACCCGAGCAAAGTGTCTATCGAGGAGACGCGGAACCTCGGCCAAGAGGTCGGGACCTACGGGCCGCTCGAGAATGACGAAACGGTAAACTACTCGACCTGGGACGAGGCGTACACTGCGTACTTCATTTTCGACTGCTCGCGGGTCGAAAAGCCGATCCGGCAGGCGCTCAACTACGCGGTCAATCAAGAGAATTTCGTCGAGCAGGGGTTCAGAGGAGTCGGAGAGCCGGCGTACCATCAGGCGCCGCCGTCGGTGTACCCGGGTGGAAAGGAGGCGTACGACCAGCACGCAGAGGAGAACTTCCCGTACGGTTACCGTGAGGCACAGATCGATGAGGCCCGAAGCGTCATGGAGGACGCGGGCTATGGCGAGAACAACCGAGCGTCGATCACGCTCACCCTATACAACGATCGCAACCCGGACGCGTACTCTCGCATTTCCAACCTAATCCGGTCGAAAGCGCAGTCGGTATACGTCGACCTGTCGATCGAGCGGGCGCCGTTCAATACGATCATCGATGAGGCCGTCAGCGGGAACCTCGATATGTACACGCTCGGGAACGGACTTGAGTATCCGTCGCCGGCAGACATGCTGAAGTTCGGACGGCCGTACGAAGGCAACCTCGTTCGGTGGCGGGAAGATCCGTCCGATGCTTCCGAGCGTGCTGCGGCGGCCTGGGAGCAAGTCCAGAACAACCTCGGCCCGACCGACGCCGAAGAGGAGGCCCGCAACGAGGCATTCATCCAGATGGAAGAAGCCATCTGGGAGGACGCGATCTACCTGACGAATTACCACCCGCGCGGCCGGCAGTGGTGGTACGACTCAGTGGACGCACCTATCCAGCCGAGCGGCTTCCACGATCGTCTCTACGACGGCGTCACGTTCGAATGACGGTCCCGCAGCAGCCAATGGAACCAACATTGTCGCGGCCGAGTACCTTCCGGGATCGCTGGCGGGTATGAACCGCTTGGTCTACCTGTTCCGTCGGCTGCTGATGTCGATCCCGGTCGTGTGGCTCGGCGTCACCGCAACGTTTCTGATCATCCGGGTCGGTCCGTTGAATCCGGCCGCAGCTATCGTTGGGCCAGTGAACAGCGCCCAGGCCCGTGAGCGGCTCGACCGCATCGAAGAACAGCTCGGACTGAACGACCCGATACACATCCAGTACGGCGAGTATCTCGTCGATCTCGTCACCTTCGACCTCGGCCAGTCGTGGGTGTTGTATCCCGGCCAAGATACCGTGGCGCTACTGGCGCAGTTCGGTCCCCGGACGATCTGGCTCGGGCTGTGGGCGGTGTTGATTCCGATCTTCATCGGCATTCCGCTAGGGATATACGCTGGACTGAACGTCAATACAAACCGCGATTACTTGGCCTCTATTACGGGTATCGTGTGGCGTGCGATGCCGAACTTCTGGCTAGCAGTGATCCTGTTGGCGCTACTGTCGCGGACCGACGCGCTCTTTTTCGGCAGCGGTTGGGAGTCGTTTATCGTTGAGACCGACCTGATCGGTGCCCCAGATCTGTCCGCGCTGGGGACGCCCGAGGGGTTCATTATTGCCACGAAGCAGATTCTTCCCGCGGCATTCGTTCTTGCTTCCGCCTCGATGGGGAACGAACTACGGCTCTCGCGGACGGCCGTCCTCGAGATTATCAACGAGGACTTCATTGATACGGCACGAGCTGTCGGCGTCTCGCGCTGGCAGCTGATCGGCAAACACGTGCTTCGAAACGCGCTGATTCCACTGATTCCCGTCGTCACGAGCGAGGCGTACCTGCTCGTTGGTGGCTCCGTCCTCGTCGAAGTTGTCTTCGGGATCAACGGGATCGGGACGCTGTTTTTCGACGCCATGACGAGCGGTGACCTTCCGCTGGCCGGCTCACTCATGTTCGTCTTCATCCTGCTGACCGTCTCGATCAACATCGCACAAGACCTACTATACACCCTTATCGACCCGCGAATCGGGTACGCTGAACGACGATGACAGACACACCATCTCCGTCCGACGCGAACGTGACCGTCCGAACCAGACTCGACCGCATTCCGACTTCAGCAACCCGTGCGTGGCTTGTAGGCGCGGTGTTGCTGATACTCCCCGAGGTGGGGGCGCTCATTCAGTTCACGCTGAGTGCACTTCCGCTCGGGGAGACCGCTGTCGCGGTCGCTGACCGTATCCCAGTCCTGTTGAGTCGGGAGACGATTCCGAACCAAGGGACGCTCGTCCCCGGCGAAGGCTGGCAGGGAACGTTTCTCGGACTGTCGCCCGCGAGGGCGTGGGGGCTGCGCGTCGGGCTAATATACCTCTACGGCGCCCTGTGTCTGTACTGGATCTGGCGCGGCTACCTGCTGTACCGTAACCGCTACCGGACGGCAGGCTGGACGCCGTTCGACGATGTCGTCAGTCGCTTCCGCGGCCATCGCTGGGGACAGTTCGGTCTTCTCGTCGTGTTGGCGTTCCTGATTCTCGCCGTCTTCGCGCCGGCGCTTGGCCCAACGACGCTCGAGCAGAACGCCATCGACCCGTACAGTTACGAGCTCGACTACTACGACGAGGACACCGGCGACGTCGAAACGATCACCGTCGGGGCAGCGAACACGGACACAACTTCGCAGGGTATCGACGGCCGAAACGTTGGCCCACTCACCTACGATCAGTATGACCGCTTCCATCCGTTCGGGACGTTGCCGTCGGGACAGGACCTCTTTACACAGGTCGCGCTTGGGGCGCGAGTGTCGCTTTTCATTGGGCTTCTCGCGATCACTATAAGCGGAGTCATCGCCACCAGCTTAGCCCTGATCAGCGCGTACTACGGCGGAATCGTCGACTTAGCGATCGTCCTTGTGAGCGACGCGACACAGTCGCTACCCCAGCTGCTTGTTGTGATTCTCTTATCAGTGGTACTCTCACAGACGTGGCTCGCTGGGCTGTATAGTGGGGGAGTGCTGTTGGCGCTCATCTTTGCTCTGACGGGCTGGCCGTCGCTGTGGCGCGCCGTTCGGGGACCAGCGCTTCAGGTCTCCGAGCGGACATGGGTCGATGCTGCCGACAGTTACGGACTGGCCCCGAGGACGACGATGCGTCGCCACATTCTCCCGTACATCGTCGGCTACCTAATGGTGTACGCGTCGATGAGTCTCGGCGGTATCATCATCGGCGTCTCCGGGCTCTCGTTCCTCGGGCTCGGAATCTCGCCCCCGACGCCGGAGTGGGGCCGGCTCGTCGACGTCGGACAGCCCCTGCTGACGACGATGTCGTGGCATATCGCCGTCCTTCCGGGGACGCTGATCGTCATCGTCGTGACCGGATTCAATGCGCTCGGGGACGGGGTCAGGGACGCGATCGACGCCGAGACCGACCTGAGCAGTGAAGAGGAGACAAGTGCGGCGGCCAGCGGTGCCGGAGGATAACAGATGTCGGCAGACACTCCACCTACGGCGGCGTGGAATCGCCTTCGAGAGACGGTTGCGACGGTGGCGGCAGATCACCGCGCGGCCGGACGCACGGTCGTCGAAGCGTACGCGGACCACGGGACGGTGAGGGCGCCCGACGACGGACCCCTCACGTTCATCTTCACGGTCTCCGGCGAGACGGCGACTGCGCTCAGCGAGCAGACGATCGCGAGCGCGATCCGTCGGACCGACGTCCGGTACGTCGACACCGGTGGCTACCGGTTGTACCTGCTAGAGGTCCACCAGCCGGACGATGATGTCGTCACGCTGGTGGCGGGCGGGATCCGACAGCGGTCGCTCGAGGCGTATGCGAACACATCGGGACCGGCACGAACGAAGGTCCGGTCGATCTCCGACATGGTCGCACTAGAGTTAGCACATGATGACCGAGCACCATTCCTCGCGGGGGTCGAATGACTGCCCACGAATCTGCGGTCCCGCGCCAGGGATCGGCGACTGCCTCGGACCAGCGGTCGGACGCGCTCCTAGAGGTGCGAGACCTCCGGACGGTGTTTCGGACCGGTAAGGAGACGATCCACGCGGTTGACGGGATCTCGTTCGATGTCCACGCCGGAGAGACCGTCGGCCTCGTCGGCGAGTCCGGCTCCGGAAAATCGGTCACGGCGCGCTCGATCCTGGGATTGATCGACCGACCGGGAGCCATCGAGGGCGGCGAAATCCGGTTCAACGGTGTCGATCTCGTCGAGGCCGGGTGGGACGGCCACCGTGGTGACATCGCCATCGTATTCCAGGACCCGCTGAACTCGATCAACCCGGTGTACACGGTTGGCAATCAGATCCGCGAGGCGCTCCGTATCCACCGGGGACTGACCGGCGAGGCGGCCCGGTCGAAGGCGATCGAACTGCTGGAAGATGTAGGTATTCCCGACGCGCCGCGGCGGCTCGGCGAGTATCCCCACCAGTTCTCGGGCGGGATGCAACAGCGTGCGATCATTGCGATCGCGCTGGCCTGTGACCCGGACCTGCTCGTGTGTGACGAGCCGACGACCGCGCTCGACGTGACGATCCAAGCGCAGATACTGGAGCTGCTCGATGACCTCCAAGAACGGGAAGACCTCGCGATCCTATTCATTACCCACGATATGGGTGTCATCGAAGAGACCGCAGACCGGGTTAACGTCATCTACGCGGGCGAAATCGTGGAGCGTGCGCCGACGGCAGAACTCTTTGAGCGACCAGAACACCCATACACGCGTGCCCTGCTCAAGAGCGTCCCCGGACGGAGCGACGCGGACGACACACTGCCGACAATCGACGGCGAGGTCCCGACACCGACTAAGCCAGCGGATAGCTGCCGATTCGCCCCGCGGTGTCCGGCGGCCACGGAAGCCTGTACGACGACTCACCCCGAACCGATGCCGATCAGAGGATCTACGGATCACACTGCGGCCTGTCTAATCCACGATTCTTCCCATCCAGAGGTGACACAGGAGGTGTCTCTAAGCAACGAGGAACAAAAGGCGAGCGCGTCCTCGACTGCCGGCCAAACCGACGCGTCATCCAGGAAGGCCACCAAACCGGCGGGTACCGAACCAAATGCCGACTCGTCCGCAGAGATGCCCGACGAAAGCCCCACCGGCGCCGGAGAAACGTTCATTTCAGTCGAGGACCTTCAGACGTACTACGAGAGTGACTCGCCGCTCGACAGGTTGCCGCCGGTGAAGGCTGTCGACGGCGTGTCGTTCGACATTCGCCGTGGAGAGATACTCGGGCTCGTCGGCGAGTCCGGCTGCGGGAAGACGACGCTCGGCCGAACGCTTGCCGGCTTGGAAGCCGCGACGAGCGGGTCAGTTATGGCCAACGGGCGCGACGTGACAGACCTTTCTGGCAGCGACCTTCGCGAGTGGCAACGCGAGGTGGGCGTCGTGTTCCAAGACCCTGAAGAAAGCCTCAACGACAGAATGACCGTCGGACAAATAATCAAGGAGCCGCTTGAGGCCCACGACTGGGGAACCCCCGACGAGCGCGACGAGCGGGTCTTCAAGCTGCTCGACCGTGTCGGCCTGCTTGAGGAGCACTTCTACCGCTACCCCCACCAGTTCTCTGGCGGGCAGCGCCAACGTATCGGTATCGCCCGTGCGCTCGCCTTGGAACCGGAGTTCCTCGTGTTGGACGAGCCGGTCAGTGCCCTCGACGTCTCCGTCCAAGCACGAGTAATAAATCTGCTCGAAGAACTGCGAGAGACGCTTGATATTACGCTGCTTTTTATTGCGCACGATCTCTCAGTAGTGCGGAAAATAACTGATCGGGTTGCGGTGATGTATCTCGGAAACATCCTTGAGATTGGCCCAACTGAAGAGGTGTTTAATTCCCCGGCGAACCCGTACACGCTATCGTTGCTGTCGGCGATTCCGGGTTCGTCAACACCAGCTCCAGACGACCTCGACCGCGTCACGCTGCGCGGGTCCCCACCAAACCCTCGATATCCACCTGACGGCTGTCCGTTTGCGACCCGGTGTCCAGTCCGAATTCGACCGCCCGAGTGGGACTCGCTCTCGCCGGATGCGTGGGAGGCTCTCGGGACGTTCCAAGAGGTGTTACGCCAGCGTGAGCGTGCGGACTCGTCACTCGTTCGGGCGGCAAAACGCCGGCTGGGGTTGATCGATGACAAGCAAGGCCCACAAAGCGTTGCCGCCGATGTATTCGCGGATATCGAACTCCCGCCAGCCGCCACAGAGATAGTCGATAAGGCGACGGAACGCGCTGAGTCTTCACCATCCGCTGCGGTTGAGCTGCTCGCTGCGGAGTTCGGCTCAGTTTGTGAGACTGATGCGGTCGAATCATATCCGATCGGAGAGAATGGCCGAGAGAGTCGCTGCCACCGTCACCTGGCAGAACACACGGACGCAGACACCGAACTCCGCTGATGTTAACGCTGGATAGGAACTTTGAGGGAGACAAGCAGAGAGTGAGGATCCATGAGTCCTACCGTCCAAGAGCTTCGAAACGCAATTCGCGTGAGAACGGGTCGCTTCGAACGGGATGTCAAGTCGTCGTTCACTAAAGAAGAGCTCCAAGCAGTTTGTGAGACATTAGGAGTCAGTGTCAACGCGGCGGGCCGACCGTCGACGTCACAGATGCGACGACTCATCTGAGCGCACGTCGGCATCGCAGAATCGCCAGCGGCGGCCGACGACTCCACTTTCCGGAAGGCAGATCTCCAAGCAATTGCGGACCACGTCGGGGTATCGTTCGAGTCTTGACATCCTTCCACGGCTCTCCCCGTGGGCTATCTTTGTATATTTGTAGCTCTCACGGTGGATTTTCTGCGTCGTTGACTCCCTCAAATGTTCCATTCGTGTAGGCGTATCGCCACCGTTGGAGAATCGCTCGCGTCACAAGGCTTGTCTCGGACACAGATATACAGGACGGGTCGACAGGACGGCTCGGTGCATCGGGTGGTGGATGGAAGTGCCGTCTCGGTGCGTCGGGTTTCGGGTGGCAGTCGAACCGAAAGTTTCGATCACGGTCATCTGTGTAGTGTGCGGCGTAGTTCCCGGTGAGACTCCACCGGATGTCTATCTGCGCGGTTGACGCCGATCCGACGCCGTCAGATAGTTCAACCGAGAGTGTTTGTGGATTCAGCGGGTCGTCTACTGACGCGGTCTGGACCAGCGGCTCAAGGTCCACGAACAGGTCTCGGATTTCCCGTAATGCCCCAGCGTCGATAGGACCAAATACCTCAGACTGCTCGTCTGGCGGAATATAGCGAGCGGGGTCTCCGTCGTCGGTCATACCACGATGGATGTATCGCCGTTACCATCGTCATCCGTGTCCGTGCCAGTGAGGTGACCAGTTTGGCTCACCTCACCGATCGCGAGTGTTGCCTGTGCGAGCGCGAGGTTGCGTCGCGTCGTTTGCCATTCTGTGAGGAGCGCACCATGATCGCTGTCGGCGTCCCCGATATCCAGTTCTCGGGCGAATTCCTCGGGTGAATCAACACCGTATTCCTCGCGCCACGCCTGGATCTGCGCCTTGATATCGGCGATGCCGGACGCGATCTCTTCGGGCGTCCGTTCCGCGAGGAGCGACTGGGCGTGTTCAGTGACGATAGCGGTTTCCGACCGTCGGTAGTGCGTCGTCTGACCGTCCTGTGACGTCGTTACCTCACCAGCGCTCTCAAGCGTTCGCAGGTGCTTTCGCGCCGTGGTCGGTGAGACGCGGGCACGCTCGGCGATCTGTGCTGCAGACAGCGGATCGTACACACGAGAGATGACTTCGTACACTCGTTCGAAGGGCGTCGTCTCCTCGATCCATTCCTCTTCGACGACGTCGTTCACGTCACGGTGTTCGGTGCCGCCATCCGAACTCACTCGGTGGGGTGGGGACGGCTCTTCGGACATTATGTGCCAACCAACGGGAGAGCGGTATAATAATCTGTGGGGTAGTATATTGGGTCGCGTAAAGTTAGAGAATGAGGCGGACAATTTCTGAGTGTCTATGCCAGAATTCGACCGCCTCAGCGAACGTATAGCGTGGATCGACTTGTCGTTTGTGGAGCGAGATCGAACTCCGCGTTGGGTGATTGAAGTAGGGATCCGCTGTCATTTAGCCGGTATGTCACTACGTGAGGTAAGTAAGCATCTTGAACTGTTTGGGATCGATCGGAGTCACGTTGCCATTCACAACTGGGTTCATAAAGCCGATCTACAGCCGATCTCAACCGTCTCCGAGGATCAGCTTGCGGTTGACGAAAAACAGACGACGCGATGGTTTCTCACCGAGCTTCACCGGCGCTATCAGCTCGATAACGTGGAATTTCTCGTCGATGACGCAGACTATCTCGGATCAGTTCTCGCTGAGGACGGCTATCGATTTCAAGTCATTCGTCATGGAAATCGGAATGCCATCAAACGTGTTTTTTGGGAAATAGAACGACGAACATCATCGTTTGCAAATAGTTTCAGCAATGTCGCGCTCGAGACAGCTCAAAATTGGCTCGAAGCCGTCGCCGTCTACCACAACTCACGCCAAACTTAACGTGACCACTTACTCTTTCTAAAATCTTGTTAACACCGCACATATACTGGGAGCAATACTATTGAATACCGATAGCAGAGAGTCGTGGGGAGCGACAGCCGATCAAATATAACTGGTCCAATTACTCACCTGCTGTACTTACGTTCGGAGTCCATCTGATCGCCATCAGCAGTGGCGTCGCCTACGTCAACGCCGTCATCAGCCGTGTCCGGGTTGTTCTTAATTTCCTCAACGTCCATCACATCGCCGTCCGAGGAAGACGCCTCCTCCGTGAACTGGTCGTCTTGACCCTCCTTAGCGAGTTCGTCCTCAGAGAGTACATCTTCATTGGAATTCCGCTGTGTGTCTGGATCCGCGTTCTGCTCAGGTTCGGTACCAGTGCCGTCGGCATGGCTGCCCTTCGTACTGGCCTCCGCTGACTCGGCCCCAGGGTTGTCGTCGCTCGCGTTCACATTGTTGTCGCTTGTCGCCGCATCCTCGTTTTCGTTTGTTAATGTTTCATCGTCTGTCTCGTCCACATTTCGAGGGTCATCTCCGGGCTCCAGTTCCTCTGACTCCGTGCCCTGTGAGTCGCGCTCGGAGTGTCCTTTGTCGGACCCATCGGATTGCGTCGACTCTCGTGACTCCTCACTTGTGACAGCTTGGTTCTTGGCTTGATTGGCACCGTTGCTGTTTCGTTGCTCAAGCCGGTCCGACACGCGGTTCGATAGTTTATCATTGAATCCGTCGGTCTTCGAGACCTCCTCAGGAGTGGGGGTCGAATCAATATCGATTCCGTTCTGTTCCAGACGTTCTGTTTTGTCAGTTCCGACACCGTCGATGTCCGTGAGAGATTCCTCGTTCGGCGTTTCGAACCTCCCGGTCTCCTCATTGTAAACTCCGACTCCTGCCGACTCTAACTCGTCGACATCCAATGCGTTACCACGCTCCGGAAACATGTCAATGTCTTCGGTATTCTCGGGGATGTCGAGGTCTTCCTCGATGTACGCGTCTGGCTCGATCTGCTCTCCCTCTTCGGTGATGAGGTCCATATCGGTCCGTTCACCGGTCTCGGTAGTCAGTTCGGTCTGCGATGTGGCGTCGTCTACCTTGGCAATCTCGTCGGCGAACCCCGGTTCCGGGTTCGACTGTGAATCGGTGAGTTCGTCTTGTATTGCCTCGCCGTCGGTTTGGCTACCGTCGATGGGTTCCCCGCGTTGTGTGAGTACCTCGTCGGAGTCACCGTCGCTCATGAACGAGACTGTACCATGCTCGTTCGTCGCGGTGACCGTAAGCCCTCTCTCGGCAGCTACATCGGTCATCGCAGTATCCGGGTGGCCAAATGCCGATGGGTCACACGAGAAATTGACGTGCTCCGGGTCTACTTGATTTAGCGTTGTGAGACTCGTTTCGCTTCCGTGTTCGAACCCGGTCGCGTAGTCGACCTCTGTGTCATCAAGCTTCTCAGGCGCCGCGAGTTCCGACGTATCGCTGGTGATGACAGCAGTCGAGTCGCCATATTCGACGCTAAACGAGAGACTCCCGCTGTTCCGATCGATTCCGTCAATATCCTCGGTTGGTTCCGGGTTCAACACTGACACGTCGACAGCACCATCACTGAAGATATCGAGATCCTGCTGTCCCTCTCCACCTAAGTCGTGAGCCCCGACCGCACGCTGTGTCCCATCAGTGTCGACCGAGTGTACAGTAGTATCGGTTTCTTCGGAGACATCAACCTTGCTCAGTGCTTCGTTCTGTAACCCACTCGTGTTCGTTATCCTATCTCCCGTGTCATACGCATTCGGATTCGGAGTATAGACCTCGTCTACATCGTATTCCTCGACCATGTCTGCCGCTTGGTCAGCGTGATCTTGATCGAAGTGGGTCACGACAACGTTGTCGAGGCCATCGACATCATCGCGTGTAGCGAATCGCCGGTCGATGTTCTCTCGAATGTTCTGTTTCGCCTCAGTGCCGGTCCCGGCATCGACAAGTGTCGTCTCACCGTCCGGTCCGATAATTAGCGTCGCGTCTCCCTGTCCGACATCAATACTATACATCTCTAGTGACCCTTCGAGTGTGTCTTTACGTCTCATTCTGAGCGTGGGTTGAGGTATAGTGGCGTGCGGACCGAATTCGCGGTTTTCCGGTCACCTTGGTACGCAGTTACGTACATTGAGAAGCCACATCAAACTTGCCGCTGAGTCCGTGGCAAACACATCGTGTTCCCGAATGGCGAGTTTCGTCGCTACCGACCCACGTGGAGGAACTCTCGGTCCGCCTCTCGGGTCCCGACGGCGTGGTGGCCACCGAACGACGTGTTGAACGGCAGAACGTGCGTGACGAGGCATACGTCTGTCAGGGATTTCAGCAACCCTGTGAGCTGGTTATACCGAGTTTCGACACGCTCAACGTCACCCACGAACGCTGGGGGTTGTCGTCCTCGATGCTCAGCGATCGACCGGCCTTTTTCGGCGTCGACATGTCCCGAACAACATCTAGACATGCTGCTTCAAGCTCGTTTGCGGTCTGATCGGTGGCGTACCGTCGATCGCCCTTTGGGGCTTCTCGTGGATCAATTGCGGGAAACGCACACTGGTCGATTGCTGGCGAGAGCGAGCGTCGTTCGCACCCTAAGCCGACAACCGTGATATTATGGAACTCACGGACGAGCTGGTGACCCGACCACGATGCCGGAAACGGTTCAACCACTTTTGATGGCATTGGCGCGTGATCGTGAATCCGAATGAGGACGGTGACCCGTCACCCGAAGACGTAGATGGTGTCCTCATTGGGGGCAACGAGACCGGCATGTACGATGAACCCGATTAGCCATGGATCCTCCTAGAAGCAGTTTGTGTGTTAACTCGTCACTGAGGGGGCCCAACGCTTAGCATCTGTTTCGGCCATCAGATTCTGAATGCCGCCCTCGGCGGCGAGGTCGTCGACAGTGTGACATCGCATATCCGACTCAAAGACGCTGACCTTTACACGGACGTTCGACAGTACAATCATGGATATCAGCTCAGTTCGGGCGGAAGCAGTTGTGACACAACGAGATGGGTGGAATTTGATTTGGAACGGATTTGACTCACCTTATCCAAATGTATTTATATCTAATATGATTAAGACGCGCTAGAAACTTACTAATTCAAAATGAGAACAGAGGATTTACCACCAGATGCGCCGGGGCACTACCAACAGTCGCATCCGCACCCCTACTATATTCCAGAGAAGTTGCCCCTCTCATCGCGGGTTGAGATTGACGAGGACCTCACGGCGACGATATCGGATGCGATGTTCCAACTCGGACGTATCGACGGGATTAGTCCGACTGTCGATTTCTCGCCGGTACTGTATACGTCGCTCCTTCGGCTCGAAGCAGTCGAAACAGCAGAAATTGAGGGCGCAGACGTCGAGATGGACGAAGTCTACGCATATCACACACGACAGAAATCAGGCAGTTCTGGGCGTGTGAGCCGCGACTTACAGGAAGTTCTCAACGCCGAGCGCGCACTCAGGGATGGATTTGACGCAATTAAAGGGGGTGAGCCAATTTCGGTCGCGTTGCTCAAATCGCTCCACGAAATACTACTCAAAGGAGTTCGGAACAAGGGCGACATTGTTGGTGAGTGGCGAGATGGTGATGTACATATACCGTCGCCACGTCGCGGAGAGTCTCCGTTTGTTCCACCACCGGCGGACCGCGTTCCGGAGCTAATGGACTCGCTTGAAGCATATATACAAATGGACGGTGAATATCATCCACTGATTGACCTTGCTATCACTCATTATCAGTTTGAGACAATTCACCCCTGCTCAGATGGCAACGGTCGTCTCGGGCGGATCCTGACCGTCCTCCAGTTACACAAGGCTGGCTATCTGTCTGAGCCGTACCTCTATCCGAGTGCCTACTTTAATCGAAACAAGCAGGAGTACGTCGAGACAATGCGTGCGGTTAGCGAAGAAGGCCGATGGCGCGATTGGATTGCGTTCTTTATTGAAGGCATTGAAGAGCAAGCGAAGGACTCCTACGAGCGAACATTCGAATTACTCGAACTCCGGCGAGAGTACGAAGCGCAATATCCGAATCAAAAGACAAGTCACAAACTCGCCCGCGAACTGTTTGAATTACCGTACTTCACCGCAGATGACATCACGGACCGGTTCGACGTAAGTCGACAGACTGCCTATAATGCGATTGAAGAGCTCGAATCGGATGGCCTCGTTATCGAAGCGACTGGGCAGCAGCGAAATCGTGAGTACAAAGCTATCGATGTATTCGATATTCTTGAACGGCCGATACAACGGTAGTGTTCAGATAAGCTGATTCCATGCGAAAGCGAATGATCTGAGCCACTCGTCAGCAGTTTCTGCTTTGGCGTTGCTAAAACAGTTTGGAAAAACTGGTAGTTCTGGGTTTTATTTCACGAAAGACACGTTTCGACGCTGTTCCGATTTCCATGTCGTTCGTATCTGAAATCGAGGTCGTGTTTGCGACAGGCTCGCTGAAGTGAAGCTGATCCATCGATGAGAACAGTTGCGTCATCCACGTCGTGTTTGTCACGGAGATCAGCGAAAAACCGATCTGCGAGAGCGTTATTTGTCGTCGGCTCAAGCTGTGTATGAAGCATATCGTTCGTTTTCCGGATCGACAGCAGCGTACAGCCAATATTGTTCATTGTCAAGCCGAATCACCGTCTCATCGACCGCAACGTGATTCGGGCTCCGACCAGATTCCGGCTGTAGATCGGCTTTGTGAACCCAGTTGTGAACGGTGGATCGCACTCGTTCAACACCGAATACCTCAAGAAACGAAACAGTATTCGAAAGCGATAATCCTGCTAAATGAAGCTGAATACTGAGCGTCATCAATAGCCGCGGTGTCGCTCTCGCTCCACAAACTCTAAGTTGATCTCGTCTAAACAGCCCATAAGGCGGTCGTTTTCGGGCATAGATACTTTGAAAACGCACCGCCTCACGTTTCAATCCTTATCTGAACACCGCCATGGAGGCGAATCTGCCACCCCGGAAGGTGGCGGCGGATTCGCCGACTATACACTCGTTTCCCTTCACTGTCTGCGGATTTACCTCGATTCATCGTACCGCATGACGATCGACCTGCTCAAAGAGATGCCTCAAATAACCGGGGAGATCGGCCTCAACGCGGCCGATCTTCTCGCGCCGTCCACGTTGTGTAAGGCGTTCGACCGGATCAGTATGAGCGTCTGTCGAGTGCTGCTGCGCCAGTCGGCGCAGCTGCACGACCTCTCTGAACACGCCGCGATCGACGCCACGTTCTACGACCGCTCACCAGCGAGCCGCCACTACTGCCAGCGAATCAGCTACCGCGTTCAGAAGATCAAAGTCACGAAACTCGTCGATACAGCTTCTCAGGCTGTCCTTGACGTTCACTGCTCAACGAACCGAGAAGGAAGCGACGCAGACCTTGCTGAGCAGATCGCCCGCCGAAACGCGGGCAATCTGCGGGCTCTCGCCGCCGATAAAGGCTATGACAAGCAATCGCTTCGTGAAGGATTGCGGGAGTTCGGGATCAGACCGCTGATCAAGCACCGCATCTTCGCTCCGTACGACCACGCACACAACGCGAGAATCGACGATTCCCGCTACAATTAGTGCTCTATGACTGAAACTGTGAACTCGGCTGTGAAGCTCTCGCTCGGCTTCGCCGTGCGAGCGCGCTCGTGGTTCCGTGAGTTCCGCGAAATCGCGCTGATGTGTGTCGTCTATAACATCAAGCGCTTCGTCAAACAGTGAATCTCTACGCCTTACAACGATTCAACACAGCCATGTCACCCGAATCAAAGTTCTTTCTTAAACCGCTTTATTGAAATCCTATTTTTCAGATATATTCTCGCCTGAAACAGCCGTTCGATGAGAACTGCGTATCTACCGGCTCTGAATTTCTTGAACGCAGTTCATATTTGACACACAAAAAGTATATCAAAATCCTACATGAGGCTGACCCATGGTCGGCGCAACTGTCCAATTCCATTTCGATTCGCCCGTATCCGAGGAACGATTCGTCCGGACGTACCTCACAGACGCGTGGGACCGCTTCGAGACGAACGAGTACTGGACAACCGGTTGGTTTTGATCCTATAGACAGTTTGCTCAGTACGATACCGGACCGGATGGGGGATTAGTGCGGCTGGTGTTTGAGGGCGCTCCGGGTGAGCTCGTCGAGGCTGAATCCGGTCGATGGGACGAGTTCAGTGGCCTCACCTCGTGGCACCTCCAGCGATACGAAGACGAAGGGTATGACAGCCTCTTGGACCAGCAAACCGACGCGAAGGGGGAAATCGGTGGTGAGTGGGAGTACCGGCTGAAACAGCTCATCACGCAGTTTTCGCTCGCCTACTACCGCGAATTCGAGGAGGCACTCCCGATAGTCGGCGATGGCCACGATGAGAATCCGAAGCAAGTTGGATTCTGGGCAGCCATCCACGATATGTTAGTACAATGTGGATACGACTGGTATGATGAGACAGCGATGTGCCAGAAAGCGCTGAAAAACCGATTAAAATCCATCGCCGCCTACCGGGGTGCAGAGGCCGCCCGTGACGAGTATCAGCGGCTGCTCGCCGACTGGCAAGCACACGAAGAAGAGCTTGAACGCTGGCTTGAGGAGACCCCCACCGGGCAGGCAACTGAACCCTGACAGGTTCCATCGTTTGGGACTGATCGATGTCGGCCCTGTACTGAGCGATCTGTGAGTCCCCTGTACTGAGCGGTTGGAGGGGGTGAAACTATCAACTTCTGAGGATTTCAACAAAGCCTCTTAAAACAAAACGCATCAACGGACCGGTACTCTCTCACTGAGGAGTACCGAGTTACGATACTCCCCTACCCGTCCTAGTTAAGCGGTTCGCGGTGGAGCACCTCGCTTTCGTTGAAAACGACGATGGCCACCCCCGGCTCCGTGTCGACCGTGACGCTCGTCTCGTCGCCGTCGGTCACCTCGTCGTCGGAATCCCAAGGGCGCAATCCGTCGGTCGCGGGTTCGACGACCACGTCAACCCGGTCT
This sequence comes from Halorubrum ejinorense, assembly GCF_039522565.1. Classification (GTDB taxonomy): domain Archaea; phylum Halobacteriota; class Halobacteria; order Halobacteriales; family Haloferacaceae; genus Halorubrum; species Halorubrum ejinorense. The sequence goes on along the minus strand of NZ_BAAADQ010000006.1, from coordinate 49,779 downwards.
GCGCCGAGTGCGTCACCGCCCGCGTGGGTGAACGTCACGACGCCCCCTTCACCGTCCTCATTCGATTTGTACGCGACCTCGAACGTCGCCTCCGGGGGAATCACGTTCTCGGTCACAATTTGAGTCTCATCACCGGCACTCCACTCAACAGTGACCGTTGTGCCGGCGGACAGATCGCCGAGTGATAGCGTCTCCTCACCAGTTAGTCGGTCCATCTCATCGGCGGGCTGTGTCGATGCGGGCTCTCCGTCGATCAGCACCTCGAAGGCATCGGCGTCGCGGCGGACGTCGCCGATGTAACGGAGCGTCGTCCCCGACCCGTCGCTGTCTCCGGCTCCCTCGTCAACGACGAATCCGCGGCGTGGTACCCCCGAGAAGTGGGCGACGGAGCTGGTCGCCGCGCCGTTCTCGAACTCGGTGTGAACGCTGACGACCACGGTGTCGTCGAGCCCGATGTCGTCGACCGTGATCGTGTCCCCCATGGTTAGTTCGTCGTGTTCGGCCGCGAACGCCGACTCTTGGTCGTCTTCTCGCCCCCGCAAGTCGCCGGTACCGTTCACCGACACGCGCAGTCGCTCGGGGTCGGCAGGCTGTTCGCCGACATACTCGATCGTCATGGCTTCGGAGTCAACATCGTAGGTCGCCGCGACCGCGTCACGTGCCGTGGTTGTACCGCCAAGGTGGTGTTTGTGGTCGCCGCCGGTCCAGACGAGTCGGACCCGCGAGAGCGGCGGCACTGAGGCCGTAAACGAGTCATTCGGACCAAATTCATCGAGTTTGTCCGCAGGCTGAACATCAGCCGGGGTGCGACCGACCTGGAGTTCCAACTCTGACGCGGGGGGCGTCCGGCCGTTTCTGTGCTGGACCGTAATCTCGCCGGCGTCCGGGTCGTACTCGATGGAGGCTCGCGTGCTCGGAACGACCTCGTGTTCGGCGATAACAACTGGTTCGTCCGGCTCACGCCACTCAATTATGACCGACCTCCCCAGTGGAAGTTCACCGAGAACCAGCTCTTCGTCGCCAGAGAGCGTGTCGTACTCATCGGCGAACTGCGTCTCGGCTGCCTCTCCGTCGACGAGGGTCACGAACGCGTCAGCTGGACGAGACTCCTCGCCGTCGTACCTGATCGTGGTCCTCGGCATGCGAGTGGATCCAAACACGCGGGGGGCGGGCACGATAATGGATGAACGAGCCACCACCCATCGGTTCCTCACCGTCGAACGCTAGCTGGACACTGTCGCCAATGGACACGTCCGTGACGGTAACTGCGTTACCGGGGTCGAACGTTCCGTCGGTGAACTCCTCACCGACTGTCTGAACGCCCTCCTCGCCACGGTGGACTAACCGAAGATTGCTTGCGTCGGCGGGGCGCTCGGCCTCGTAGCTGATTTCCAACGTCTCGGCACTCATGTCGTAGTCGACGGCGAACGCCTCGCGGTCGACCTGTTCGCGAGCGTACGTGTCGTAGACGTTGGCGTCCGGGTCAAACCACCGCACCATGACGGTGGCAATCAGTCCGGTCTCGACAGTGATCTCATCGCCTGGCGCGAATTCATCGCCATCAAAGAGCGTACCGGTCACCTCTTCGCCGTCGTGCCACACCTCCAGCTCGTCGAGCAGCACCGCCTCACCTTCAACGTGTTCAAACGTCACGGTACCGGCGTAGCGGTCGAATTTCGAGCGGATTTGGGCATCCGGCGACGCCTCACGATCGATTTCCGGCGGGGCCTCGACGACAGCGTCGACGAGCACAACTCCGTCAGTGCGCGTAATGTCCATCTCGACAGGATCGACGGGATCGATGGTCCGGACAAGTCGTCTGACAGTCTCGTCGTCGAGCTCGTCGGTGTCAGCAGCCGGACGGATTACGTATGCGTTATCCGCCGTTCCGTCGATGTCTCGGAGCTCGTTCGGGTTGGTCTCGAAGCCAGCAGCAAACGCGGCCACGTCATCGGGAACCGACAGCGGAAACGGACCGCCAGCAGCGTCCGGGGCCAGAAGTACTGTTTCGAATCCACCAAGCCGGGGGAGGGCGGTCGTCCCCAGCGACGATTCCGCAAATCGGTCGATCTCGTCGGCGGCCGCACGGCCAGCAACGCGAGCAGCTTCGATCCGTCGCTCACTGCTGTCGTCGGACGACTAATCAGAACGACCGCGAGGAGTCGGCGAATACCCACCGTCAGTCGCGGCAGCCGCCACGCCCTCATCGGTGAACAACGCGGCCTCATCTGTTTCGGTAAGTTGCCAGCCAGCAGGGAGGTCGTCCGTCGTCTCGACTTCGTCGGGGAGATCGTCGTTCGACTCAGCGTCTCTTTCGCCGACCGCGATCGTCTCCCCGAGGTCGGGGCGATCGAACCTACCGGCTGCCGTCACTAGTTGGGTTCCCCCTTCGGACGGGGTGATTGCGACGGTCGCTGCTAACTCGTCGACATCGATGTCGAGCCGTTCGGCCACAGACTGGGCACGATAGCTCAGGTCCTCTTGTGTGTCGGCGTCGACGCGCTCCGCAATGACTAATGCGTACGTCGTTGACAGGGCGTCGCCTGCCGGTACAGGAAAGAATGCGTCGGCGAACGGAGCCGAAATATCGACGTCGAGATCTCTCGGCCGATCAGCAACACGTGCGGCGGTCTCGGCGGCGATAGCACCTGTTAGCGCTGCGAGCGTCAGGGCGCTTCCTCCGAGGAAGCGGCGACTGGAGGCCGTACCATACGTAGACATACTGACACGACCTATAAAAACGGTCGATAAATCAATACGGTGTTGTAGTCTCCGCATATCGGCAGCCCACAACAATACAGAATTAACCAACAAGAACAAAGAATCGAGAGGCCGTTGGTTAAAAATCGACTTTCCCGGCGCAACAGTCTCTTTCAATTGGTTTCGGGAATTTTATCTGATTGTGTTGTCGAATACGCGCTGTATGGCCCTCCAACTCAGCCATGCGGTTAGTGACGGTCTTCGACGGACAGTATCCCGTACTGGTGGACTCCTCTTTGTGGGATTCCTCGTACTCCAGTTTGGAATTCAGACAGCAGTCAATAGCACCGTCTTGGGGTATCTTCCACCAGCGGCGGCAGAGCAATTCAGTAGCAATGCGGGGCTCACAATTCCCGTTACCGGACAGGTCGGGCTGGCACTGTTCGGTATCCTTGGTATTTTGACCGCCGCGTTTGTTGTCGTGACTTCTCGAACCTTCGCACAACCGCTCACCGAACGGTCCTCATTCCCCACAGCAGTGACAGACCGACTCGGGCGTGCGACAGTAAATGCGCTGGTCGGTGGCGCCTTCGTGAGCGTCGTCGTTATGATAGGCTCTGTGTTCTTGCTGGTCCCCGGACTATTCTTCGCAGCCTCATTCCTGTTTTTCATTTTCGCAGTGGCTGTTGAAAATCGAGGCATTATCGGGAGTCTCAAACGAAGCTGGGGGTATCGCTTACCGATCCACGGAGGCAACTTGCGGGTTCGTATGCTCCTCGTTGAGAACTGAGCGTGGTGACTCTGACCACTCGTGGTCGTCCCACTTGAGGCATACAGGCCGTGCCATCGGCCGTGCTACCGTTGTCTGTCGCTTCAGGAATGTCTTCGATGCGGTGAGGTCGGCGTGTCCCTCGAAGCCACACGAGCACGTCAGCGTATCGCGGTGCCGTGAACGGAACTTACTGTATCTTCGATTAGGATCTTAGAGGGTTGTCTTAGACAATCAATCTGACGCGGGGAGAATAAGAAGTGGAGACGGAGATCACAGCGTATCGTACACATCAAGCGAGCTGTCTCCACCGGCGGTCGGCGACGCCCTGCGGCTGCCGTGTAGGTGTGTCACAATTATTCAAGCAACGCTTCGTTCAGTGAACGTCTCGCCGTGTTCAAACCGCTCACCTGAAAGCAGCAGGATATCGAGGAGGTCCGTTTCCCCGTCGACGACGAGATCGGCGACTATCTGCCCGGCAGCGGGTGCGTGCTGGAACCCGTGTCCTGAGAAGCCGGCGACGGTCACGAGACCGGGAACCGTCTCTTCGATAATCGGGTGCCGATCGGGTGTAACCGCGTACAATCCGGCCCAGCCGCGTTTGATCCGGGTGTCCGGTCCAAAGTACTCAGTGTACTCAGCGGCGGTCTCGACTGCTTGCGCCGACCACGCGACATCCATGCCCTCGTCGTAAGCGTCCGGGTCTTGGTCCGGATCGTCGGTTTCCTCGAAGTGACCGCCGACAAGCGCTACCCCGTCCCGCTCGGGTCGGAAGTACGATCCCGTATCAAGGTCGATTGTTAGTGGGATCGACTCGGGGACAGGCGGCGTCGGGTCCACCACAGCGATCTGCCGACGTCGGGGCTCGATCGGGAGATCGACGCCCACCATCGCGCCGATCGTCGCGGCCCACGCGCCCGTAGCGTTGATGACATGGTCAACCGCATACCGCTCGGACTCCGCAGCGTCAACGGCTTGGATATCCGCGCCGACGACACGATCCCCCTCGCGGTGGAGATCTGTGACTGCCGTCTTCGTCTGAATGTCGACGCCTCGCTCGCGGGCGACCTCAGCGTACCCCTGCACGGCAAGGTTCGGATCGGCGAACCCGTCGTCGGGGTTGTACGTCGCCGCGACGAATGGCTCGGAGGCCAGTCCCGGACAGTGTTCGGTCGCCTCCGCAGGGGTGAGCAACTCGCTTTCCGCGCCGAGTTCGCGTTGCATGTCGACGTTCTCGCGAAACTGCTCGGCGGTGTCCTCCGTCCGGGCGAGAAACAGGTAGCCGTTCTTTCGAAGGCCGATGTCCACGCCGAACCGTTCCTCGAAGGTGTTCCACACGTCCTTGCTGGCGAGTGAGAGTTCGACGTTCACCTGCGTAGAGAACTGTGATCGGATTCCACCGGCCGAACGTGCGGTGCTCCCGGCTCCGAGCGATCCCTTCTCGACGAGCGTCACGTTCGCGCCACGGTTGGCTAACGAGCACGCGGCTGCAAGCCCGACGATCCCCCCACCCACGACGAGTGTGTTCATGGGTCCCAATCGCCCCCGAGTACATTAACATTCGACGCCGATCGGATACCCTGTCGATCAAGGTGACCGACTAGAGAGATGGTCACGCTGATCGGTCGGCCCGACGATCAGGCTAAGTTACCGGATAGCGACGCCTCGGACATGGTGCTCCTACTCTCTGCGGAGGAGGTTGAGCGAAACCTCGATCTAGCGGGGCTCGTCGACGTGGTGGAGAACGCGTTAGTCAAACAGGCTGCCGGCGAAGTCGAACGGCCCCAACGGCCGCATTTTCCAGTCGGCGCGGGCCTCGATGGCGACGAGCCAACCGGAACTGGGATCGCGATGCCGGCGTACATCCACGGTGCGGACCACTACGCGACGAAACTCGTCGGCGTCCACGAAGGGAACGCGGAGCGAGGTCTCCCGACGATCAACGCTCAGGTCGTGCTCACGGACGCCCGGACGGGCCTCTCGACGGCGTTCATGGCGGGGACGGCGATCACGAACGCCCGGACTGGCTGTATCGGAGCGGTTTCGGTCCGAGCGTTGGCTCCGGAGCCGGACCGGGAGGACCTCACACTCGGAGTCATAGGCGCGGGTGCGCAAGCACGGTGGCAGACTCGCGCGATCGGGGCCGTTGCGACGCTCTCGGATGTACGGATCTACTCGCCAAGTGACTCGCGAGGCGTGTGTGCGGCCGACCTGAGCGAAGAGGGGATCCCGGCACAGGCAGTTGACACGGCCAGAAAAGCCGTCGAGGGGGCCGATGTAGTCGTGACCGCGACAACGGCGACCGAGCCCGTCTTCCCGCCCGATGCACTCGGGGCGGGGAGCCTCGTTATCGCTGTCGGCGCGTTCACAGCGGACATGCAGGAGCTTGATCCTCGTGTCCTCGAACGTGCGGAGCAGACGTTCGCCGACGTCCCCGAGGAAGCCGCCGAGACCGGTGACCTCCTCGCGAGCCCTCTCGACGGGGACGATCTGATCGAACTCGGTGTGCCCCTCGCAGACGGATACGTCCGAGAATCATCTGATGGGATCCTGGTGGTCAAGAGCGTCGGGTCCGCAACGCTAGACGCCGCGGCGAGCGAGGCAATCTACCGGCTGGCGGTCGAGGCAGGCGATGGGACCGAGGTTCCACTCTAGCTCGTTGCTGCCCACCGGCCGGGATGATGGAAAGTTTGATCGACGGGTGTCAGACCGAGATGGGAGCGTGAACTGGTCGGCCACGGGTGACAACGAGATTCTTCACGCAGATCTCAGTTCCCCCGGGTCGATCGACAAGTAGGGTTGTTCGTCCCCCCAGAGGGGTGCGGGGCGATCCAGTCATGGATCGCCCCGTAAAGTGATTGCTCGGTGGGACACCGCGCACCTATTTCGTATGAACGCATAGACGGACAGCACACGCTCCACTACAGCCATTGTGGCGCAGCGAGCCTGAAGCTCAAACACGGAATCTCGGCTGAGTCGCCGTTCGGTGGCGACGACACCGGCTCCAAGTGGGCGAAACAACTGCTGGCGGAACTGACCGATGGCCTCGAGAGAGATGCCATCGACAGCCACCTCGCCGGCGAGGATCGACTGTCGCCGGTCGTCGAGCCGAAGCCCCGTGCCACCGAGGCGATCAAAGGCGTTATGACCCGGTGAAAGAAGGGCAAGAAGGCGTCGCAACCCCACTTCTCGACGCTTTTTGTCCGGTACAACAGACGGAGTGTGACGTGACACGCCGACCGCATGCCCCTCTCTACCGATAAAGCCAGCAAATAGAAGAGTTGACAGAGAAAGTGTACAATATTCAACACTAGTTAGACAGTCTATAGCAAGTATTTGAGAGCTAGTAGTTCCCCGCTGTCAAATATGCCACTATATCTTGTTTATTTGTAGTTTTATGACTCTATAGTGTCTACATATAATAGATACTTCAGATATAAACACCACACACCTAATTTTTATGTCCAGTAAATGAGCTTATACAACTGTTCACGATGGATAATCGGCTCTACATGGAACCCGACACGCTCCCGCCACTCGATTCGCTCTCGGGACGATCCCAAGACAATTCGGTACTGTTTGCGACCCCTACCCATTTCTCCGTAGACTACCGGATCAACCCGTACATGGTGTCTGGGGTGGACACGGACGCTGCGAGCGACCAATGGCATGATCTCGTCGATCGGTACGAAGAAATCGCGGATGTGACCGTGATGGACGTCGAAGCCGTCTGGAATGACCTCAAGGATTCAGGGGAGGTTGCTCCGCCGTCGGAACTCCCAGATATAACGTTTTGTTCGAATCATGCGCTGTCGCTCCCGAACGGCGACGGCTTCCTGCTCGCAGAGATGGCCACTGAAGAGCGGCGTGACGAGCCTGCCTACTTTCGGCAGTGGTGTGAGAATCGTGAGATAACGACTGAGACGCTCCAATCGGACGTTACTTTTGAGGGGTGCGGCGATGCACGGTGGCACCCGGGCCGACAGCTGCTCTGGGGCGGGTACGGGCCACGGACCGATCTTGCGGCGTATCGAGAGATCGCCGATCGGTTTGATATCCCAATCGTCCCGCTCGAGCTCACCGACGAGGCATACTATCACCTGGACGTGTGTTTTTCGGCCATCGACGAACACACTGCCGTCGTGTGCCCTGACGCGTTTACCGAGACCGGCCGCGAGAAACTCGACCGGATGTTCGAGACGTTAATTACGGTGACACCAGAAGCGGCGCAAGAACACTTCGCCTGTAACTGTCACTCGATAGCGGGCGATGTGGTCGTCATCGAACAGTCGAACCGGGAGACGATCACGGCGCTCGAGTCACGTGGGTACGACACGCTTTGCGTATCGACTGACGAATTTATGAAGGCAGGCGGATCTGTGGCGTGTATGGCGTTTCCCCATTGAGTGACGTCCTCGTTCTGCTATCCGATTACGGGGGACGCGTCTGATCGCGTGACGTTTGGCTCCTCGGTGAGGGCAGTCGTACCGGAAAAATAAGTCGAAAAAGCGGTAGAGCGCCGAGAGTTAGCTGAATACAGGCGGTAAGCCCCCTTCCTCAAGGAGCAACACAGGCCGGAGGCCGAGTAGCGCAGTAGGGAGGGGATACACCGCCGTCATCGCCTCACATACACTGCTCTTTATCACTACTCCACGCCCCACGTACCGGCACACTTACGTTGAAACAATGTATAAATACAGGTGATGGATAGACACGAAATCGAAGGCCACGAAGTCATCGAAGGCGAGGTGAAAGCCACCGGAAACGGCGCACACGTCCTCGTTCCGAAACAGTGGCGTGGCGCAGACGTGAAAATCGTCCGAACGTCTGACCCCGACGAATAGCTACTCCCAATGCACTACGCCTATAGGTTCCGACTCAATCCCACGCCCGAACAGCGTGAGCAACTGGGTTACCACCGTGACACCTGTAGGCAACTCTACAACCACGCACTCAACAAATTTGAGCAAATCCCAGACTCGGCGGGGACACTCAACCAGCGAGTGCGGCAGGTTCGGGATCAACTCACCGACCTCAAAGAGTGGTGGAATGAGCTGAACGATCTGTACTCGACAGTTGCACAGGCAGCTGTCATGCGAATTGAAGACAGTATCAAAGCTCTCTCCGAACTGAAGGAGCGGGGCTACAACGTCGGCAGTCTCAACTGGAAAGCCCCACAGGACTTCCGTAGTTTCACTTACGTACAGTCTGGTTTCGAGTTCGATAGTAAGAACGGCCAGCCTGTACTGTCACTGTCGAAACTCGCGGATATTCCAATCGTGAACCACCGAGAGATCCCCGACGACGTGACGATCAAAGAGGTCACGATCAAGAAGGAGCCGACCGGTGAGTGGTTCGCCTCATTCGCTGTCGACGGCAAACAGACACCGGAGAAACCAACCGACTCCGAGCGGTGTGTTGGGATCGACGTTGGGATACTCAAATACGCCCACGATACCGATGGAACTGCTGTCGGGTCGCTTGACCTGTCCGACGAACGCGAACGGTTGGAACGCGCCCAGCGCGACCTCTCACGGAAAGAACATGGGTCGAACAACTGGGAGAAACAACGGAAAGTCGTTGCTCAACGCCATGCCGATCTAAAACGGAAGCGACGTGATTTCCTACACAAGCTGTCGAACTACTACGCCACCGAGTACGACTTAGTGGCCGTCGAGGACTTGGACGCGAAAGGGTTGGTTGAACTACCGGGCAACTCTCGAACCCGAGCGTCGGCGGCGTGGGGGACGTTCAAGCGGATGCTCGAATACAAGTGTGACCGTGAAGGCACGCACTTTGTGGCGGTCGACCCGAAAGACACGACCAAAGAGTGTGCGTCCTGTGGCGTGAAAACCGAGAAACCGCTGTGGGTTCGTGAACACTCTTGTCCTTCCTGCGGGTTTGAAGCGGATCGGGACGCGAATGCGGCTTGGAATATTCTTTCTCGCGGTCTTGAAGAAGTAGGAGTGGTTCACTCCGAATCAACGCCTGTGGAGACTGCGCTCCCTGCGGATACATCCGTGTCTGCAAAGCGCGTCGTGGAAGCAGGAAGCCCCACCCTCAAGGAGCGAACGGCGTCAGCCGTGAGCGAGTAGGGTGGGGTAGTTCACGGTTGCGCGTCGGTGTCGATATCAACACCGGTGTACACGCTAAGGGCCCCCAACTCACCGAACTCAGGCATGTCGACCCAGTCGTATGAGAACCGCTCTGCGGCGGGGTACGCGTAGTTGATCATCGCACAGTCTTCCCAGTTGGCCTCCTCCATCCGGATGAGCGCCTCTTCCCAGCGCTCGCGAGCCTCGTCGTCCCGGGTGGAGTTCTCCTGCATCGTGTCCCACGCATCGCGGGCGGTTTGGGAGGCGTCCGTGTCAACCCAATTGAGCGCGACTAAGGGGTTCCCCGTGACGCCTTCGTTGTCCGTCGAGCGCGTGTTCGGTGGGTACAGCAGCGCGAGGACGTTGAGCGGGTCCGCCCACGACATCCCCCACTCGCCGAGTCCGGCAGGTCGGTTGCCGGCGAACTCGCGGTCGAGCAGCGTCGAGAACGGCGCCGTACTGATCGAGACTTCGATGTGAGCGGCAGAGAGGCGGTCCCGGAGATCGTTGGAGATTTGCTCGTACGTCGTGTCCTCAACGTTGAGTATTTCGAACTCGTACGGGTTGTCATCGCTGTAGCCGGCGTCTTCCATAATCCGCCGGGCTTCCTCGATGCTCGACTCGTTGTAGCCGTACGGGTAGTTCTCGCGGGCGTGTTCCTCTGCCGCCTCAGGACCGCCGGGGAACAGCGTCGCGGGAGTCATGTGGTACCCGGGCTCAACCCGGCCCTTGTAGGCGCTATTGGCGATATCCTCGTGATTCATAACCCACGCAACCGCCTTCCGGGCCGGCTTGATTACTTGATCGTTGTTGAACAACATAAACTGCGTACTCAAGCCCGAAATCCGGAGGTAGTCGACCATATCCCCATTCTGTATCGGCCCGTATTCGCCGACTTGAAGGCCGTTATCCCGAGTCTCATTAACTGTCGCCAGGTCGGGGTCGTATTGAGCAGTCGGGATGGAGAACGCATCCACGTTCCGGTTCATCGCGTAGTTGTACTGAGCGTTCGAGTCCTCGATCACCTGCCAGTGGACGCGGTCAACCGTCGCTCCCTCCCCGTGGTAGTCGTCGAAGGCAGTCACGGCCATCTCCTCACCGGAGGTCCACGAGTCAAACTCGAACGGGCCCGTGCCGAGCGGCGCAGCGGTGAACTCTTGATACTCCATTTCACCGTCGTACCCGTCGATGTCGCCGACGATGCCTTCAGGGAGCACCGCAAACGTCGCGTCCGCCATGATATCGAGTGCCGCGTAGTACGGGGACGACAGTGTTACCTCAACCGTCGTGTCGTCGACCGCCTCCACAGCCATCGATCCCGGAACGTACTCGCCGTCGTCGTTCGTCTCGTGCGCAATGCCGAGGTCTGAAAGCAGCAGGAACGCCGACGAAGAGTCCTCTGATGCCGCGATCCGCTCCCACGAGTAGACCACGTCTTCGGCACCGATCGACCGGCCATCATGTGCGACGGCGTCTTCGCTGAGCGAAAACGTGTACGTCAGCCCATCGTCGGAGATTTCATACCCGGTCGCGAGCTGTTCGACGACACCCGACTTCCCCTCGGGCTTCCCGATGAGCACGTCGAAAATCTGGAAGATAACCTCGTTAGCAGACGAAAGGACGTTCGCCGGCGGGTCGAACGTGTTGACCGAGGCGTTGAGTAAGCGCAGCGTTTTCTCCGTATTGCTGTCCGACTCATCGTCGGTTTCGTCGTCGCTTCCAGTGTCGCTCGTGTTCTCGCCGTCGTCCAGCTCGTCAGGGACGTCTTCTTCGCTGCCCCCTGAGCAGCCAGCAACGGCGGTCATCGCCGCGAGTGCGCCAGTCGATCGAAGGAAGGTTCGTCTTGATCGCTCCGAATCGGAATTCGGCATAACTGTGACAACTATCGTAGGAATTTAAAACAACGTGAGTATTGGGCTATTCGCTGTAAGGACAACTATTATTACTCAGTTTCCCAATATGAACATCTACTAAATGGGTCGATGGGAGTACTTTCTCAAACGGCTGCTTCTGATGGTGCCGATCGTCTTTCTCGGCACGACTGTAACGTTCCTCATCCTCCGGATTGGACCGATTGATCCCGCAGCTGCGATCATCGGGCCTAGCGGCGACACCGAGGCGTATGCCGCAGTGAGAGACAGCCTCGGGCTTGATCAGCCCCTTTGGCTCCAGTATATCGAATTCATGCGGGATCTCCTAACCCTCCAGCTAGGGGAATCATGGGTCGTCGTCCGCGGACGGCCCGTTTGGGACCTCGTCGGGATCTACGGACCACGAACGTTGTGGCTCGGCTTCTGGTCGATCCTCATCCCGATATTCGTTGGTCTCCCGCTCGGTTTCTATGCTGGACTGAATCCGAACACACTCGCGGATTACTTCGCCTCCTTCGGCGGAATCGTCTGGCGGGCGATGCCTAACTTCTGGCTCGCTGTGATTTTCGTCAGCGTGCTCACGCGGTCGGAAGCACTGTTCGGGTTTAATTGGGGAAGCTGGCTCGTCGAGACGCAAATCGTCACGCCACCAGACCTCTCGAGGCTTTGGGAGCCCTCTCAGTTCCTCGGTGCGCTGAAGGCGATCCTCCCCGCTGCGCTCGTGCTCGGGTCCGCGTCGATGGGGAACGAGATGCGGATCGGTCGCACGGCCATACTCGAGACGAAGAACGCGAACTACGTCGAGATGGCGAAGGCAAAGGGAGTCCCAGGCAGGCTCGTCGTCTGGAAGCATATGTTCCGTAACGCGCTGATCCCGCTAGTGCCGGTGATCACCGGGGAGGCGTTTTTGCTCCTCGGTGGATCGGTACTCGTCGAGACAGTGTTCGCGATTAACGGGCTCGGATACCTCTTCTTTCAGGCGACGATCAACGGCGACGTCCCGCTCGTCGGGTCACTTATGTTCTTATTCATCCTGCTGTCAGTCGGCATCAATATCCTTCAGGACTTCCTGTACACGGTGATTGATCCGCGCGTCGGATACGACGGAGGTGCCTGATGGGGGCCGACACCGACGTTGGAACCGGATCGACCCGCACCGGAGAGTTTCAGGAAGGCGCCGAGCAGGCAGATAGCGACCGCGACCTGCCGTTCCGTGAACGAGTCCGGCGTAACCCCGGCCCCGCGGCGACGTGGGGGGTTGTGATTGCCGCGCTCGTCGCGGCCGAGTTCGGGGCGATCGTCGGCGGACTGTCATCGGTCCCTCCATGGGGGTGGGTCGGCGGGCTCCTTCCAGGAGCAGCCGAACCCGTCGCGGCCGCCCTCGCTGGCGCCGCCGAACGAGCGGCCGACCTGCCGACACTCACCTCTCGGTCCGTCATCGACAACAGCGGGTACCAGACGCCAAGCGGCTGGGAAGGCACAACGCTCGGCCTTTCGCCAGCCGTCGCGTGGTTCCTCCGCGTGTGTGTGATCTACGGCTACTCGTTCACCTGGCTCGTTGTCGGTTGGTGGGGGTACACCCTGTATCGTCGGCACTACCGGATCCCCGACTGGACACCGCGTGACGACGTTGTGAACCGGTTCCGACGCCACTCGTGGGGGCAATTTGGCCTGGCAGTGGTGTTCGCGTTCGTGGTCATGGCACTGTTCGCGCCGGTGCTCGGTCCGACGACGGTCGAACAGAACATCGAGAACCCCTATGAGAATCGCATCGAGTACTACGACGACGAGACGGGCGAGGTCGAGTCGATATTTGTCGGGGACGCTAACGGCGAGTCAGAGTCCCGCGGACAGGGTGACAACAACGTCGGACCGCTCGAGTACGACCAGTACGACCGGTTCCATCCGTTCGGAACGCTTCCGGACGGGAAGGATCTGTTCACGTTCATGGCGGCGGGTGCCCGAGTATCACTGATTGTCGGCCTCACGAGCCTCGGTATCGCCGGCGGGTTCGCGATGGTATTCGCGATGCTAACAGCGTACTACAAGGGGCTTGTCGACCTCGGCGTCGTGATCGCCGGGGACTCGATACAGGCGATGCCACAGTTGCTGTTCATTATTTTGGCGTCTTTCGTGCTCTCGGACACGTGGATCGCCGAGGTGTTCAACGGCGGTCTCGTACTCGCACTGTTATTCGGTATCACCGGCTGGCCGGCACTATGGCGTGCCGTTCGTGGCCCGGCCTTACAGGTGTCTGAACGGGAATGGATTGATGCCGCCAAGTCCTACGGTCAGCGACCGCGAATCACGATGCAAAAGCACATGCTGCCATACGTCGTAGGATACTTCCTCATCTACGCGTCGCTCTCACTGGGTGGCGTGATTATCGGCATCGCCGGGCTCTCGTTCCTCGGACTCGGAATCGAGGCCCCGACGCCGGAGTGGGGGCGGGCGGTGAGCGCGGGACAGCCGTATGTGGCCACGCAGTCGTGGCATATCTCACTCATTCCAGGAATCCTCGTCGTGATCATCGTAACGGGATTCAACGCCCTCGGCGACGGCGTCCGAGACGCGATCGATCCGGAAAGCGACATCAGTGATGGGGGCGACGAGAGCGTCGCAACTGGGGGTGGTGCCTGATGAGTCGTCACGTCAACGATGAGTCTAGCTCTCGAACTGACGACACCGCGTCGGCTCGTGACCCCGCGCTCGCGGTTGAGAATCTCCGCACGGTGTTCCACACGGAACACGAACGGATCCACGCAGTTGACGGCATCTCCTTCGAAATTAGGCGAGGTGAAACCGTCGGACTCGTCGGCGAGTCCGGCAGCGGCAAATCGGTGACGGCGCGGTCGATACTCGGACTCATCGAGTCACCCGGTGAGATCGATCCGAGTTCATCGATCCGCTTCGACGGCGAAGACATCACGGAGTATTCCGAGTCGGAGTACGAGTCGATCCGAGGGGACGGGATTGCGATGGTGTTTCAGGACCCGCTGTCGACGCTGAACCCCGTGTACACCGTCGGGAACCAGATCAAAGAGGCACTGTCGCTTCACCAAGGGCTCCGGGGCGCCGCAGCGACGGAACGAGCGATCGAGCTCCTTGAGGAAGTCGGTATTCCTGACGCGGCGCGGCGAGTCACAGAGTACCCACATCAGTTTTCCGGCGGGATGCGCCAGCGCGCTGTCATCGCGATGGCGCTGGCATGCGCCCCCGAAGTACTGATCTGCGACGAGCCGACAACCGCGCTGGACGTCACCATTCAGGCACAGATCATTGACCTCCTGTTAGATTTACAGGCAGAGCGGGATCTTAGCATCTTGTTCATTACACACGACATGGGAGTGATCGCCGAGGTAGCCGATCGGGTCAACGTGATGTACGCCGGTGAGATCGTCGAGTCGGCACCGGTCGAACCGCTGTTTGCGGAGCCGAAACACCCGTACACCCAGGGATTGTTACGAAGTATTCCCGGGATGCAGACGAGCGGCGACCGCCTGGAGACAATTGAGGGCGAGGTACCGACACCGAACGAGCCCGCAACTAGTTGTCGGTTCGCCCCGCGGTGCCCGAAAGCGTTCGATGAGTGCTCACAACTTGCGCCGGTCCCGACAGACGTGGGTGACGACCCGGACCACGATGCCGCCTGCCTGTTGTATCCCGCCGAGTTGTCAACAGACGAGGCAGTCACACGTCACGAGTCAGCCGGTGACGGAGGTAAACAATGAGCGACGGTCGACACACATCGAGAGACACAGTGGACAATTCGCCCGACAGTCGTAGCACAGCCAGCAGTGATAGCGACGACGTACTCCTGTCTGTTCGCGGGCTGAAAACACACTACGAGGAACAATCGCTGCTTGGCGGCGATCCGGTCCGGGCCGTTGACGGCGTCAGTTTTGACGTCCGTGAGGGCGAGACACTGGGGCTCGTCGGTGAGTCGGGCTGTGGGAAGACGACGCTCGGACGGACGCTCGTCCGGTTAGAAGAGGCGACCGATGGCGAGGTGGTTATTGACGAGACGGATATTACGACCCTCACAGGCGACGAACTCAAACGCTGGCGACGGGACGCGCAGATCGTGTTTCAAGACCCGGAGTCGAGCCTCAATGACCGGCTTACTGTGGGTGAGATTGTCCGCGAACCGCTCGACGTTCACGACTGGAAGACGCCCGACGAGCGGCGGCAACGCGTCAGAGATCTCCTCGAACGGGTCGGGCTCCGCGAAGAGCACTACTACCGGTACCCGCACCAGTTCTCCGGGGGACAGCGGCAACGGGTCGGCATCGCGCGTGCGCTCGCTGTCGAACCTGAGTTTATCGTGCTCGATGAACCGGTGAGTGCCCTTGACGTAAGCGTCCAAGCGCAGATTCTCAATCTCTTGATGGATCTACAGGACGACCTCGGTCTGACGTATTTGTTCATCGCGCACGATCTCTCTGTCGTCCGTCACATCTGTGACCGAGTCGCGGTCATGTACCTCGGTAAAATCATGGAGTTCGGGCCGACTGAGCGGTTATTCAGCGAGCCACAAAATCCATACACGAGATCCCTACTGTCGGCCGTTCCGACGCCGGACCCGACGGCCGAACGCGACCGAACCGTCCTACGTGGGACACCACCGAGCCCGCGCGATCCCCCCGATGGGTGTGTCTTTTCGACACGGTGTCCATCGAAGATCCGCCCCGAAGGGTTCGAGGAACTCTCCGAGGACGACTGGGAGGCGATCGAGGTGTTCCGTGAGGTGCTCCGCGAGCGCTCCCGGACGGATCCGTCCCTCTCAGAGCGGGCTCGTGACCTACTGGGCCTCGAGACGCGGCTCCCGGACATCGACGAGGCTGCTGACGAGCTGTTTGCGAACCGCTCGTTCTCCTCGGACGTCCAACGACCGATCCGTCGGTCAATCGAGGCCGCCAACAACGGCGACGAGGGCCGCGCGAGAGAGATCGTTACGGAAGCACTCGGGAGCGTCTGTGACCGTGAAGCGCCGTCGCTGCTGGCGACGGACCAAACGAACGGCGCCCGGTCGAGTCGCTGCCATCGTCACCGAGAGGAGTACGCCGAACCGGGCGCCGTCGATCGGCGTGGCCCAGAGCCGTGATGTCGTCGAAGCGATCGACCGGCTCGGGAGGCGGCCCGAGCCGACTTTGGGTGGTCGCACGGCAGATACTGGACGCTACTGTGTACGGAGTCGCTGTCACGGCGACGGTGTTGCTAGCCGCGATTCCGCTTCGATTCCTCGGCGGGACCACAGCCGACGTTGTCCTGCTCAGTTTTATTGCTGGGATCGTCATTCTTGGCTACGCAACGTACTGTCTCCTGCCGGGGAAGCCGTGGGGCGTCGAGCACACCGAGTCGGGGATGGAGGTGACTCGTCGTGATCGGACCCAAACCGTCGGCACCCGCAGAGAGACTCGTTTTCAGGCCGCTGTACAGCGGCTTCCACCGCTCGGACGTTACGGCCTTCCACCAAACGAGCGGCTCTCGCCGGCTGCGAAATTATTCATCGCAGGGGTGATTGTCTTGATGGTATCAATTGGGATCGAGGCGCTGTTCATCTGGTGAAGCGGGACATGTCGTGGCTCCGAGAGATGGGTCAGACTTTTGAGAACCGCCCACTCCCGTATTGACATGACACGCGACGAATCTCCAGGCGTCGATACGGCGGCCCGAGCCGCATGGGAGCAGACACTCGCTGACGCCGAGGACCTCGTCGAACGCCGTGAAAAAGCAGGGTGGGACGTTCTCTTTACCCAAGCGGGAGAGACGACTCTGGAGGTCGATGCGGACGAGGGAGAGCCGGTGTTTACTCACCTTATGCCCGACGGTGATGCCGATGTGATCGCCGAATGGGTTACTGAGGGGTCGTTTCCACAGTACGACGTTCACCGCGCACAGGAGGCTGGAACAGTCTTCCTCGTGGTCGAATTGCTTGATCCGGAACAGGGACGGTGTCTTCTTCTCGCCGCAACCTACCCGCTCGCAGAAGCTGCTGGGATCTACGAATCGGCTGCGCGAGACTCCTCACTCAAAACACGCCTCCGGCGGCTTGATAAGACCACTATCGCGTCGCTTAGGCACGAGGAGAGTGAAAAATTCTTCCCATCCGATGCCGGTGGAGAGACTGGTCGGCGGGGCTAAACAGCCGGATATCCACCTTGTTGTCGCGGTGACCAAGACTTGGAACGTCGCTAAATTGGAGTTGAGACGGTGGAGTTCAGTAGACGCCGCCACCCGGGAATCTACTCCTGACGGGAGGTAACAATAACACTACAGATGGTCACGCCCTACGGGCACGTCGACGGATCCGGAATACCACCGGAAAGACAATTACAAAGAGAAAAACACCGATAAACACACGACCAGTACTTGCCAGTGCCGCAGGGGCCGATACAAACGCTTCGTCAAAATCAGCAGCTACCCAGATCCCGCTGACCGTAACGATTGCCAGTGTCCAGAGTACGCCGCCTAGAAGCCTAATTGGAGGACGGTACTCGTGAGACGGGTAGCTAAATTCGATATCGTCTGAGCTACCGGATCCCATATGTGCGGATTCGTCTGTGAATGACAAATAACCAACTAATTTTTACGACGTATTAGGTTGGTTAAACTTCTACGGCTCTGCGTCAGTTCGTCACAGTCCCGGAAGAAGGCACCCACTCATACCACAAATCGGTATGCCTCAATCCAATTTTGGATTCTACGACCGAGATAATTTCAGATAAAATAAGGTAATAAGGATTAAATTCTGCTAGAGGTGATATTTGATTGATGAGTACGTCACTGGGGGTGAGTCAACTAGGTGCATTTCCGGTCGTCGATATTGTCGTCACGATACTACTTTGGTCCGTACTGAGCCTCTATCTCGCCGGTGACCTTTATTGGACGTATGAAGTGATCCGATACGGCCTATTTTATTCATCGCCTACGCGTGAATACGGTGCACGCGACGCTCAAGTTCGTATTTTGACGATTGATAACGAAGCGGTTGTTCGCAACACGGTCGCGCGTCTTCCAGACGAGTTTGATGAACCGTATGTTATCGCTGAGAAACCGATAGACGTTCCAAATTGTCATGTCCGCGTTGTGCCTGAAGAGTTCGAGTCTGAGGCGACAAACAAGGGACGGGCAATCGAATGGGCTCGGCAGACGATCTCGTGTGATCGGGAGTTTGTCTTCTACCTTGACGAGGATAGTCACGTGCTCGAATTCGAGGGGTTCCCGGATGCTGATATCATCCAATTTAACGAGTTTCCTCGAAGAACCTCGAGCATCATCACGTACCTCTGTGAGATCAACCGCATCGGCTTTCAATTCGAACAGACGGCGTTCTCTCGGGTGAAAATTCCATTGTATGCTTGGGGAGGTGGTCTTGCCATTCGAAAGTCAGTCGAGGATGAGATCACATGGGATTATCCGACAGTAATTGAGGATACGGCGTTCCTATGGCGAGCGTTCACCGAGTTGGACCGAGAGGTCTCGTTTGAGTACATTCCCGACCGAATCTCAAACCAAGCCCCGCCAAGCATTCGCGAAATGTTTAGCCAACGGCGACGGTGGATCGCGGGTAGTCGCGAGAATAATCACATCCTCTCGCTTGACCGCGTGCTGATGTACGGTATCCGCGACCTCTCGTGGTCGGTGACTGGAATCGTTCCTGTATTCGTGATTATTGGGTTTCTCCCGGGAGTGTCGGTGTTTTTCGCGGATATCTATCGTGTTGCCGCACTCGGATTATTCGCCTTCATGTACATTTGGATCCTCGTTGGGATTTATCGCTACCGACCGTCTCTCCCGTTCGCCATCGCTGTGCTTGTTCTCGCGCCCGTGACAACCATGCTTCACTCTGTAGGCGCCTTGTGGGGACTCATCGACCCACCAGACACCTTCGATGTAACTGCGAAAGCTACAGAAGATTCGTTCGACGGCGACGCCTCACGATAGCTTTCAAAACTCAATCGTAGTTGATCTGCTACCGGGGAGTTTCTGAAGCACTCTGACCCGGTCAATTCGCATCGTTTCGACCCATGATGTTGAGAGGTCGGCCGTTCCAATTCTGTTAACGTGGTTCGAGAAAATAATCCCGAACGGCTGGGCTGTTGCGTCGCGTAGTGTCGTCGCTACCGATCCCTCAAGCGCCCGCGTTCGGATCAAGTTCCCGTTAAAGAACCACTCGATCCGGTCCGGGAACCATGCGCACCCGTAGGTGTTTGTTGTTTTCGTCAGGTCGTCAGTTGTCTGGTATGCTACGGGATCATGGCGGTGTGTGTCCTGGTCACCCGGAGATCCAGAGCGGCTCCAGTGGACATCAGTTTGAAGCGTGGACCGTCGGTCAGCGGATCCGTCTTGAATGAGCTCAACAATATCGATTTCTGGTGGCCACGTGCCGTCGGCAGGATGCATCCAAAAGGCGGGCAGAATCCCTTCTCGTGCCGGTAACTGTATGTCCGCTTCGACGTACACCGGCGGGGACGGTTTGATTGGGACACCATTTTTTGGATGCCACGCTTTGCCGCCGACGCTCGTGTTGAGGACACCTTGGTGACAGCCGTCAGGACCGGTCCCATCGGATTCGATCTGAAGATGGCAACTGCCGTCTGTGATTGACACGTGCTCGGCACTTACTGACGCGTCGTCGTTTGGAATCCACTCCTCCGGGTTGACGAAGCCGACACCCCACCGGTCAGTATTGAACGTGTCCCACGTTTCGTCCAAGATAACGGTCCAGTCAGTCATACGCAATTCACTCTGGTCAAGGGCTTTTCCGGTGAGACCGACACCGGCTACCCCAACGGAAGCGAGGAAGTGCCGTCGAGTGAGCATTGGTCTATCGTATGTTAACGCGGAACGACCCACCGGCACTGTATCAGCATCGGCACGGTATCAAATGTCGGTAGAGTCCGTCAATTGTTATTCTACGGGGTGAAATATATGTATTTGTTGAACCTTATAAAATGAGTGCTAAAGAGTACTTTACACCAGGCGATTTTAGCTGAAAGTAGGCGCTAAGCCCCCTTCCTCAGCGAGCGCCGACCTAATGGGAGGTGCGAGCAGGGAGGGGATACAGCGCCGCACAGTTCTCATACATGATTCGGTGCCAGACCCACAGGCCCACGCAATCATAACGTTTTTGCAGTAGAGTAGTACAGTATTGACTGAACCTAATGGAGTACGACCTCGATTCGGGAGCGCACTCGACGTATTCCCTACACTACCACCTGATACTCACCACGAAGTATCGGCGCGGAGTGCTAACCGGGGAGCGAACCCAATTCATTCACGAGGTCATCAGCGGGTTCACGGACAACTACGGTGTCGAAGTGACCAACTTCGACGGCGAGGACGACCACGTACACATCCTCTTCCGAGCGAAACCAACCACAGACCTCGTGAAGTTCATCAACACGGTCAAGGGCGCGACCGCCCGCCGTATCCGCAACGAATACGCGGATGAACTGAAGACCGAACTGTGGGGCGACTCGTTCTGGAACGACTCATACTGCCTCATCTCGACGGGGCAGGTGTCGCTAGATGTGCTGAAACAGTACGTTGAGAACCAACGCGAGTAGAGCGTCATGTACTACGCCTACAAGTACCGTCTCAAGCCGTCCGACGCCCACCGCAAGGAGTTGGACCGCCACCGCGATATTTGTCGGCAACTGTACAATCACACGCTCTATCGGCTTAACGAGTACCAAGATGAACACGGCGAACTGCCGTCCATGACCACGCTACGGTCGGAACTCCCCGATCTTAAGAAATGGTGGGACGGTCTCTCAGACGTATACTCAAAGGTTCTCCAAACCGTCGTAGAACGGCTGTTCGATAACCTCAACAGCCTCTCCAAACTCAAGGAGAACGGCTACGGCGTCGGGAAACTCAACTGGAAACCACCACGAGAGTTCCGCAGTTTCACGTACAGTCAGTCTGGCTTCAAGCTCGACAAGAAGGGCGGTCAGACTGTGCTGTCACTCTCGAAACTCGCGGACATTCCGATACGACTCCACCGCAACATCCCCGACGACGCCAACCTCAAGCAGGTCACGGTCAAGAAGGAACCGACGGGCGAGTGGTTCGCCACGTTCGGCGTCCAAATCGACCGTGAACCGCCCGAACCCACCGAAAATCCCGAGAAGTGCGTCGGAATTGACGTGGGGATTCTCAAGTACGCCCACGACACCGACGGCACGGCGATCGAGTCGCTCGATCTCTCCGACGAGCGTGAACGCTTGGAGCGTGAGCAACGGAAACTCTCGCGGAAGCAACACGGGTCGAACAACTACGAGAAGCAACGGCGTCGCGTCGCGGAGTGTCACGCCGATCTCCGACGGAAGCGCCGTGATTTTCTCCATAAACTCTCGAACTACTACGCTCGGGAGTACGACCTCGTGGCGGTCGAAGACCTGAACGTGAAGAGGATGATGGAAAGCCCGTCGAACAGCCGTGATACTGCGTCTGCCGCGTGGCGAACGTTCCTCTCGTTGCTCGAATACAAGTGTGAGCGAGAGGGGACGCACTTCGTCGCGGTCAATCCGAGAGGGACGACCAAGGAGTGCGCGTCGTGCGGCGTTTTGACCGACAAGCCGTTGTGGGTCCGTGAACACTGCTGTCCCGCCTGCGGGTTTGAGGCGGACAGAGACGCAAACGCGGCGTGGAACATTCTTTCTCGCGGCCTCGAAGACGTAGGAGTGGGACACTCCGAATCAGCGCCTGTGGAGACTGCGCTTCCTGTGGATACCTCGGTATCTGCAAAGCGCGTCGTGGAAGCAGGAAGCCCTACCCTCAAGGAGCGAACGGCGTCAGCCGTGAGCGAGTAGGGTAGGGTAGTTCACCGAGGCGAAGTTCGGACGGGTGAAACTCGGACAGGTTCGAATTGACGCCCAGACCCTCATCAAGCCCGTTTATACCTATGGCCCTGATGTGGCGGATCCTAGCAGTGATGAACGAGTTTTCCGAGAACTCGCCGACGTCGCTTCAACCAACGGGCTGAGTCGGGAGGCCCAAGAATTTCGATTTCGGGCAAAAAGCGCCCAACGGCGAGCCGAATTTACACGAGCCCATGAGGCGACTGTACTACGGGAACGCATCACTCACATGTACCGGTACTTCGCGCTGTTCTTAAGCGGGTCGATTACCGGGTATGGCGAACGGCCAATTCGGGTGCTCTATAGCGGCTTCGTCGTAATCTACCTCTTCGCAGGTGTATACTACTTGCTTGGCGGGATCGCGGACAGTGCTGCCACCGTGACTTCGGTGGGGGCAGGCGGAACCACGGGTGAGCCGCTCGATGCGCTCATTTTCAGTCTCTCTACGTTCGCGGGAACGGAGAGCGGGCTGGTTGCGACCACCCAAACGGCACGATTGCTGGCGAGCCTCGAGTCGCTCGTGGGAATTGTGTTTATTATTCTGTTCATCGTAGTTTTGACCCGGCAAACAATGGGGCTGTCATAGGAGAGTGTAATGACTGGCGACCAATCACGGTTAAAACCGTCCGTGTTTCCCCTCGTGATTATTGGCCTGGCCGCTATTTTAATTGCGTTGACATCTGGGGTGAGCGGTATCCTTGGACTGACCTCTGGCCAGCTCGGGTTTGCAGGCGGCCTGCTCACGATTCTGGCACCAATCATCCAATTTCTGTCCCAGCCGCTATTCCTCTCAACAGATTCCCGGCCCACCAACGGCGAACCACGCGACCGGGGCCAGCGTGAACTGATCAGCGAACTTGACCGGCTCGATAGTAGCATCCGTGAATGGGAGGGAGAGAATCAATTCTATTGGACAAGTCTTTCCGACTCCAAGCGATCAGAGTTTGACCCCTCTGTTCGTTCGGCCTGCGATGATTTGGTCGAGAAACTTGGTGACCTAGCCGCTGTTAACAAAAAATTACGAATCAATCTCAGTCGAGACCTCCAAGCCGATTCGGCGATCGTCACGCGGAGTCTGCCAGCCGAGGCCATCGACACGAAAGGGGATGAAACCCGTGTCATTACTGCCTGGAAAGGTTGCGTGGCGAAGGAGTCGGTGTCTGACTACGAATGGCTAGTCGATTGTGGTTCGGTCTTCACCGAGTGTGAGAGCGAGGCAGAACTGCGAACTAGGATAGAACAGAAATCCAGCCGTGCGGACGTTCATTTTGATGTCTCGGAATGGGACGGAGTCGAGGACACGTGGGATCGTAAGTGGGAACCGACTCTATGGGCCGCAAAACGGGCGACGGACCGTACTGTCTGGGAGATCGTCGGGGACAATCAGACGCTGTTTAATCGGCAGGAGCAGCTTATTTCTGAGGTTTTCACGCTTCGTTCAGAGCTTTACCAGCTGCTCAACGCTGGCGACCGCGATACCTGGCGTGAAGCCTCCGCCGCCGAAGCTGAGACCCACCGCCAACGAGTTGTGGAGACAGCGCTGGTGCTGCCTAGATTGTGTTGAATGTGTCCGACCCTCGTCTCCCCGACGGAAACAGTCACGATGGACTCGCCTCAGCAGCGCGTGGTGACGCGATGTGCGAGTTCGTCATCGAGATTCATGCGTAGTTACCGGCGGACCTCGACAGGGCTCCCCATAGGAACTCTACGGTCTGACCCGAAAGGGTCGGAAGTTCCTAGAATGACGCAACCCCTGGCCGTTGAAGAGACGTTCCAGCCGATCTGCGACACTATCGCCCATAAGTTCGAAGAGATGGTCAAGTACGAGAACGTGCTCTGTTCCGACACTATCTAATGAATCGTTCTACTTGCGATACATTACTGTTCGTACTCTCTAGCGTAGCGGATTGATATCTAATTAACCAACAAATCTATGTCGATACATGCCCTGTTGGTTAACACGAGGCGACCGCTGATGTCCCACAATCCACCGACACCACCATCTGACCTCTCGACGGAGATGGTTAACACACTCAACGGTTACTCGCCTGAACAACTCCAGCACGTCGCACGCTATGTTGAGGCGCTGGCAGCGCACAAGGCACGCGAGGGCCCCATTGAAGAAGAGTCGGATGACGATGAGAGCGAGGAACGTCGCGACGATCTTCCGGACGACGTCCCGTCGAAGGCCACAATAACAATCAAAGAGATCAATGACAACCGCTACTACTACTGGCAGTGGCGAGACGGTCAAAAAATCCGCTCTCAATATAAGGGGCCAGTCAACCCGAACGATTAGCCTTGATGTCCATTAGCTATGCTTCGATAGAGAGTGTGATTAAACGACCGTTCCATCAAACACATCGATAGAGGGGTGTTGACGAGATCTAGGCTTCGCGAACACATCGATAGGGGTGCTGAGCAAGCGGTTGGCGTGTCAGTTACCTGAGTCAACAGGAGCCGCTGACGCTAATTAGCACTGGATATTCATCTTTCAAATATGCTCATTTCAACGCCTCTAACGGCGGATCACACATCGATAGAGGGGTGTATACGGTGATCGATAGAAACGTATTAGATCATCGGGTATAAATTACTCAGTTGTCAATTGTGACCTGATAACAGCCACCTGATACACATCGATAGAGGGGTGTATACGGGGACTCGTAGAAAACGTCAAATGAAGGAGAGCGTAATTTAATCGCGGACACATCGAACACATCGATAGAGGGGTGTGCGGAGACTAATGGGAACAGATGATTAGCTGGGGCAGCGATACACTCAGAAAGTATCTTGAAAAAGGAATATGAAGCGGACGGCTCCCTGTAATATCGCTAAAATCTCAACTACGTCTGATTCCGAATCTGCGCTTTGACGACAGAGCTGACTTCATCCTCAGAAATCCCTTCAATACGCGAGTCTTCTCGTAGGGTTTCGAGAATCGTCTCGGGTCGTTCTCCAAATTGGAACTCGAGGAACATACCGGAGCTGGGACCGTGACTCCGCCGCTCGAAGTCGACCAGCGAATACGTCGTGAGCTCTTTCATCTTATTCACGTACGTTTCTTGGTGGTACTGATCGGCTCCAATAGCGTCGGTCAGATACTGATACACACGATAGCCGGTCGTACTCCTGGCGGTCCCCCCATCGGTTTGAGACGCAACTGCCGCGGTTGCGTACAGACAGAGCTTTTTTTGTGTGCTGATACCGCGAACGACCTCTAATACCCGGTTCTTTTCGACTTTTTCCTGTGCGGTACGGACGTGCTTTTCGCGAACACGAGTGTCGGCCTCGCGTTCAGCTAATTCGCCGGCGACCCGCATGAGATCGATCGCCTTCCGGGCGTCACCATGCGTCTGTGCTGCGAATGCCGCTGCGAGTGGAATCACGTCATCGTCGACGACGTCGTCATGGAACGCATCCTGACGCCGTCGAAGAATTGCTTGGAGTTGGTTCGCGTCGTAATCGTCAAAATGGACGTCTTCGGGGGTAAACGAACTGACGGCACGACTCCCGACAGACTCCATCATTTTCGTGTCGTTTGAAATCGCAACGACCGAGATGTACGCGTTCAACTCGTCGTTTGCCCCAGCCCGGGACAGCTGATACAGCAGTCGTGAAAACGCAGGCTCTTGTTTGTCCCGGCGACCGACGAGCATATCCAGTTCATCGAGGACAAACACAACGGAATCGAAGTGTTCGTTGACGATTCGGTAGAGTTCATCCCATTTCTCTTTCGTCGCCACGCCGTGTTTCGGCACTTCGACAGGGACACCCGCCGCGTCAGCAGCTTGCTGAACGAGCTCATACACGGCGATGCCGAGAGTGTCTAAGTCCTGGCAATTCACCTCGATGGTTCCAAACTGGATGTCGCGGCTCTCACAAATACGGCTGATATTATGACAGACAGCCTTTGTAATCAGGGATTTTCCGGTCCCAGAAGGCCCATAGAGAAACAGATTTGGCGGACGGTTATCACCGAGCGCGACACGAAGCATTTTGGTGACTTCTTGCAGTTGCTCGTCGCGGCCCACGATCCGGTCCTCTTCGACAACGTAATTCGGATCGAGGAGCGCTCGGTCCCGAATCAGCCCATCCTGGTCGTCGAACTCGAGGAGCATATCCTCGATCGACTGTGATGACTCCTCTGAGTCGCCCTCGTCTTGGGGTTGTGAGTCACCATTTGTGACGTGAGAGGACGAAGACTGTCGCGAAGAATCTGACTCCGACACATTCGACAGCTCAGCTTGAGCCGTCAACTCGTCCTCCGACGGTCCCGGGTTCTCTGCGGGATCATCGGAGTCGTCAGTGCCCATGGGTCAATCGATACCCGCCTCTATCAAAAAGGTTCCCCACCTCTATCGAAGTGTGATCAGCCGTGTGAAACCTGTGATACCGTATTACCTGCGTAGTAGTCATGATAATGGGTTAACCGGCGATAGCCAGTGACGATGTGTTTCGCAAAACACGCTCGAACACACACACCCCTCTATCGATGTGTTCGATGTATTCACGGGGTGGGGGGTTCGTTGGGTCAACGTCTGGGCCAAACCGGCGAAGCAGTTCTCGTATCGGCTTAGAACAAAGAAGAAACGTTCTCATTGTCTTCTACTCTGTCTATTATGAGTCCTCTTTCTCTTCTCTTCTCTTATTCTATTTACACAAACACACACACCCCTCTATCGATGTGTTCGATGTGTTCGGACGAGCGACAATTGCGTCCTTCAGATAACGTCAAGAATCTATCGGTATGACTTCGGTTATCCGGGCATAGAGAGACTCTATCCGTGTGATTCACCAAAACCGTGGTTTGTAGAATAAAATCGACTATCTGACTCTTCCGGCCTCCTCAGTTAGAACACATCGATAGAGGGGTGTGTGTCCCATCGAGCTGCTACCGTTAGAAGACGGTCCCCTCGCTGTTCGGAAAGAAGTGAACAGTCCTTCGTGTGCCGTTTTGCGATTAGACCACGTCGCGCACCTTGTGGCGTGCCATTGAGACATAGACAGCAGAACAAAAGTGAAGAACGGACATCAGCTATGACCGAAATCGTCTACAGAACACATCGATAGAGGGGTGTCTCTCAAATGAGGTCCTCAAACTGTTCGCGTTCAACAGTTCACAAGGTCTCACGGTGTCTTTTGGGCGCCAGCTCAGAATTAACCAACAGATTCGATTATGTAGTGGTCTGTTGGTTAATCCAACTCGCTATTCGCGAACACCGTCAGCTCCGGTATTCGTGTGTCTACACGCTCTCGACACACCTTCGAGCGATCCCGCCCGAGCGGTGACAGCACACTCTCGACAGCTCTGACGAGTCGCGTCCGTAGTACGACGCATCGTACGACTCGACTTCCTCGTGAGCCAACGCAACCCGGCCTCGTGAGCTCTTCTTGTCGTCGACGACTACGTACTCGATCTCTTGTCCTGGATGGACAGCGATACCCTGATCGCGAGACTGCTTCACGTTCCGGGTGTTTTGCGTATACCCCTCCAGCGACTTAGAGACACGATTCCCTCCGACGATCTGATGGAGGCGCCTGATAGCATCTTGAAGACAGTCGAGTATGGTGTCCGGAGATCGAGTTGCGTCGAGCCGCTCGAGACGTCGCCCACGTAGTTAGCCTATCTGTATAATCGCCGGCGTGTCAGTTCCGAATTTCGGGAAATTGAGGTCGCCTTGTCAGAAGCAGCGTACTCTCGCGGATTCGCTCTGTCAACCCTGTTTCTAGGGCCCTTTCTGAGTTTATTATCTGAACCCTCGAAAGCGTATTAACCAACAGAACGACCGTCTCACAGATGACTGTTGGTTAAAACTGCTGTGGATCGTCCTCCATACCCTGGATCAGGCAGGTAATGTCCGATGAGCCGTCCCCGCTCCACCGAGTGAGCTTGGATGGCGGCGCCGAACACCGAGACGTGACCGACGTCGTCGAAGAGGAGTGGGTTGAGAAGACGACGCCATCTGAACGAGTGTACGATCCGTTGTCTGTAGCACAAATACGGAGCGTGCCCACGTCTCACCAACCACGGCGCGAAAGCACCTGCTGACGCCTGAGAGCGCCGGAGAGGTGATAGAGACGCAAGAGGGTCAGACGACGCACTACCGACGGTCGGAAACGGCTATCGTCACTGAACACGCCCAGTCGCTACTCGCGGAACGGACACCCGAGGAGACGCGTCCGGCATCGCTGATATGAAGACACAGATTCAGGCGTGGCCCGAAGGAAACGGGGTTGATTCATCCGAAGAGTTCGCCTGGGAGCTGGACATCGACGACGCTGACAGCGACTACGGGGCGCTCCTCACAGAATGGCAAACGACCCGACGCAAACTCGCGCTCGCACAAGCACCCCTCGCAATTGGTGAGGTAAGTCAAACTGGTCACCTTACAGGCACGGACAGAAATGACGTTGGCACCGGCGATACATCCATTGTCGTCTGACTGACGACTGAGACCCCCTCACCATATCAAACCAGACGAACAGTCTGAGGCATTTGGCCCTATCGATGCCGGGCCCCTACGGAAAATACGAGACCTGTTTGTGGTTTGAGTTGCTGGTCCAGGCGGCGTCATTAAACAACCAGCTCAACTCACAAACACTCTCAGGTGAACTATCGGACGGGGTCGGAGCGGCGTCAACCGCGCGGATTGACCTCCGATGGAGTCTCACCCGAAACTACGCCGCAACATCGATGACCGAGACCGAAATATTCGGTTCGACTGCCATCAGAAACCTAATGCACTGCGCCGCCATTCCCATTCACCACTGATGCTCCAAGCCGTCCCGTCGAATTGTCATGTATTGCTGTGTCTGAGACCAGCCTTGTGACGCGCGTATCTCCAGCGGTGACGATACGACTGTACCTACAGAGCATTCGAGGGGGCCAATGACGAAGAAAATCCACCGTGATATCTTCCTTACCCCTCTCCTGAAAATAGGCGCTAAGGCCCCCTGTTCAAGGTGCGGGCTATGAACGCGGCGAGCGAGTAGGGTAGGGAGGAGGTCGCGATTGTTTCGCTGTTGCCGCCACTCGATTCACCACCTAGCCGTCGATTTCAATGTAGTCACTCTTCCATTTGGTTCGTTCCTCTATCTCGCGAGTCCCCTTGTGAGCTAACGCATACTCGTTTGTTCGACCATCTTTTTGACTCTTCTCGACGAGCCCTTTCTCGATCAGGGCGTCGAGGTTCGGGTACAGTTGTCCGGGGTTGATCTCGCTCGCGTAGTACTCCTCTAGTTCGTCTTTTATTGCGAGTCCATGCGGATCATCAAGCCCGGCGATCACGTATAACGTATCGCGCTGAAACCCTGTTAGATCGTTCATACACCAATCCAGTTGCCATGAGTAAAATAACACAATTAATAAAATGGCTGTGAACCACTCTGTCACCGCACCATCACCGATTCACACCAAAGCTGTGCTCCGAATTATATCAAACTAAATATCTTTAGAATATAATGTAGTATTTAATATGTATAGGGAAAAGACGATAATGTGTTTTCGTATTAGCTTGTTGAATTTTGTAAATTATAATGATAGACTCGAAAAAAGCTAAAATATCTCTACAGATCGTTTAGTTTACGAATTGGTGATGAGATGTATTCGTCGGCTCTATACTTATGTCGGTTTTTATCTATAGGCAATACTTTCACCCGCTCTAAATAAAAGAACGTTAACATATCCACAGAAAAATAAAAATATTAATATTCAATTACCAAGCGAACATAATAACAGCGATCGAGATAACCCGTTTTACGTGAACAAATAATAATACAATAATGTACTAGAAGTCGTCATATTTCTCAATAACTGTTCGTATAACCATCACAGGCGCCTCACTGACGCGACTATCACTAATGTACGGTGATGTTGAATGACTCGTTGTATTTGATTACCGTCGCGCGTGGACTGCTATACAAAACAAATCTTTATATGTGGTTGTTCCCATGAAAAAAGCTATGACTGAACAGCTTCTGAAGCCCAGCGTGAGTGTTCGTAGTGTGATCTTCGATTCTTCTGATGACATTCTCATACTTCAACGTAATTCAGATAATAACTGGGAACTGCCTGGTGGCCGACTAAGCTCATACGAAGGCGTTTCAGAAGGACTGCGTCGCGAGGTTCACGAAGAAACCTCACTCTCAATCGATATTGAAGACATTCTACTCGCTAACTCTTGGATTAACGATCAGAACAACGACCGATTCGGGGTCTACTACGTTTCTAACACTAACCAACGACGCGTCAAACTAAGCCAGGAACATACGGATTTCATGTGGGTGACCTCGTCTGAAGCTGCGCATAAGCTCTCTCGTGCACAAGCCAAGGCGATACAACTGTCCTGTGAGGAAATGACGACGAAGCCCGTGTTGGATATGTGAACTACGCATCCGCCGCGGCGCTGCTTGTGACAACCTCCAAACTTATTTATCGGCTTGTTCCGACTCGATAATATGGAACTCGCAGACGCGACTGTGCTTGTCACGGGTGGCGCAGGGCTCATTGGTAGCCATCTCGCGACCGAACTCGTAGCGAACGGGGCGTCAGTACGGGTTGTCGACGATCTCTCGAAAGGTGACCGAGCGAGAGTTCCTGACGGCGCTGAGTTCATCCAAGCAGATCTCACTGATCCGCAAGCTGTCGCGCAGGTCCTGACTGAAGCGATCGATATCGTGTTTCATTTCGCGGCGTACACGGATACGAACTACGACGAAGACCGGAAGCTGTTCGAAGAGAACACTGAGATGACGTACAACGTTCTCGAACGGATGGAGGACGTCGGCGTCTCGAACATCGCGTTCACCTCGTCCTCGACGGTGTACGGAGAGGCTCCTCGACCGACGCCGGAAGACTACGCGCCGCTGGAACCCATCTCTATCTACGGGTCATCGAAACTGGCCGACGAAGCGTTGCTCTCGACGTACGCGCACTCATATGATTTCACGGTCTGGGTGTTTCGGTTCGCGAATATCGTCGGTCCACACCAGCGCGGGAACGTGATTCCGGACTTCATTGAGAAGCTAATTGACGACCCGTCCGAACTAACGATCTTGGGTAACGGCCGGCAGGAGAAATCCTACCTCCACGTCACCGAGTGCGTCGACGCGATCCAACATGTTATCGAAACCTCCTCCGGTGATCTTAACACGTATAATCTCGGCACTCGCGCGACAACCTCGGTCACGGAAATCGCGGATATCGTCGCCGACGAGTTGGACCTCGATCCGACGTACTCGCACACGGGTGGAGACCGCGGTTGGACGGGTGATGTCCCGAAAATGCGGCTCTCGATTGAAAAGCTCTCAGCTCTCGGCTGGGAACCGTCACTGTCGAGCCACGAGTCGGTTCGCCGTGCGACTCAAGAACTCGTCTCGGAGATGACTTAGCGCGAGTTGCGTTACCGGAACACGTTGACTGCCACCAACTCTTCTCTCTGCCGCTGATAACTGTCTCTGTGGGCGGTTAATATGAGACACCAACTAACCATCAGATCTGTCTGTGTATTGAAGAAGCTTACTAGCGTGGCCCCAACGATCAACCCGATTAGTAGTAAGAACACTTGCCTGAACAGTTCACTTGGCATACGCTATCCCGTGCTTTGTATCACTAGTAAACTTTGCTTTTATGAACACAAATGGGCAGAATATCTGTTTTTTCCACAGATACTGGTATTTTGCTGCGCTTTGGACCTATCTGCGCCACCCGCAACAACAACACGAGCTCAAGTTACTTCATTTCGATTTTCCGTCCGTATTTGTCGCCTCATCCGACTCACTCGGCCGCCGGTCCTCGTCGCTGTTCATGAGTTCAAGTTCGGATGCGCGGATCGTCTCAAGCAACCGATCGGGTCGCGGCTCCGGCTCGTGGATCCCGTGTTTTATCATATACTTACGGACTGTCTGTGCCGTCACGTCGACACCGAGTTTTTTTCGCATTTCCTCAAACGTCGCGTTTTCATCATACACGGCCGCGAGTCGCTCCGGATCCTGATACTCCGGGATCTCGTCGTGCACCTCGGAGTCTCCTGCTTTCTCGCCATTCGGCTCAGTTTTTGATTGGGACCCGACTGTTACTGTCGGTGGCGTCTTGGCGTCTTCTGTATCGCCGTTTTGCCCTTCGTTGTTAACCGGAGGTGTGGGCGCCTGCGTTTTGGTTCCGTCTGTCGGCCCTGTGTCCGCATCTACAGGGTCTTCTCTCCCGCCTCGGACCCCTGACACTGACCGTGATGTCTCGAGATTTGTTTGGCCAACACTTTCGATCTCTATTGTCATCTCCCACTGGAGCTCGTTCTCGACGAACTCAGCGTTGTCGGCATCGATACGAGCCCTGTCGAGGTTGTTTACCCGATCTAACGGAATCGCGAGACGCACCTGCGCCTCATACAGCTCGCTGCTGGTCTGAATCCCGACGCTCCTGATCTCCGTCCGTGTCGCCTCGATCCCTGCCGTTATCGAAGCAAGGGTGCCGAGTTGCTTTTCGCTGCCGTCTCCACTCATCTTTTTGACCACTCTCGAGGACGTATGAGGGTCTGTCGACTCCGACACAGACGCTGGAAGCCGCGACGTGTCCCCTTGGCGGCGGCATCGGGGCTCGGTACTTCGGTCGCACGAAACGGTCGGGTTGCGGCCACTGGCGAGTGGCACACCGACTGACGGTACTCGGCCGACGCGTGTGACATCTCTTATCGCGGTGTCTCCTTCTGTAAGCGGCACTCGGCGCAGAGGCTCCGCGCAGAGATCCCCCGGCCTAGCACTTTGCCGCATTTACAACGCGGGACATCTGCTTTTTCGGCCATGTTCTCCATATCTCTCGTCTTATTGTATAATACTTCGGGTACAAAACATCTCTCTCGCGAGTTTCGGAACGTTACCCTGATCGTTCGTCGTATTCGATACAACCTGTTAGGTCTCATGTTCCGTCTGATCTTGTTGCTATCACTCTCATTCTTGAGCGGTCTGAGTGCGATTTTCACGACTTACGCGACCAACGATGTCCCGTCTAATCGCTCAGTATCGGCGTCGATGTCCATCAGGTCTAGGATTGTCGGGGCGATATCGAGCAGATCGACGTCCGTCAGATCAAGATCCGCGCTCGTCGAAAACAGACACGCATTCTCAAACTTGTGCATTCCGTTTCGAGGCCCCGTCGCAAACACCTCATCTTTGTCGGTGAATCCGGCCTTCAGATCGTAGCCGTCTGCTGGAATCACAACCAGATCCGGAGCGATATCCGTATTGTCACCACTGAACGCGTCCTCACCGCGAACGATCTTCCGACAGACCTGACGCCCGTCTGGCCCCGTTAGCGATTCGAGGTCGGCGATGAGGTCGTTACGGACGCTCTCGTACTCGGTTTTCGGAACCGCTCCGTCTGGTTCCCGCCCTTCCATGTTCAAGAAGAGACGGCCGGGAATTAGCGAATACGCCCGCGTCGCTTCGTCGATGTCTCCCAGTTCCTCGTGGTCTTCGGTCGCGTATTCGAGCCAGCCATCTTCTTCGAGCCACTTGTTGAGGTACACTTCGTGCGTCAGGTGAGTGAACCCGTGATCGGACGCGACGATCAAGGTCGTCTCTGGGTCGATCAGCTGCCGAATCTCGCCGATGTACGCGTCGAGGGTCTGATAGAACTCGAGGAACTCGTCGGCGTACTCTCCATCGGTCGCGTAATCGCCAAACAGGAAGTGGTTCACCCGGTCCGTGGTCATGTACACCCCGAAAAAGAGGTCCCAATCGTCTTTTTGTAGGAAATGCCGGAAAGTCTTGTGTCGGGCGGAAATCGTCTTTTCGGCGTCGGCGATGAACGCCGACTTGTCGTCGTCATGTCCGAGCTTCGCGTTCACGTCGACCTGATACCCGAACCCCTCGATAGCCCGTTGGATGTCGGCGTCGCTGGACGCCTCCTCGACCGAGGGCGACAAGAAGCCGGACACGTGTCGCTGAATCCGCGAGGACGGCGGGAACGTCACCGGGACGTTAAACACAGACGCGTCTCGCCCCTCGTCCGTCACCAAGTCCCACACACGCGGGCCGTTGACGTGGCTTCCCATCGGCACGTACGTGTCATAACTCCCCGAGCTACGGTCTTGAAATCCGTAGACACCAGTCTTCCCAGGGTTCGTTCCGGTGGTCAACGTCGGCCAGCAGGCGCTCGATTCGGGCGGGACGATACTCGAAATCTGTCCGCCGCTCCCAGATTCGGCAATCTCAGTGAGGTTCGGAAATACATCGGGATGTTCCTCAATAAGCCCGTACGGTACGCCGTCGATCCCGAGAAAAACCACACGCTCGTCCGAGCCGCCCCCGAGTTTATCGAAAAGTCCCATACCGCAAGCCATAGACCCGGTAATAAATAGTCTTGTGTATGTGTCAGGTATTTCACTCCGCCGCGCGCACGGCTTACGGATTTATAATACCGAGACCGTGAGGGCAAGAGCTGCCGTCCCGGCTGCGAGCGGCGCGATCATCCACACAGCGAGAACTCGTGCGACCATCGAGCCGCGGAACAGCGTCACCGCCGAGGGGTGAACTGCGTAGGAGGGTGGCTTCTCGCACCGAACCGTCTCTTCACGAGTGGCCGGCGGCGATGGCGCGACTCTCGATTTTCCCCGTTGCGCCCGCCCCCATCCCAACCCGATGATCGCCGTTACCGTCGATAACGCGAGACTGGCCGGAATCCCGAGGTACGATAGGC
This sequence comes from Halorubrum ejinorense, assembly GCF_039522565.1. Lineage (GTDB taxonomy): Archaea > Halobacteriota > Halobacteria > Halobacteriales > Haloferacaceae > Halorubrum > Halorubrum ejinorense. The sequence continues at coordinate 14,779 of NZ_BAAADQ010000006.1, read as the reverse complement.
CGGTCGTGATCGTCGCACCGATGACCGCCACGACGACGGCGGCCGTCATCGGTAAGTCGGTTAGGTCGCTCCCGACTGTCGCCATGGTTCGGCGGGCGATCGTGAAGGCGCCAAACGAGATGGCCCCGACCGCGACAAGGAGTGCGATATCGAGTGAGACCACCCCGCTACCGACGAGCGGCGCCACGGCGTTCGCGACGTTGCTTGCCCCCGCGGAAAAGCCCATGTAACACGCGATCACCAGGAGCAGCACCGTCGAGACGACGTCCGAACGCGTCGCGCCGTCAGCGACTTGGAGCCTCGGCTTCCCGTCCGTCCAATCCAGCGTCACCGGACTCGTCGTCGGCTCGGTGACCCCGACGCGCGCCGCAATCTCGTCATACTTCCACCGGCCGATCGCTGCCGCTGTCCCGAACGCGATCACCGGCGCAACGATCCACCACCGAGCGATCCGAACGAGTACCTCCCACTTCACGCCGACGCTGCCAATCCCCATCCCGACCATCGCGCCAACCGCGACCATCGACGTTGACGTAGGGATCCCGAGAACGTTCGCGACGAGCAGCGTCATGCCGATACACGCTAACACGACGAATCCGGCCGAGAGGCTAAACACGGGGGCCGCGACGATATCGTTCCCCACGGTCGTCACGACGTTGCGACCGACAGTCCACCCGCCGATGATCGCGCTTACGCTCATCAACACGCCGGCACCGACCCGCGTCACCGCGTTTGCGCCGATCGCTGGTCCGAACGCCACACCAGTCGATGATCCCCCGATATTTATTCCAACAAACGTAGCGAGAAACACTCCACCAATCAACAGATCATTCATTGTGTTCCTATCTTCTGTCTAAACGCGTAAAAATTGGGGTTACATGTGAGTGTTCAAACACGGAAAGACTCTTTTTATTTCGGTGAAATCACCGGTCGTATGGCAGCCGACACGCCGACGGACGTCGACGTATCGTACACCGACGGTGAAGGCGAAGATCCGGCCGACTATCCGTCGCTCCAGCACAAAATCGAGAAGGCGATCGAGGTCACCAAGACCGGGCTCGAGGAGTACGACAACCCCGCGGTGATGTGGACCGGGGGGAAAGACTCCACGCTCACGCTGTACTTCATCAACCAAGTCGCTGAGAAGTACGGTTACGAAAAGCCCACCGCGGTCTTCATCGACCACTACCAGCACTTCGACGAGATCATCGACTTCGTCTCACACTGGGCCAATGAATGGGATATCGACCTCGTGTTCGCGCGCAACGAGGACGTCGGCGCGTACGCCGAGAAACACGGGCTCACGCCCGGCGACGAGATTCCGGTGTCGGCCCTTTCGGACCACAACAAACACCACGTTCGAGACATCCTCGAATACGAGGAGGACACGTTCCCGTTTCTCCTCGACACGTACGTCGGTAACCACCTACTGAAGACAGTCGCCCTGAACGACGCCTTGGAGGAGTACGACATCGACGGCGTCATTTCGGGGATCCGGTGGGACGAACAGGACGCACGCGCTGACGAGACGTTCTTCTCGCCGCGGCATGACCCAGAGATCTACCCACCGCACGACAGGATCCAGCCGATTCTTCAGTTCGACGAGGCGGACGTCTGGGACGTGTTCTGGAGCTACGTCGTCCCCGATACGGTCGCAGCGTTCCCCGACGACGGGTACGTCCCCGACACCGACGACGACCTTCCGGACGGCGTCAGTCAGGCCGAGATTCCCATCTCGCCGAAGTACTTCGCCGGCTTCCGATCGCTCGGCAGCGAAGTCAGTACGGAAAAAACTGAGAGCGTCCCCGCATGGAAGCAGGACCTACAGAACACGACCGAACGAGCCGGACGTGCCCAGGACAAAGAGGACCTGATGGAGCGGCTGCGCGATCTCGGCTACATGTAACCTGGCTCCCCGCCAGCGGTCGACCTTCTCCCGTCTTACACCTCTCTCTGTGGAGTAATTGGTGCCGTACTCGTTGACACTTGTCGGGCCACACAAACGGCCGTATCGGGACCGTGAGCTGACCCCGAACTCGCGACCCGTTCCAGCGGATCCGTGTCCCTTGTCCGATCCGCCGTTTGAACCGGTAGCCCCCTCGGTCGTTACCCATACTGGCCGAAGCGAACGCCGTTTTTCCCATCTCGTTCAGTTTACAATCCTACATTTACATCGGTATAACCGTAATGACTATGAGTCAGTTAGACAGCGAACAGTTGCTAACGGTTCACACTAGTTTACGCCACTATGTCTGTAATGGTTGTTTATCTTGTATGTGCGGATGTTTCTAACATCTGGTCTTTTATTTGGCGTAATAATCAGCCGACGAACGAGGTACAAACCGACGTGTTCGCCAACACGATTGTGAACCCACCACTCGCGCAGGCGCAATGGACGATCTTCAGTCACCCTCACGGTCGCCAATACCGCCGGTCAACGCCGTTGAGCGCACTAGATTTTTATGCCCGGTAGCGTACTGCGTAACGTGTATGGAAAATCACCGCGTTCTCGTCACCGGCGGAGCAGGATTCATCGGTTCGAACCTCGCGAATACCCTCGCGTTAGATAACGATGTCGTCGCCCTCGATAACGGCTACCTCGGAACGCCCGCCAACCTCGACCAAGGCGTCGAGTACGTCGAGGCGGACGTGCTCGACGAGGGACTACCGACGGATGTCGATGTCGTCTTCCATCTCGCCGCACTCTCCTCCCGGCAGATGCTCGAGGAGAACCCGCGCGAGGGCGCCCGCGTCAACATCGAGGGGTTCGTAAACGTCGTCGAACAGGCGTACGAAGACGGCTGTGAGACGATTGTGTACGCCTCGACCTCATCGGCGTACGGCAGCCGGACTGAGCCGAGCCCCGAGGATATGGACCTCGACGCGGCGACCGGCTACGACGCGTCGATGCTCGGCCGCGAGCGATACGCCGAGTACTACAACAACTTCTACGACGGACTCTCGCTCGCCGGTATGCGGTTCTTCTCCGTCTATCAGGGGTACAATGGTAACGAGGAACACAAAGGCGAGTACGCGAACACTGTCTCGCAGTTCGCGGACAAGATCGCGGCCGGCGAATCACCGGTGCTATGGGGCGACGGCTCCCAGACCCGCGATTTCACCCACGTCGACGACATCGTTCGCGGGCTCGAGGCGGCCGCGGACCACGACCTCGCGGGCGTGTACAACCTCGGCACCGGCGACCCGTACTCGTTCAACGAGATGGTCGAGCTGATCAACGACGTGCTCGGTACTTCTGTCGAACCCGAGTACGAACCGATCCCGCTGAACAATTACGTCCACGACACGTGTGCCGACATCTCCCGGATCCGCGAGGGAACGGGCTGGGAGCCCCGGATCCCGTTCGAGGAGGGCGTCCACCGCGTCTGTGAACCGTATCTCGTCACGCAGTAGCCTCTACTGTCCCCTTCTTACTCACCGATAACGTTGCTGACCGGGACTGGACTACAAACCGCTCGTCGCGGTTGTATCACACTCCGTACCCGCCTTCTCCGTACCCGCCACCCGCACCGTATCCAGCGACAGATATGACTTCAATTCTCGTAGCTCCCATCGTGACCACGACAACCACGGCCAACAGCTGTCGTCGTCGCATCACCGATTAGTTACTCCATATTTGTCCAAATAGCAGTCTAGTAGATTATATATCCGGCACATACCAACAGATTGGTTGGTTTATTACAAATATTTTTATACAAGTCTTGGCAGATACCATAGTGATAGACTCGCATGGACTGTGACCCGTTCGCCTGTGATTGGACCAATAAAAGCCGATCCGACCGGCGGTGGACACGCTCCCGATACCGGCTGACGGCGCCGCTCCCATGTGTCACGAACGCAGCAGCAACTAAACCAAGGTAATGACGTCGACAGACGCACGAGGAACGCAGTCAGTAGACCCAGTACAGCAGCCCGGGGAGCCGGAGTCGCTTCTTGTCGGGCCAGACGCCGACGTGGACCCGACGGTCAGCGTCGTCATGCCAACAATGAACGAGGAGGAAGGCGTCGCTGAATGTATCGACCTCGTCAAAGCTGCGGTCCGCCAGTCAGGGTATCGCACAGAAGTCGTTATCAGCGACGACTCGACGGACCGTACTCCCGACATTGCGCGAGAAGAGGGCGCAGTCGTCGTCGAGCCCGATGAACCCGGCTACGGCTACGCCTATCGGTACGCCTTCGCGCGTTGTCGCGGCGAATACATCATTATCGGTGACGCCGACACCACGTACGACTTCGAACAGTTCCCGCGACTACTGGAACAAGTCGTTGAGGGCGACGCCGACATGGTCATGGGGAGCCGCTTGGAGGGCGACATCAAGGACGGCGCTATGCCGGCACTCCACGAATACGTCGGGAACCCGCTGTTGACGAAGTTCCTGAACGTGTTCTACGGCGCGGGTGTAAGCGACGCACACTCCGGATTCCGGGCGTTTCACGCCGACGTCCTCGACGACCTCGATCTTGAGACGACAGGGATGGAGTTCGCTTCTGAGATGATCATGGACGCGGGCGCGCGAGATCTTACGATTAAAGAAATCCCGATCACGTATCACGAACGCGAGGGCGAAGCCACCTTAGAGAGCTTCCGCGACGGGTGGCGGCACGTCCGGTTCATGCTGTTGAACGCACCGAACTATCTGTTTTCGCTCCCCGGCGCCGTTCTCGGGCTCGCCGGGGTCTCGCTGTTGCTATCCGGAACTACCGGTGTCACGCTCGGCGGCGTCTCACTCGGAACCACGGCAGCGATCACCGGCTCGTTGCTCGTGCTTGTCGGGTACCAGGCCGCGAACATGGGCGTCTTCGCCACCCTGGCGAGCGATCCGATCCAGCGACCCAACGACGTCGTCACCGAGACCGTCATCCGCCGGATGAACCTCGAACGGCTTTCGACGGTCGGCTTGGCCGCGTTCACGGTCGGCGCGCTGTATCTCACTTGGGGTGCGATCCAGTGGGCCACGGGCAGTATCGCCCTCTTTGCTGCGACCCCTGGCCACGTTATCGCGCTCACGGTGATGATTCTCGGCGTTCAAACCGTGTTCAACGCGTTCTTCATGAGCGCGGTCGACGACACGGTTTCAGCGGCCTAGCGAGCGATCGACGGCATTCGGTACACTCCGCTATCCTCGTTTTCCGGCTGTCGTTCAGCTCTGCTGTATCGCTAGGCGTGTTATCGGATGTCAACGTTAGTGACATCGAATCTAGCGCCGCCGTTCTGACTCTCCGCCACCTCAACCTTCCACCCGTGTGCGTCAGCGATCTCGCTCACGATCGCGAGACCGAATCCGGTTCCGTCGGAAACCGTTGAGAAACCGTTTTGGAACACCTGATCCTCCATCGCTTCTGGAATCCCTGTACCGTCGTCGGCGACGTAAAATGCGTCACCGTCGCCTGTCTCGCCGATCGTCACCGTTACATCCTCTCCGCCGTGTTCGATGGCGTTCCGAATGAGGTTTTCGACGAGCTGTTGGAGCCGAGACGGATCGGCTCGGACTTCTCCGTCGAACTTGATAACGAGCTGTGCGTTCGCAGTCGACACGTTCTGCCAACACCGCTGACACAACGAATCGAACGCTATCCACTGTGCGGCATTGATCTCTTTTCCACTTCGGGCTAGCGTCAAGAGGTTCTCAATGAGCGTTTCCATCCGATCGTGAGCACACATCACTTTCTTGAGCCGCTGACGGTAGTCTACGTCTTGGTCGGCTATGTCATTGTACAGCAGCTCGACGTGACCTGAGGCCACGTTTAGCGGATTTCTGAGGTCGTGACTCACCACCTTGGCAAACTTGTCGAATTCCTCTCTCGCCTCAATGTCCGCGTCAGTCTTCCCCTGATCTGCGGCCTCGCTCGTACGTATCAGGTACCATCCCTCAGCGACTGGCTGCGGCGACCCGACAGATTTGAGCCGCTCGTACGTTCCGTCCCTCTTCCTATGTCGGTACTCGACTGACTTATTGTTCTGATTCTGTTCTTTAGTAAGCGCTTGAAGCATCTCAGATACCCGGTCACAGTCGTCCGGGTGTATGTGTCCCGTGAAGTGCTCGCCTACCAACTCGTCTCGGTCGTACTCGAGGACACGTTCCACTGAGGCGTTACTGTACTTGATTATGCCGTCATCGTCAACGAGCGTGAGAACGCTGTCTGGCCGTAACGGAATCGCATCGAGTGGAATACTCTGATCTGTGGTAATACTACACATACTCGTTGCTCTGTGTACAGTCTGATGAGTGTACCGAATAAACGCATTTTTTGTGTAACATTTGTCAAACTTTTTGTTTGTTTTTGATTCGCTTGCTACGTCTGTGTGGCGTACAGCTCCGCGTATGTTCCGTCGTCAGATAGGAGTTGCTCGTGGGTCCCGTCCTCCGTGATGCTTCCGTCGACGAGTGTGTATATCCGGTCCGCGTCGTCGATTGTCGACAGATCGTGGGCGATACTGATCGTCGCGTACTCGCTTTCTCGGTCGCTGATCCCCTCGTACACGTCGCGTTCGATGTTCGAATCGAGCTCGCTCGTCGCCTCGTCGAGGACGAGGACGTCGGCGTCCTTGAGCAGGGCTCGTGCGATGGCGACCCGCTGTTTCTGGCCCCCCGAGAGCCGCGTCCCGTCCTCGCCGAGTTCCGTGTCGTATCCGTCCGGGAGTTCCGAGAGGAACTCGGTCACCTGCGCAATCTCGCACGCCCGCTCGACTTCCCGACGCGTCGCGTCCTGATTGCCGATTTTCACGTTTTCGATGAGGGTGTCGTCGAACAGGAACGGGTCTTGGCGGACGACTGCGAGTCGCTCGCGCCACTGTCCGATGTCGAACTCGTTGATCGGAGTATCCTCCCCAAGAATTCCACCTGAGTCCGGCGTCTGAAGCCGACCTAACAACGAGACGATTGTTGACTTTCCAGCACCTGACGGGCCAACAAGGGCAATCTTCTCTCCCTTTTTGACGCTAAATGAAACACCGTCGAGCACTCGTTCGTCTTCGTAGGCGAACGAGACGGTGTCAAACGTGACCTCCTGAACGGCACTAACGGGCTTGTCACCGCCTGCGTCCGGAACTTCCATCTCACGCAGGTCTTGTATCCGGGACTGTACGCGGAGGAAGTGTGGAAGCTGACCGTCCAGCTGATAGGTCATCGTATTGATCCGGTTAACGACCGGTGATAGTCGAAAGACGGCAAAAAGGAAGACGCCGAGTTCTCCTAACGAGAGCGGAGTGTACTGAAATCCGACGTAGACGAGGCCGAAGACGACAACTGCGTTCGTGAACTGGTTGAGGTTTTTTAATCCGGCTTGGTTCCGCTGTAACCTGACGCTGTCACGAACGTAGTCATCCAACACATTCTGCATTCGATCGACCAACGACGGACGCATATTGAACAGGCGAACGTCTCGCATTCCCTGGGTGCTCGTCTGTGCGATCGTTTGGAATCGCTCGTTGGCATCCGCGACGTCATCCCCGGCCGTGTACGCGGGTTCGAGCCCGTATCTCACGGCCAGTGTGCTCGTTCCTAGGGCGACGACGGCAATCAACGTCAGCATCGGCGCCAGCACCGCGGCGACGAGTAAGTAAATCGTTCCTCGTAACAGTATTTCGACGAGGTTGAACACTGCCATGGCGATCCCGGCAGACCGGTTCGTCTCTGTGACTAGGCTGTTCAACAGGTCGTCTGACCCGTGGCGATCGATGTACTCTATCGGTCCGTACATCAGCGCATCGAACAGTTCCTTGCGTAGGTGACGCTGATATCCGCGTCCGAGGATCGCTCGGAGCCACGCTGTGAGGAAGCTCAATCCGAATCGCACGCCCATGACGCCGCCCACGCCGAGAATGAGATACTCGAGTGTGAACGGTAGTCCGATGAGCGAATATATACGCACGAACGTTCCGAGGAGACCTTCCGTGTCACTCGGTGCCGTTGATGACTGCGTAATCTCGATGATCGGGAGCAGGAATCCCAGGCCGATACCTTCGAGAAGCGCCGTTATGAGACTCAAGACGACGATTACAACCCCGAGTCGAGGACGAAACTGCGCGGCATCGCGGACTGCGGACAACTTTTTGCGAGCAGTAACCTCCATATACCTCAATATGACGACGGGATGGTAGAAGTATTCTCCGGCCACACGTTCGTTCCAATCTTGGAGAACGTTTATCATTAGTACAAACAACTACTGACGTGAGATGTCTGTCACGTTCGCACCGGGATACCTCGACTGTGTATGGTTCGCGCACGGTCAAGAGCAATGAACGGAAAATTCCTTGTTCACATCTCTGACACCGCTCACGGGTGCTCGTACGCACTGAATCTGTAATATAGACTGATGACAGAGACACCGACTTCCGAGACGGAGTTCGTATTCGGACTTCTTGAACGGGTCGGCGACCCGGACGCGGTAGCGGATCGACTCCGAGAAATCGGCAACGATCTTCCGGATTGGGAGGTAATACTCGAACTCGCTTCGCGGCACCGTCTCCACTCACCCCTCCGACGGACACTTGAAAGCGTGGCGGTGGACCATCCCCGATCTATCGACGAAACGCTGGACGCTCAGCACCGCCGGAACTCGATCGAAAACCTCCGGCATAGTAGACAACTGTGTGACATCATCGACCTGTTCGAATCGAACGACATCGAAGCAACTCCGTATAAAGGCCCGATCCTAGCAGAAGCGGCGTACGGGTCTATCGGAGACCGGTCGTTCGGTGATCTTGACCTACTCGTCGCCCCAGATGATGTTCGTTCAGCCGCGGAGCTACTCGAACGGCACGGTTACGAACGGACAAACTTCTCCGATATACCTGTCGAGACGCTCGTCAACGGAACGGTGTTCCGCTGGGGGAAAGAATTCCGGTTCGTCGATCGCGACGGCGGTCTCCCCGTCGAGCTTCGGTTCGGTTTCATCGGTGGACGCAGATCGGACCACAGCATCTTCGCAGACCTCCTGGACCGTCGGACTCCGACCGACCTTGCCGGACGCACTGTTCCGGCCCTCTCTCCCGAGGACCGCGCCTTGCTGCTGCTCGTTCATGGCACCAAACACGGCTGGCGACAACTCTCGTGGGTGTACGATGTCGCCTTGGTACTGGCCGGCGAACGAGAGATCGACTGGGAGGCGGTGACGACGCGAGCAAGGCAGTATCACTGGTTGAACGCAGTGCTGTACGGAGTCTCCGTCGTCACCGAGCTAACCGGACTGTCAGTTCCGGATCCGGTCCGATCTGAACTGGAGTCGTCGCGACTGTGTTCTGTGGGCGCGCGCCGAACCGTTGCCATGCTACGGGCAGACCCGATGGCGGACCTGACGTTTTTGGAACCAATCACGACCGCGGCATTCCTGAACGACAACTTGCGGGGATCGGTTACCGACGCCGTCAACGAAGTTCTGGCACCGCGAAAGGCTGATTACCAGTGGCTCCCGCTCCCCCCTCGATTCCACCGACTGTACTATCTCACTCGACCTTGTCACCTTTGTGTCAGCACGATCAAACGGATCGCGCGTCGATAGCACCGCTTCCGCGTGATATTTGATGATCTCCCGTGGATCAGTCCGACGTTGAACGTTAAACATCACTTAAATGGTTGTTTTAAACATAATCCGGCGTCAACTGATCGGTCGACCTACAGACGGTCTCGGGATTTATTATACTCCACGAAATACCTCTCACAAGTCCAATATGAGTTCAAACACGTTGCCGACGTCGACAACGGCAGTTGCCGTCGAGAGCGCCCTCTCAACGACGATCGACGGTGAGACGGTGATCCTCCATCAGGACATCGGGAAGTATTACGGGCTCAACGAGGTCGCGACATTCGTCTGGGAACTGCTCGAAGAGCCACGATCGGTCGAGGAGCTCTGCCGGACAGTTGCTGAGAACTACGACGTGGAATACAGTCACTGCCGAAGCGACGTTGAGGATCTGCTCGTCGACCTCGCTGAGAAGGACCTCGTCCGGCTCGACACATCATAATATATGAGACGATACCGCACTTTCCGGGCTTTTCTGTCGTCACGCCCCGGCGATCAGCTGAGAGTAGCTCTCTCGGCCCTACTGCTCGTTTCGGTTTCTATCGGGTTCATAATCGGGTCGTTCTCTCGGATTAGACACTCCCTATTACGATTGTGTGGCCCGGCCTCCCTGTTCGTTCCCGGTAATCCCGCTGCCGAGCGGGTCGTCTCGGCCGTCGACGCGGCGGACCGTCAAGTCCCCGGGGATCGCACCTGTTTGATGCGTTCGTTGACCGCAGAAGCCCTGCTTCGGCTCTACGGCTTCACGCCGGAACACAGGATTGGCGTTACAAAGGCGACGGACACCGAAATGAAGGCACACAGTTGGCTCGAACTCCGAGACGATGTGTTGATTGGTGACCTAGAGAATCTGTCCCGGTACGAGCCGCTTCCCTCGTTAGAGATGGTGGATCGAGTATGAGTGGGTTTGTTGCGCTGTTCGATCGCGGCGGCGGTGAGTACGCCCCTGACGACCTTCGCACGATGCTGTCCACTATCAGTCATCGCGGACCCGACGGAAGCGGAGCCTGGTACGACGACGGCGTTGCACTCGGCCACCAGCAACTTCAGTCGACGCCCGAGTCCCGGTTCGACGACCAACCGTACAGGGACGGAAGCCTCACTGTCGCTGGTGACGTCCGACTCGACAATCGCGCGGAACTGTTCGAGACGCTCGACATCACCGACGAGCGTGGACAAGTCCCGGACAGCCACTTGTTGTTGGCGGCGTACCGGCGGTGGGGGACACGCTGCTCGGAGCACCTGATCGGGTCGTTCGCCTTCGTCATCTGGGACGCAAACGACGGAGTCGCATTCTGTGCGCGCGACAGGTTCGGCGTCAAACCATTCTACGTTTACCCGGGCGATGAGGTGTTCGCTGCCGCTTCCGAAATGAAAGCGCTCCTCGCGCTCCCGTTCGTTTCTCCGGCAGTCGACGAGGTGAAGATCGGGGACTTCCTCGAAGGCACGTTTCACGACAAGGAGCGCGCGTACTACCAGTCGCTGCGCCGGCTCCCTCCCGCACACGCGACGACGGTTCGTACAGACAGCGTTGACGAATGGCAGTACTGGGACCTCGATCCGACGCGGACCGTCACGCTCGAATCGGACGCGGCCTACGAACGCCGGTTCCGCGAGCTGTTCGAACAGGCGGTCGACTGCCGCCTCCGGTCGAGTGGGACCGTTGGTACCTCGCTCAGCGGCGGGCTCGACTCTTCGTCGATCACGGTCACAACCCGGGAACTGCTTTCGACCCAGGAGCCGCTTCACACGTTTTCGAACGTGTACGACGAGATTCCGTCGGCCGACGAGCGGGAGTTCATCGAGTCGGTCACAACGAAGCCGGGTTTCTCTCCACACTACGTTTTCCTCGACGATGTCGGACTCTTCGAGGACCGAGAGCAGATGTTCGACCACTACGATCTCCCGCCACATGACACGATGCACCACGCTATCTGGGAACGCGTCAAGCGTGCCGATAGGGAGGGAGTCGATGTACTGCTCGAAGGTGCGCTCGGAGACAGCGCGACCGGCTACGGACTCGGGCTCTTCGCGGAGTTACTCCGCACGGGGCGGTGGCGGCACCTCCGTCGCGAGACGCGCGCGATGGCCGAAATGCTTGACGTGGCTCCGCACCGGGTCCTTTTCCACCACGCGGTGAAGCCGCTCGTTCCGGACGCGGTGCGACACGTCTATTCGAGATTTCACGGATACGGAGGCGTTTACGAGCCTGATAATCCGACTCTTGATCCCGAATTCGTCGATCGAGTCGCCCTTCAGGACCGACTCCGGGACGCCGGTGACGAGGGATCCGTCCTCAGGGAGACGGCCCGGCGTCGGCAGCGTCGGTCGTTGCTGTACGGAATGATACCGGCGAGTCTGGAGACGACCGACCTCGCGTTCGCCGCCTTCGGACTCGAACCTCGCTACCCGTTCACAGATAAGCGGCTCGTTGAATTTTCTCTCGCGATGCCACCGTCCCAGCAGCTATCAGACGGATGGACGCGCTCGATCGTCCGCCGCTCGCTTTCTGATATCCTCCCAGAGAAAATCAGAACTCGTCAGTGGAAGACCGACATGAGCGAGGCCGTCGAAAACTCGCTGTCACTCGAGCGGGCCGACCTCGAACGAGCGATCGCGGATCCGACCGAACTGGAACCGTATCTGAACACGACCGAGCTTCAGGCGGCATTCAGTAGATTCCCCGACGAGGCGGACACTCACGACGTTCGGGCGCTGTTCCGGATGCTTTCGCTCACCAACTGGCTCGAAACTCTCGGCGATGTCGACTCGAAAACTTCACACGGGCCGCCTGTTACCCCACATGGCTGATATCTATCATATTTCACCTTATTCATCGTTGTACACTCAATGAGGTTGAAGAATCGTCTCACCGGCGTCAGATATATATTCACCACTTTTAAGTTAATGACAGTGTACCATACTTTGGTGATGGCTGACAACCAGTCCACAAATCGTTACGACTCCCCCCGTGTTACGGAGTACGGGTCAGTTGAAGCGATAACCGAACAGTCGAACAAGGAAGGTAACGAGACGGACCAGTACAGTGAAACCACTCCCCTAGTCGGGTCGATCGTCCCGGCGTAAGGAGTTCTCCGAAACTCAGTCTGAAACCGTGTCTCTCGGCCTGACACGGTTTTGTATATTTTACTCGATTTCGCGCCTATCTACTGGAACAGATCGCGCCCGAAACCGGTAATGTAAATCCTCCCTTCTATCAGCGGCCACGGATGGCGAACTTGGTGTATTGCGATGTCATGTTGTACGATGGAGCGAATCTACACTTACCGCCTTTTGCCCACAATTATAAATAATATCAAAGCAGTGTATGTATCGTGATGTCTGGGCAACAATACGGCTCACCCGAGGTCACTGAGTACGGGTCGGTAGAAGTTGTCACTCAAGACCTCAACAAGGATGGATTAAGCGAAGACCAGTACACTGACGACACCAACGGCCAGATTGTGGGGTCGGTAATAGACGCCCCTTGAGGCCGGTCAAGTGTGACCAACAAAAGTATCGTTCCGAAACCAACTTTCATCTGATGTCTGCCGCTGACTCAGTCTCTCTTTCTCATATTTCAAGCATTTTTCACGTCTTTAACGACTAAATCAACGGCTGATTGTAATCGTCGATGGTCGCGTGGTCGTTTCAACTTGCGGACTGGAACGGCTTCGATAAACCGTGAACACTGGTCGAAATGAATCGGCGAGCGATTGGTGTCTGAGAGGAGTCCGCGAGCGTGTGTCTGTGCGATCAGGCTCAGAATCTGCTCACGAACCGGGACCGAGTCGAACGCGCACGTTTCTCCATCTACCAAGAGATAACAGCCTCGTAACGGGACCGGTTCCGAGGTCGTCTCGACATGAAGGAGATGTTTTTCGTACCACGACTCTTCCGATGGTTTCGTCGTTTGTTGGACGTCGAGGGCTGCTGCCGCGTCCGATTTTAACCGGAGCTGTGGAACTCCGGGAACCACTATCGGCCCGTTATCGTTAAAACGAATCGCGACGACATCATCTTCTAGCACGGAGTGGCCCTCGGCGCCGAACGCCGCAGCAGTGGTGGATTTACCCGCCCCTCTCGGACCGATGAATATCACCGCTTGACCATCTACCGAGACGGCGCTCCCGTGAAGCACGAGGTGATCGCGCTGGTAGAGTACGAGACCGAGTAGTTCGTTTTCTATCAGTCGTCGGAAGAACTCTCTCTCCCCCGCATTCGTATCTACTGGGTCACATACGATTCGGGTTCCCCCTTCGACCAGGAACGATCCGATAGAGTCGTACGTTAATCGGACGGCCTCCGGAGCAGCGGTGATCCGGCGTCCACCGGTCCCCTCCACGTTCTCCGGCACGTGTTCGACGGCCCCTCGAACGATCTCAACGTCCGGTTCAGCTTCATCCAAGTCGATCTCTGAGAGTTCCGGTAGCTCGAACTCAGATCGAAGTCGCAGATCGTACGCGGAGTAACGATACATTTTGATTATCGTCAACCATGTGATCGGCCGGCGCCAATGTAAGTGTGGGTGTTTGCCACGGATTACTCACGCGCTCAAACGACGAAGCCGTCAGGACTCAGTTATCCGTGACCGTTGTGGGTTGTTGGCTCTGTTGAAATCCTATTCTTCAGATATACTTTCGCCTGAAACAGCCGGTCGATGAGAGCTGCCTATGGCTCAATCGGACACCCAATTGTGTTCGAGTTGCCCATCGACGAGGACTCCACCATCACCCCTTACAGTCACGCGATGTGTTGATAGTTCAAATTGAAGCCTCCAGCTGTTGTCGCTGTGTCTTGCGAGTTGTTTCACAGCATCCGGTTCAATATAATCCGCAAGTACAATATCCAACTCACCTGAGTCGATGCCTTTGTGGTCAGCAATCGATTCAACAATAGACGTGGTTACAGTCTCACACTGCTTTGTTGAATCCGATGACGGCGTGGGGATCACTGTTTGAGAGCCTGTTCGAGGTTGTAGACTGCGGCGGTCAACACGAGCTCGCGGAACTCGCGGTACCAAGCGCGAGGGTGGACAGCGGGGCCGAATCGACGCTTGATGGCCGAAAAGGCAGTCTCGGCCATCCAGCGCTGGCCGTATAGCCCGCTGTCCAACCGTGCGTTGTGCGCGTGATCGTACGCAGCGAACAACCGGTGACGCAGCAGGGGTCGGACGCCCTCTGATCGGAGGGCGTCCCGGAGAGATTGGTCGTCATAGCCTTTGTCGCCGGCGAGA
>NZ_BAAADQ010000005.1:0-137269 GCF_039522565.1 Halorubrum ejinorense | reverse complement strand
TAGCATGGCTAAATCGGATCCCAATAGCAATGGCCTCCGGCAGGATCAACCGGAATGAATATCCTTCGGGCCTGATTCCCGGCCCGAAGGGGGTGTTGGCGGGTGTCAACTTCGTTTGAGACGAAGGTTGACACACCATTGTATTGGTCTGTGTGGTGTCCGGGTCCAGCCAACGGCTTGGATGGCACCGAACGACCACGGCTCACATCAGATCGCCGCTTACGCCGGAGCGCAGGGGGCGCGATCCTCATTCGGGTGAGTTGGACAAACCAACTCTGCGAAACCGGGCCGAGTTGAACGGCCCGAGTCCGCGGTGCGTTCTTCGCATATCATCCGAACGGGCTTATACACTTAAGCACGTCGGAACGCTTTGACCGGCCGCGTCTGCGGCCGGTCGGTGCCTCCTTGTGGGAGGCCCCTCGCATTTCTTCGAATGCCCGGGTTGTATTTAACCTCGTCGAACTATCTGCGCCACGTCACGCGGTTTCATGCGAGATTCCGTAACGTGGAAGCCCGTCGAAAGGGCACGATCCGACGGCAAGTTCGGCAACAGACTGCGACTCACTTCCGAGCTGATATCGGAGAAACCATACGTATTTTGTCACAATTAGATGGCCGGAACTGTACGTGTCGCCTGTGCGTGCGATCAAACCAAATCGACCGAACTGTATCTCAGAAGACCTCCGTCGTTTATACCACGGGCGTTTATAAGGGAGGGGATCACATATAAAAGCGAACGATGACGAACCCTGCAGACTCGATCGAGATTCAGAACGTCGTTGCATCGACGGGTATCGGTCAGGAGCTGGATTTGGAGGCGCTCGCGGAGGACCTCCCGGGCGCGGATTTCAACCCCGATAACTTCCCCGGACTCGTGTACCGGACCCAAGAGCCGAAAGCCGCCGCACTCATCTTCCGTTCGGGGAAGATCGTCTGTACGGGCGCGAAGAGCATCGACGACGTCCACGACGCACTCGGCATCATCTTCGAGAAGCTCCGGGGGCTCCAGATCCCCGTAGAAGAGGACCCGGAGATTACCGTTCAAAACATCGTGTCGAGCGCGGACCTGGGGCACAACCTCAACCTCAACGCGCTCGCGATCGGCCTCGGCCTCGAAGACGTGGAGTACGAACCGGAGCAGTTCCCCGGGCTCGTCTACCGGATGGACGAACCGGAGGTTGTCATTCTCCTCTTCGGCAGCGGAAAGATCGTCATCACGGGCGGCAAACGCACCGACGACGCCGAAGAGGCAGTCGAGGAAATCGTCGAACGGATCGAAGGGCTCGGCCTGCTCGGCTGACGCTGTCGTATCGATCGGTCTGTTCGGTAGGCTCGCCTCGGGGAGCACCTGACAGTCGATCTCTCCGAATTGTCGAACGCGGTTCGATTACGTTGCCGTGTCGTCCTCGGTGAGGACCTCTTTCACGACGCTCGGGTCCTCGAGGAGTTGATGTTGCGTGTAACTCCCCTCAGCGCTGCCGCCGCTATGTTTCGACTGCTCGATGATGTCGAGAAAGGCGTGTTCCTTGAGGAGATCGCGGACGCGTCGCAGCGAGAGGCTGTCCGAGCCTTCCTGCCGACAGATGTTCTCGTATATCTCGTACACGCGGCTCGTCCGAAAGCCGTCCTGACGGCCGTTCGTCAGTGACAACAGCGCGAGCGCCTGGAGAACGTACCGCGAGTGCGGCGTGGAGCCGCGGATGAGCTCTCGGAACCGGTCGGTCTCGGCCCGCTCGCGCGCCTGGGTGACGAACTCCTCGCGGACGGTGGGCTCTCCGTTCGCCTGTGCGATCTCTCCGGCGTACCGGAGGATATCGATGGCCTTCCGGGCGTCGCCGTGTTCGCGCGCGGCGAGTGCGGCCGCGCGGGGGATCGTTGACGCCTCGAGAACATCGTCGTGGAACGCGTCCGCGCGCGCTTGCATAATCTCGCGCAACTGGTTCGCGTCGTACGGCGGGAAGACGAACTCGCGTTCACAGAGGCTCGATTTGACCCGTTCGTCCATTCGGTCTTTGTACTGGATCTTGTTGCTGATGCCGAAGACGCCCAGTTTACAGTCTGTGATCTTCCCGGCCTCGCCGGCGCGCGACAGCTGCATCAATATCGCGTCGTCGTCGAGCTTGTCGATCTCGTCGAGGAGGATCAAGACGACATCGTATCGCTGGTCGAGGATCCGCCAGAGACGTTTGTAGTACGTCGACGTCGAGAGCCCTTTGTCGGGGACGTTGATGCCGGTCTGTTCGGGGTCGTTGACTCCCTCGGCGATCGTCTGGACCGCCTGTGTTTCGGTGGTGTCCTGAGCGCAGTCGACGTACGCGAACGTCGCCGTGACGCCCTCCTCGCCGGCGGTCGAGACGAGTCGTTTCGAGACGTACTTCGCACATAGAGATTTTCCGGTGCCAGTCTTGCCGTAGATAAGGACGTTACTCGGGCTCTGCCCGAAGATAGCCGGGTTGACCGCCGTGGCCAAGTCGGCAATCTCGTCGTCTCGGCCGACGATTCGACCCTCGCCCGGCAAGTGGCTGATCTCGAGGAGCTCCTTGTTCGCGAAGATGGGGTCCTCCCTCGTGAAGAGGTCGTCCGCTGCGTCCATGAGGGAGACACCGTGTTTCCGGTGAAATACGTTCTGTTTCGAAGTCGCTCGCAGTCCGGGTTCGATCGGGGGAAGTGGGTTAGAGAGACACACCGTGTTTCCGGTGAAATAGGGTAGAAGGGGGCGGTCGGTCTGGGTGATCAGGAGGGGAGGCGGATACCAGAAACAGAAACCGGGACAACGTGAGTCGTGTGGGCGGTCAACGCGAAAGTCGAGAACGCGGATCTACGGAGTGTAGACGTGGATCCACGGAGCACAGACATCAATTTCACCGGAAACGCGGTGTTCGATAGCGCAGACGAGACAGACATGAAGCGGCTCATCGAACAGACAGCTCACTGAATAGCGGGAGTTGCCGAACGGGAGTTGTGGCAGCAAGGAAGACGAAGAAAGATTTAGCGGGGGGAGACCACGTTTCCGGTGAAACTCTTCCTATCGTCCTACAGGCGATAGCCTATTTCGCTTAATGGGAAATACCCAACAATGAGTAATAAAGATATGGGATCAAGTAACGCTGTGAACCGCCTGCCTATCGCCAGCCGACCACTACCCCGCCGACACACCCACCCCCACAACACCCGATTTCACCGGAAACACGGTGTGTCTCTGACCTCCGCCGTTGAGTTTGAAGTGACGTACCGACGAGAAGCGCACGTCGAACCGTCAAGGCCGCCGACTGTCATCGCTCAACCTAGCGTTCGAACGAGTCGCGGACCTCATAGCGGACGCCGTCCTCCCGGAGCCGCGTCGTGTGCCGGGAGAGTTCGTCGGTAGACACGAGTAACAACACGTCTAAGCCGCGAAGGGCGGCCTGTGAGACGCCCGCTGCCGACCCGAACCGCACGTCCGGACGAACGTCGGCGCGAGTCGCGAGCGCGTACGCTTCCGTGCCGCCGACCGCGACTAGCTCTGCGCCGGCGGCGTGCTCCCTGATCGTGTCATGTGGCGGCGGATCGCCCTCGGTGACCGCCGGGACGGGTACGACCGTCACCACCCCCGGGTTGTACTCGACGACACCCTCGAAGTCGGTGACACCGACCGCTTCCCCTGCCTCACCGCCGGTAACGACGACAGCGGTCGCTGAACCGCCCCCGGGGACGGCGTGGAGGGTCCCGTCCCGCATCTCGAGTCCGACCTCGTCCCCCTCCGCGACCGTACCGACCGCCACCGCGGCGTCGACATCGACACTCCCAAGAACGTCGTCGGAGACCCGAGAGACGAACTCCGAGAGCGCGTCGGTCCGTGTGATGATCCAGTCGACGCCCTCTTTCGTCACCTCGTACCGACCGCGCCCTCGTTTCTCGACGAACCCCCCGTCGATCAGGTCCCGGACGTAGTCGCTCACCGCCTGCGAGGTCACGCCGATGACGTCCGCGATCTCCTCTTGGCTCACCGCCGGCTGGCGTGCGGCAATTTCGACGAGAACTCGGTATCGGGTCGCGTCACGCCTGTTGTCGAGTACTCGCGGTGCGGTCGCCTCCGACGGGTCCTCGCTCGATCCCATATCAAACTGGTTGGAGTTGGACACAAGTAAATTTGTGGTGAGTTATGCGAGGAGAAGGCGACCGACGATCCTCGGGAGCCGTCGTGAGCAGCAGTCCGAGAAAGGAGTCCTCCGACCACACCATCTACATGCTGCGCGACTGCTTCCCTGCGTGCTGCGCGACTACTCCCCCGCGTGCTGCGCGACTACTCCATTGCGTGTCGGTCGAATGCTACTCCTGTGCGTCCACGACGGCGACACTGGCGAGGTTGACGATGTCTTTCACTTCGTCGCCGCGCTGGAGCACGTGGACCGGCTGGTCCATCCCGACGAGCATCGGTCCGATGGCCTCGGCACCGCCGAGCCGTTGAAGCAGCTTGTACCCGATGTTTCCGGCTTCGAGGTTCGGGAACACGAGGACGTTAGCCGCCTCGTCGAGTTCGGAGAACTCGTAGGTCCCGTTGAGAATGTCGTCCACGACCGCGGTGTCCGCCTGCATCTCGCCGTCGACCGGGAAGTCGACGCCGTCGTCGGTCTGGAGGATGTCGACCGCTTCGCGCGGCTTCCGTGTCCCCTCGTTATCGACGCTGCCGAAGTTCGAGTACGAGAGCATCGCCGCGCGCGGTTCGACGTTGAATCGCCGCGCGAGGTCGGCCGTGTGACGCGTGATCTCCGCTAAAGTCTCCGCGTTCGGGTCCTGATTGACGGTCGTGTCGGCACAGAAGATGACCCGGTTTTTGAACGTGAGCATGTACACCCCGGCGACGGTGTCGGTGTCGTCCGCGGACCCGACGATCTGGAGCGGCGGCCGGAGCGCGGACGGGTAGTGGTGCGTGAGCCCGGTGAGCATCGCGTCGACGTCGCCCGTCTCCACCATGACGCTCCCGAGGTAGTTGGTGTCGCGTCTGACCAGGTCGTTCGCCTCTCGCTTCGTGATCCCCTTTCGCTTGCGGAGCTCGTACAGCCGCTCGCCGTACCCCGAGACGTCTCGGTTGTCGGGGTCGACGACTTCGGGCCGGAACGAGAGTCCGAGTTCGGCTGCGGTTTGGGAGATGGTGTCGGCGTCACCGAGCAGTACGGGCTCGGCGATCCCTTGCTCGGCGAGCTGATACGCCGCGCGGATCATCTTCTCGTCGGTCCCCTCCGCAAGCGCGATCCGCTTCGGATCGCTCTTGGCTTTGTTCAGCACGACCCGCATCATCTCGCGGGACTTGCCCAGCCGCGCTTCGAGCCGCTCTCGGTACTGGTCCAGATCGATCTCCGTACGAGCCGACCCGGACTCCATCGCCGCCTCCGCGACGCGCGGCGCGACCTCGAACAGCACTCGCGGATCGAGGGGCTTCGGAATGACGTAGTCCGGTCCGAACTGGAGCGGGTCGTCGCCGTACGCCTTCACGACTGCGTCCGGAACGTCCTTGCGCGCGAGGTCGGCGAGCGCCTCGGCCGCGGCCGCCTTCATCTCCTCGTTGATCTCCGTCGCGCGCACGTCGAGCGCTCCGCGGAACAGGAACGGGAACCCGAGAACGTTGTTCACCATGTTCGGGTAGTCCGACCGGCCCGTCGCCATGATGACGGTGTCGTCCCGAGCGTTTTTGGCGTCCTCGTAGGTGATCTCCGGGTCGGGGTTCGCCATCGCGAAGATGATCGGGTCGGCAGCCATCGATCGAACCATCTCCTGGGAGACGATCCCGCCGACAGAGAGGCCGACGAACACGTCGGCACCCTCCATCGCGTCCGCGAGATCGCCTTCCTCGGCCGGCGTGGCAAACTGACTCTTATACTCGTTGACGTCGCCCGCCGCGACGCGCTCCTCGGTGATGATTCCGGAGGAGTCACACATGGTGATGTTCTCCTTGCGCGCGCCGAGCGAGACGTAGAACCGGGCCGTGGCGATGGCCGACGCGCCGGCCCCGGAGAAGACGATGTTCAGTTCCGAGAGGTCCTTATCGGAGATATCGACCGCGTTCATCAGCGCCGCGCCCGAGATGATCGCGGTGCCGTGTTGGTCGTCGTGGAACACCGGCACGTCCATCTCCTCGCGGAGGCGTTCCTCGATCTTGAAACACTCGGGCGCCTTGATGTCCTCGAGGTTCACGCCGCCGAACGTCGGTTCCATCGCCTTCACCGCCTCGCAGAAGGGATCGACGGAGTCGATGTCGAGCTCGATGTCGAACACGTCGATGTCGGCGAACCGCTTGAACAGTACACCCTTCCCCTCCATGACGGGCTTCGAGGCGGCGGCGCCGATGTTTCCGAGGCCGAGCACCGCCGACCCGTTCGAGACGACGGCGACGAGGTTCCCTTTCGCCGTGTACTCGAAGATGTCCCCGGGGTTGTCGGCGATATCGAGGCATGGCGCCGCGACTCCGGGCGAGTACGCCAGCGAGAGATCTCGCTGCGTGTTCGTGGGCTTCGTCGTCTCGATCGCGATCTTTCCGGGCGGCTCCTGTCGGTGATATTCCCGCGCGTCGTCATCCAGTCCCATGTCTCTCTCAATTCGTGAACGGAGTAAAAAGGTATCCGATGGTGTCGAACATATTATTCGACGTTCGACGATACCCTAGCCGCGCCGCGAATCCCTCCAAGTCGCGACGAGCGAGGGCGACTACTTGCCGGCGGTTCCCGACGCTGATGATTTTTCTCGCCGACGATTCCCGGCGCTGATGGTTTCCCTCGCCGACCGGTTTCATCGCCATGAATTTCTCTCACCGACCACGTCATCTGCCGGTCGATCTCATCCCATCCATCCTACCTTCACTCATTACATCTCGTCGGCCTCACCCGGCGTCGACGCTTCCGGCACCGAACACGAGTCTCCCCCGGCGAGTGCGGGCTTGACCCCGACGAGCGCGGGCTCTACCCCGGTGAGAACGGAGACCTCGTACGCGATCAGGTACGTCCGCGTCACCATCCGAACGGGAAGCGTCAGGACCACGGCTCCGACGGTCACACACGCCAGAGCGACCGCGAGAGCGATCACACCCGCGGTCGTCCCGACCAGCGCGCCGAGACCGCCGAGTGGAACCGCGACCACCACGAGCGCGACGAGCGAGAACGCGCCGACGAGCAGGCCAGCGAAGGCGACCGCGGTCGCCTGAACGATCCGGACGCCCGCCGCGACGACGACGTGGACGGCGACGTACGGGACGAGTTCGGCCCGCGATCCGCGGAACGCCGCCCAGACGTGACGCCACGCGGCGAGGACGCCGAGGTCGCGAGTGACCATCACCGGCGCGGCGAATTCGAACGCGAACCGCACGACTGCGGCGCCGAGCAGCGCTGCTCCGACGCCCACCGACGCGCCAAGAACGGTGGCGACCGACGAGAGCCCGGAGAAGTCGCCGATAGAAAGGCCGATGGCGCGCAGTACCTCGGGAGACGCGGCGGCAGCGACGGCGACCACGGGCGTCGCGGCCGCGACAGAGGCGACCGTCGCGAACGCGAACAGCCCCAGTCCCTGCCGAAACCGAGCGTGGAACGGCCGTCGGATCGCCACGTCCGTCGTCGCGAGCGCGTCGTAAAACACGAGCCGAAACGCGGCCGAACACGCGGCCAAGAGGGCCCAGGCGACTCCGACACCGATGAGGAGGGCGACCAGCACCGGGTCGTCGAGGCCGAGAAGTCCCGCGACGAGCGTTTCGATCGAACGTGTGACCGATTCGCGTTCGACCCCTGTCGCGAACCGGGCTCCGGAAGCCCCGAACTCAGGGACCTCGAATCCGGCGCTCTCGAACTCGGCGCTCTCGAATCCGGCAGCTCCGAACCCCGAAACCCCCAACGTCGAGGCGAGTGCGCGAGAGACCCCCGCACTCCCTCCGGCCATCACGAGGGCGAGGAACGCGAGCTTCGCCCACCGAACCGCCTCAAACGGAAAGAGCAACCGCCGAGTCACGTCGACGGCGCTGTCAAGCGCGTCGACGGCGTGCCAGCTCATACCGATCGTTCGTCGAGGGGGATGAATAAGCCGGCGCACCGCTCGGCTTCCGGATCGCTCCGACCGGATCGCCGCCGGCAATCATCGTCGTCAACCTCACCGTCGTCAACCCCACCGTCGTCAACCCCACCGTCGTCAACCTCACCATCATCAACCTCACCATCATCAACCCCACCGTCGTCAACCTCACCGTCGTCAACCTCACCGTCGTCAACCTCACCGTCGTTGACCCCGAGCGACCTCGCCGGACCCGCAGCCGTTTTGCCGCGACGCGACGAATCGACCGCCATGAAGGTCCGCGGCGAACGCGAGTGTCAGTCCTGCGAGACCCGGTGGTCGTACTACAAAACGGGGTCGGTCGCGTGTCCGAGCTGTGGCGACCTACGCAGCGTCGGCGTCGACGACCGCACCGTCCACACGGACGCGGCCGTCACGCTGGACCTCTCCGGCCACCGCGACCGCGTCGGCGACGCCCGGGGGACGCTCCCCGATTCCGGGGTCGACGACCTCCAGTCGGACCTCCGGGAGTACTGCCGGAAGCGCGGGTTCGTCGACGGCGGACGACTGGCGCCGCTCGACGGGACCTACCTCGCGGCCCGCGAACTGCTGGAGGCGGTCGACTGCTTCGAACGGCTTCGGGACCCGACCGACGTCGACCGCGAGTATCTCCTCGCGCTGCTCGCCGGCGCCGAGGCCGGCGATCGACCCGCGACGGCGGACGTCCCGGAGGCCCTCCGGGAGGCCCGAGGGATGGCGGCCGTGCGCGCCGTCGAGGCGTACCGCACCGACGCGCTCGACTTCCTCGACGAACTCGAATCGTCGGCCGACCGAGCCGATACCTCCGGCGAGGCCAGTCACAAGACCAGCCGCGAGGCCGAAGAGAGCGCTGGCGACGACGGGGACGCGGCTCCGACGGTCACCGCCGAAGGATCGGACCCCGAAGCGAGAGTCGGACCCGCCCGCGACGCCCTCGAGGGGCTCCGCGACCGCGTCACACGCGTCGACGCGCTCGGGGGCGACGTGCCACCGACCGCCGCGGACGCCCTCGTCGAGGCCGCGGACGCGATCGGAACGTACGTACGGACCGGCGACGAGGCGGCGCTCGCGACCGCCGAAGATCTGATCGCGGACGCGACCGTCGACGACTTCGACTCTCCGAGCGAGTGATCCGACCGGAAAGCTGTCCCGACCGGCCCCGACGGCGGGTCACTCCGCGCCGGGGGCGACCACCGAATTCGAGAGCGTGCCCACGCCCTCGTAGGTGATCGCGACCTCCTCGCCGGGCTCGACGAGCCCCGGATTCGCGGGGCTCCCGAAGGCGACGCAGTCGCCGGGCTCGAACGTGAATCGCTCCGAGAGGTACGAGATGATCTCGTACGGGTCGAACAGCATCAACTCGGTGGTCGCGTCCTGCCGCGTCTCGCCGCCGACGGTCGTCTCGATGTCGAGGCCCGTCGGGTCGACGTCGGTCTCGATCCACGGCCCGAGCGGCGCCGACCCGTCGAACGCCTTCCGCGCGGTCCGGCCCTGCTGGTCGAGCGCGTCGACGTCGTTCATGATCGTGTAGCCGCGAACCGCGTCCGGAACCTCCGCGGGCGAGAGGTCGCGACACCGCTCGTCGATCACGGCGACCAACTCTCCGGCGTAGGTCAGTTCATCGGTCCACTCGGGGTACCGGATCGGCTCACCGTGCGCGAGCAGGCTCGCGGGAGGTTTGATGAAGAAATCGGGTTCCTCCGGCCGCTCGTAGTCCATCTGATCGAGCGTCTCGGCGTAGTTCCGGCCGACGCAGTACAGCGCAGTCGGGTCACACGGCGGCAGCAGCCGTCCGTCGCGACCGACCTCGTAGCGGCCCTCGTCGGCGATGACCGCGCCGTCGACGTAGCGACCGGCGACGGGACCGTCGGGCGTGAGGAGTCGAGCGAGTCGCATACTGACACGTGCGCGGTACGCAGTGAAAAGTCGTCGGTGAGCCAAACATATTCTCGACCGGCGACGCCGACGGTCAATGACTGGGGCTAGCTGTCGATGTCGTCGCCGTCGCCCTCGTCGACTCCGATCACGACGCCAGAGCGGATCTCCAAGGCCGTCTCGAACTCCTCCCGCCGATCGCTTCCGGACCCGATCCGCTCCACTTCGGCCTCGTGAGCGCGGACGACGGCGTCGCGCTCGCGCTTTGAGAGTCCGATCCGGTCCGCGACCCCGTCCCAGTGATCGGGTTCGACGAGGAACGCTTCCCTGTTCGCCTCGGCCGCGATCCGCTCGTACCGGCGACGGTACTCGTCGATCCGCGAGCCGAGGTCGGTCTGGACGCGGGCGAGCAGCGTCGGGACGCGGCCCGCGGGCACGCTCGCGAGCGCGGCCGTCTTCACCAGCGCGGTGCCCTCGATCGGATACGAGCCGTCGTCGTGTGTCGCGTTCGCGTCGCCGTCCCCGTCCTCACTGGCGCCGTCGTCGGACATCAGCCGCCGGCACGCATTGCCTTCTGTCGGTACTTCGGGAGGAGTTCCGCCAGTGCGTCGGGGTCGCCCGCGAACTCCGCGGTCACCTCGGTAAGCGTAATCGACGCCGCGGCGGTCACCTTCTCAGCGGACAGCGCGACTCGCCACCCGTCGCCGTCGACGCGCGTCGCTTCCGCAGGGTCGTCGGTCCCGACCAGTTCGCCGCCGAGATTCCGGAGGTAGTGGGCCGCGAGTCGCCGCGAAATACCGCGGTACGCCACCGTGTCGCGCACCCACCCCTCCTCGGCCGGCGGGAGACCGGACGCGTTCGCCTCGCCGCTCATGTGCCCCCCGCGACCGGCGGGAACACGGAGAGCCGATCGCCGTCTTCTATCGGGGTGTCGAGTCCGTCGAGGTGGAGCACCTCGCGGCCGTTCTTCAGCACGTTGATCTGCGGGGCGAGGTCGCCGTCGACGATCAGTCGCCCCTCCATCCCTTCGTAGGTGGCCTCGAGTTCGCGCAGGATGTCACCGACCGTCGACTCGTCCGCGAACTCCGCGTTGACGGTCTTCCCGCCAGCGGCCTCACGAAAGGTCGCGAAAAACCGCAGTTCCAGTTCCATAGTGGTACCTCGTGTCGCGGCGGCTTAAAAGCGGCCGGCCGCGGAAACGACGGCAGCCGTCTCCACGGAAACGAGACGAACCGATCCGCGGAACCGCCCGGGCGACCGGCGTCTCCGATCGCGCTTACAGGTCGGACAGTCGGATCCCGTCCTCGACCAGTCGGAAGTTCCGCTCGCGGCCGAGGTCGTCGGCGAGCCACTCGTGGTCGTACAGCTGCCCGATGAGTTCGACGTAGAGGTTCCGCCACGCGATCGCGTAGATGGGCGACTGCCCCCACGCGCGTAGCTCCGGCACGAACTCGTGATACGTGCTCGCCTGCGTCTCCATGCGCTCGACCGCGTCGGCGACGACCTCGGCCGCCTCGTCCGGCCCCGCCTCCTCGAGGGCCTCGTTCAGTCGCGACTGGATGCCCGCGATGGCGCGTCGCATGTCGCGTTCGGCGGTTCCCTCGTCCTCCGGGAGCGACTCGACGACGCCTTTCGGCACGCCGAGTTCGATCTCTGGCATGGGATCCACTGGGGGGAGCGCGCTGAAAAAACCCGTTCACCCGGCAAGGACGGGCGCGACGGTTCTGAGCCCTTCCGAGACGCGGTCTGAAAGCGATCTCGACCGGAAGTCGCGGGTCACCGCCCCACGTTCCGAGAGCCACGTTGCGGTCGCGTTCCCGACCGCCTCACGGCTGGCGTCCGGCGACAGCGACGCGGGGTCGTCGCCGGGCTGTGAACCGTAGGCCCCGAATCCGGCGTGATTGACGCCGTCGAGCTCGACGATTCGAGCGTCCGCCGGGAGGTTCGACCGAGACGCGCGCTCGCGCTCGGCGTCTATCACCCCGTCGGCGCCGCCGAGGACCGCGAGCACGTCGAGGCCGCTCTGCGAGATATCGCGGTCGCAGTACGCGGCGTGGAGGACGAGAGCGTCGTACGCCTCGGCATTTCCGGCGACGTGTCGACAGGCCATGGCACCGCCGAGCGAGTGGCCGCCGACCGCCCACGTGTCCACCTCGGGGTAGCGTTCGCGGACGCGGTCGGCGCGGTCCGGCGCGAGGACGGCCAGGTTGAGCGGGGCGTCCACCACGACGACGAGCGCTGCGCGGTCGGACGCGGCGACGATCTCGGCGGCGGTGGGAACGTAGCTCTCGTGCGCCACTCGCCCGCCCGGGTAGTAGACGAGCCCGACGGTCGACGCCGTCACCGGCCCGTCGCTGACCGCCGTCCCGACCGCCGTCCGATCGACGGAGAGGTTCGGGTCGGCCTCGACGGCCGCGACTGCGTCCGCGTCCGGGCCCAGTCCGGCGGCGAAGTACGCGGCGCCGCCGGCCACGACGACCGCGGCGAGGAGGACGGCCGCACCCACGGCGAACGCGAGCGTCCGGCGCTCGGGCAGGCGGCGCGCGACCGAGTCGAGGGACTTCCTCACGGCGTCGGGGCCGCCTTCTGAAGCGCCGTCTCGGCGATGTTGCCGCCGTAGTCGGCCGACCGGAGGACGGAGTCGACGACGAGACCGAGCAGTTGCGCGCGCGTCGGGTCGAGGTCGCGGAGGAGCTTGTCGATGGCGCGAACGCGCTCGTCGATCGCTCTGACGCCGGTTCTCGCGTCGTTCGCCCGGCGCGTCGCCGCTTCGGTGTCGTCGTCGAACAGCGCGTCCATCGCCGCGTCGATCACGTCCACCGCGTCGCCGTGGAGGTCGCTCACCGCTTCGACGACCTCGTCGGGGAGCGGTTCGTCGATGTTGAGCGTCAGGTGTGCGATCTTGGTGGCGTGGTCGCCGATCCGCTCTAACTGTCGCGCGCTGGAATGGTAGTCGAAACACTCCTCTCGGGGGAGGCCGAGCTCCTCGGCGGCCTTCGGGGTCCGCAGCGTAGCGCGGAAAATCCGCGAGACGACGAGCCACAGCCGGTCGAGGTCGTCGTCGCGACCGATCACGTCGCGCGCGAGGTCGTGGTCGCGCTCCGCGAGCGCGGTGATCGCGTCTTCGAGCATCGAAAGCGAGATCAGCCGCATTCGGGTGACCGCGTTGTGGATGGAGAGCTCCGAGGAGTCGAGCAGGTCCTGAACGACGACGCGGTCGCGGGTCTCCTCTAACACCTCCAGCCCGACGAGGCTCTGGACCGCGTCCCGGATCGTCGAACGCTGTTCGGTGGTGATCTCGGCCGACTCCAGTTCGATGACGTCGAAGCCGCTGACGTACATCGTCGTCACCGCCCGCTGGAGGGCCTGCCCGGTCAGGTCGGTAACGTCGAGCGTCCCCCGCGTTCGCTCGGACTCGGACCGCGGCGTGAGGAACAGCGAGTCGCCGTCCGGGTGGAACTCGATCTCCGTCCCGGCCTCGACGTCGTTGTCGGTCGCCCACGTCTTCGGAATCGAAACCGTGTACGTCGAGCCGCCGGTGACCTGGACTTTCCGCGTTTCCATACCCCCTCTCTGAGGCGGATCAACTTAGTTTTGATCAAAATATATACACACTGTTAATCTCACCCGCTTACGGAACCGACCGAGCCAGTATTTGTCCCGTTTTCCGGCTCGGTAGGACATATTCGAGACGTTCTCTCCCGTCTATATAGAGATACGTATTCGGTGCCGCTCGGTCACGGCGAACCGCTCACACCACGCGGTTGCGGAGCCCTTCGTCGGCGTCAAGTCGAGCGAAGTTGTCCGCGAGGATGTCCGCGACGCGCTCGTAGTACTCGGGGGTGTGGCCGGCGTTGTGCGGCGTGATCGTCACGTTCGTCAGCCCCCAAAGCGGGTGATCCTCGGGGAGCGGCTCCGGGTCGGTGACGTCGAGCGCCGCGCCGCGAATCCGGTTGTTCCGCAGTTCCGTCACCAAGGCGTCGGTGTCGACGATCGGACCGCGCGCGATGTTGACGAGGACGGCGTCGGGGCGCATCGTCCGGAGCGCGCCGGCGTCGACCAAGCCTCGGGTCGTCTCGGTGAGCGGACAGGCCAGCACGACGAACTCCGCGTCGGTGACGGCCTCGTGGAACTCGTCGAAGCCGTACACCTCGTCGGTGGGGCCGCCCTTCTCGGGCGAGTACCGGACGCCGATCGTCTCGACGTCGAACGACTCCAGCCGGTCGACGACCGCCCGGCCGATGGCGCCGAGTCCGACCACCGCGACCGTCGAGCCGTACACCTCCGTCGTCTCGTAGGTCCGCCACTCGCGTCGGGTCTGCTGGCGGTGGGCCCGGTGGAACTGTCGCGCGTGGGCGATCATCGACCCCACGACGTGTTCGGCGATGTTCGGACCGTGGACGCCCGAGGCGTTCGTCACGGCGACCCCGTGTTGGTCGAGAAGGTCGCGCGGCAGGTGTCCCGTGCCCGCGAACACGCAGGCGAACAGCTCCAGCTCCTCGGCGGCAGCGAGCAGCTCTTCGTCGATGTTGAGCCCGACCGCGACGCGCGCGCTCCGAATCAGTTCTCGCTCCTGAGCCGGCGTTTTCGCCAGCGCGACGGACTGGTCGGGGAGTCGTTCGCGTATCGCCGCGGCCAACTCGCTTGCGCCCGCACCGTGGATCGTCTGGCGCAACACGACAACGTCTGGGTCGCTCATAGGCGAGAGACTCGAGGCGACCGATAAAAGAATGCCCGTCTGGTGGACCCAATTCTGGCCGACCGGAGGGCGGGAGGGAGCGCTGTTATTCGGTGGAGACGGATAGAAACACAGAATCCATGGAACTGTGATTTAATTCTAAGTTCTAATTATAGGCACATTTATGTTAATTCGAGATCACTGTATAACGGTATCATGCCGAACCCAGACTTCACCGCGGAGCTCGCGAGCATCCCGTACGAACACGTCATCGGAGAACCGCTCCGGGCCGCCGTCGAGGCGAACGCGAGCGCGTCACAGACCGCGGCGGAGTACATCATGGAACTCGGGTTCACGGATCCGGTCGTCGGAGACCAAGAGCCGGTGATGGTCGACTTCACCTACTCCAAGCTGGTGATAGACGACGTCTCGGGTGACGAGGTGCCCGAGGAACACGTCATGTCCGTTCCGCTGTTGCTGCTGCTCCACATCCCGTACTTCGAGGTCGAGAACGTCACGATCGACTTCAACGTGAAGCTGAATTCGGTGGACTCGTACGGCCGATCGAGTCAGTTCGACGTCGAATTCTCGAAAGATTCCGAGCTCGGGTTCGACGTCGGGTTCGTCAACGGGAAGACGAAGTCGTCGGTGAACATCGGCTACCAGTCCTCGACCCGCCGAGGGAAGGAGATCAAGCGAACGTACGATCAGCGCGTTCGGGTCGAAGCCGGTTCGATAGAGCCGCCGGAGGGCGCTTCGCGGGTCCTCACGGCGCTCGAGACCGCAATCACCGACAGCGTGTCTGAGGCGGGAGAGTGAACGCGTGAGTCCGACCGACACGCTCGCCGACCTCCCGCTCTCGACGTTGTTCTCGGCGCCGCTCATCGCGGCGATCGACGCCAGCGCGCAGGCGCAACAGGAGACGGTCGACCTGCTCCGTGAGATCGGCTTCGAGCCGGATGGAACGCTCTCGACGGTGTCGTTCGAGTACGCGACGACGGAGTTCGACTCGACCACGGGCGAAACGGTCCAGCGACGGAAAACGCTCAGCGTCCCGGTACTGCTGTTCCTGTCGCTCCCCGAACTCGTGGTTCACGAGGTCGAACAGACGTTCTCGGCGAAGATCGTCGACGTCGAGTCATCCGAAGGCGAGCGGCCCACCGGTGGGGCGAAAAGCGAGCGGCACCTCAAGCAAGGGAAGACGACGCGGTCGTCCTCGTTGGCCCCGCGGCGGCTGACGGTCGCCCCGGCGACCCGTTCCGAGTCGTTCGCGCGGCGGAGCCGCTCCGCCTTCGACCTCGATATCACGATGCGCGCCGAGGTCGAGAGCAAATCGACCGGCGTCGACCTCCTCGAACGGACGCTCGCGACGACCGTCACCGACGGGGATGCGACCGACGAGCGAGCGAGCGACGCCGGGCGCAAGGCGTCGCGCGCCGATCGAGAGGCGGGGACGGAATGACCGAGCTCCGTCACTTCCTCGCGTCGCTGTACGACGCGGTGTCTGAAGCGGAGATGCAGGCGCTCCTCAACGGACGGCGGCGGCTGCGTCGGATGGTCGAATCCGGCGAGTTCGCAGACGACGTGAGCCTCCCGGTGTATCACGCGACCGACCTCTCGGTGACCCTAGACGTCGGGCTCGAAGCGAGAGAGACGAAACGCGGTATCCAGATGTTCGTTACCGAGCCGTCGGCCGACGATCAGACCGGACTCGAACTCGACCTCGAGGTGTACGACTTCCTCCAGGCGGGAGACCTCACCGCCGCTACCGACGACCCGAAGCGTCACGAAGGCGGCCTCGATGTCCACATTCCGCTGCGGGAACCGCCGGTCGACTCCGGAGACGCCGTCGATTCCGCGAGAGACACTGACGAGAAGAGCGAGGACACCCGAAAACAAGCGCGCGGTCGACGCGAGCCGACGGAAGACGAACGATCGGAGGACGAACGAACGGACGACGAACACGGGGCTAGGAAACCGACGACCGATGAATCAACGAAACGTGAGCGAACCGAAGATGAGCGAACCGAAGACGAGCGAGCCGAAGATGAGCGAACCAAGGAGGACCGACCTACAGGCGAGCGAGATAAGGATGAACGAGACAAGGACGCGGATGCCGCGGAAAAACGGGCGGAACACAAACGAGAGCGGCTTCGTAAGCCGGCGAAGTTCCCGGGGCTCAGCCTCCCGAGAGAGTGGGCACGCACCCGCGGAAACCGCGACGCTGAGGAGGACGAGCGATGAGTGACGATCGACCGGAGGTGCGGACCTACTTCGACCCGCTGACCTCGACGCAGCGTTCATCGTTGCGGTCGCGCATGGAGCGGTATCGGTCGCAGCTCGAGGACCGCGGCTACGAGGTCGCGATCGCGGAGGGGACCAACGGTCTGTTCGGCGGCGTGTTGGTGATAGACGAGGACCGCGGGCGCGTCGGGTTCCTGGAGTCGAACGGCGCCGTCACGTGGATCGACGGCTCGGCAGGCGGGCTCGGCGCCCTCGGCTCGGCCGTCACGCAAAACCATACGGACGCGCTCGAATCAGCGGTTGACTTCCCAGAGGGCGTCGACGTGGACTGAAACGTCAGTCGGAGTCGGTCACTGCCGCGCCGCGTCGAACGCCTGCTGGAGGTCGGCTTTCATGTCGTCGACGTGTTCGATCCCTACCGAGACCCGAATGAGTCCGTCCGTGAGCCCGGCCGCGAGCCGCTCCTCGCGCGGGATGGCCGCGTGCGTCATCGCGGCCGGCTGCTCGATCAGGCTCTCGACGCCGCCGAGCGACTCGGCGAGCGTGAACACCTCGGTCTCGCTCACGACGGTGGAGGCTTCTTCGAGGGTACCGTCCAGTTCGAACGAGAGCATACCGCCGAAGTCGTCCATCTGCTCGGCCGCGAGCTCGTGGTCCGGGTGGCTCTCCAGCCCGGGGTAGTAGACCCGGCTCACGTCGTCGTGGTCCTCCAGCCACTCGGCCAGCGACATCGCGTTCTCACAGTGGCGGTCCATCCGCACCGGGAGCGTCTTCGTCCCACGGAGTACGAGGAACGAGTCGAACGGGCCCGGCGTCGCGCCGACGGAGTTCTGGTAGAAGCCGAGTCGCTCGTCTAACTCCTCGTCGTCGACGATCAGCGCGCCACCGATGGTGTCGGAGTGACCGCCGAGGTACTTCGTCAGCGACTGCGAGACGATGTCGGCGCCGTGTTCGAGCGGCCGCTGGAGGTACGGAGTCGCGAACGTGTTATCGACCGCGCAGAGCGCGTCGCCCTCGTGTGCGATGTCGGCGAGCGCGCCGATGTCGTTGACGTTCATCAGGGGGTTCGTCGGCGTCTCGATCCAGACGAGCTCGGTCTCGTCGCGCATCGCCGCCCGCACCGCGTCGTGGTCGGTCGTGTCGACGAACGTCGTGTCGACGTCGTACTCGTCGTACACCTGTGTGAGGATCCGGTGCGTGCCGCCGTACACGTCGTCGCCGGCGACGACGTGATCGCCCGCAGACAACAGGTTCAGGACCGTGTTGATGGCGCCCATGCCCGACGAGAAGCAGCGCGCGTGGCTGCCCGACTCCAGCGAGGCGAGGTTCGCTTCGAGGTCGGTGCGCGTCGGGTTCCCGGTCCGGCTGTACTCGTACCCGCGGTGTTCGCCCGGCCCGTCCTGCTTGTAGGTGGAGTTCGCGTGGATCGGCGTCATCAACGCGCCCGTCTCCGGATCCGGCTCCTGTCCGGCGTGGATCGCGCGGGTCTCGATGTGCCGGTCGCCCCCGTCAGGAGAACCGACCGCGTCGGCTCCGTCGTCCGCGGTTTCGCCCTCGTCGTGTCGGTCGCTCATGCGTGAATGTCGTCGTCGAAACGGGTGATTCTTCCCATTCCGGTCGGCTCTCCGGTCGGAGACGACTCGATGAGAACGCGGCCGCGTCGCTCGCGGTGTGAGAGTGGATGCTCGGTCAGGGATTTGAACCCTGGTCGTCGGCTGACTTCCGAACCGGCGCCGAAGCGCCGCGTCCGCCGAAAGGCCAACATGATTGGCCGGACTACACCAACCGAGCGCGATTATCGCTTACGGCGGGGATGATTTATATCTTCTTAACTCTCCCCGACGTGGGAGGGGAAGACACGGGACGGGGAGCGTTCGGACCGACTACTCGTCGACCGTGACCTTCTCGATCTCGACGGCTTCGCGGGGATCGTCGTTCCGACCGGTCGGCACGCCGCCGATCTCCTCGACGACGTCCATCCCGTCGATGACCTGCCCGAAGACGGCGTGCTTGCCGTCGAGGTGCGGGGTGGCGTCGAGCGTGATGAAGAACTGCGAGCCGTTCGTGTTCGGGCCGGAGTTCGCCATCGAGAGGATGCCCGGGCCGTCGTGGGTCAGGTCGTCGTGGAACTCGTCGGCGAACTCGTAGCCGGGGCCGCCGCGGCCGTTCTCCATCGGGTCGCCGCCCTGGATCATGAAGTCGTCGATGACGCGGTGGAAGACGATGCCCTCGTACAGCGAGTCGCCGCGAACCTCGCCGGTCTTCGGGTCCTCCCACGTGTTCGTGTCGCGCGCCGGCTCGGCGTCGGCGGCGGGGTCGTGGCGGGCCAAGCCGAGGAAGTTCTCGACCGTCTTCGGCGCGCGGTCGGCGAACAGTTCGACGACGATGTCGCCGTGGTTCGTCTGGAGCGTTACCTGCGGGTTGTCCGGATTGTGGACGTCTCGTGCCATGTTCTCGGGAAGGAGCGCCCGCCGGAAAACCCTGCCCATCCGGGGCTCCAGAGGCCGGGTCCTCGTCGGCTCTTCCCCCGCACCGGTCACTCGCCGCCGCGGTAGTCGACGTACACGTCGTCTTGCATCACCTGCGATCGGCCGCCGTCGATCAGGACGCTCTCGCCGGTGATGAACGACGCGTCGTCGCTCGCGAGGAAGGCCGCGAGCCCCGCGACGTCGCTCGGCCGCCCGAGCCGTCCGACCGGGTGGAGCGCCTCGGTGTGCGCGTAGTCGTCGCCCAGTTCCTCGCGCGTCCGGTCGATCTCCACCCACCCGGGGTTGATCGTGTTCGCCGTGATCCCCTTCGGGCCGAGTTCCAGCGCCAGCGCCCGGGTCATCCCGTTGATCCCGGCCTTGACGGCGTTGTACGGGAACAGCTCCGGCATCGTCAGGAACGCGTGGTTCGAGGAGACGTTGAGTATCGTTCCCCCCTCCGGCATGTGACCGGCCGCGTGTTTGGCACACAGCCAGTAGGCCCGGAAGTCGGTCTCGACGACGAACTCCCAGTCGCCCATCGTCGCCGACTCCGCCGTCGTCTCGGTCTGGACGCCGGCGTTGTTGACGAGGGCGTCGATCCGGCCGTACTCGGCGACGGCGTGGTCGATCAAGGCTTCGACCTCCGCCGGATCGCGCATGTCCGCCCGGACGAACGTCGCCTCGCCGCCCTCGGCCGCGATGTCACCGACCACCGCTCGACCGCTCTCGGCCGACCGACCGGTGACGACGACCGACGCCCCTTCGGCGGCGAAGCGGCGCGCGACGCCGGCACCGATCCCGCGCGTTGACCCGGTGACGACGGCGACGGTGTCTGCGTGTCTGTCCGCTACGGCGTTCTCCGTCGGATCGGTCGCGGTCATACCGTCACCGGCGGCGCCCCCGACAAAGTAACCTCCGCTCCGGGAGCCGGCGCTCGCGTGTCACTCCGCTCGGCTCACCACTCGGCGACGCTGCCGTCCGCGTGCCGCCAGACCGGGTTGTGCCAGTCCACGTCGCCGTCCGCCTGCTCGCGGACGTGGTCCTCGTCGATCTCGACCCCGAGCCCCGGCCCGTCGGGGATCTGGACGAACCCGTCCTCGTAGTCGAACACGGAGGGGTCAGCGAGGTAGTCCAACACGTCGCTCGTCTCGTTGTAATGGATGTTCAGGCTCTGTTCCTGGATGAAGGCGTTCGACGAACACGCGTCGACCTGAAGGCAGGCCGCCAGCGCCAGCGGGCCGAGCGGACAGTGCGGGGCCATCGCCACGTCGTACGCCTCGGCCATCGCGGCGATCTTCTTCACCTCGGTGATCCCCCCGGCGTGCGAGAGGTCCGGCTGGATCACGTCGACCGCGCCGTCCTCGAAGACCTCCTTGAAATCCCACCGCGAGTACATGCGCTCGCCGGTCGCGATCGGGGTCGTCGTGTGCTCGGCGATCGTCGGGAGCGCGTCGTTGTGTTCCGGCAACACGGGCTCTTCGACGAACATCGGCTCGTACGGTTCGAGCTTCTCGACGAGTCGCTTCGCCATCGGCTTCGTGACGCGACCGTGGAAGTCGACGCCGATGTCGACCTCGTCGCCGACCGCTTCGCGCACTTCGCGGAGCCGAGTCGCGGCCGCCTCGACCGTCGCCGGGTCGTCGACGCGCTCTATCTCTTCGGTCGCGTTCATCTTCAGCGCCGTGAACCCCGCGTCGACCTGTTCGCGCGCCTGCTCGGCGACGTCGGAGGGTCGGTCGCCGCCGATCCACTGGTACACGCGGATCCGGTCCCGGACCGCGCCCCCGAGCAGCTCGTACACCGGCACGTCGAGCTGCTTCCCTTTGATGTCCCACAGCGCTTGGTCGATCCCGGCGATGGCGCTCATGAGGACCGGTCCGCCGCGGTAGAACCCGCCGCGGTACATCGTCTGCCAGTGGTCTTCGATCCGACTCGGGTCCTCGCCTAACAGGTAGGTGTCGAGGAGTTCCTCGACGGCGGTGCGAACGGTCTTCGACCGTCCTTCGACGACCGGCTCGCCCCAGCCGACGGTCCCGTCGGCGGTCTCGACGCGGAGGAACAGCCACCGCGGCGGGACCTCGAACAGCTCGTAATCGACGATCTCGGTCATGCGTGATGTCTGCTGTCCGCATCCCGGTCGCGTCGCTTAGTCGTTTCGAGACGCGGGGTCGACGAGGAACGAGGAGCGAGGACGACCGGGACCACAACCGTAAACCCGGCGACCGTCGCAGTTCACGACAGACATGGGCGGTATCACGACATTCGGCGAAACCATGGTTCGGCTCTCGCCGTCCCCCGGCGAGCGGATCGAGACGGCCGACGCGCTCGACTTCCGGACCGCGGGGGCGGAGAGCAACGTCGCCATCGCGGCGGCCCGCCTCGGGGCGGACGCGACGTGGATCTCGAAGCTCCCCGACTCCCCGCTCGGGCGGCGCGTCGCCGGCGACGTGCGACGCCACGGCGTCGACCCGGCGGTCACGTGGAGCGACGAGGGCCGACAGGGGACCTACTACATCGAGCGCGGGAGCGAGCCGCGCGGGACGAACGTCATCTACGACCGGGCCGACGCCGCAGTGACCTCGATGACGGCGAGCGAGGCGCCGACCGACGCGGTCGAGTCCGCGGACGTCTTCTTCACCACCGGCATCACGCCGGCGCTGTCGGAGACGCTGCGCGAGACGACGGCCGACCTCCTCGAAACCGCGTCGACGACCGCCTTCGACCTGAACTACCGCGGGAAACTCTGGTCGCCCGAGCGCGCTCGCGAGACGCTGGAAACGCTGCTCCCGAACGTCGGCCTCCTCTTCGTCCCCGAACGGGACGCCCGAACCGTCCTCGGGGCGGAGGGGTCGGCCGAAGCGATCGGCGCAGACCTTCGCGACCGGTTCGACTGCGAGGCCGTGGTCGTGACGCGCGGGAGCGACGGGGCGCTCGCGAGCACCGGCGCGGGCGTCGTCGAGCAGGACGCCTTCGCGGCGGAGACGGTCGACCCGATCGGCACGGGCGACGCCTTCGTCGGCGCGTTCCTCTCGCGGTACGTCCGCGACGCGTCCGTCGCGACGGCGCTGGAGTGGGGCGCGGCCGCCGCGTCGCTCAAGCGGACGATCGAGGGCGACCACGCGGTTATCACGGAGGGAGAGGTGGCGGACGTCGTCGCCGCCGACGGGACCGACATCGACCGCTGAGCACGGAGAATCGACGGGGCGCTGGCGCGACGTGGTCACGCGGCGTGCGCTCGATTTATCAGCCTCCCCGTCCCCGGTGAGCGTATGCGCACTCGACAGGTCGAGCGACTCGTCGACGACGGGGTCATCGCGATCCTCCGCGGCGTGGAACCGGACTCGGCGGGAGACGTGGCTCGGGCGGTCGTCGACGGCGGCGTCACGGCGCTCGAAGTGACGGCCGACACGCCGGGCGTCGAGGGGATCGTCGAGGCGTTGTCCGCGGAGCTTGACGACGTGCTCGTCGGCGCGGGCACCGTCCTCGACGCGGAGACGGCGCGGGCGGTCCAACTCGCCGGCGCGGACTTCCTCGTCACGCCCACGGTCGACGAGGGCGTGATCGAGACGGCGAACCGCTACGGCACGCCGGTCGCGACGGGGGCGTTCACGCCGACCGAGGCGATCCGCGCGTATCAGGCCGGTGCGGACCTCGTGAAGGTCTTCCCGGCGGCGACCGGCGGCCCCGAACACGTCGCGGCGCTCTCGGGGCCGCTCCCGCAGGTGCCGCTGGTGCCGACCGGCGGCGTCGGGCCCGACAACGCCGGCGCGTACGTCGAGGCCGGGGCGGCCGCGGTCGGCGTCGGGAGCGGGATCGCGGACGACGATGCGGTCGCGACCGGCGACTACGCGGTGATCACCGAGAACGCCCGGGGGGTCGTCGACGCCGTCGCCGAGGCGCGAGCGCGTCGCGACGACTGAGGCGAACCCCACGAGAGGCGCACTCCCGCGACGGACCGGCCGAGGATCGACGGAACCGCCGTCTCAGCGCGTTCCGGCCGATAGTGTTTTGCCGAGTGCGGCACCACCCGAAGCCATGTACGACGACATCCTCCTCCCCGTCGCGCCGGGCGGCGAGGCGAACGACGCGATCCCCCACGCGACCAGCCTCGCCCAGCACTACGACGCGACGGTTCACGTCGTCTCCGCCGCCGACACCGCGGTCGACACGCTCGCGGGGCAGCGGACGGGCGCCTTCTCGGACCGACTGGCGGACGCGGCCGAGAAGCGCGTCGAGGCCGTGACGGACGAGCTCGAAGCCGCGGGTGTCGAGACGGTCGGCAGCGTCGTCCGCGGCGATCCGCTTGAGGTCATCGAGAACGCGATCGAGGACGGCGCCGACATCGTCATCATGCCCAGCCACACCCGTCGGGGGATCCGCCGGCTCCTCTTGGGGAGCGTGACCGAGAAGGTCGTGCGCGTCGCGACCGTCCCGGTGGTGACCGTACCGATGGCCGACCCCGAAGCGGATGGCGAGGCGCCGCCGTCGACCGACGCGTAGTGACGACCGAACCGACCGCACGCGGGACGGTCACCCGCGCGTTCCGGGTCGCGTACGACGGCCGGGAGTACGCCGGCTTCCAGCGCCAGCCGCACGCGCGGACGGTCGCCGACGCGCTCCTCGACGCCCTCGCGGAACACGGCGTCGTCGAGCCCGGAGACGGACCGACTCACGCGACGCCGCCCGGCTACGCCGCCGCCGGGCGAACCGATGCCGGCGTCTCCGCCGTGGGGCAGACCGTCGCGTTCGAAGCGCCGACGTGGCTCACGCCGCGAGCGTTCAACGGGCACCTCCCGGGCTCGGTCCGCGCGTGGGCCGCCGCCGACGTCGACGACGGCTTCCACGCGACGCACGACGCCGTCCGACGAACGTACCGGTACCACCTGTACGCGCCGACCGCGGCCGCAGACCCCGCGGAGGGGTCCGGAGGCGCGAACCGAGGCCCGGAGTACGCGGTCGACGACGAACGCTTCCGGGACGCGCTCGCGCGGTTCGACGGCGAGCACGACTTCCACAATCTCACGACGGACGAGACGGGAACCGTCCGCGACCTCGACGCGCGAGCGACTCGCGAGGGCGACGTGTTCGTGATCGAGGTCGCGGCGGACGGGTTCCCGCGGGCGCTCGTTCGACGGGTCGTCGCGGCGGTCCGCACGGTCGGTCGGGGGGCGGCCGAACTCGGCTGGATCGATAGACTGCTGGCGGCCGAGCCGATCCCCGGGGGGCGAGGCGTCGGGCCGGCACCTCCCGAACCGCTCGTGTTGTGGGACGTGACCTATCCCGACGCCGAGTTCGCGGTCGACCCCGAGGCCCTCGACAGCGCGCTCGTCGCCTTCGGCGAGCGACACCGAGACGCCCGTCACGCCGCGGCCGCGACCGGCGCGGTCCGCGAGCGACTGGCCGCCTTCGACGAAGAACGGTAGCTCAGGCCGCGGAGCCGCCCGCCGGCGTCTCCATCCCGTCGACGCGGACCAGGAGGGTGTTGCCGTCGACGTTCGTCGCGTCGACCACGCCCGAGAGCCGCAGGCCGGTCGCCGGCGTCGGGCCGACGGTCACGTGATCGCCCGCGTCGAAGGGGCCGACCGGGCCGCGGATCACGAGTTCGGCGCGGCACAGCTCCGGGTTCGCGACGCTCGATAAGTCGATCTCCGCCACCGTGACGTCCTCAACTGGGGTCCCCTCGCGTTCTACCGGCGTCGTCGCGGCGTCGTCCAGCCGCTCGACGCCGAGCACGTCGTACGCGCCGTCGGTCGGCACGTAGCCGCCGTCCGGGCCCGCGACCCCCTCGACGAGGCCGAGCGTCCGGAGACTCCCCATTCGGTTCCTGACCGTGCCCGCGTTGCGGTCGATGGCGTCGGCGATCTCGCGCCCCTGTACCGGCGCGTCCCGCCCGTCGGCGAGGTTCACGAGCGCGGTGAGCACCCGCTTCTGACTGGAACTCAACTGAATGTTTGACATGGACGTTTCGACCGCGCTTGAAGTAATAAATGTTCGTATATAACGACATTATATGCTTGGAATAGATTTTTCAACTCCAATAAGTTGAATTCGAGAAGCTATTGCCGGACAGAGTACTAGGATATGAGAATCGATGCGTATCCACCAGCGACTTCTGGGGTTATTGGCTTTCTCTCCGCATGTAGGCAATGATTGTTTCCAGATGTCTCTGACCGCTCATGGAGTCTGTGGTAATATCTCAATTCCTTATATGATCGACACCGCAGGTATTTACGGGGTCGAGTGGTAGCCGCGGACAAGTAATGACGATCCAGACCGATCAGCGGGTCGGCGTCGGAGAACGCACCGGGCTTCCGCATCGAGCCCGCGGAGACCGCCGCGACCGCTCGTCGAGGTCGGCCGTTCAGCCCGGGCGAGAATCGGTACGGTTCGGAACGTCGACCGCTCGGTTCGGAACGTCGACCGCTCGGTTCGGAACGTCGACCGCTCGGTTCGGAACGTCGACCGCTCGGCTCGACAGATCGAACGCTCCGAAGGGTGGTATCGATGGCTGACCGCGACTCGGCGTTCGGGCCGGACGCGGCCGCGCCGTCGAGGCGAGCGAGCGACGACGCCGCTCCGGGCGACGGTCGAGCCCACGACCGAGACGCCGACCGGGCCCGGACGCTGCTTCCGGACCGCGACCCGACGGTCGAACGCGACCGGGTCCGGTCGTTCATCGCGGAGCGGGTCGGCGCCGCGGGCGCCGAGGGCGTGGTGGTGAACATGAGCGGCGGGCTCGACTCGACGGTGACCGCCGCACTCGCGGTCGAGGCGCTCGGCGCCGACCGAGTGTACGGGCTGATACTGCCGTGTAACAAGATCGGCGCGCCGCACGCCCGCGACGCCGAAGCGCTCGCCGAGGCGCTCGGTATCGAACACGACACGGTTCACCTCCAGCCGCTGTTCGCGCAGTTCGGCGCGGTCGCGCCCGACCGGTTCGACCTCCACGACGAGCCGGTCCGGTCCGGCAACGCGGTCGCGCGCCTCCGGATGGCCGTCGCCTACCTCGCCGCCAACGCCACCGGCTCGCTGGTCTGTGGCACGGCGAATCGGAGCGAGCTACTCTTGGGCTACCTCACGAAACACGGCGACGGCGCGGCGGACATGTTCCCGCTCGGACACCTTTATAAGACGGACGTCCGGGCGCTCGCGGCCGAACTGGACGTTCCGGAATTCGTCGTCGAGAAAGCCCCGTCGGCCGGGTTCCTTCCGGGGCAGCGCGACGCGGACGATCTGGGCGCCCCGTACGAGGTGATCGACCCCGTGCTCCACCTCGGTGCCGACCGCGGGCTTGACCCGGAGGCCGTCGTCGAACGGATCGCGGCGGCCGACGCCGCCGTCGACGCCGACCGCGAACTCGTCGCGGAACTCCTCGGCCGTCATCGCGCGACGGCGCACAAGCGACTGCCACCGCCGACGCCGGACGCAGCGATCGAGTGAGGGGGATGATCCCCTCCGGAGGGTGAGTCAGTCCCAGTCGGCCGGCCAGAGGTCGGCCGCGCGCATCCCCGTCTCGAAGTCGGCTTCGCGAAAGGCGGCCGCGAGCGCGTCCGGGTCGAGTCGCGGCAGGTCGCGCTCCGGCGCCGCGAACTCGGCGACGAGCAGGGCGACGAGCATCGCGTGTTCGCGGACGTTGCGGTCGTCTACCTTGTCACGCGTGTCCGCGTGGGTGTGCCCCCATCCCCGGCCGCGATCGCCCGAGTCGCTGTGAAGCTGGAGCGCCGGCACGCCGCGGCGCACGAACGGCCACTGGTCGGAGAAGGGATGCGGCTGCGCGTCGACTTCGATCGGCTGGCGCGTCGCCGTCGACACGGCCTCCGCGACCGACGCGGCCGCCGTCGAGGCGTGCGCGAGCGCGACCAGGTCGCGGAACCGCCCCGCGCCGTCGACGTTGACCACGCCCTTCACGCGGTCGAGGTCCACGCTGTCGGCGAGGTGTTCCGCGCCGAGCAGGCCGACCTCCTCGGCGCCGACCGCGACGACGTCGACGCCGAGCGGGAGGTCCGCGCTGGCCAGAATCTCGGCCGCGGTCGCGACCGTCGCGATGCCGCAGCCGTTGTCGAGCGCGCCCTCGGCGATGTCGTGGGCGTCGTAGTGCGCGACGAGCAGGACGCGGTCGTCGGTGTCCGGTCCCGCCCGCCCGATCACGTTGCGGCTCTCCCCCGGGGTCGTCGACGCCTCGACCGACAGCTCGGCCTGTGCGACGGAGCCCGCTCCGGCCGCGGCCCCACCGCTCGCGGCACCGGACGACCCGCCGACCGCGTACTCGCGGAGCCACGCGCCGGTCTCCTTCGAGACGCCGACCGCGACCGCCTCGGCCTCCCTCCCGAAGGTGAGCGAGCCGGTCGGCGGCAGTTGGCCGTCGAGGTGGTTGACGAACACGAACCCGACCGCGCCCGCGTCGACGGCGTAGCCGAATTTCTCCATCCGGTGAACGAACCGCCCCCCGGCCGGCGTGGTCGTCGAGGCGACGGCGATCCGTCCCTCCACGTCGCGCTCGTCGATCTCGGACGGCGTGCCGTAGCCCACGTCGACGAGCTCTCCCGACGCGCCTCCCGCCGGCGAGTACGGGAGGGCTATCGATTCGAACGAGCGCGTCGCCGGCTCGCCGTCTCGCCCCGAGACCGTCACGTCGAGTGTTGCGGTCCCGCGTTCCCACGCGGGCAGTTCG
This sequence comes from Halorubrum ejinorense, assembly GCF_039522565.1. Lineage (GTDB taxonomy): Archaea > Halobacteriota > Halobacteria > Halobacteriales > Haloferacaceae > Halorubrum > Halorubrum ejinorense. The sequence goes on along the minus strand of NZ_BAAADQ010000005.1, from coordinate 109,287 downwards.
AAAGGATCCGTGCGCACGTCGGCGAGCCCCGCGCGCTCGAAGGCGTCCGCCACCACTCCGGCGGCGCGGCGCTCGCCCTCGCTCCCCGCCATCCGGCTGCCGATCGCGGTGAGATCGGTGACGAACTGCCAGGGTTCGTCGTCGGTCCACGTCGCGCCGAGCGCCGGAGCGAGTTCCGCGACTCGCTCGCGCACCCGCTCGACCGCGGGACCTGCGTCCGATCGCGTCGGGTCAGCTGCGTCGTCGGTCATGAACTCGACACCGTCGGCGACGGCTTAAGCGTGTGGCTCGCGGCACCGGAGCGCGATTGCCGGACGGTGCGCGCCCGATAGTCGGCGCCTCGGACCACGGGACGGGAAGCGCTACGTTGAAGTGGGACGGTCGGGTAGGTCGGATTGCGCACCGTTGGTCCAGTGGTAGGACATTAGCTTCCCAAGCTAATAGCCCGGGTTCAATTCCCGGACGGTGCATTCCTGCGGCGAGCAATACCGCGAGCCGCGGGAATCGGCAGGGGAAGTGAACCCCGTCAGTCGCGCGCAGCGAGGCGGAAGCGGAGCGGGACGCCGCACCCGGACCGCTTCGCATGCCAAGCTTCTAGTCGCGGTGGTCGCGCTTTACTCGACATCATGAAACGACGGCAGGCGGTCACCGTGGCGGTCGGCCTCTCCGCCGGGCTGGCCGGCTGTTCGGGGTTCCGATCCGGCGACGGCGGGGTCGATCTGACGGTCTTTAATCAGGCGGCAGTTCCCTACACCGTCGAGGTCGAGCTCCTCGGCGAGGGGAGTTCGGAGTCGGCGGCGAGAGCGTACGGCACGACGCTGGACGTCGAACCGAACGGCGAGCAGACGCGCGAGGCCGTCGCCGAAGCCGGGCGGTACCTGGTTCGCTACCGCGTCTACGAGCGCGACTCGGAACTGACCGACCAGGACCACGTCCACTATATCCCCTCCGGAGACGGCTCCGAGAGCCTGACGTTCGACGTTCAAGAAACGGGCGTGTTGACCCGGCGGTGACGTCCTGGCCGCCGGCATCTCTTGGGGTTCAGAAGATGTTCGCCTGATCGTACACCGAGATACCGGTGTCGGTGATGTCGTACGGCTTCGTCTCGCGGGAGTGGTTCGCGTCGCGGATCTTCTGTATCTCGACGGCCAGTCGCGTCTCGCGGAAGTCCGACCCGCGGACGTACTGGAGGACGAACACCGCGTCGGTGAGGTACTCGACGATCCCGTGACGCGACGCGTACGCGGTGTCCTCGCTCGCCTCGGAGGTGAGGAGGGTCGTCACGCCCGCCTCCTTCAGCGAGCGCGTGAACCCGAACACCTCCGACCGACGCTTCGCCGGGTGGTCGTACATCATCTCCAGTAGGGAGACGGAGTCGAGCACCAGCCGGTCGGCGTCGAACTCGGCGATGAGCCGGATGAGGTCGTTCCGGATCGACGCGAGCGAGTTGGCCATCTCGATGGGATCGATCGCGACGACGGCGAGCCGACCCTCGTCGGCGTGCTCGCGGAACGACCACCCCTTCTCGTCGGCCGTGTCGAAGATCGATTCGCGGGTCTGTTCGAGGGTGATGTACACGCCCTTCTCACCCGATTCGAGGGCGTGGTTGAGGAACTGGAGCGCGAACGTCGTCTTCCCGGTCCCGGCGCCCCCGATGACCGAGAGGAGCGACCGGCGAGGGACGCCGCCGAGGATCATGTCGTCGAGGCCTTTGATCCCGATGTCGGTCCGATCGATCTCCGACTCGAACTCGTCGGGATCGACGTCGAAGTCGGCCGTGTCCCCCCCGCCGGCACCGCCGCCGAGTTCCCCGAAGCCGAAGTCGTCGTCGCTTCCGCCCGAGGAGCCGCGGTAGCCGCCGAAGGGGTCGGCGCCACCGCCGTCGCTCGGCGATCCGCCGCCCGAATCGCCGGTGCCGCTCCCACCGCGGCTGCCGCCGAACGGGTCGTCCTCGCCGAACGGGTCTCCGCTACCGTCAGCGGGCTCGGGATCGCGGCCCGTGCCGGAGGCGGATCCCGTGCCCGGGTCTGGTTCCGGGTCGCCACTCCCGCCGAAGGGGTCGTCCCCGCCGAAGGAGCCGCTCCCGCCGAAGGAACCGAAGTCTTCGTCACCGTCGCCGCTCAGGTCACCGAACGCGTCCGCGGGGACCCCCTTGGTCGACCGGTCCGCGGGCTCGTCTCCGTTCGCCGGAGCGTCGAGTCCGTCGTGATCGCCACCCCCACCGTCATCCCCGCCACCGAGATCGGCGAACGACTCGCTTCCGCCACCGAACGGGTCGCCGCCGTCGCCCGGATCATCGTCGCTCTCGCCGCCCCCGCCGAACGGATCGGTCGCACCTCCGTCGTCGCTAGCTTCGTCGACCGCGCCGCCGAAGGGGTCGACCGACTCGGTGTCGTCGGTCGTGCTCTCTGGGTCAGCCGCGCTCTCGGGATCGGCCGGCGCGTCCTCGTCCCCGTGATCGGTCTCGTCCGCTTCCCCGTCCGTCTCCGCGTCGGCGGAGTCGGACTCCGGCCCACCCACCGGTCGCTCGTCGGACTCCTCGTCGGTCTCGCGTAACGCTCGCTCGAACCAGTCGTCCTCCTCGCTCATTCTGTTCGTCGCCCGTGGGGGGTCGACATGACCCGAGCAAGGCGACCGAGTGGCTTGAAACTTTCCGGCCGCGTTTCAGGTTCTGAGAACGCGTCCGATCCAGCGAGAGTCGGACGCTCCGGGCCAACTCGTCCGGCCGAGTGGCAAAAGCGCGCGACGCTCGGCGCCGAGACCGCTCCCGACGACCGGGCGAACGCGCTCCGGCGGACGGTTACAGGGCGGTCCCGGACCGCGGCGCGTTCGCCCGATGTCCGCACGCTTTTACCCGGGGACGGGGATGGACCGGGTATGGAAGTGGGCATCGTGGCGCGAAAGGGCAGCGAGCGCGCGGCGTCGCTCGCGGCGACGCTCAGAGACGTCGTCGTCGACGCCGGCGAGGCCGTCTGGCTCGACGAGGAGACCGCCGCGGCGCTCGACGCCGGCGACGACGCGCGGTCGGTCAAGGCGTTCGACGACTGCGACCTCGTCGTGGCCGTCGGGGGCGACGGGACGTTCCTGTTCGTCGCGCGCAACGCCGGTGACACCCCCATCGTCGGGGTGAACCTCGGCGAGGTCGGCTTTCTCAACGCCGTCTCCCCGGCCGACGCCGCGACCGCCCTCCGTGCCGAAGTCCGAGCGTTCCGCGACTGCGGCCTCGACGTCCGCGAGGCGCCGCGCCTCACCGCCAGCGCCGGCGACTGGACCTCGACCCCGGCCGCGAACGAGATCGTCGTCCAGGGCGACCGCCGCGGCCCGGGCGGGGGGATCGACTACGAGGTGCGGGTCGACGGCGCCACGTACGGCGAGGGGCACGCAGACGGTGTCCTCGTCGCCACGCCGACGGGGTCGACCGCGTACAACCTCTCGGAGCGCGGGCCGCTCGTCCATCCCGCGGTCGACGGACTGGTCGTCAACGAGATGGTCGCCGACGAGGGGATGCCCCCGCTCGTCGTTGACACCGACGCGACCGTCACCGTCGCGGTCGAAAACGACGCGGGCGCCACCGTCGCCAGCGACGGGCGCGACACTGCCACGCTCGAGGGCCCGGTCGAGATCACGATCGAACGGACCGCGCCGCCGATACGGATCGCCGGGCCGCCGTCGGACTTCTTCGAGGCGCTCGGGAAGCTGTCGTGAGTCGGGCGTCGCGGATCGAGGACCCACAAAGCGTTTATCGAGCGACTGCGGACCCCAGAGCGTGAATCGGCGATCGACGCTCGGCGGGTACGCGGTCGCGGGCGTCGTCGTCGCCGCGGTGGCGACGCTCGCGCTCGCGGCCTCGCCGGAAGCGGCGCTCTCGCGGCTCCGCTGGCTCGCGACGGACCCCCTGCGGTTCGGGGTCGCCGTCGTCGCGCTCGCGGCCTTCAGGCCCCTTCTCGCGTGGCCGACGACGCTGCTCGCGGTCGCCGTCGGCTTCGGGTACGGCTGGGTCGGGACGCCGTTCGCGCTCGCGCTCGTCGTCGGCACGGCGGCCCTTCCGTACGCGCTCGCTCGCGCCGGACGGCTCCGGCTTCGAGGAGCGACGGAGGAGGGCGGGCGGTCCGGGATCGCCGGCCGGTTCTGTCGCGCCGGCGAACGCTTCGCGGCGGAGTCCGGCAGCGTGCGCGCCGTGGCCGGCACCCGCCTGTTGCCGCTCCCCTCCGACGCGGTGACCGTCGGCGCCGCGGCCGCCGGGGTTAGTACTCGTCCGTTCGCGATCGGGACGGCGATCGGTGAACTACCGTGGGTCGTCTGCGGCATCGCGGTCGGCGTGTCGCTGGATCGCCTCACCGCGGCCGGCGGCTCCCTCGTCGACCCGACCGTGATACTCGGCATGGCCGCGGTGGGGACGCTGGTGCTCGCCGGGCCGCTCTATCGGACGTTCGTTCGCCCCGACGCGACGGCGTCGCCCTGAAGCGGTGTCGCAAGCGGACCGGTAGGAGTGGGACGAAACCGAACTGAGAAAACGGAGACCGCCCGGAGCGTCGTCGCGCGGGCGATCGTGCGGGTCGTGTGCCTCTGACCCTCGACGCGGGGACCGACCGCGACGCTGCGCGCATTCCCCCGGTCCCCGAACCCCGGGGACCGAACCCAGCCCTAACCCCGAAGTCGCGATGCGACCGCTCGCCGCCAAGTACACCGGCGCGAGGATCCGAACGCGACCGCGACTCCAACGGGGGACCGGGAGACTACGTCGTCGTCAGGCGTCGTCGGAGCTGTTGGTGTCGCCTGACTCCTCGCCGGTCTCGTCGCTGTACTCGACCTCGATGCCGCTCGGGACCGGGCGGAGGAGGTATCGACCGTTCCCTCGAAGCACCGGCGCGAAGTCGGCGGTGAAGGTCGTCTGCGTGTTCTCGCGGATCTCGAACGGTTCGTTGAACATCAGCGGTGCGTTCCCCGGGAGGTCGACGGTCGCGTCGCTCCCGTCCGTGAGCGTCCCGTCGGCCGAGGAGACGTCGAGTTGGAGGTACGGGTAGTCGCCGGTCTCCAGTTCGCGCTCGTCGACCAGCTGCGTCTCTCCGTTCTGAAGCTGTACGAGGTCGGCCTCCTGCGACTCGTCGAACTCGAAGTACTCCCGACCGGCGGGAGCGTCCCCGCCGTCCGTCTCGTTGCCGTCGGTCTCGTTCATCTCCGCCTGGTCGTCGTCGGCTTCCCCGTCGTCGGACTCCTCGTCGGTTTCGGGCTCGGCGCCCTCGGGACCGAGCCAGAACCCCTCGATGGTGACGATAAGCGACTCGAAGTCGCCGATGTCGGCGGGCTGGTCGGTCACCCGCGTCGCGAGCGTCCCGGTCGCGCGACCGACGCAGCCGGCGAGTCCGACCGTCCCGAGCGCGGCGACGCCGGTCAGCTGAAGGTACTGACGGCGGTCGACCGCGGTGGCGTCGTCGGTCATGCGTCGTCACCGCCGTCGCCGTCAGTGGCGTTTTCGTCGGGCGCGTCGCCGCCGGCGACGTCGCTCACGGTCTCGCCGAGGTCGCTGACGTTGCCGGAGAGGAACTCGTTGACGCTATCCAAGATGCCACCGACGAAGTCGGGCACCTGTTCCGGCAGGTCGCTCGGCGGGCCGGCCTCCTGACCGCCCGGAGCGTCGTCGGGGCCGGGAGCGGCCGCCACGGCACCGGCGGCGGCGCCGGTTCCGATCAGTACCACCGCGGCGAGCGCCGCGGTCAGCGCGGTTCTGGTTGCGTTCATTGCGATTTCCACTCGGGGCGCGACCCACTTCAACACCCGACGCCGTTCACCCGGATTTGCCCCGATTTAACCGGGTTTAATCGGGGGACTGCGGCGGGTCGAAGGCGTGGACCGCGGACTGAGTGCTGACACATAAAACGCCCGCGGTTCGGCCGCTTCGGACGGGCTCGCGAGCGCGGCCGCGACCGCCGTCGCAGTCGCTCGTTGATCGGCCGCTCGCACCCGCGACAGGGAAGAGGAAAAGCTGGGTCGACCGCGGAAAGCGGAGAGGCGACCTACGGCTCCAGCCGGTTCGGGTCGCGCGGGAACATGATCGCCTCCTTGATGTTGTCGAGGCCGGCGACCTTCTGAACGAGGCGGTCGATACCGAGCCCGTAGCCGCCGTGCGGGGGCGTGCCGTAACTCAGCGCCTCGATGTAGAACTCGAAGTTAGCGGTCTCGACGCCCTCGGACTCCATCTCCTCGACCATGCGCTCGACGTCGTGTTCGCGCTGGCCGCCCGAGGAGAGCTCTTGGCCCTTGTAGATGAGGTCGAACTTCCGGGAGGCGATATCGTCGTCCGGCACGTCCTGCATGTAGTAGAACTTCTCGTCGGGGTAGCCGACGACGAAGAACGCGGGATGGCCCTGCTCCTCGAAGTGCTCGCCGAGCAGCTTCTCGCCTTTCGTGTCGAGGTCGGTCGGGTCGTCCGGGAAGTGACCGTACTCGGTCTCGAGGATGTCGAGGGCCTCGTCGAAGGTGATCCGCGGGAAGTCGTCCTCGGGGACTTCGAGGTCGACATCGAGCAAGTCGAGCTCGCGTTCGGCGTTCTCCGCGACCTCACGGAGCGCGTACCGCAGCGACTCCTCTTGGACGTCCATCACGTCGTCGTGGTCGTCGATGTACGCCAGCTCCACGTCGAACATCGCGATCTCGGAGACGTGTCGAGAGGTCGCGAAGTCCTCCGCGCGGAACGCCGTGCCGGTCTCGTAGACGGCCTCGTAGCCGGAGGCCATCAGCATCTGCTTGTACAGCTGCGGGCTCTGCGAGAGGAACGCGTCCTGGTTGTAGTAGAGGATGGGGAACAGTTCGGCACCGCCCTCGGCGCCGCCCTTCGAGATGAGCGGGGTCTTGATGTCGACGAACCCCTCGTCGTCGAACCACTCCTCCATCGCCGTGATGAGCTCCGACCGCAGCGTGAAGACGGCGAGCGTCTCCGGCTTCCGGAGGTCGAGCGCGCGGTTGTCGAGTCGGGTGGAGAGGTCGACCTCGATGTCCTTCGAGATCTCGAGCGGGAGCGGCGAGTCCGCCTCGTCGATGACCTCGTACTCGGTCGGCGCGATCTCGACGCCGCCGGGGGCCTGATCGCTTTCGAGCGGCTCGCCGACGACGCGGACGACGTCTTCCGCGCCGACATCTTGAACGGCCTCGAACAGCTCCGGCTCGCGCTCCTCCTTGAAAACGATCTGGATGAGGCCCTCGCGGTCGCGTACGATGAGGAAGACGAGGCCACCCAGGTCGCGGATCTCGTGGACGTGGCCGGCGATGGCGACCTCGTCCGCGTCCGGTTCGACGTCCGACGTGTGAATGCGCTCGATCATGGAGACGTGTGTTAGGACAAACTGGTCGGGCGGCCGGCATAGGCTTGTCGTCTCAGCGTCGGCGGAACCCGATGGTGTGGCCGTCTCGAACGCGTTCTCGGCCGACACCTGCTCGTTCGACTCGAGCGTGTCATGGTGTCTCGTGACGAGCATAATTTTAATACGAAATCCGCACACTGTCTCGTCAACGGCGCCCTCCGCGCCGCCGGAGACCCACGATGACCCGTTCCACCCGCTCGATGCTCGCGCGGTCCGCGAGCGTCGCGCCTCTCGGGTGGAACGGGATCGGCTACGGGACTCCGAACCCACGGTCCGTCCGCCCGACCGCGTGACGCGCGCGTCGGCTGGGGAGTTTCCCTGCGGGACGGACCAGACCCCCGTTCTCTCCAGCCGTCGCTGTCGGTCACGCGCCTCGAGCGACGACCGTGTCCCTCGCGAGCGCCGGCGGCGACCTCGTCGCCCCGCGCTCGGGGACGCGGACTCGCCGGCTCGCCGGCCGCAGCGGCCGGCCGAGCCGTGACGACGTCCGCGCCGCGTTCGATTCGCGGCGGGGGAGTATGGCAGCAGCCAACCACGTGCCGTCCGTCGAGGCGACGGTCTCCGTCCGCGTCTCGCAGGCGGCGACCGGCGACCTCGTCGCCGGCGCGAGAGCACAGATCGAGCGAATCGACGGCATCAGCGTCGAAGAACTAGAGATCGCCGGGCTCCAGCCCGGCCTCAACGACACAACGGTCGAGGCCGTCGCGACCCTCGCGGTCGACGAACAGGCCCGCGTCGCGGACGCGGCCGTCGACCCCGAGGCGGTGGCTCCGGAGCTGGTGGCCGACCGGCTCGCCGACGGTTTCGGCGTCGACCCCGAGCGCGTCGAGCGGGTCGACCCGCCCGACTGACCGGGCGACGGTGAGGGGCGAGCGAGTGCCCGTTGCGGCCAGTCACTCGTTCGTAAGCCCCTCCCACACGTCCGCTTCGGCCCGGCGGAGAACCTCGCGGATCGGGAGGCCCGTGGCCTCGGCGACGGCGGCCGCGTCGTCGTACTCCGCGCTGACGTCGTACAGGTCCCCGTCCGTCGTCGAGGCGACCTTCACGGCCACCTCGCGGTTCGCGCCGTCGATCCGGAGCGTCGCCGTCTCGAAGTCGCGCTCGGCGATCCAGCGGTGGCTCGCGCCCGACTGGCGCACGCCGAGCGTTCCGGTCTCGCGGGCGAGACGCTCGGCGACCGCCTCGGCGTCTGCCGGCTTACAGACCACCTTCACGAGGTGTCCGGGCCGGGACTTCTTCATCGTCGTCGGGACGACCGTCACGTCCCGCGCGCCGGCGCGTTTGAGGGTCTCTTGGAGCCCGCCGAGGACCTCGGGCGCGGCGTCGTCGAGGTTCGTTTCCAGCACGGCGATGTCGTCGTGGACGAGTCGGCCGTCGGCGGCGCCCGCACGGTCCCCCTCGTCTTCGGGGTCCCCCTGTCCGCCGTCGCCGACGAGCGCGCGGAGGACGTTCGGGTGACGGTCGAAGTCGGCGTCGCCAGCGCCGTAGCCCGCGGTCTCGACCGCGAGGTCCGGTACCGCGTCGACGCCGTCGGCGACCGCGCCGAGGATCGCCGCCCCGGTCGGCGTCAGGAGTTCGCGATCGATCGGGCCTCCGGCGATCCGGAATCCGCACCGGGTCGCTATCTCGGTCGTCGCCGGGGCCGGAACCGGATACGTTCCGTGGCTCATATCGACCGTTCCGCCGCCGGCGGCGACGGGCGTCGTGACCACGCGTTCGGAATCGAGGTCGGCGACCAACAGCGCCGCGCCGACCACGTCGGCGATCGCGTCGTCCGCGCCCACCTCGTGGAAGTGCGTCTCGTCGAGGTCGGTGCCGTGAACCGACGCCTCGGCGCGACCGAGCAGTTCGAAGGCGTCGAGCGCGGTCGACTCGACCGCGTCGGGGAGGCCCATCGACTCGACGAGGGCGACGACTTCGGGGTAGCTCCGGTGGACGCCGGCGCCCTCGGCCGCGACGTCTCCGTCGGCCGCGATGTCTCCGTCGGACGTGTCGTCGTGATCGCGTGCGCGAGCGTGGTCGTCCCCGTCTTCGTGCCCGTGGTCGTGACTGTGAGTGTGACCGTGACTGTGAGTGTGACCGTGCCCGGTGTCACCGCCGCCGTCGCGCTCCGACCCGGAGTCTGCCTCGTCGCCGCCGTCGACGAGGACGTCGACGGTCGTCGCGCGGATCCCGTTCTTCTCGGTCTCGCCGATCTCGTACCGGACGGGGAGGGCTTCGCGCACGGGGTCGAGGACCGCGGGGTCGGCACCGGCCGCGATCAGCGCGGCGCAGATCATGTCGCCGGCGGCCCCGGTCCGACCGTCGAAGACGAGCGTTCGCATGGCTCCCCCGAGGCGACTGCCGGACAAATACCTCCGGATCGGTGGCCAGGGTCGATACGAACGGGCCCCCCCGATCGACGGCGAATACGCACACTTACGACGGGGTTTTAAGACCAGACTCCGTACCGTGCTATATGATGGCACAGTCTTTCGCGGTCGCCGATCGCCCGGCGCGAACCGGCCGTCCCGATGCGGGCAACAGGCTTATTCCCGGACCGGATCCAGATACGACCATCCCCCGCGAGGAATCATGAACGAAGTTCAACTCGAAGTGGCGAAGGCGTACCCCAACGACTCGGGGCGCGGTATCGCCCGGCTCGACCCCGACACGCTCCTACACTTGAAGCTCTCGCCCGGCGACATCATCGAGATCGAGGGCGCGGAGACCACCGCCGCGAAGGTCTGGCGCGCCGACCGCCAGGACTGGAACACCGACACCGTCCGCGTCGACGGATTCACCCGACAGAACGCCGACGTCGGCATCGGCGAGCGGGTCACCATCCGGAAGGCGGAGGCCGAGAAGGCCGACAAGCTCGTCTTGGCCCCGCCCGAGGAGGCGTCGGTGCAGTTCGGTTCCGACGCCGCGGGCATGGTGAAACGCCAGATCCTCAAGCGGCCGGTCGTCGAGCGCGACATCGTGCCCGTGATGTCGTCGACGAACCACCCGTTCATGCGGTCGCCCGGACAGGCGATCCCGCTGATCGCGGTCGAGACGGAGCCCGACGGCGTCTGTCTCATCACCGAGGACACGGAGGTCGAACTGCGCGAGGAGCCGATCTCCGGCTTCGAGAAGACGGGCGGCGGAATCACGTACGAGGACATCGGCGGGCTCCAGTCGGAGATCCAGCGCGTCCGCGAGATGGTCGAGCTGCCGATGAAACACCCGCAGATCTTCTCGAAGCTCGGGATCGAGCCGCCGCAGGGCGTCCTGCTCCACGGGCCGCCGGGCACCGGGAAGACGCTGCTCGCGAAGGCCGTCGCCAACGAGACCTCGGCGTCGTTCTTCTCGATCGCCGGGCCGGAGATCATCTCGAAGTACTACGGCGAGTCCGAACAGCAGCTCCGCGAGATATTCGAGGACGCGAAAGAGGAGTCGCCCTCGATCATCTTCATCGACGAGTTGGACTCGATCGCGCCCAAGCGCGAAGACGTCACCGGCGAGGTCGAGCGACGCGTCGTCGCGCAGCTGCTGACGATGATGGACGGGCTGGAGACGCGCGGACAGGTGATCGTCATCGGGGCGACGAACCGCGTCGACAGCGTCGACCCCGCGCTCCGCCGTCCCGGTCGGTTCGACCGCGAGATCGAGATCGGCGTCCCCGACGAGGTGGGCCGCAAGGAGATACTCCAGATTCACACCCGCGGGATGCCGCTGTCGGACGACGTGAGCTTAGACCACCTCGCCGACGAGACGCACGGGTTCGTCGGCGCCGACATCGAGAGCCTCACGAAAGAGGCCGCGATGAAGGCGCTGCGCCGCTACCTCCCCGAGATCGATCTCGACGAGGAGGAGGTGCCACCGAGCCTGATCGACCGGATGATCGTCAAGCGCGACGACTTCTCGGGCGCGTTAAACGAGGTGGAGCCCTCGGCGATGCGGGAGGTGCTGGTCGAGCTGCCGAAGATATCGTGGGACAACGTCGGCGGGCTCGAAGAGGCCAAACAGCAGGTCCAAGAGTCCGTGGAGTGGCCGCTCACCTCCCCGGAGAAGTTCGACCGGATGGGGGTGGACGCGCCCAAGGGGGTGCTGCTGTACGGCCCGCCCGGCACCGGGAAGACCCTGATGGCGAAAGCCGTCGCCAACGAGACGAACGCGAACTTCATCTCGGTCCGCGGCCCGCAGCTGCTCTCGAAGTGGGTCGGCGAGTCCGAGAAAGCGATCCGGCAGACCTTCCGGAAGGCCCGCCAGGTCAGCCCGACGATCATCTTCTTCGACGAGCTCGACAGCCTCGCGCCGTCTCGGGGGCAGGAGATGGGGAACAACGTCTCCGAGCGCGTCGTCAACCAGCTGTTGACCGAGCTCGACGGGCTCGAGGACATGGGCGACGTGATGGTGATCGGCGCGACCAACCGGCCGGACATGATCGACCCCGCCCTGTTGCGCTCGGGCCGGTTCGACCGCCTGGTGATGATCGGCCAGCCCGACCAGGAGGGCCGCGAGCAGATCCTCGACATCCACACCGAGAACACGCCGCTCGCGCCCGACGTGAGCCTCCGCGAGATCGCCGAGATCACCGACGGCTACGTCGGCTCCGACCTCGAGGGGATCGCCCGCGAGGCCGCCATCGAGGCGCTCCGTGACGACGACGACGCCGAAGAGGTGGAGATGAAGCACTTCCGGCGCGCCATGGAGTCGGTGCGGCCGACGATAAACGACGACATCCTCGCGTACTACGAGGACGTCAGAGAGCAGTTCAAGGGCGGCGGCGGCGAGTCGCTTCGCGACACCGGCGGCCGGATCGGGTTCCAGTAGGCGCGGTCCCGCTCGGGGACAGCGGTCACCACGCACCCGGCTCGCGCTACCGACCGCTTTTGAGGGCGCGACCCGTACCGAGAATCGAGTATGCCAGACGATGTCACCGTCGACGTGGAGGTCGAGGTCGAGGTCGACCGGGACGAGCTAGAGATCGAACGCGAGGACGCCGAGGCGATCGAGGCGACCTACGAGGCGAACGGGATCGAGATCGAGGTGGAAGCGGAGGTCGAGGCCCACGGCGGCGACGAGGAAGCGGGCGCCGAGGCCGACGAGGAAGCGGGCGCCGAGGCCGACGAGGAAGCGGGCGCCGAGACAGACGAGGATGCTGACGCCGACGGCGCGAGCGGCGAGGCAGACACAGGAGACGACCCGAGCGCCGAGAACCCCGAGTGAGCGGGGTGACGCAGCGAGCAGTTCCGCGTCTTTTAACCACGCGAACGGCGTAAGGCGGGTATGTCTCAACCCCGCGTCCCCGGCGGCGACGAGAACGCGCTGGAGCTGCCCTGCGGGGAGACGGTCGGCGTCGGCGATCTGGACCTCGGGATGCGCGAGTACGACTGCGCCTGCGGCGAGACGCACGCGGTCGTGATGGACGTCCACCCGCCCGAGCGGTTCCTGCCGGACTTCCTGGTCGACGTGCTCAGGGAGGCGATCGACACGACCAGCGAGGAGATGCCCGAGTTCGACACGCCGCACCTGTTGGGCGTCGTGTTAGAGGAGTTCCCTGAGGCCGTCGTCGCGCACGACGCCAGCGAGAACGCCGACGTCGGGTACGCGATGGCGTGGGTGACCGACTTCGACTCTCGCCGCCTCCACGAGATCGTCGTCGAACTCGTCGTCGAACTGATGGAACACGCCGTGAGCCACGCCGACGACGACGAGGCGCTCTCGGCGTTCGAGCGGGAGATGGTCGAGTTCGACGTGACCGAGTTCGTCGAGCAGTACCGCGCCGAGCGCGACCTCGAAGCCGAGGACCCGTACGCGTAGGCGCGGTCGCGACCCGACTCGCGACTGCCGCCGATAGCCGGCCTGGCCCCCCGAACTCGGTCCGTGTCACTCCCTGTCAGACAGTCGTCCGACTCCTGTCTCACTGAACCCTATATATTCGGGGTGCGTACGTAAGACGTATGAGCGCCGGCGAATACGACCGGTACGACCGGCTCCGCGGCGTGCTCGCCGAGGCCGACGAGCCGTTGACGGCGCGAGAGATCCTCGGGCTCGTCGAGGAGTGCGAGGAGTGCGAAGCGATCGACAGCCCGCACCGGGTCGCGACGGTGTTAGGGCGCTGGGCCGAGCGCGGCGAGGTCGAGGTCATCGCGGACCAGCCGTACCGGTACCGACTCCGGACCTGACGGTCGGCTCGACGCACCGCCGAACTCCGAACTCTGTACGCGGTCAGCGGCGGGTGTGCGGTCGACCGATCCGGCGACGACGCGGCTTACTCTCGAGGGCGACGTTACGGCGTGACGATCAGGTCGAACCGGTAGGTCCCGTCCTCGTACTCGGCGACGACGTTCCGGAAGTCGACGCGATCGTCGTAGCTGTCTATCGGTTCGAGGTCGTCGGCGATGCCGAGCGCGTCGAGCACGGCGAGGAGCCCGTCCGAGGGCGGGGCGCCCTCCTCGTAGCGGCGCGGGTCCTCGGCGAGCGCGTCGTCCACGACGCCGCGGGCGGCGTCCGTGAGTCCGGACGCGTTCAGGTCGCGTTCGACGATCACGTCCCTCGTGTACTCGGTGAGCTCGCTGCGCGTGTCCGCGACTTTCTCGACGGAGTACGTCCACTCGGGGACGCGCACGGTCCGTCGTTCCGTGAACGGCCGGAAGTGCTCGTCGCTGTACTCGACGAACTCGAAGGGGGGCGCCGGAACGAGTTCGCTGGCCTCGACGTCTATCTCGTGGTGGAACTCGACGGTCTGTAGCTCGTCGAACTCGGGCGTGCCGAGGAAGCCGTCGCTGTCCGCGTACACCGCGTCGAGCGCCGCGTTCAGTACCCGCTCGTCCTGCGCAGAGAGATCGAACGGGGATCGTGCGACCCTCGCGTCGTCGGGCGGGCTCTCGTCGACCCGTTCGACGGCGAAGTGCCACCGCTCCCGTTCGAGGACCCGCTCGTCGGCGATACTGACCTCGTAGTAACTGCCGTCCCGGCTGAGGAACGTCGGTCGCGGTCGCGTCTCCTTTCCCCACCGGTCTCGGCCGACGAGCGGCCACTGTTTCACGGTCGTGCTGCCGGTCTCGAACAGCTCCGAGACGTGCGCCTCCTTGGTCTCGGTCGCGAAGTCGATCCGGGTCACGGCGCTGATCTCGCTCGGGTCGGGCCGTACGTACGGCCGCCCGACGGGCGAGAGGTCCGCCTCGTCGGCGATGAGCGCGTACGCCTCGAGGTTTCCGGAACTGAAGCACCCGGCGGTGGCGGCGGTGGCGGCGGTCGCGGCGGCGGCGCCGAGCAGATGGAGGGCGCGGCGGCGGGAACAGGGCATAGTCGCGTCGAAATGCCTCCGTTCTCGGTAAATTCCTTGTGGTGAACGCCTCGGACCGTCGGTTCGGTTCATCCGCGACAGTGACACGGATCACCGCCCACCGTGGTACGCTGTAGCTTGCGAAAATCGAAAAACTGCTGCGAGATTCGTACTCTACCGCCGACCTTATTACGATGAGCGTATTCCGTCCGCGTAATGAGCGAGGACCGGACGATTCTACTTATCGGGAGCGGACCGATTCAGATCGGACAGGCGGCCGAGTTCGACTACTCAGGCGCACAGGCGTGTCGGGCCCTTCAGGAGGAGGGCGCCCGCGTCGTCTTAGTGAATTCGAACCCCGCGACGATCATGACCGATCCCGAGACGGCCGACCGGGTGTACATCGAGCCGATCACCCCCGAGGCAATCGCGGAGGTTATCCGGATCGAAGAGCCCGACGGCGTCATCGCCGGACTCGGCGGACAGACAGGACTCAACGTCACCGCCGAACTCGCCGAGGAGGGAATCTTAGAGGAGCACGACGTCGAAGTGATGGGGACGCCGCTCGACACCATCTACGCGACGGAAGACCGCGACCTGTTCCGCCAGCGGATGGAGGGACTCGGCCAGCCCGTCCCGAAGTCGACCACCATCTCCTTAGACGAGGACGAGTCGGTCACCGACTTCGACGAGGAGGCCTTCCGCGGCCGCGTCCAGGAGGCGGTCGACTCGGTCGGCGGTCTCCCTGTCATCGCGCGGACGACGTACACCCTCGGCGGCTCCGGCTCGGGCGTCGTCGACGAGTTCGAGGAGCTCGTCGAGCGCGTCCGCAAGGGACTCCGGCTCTCGCGCAACAGCGAGGTGCTGATCACCGAGTCCATCGCGGGCTGGGTCGAGCTGGAGTACGAGGTGATGCGGGACGCCGACGACTCCTGTATCATCATCTGTAACATGGAGAACATCGACCCGATGGGGATCCACACCGGCGAGTCGACGGTCGTCACCCCGTCGCAGGTGATCCCCGACGACGGGCACCAGGAGATGCGCGACGCGGCGCTCGAAGTGATCCGCGACCTGGGCATTCAGGGCGGCTGTAACATCCAGTTCGCGTGGCACGACGACGGCACGCCGGGCGGCGAGTACCGCGTCGTCGAGGTGAACCCCCGCGTCTCCCGCTCCTCCGCGCTCGCCTCCAAGGCGACCGGCTACCCGATCGCCCGCGTCACCGCGAAGGTCGCGCTGGGCAAGCGCCTCCACGAGATAGACAACGAGATCACCGGCGAGACGACCGCCGCCTTCGAGCCCGCCATCGACTACGTGGTGACGAAGGTGCCGCGGTGGCCGATCGACAAGTTCGACGACGTCGACTTCGAGCTCGGGACGGCGATGAAGTCCACCGGCGAGGCGATGTCGATCGGTCGGAACTTCGAGGAGAGCCTGCTGAAGTCGCTCCGTTCCTCCGAGTACGACCCGGCCGTCGACTGGGAGGCGGTCGACGACGACACCCTCGAGACCGAGTACCTCGAGCGCCCCTCCCCCGACCGCCCGTACGCGACCTTCGAGGCGTTCGACCGCGGCTACACCGTCGAGGACATCGAGGAACTGACGGGGATCAAGCCGTGGTACCTCGAACGGTTCAAGCGGGTCAGCGACTCCGCGCAGGCCGCGCAGGACGGCGAGTTCACGCAGGCGGCCACCGCGGGTCACACGAACGCGGAGATAGCCGCGCTCGCCGGCGGCGAGGTCGACGTCGGCGCGGTCGAGCAGGACGTTCCCGGCCGCTCGTACAAGCAGGTCGACACCTGCGCCGGCGAGTTCGCCGCCGAGACGCCCTACTACTACTCGGCCCGCCAGTCGGAGTTCGAGCGCGGGCCGCTCAAGGGCGACGCCGCGGCCGGCGAACTGGTCGTCGACAAGAGCGTCGACAGCGTGGTCGTCGTCGGGGGCGGTCCGATCCGGATCGGGCAGGGCGTCGAGTTCGACTACTGCTCGGTCCACGCGATCCAAGCGCTCCGCGAGCTCGGCATCGAGGCCCACGTCGTCAACAACAACCCCGAGACCGTCTCGACGGACTACGACACCTCCGACGGGCTGTTCTTCGACCCGATCACCGCCGAGGAGGTCGCCGACGTGGCCGAGGCGACCGGCGCCGACGGCGTGATGGTCCAGTTCGGCGGGCAGACCTCGGTGAACATCGGCGAACCGCTCGAGGCGGAGCTCGAACGCCGCGGGCTCGACTGCGAAATCATGGGGACGAGCGTCGAGGCGATGGACCTCGCGGAGGACCGCGACCGGTTCAACGTCCTGATGGACGAGATGGGGATCGCCCAGCCCGAGGGCGGCACCGCGACGAGCGAGGCCGAGGCGCTCGAACTCGCTCACGGGATCGGCTACCCGGTCCTCGTGCGGCCTTCGTACGTCCTCGGCGGGCGCGCGATGCGGGTCGTCGAGGACGACGCCGAGCTCGAAGAGTACATCGAGGAGGCGGTCCGCGTCTCGCCCGACAAGCCGATCTTAGTCGACCAGTTCCTCGACGACGCGGTCGAACTGGACGTCGACGCGGTCGCCGACGGCGAGGACGTACTGTTGGGCGGCGTGATGGAACACGTCGAGAGCGCCGGCGTCCACTCCGGCGACTCGGCGTGT
This sequence comes from Halorubrum ejinorense, assembly GCF_039522565.1. Lineage (GTDB taxonomy): Archaea > Halobacteriota > Halobacteria > Halobacteriales > Haloferacaceae > Halorubrum > Halorubrum ejinorense. Next base: position 92,028 of record NZ_BAAADQ010000005.1, on the reverse strand, counting down.
ATGATCCCGCCGCGCTCGCTCGACGACGAGACGCTGGGCCGGGTGCGGGAGGTCACGGAGGACATCGCCCGCGCGCTCGACACGGTCGGCCTGCTCAACGTCCAACTCGCGGTGACCGGGGTCGACGACCCCGAGGCGGAAAGCGAGGTGTTCGTGTTAGAGGCGAATCCGCGCTCCTCGCGGACGGTCCCGTTCGTCTCGAAGGCGACGGGCGTCCCGATCGCGAAGCTCGCCGCGAAGGTGATGACCGACGACCTCACGCTCGCCGACCTCGACGTCGACGAGCAGATTCCCGAACACCGCAGCGTGAAGGAGGTCGTCCTCCCGTTCGACCGCCTCCCGGGCTCGGACCCGCGGCTCGGCCCGGAGATGAAGTCGACCGGCGAAGTGATGGGCACGGCCACCTCCTTCGGCAAGGCGTACGACAAGGCGCAGGACTCGACGGGCAAGCCGATCCCGGAGTCCGGCACCGCCGTCGTCGACCTCTCCGCCGAGGAGTTCCCGGACCCGGACACCGAGGCGGGCGAGGCGCTCGTCGCGGGGTACGCCGAGCACTTCGAACTGAGCGAGGCGACGGACCTCATCGAGGCTGCCAAGCGCGGTGAACTCGATCTCATCGTCTCGCGCCAGCGCGACCTCCTCGAAGTCGCGGTCGAAGAGGAGATCACCTACTTCTCGACGCACGCGTCGGCCAAGGCGGCGCTGGAGGCGCTCGACCACGCGGGCGACGACCTCGACGTGATGGCGGTCTCCGACCGCCCGAAGCGCGTCGAGGACTGGGGCGCGAGCGAGTGAGCGTCGGGCGGAGGCGACACCTCCGCCGTCGTTTCCGAGGGGAACGCACAAGCCGCCCGCCCGCCTCCGAGTCGGTATGAACGTCGACGTGCTGGTGTACGACGGGTTCGACGAACTGGACGGGATCGGCCCCTACGAGGTGTTCGACTACGCGCTCGAGTACGCCGCCGACGGTGAGGACCGCGCCGGGCGCGTCCGGTACGTCACGCTCGACGACCGGGACGCGGTGACCGCGAGTCACGGGACCCGGATCGGCGTCGACGGGACGCTTTCGGACCCCGAGGCCGACGACGCACCGGACCTGCTGGTCGTCCCCGGCGGCGGCTGGAGCGCGCGTGACGAGGAGGCGAGCGCGTGGGCGGAAGCGCAGAAGGGCGACGTGCCCCGCGCGCTCGCCGCGCACCACGCGTCGGGCACCCGGATCGCCTCGGTGTGTACCGGCTCGATGCTGCTCGCCGAGGCGGGCGTCACCGACGGCCGCCGCGCCGTCACACACGCGTCCGCGGTCGAGGAGCTACGGGAGTCCGGCGCGCGAGTCGTCGACGCGCGCGTCGTCGACGACGGCGACTTGCTTACCGCCGGCGGCGTCACTTCCGGCATCGATCTGGCGCTGTACGCGGTCGAGCGCGAGTTCGGCGCAGCGGTCGCCGACCGCGTCGCGACCGTCATCGAGTACGAGCGACGGTACGAGGTCGCGGCGGCGGAGGACGCGGAAGCGATCGACACGGCAGCGACCGATCCGACCGAGTGAAACGGTCGGAGAGACGCCGCCGGTCCGCGAAAGCGCTCAGTCGTCGTCGCCGTCGTCCGGGAGCGGCGCGGCGTCGTCGCCGCCCGCCTCGCTGCGCGTGGTCTCGCCGTCGGCGTCGACGGTGATCACGGTACAGTCGAGCTCTCCGCGGAGGAACGAGTCGATGTCGGGGTCGGAGAGGAGCTTCTGGACCATCCGCCGCCAGCGGCCGGCCTGTTTCGAGCCGATGACGACGACGTCGGCCCCCTCGGCGACGACTTCCTCCAGTATCGTTTCCTCGACGAGGAAGCCGCGGCGGACGACGTAGCGCGCGCGGTCGAGTCGGCCGATGCGCTCCTCGACCGCGCGCTTGAGGTCGCTGCGCGAGACGCCCCCCGAGCGCTGGTACAGATCGACGTGGAGGATCGTGAGGTCGGCGTCGCGCTCCTCGGCGACGCGAGCCGCCTCTCGGAGCGTCGCCGCCGAGTGCGACGAGGGGGGAAACCGGACCGGCACCACGACGAGGGTCATGTCGAACCGATGAGAGCCGGGGCGTAAATACGCTGTCGGTGCGGGCGTCGCGGGTGCCGACTCCCGACCCGGTCGACGGCGCGTCTCACCCCGCTTTACAGCGCCGGCGGTTCCCCGCGGCCGATCACGATCTTCTGTCCCTCGACGTCCTCCAGGGCGGCGACGCGGCCACCGATCTCGACGCGACCGTCCTCCGTCTCGACGACCAGCGACGCCACCTCCTCGGTGTCGACGAACGCGACGTCGACGACCTTCCCGCGGACGGTCACGTCGGCGCCCGTCTCGATGTCGCGCCCCTCGACGGTCGCGTAGAACTCCTCGGCGTCGAACTCGCGGATGTCCTTCACGGCGCGCCGGATCGAGGCGTAGCGTCGGGGGAACGGTCGTTCCGCGCCGTCGGTGGCGAGCGTCTCGGCGGTCGTCCACAGCACCGTCCCGAAGAAGCCGGAGACGAGGAAGCCGAGCGCGGAGCGGTTGAAGATGACGCCGTAGCGCTCGCGGTCGTCGCGCAGGGCGTCCTGCGTGGCGTACACCGAGTACTCGCCGTCGCCGACCGCGAGGACCGGCGTAGTGATCCCGCGGCGGGCCCGCGCGATAGTCGAGACTTCGAGGTAGTCGAACTCCGCGGGGTTCGGCGCGTTCGACGCGGGCGTGACGAGCAGTTCGACGCTGACGCCCTCGGCGACCTTCGCGGCGAGTTCGTCGCGGAACCGGCGGAGGAGCCCCGGCGTGAGCGAGACCGCGAGCTCGTACTCGGCGTTGGCGATAACCTCTTCGAGGTAGCGGAGGATCGTCGAGCGCGACTTCACGAGCGACACCGCCTCGGTCTCTCGGGTCGGGGCCGTGTAGCGCGCCTCCAGTTCGTCGACCATCTCGGTGAACGAGGAGCGCAGGTCGCCGAAGGCGTCCTCGGGGTCGACGGCGACGATCTTCATCGGCCGCGACTCGCGCAGTTCGACGAGACCGCGGTCGGAGAGGCTCCGGACGGTGTCGTACACCCGCGGCTGTGGAATGTCGGTCCGATCGGCGATGTCGCTCGCGGTCAGTTCACCGTGTTCCAGCACGGCGAGGTACGCGTCGATCTCGTACTCGCCGAGGTTGAACCGGTCCCCGACGCGATCGAGCGTGTCGCGGAGATCGTCAGTCATGTCACGACGAATGAGGGGTGGGGATTTAGCTTTTTACTATGAGCCGAGTTGTACGCGTTTTCATATCCGGCTCCTGCGAGTCCGGTGGGCCGCGGAGTGCGACGGCAAACGTCGACGCCGGGCGTGACGGCAAACGTCGACGCCGACCGGCCGGGCTACATGTACATGCGGTCGTAGCCGCCTTCGGGCTCCCGTTCTTCCATCCGCTCGGCCAAGTCCTCGTAGCGGCGCTGGATCTCGGCGGCGAACTCCTTGAGTGGGGCCGCGTCGACGCCGAGGTCGTAGACCGCGTTCACGGTGTCGACGAGTCGCACCGCGGCGTCGACGTCGGGCGCCTGCGCGTGAACCGGGGTGACGAACACCCCGACGCCGAGCGGCGAGTCCAGTCCGCGTTCGAGCAGAGCGGCGTTCGCCCCGTCGAGGAAACCGGACTCCATCGCGGGCACGTCGCGGTCGTCGAGGCGGGCTTCGCGGTAGTCCTCGGTGGCGACGTGGAACGTCCGGTGGGCGTCGGGGCCGTGGGCGATCGGGACCCCGGCCAGCACGGCGATCTCGGAGACGCCGTCGGCCTCGGTCCAGTCGAGGAGGGAGTCCGCGAGCAGTGCGCCCAAGAACGGCGGGACGAACTGCTCTGCGATCAGGACGGTGACGTCGAGGTCCGGTGCGGAGTACAGGCGGATCGGGTGCCGGGGGACGCCCTTCGTGAACGGCGTGATAGACGGGATCCCGTCGACCGCGACGTGGCCGGTCGGTTCGAGGTCGAGGTCGTCGACCAGGTAGTCGACCGCGGTCAGGCCGGCGAGTCCGAACGACGAGAAGCCGGCTATCAGTACGTCTCCGGGCTGTGAATCGTGTTCGACGCTGAACCGCGGCGTCGTCGAGTCCGCTGGCGGTCGTGACATACCGTCCCTTCGCTCAGCGGCCTGTTAGTGGTTCCCCCGCTTCTCGCCCCGCCGGCCGCTGCCTCCGCACCCGTGAACGCCGACAGGCAGAAACGCTTTTTCGGATGGCCGACGGCGAATTCCTATGACCGTTCCGGAGGGTGCGGCGACCGCGGGGGTTCTCTCGCGACTCGGCGGGTTGGTTTCTCGGTTCGCGGACCTTCCGGGGGCGGAGGTTCTGACGGTCGCTTTGGCGGTGGCCACCGGAGTCGTCGTCGCGAACTTCCTCGTCAGGCTGATCGGCCGACCGGTGGCTCGCCGCGTGTCGCGACAGAGCGTCGCGCAGACGATCGTGCGCAGCGTGCGAGCGGGGACGATCGGCATTGCGCTGTTCGTGGGCCTCGACGCCGTCGGGTTCCAGTTCGCGGACCTCCTCTTGGGGACCGCGGTGTTCTCGGCCGTCATCGGTATCATTCTCGCGCCGATCGTCGGGAACTTCATCAACGGCGTGTTCGTCCTCGCCGACCAGCCGTTCGAGATCGGCGACATGATCGAGTTGGAAGACGGGACGGCGGGATTCGTCGAGGACATCACGATCCGGTACACGAAGATATTCACGCTGGACAACACCTTCCTCGTCGTGCCGAACGGGACGATGCGCGAACGCGACGTGACGAACCTCTCGGCGGAGGACGAGCGGACCCGCCGGTCGATCGACGTGCTCGTCACCTACGAGAGCGACATCCCGGAGGCGCGGCGGCTCATCGAGCGCGCGGCGCGCGACTGCGACGCCGTCATCGACGGCGGGCCCGACATCCGCATCGGCGTGGCGCGGTACATGGCGGGCCCGGACTGTCGCCTCCACGAGTTCGGCGACGACGGGGTCCTGTTACGGCTCCGATACTGGGTCGAGAAACCCTACAAGCTGGCGAAGGTCCAGTCCGACGTGAACACGCTGATCCGCGAGCGACTCGCGGACGCGGACGTCGAGATGGCGTACCCGCACCGGCACCTGGTCTTCGACGACACCTCCGGCGTCGCGCGCGTCGACGCCGATCCGAACCCCGACCCCGTCCCGGCCGCCGGCTTCGATGAGTCGACCGGACGCCCCGAGCCCGACGAACCGACGGGAGTCCCCGCCGGCGACGAGACTCCCGCGCCCTCGGAGGGCGGCAACACGCCCGGAACGGGGACCGTCCCCGAGAACGGCGGAACCGATCGCGACCAGTCAGGATCTGACTCCACAGCCGGTCAGCGGAGCGATCTCTCCCCGGATCGCGAAAGCGACAGGTCGGAGCGGTGACGGGATCGGAAGTCTGATAGCGCCCGCGAAGCGTTGCTACAGCAGTGAGCGACGAGCCCGCTGAAGACCCGACAGACCCCTCTGACGACGGTCCGGACGACGGACCCGACGGCGAGCCGAGCGACGGACCCGACGGCGAACCGAGCGACGGACGCGACGACGAGCCGAGCGACGCGTCTCCCGACCACGTCGACGAGGAGTCGATCACCGAGGGAAGCCTCCTCCGCCCGCTGTTCCGCCTCGCGTGGCCGATCGTCGTCATTCAGCTGTTACAGGTGACGTACAACATCGTCGACACCCTCTACCTCGGTCGGCTGTCGGCCGAGGCCGTCGGCGCGATCAGCCTCGCGTTCCCGCTCATATTCCTGCTGATCGCGGTCGCCGGCGGCTTCACGACCGCGGGGGCGATCCTCGTCGCGCAGTACACCGGCGCCGACGGCGACGGCTCGGCAGGGCTCGTGGCCGGGCAGACGATCTTCACCGTCTCGGTGCTGTCCGTGCTCATCGGGATCGGCGGCTACTTCTACACCCGGCCGGCCCTCGAACTCCTGCCCAGCGACGCGGAGACCGCGGCGACGGTGATCCCGCTCGCGGCCGACTACATGGAAGTGATCTTCCTCGGGATCCCCCTGATGTTCGGCTTCTTCGTCTTCTCGGCGCTGATGCGCGGCTACGGCGACACGCGGACGCCGATGGCGGTCATGTTCGTCTCCGTCCTTCTGAACGTCCTCCTCGACCCGTTCTTCATCTTCGGCTTCGAGGGGAACCCGCTGTTCGAGTGGCTCGCGGCGGTTCCGGGGCTCGCCGCGCTCGACCCGGTCGCACTGGAGGCGACCCTGCTCTCGGCGACGGGGATCACCGGGATCGGCATCCAGGGCGCCGCGCTCGCGACGATCCTCTCGCGGGGCGTCGCGACCGCCATCGGGCTCTGGGTCCTGTTCGGAACCGGGTACGGCCCCGACGTGAACTTCGGTCACCTGATTCCGGACCCGGATTTCATCCGCGACATCTTCCGGCTCGGGCTCCCGTCCAGCGTCGAGCAGACGACGAGCGCGCTCGCGATGATCACGCTCACCGCGATGATCGTCACGTTCTCGCCGCCCGTCGTCGCCGCCTACGGGCTCGGGAACCGCCTCATCTCGCTCGTCTTCCTCCCCGCGATGGGACTCGGCCGCGCCATCGACACGATGGTCGGCCAGAACCTCGGCGCGAACCGGGCCGACCGCGCCGCCAAGGCCGTGAAGTTCGCCGCCACGACCGGCGCGGGCGTGATGTTCCTCGTCGCGGTCGTCGCCGTGGCGTTCACCGAACCGATCGTGGGTGTCTTCCTCGGCGACGTGCCGGACGCCCCGGCGACGATCGGCTACGCGGTCGAGTACGTCCGCATCCGGTCGGTCGAGTTCGCCTTCATCGGCGTCTCGCAGGTTATCCTCGGCGCCTTCCGCGGCGCCGGCAACACCAAGACCGCGATGGTCATCTCGATTCTCACTCTCTGGGTGGGGCGGGTCGCGAGCGTGGCGTATCTCGTCTTCGTGGCCGACTGGGGCGAGACCGGGGTGTGGGTCGGGATGGCGCTCGGAAACGTCCTCGGGGCCATCGTCGGCGTCATCTGGTTCTCCCGTGGCACGTGGACCGAGCGGTACATCGACGAGCCCGACATCGACGTCGACCCCGTGAGCGACGACCCCGTCGGCGACGACTGAGTCGCTCGGTCGAACTCAGTGCCTGAACAGGTACACCGCGTCGTCGTCGCGAAGGAGACAGAAGCGCGCGCCGTCGTTCTCGGGGAACGTCGTCCCCCGCTGTCGGCTGACGAACAACCGCGAGAAAACGCCGTCACACACCGGGCAGGGCACGTCCTCGCGGTTCTCCCAGAGGCTCGTCGCACCCGCGTCGCGGAGCTGTTTCAGTTCGTGGCGGTGGTCGTGAACGTCGAAGTCAGTCATGGGCGAGCGTTCGGCGGAAGGGTGTTGAACGTGTCCTCGCGAGTCTCAGTTCGGAGAACGTGAGCGGACGAGCGACCGCTTCGGGCGGGCCGTCCGAGCGGGGGCTATCCGTCGATCCGCATCGGCTGCGCCTCGCCGTAGGTGAGCGTCCGCCACGCCCACTCGACGGGCCCGAACCGGAAGTACCGCAGCCAGACCACCGACAGGGGAATCTGGACTGCCCAGACCGCGACGACGATCCCGATCGCCTCGACGCGGCTGACGTATCCGAACAGGCGGAGGCCGTGCCCGTAGAATATCGTGGTCGCGATGACGGTCTGGAGCAAGTAGTTCGTGAACGCGGTCCGACCGACCGCGGTGAGCGCCGTAGTCACGAACCCCTCGCCGCGCCAGCGGACGAACAGGGTGACCCCCCCGACGTACCCGCCGGCGACGAGCAGGCTCCCGACGTAGTTGAACTGCCGCCAGAACAGCGCGGCGCCGGCGCTCCAGTCGTTCGCTTCGATGTACGCGACCCCGGCCACGACGACCGCGACGCCGACGACGCCGCCCGCGACGAGTCGCCGGTAGAACCGCGTCGAGCGCTCGCCGGTCAACACGCCCCACCGGTACAGCGCCATGCCGAGCAGCATGACGCCGCCGACCCGCCAGAAGCTGGCCCCGATGAAGCCGCTCGTCTGTCGCTGGAGCGACGAGTCGACGCGGTGGCTCATCTGCTCGAGCCACCCGCCGCGGTAGGCGGCCACCTCCTGGCGGATCGCCGTCTCCGCGGGCATCCACTGACCGGCGATCGCCTCGCCGCCGATAGACACCGCGGCGAACAGCTCGATCGCGGGCACGAACAGCAGAAAGATCCCGGCGAGCCCGGCGAGCCGGCGCGCGTCGAGATCGCGGACGAACAGCAGGAACAGCCCGCAGAGCCCGTATGTCACGAGGATGTCGCCGTACCACAGGAGGTACGCGTGGAGGAGCCCGATCGCGATCAGCACCGCGGTCCGGCGGAGGTGAAGCCGCGCGGCGTCTTGGCCCTTGTCCTCTTTGCTCTCGATGAAAAGCAGGACGCCGGCGCCGAACAACGCCGAGAAGACGGTGATGAACTTCGACTGCGCGAAGACGTGTCCGACGAACCACGTCCAGTAGTTCGCGCCGGTGAAATCGCCGTACACGTTGGGGTTCAACAGCGTCGCCTCCGGCATCGAGAAGACGCGAATGTTGATGACGAGGATACCGAGCAGCGCGAACCCCCGGAGCGCGTCGAGGCTGGTGATCCGTTCGGAGGGCGGCGTCGGGCCGGGATCGCTGGTCACGAGTTGTGCGGCGAAACGACCCCCAGCACCGAATAGGTTCCCATCGCGGTCGACTCAGTCCAGCCGGACCGCCGCCCCGGTCTCGGAGGACCGGTAGATGGCGTCGATGACGCGCTGGACGCGCAGCCCCTCCTCGACGGTGTTGATCGCGGGCTGCTCCCCCTCGGCGACCGCTTCGAGGAACGTCGCCTGCTCGGCGGCGTGGCCGTTGCCCTCGCGCGTCTCGACGCTCGCGTCGGTGAGGTGGTGGCCGCCGCCGACGCCCGCCTCGTGGATCGTGAGGTCGTCGCTGCCGCGGTCGAACGTCGCCCCCGCCTCGGTGCCGCGGACCACGAACTCGTCGGTCGCGGGCCGGTTCGTGGCCCAAGCGACCTCCAGCGAGACCGTGGAGCCGTCTTCGGCCCGGATGAATGCCGACGCGGAGTCGTCCACGTCGAACCCCTCGGGGCCGGCGTCGTCGCCCCACATGTGGACGTACGCGTAGTCGTCGCGGCCGCCGAACTCCGAGCGCGTCTCGCCGGAGACCTCCACGACCTCGGGGTGATCGAGGAAGTAGAGGGCCAGATCGATCGCGTGGACACCGATGTCGATGAGCGCGCCGCCGCCGGCGACGTCCGCGGACGTGAACCACGACCCGCGGCCGGGCACGCCGCGCCGGCGCACGTAGTTCGCCTCGACGTGGGTCGTCTCGCCGAACCGGTCCTCGTCCTGGTAGTGTTTGACCACCTGGACCGGCTCCGCGAACCGGTTGTTGAACCCGACCATACAGAACCCCTCGGCGGCGCGGGCGGCCTCCGCGATGCGCTCGGCGCTCTCGAGCGTGTGCGCCAGCGGCTTCTCCAAGAGTACGTCGAGGCCGGCCGAAAGCGCCGAGGTCGCGTACTCCTCGTGGAAGCGGTTCGGCGTGGTGATCAACACGGCGTCGCAGTCGTCGTAGAGGTCGTCCTCGTCCTCGTATGCGTGGAGGCCGAACTCCTCGTGGAACCGCGCCCGGGCGTCTGCGTCGATGTCCATTCCGCCGACGAGGTTCGCGCCTCGCTCGGTGAGCTTCGTCGCGTGGTGGGACCCGATCCCGCCGAGACCGACGATCCCGACGGCGACGTCGTTCGGATGCGTCATGGGCGGCGTTCACGACGGTCGGTGTTAAGGCTCACGTCATCCGAACGCGGACGGAGATAGAGTTTCAGCGCCGCTTCCGCAGGTTCACGCGATCGGCGTCGCGAGGACGGCCGCGAGCGCGGCGTCGACCGCCGCCGGCGCCATCGAGTCGACGAAGTCGAAGAGGCCACCGAGCGCGCCGGCGTTCTCGGCGAGTCCGTTGCCCGCGTCGACGAGGGCCCGGAACTGCTCCGGTTCGCGGGCGACCACGAACCGCCCGACCGAGGCCGCGGTGACGAAGAACGCCAGCGCGGCGAGGGCCCGCGAGATCGCGAGCAGCTTCAACAGGATCGGGAGGGCCAACGCGAGCGCGAGCGCGGCGACGACCCCCGTCACCACCGAGCCGATCGACTCGGCGAGCGAGAGGTCGACGACGCCGGCCCCCGAGAGGAGGACGAACCCGCCGACGAACAGGACCAACGCCCCCCACATGGTCGCCGCCAGCAGGCCGACGCCGCCGTCGTACCCTTTCCCGGCGTCGTCCGGAACGTCGTCGTGAACCCACGGGTTGCGCATACTCGCACTCGGCGGTCGGCGTTGATATAGATCGCTTCAGATCTCGGAAACGCTCGGCGTGAAACGGAGTGGCGGAGCGATTCCGGGAGAGTCGGCGGCCGGATCGGCCCCGAAGGAGTCGACGGATAGATCGGCCCCGAGAGTCACTCGTCGGGTAGCCGTCCGGTCATCCACTCGCTCGCCTGCGGCTCTGTCGGATCGGTGACGACCTCGACGAGCGCCGGGCCGTCTCGGTCCCGGGCCCGTTCGACCGCCTCGGCGACGGCGTCGCGGTCGCGGACGCGCTCCGCGGGCACGCCCATCCCCGACGCGACCGCGACGAGGTCGAGCCCGGTCTCCTGCCAGCCGTAGCTCGCGTCGGGGAACCCGTACGAGCGCGACGCCTCCTCGCTGATGATCGCGTAGTCGTCGTTGTTGAGCGCGACGACCGTGACATCTATGCCCTCGCTCGCCAGCGTGTGGAGCTCGTGGACGCACATCATGAGCCCGCCGTCGCCGGTGAGCGCGACGACGTCGCGGTCGGGGTTCGCCAGCTTCGCCCCGATCGCCGAGGGGAGCCCGGTTCCCATCGTGGCCCACGAGCCGGGGTTGACGTACGAGCGAGGCCCCGACGCGGGGAAGGAGACCAGCGTCCAGAGCCTGAACCCCCCCGCGTCGGCGGTGACGACCGCTTCCTCGGGAACCGCGTCGCGCACCGCCGAGAGGACCTCGACGGAGCGGAGCCGACGGGGGTCGGCGGTCTCCCCGCCGTCGTCGCGATCGTCGGCCGCCTCCGTGAGCGCCGCGAAGCGTTCTCGATCGGCCGCGCGAACTGACTCCGCGCGCTCCGCGCCGGAGCGGACCCCGGACTCGGTCCCTCCGCCGATCGCGCCTTCGGTCAGTCGCTCGTCGAGCGCCCGGAGGAAGCGGTCGGCGTCGGCGACGACTCCGAGGTCGGCCTCGTAGCCGAACCCGATGTCGTCGCCGTCGAGCGTGACGTGGGCCAGCGTCTCGGGCATCGAGACGGACCACGAGGCGGTCGCGACCGCGTCGAGGTCGGAGCCGACGACGAGCCCCACGTCCGCCCCCGCGAGGAGGTCGCGGAGTTCGGTGCTCGCGCCCCCGCAGAGGACGCCGGCCGAGAGCGGGTGGCTCTCCGGGAGCGTCCCCTTCCCCTTGTACGTCGTCACGACCGGCGCGTCCAGCCCCTCCGCGACCGACCGCAGGGCGTCGCTCGCGCCCGACCGCCGGACGCCGCCGCCGGCGAGGACGACGGGGGTCGCCGCGTCGTCGAGCAACGCAGCTGCCTCGCTCACCGCCTCCGCGGGCGGTGCGGGGGACGGGGTCGGGTCGCGGTCGCCGACGGCCGGCTGGCGGGTCCGGCTCGCGAGCACGTCCTTCGGAATCCCGACTCGGACCGGTCCCTGCGGGTGTTCGCGGGCGGTCCGGATCGCCTCGGCGACCGCCGGGACCGCGCCCGCGGGCGAGTCGACGAGGACGTTCTCCTTGACGACGGTGTCGTAGGTCTCCGGCGGCGTCTCGTGAATCCCGTCGCCGCCGCGGACCGACCGCTCCGTCTCGACGGCGAGGTGGAGGAGGGGGACGCAGTCGTTGGCGGCGTTTTTCAGCCCGTTCATCGCGTTCGTGTCACCGGGGCCGGGAACGACGCAGGTGGCCGCCATGCCGTCCGCGTCGCTCGTTTCGGCGTATCCCCACGCCTGGTGGGTGACCGCGGTCTCGTGGCGGGCGACGACGAAGCGCGCGTCGCGGTCGGCGAGCGCCCGATTCAGCGGGAGGGTCTGTTTTCCCGGGATGCCGAAGACGGTGTCGACGCCGCGGTCGAGCATGGCGTCGACGACCGCCTCTGCGACGGTCGGGGTCGGGCCGTCTTCGCTGTCGGCGTCGGGCGAGGGCTCGTGGGCGTCCATGTCGCGAAGTCACCGGAATGCGTGTTGAAAGCTTCGCCCTCCGGCGAGTCGCGGCCGGACCAGCGGGCCCGACGCGGTCGAGGGCAGACCGACGAGAGAGCCGGCCTTACCGCGTGTACATGTACACTTATGTTCGCGTGAGCTGTCAAATGGTATGTATGCGCTTACCAGAGACCCGTGACCTGTTCGCGAGGAAACTACAGTTTCCGGCGCCCAGAAGCGCGGTGTTGGAGACGGTCGGTGAGACTGAGCTCTCACCGCCGGACGGAGAGTCAACGACGATTCGAGCGGTCATCGAGCGGTCCGACGTCGAGACGTTCGACTCGGCCGACGACCTCTATGACACCCTGATGATGCTCGTCGGCGCCCAGTTCATCGGCCGCCGCTACTACGACGACCGCGGCGGAATGCCGGGAGACGAGGAGAACGAGGTGAGTTTCTGATGTCCGTCACGCTCGTGTCGGGGGTCAACGGCGTCGGTCTCTCCAGCGTCTGTCAGGCGGTCAGGCGCGGGCTCGGAGACGGGTACAAGCTGATCAACTTCGGCGACGTGATGCTCGAACAGGCGGCGACGATGGGGATCACGACCGAACGGGCGCAACTCGGCCGGATCTCGCAGACCGAGACGCGCCGGCTCCAGCGTCGCGCGGGCGAGTTCGTCGCCGAGGAGGCGGAGCAGACGAACGTGCTCCTCTCGACGCACCTCGCGGTCGAAACCCTGACCGGGTACGTCCAAGGGCTCCCCGCGGAAGTGCTCCACGACGTCTCGCCGGACGCGTTCGTCCTCGTGGAAGCCGACCCGGAGACGATCCTCGAACGCCGTCGAGAGAGCGACCGCGACCTCGACGGGGTCACAGAGCGACAGATCGACTTCGAACAGGACCTCAACCGATCCGCGGCGCTCCAGTACGCGAGAGACCAGAACGCGCCCGTCCGGTTCATCGAGAACGAGGGCGAACTCGAGGACGCGGCCGAGCGCTTGGCTGACGCGCTCTGAACTGCCGATCGCGATGGGCCGGCCTTGACGAGCGAAACCGCCGGCCGGGCGAGCGGGACGAGCAGCACCGCCCCGCGGACTACTCAGCGACGTTGGTCTCGCGGACGCGGACGCCCTTCCGACCGAGGTGGCGCATCTGTCGCTGGGCGAACTCCTCCTCGCTGGAGCCGCGGGTCGCGAGGACGTACACGAGCGCGGAGCCGGTCGGTCGCATCGTTCGGCCCGCCCGCTGTGACCCCTGACGCCGGGAGCCGCCGAGCCCGCTCGCGACGACCGCGAGTTCGGCGTTCGGGAGGTCGATCCCCTCGTCGCCGACGCGGGAGACGACGAGGACGTCGAGCGACTCGTCGTCGTGGGCGGTTTCGCCGCCGCGATCGCTGCCCGCCTCGCCGTCCGCACGGAATCGCCGGAACAGTTCGGCGCGTTCGTGGTGGGGGGTCTCGCCGCTGATGAAGGGGGCTCCGAGCGCGTCCGCGATGGCCTCGCCGTGGTCGAGGTACTCGACGAACACGAGCGCCTTCTTGTCGCGGTGAGCCGCCAGCAGGTAACGGATCTCCTCGACTTTCGCGGGGTTCTCCGACGCGACGCGTCTGCGCTCCCGACCGTCCGCGGCGGCGTACTCGCTTTGCGCCATCTCGTCGCGCCACGGGACGTACCGGATCTCCACCTCGGGCTCCTGGACGAAGCCGGCCTCGAAGAGCGCGTCCCAGTCGGCGCCGATCGGTCCCCCGATCAGGGTGTAGATCTCCTCTTCGCTGTCGGTCTCGCTGACCGGGGTCGCCGAGAGCCCGAGCCGATGTTTGGCCTGTAGCTCCGCGGAGCGGGAGAACACGGGGGCGGTGATGTGATGTGCCTCGTCGAAGCAGATCAGGCCCCACTTCCGGGAGTCGAACAGCGAGCGGTGGCGGTCCATCCCGGCGATCTGGTAGGTCGCGATCGTGACCGGTCTGATCTCCTTGGTCCCGCCGTGGTACAGCCCGATGTCCCCGGGGTCGATCGTCGAGTGTTCGAGCAGCTCGTCGCGCCACTGGTCGGCCAGTTCGCGGGAGGGGACCAACACGAGGGTCTCGCCCCCGACCGCGGCGATCGTCGCGATGGCGGCGACCGTCTTGCCGGAGCCCGGCGGCCCGACGTACACGCCCGACTTGCGGTCAAGGAACGTCTCCACCCACGTCTCCTGGTAGTCGCGCAGGTCGGTCGTGAGTTCGATCTCGACGGGGTCGCCGGTCTCTAGGTCGCGGTCGTCCTCGACGGGGTAGCCGGCGTCGTAGAGCGCGCGTTTGATCGCGGCGACCGCGCCCTCGTTGACCCACGCCTCGGTGTCGGATATCGGAGCGCGGAGGTGCTCGTCGTCGAGGTGTTGGTCGGCGACGTTCCCCATCAGGTTCTCCGAGGCGGCTTCGAGGACGACGTAGCCGTCCGCGTGCGTGTACAGCCTGAAGCGGTGCGCCCGACGCCACTGGTCGCGGACCCACTCTTCGAGGTGTTCGAACCGCCGCGGCAGCACCGAGCGGAGCGCCCCGACGAGCGCGTCGGCGTCGTCGTACGGCGCGGCCCACACGTCCTCCTGTCTGACCCGGTAGAGATACCCGCGCGTACCCGGCTCGGTCCCGGAGGTGTCCACGAGGTGCGCGAACTGCGACAGTCGCGCGCGAGTGTACTGCGTCGGTCGGTCGACGACGATCTCTCGGCGCTCGGGGAAGACCACGACGCGCTCCCGGGTCGCCAGCGCGCCCCAGTCGCGCGGGTAGAAGACGACGGGGTCGGCCTCGACGTCGAGGCGGTCAACGTCGCCGCGGTCGGCGAGCGCGCCGAGCGCGTCGCGGGCCGCCGCCTGCGTGGTTCCGAGCCGTCGGGCGACCTCGCTCGCGGTCGCGACCGGTCGCTCCTCGGCTTCGAGCGCCTCGTGGAAGCGCTCCAAGGAGAGTTCGGCGTCAGAGCTGTCTGGGTCGGTAGCCGCGTCGTCGGTAGCCGCGTCCTCTGTGGGAGCGTCGCCGGCGTCGTCGCCGGTGTCGTCGGTCATCACCATCGCTTCGGCCGCGACGCGGAAATGGATAGCGTCACCGGACGAGAGGAGTCGGAGACGGTCGCTAGATCGCGACGGGTGGCTACCGGGGTGAACACCGCCGAAGCCCCAGCCGCTCGGGTATAAATTGTTGACTGCGGATCGGTGCCGAACGCCTCCAAAGCCTCGTCGCTGGCGCCGCCGGCGCCAGCGACTCCCTCGCGCGTGCGCCTCGCATCCTTCGGACGCTCGGGGGCACGCGCCGCCGCATCGTGTCGCCACTCATAAATCGCGTGAAAAGTCGGATTTCGTTTATAAATAGCGTCGCGAACTACCGCCCCGGCGACTGCTTTCGACAGCGGCGCGAGGTGATCCCCTCCTTCGAGCGGAACCGACAGCCGCAGTCGGTACAGCGCACGAACGGGTCGCCGGGAGCCGTTTCGAGGCGGTGTTCGCCGACCTCGAACGGTCGGGTCACGGTCCGAGGGCGGATCCGGTCCGGGATCGGCGTCGACGCCGACTCCGAGAGCGCCGCCCGCACGGCGATGGTGTCGACGTCGACGCCGTCCCAGCGCGTCGCCTCCAGCGCGGCCTCTCGGTCGGCGACCTCGGTCCAGCCCGTGACGACGACGGGGGAGTTCGTCTCCGTGTCGCTCACGACGACGACGAAGCGCACGCCGCCCTCGACCAGGGCGAACCGCCACCCGTCGGTGCTGTTCCAGCGGAGCTGTCCCTCGCGGATCGCGTCGCTCACGGTGCGCGTCGAGACGTACCGACCCGGCTGTTCGAGACGCTCGCGGAAGTGATCCGTCAGCGCGTACAGCCCGGGGTCGCGGACCGGCGGGTCCTCCGGGGTTCGCGTGGCGGCGTCTCCGCCGTGTGTCGGATCGACCGATCGATACTCCGCGTTTTGATCGGTTCGGCCGGCCCGAGCGCGGCGACGCGCTGGCGACTCCGGCGGCGACCGGGGCCGCGCGTCGGCCTGCCGGCTCGCGGCGGCGGTCGTGGAAGCGGTCCGACGCTCCGTCGATCCGGGCCCGAGGGGCTCCGCGTCCCCCGACCCGCCCTGTCGGGATGCCACTACGACACCGTACCGAGCGCGCTCTTAAGTGTGTTACGGCGACACAGGGTGTGAGACCGGCCGGCCGGGGGCAGTCGCGGGCCGCGGAAGCCACTTTGCCGGTCGCTCCGTATTCAACCTATGACGCGTGCCGCCGCGAGATCTGGCTTCGACGCCTTCCTCACCGACGCCGTGGACGCGACCAGAGCCGAGTTCAGCGTCGAGCGGGCGCTCCGCGGGACCGGGCTCGGCCCGGGCGGCGCGGTCGTCGACCGGCTCCGAAGCCGCGCCGACGCCTTGGAGCGCCGCGTCGTCGAACCGGAGCTCGCGGCCTACCGCGACGACGCGCTCGCGCAGTTCGACGTGATCCTCCGGTACGCGAGCGGCGACGACCCCGTCGACGCGTACGCCGACGAACTGGTGGCGAAAGACGGGTTCCACGACGCGCTCGCGGACGACGTGTCGGCGGAAACCGCGACGGCCGTCGAGGCGGCCGTCGTCGAGCGCTGCCGACGGCTCGGCGACGCGCTCCGACCGATCGTCGCCCGGCCGGAAGACGCGTTCTGGCCGGCGGCGCTCGGGGCCTTCGACCGCGACGAGGCGACGGAGCTGGTCGAGGACGCCTTCCCCTTCACCGGCGTGTTGCGGGAGTTCCCATCCGCGTTCGCCTTCGAGGTCCGAATCGACCCCGAAGAGGTACTGGGCGGGCCGTTCGCGGGCGCGCTTCCGAGCGTCTCGGTGGCGTACACCGACGAGGCGACGCGGGCGATGCGGCGGGCCGAGCGACGCGTGATCGAGGAGACGAAACGCGAGGTCGCGGCCCGCTTCGACGAGTGACCTGACGCGAGGGCCCGTGCGTGACGACCGCGTGGCGATCGCCGCGATGCGTAGTCGCGCCGCTATCGGCGTTCGAAACGGGGGCGCGCCGCGCTACTCGTGTCCGGAGACGCGGACCGGCTCGTACGGCTCTTCGAGCCACTCGACGTCCGAGTCGGTGAGGTCGACGTCGAGCGCCTCGACCGCGTCCTCGAGGTGCTCGACGCTCGAGGTGCCGACGATGGGCGCGTCCACGACCTCCTTGCCCGCGACCCATCGGAGCGCGATCTGCGCCATCTTCACCCCCTTCTCGTCGGCGAGCTCCTCGACGCGGCGGTTGATCTCCTCGCCGCCGCCCTCGCGGTACGGACGGCCGAGCTCCGTCTCGTGTTCGCCGCGGGTCGTCGCGTCGTCATCTTCGTAGGGGCGCGCGAGGTACCCCGCGCCGACCGGGCTCCACGGGATCATCCCAACGTCCTTCTTTCGGCAGAGGGGGGCCATCTCGCGCTCCTCCTCGCGGTACGCGAGGTTGTAGAGGTTCTGCATGGTGACGAACCGCTCGTACCCCTCGCGCTCGCTGACGTGAAGCGACTCCGCGAACTGGTGGGCCCACATCGAGGAGGCGCCGAGGTACCGCACGTCACCGCGACGCACGGCGTCGTCGAGCGCCGCGAGCGTCTCCTCGATCGGCGTGTCGTCGTCCCACCGGTGGATCTGGTAGAGGTCGACCGTGTCCATCCCCAGCCGGTCGAGGGAGTTCGACAGCTCCTGTTCGATCGCCTTCCGGGAGAGGCCCCCGGAGTTCGGGTTCGACTCGTCCATCTCGCCGTACACCTTCGTGGCGACGACGAACTCGTCGCGGTCGTACTCGGCGAGGACGTCGCCGAGGATCTCCTCGCTCTCGCCGTTCGAGTAGACGTTCGCCGTGTCGAAGAAGGTGATTCCGAGTTCGATCGCGCGCTCGACCAGCTCGCGACCCTCCTCGGCGTCGAGCATCCAGTCGTGACCGCTACCGAAGCTCATACAGCCGAGCGCGAGCCGGCTTACCGTCGCCCCCGTCCCGCCGAGCGTCGTGTACTCCATGTGAGCCCTGTCGGTCACGGGTGGAATAAAACGTCCCGACCCGGCAGACGCGGGGGGAATCGGTTCCCCTCCGAAGGGTTGACGCCCGACTCGCGGACGACCGCTAATCGGCCCGCAACGCGTGTCTGCGGATCGAATCGGTCGGTCCCGTTCGCGCCGCGCAGTCGCTCACCCCGACTCCTCGAAGCCCCAGAGCCCGACCTTGCGCTCCCGCGCCTCGGACTCCGCCGCGGCGTACGCGTCCCGCTTCGCGAATTCCGTGTCGTACAGCCGAGCGTACCCCTCCGTGAGCAGACGCTCGTTGAAGTCCTCGCCGTCGACGTACAGCACCGCGAGCAGGCGCCCGTAGCCCCCTCGGCGGTCGCCGCCGGTGACGACCGTGACCTCCTCGCCGGCGAGCTCCGACTCCGCGAACGCCGACGCCTCGCCGCCCCACGTCCGGAGGTGTGCCCGGCCGGCGTCGGTGTCGGGAATCCGCTCGAACTCGCCGGGCGACGTCGACTCGGCGCTCGTCTCGGGCGTGTCGACGCCGAGGAGCCTCACGGTGTCGACCTCGCCGTTCGGGAACTCGACCTCCATCGTGTCGCCGTCGACGACACGCACGACGGTGCCCGTCCAGGCGGTGTCGTCCGGATCGTCTGGGTCGACGCCGTCGGGGTTGTCGGGTGGTGATTCGAGATCGGCGGGCGGCGAGTCGGAGCCGACATCCGGGACCGACGCGCCGGCACAGCCGGCCAGCACGACGAGGAGGACGACGGCGATCGGCCGCCAGCGAACGCTCATACGTACTCGTCGCCGGGAGCTGTGAAAAGTCGGGTGATGGCGGCGTCAGTCTCGCGGTCGGCGGCAATCAAGCGATTTCGGCGAGTTTAGTCTAAACCGAGTGCTGCTGCGGCTATCGCTGTTACTAACAGTATCGCAATTATCGCAGCAGACACGCCTGTGAATGCCGGAGTTGAGGCTAGTGCTGATTGGATGTCGACAGCCACCACTAGCAGTGGCCCCGCGAGGATCAGGAGCACACCACCTCCCAAGACCAATCGTGGATCAATCTGCGCTCGATTGTTGTGTCTATACTTTCGCTTATCGACCTCTGACTCCGACCGTGGAGTCGGACTTTCTTCTTTTTCTGACATTGCGAATAGTAAGAGAGGAGCCATATGTAAAAACCGGAAACATCTTTCACAGGCCTTCTAAACCCGTTTATCGACATAAACAGGGGTATTAATACTCGTAAACACCGACTCAATGATTTTTATTCCCTGTTATCTTATACGAATTCATGAGAACACTTCCAAAAGAATTCCATGAAGAATTCGAGCAAAAGGGGGATACTTTTTTTGAGATAGCAGAGCTTCTTTATTATAATCCGAATCGGCGATTTACGCAGGAAGAGCTTGCCGAGAAAATGGATTGTTCGACCACGGTGGTCAGTAACCATGTTACCGATATGGAAGATTCGGAGTGGCTCTACCGTCGCAAAGGTCAGACAGTATTTGCTTGGGATACAGACGAACACAATCCCGCTAGTACGGAGGGAACAACTGCGCTAAGAATCTTCTACGCAGATGTGTGGAGCATTATAAAAAAGCACTCTGAGACAGTGCCAGGTACCTTTGCGTTACTCGGAGCTACGTTGATTCTTGGTGCGTTGGTTGTTTTTGCCTTCTATGTTGGATTCTCACTAAGTATCACACAGGAGTCTGAGATTCCAGCGCTGATCTATGCTACAATCGCATTGGGATCATTTTTGACGGGGCTTATTGTCTCGTTCTTGTCTCCTATTCAGGCCAAAATTAACAGTCTCGTGTGGAAGTACTTCCCAGTCAAGAGATTTCGGGAGGATTAGCGCCTGCCTTTCACCCCGATGGGAATGACGATTGGGTGGACCAATCGCCTCCACACCTGATCAAGCGGCGTCGGATACGACCTCATATGTTCGATCGCGTCGTCGAACGTGGCGAGCAAGCGGATAAACGCGAAACCGCGCCCGTAGCCGGGTAGTACGGCCAGATCAACACGAAGCCGGACAGCGACAGCGCTACCCCCACGTAGAAGCGGTTCGGGACCGACGAACCCGAGTTAATCCCTCGGCGAAAGTAAAGCTGCCAACCGCTCGCGGTCGCTCACGGTTGCTGAGGTTCAGTCCGCCCTCCCCGAATTGAACGGGGGACAAGTCGATCTACAGTCGACTGCTCTACCAGGCTGAGCTAAGGGCGGTTACCGAAACATAGCCGCCGGATTCGACTTAAGGGTTCCCTTTCAAATCCGGTGTGATCCGCCGTACCGCGGCCCCGATCGCCGGACTCGAAGCCCACGCTCGCGTCGCGACCGGACCGCCCTCGCCGCGCGGCAGTTAAGTCGTTCCCGCCGGGAGCGAGACCATGGCCGACGGCGACGACAGACAGGCGACGTTCGGGTCGGACGGGAGCCTCGAAACCGAGACGACGCCGGACGCGACGGGCGAGAACGACTTCGGCGAGCAGAAGGAGGCGAACGAGACCGACGGCGGCTACAGCCGCTACGTCGTCTCCAGCCTCCTCCAGAAGGCGGTCCGCCGCTCGGACGAGGAGGTCGCCGCGTGGGCCGCGTGGGAGCTGGCCCGCTCCGGCTACGCCTGGAACCTCTGGGACCGCCTCAACCTCTACGTCGTCGAGGACCTCCGCGCGGGCGACGAGGTCGCGCTCACCATCGAGCGCTACGAGGAACTCGCCACCGAGCGCTGGGAGCCGGACGCGTGGAAAGGCCGACTCTGCGGGATCCACGCCGCCCTCGCGGCCGCCCGCGCCCGCTCGACCCGCGAGGCGTCGAACGCGGACGCCTACTTCGGCGCGGTCGCCGAGATCAGGGCCGAGGCCCGCGAGCGCGGCGAGGAGCCCGCCCACGACTTCCCGGTCGGCGACCTCGAACCGGAGGGCGCGTTCGACGCCGTCTTCGACGGCCACACCGGCGAGGGGTCCAAGCGCGGCCGCGGCACCCGATTCTTCAAGACTCACGGCGCGCGGGTCGGCCCGGAGGGCGAAGACGAGCAGAGCGCCCGCTGGCAGCGGCTCGCGATGCTGCTCGACGGGGACGCCGAGTACGACGAGTCCGAACTCGACCGCGCCGTCGAACCGGTTGACCCCGACGACCCGTGGGGGGATTCGGACGCGGACGAGTCGGAAACCGATGATTCGGGAGACGATGAACCTGGAGACGACGAATCGGGAGACGACGAATCGGAAGACGACGAGTCAGGAGACAGCGGTTCCGGATCGCTCACCGACTTCGCGGAGTGACGATCGGTCGGTGAAAAACCGGCTCTGAAGGGGTACCGCTCGACGGAGTGAGACGAGAATCGGGGCCGCGAGACGGGAGCAGCGAGCGGACGACCGGCCCGCTACCGGTCTCTGAACTCGACCGTGTAGCCGTTGTTACGGAGCGCTTCGACGAGGTCGTCTCCGGGTTCGATCGTGAACTCGTGGAACGAGTTGGTGGGGCTGTCCGCCGAATACAGCTCCGAGTCGATGTTGTCCGGAATCTCGTTTTGATGGGAGTCTTCCTGAACGACGACCGGCTGACTGGGAACCCGGCCGGAACCGTTACTCTCTGTCATTTGGATATATACTCTTAGCCCCGTTCGGGTATTTGCATTCCGATTCGAC
This sequence comes from Halorubrum ejinorense, assembly GCF_039522565.1. Taxonomy (GTDB): domain Archaea; phylum Halobacteriota; class Halobacteria; order Halobacteriales; family Haloferacaceae; genus Halorubrum; species Halorubrum ejinorense. The sequence goes on along the minus strand of NZ_BAAADQ010000005.1, from coordinate 70,201 downwards.
TCCGGCCCGCCGACCGGAGCGCGCCCGGCGGACCGTCGCCGCCCGCGAACCCCCGCTCTCGACCGGTCTCGTCGATCCCCGCTTCCGCCAACGCTTATCCGATCAGCCGCGTTATCGGGGCCATGACGAACGTCGCAATTGTCGGCGGTGGACCGGCGGGCCTGAGCGCGGGGCTGTTCGCGAGCAAGAACGGACTCGACACCGTCCTCTTCGACACGGACGGGACGTGGATGCACAAGGCGCACCTGTTCAACTACCTCGGCGTGGGATCGGTCGGCGGCAGCGAGTTCATGGCCACCGCCCGCCAGCAGGTCGACGACTTCGGCGTCGACCGGCACCAGGGCGAGAAGGTCACGGGCGTCGAAGCGGTCGGCGACGGTTTCACCGTGACGACCGAGGACGAGGAGTACGAGGCCGACTACGTCGTCCTCGCGACGGGCGCGAACCGCGACCTCGCCGAGTCGCTCGGCTGCGAGTTCGACGACGACGACACCGTGAGCGTCGACCTCTCGACGGAGACCAGCGTCGACGGCGTCTACGCCACCGGCGCGATGGCCCGCGCCGAGGAGTGGCAGGCGGCCATCTCCGCCGGCGACGGCGCCGCGGCCGCGCTCAACATCCTCTCGAACGAGAAGGGCGAGCACTACCACGACTTCGACGTGCCCGACACCGCGGCGTCGGTGTTCGGCGACCTGATCGACGACGACGCGTAACGCCGGCCGCAGCGGTCGCAGCGTTTCCTTCGTATTTCGACCGGCCAGCGTCGCTCAGCGGCGTGACAGTCGCCGCCGGACCGCGTCGACGCCGCGGCGCACCCGGCCGGCGACCCGCAGCGCGGCGAACGCGCCGCCGACGAACCAGTCGGTCGGGATCCGGTCCGGGAAGGTCAGTGGTCCGATCCGCGAGACGCCGACCGTCCGGGTCTCGGTGTACTTGCGAATTCCCTCCGGCCCGTGCCGGCGGCCGATCCCGGAGTCGCCGAACCCGCCCATCGGCGCGTCGACGGCGCCCCACGTGGCGAGGAACGCGTCGTTGACGTTCACCGTCCCGCAGTCGATCTCGCGGGCGAGTTCGGCGCCGCGCTCGCGGTCGGCGGTCCAGACGCTCGCGTTGAGGCCGTACGGCGAGTCGTTGGCGGCCGCGACCGCCGCGGCCTCGTCGGGCACCGGCGTCACCGCGACGACGGGGCCGAACGTCTCCTCGCAGGCGACCGTCGCGTCCGGGTCGACGCCGGTCAGGATCGTCGGCTCGTAGCAGTACGGGGCGACGTCCGGGCGCGCGCGTCCGCCAGTCTCGACGGTCGCGCCGCGCTCGCGGGCGTCCGCGACGTGCGACTCGACCCGCGCCAGCTGGTCCGCGTCGACGAGCGACCCGAGGTCGGCGTCGTAGTCGTAGCCGGTCCCGAGCGTCAGCGCCTCGGTCTCCCGGACGAAGGCGTCGAGGAACTCCTCGTACGCGGACTCGACGACGTAGAGCCGCTCCGCCGACAGGCAGAGCTGCCCCGCGTTCGAGAAGCACGCTTGGACCGCGCCCCGCGCGGCCTCGTCCACGTCCGCGTCGCCGCAGACGACGAGCGGGTTGTTGCCGCCGAGTTCCAGCGAGCACTCGATCAGGTTCCGGCCCGCGCGCTCGGCGATGACCCGGCCGGTCGCCGTGCTGCCGGTGAACGCGACGTGGTCGACCGCGTCGATCAGCGGCGGGCCGACGGTCGGCCCCTCGCCGGTGACGACCTGAAAGAGGCCGTCCGGGAGCCCCGCGACCTCCAGCAGTTCGTCGAGCAGCAGCGCGCCGTACGGCGTCTTCTCGTCCGGTTTGAGGACGACGGCGTTGCCGGCGGCCAGCGCGGGGATCGCGTCCGCCATCGACAGCGTCAGGGGGTAGTTCCACGGCGAGATGACCCCGACGACCCCGGTCGGTTCGCGGGTCACCGTCGCGGTCGAGAGTCCGGGCGCCACGCCGCGGCGCCGCTCCTCGGCGAGCACGTCGGGCGCCTCGCCGGCGACGTACGAACAGCCCGTGGGCACGTCGAACAGTTCCTCGACCGCGGTGCGCCGCGACTTCCCGGTCTCCAACTGGAGGAGGTCGAGCAGCTCCCCGCGGCGGTCCGCGACGAGGTCGCCGAACCGGTCGACGATCCGCGCGCGCTCCGTCGCGGGCGTGTCGGCCCACTCGGCCTGCGCCTCGCGGGCGCGCTCGACCGCGGCCTCGACGTCGGCGGCGTCAGAGGCCGGAACGGCACCGATCCGCTCGCCCGTCGCGGGCGCGGCGACCTCGATGACGGCGGCCGACGAGTCGGCGTCGGCCCCGGATCCCTGTGCGACTCGGTCGGCGAGCGTCGACAGCCGGCGCGGGGCGAGCGAGGCCGCGCCCGTGAACGCGTCGGGGGTCTCAGGTGCGTCGGGGGCGCCTGCCTCGGAAGAGTCCGTGAAAGCCATCCGTTACTCAGATCAGGAGCGGAGCGGGGAAAGTCGTGCCGGTGGGTAACCGGTCGCAGCGGGTGAACGCGGGTCAGTCCGTCGCGTCGGTCGTCTCCACCGCCGGTTCGGCGGCCGGCGGCTCCTCTCCCTCGGAGAGCATGTCGATCACTTCGACGAGCAGCGACACGACGAGGGGGCCGACGATGAGCCCGACCGCGCCGAGCGAGAGTATCCCGCCGACGAACCCGACGAAGTACAGTCCCGGCGATATCTTGCCGGCCCAGCCCGCGAGTTGCGTCCGGATCACCGCGTCGGGGACGAAGGAGACGATGACGAGGCCCAACACCAGCACGGCGACGGCACGCCCGGGCTCGCCGACCAGGAAGTCGCCGGTGGCCAGGCCGACGACGAGGATGCTGGGGCCGACCACGGGGATGAACTGGAAGACGCCGGCGATGACGGCCAACAGGATCGGCGAGGAGTACCCGAGCACCCGGAACACCGAGAGCGCGAGGACGAACGTCGCCGCCGCCGTCGCGGCCTGGAGGACGTAGATCGAGTACAGCGTCTCCCGCGTGCGCTCGTGGAGCCGCATCGGAATGTCCTGATACTCCGGGGGAACGATGCTGAAGACGGCCGTCTCGACCGCCACCGGCCGGTACAGGATCCCGTAGACGAGGAACGTGAACACGACCAGCTCCAAGACGAGGACGGGCGCCGCGCTCGCGACGGCGATCGCGACCTGTCGGACCCACGCCTCGGCGGCCGCCGCGTACGGCGCGATCTCGATGACCGTCTCGAAGTCGCCGACGCTGATCGGGACGACGTCGGGAATCCGTTCGAGGATGACGATCAGCTCCGACCGGCGCTGATACAGCACGTACAGGAGCGGGGCCACGAGGAGCGCGGCGGCGAGGAAGGCGATGACCGTGGTCGCGGCACACGCGATCCGACGGGAGAGGCCGTGGCGGACGAGCCGTTGGCGGACGGGGTAGAGGACGTACGCGAGGGTGACGGCGAAGACGACGGTTCGCAGCACCTCCGCCAATACGACGGCTGCGAGCGCGGCCATCGCGAAGAGTAACGCGCTCAACAGTCGCCGTCGGTTCAGTACCATGGTACCGGGTCGCAATCGGTGGCAAAAGTCGTTGCGGTGGCGTCGTCGCGAGGGATCGCGGCCCCGCGGTCCCGCGGTCGTCGATTCTCGGAGCCGGCCGCGGTCGACGGCGCGAGACGACCGGGACCCGAACCGCCGCGTGCCGGGTCGTGCCGCTCGGACTCGCCGCCGCCGTTAGGGACCGTAGCACCTAACCTCGCGCCGGTCCGATGAGGGGTATGCGCATCGACCCGTTCGGCCTCGAACGCTGGTTCGCGGAGTACGAGCACGAGGCCGACATCATGCTGGCCGAGAGCGGCATCCGGTCGCTCGACGCGAGTCGGTTCGACCTCGACCCGGGGAAACTCGGCTACGTGATCCCGACGAACGGCGACCCCGAGTTCCGGGCGTCCGTCGGCGACCGCTACGACCGGTCCGCCGACGAGGTCCTGTTCACCTGCGGCACCCAGGAGGCGAACTTCCTGACCTTCCTCTCGCTGCTCGGCGACGAGCACGCCGTCGACGGCGACGGCGGCGAGGCGGGCGTCGGCTCCGGCGCGCACGCGGTCGTCGTCACGCCGACGTATCAGGCGCTCCACGCCGTCCCGGACGCGTTCGGCGACGTGACGCGCGTCGAGCTCGAGCCGCCGGAGTGGGAACTCGACCCCGAGGCGGTCGCCGAAGCGGCCCGCGACGACACCGCGGTGATCGTCGTCAACAACCCGAACAATCCCACCGGACGGTACCACGACGAGGACGCGATGCGGGCGGTGTACGACGTCGCCGTCGACCGCGACGCGTACCTCCTCTGTGACGAGGTGTACCGCCTGCTCGCCGAGGACCCGCAGTCGCCGGTCGCGAGCTACGGGGCACACGGCATCTCGACGACGAGCCTCACGAAGGCGTACGGGCTCGCCGGTCTCCGGTTCGGCTGGATCGCCGGCCCCGAGCCCGTGGTCGAGCGCGCGTGGCGCTGGAAGGACTACACGACCATCTCGCCGAGCCTGTTCGGCCAACACGTCGCGAAGCAGGCGCTCGGCCGGCGCGAGGACGGCATCCTCCGGGAGAACCGAGAGTTGGCCGCCGCGCACCGCGAGACCGTCGCGGCGTGGGTCGACGGTCACGACCTCGACTGGCTCGACCCGGTCGGCGTCAACGCGTTCGTGACGGTCCCCGACGGCTTCGACGGCGCCGAGTCGTTCTGCCGGACGGTCGTCGAGGAGGCGAGCGTCGTCCTCGCGCCCGGCCACCTGTTCGGCTTCCCGAACCGCTTCCGGATCGGGTTCGGACTCCCGACCGACGAGCTCGAAGAGGGGCTCGACCGCGTGAGCGACGTGATCGAGGCGGCAGCCGAGTCCGACGCGACGGCGACGACGGGAGGTGACGACTGATGGGGCTGTTCGGCGACCTCAAAGACGACGTGGTCGAGTTCGTCCGCAACCCGACCGACGAACAGAAGATACTGCTGGTCACGGTCGTCGCCATCGCGATCGCGGACCGCGCGCTCTACTTCGTCGACTTCCCGTTCGTCGTCCGGACGACGGCCGCGGTCGGCGTCGGGTTCGTCGTCATGTTCCTCGTCAGCTACCTCTACACGGGGAGCTTCGTCCCGCCGGACGGCAACGTCGACGACGAGGACGAGCCCGAGGAGTACGTCGACGAACTCGACCCGTAAGCCGCTTTTCGAAAGCAGTCCGATCCGTGCTACGTCGTCGCGGCCGTCGCCGCCGCTGCCGACCCGCCCCCGCCGGCGTAGCTCAGCGGCTCGCCCCAGTCGACGGGCGGGACGCCGGGGTCGCCGTCGTCGCGCTCGGCGACGTCTCCCCGCAGGTCTCGATGGTCGTAGTCTGGGTCGCGGAGCCGTTCGGCGAGCGCCGGCGGGACCGCGACTCGTTTCACCGTCCGCCCGATCCCGCCCAGCGACCCGTCGTCGAGTCCGAAATCGACGTCGTAGCCGCGGACGTGGGCGTCGTCAAACTCGTCGTGGAGCGCCGCGACCGCGGCGGCGGCGTGGCGGTACACCCCGTCCATGCCGGGGTCGGTCGTCGCCAGCGGGATCCGCACGACGGGGACGTACACGGGGGCGCCGTCGTCGTGGGTGGCGACCTCGTGAAGTCCGGCGTCCGCCGGGACGTCGGCGCCCTCGCGGACCGGCGCGTCGGTCGGTGCGGGGAGGTCGCCGTCGAGCGCGTCGGCGACGCGGTCGACCCGCTCGTCACTCGATCTGAACGCGTACACGGCGATCCCTCCGAGTAACATGAGGCCGCCGGTCGCGACCGCTGCGGCGAACGCGAGTCCGCCGGCCGTCAGCGGGAGCGCGACCGGACCGAGAGACGCGGGACTGCCGGCCGAAACGGCGGTCGAAACCGATGCGTCGAGCGTGAGGGAAGGTAGAGTCGGGGACACGTCGGGCGATCCAAACGGATTCGACTTACGTGTTTCCACCGAGCACGGTCGCGGCGTCGTTCACGATCCGTTCGTCGAGGCGGACGCCGCTCTCCGAGTGCCAAGCGCGGCCCGAGCGCGTCTCGACACGCGGAGCGGCGGCGTTCCAAACCGTTTATACCCGCGCCTCCGGAAATACCGCTTATGCCGCGAGAGCAGAAGCAGGTTCGCGAACTCCAGGAGGGCAGCTACGTGATGATGGACGACGTGCCCTGTAAGATCAACCATTACAGCACCGCCAAACCCGGAAAACACGGCAGCGCGAAGGCCCGCGTCGAGGGCAAGGGCGTCTTCGACGACAGGAAGCGCTCGCTCTCGCAGCCGGTCGACGCGAAGGTGTGGGTCCCCATCGTCGAACGGAAGCAGGGCCAGGTCGTCAACGTCAGCGGTGACGAGGTTCAGGTGATGGATCTCGACACCTACGACACCTTCACGATGCGGATCCCCGAGGGCGAGGACTTCACCTCGGACGAGAACATCGAGTACCTCGATTACGAGGGCCAGCGAAAGATCCTCGGGTAGTCGGGAATGTTCCCCGGAGCGACGACGGACCGCGAAGCTGCTTCGTACGTGGTCGTCGGCGCTCCGCTCGACGCCACGACCACTTTTCAGCCGGGCACCCGGTTCGGACCGGACCGGGTCCGGCGCTTCTCGGAGAGCTACGACGACTACGACCGACGCACCGACAGTCGCTTCTCCGCGCTCGGCGTCCACGACGCGGGCGACGTGCGCCCGTGGGACGACGTGCCGGCGTACCTCGATCACCTCGCCGCCGAACTGCGGAGCGTCGCCTACGACGGCGCCGTCCCCCTGCTCGTCGGCGGCGAGCACACCGTCACCTACGCCGGCGTCGACGCCGTCGACCCAGACGCCCTCGTCGTCTGTGACGCGCACCTCGACCTCCGTGCGGAGTACGACGGGAACCCCATGAACCACGCCTGCGTCACGCGCCGCTGTCTCGACGACCTCGGGGTCGACCGCGCCGTGATCGTCGGCGCTCGGACGGGCTCCGAGGCGGAGTGGGAGCGCGCGGCCGACGCCGACGTCGAGGTCGTCCGACCCGAGGACGCGAGGGCGTGGATCGACGCGCTCGACGGCGACTCATTCGCCGACGAGTCGGTGTACTGCTCCGTCGACATCGACGCCCTCGATCCGGCCTACGCCCCCGGAACCGGAACGATGGAGCCGTTCGGACTGGAACCCCGCGAGGTTCGCGACCTCGTTCGGGCGGCCGCCCCCCACGCGGATGGGTTCGACGTCGTCGAGGTGAACGACCGCGACGACGGGCAGTCGGCGGCGCTGGCCGGGAAGCTACTGCGGGAGTTCGTTCACGCCCGCGCGTCGGCCGCCGACGGGCGGGTCAACTGACGGGCGACGGGCGCTCAAAGCTCGGAGAGCCGTCGCCGTGCGGCGGTTACCGCTTCCATCGCGTCGATCCACTCGCGAGGGTCGGTACACCAGATGCGGTCTCCTTCGACGCTCACGCAGAACACCGATTCGCTGGAGGGCGAGAGCGTGACTCGGTCGACCTCGGACCGGTCGCCGAGATACGCGTCGATGAGTCGACGGGCGGTCTCCGCTTCCGAGCGAAGCCGGTCGCCCGCGGCGTACTCGATGGCAATCTCCGTCATACCCTCGCGTTGGAACTACATGATTAATAACTACTGTTTTCTGGCAGCGATTGCGGGTTCCGCGGTCGCTCCCGCCGAACGTCACCTGTCGTCGAACACGACCTCGCCGTCGACGACGGTCGCGGCGACGTCGATCTCGTCGATCTCGTCGGCGTTCTCCCACGGCGACGCGTCGAGCGCGACGAAGTCCGCGCGCTTGCCCGGTTCGATCGTCCCGAGTCGGTCCTCGTCGAAGCCGGCGTAGGCGGCGCCGGTTGGGTACGCTCGCAGCGCCTCGGTGACGGTGAGCCGCTGGGCGTCGGCCGGGGCGTTGACCGCGTGGTGGACGCCGAACAGCGGGTCCATCGGCATCCCGTCGGAGCCGAACGCGAGCCGGACCCCGGCGTCGAGCATGTCGCGGTAGCGGTTCGTCTCGGCGGTGCGATCGGGGCCGAGCCGCGACTCGTAGAGCCCGTCCTCGCCGGCCCACTTGAGGAAGTTCGGTTGGACGCTGGCGACGACGCCGCTCTCGGCGAGCCGCTCGATCGCCGCGTCGTCGGCCAGCTCGACGTGTTCGATCCGGTGGCGCGCGTCTCCCGGATCGGTCTCAGAGGCGTCCTCGTAGGCGTCTAACACGGCCGCGACCGCCTCGTCGCCGATCGCGTGGGCGGTGAATTGGAAGCCCGCCTCGGTCGCTTTCGCGACGGCCTCACGCAGTTCCGCGGGGTCGACGACCCACTGTCCGGTCGCCTCGTCGTCGTCCGCGTACGGCTCCGAGAGGCGGGCGGTCCGTCCGCCGAAACTCCCGTCCGTGTACGACTTGATCGCGCCGGTCTCGACGCGGTCGCTCCCGGCGTTCGTGGCGAGGCCGACCTCGCGGGCCGCGTCGAGGTGGTCGGTCCAGTAGTTGATCCGGACGCGGGCGGTCAGCTCCCCGGCCGCGTCGAGGTCGCGGTAGACGCGCGGGGCTTGCGAGTCGCGAACCATGTCGTGGAACCCCGTGATCCCGCGGGCCGCGCAGTGGTCGAGGGCCGCCTCGACGACCGCGCGCGTCTCGTCGGGGCCCGGCTCGACCGCCCGGTAGATCGGGTCGATGGCGGCTTCGAGGAGGACGCCGGTCGGTTCGCCGTCGGCGTCGGTCGGCACCGTCTCCGCCGGCGCGTCGGCGAGTTCGTCCGCGAACCGATCGAGCGCGACGCCGTTGACCGCGGCGACGTGCATGTCCTCGCGGAACGCCGCGACCGGACGCTCGGTCGAGACGCGGTCGAGGTCCTCGCGGGTGAGGTACCGCGACTCCGTCCACGTCGACTCGTCGTAGCCGTAGCCGAGAATCCATCCGTCGCCGGCCGCGTTCCCGTCACCGCCCGACGAGTTTCCGTCGGGGTCCGCCCGCTCCGCTTCTTCGGCCTCTTCGACCTCGACGGCCCGGTCGGCCAGCAGGTCGACGGCCCCTCTCGGCGAGTCGGCGGCCGAGAGGTCGGCGTGGACGAGGTACCGTCCCACGGTCGTCAGGTGCGTGTGCGCGTCGACGAACCCGGGGAGGAGGACGCGCCCGTCGAGGTCAACCACGTCGGTGGCGACGCCAGCGAGCCGCTTCACGTCGCGGGTCCGCCCGGTCCGAACGATCTCGCCGTCGCGCACGGCGACGGCCTCGTGGACCGTGTCGCCGCCGTCGTCGGGGTCCGCGAGCGTGTGTACCTCCCCGTCGACGAAGATCCGATCCGCGGCCTCTGTCATGGCAATTCGGCGGAGACACAGCCTGTTAACCGTTCGGGAAACGGCGATCGTTTTATTCGCTCGCCCGGAGAACCGCCGCGTATGTACGACCACGTGCTCCTCCCCACAGACGGAAGCCCCGGCGTCGACCGCGCGATCGACCACGCGATCGACGCCGCCGACCGCTACGGCGCGACGCTCCACGTCCTCTACGTCGTCGACAGCGACGTGGTGAACGCCTACTCCGGCGACGAGTTCGTCGACGGCGCCGAGGGCGCGGGAGAGACGCTCGAAGAGACGGGTCGCGAGGCCCTCGACGCGGTTGCCGACCGGGCTCGCGAGGCCGGCGTGGAGACGGTGACCGCGCTGCGGTACGGCGTCCCGCACGAGGAGATCCTTCGGTACGCAGACGAGGAGACCGTCGACCTCACCGTGATGGGATCGAAGACGCGGTCCGGCGACTACCGGCGGATGCTCGGCTCCGTCACCGAGCGCGTCTCCCGGCAGTCGACCGCGCCGGTGAGCATCGTGAAGACGACCGTCGAGGGCTGAGCCGCGACCGCCCTACAGCCGCTCACGCACGTCGTCCGCGACCGCGGCGAGCGCCGTTTCCGCCGTCGGCACCCGGTCGGCGAGACTACAGAAGCCGTGCGCCATCGCCGGGTAGTGCCGGTTCCGGACGGGAGTCCCCTCGCGCTCGAACCGGTCCGCGAGCGCGACGCCGTCGTCTCTGAGCGGGTCGAACCCCGCCGTGACGACCGTCGCGGGCGGCAGGTCACCGAGGTCCGACGCCCGGAGCGGGACGGCGTAGGGGTTCGCGGCGTCGACCGGGCTCCGCAGGTACCGCTCGTAGAACCACCGCATGTCAGCCCGGGTGAGCAGCGGACCGTCCGCGTTCTCCCGGTAGGAGTCCGTCTCGAAGTCGCGGCCCGCGATCGGATACAGGAGGAACTGACCGGCCGGGGTCGGCGAGTCGTCGAGCTCGCGAGCCCGGAGCGACGCCGCGACCGCGAGCGCCCCGCCCGCGCTGGTTCCGGAAACACCGACACGGTCCGGGTCGACGCCGAGCGCGTCCGCCGTCTCGACGACCCATTCGACCGCCGCGGTCGCCTCGTCGACGGGGACCGGGAACGGGTGTTCGGGCGCGAGGCGATAGTCAACCGAGACCACGACCGCACCCGAACGGACCGCGAGTTCGCGACAGATGCCGTCGACCGAGTCGAGCGTGCCCAGCGTCCACCCGCCGCCGTGGAGGTGGACGAGCGCTCGGCTCCTCGCGGTCGGGTCGCCGAGCGTTTCCTCGGGGCGGTACACCCGGACGGGCACCTCGCCGTGAGGCCCGTCGAACGCGAAGTCGCGGACATCGGCCACGGGCGGTTCGGGCGGCCCGGAGAACAGGTCGTCTTCGAGGCGGCGGGCGGCGTCGACCGAGAGGTCGCTCCAGCCCGGCAGCCCCAGCGACTCGATCTCGTCGACGGCCGCCGCGAGGTCCGGGTCGAGTGCGTCCGCGCGCATGGCGGACCGAGGCGGTGGGCCTTTGTAAGTCGGTCGGCAACGTCGGGCGATGGACGTCCGGTTGACCTACGAGAACGGCACGGTCCGGGTCGACGCGGACGCCGACCTCGACCCCGACGCGCTGCCGCCGCTGCCCGGCGTCGAGACCGACCCGCGCTCGGGGACCGGCCGCGCGCCGGCGTACCGGTACGCGGAGCTCCGGCGGGCGCTCCGGGTGGCCGGCGTCTCCGTCGACGACCGCGTCCTCGACGCGAGCGACCGCGCCGCGACCGAGGCCGGGCTGCCGGACGCGCTCGCCACCGACTACGAGCTCCGGGAGTACCAGCGCGAGGCGCTCGACGCGTGGCGCGACGCCGGCGACCGCGGCGTGATCGAACTGCCGACCGGCGCGGGCAAGACCGTGATCGCGATCCGCGCGATGGTCGAACTCGGCGTGCCGACGCTCGTCGTCGTCCCCACGGTCGACCTCTTAGACCAGTGGCAACGCGAGTTGGAACGCGAGTTCGACGTGCCGATCGGCCGGTTCGGCGGCGGCGAACAGCGCCGCGAGGCGATCACGGTATCGACGTACGACTCGGCGTACCTCAAGGCCGACGGCGTCGGCGACGCCTTCGAGTTCGTCGTCTTCGACGAGGCCCACCACCTCGGCGGCGAGGGGTACCGCGACGCGGCGCGACTGCTCGCCGCGCCCGCCCGACTCGGGCTCACCGCCACCTTCGAGCGCCCCGACGGCGCTCACGAGGCGGTCGCGGAGCTGATCGGCGACCGCGTCTACGCGCTCGACGTCGACGACCTGGCCGGCGACCACCTCGCCGCCTACGATATCCGGCGGATCGAGGTGGAACTGACCGACGCTGAACGCGAGCGCTACGACGAGAAGCAGGGCACGTTCGTCGAGTACGTCCGCGACGCCGGGATCACGTTCACGAGCGGGAGCGACTATCAGGAACTGGTCAAACGCTCCGGCAACGACCCGGCCGCGCGGGAGGCGCTCTTGGCGAAACAGGACGCCCGCGAGATCATGATGAACGCGAGCCGCAAGGTCGACCGGCTCGCGGCGATCCTCGACCGTCACCGCGACGACCGCGTGATCGTGTTCACGGCCCACACCGACCTCGTATACCGCCTCTCCGAGCGGTTCCTGCTGCCCGCGATAACCGCCGAAACGGGCGCGAAAGAGCGGCGCGAGATCCTCTCCCGCTTCCGCGACGGCACCTACGGGCGAGTCGTCGCCGCGAACGTCTTAGACGAGGGCGTCGACGTGCCCGACGCGAACGTCGCGGTCGTGCTGTCTGGATCGGGCAGCGAACGGGAGTTCACCCAGCGGCTCGGCCGCGTCCTCCGGCCGAAAGACGACGGCGGGCGGGCGACCCTCTACGAACTCGTCAGCGCCGAGACCGCCGAGGAGAGAGTGGCCGGCCGGCGACGCTGACATCCCGGCGGCCGCCCGACGCGTCCGAGACGGTCTCACACGGCCGAGGAAGAATTATCCGGCGCCGCGGTGGGGAGTCCGTCATGGCCGATTTCGTCACCCCACCGCCCGTCGACCCCGGCGACCGGGTCGCGGTCGTCGCCCCGGCGTCGAACGCCCCCGAGTCCGCTCGGTTCGTCTACGAACTCGGTCTCGAACGAATGCGCGAGGGCTTCGACCTCGACCCGGTCGAGTACCCCACCGCGACCGCCGACCCGGAGTGGCTCGCGGACAGTCCGGAGGCGCGCGCTCGAGACGTCATGGACGCCTTCCGCGATCCGGACGTCTCGGCCGTGATCGCCAACATTGGAGGGCACGATCAGATCTCCGTCCTCCCGCATCTCGACGGCGACGTCCTCCGCGATCATCCGACGCGGTTCTACGGCTACTCGGACAACACCAACCTGGCCCTGTTCCTCTGGAATCAGGGGATCGTCTCGTACTACGGCGGGTCGACGCTGCTCGAGTACGCGATGGACGGCGAGATGTTCGACTACACCGAGGAGTACCTGCGGCGCGCGCTCTTCGAGGACTCGATCGGCGAGTGGACCGAGGCGGCGGTCTTCACGGACGAGGCCGGCGACTGGGAGGACTCGGAGTCGGTCGAGACCACGCGCGATATCGAACGGTCCGACGGCCGGACCTGGCGAGGTGGGGAGGCGACCGTCTCGGGTCGGATCTGGGGCGGCTGCCACGCGGTCCTCGTCGAGCAGTTCCTCGCCGGCCGGTACCTGCCCGACCCCGAGGCGCTGGAGGGGGCCGTTCTCGCCGTAGAGACGAGCGAGCTGGTCCCCGACCCCGCCGTCGTCGGCGCGAACCTCCGGGCGCTCGGCGAGCGCGGGCTCCTCGAACGGTTCGACGGCGTGCTCGTCGGGCGCGCCGCCGCGCGCTCACACGCCGAGGCCCACCCGCCGAAGTGGCGGGAGGACTATCGAGAGCGCCAGCGCGACGCGATCGCCGATGTCCTCGAGAGGTACGTTCCGAACGCTCCCGTCGTCTTCGACTGCGAGTTCGGCCACACGTACCCGACCTGTCCGATCCCGATCGGCGGTGAAGTCGAGATCGACCCCGCGAGCGAGTCGCTCCGTCTCCACTGACCTCACTGCGGGGCGAAGCCCTCGCCGACGGCGGTGTCGACGGGAGCGGAGCGAGTTCGTCGGCGGAGCGCCGTCGACGCCGCGGAACGCACTCGGACAGCTCGATTCAGTCGTCGCCGTCGAGGTCGAGCGAGCGCTTCTCGCCGAGCTCCTGTTCGAGGCTCCCGCGCTCCCAGCTCCTGACCGCGTCGCCCTCGACCTCGGCGCGGAGCTTCTCTTCGAGGAGGTTCACCGCCACGCTGTTGGCGCCCTCCGGGATGATCACGTCGGCGTGTTTCTTCGACGGCTCGATGAACTGCTCGTGCATCGGCTTCACGGTCGAGAGGTACTGGTCGATGACGCCCTCCAGGTCGCGGCCGCGTTCGATGACGTCGCGGCGGATCCGCCGCAGGATGCGGACGTCGGCGTCCGTCTCGACGAACAGCCGGAGGTCCATCATGTCGTTTATCTCCTCGTCGTACAGCGACAGAATTCCCTCCAACACGATCACGTCGGTCGGTTCGACCGTGACGCGCTCCTCCTTGCGGTTGTGTATCTCGAAGTCGTACTGCGGCATATCGACGGACTGCCCCTGTAACAGGGCCTCGAGGTGGTCTCGCAGCAGTTCCCACTCGAACGCCGAGGGGTGGTCGTAGTTGACCTCCTGCCGCTCCTCGAAGTCGAGGTGCGAGAGGTCCTGGTAGTAGTTGTCGAGCGGGATACGGGTGACGCTGTCGCCGAGGTCGCGAGTGACGAGGCGGGAGACCGTCGTCTTCCCGGCGCCCGTCCCCCCCGCGATCCCGATCACGAACGAGGGAATGGTCATACCGCAGTTCGAACGGCCGAGGGTTTGAACGCTCCCTTTCGTCCCCGCTGGCGATCCACAGCGTGGCTGCGGACCGTGGGGGGCGCCGCCGCCGACGCTCGTCGCCGTCACCGCGCGCGATCGCGGCCTCGGCGCGGACGGATGAGGCACGCACCTGTCCGTGGTCGCCGGCGCGTATGCGAACCGATCGCAACCGTACGACCGGTGCCGACATAACGGTATCGGGGGCACCTTTTAGCCGCTCGGAGCAAATTCGTGGCGTATGCGAACAGACACCACGGTCCGTGACGTGATGCACCGCGAGTTCCTCGGCGTCAGCGAGTCGGACTCGCTCTCGGAGGCGGCGGCGTTGCTGGTCGAAGAGGAGACGAACTGCGTGGTCGTCGTCCGCGGCGGCCAGCCGATCGGCCGGCTGGAGTCGCGCGACGCGCTCGACGCGCTGTTGGACGCCGACGGGTCGGTCGCGGAGGCGGACGCCCCCGAGTTGGCCGTCGCCGACGCGATGGGACCGCCGCTCCCGGCGGTGTCGCCGAACGACTCGCTGACGGCGGTCGAGGAGCGCCTCGTCGCGGATGGGGCGGACCGGGTCGTCGCCGTCGACGACGGCGAGGCGGTCGGTGTCGTCACGGACGGCGACGTGCTCGCCGCGGGCGCGCCGCGAGCGGGGACCGGAGCGGGCGGATTCGGCGACGAGACCGGGACGGGTGAGTCCCGACCGAAAGAGGCCGTGCTGTCGGCCGCGGCCGCCGCCGACTCCGACGCGGAGCGGACCGCCGCGGCGACGATGAACCCGGACGCGTCTCCGGACCGCGAAACGGCCGGCTCGCGGGACGGGCCCGTCGAGGGCGACGGCGGCGTCGCCGGCCCCGCCGCGGGAGCGCCGAGCGGGTCGTCGACGCAGGGCGTCTGCGAGAACTGCGGCGCGCTCGTCCCCGACCTCGTCACCGCCAACGGGCAGGCCGTCTGCCCGAACTGCCGCGAGATCTGAGCGAACCGCCGCGAAATCCGCTTCGGCCTCGAAGCGAACAATTCCCCGGCCGGCAGCCTCAACAGGCCCCGAGCCGAAGGCCTCCGCATGGCCGAGACGGGCGCGCGGATCGAGCCGGCGACCGCCGACGACGTCGACGCAGTCACCGACATGTGGGTCGCGCTCGCCGCGGGACAGCGCGAGTACGGCGCCACGCTTCGCGCCGAGGCGAACCGCGCGGCGGTCCGGGAGTGGGCGGCGCAGTCGGCCGTCACCGGCGAACTGCTCGTCGCCCGCGCTCCGAACGGGGAAAGCGAGAGAGAACCCGGTCTGATCGGGTTCGTGGGATTTTCGGTCGAACGCGGCGGCTACGAGCGCGACGGCGTTCGCGGCACCGTGAGCAATCTCTACGTGAGCCCTGAGTGGCGCGGCGAGGGAATCGGCGCGGCGCTGCTCGACGCCGCCGAACGCGCGCTCGCCGGGGAGGGTGCCGACCGCGTGGCGCTGGAGGCGCTGGCGGCCAACGACCGCGCCCGAGAGTTCTACGCGGACCGCGGCTACGACCGCCACCGCGTCGAGTTGACGAAGCCGCTTCGCGACGGCGACGACGATGACGGCGGCGGCGATGACGGCGATAGGGGCGACGAGGGCGACGGCGGCGAGGGCGACGGCGCGACCGGCGAAAGCGGCTGACCCCGGCCGGGTTCGCGGAAAGCGACACGCACTCATAGGAGGACCGAGTACGGCCGCACGCGCCAGGGGAGCATGGGTGGTTCATGCACTCGACTTGTAATCGAGACTTCCGGGGTTCAAATCCCTGCCCTGGCTCTATCAAGTTTCTGAACAATCCCACGCGGATCCGCACCCCGGTGGGGTTGTGTGTCCTGTCGAGAGTCAGGTAGTTACACCACATGCCGCAATAGCGAGTCGCTCGTCAGCGGCTGGAACGGAGGTGACCGCGTAGATGGCGGTCTCGTCTGGACCGTTCTGCGGAGCGCTCGGCTGTCGCGAAGACGCCGAGGTCGTCATCGAGAACCGCTACGGGAAGCGGTACGCGTGCGACGAGCACGCCGACGACGGCGAGGTGGTCGGCGATGCCTGAGGACGATGACGTCTCCGCCCGTGACGCCCTCGCCATCGCGCAGCGAGCGCTCGCGAAGGCGAATGGCCTCGAGGCCGACCTCGACGAGGCGACCGCCGAGATCGAGCAGCTCCACGAGGACGTCACCTCACTCGAGCTGCGGCTCTCCGAACACGACGACGATCGCGACTACGCCCAGCTCACCCGTGACGACAAGGTCGGGATGGTCCGCGAGCACGCCTTCCAGAAGGCGACTCGTGGCTCCGGTGTCGCCGCGCTTGACTACGACGACATCCGGTGGGAGGTATTCGACGGCGAGCCGTCGGCCGACCACTGCTACACGCTGATGGAGCTCGCCGCGGACGTCCGCGGCTTCGAGGTGAAGACGCCGGCCAGCGGCAACCGCAGTCTCACCGTCGACGCCAGCGAGGCGAAACGCGGCGCCGTGTTTTCGTCCGCGAATAAAACCGAGACGGAGGAGGTGCGGTAGCGATGGCGGTCTTCACTCGTGGGATTCCGCCTCCGCTTGTACTCCCTGTAGATCACCACAAGCAGCGCTGTGTAAGCAACTGTCCGTTAGCCACTGGGCCGTCGTTCTGGCCGACGTCTGGCCGACGTCGTCCGGCGGTCCGAGTGGTTCGACGGACTTTATTCGCGGACGAAAACCCACGATGTCCACCACCCACGACCGACGAAAGGAGAACGAGACGCTAACCGAGACGCTGACCCGCTTCCTCCGGGAGCGGTACCGAGATGAGGTCGGCACCCTCGCCCAGCGCTACCCGAACGAACAGCGGTCGCTCGTCATCGACTACGACGAGCTCTTCGAGTTCGACCACGACATCGCCGAGGACTGCCTCAACAAGCCGGGGCAGATGCGGGAGATCTTCGAGGAGGGGCTCCGTGCGTTCGACCTCCCGGCCGACGTCGACCTCGCGAACGCGCACGTCCGCGTGTCGAACCTCCCGTCCGAACACACCTACTACCCGGGCGGGTTCTCCCCGACCGACCAGGCGAGCAACTACCGGGCGATAACGGGCGAGGTGTCGAAGGTCACCGACCAGTACTCGAAGATCGTCGAGGCGGCGTTCGAGTGCCGCCGCTGCGGGACGTTCTCCTACATCCCCCAGACCGACTCGGGCTTCCAGGAACCGCACGAGTGTCAGGGGTGTGAGCGACAGGGCCCGTTCGACGTCAACTTCGACCAGTCGGCGTTCGTCGACGCCCAGCAGCTCCGCCTCGCGACGCCGCCCGAGATCGCCGAGGGAAGCGGCACCGAGATCGACGTGTTCGTCGAGGACGACCTCGCCGACGTCGTCACC
Organism: Halorubrum ejinorense; assembly: GCF_039522565.1. Lineage (GTDB taxonomy): Archaea > Halobacteriota > Halobacteria > Halobacteriales > Haloferacaceae > Halorubrum > Halorubrum ejinorense. Next base: position 52,659 of record NZ_BAAADQ010000005.1, on the reverse strand, counting down.
GCCGGTGACCGCGTCACCGTCGCCGGGACGATCCACCTCGAGCAGAAGACGCAGGGCAACGAGAAGACAGGGAAGTTCGAGCCGTACGTCGACGCCGGCGCGCTCGCCGTCGACGAGACCGACCACACCGACGTCGACGTCACGCCCGATGAGCGCGAGGAGATCCACGAGCTCGTGAACGGCGCCGAGGGCGACCCGCTCGACGTGGCGGCATCCTCGCTCGCCCCGAAGATCTACGGCAACGACAAGATCAAGCGAGTGCTCATCCTCGCGCAGGTGGGTGGGTCGAAGACGGTCTACCCTGACGGCACCCACGACCGCGGCGAGTTCCACGTCCTCCTCCTCGGTGATCCGGGGACGGCGAAGTCGAAGCTCATCGACCGAGTTGAGGACCTCGGCTGGCGCACCGTCGGCGTGAGCGGGAAGGGCGCGACCGTCGCCGGCGTCACGGCGAGCGCCGTCCAGGACGACTTCGGCGACGGCGGCTCCGCCCTCGAGGCCGGCGCGTTCGTGAAGGCGCACAAGGGCGCCGTCTGTATCGACGAGCTCGACGACATGCCGGCCGAGGTCCGGGCGGCGATGCTCGACCCGATGAGCAAGCAGCGGATCTCCGTCAACAAGTGGGGGATCAACGCGACCCTCCGGACCGAGACCGCGGTCGTCGCTGCGGGCAACCCGAAGTACGGCCGGTTCGATCCCTACGAGAACGTCCAGGACCAGTTCGACCTGGAGTCGAACCTCCTGAGCCGGTTCGACCTCGTGTTCACGCTCACGGACCAGCCCGATCCGGACCGGGACAGCACGATCACCCAGCACATTCTCGACGCTCGCGACGCCGCGAAGCGCGAGATGGCTGGGATGGACGTCGACGAGGAGGCTGCCGACACCATCGCGACGCCCGTGGACCGCGATCTCCTGCGGAAGTGGATCGCCCTCGCGAAGCAGCAGCCCGAGCCGGTGTTCGCGAACGACGACGTCAAAGAGTGGCTCGACGAGAGCTTCACCGATCTCCGGTCGCTCAACGGCTACGACGAGGAGTCGCCCGTCCCGGTGACGTTCCGGAAGCTGGAGGGGATCGTCCGCATCGCCGAGGCGGCAGCGAAGTTCGAGTTCTCCGAGACGATCGAGATGCGGCACGTCCAGTTCGCGACGAACGTCGTCGGCGAGTCGATGCGCGACTACGGCACCGACCAGGAAGGCGTCTACGACGCTGACGTCCAGGAGACGGGCCGCTCGATGAGTCAGAAGCAGAAGATCAAGCTGCTCGAGGACACAGTCACCGAGCTCCAGCCGGCGACCTCGGGCGGGGCCGACCTCGAGGAGGTCGTCGCCGAGCTCGAAGACGAGGGAATCCAGTCGCCGTGGGACCTCATCGAGGCCGCCAAGGAAGACGGTCGCGCCTACGAACCGGGTGGTGGCGGCATCCGCTGGGTGGGTGATGCCTGATGCCGGCGACCGCCCAGCACAACGAGCAGGCGACCACGGTCCCGAACCTCAACGCCGAGGAGTCCGGCCGGCTCGGGGAGAACCCGGCGCGGTTCCTTGTCGAGGAGATCGACATCGACACCGGCGCCGGCACGAGCGGCGAGCTCATCTTCGCCCGCATCCGCGGCATCGCGACGCGCGGTCTCGTCGACTACTGGGAGGGCGTCGAGCGCTGGCTGGCCCGTCGTGAGGGTCGCGCCCCTCGCGAGGACGTCCTCGACGCACTCCAGGAGCGTCGCGAGGAACTCGAAGAGCGCGGCAACGGGCTCGATCAGGCCGGGATGACGCCGGCGGAGCGCCGGGAAGCGGCCGCCGAACGCAACGCCGAGTCGGTGGCGGTGCTCGTCGACGAGGGCGGTGAGGAGGTCCCGTGGAGCAGACAGTCCGGCGCCGTCGTGGGGGCGAGTCGATGAGCTCGAAGTTTCCGTCGGAGGAGCTGAAAGGGCAGGTTGGAGACGTCCCGATTAGTACGCACACGAGGGTTCTGGGTGTGGACATCGTTGTCCCGCAGTTACACCACCGCTGTGAGATGAATGATGTCGAGTATCCGCTCGGCGGTCGCGGAGAAGTAGAGATCTCCGCTGTCGGGAGCGACCGTCGTCTCCGTGCGGCCGACCGTCGCTACATCGCCAAGTGGGCGAGACGGAACCTCTTCGAAGGCCACGGAGGTCGGACCGATGAGTGACGCCACCCTAAGCGACCTCGACACCCGAAAACGAGAGCGCCTCGCCGACCTCCCGCCGACGGCGTCGCTCGTCTACCTCGAACTCCACAACGCGAGCGGGCCCCGGACCCTCCGCCAACTCACCTACCAGATGGCGCGCCCCGAACGGTCAATCCTCCGGGCGCTCCGCCAGCTCCACGACGAGGACCTCGTCTCCTGCTCGCCGCGGTCTACCGATCCGCCGTCGTCTGAATGGAGGGTCGACGGGTGACCGACAGAATGGCGGTCGATGGACCACTTAAGGCTGTGGCCAAGCAACACACGGGTGACGACAGCCCGGCGACGGGCGACCCCACGCCTCGCACGCGGGGGTCGGAACGACAGGGCCGGAGAGACGGTCGCCCTGGACCCTTCTGCGCGAATCCATGACTGAAGCACCAGCCTACCACGAGCACCTGCTCGACGCATCGGACGTGTGTAACTCCTGTCACAGAGTCATCCGCGTCGAGCGGCAGGACCCGACGCGTGGCGGGCTCACCCGGGAGTTCGAGTCGCACTACGAGCGCCATCGCGACCACACCGAGATCGGCTACGGGCCGGCCCGGTCAGTCAGCGAAGAGAAGGGCGTGTTCTGCGAGCGCTGCGGCACTGAGTCGCCGTACGACCGCATCTGGAACGACGCCGAAGACGAGGTCGATGACGAGCGCTTCCGCGAGCTCATCCGGGCAACCATCCGGACGCTCGAGCACAAGGGCGTCACCCTCGACCGGCGGACGCTCGCCGAGCGGGCCCTCGAACGGCGCCGGAATGGAGAGCACGTCGACGACTGCCTCGGCGAGGCGACCAAGGCCGCGATCGTCGCATCGATCAACCAGAGCGACGCCGGGCAGGACGCCCGGCGGGAGGCCCCCGCATGAGCGCCACCGGATACGGTCGCGTGGCGTTCGACTTCGCCGGCCGCGAACTCGAGGGCACAGCGACCGACTTCGAGCCCGCGGGCGACGTCTCCGGCCCCGACGGGTTCCTGACGGTCGACGTCGACGGTCTCGAGTACCGAGTGGCGGAGTCCGACGCCGAGCGGTTGGATCGATAGCTCAGTCTGGGAGAGCACCGGCCTGAAGCGCTGGCATGCCTCGGTTCGAATCCGAGTCGATCCATCTCCCGAGGGCGTGGCATCGTAGCTTTTCACTGCGAGGCCAGGTCACGCGCCCGAGGGAGTGTTGAGTCCCACGAGCGGTCGGCAGTACCGTCGTCCCGACGACGATCGTGTGAGCTGCGGCGGACGTGCTGTCACGAGCAAACCCACAAGTCCGACCGCCTTGCGACGCCACTGGCGTGGTCACGGACGGCCCTATGGGCTCAGGCGAGACCCAAGCCTGAGACGGGCCTACCCCGTGCCGGGTTCGATCCCCGGCGTCGCCCTTCGAGACGTATTGACACACCCCTCCGTTTCCACTCCAGATGCCCGACCAGAGACCTCATCGTTCGACGACCGACCAGTGCCCGGAGTGTGGTGCGAGCTTCGCTTCGGCGAGACCCTGCGACTGCGTTCCTCTGATGGATGTCTCATGAAGACACACGCACCTGCTCGGCCCTGGTACTGCCGGGACGATGTCGTCGACGAGTACAAGACCACGCTCCAAGAGGACGATGAGAAGCTACCGATGCTGAAGGCCCTCAAAATCATCCGGGCGATCGTCGTCAACGTCGGCCTCATCGCCGGCTGGATCTACGCGCTGTACCTCGGCGGCGATCCGACGGTGATCACGCTCTTCGCGCTCTCCGTGGTCGGCGCGTACAACGGGCTCGAGCTCGGCGACTACCTTGCGCTCCTCCAGGCGTACAACGAGATCCAGACCGAGTCCGACACCGAGGACTGATGGCTACCTGCGACCGGTGCGGCGACCCGGTCGAGAACAAAGACAACCGGGGCTGGTTCCGCGACCACTGCTGGGAGTGTATCGAGACTATCGCCGACGAGGAGACGCCCCACCGCGAGACGTGCGACGACCCTGACTGCCTGACCTGTACGACACCATGACCGACGACACCGAGCTGTGCGGCGCCGACACCACCGACGACCAGCCGTGCCAGAACCCTGCTGGCGACGACGGCTCCTGCTGGATCCCCACCCACGGCTCGGATGACGACGACGTCGAGAACCCCCAGGGACGCGACTTCGCCATCGGCGAGGACGACCACGAGGCCATCCTCGAGGCGGCCCGTGAGGGGAAGTCGGAGCGCGGCTGTGCCCGTGCGGCCGGCGTCTCGTCGTGGGCGCAACTCGATCGCTACCTGGAAGCGCACCCGGATTTCCGGAGCAGCTTCGAGCGCGCCCGCGCACGAGGCGAGTCAGAACTCATCGAAGGCGGCCTTCGCGACGAGGACGTCGACTCGTCGATGGCGAAGTTCCTCCTCGCGAGCTCGTTCGACTACAAGAAGACGGAGAAGCGCGAGGTCGAGGCCGACGTCAACCAGACGACGACGCACGAGCTCGGCGAGGCGGACAAGGAGATCGCCCTCGAGGCGATCCGCGAACTCCAGGAGCGTGAGTCGGCATGAGCGCCACCGACGACATCATCGCTGACATCGTCACCGGCGACGACCCGGCGGGCAAGCGCGAGTTCCTGAACCCGTTCGATCCCGAGACGCCGACGACGCTCCTCGACGCCGCGAACGAGATGTGCCGTGGCTACATGCGGGCCGAGCGTGACGACTACCACCTCCTCGGCGAGCACCACGGTGAGTGGCTGCGCCTCCTCGACCAGGAACGGAAACTCGTCCTCAACTGCCACCGGGACGGGCTGAAGACGACGACCGTCCTCTGCTACATCCTCCTCCGCCTGGAGTACGACCCTGGGTTCCGCGTCATCTGGGCGATGAACAACAAAGGGATGACGAAGAAGAAGACGGACCTCGAACTCAACCGGTTCGTCGAGCGGAACCCATGGCTGACGAACCTCCAAGAGGGGCGCCGCCCGACCGACACGATCGACCTGAAGGAGTTCGGCAACGGGTCGACGCTTGTCGCGACGTGGCTCGACGGCGGAATCGACGGCGACCGCGCGCACCTCCTCGTCCTCGACGACCTCATCAAGGCTCGCGGGGACGGCTCTCCTGAAGACGTCCGCGAGTGGATCGAAGGGTCCGCGGCCCCCGGTGTGAAGGACGACGGCCGGACCGTGCTCATCGGGACGCGGAAGCGGCAGAACGACCAGTACCAGCACTACCGCTCGCTGTCGGCCTACTCGGTCGCCGAGTTCCCGGCTGTCCTCGAATACTGGGAGCAGGGCAACGCGACCGACGACGACCTCGACGTCCGCAGGCCGCCCGAGAAGTACTACTCCGAGGTCACTGACCCGTGGAACCCCGACGAGACGATCCACGTGCTGTGGCCCGAGGCCCGTGGCCCGCAGTGGCTCGCCGAGAAGCGTTCGGAGATGGCGGACTTCCGCTTCTGGCGGGAGTACTGCCTCACCTTCATCGGTGGCTCGGGGAACCTCATCCAGTCCGGCGACGTCGATCTGGACGTCGACCAGGGCGGGTGCTCGATCCGTGGGCGCGAGCCGCCGCGGAAGTACCGCGCCGGGGGCGGCGAGGCGATCGTCGTCGGCCACGACCCGGCCCAGAGCCCCACCGGCGACGACGCGGCCTTCGTCGTCCAGCTGCTCCGGCGGTCCGGTGAGCGCGTGCTCCTCGACACGCACGCCGAGCAAGGCATGTCGCCGTCGGCGATCAAGGCACGCCTCCAGGAGTACGACCGCCGGTACGATCCTGCGCTCATCGTCATCGAGGACAACGGGATGCAGCAGTACGTCGTCAACGACGCCATCGAGTTCTCGCCAGAGCTCCGCGCGAAGGTCACCGGGATCTCGACGTCGGGGAAAAAGCACTCGTGGGAGAACGGCATCCCGCGGCTGCGGAACCTCGTCGAGAACGGTGGCATCCAGTTCTACCGCGGGCACGACGCCACCGAAGACTGGATCCAGGCGGCGCTCTCACTCGAGCTCGACGACGGTCGCCTCTCCGGCCACACCCCCGACCTCATCGCGGCGTGGTACATGGCCGAGCAGGGCCTGCGCCGGTTCGAGTACGGGCAGGATGACACCGACGACGTCGACGGCGACGGCGAGGACGACACCAACGGAGTGAGCTACCTCTAGCATGACTGACGACACTACCGACGACGTCGACGACCAAGTCGCCCTGTCTGTCGACACGCTGGGCAACCAGTCGACGATGGACAAGGCTGAGGAGACGACGCAGCTGGACGAGCGGCACATCGCCACCGATGTCGGACGCGGCATCCAGCCGCCGTACAACCCCGAGACGCTGGCGGCGTTCCAAGAGCTCAACGAAACGCACCAGGCGTGTATCCGCAAGAAGGCACGGTACGAGGCGGGCTACGGGTTCGACATCACCCCGCACCCGAGCGCGGATTCGCCCAACGAGGACGGCGAGGCGTACCAGAGCGTTCGCGACTTCTGGTACGGCTCCGACTCGCGGTGGCAAATCGGCCCGGAGGGCACGGCGATGTCGACGCCCGAAGAAGTACTCGAACTCGGACGCCAGGACTACCACGGCATTGGGTGGACGTCGCTGGAGATCCTCGTCGAGGGAGACGGCACGCCGATCGGCCTCGCACACGTCCCGGCGGCGACTGTCCGAGTCCGGAAGACGACGGTTGAGGAGCGTGAGGACGCCGACGACATCATCGAGAGCGGCCACGGCTACGTCCAGATCCGCCAGGGCCGACGTCGGTACTTCGGCGAGGCTGGCGACCGGTATGGCGACGACCCGACGTTCGTCGACAAGGAGACGGGCGAGGTTGCGAGCGACGCTGGCGACCTCCCGAACGGGCCGGCAAACGAGCTCATCTTCATCCCGAATCCCAGCCCACTGAGTCTGTACTACGGCGTCCCGGACTGGGTCGCCGCGATGCAGACGATGGGCGCCGACCAGGCGGCGAAGGAGTGGAACCACGACGTCTTCGACAACCTCGGTATCCCGTACTACGCCATCCAGGTGACGGGCGGGACACTCACCGAGGATTCCAAGGAGGAGCTCCGCGGGCTGATGGACAATCTCAAGGGCAGTCGGTACCGGACAGCCATCCTCGAGGTCGACGAGTTTGAGTTCGAGGAGGACAACCCGCTCCAGGGCGGCGACCCGAAGGACGTCGAGATCGAACTCCAGCCCATCGGCTCGCGGGAGGATCTCGACATGGAGTTCCAGGCATTCCGCGAGCGGAACGAGCACGAGATCGCGAAGGTCCACGAGGTGCCGCCGATCCTCATCAACGTGACGTCGACGTCGAACCGGGCCAACTCCAAGGAGCAGGTCCGAGAATTCGCGACCGACGTCATCGCGCCGGAGCAGGCGAAGTTCGAGTCCCGGCTCTACACCATCCTCCACCAGCAGGCGCTTGGCGTCGACGACTGGACGATCGACTTCGAGCTCCACGGCGCCGACCAGCCGCAGGAGGAGGCACAGATGGCCGAACAGCGCGTCCGGGCGATGCGCCTCGCCGGCGTCGGCACCGTCAACGAGGCCCGGGAGGAGCTCGGGCTGGAGCCGTTCGACGACGAGCGCGGCGAGATGACGCTCTCCGAGTTCGAGGCCCAGTTCGACGCCAGCGGCACCGACGGCGATAAGTCAGAGGCAATGCGAGCGAAGGCGGCGCCGCCAGAGGATAACAAGATCGGGGAGCGGGCGAGCGTCGACATCGATGTCGACAAGGACCCGATCGAGCAGACGACGTTCAACAGTTCGAACCTCGACGAGGGGCTCTACGACTTCGGCGAACGAGAGCTGTTCCTCTCGTTCAAGCGACCGGATGGCCAGAACTCACTGTACGTGTACGTCGACGTCCCGGTGACCGTGTGGAACGACCTCGTTAATGCGCCGTCGGCGGGGTCGTACCACTACGCGAACATCCGGCTGGAGTACGGCTATCTCGAGATCACCAACAACCACGAGCGGCTGCCTGAGGGGCCGACGCCCGACCCAGGTGACGTCCCCGACGACGTCCCCAGCGAGATCTAAATCTCAATCACCCACTCCGAGAAAGGTGTGCGGGCAAATTACTCTGGGTAAACAGCGTGTACCTTATCAGGAGAATAGTATGCGGTTGTCTTTGAATCCGTATCCTCCTCAATGACTTCAGCACTTACCCATCCATTCTCGTGAATCTCGACCTCAGAGTGCGGATGCTTGTTCGGACCCTCATCCCAGTCGTCATCCTCAAACACGATGATCGCTTTGCGGAACTTCATTCCGTTCAATAAACACTCGTGATTTGATAAATAACTACTGACGAACTGCCGATGACCGTTAGCGTGGGAGCGCCCGACTCCCCACGCAAGCGAGGTACGACCGGGAGCGATTCTACGAGAACGACACCATGAGCGACAAGAACACAGAGCGCGGCGAGAAGCGCGGCGTCCTCGGAACCGGTCGTGCCAAGGAGCTCGACAAGACGAAGGACGCCGACGCTGACGCCGCCGACGACGATGAGGGCTGACAGATGCCCTCGGTGAAGCAGGCGGGAGGCACGGCGTTCGAGAAGGACGTCGAGTTCGTCACCAAGGATGACGAGGACGACGAGCAGGTCGCGGCCGGTATCGTGATGGTCCCGGACAAGGCCGACCTCCAGAACGACTTCGTCCGCGAGGACACGCTCCGGTCGTTCGCCGACCAGTTCGGCACCTTCTACGAGGCAGGCCAGGCCGGCGGCGGCGTGATGCACGCAGTCTTCCCGGACTCGTGGATGGACCTCCAGCGCAACGAGGTCCTCGACGAGGCCGAGGAGATCGGCGGCGAGACCGTCGACGCCGGCGCCTGGGTCCAGGAGTGGGCCATCGAAGATGAGGAGCTCTGGGGCCTCATTCAAGACGACATCATCTCGGGCTACTCGATCGGCGCCGTCCAGGTCGACTGGGGCGGCCCGTACGAGCAGGACGACCTCGACGACGTCGAGGTCCCCGAAGAGCTGGGCGATGAGTCCATCTACGAGCTCGTCGACGGCCTCATCCGCGAGGTGTCTGCGGTCGACATCCCCGCGGTCCCCGACGCGCAGATCCTTCAAGCGCAGGCGAAGGCAGCCAGCGCTGCGGAGAAGCGCCTCGACGACTACCTCGGCGACCCCGACGGCTTCATGGAAGAGGCGCTCGCCCGCGGGCACTCCGAGGAAGCCGCCGAGCGCCTGTGGCAACTTCTCAGCCGGGCGGTCGAGGTAGAAGGGTCCAACCAGCCGGGGACGAAGAGCCGGCTGACCGAGGCCGCGAAGACGCTCGTCGACATCCTCACCCTGAGTGGTGGGACGAACGGCCGCCCCGACGCGAAGGCGGTCGGTGGCGACGACGTCGACGACGAACAGGACAACAAGGACGCTGCCGGTGGCGACTCACCGGCCGATGACGACGGCGGCTCGAAGTCCGCCGACGACACTGACACCATGAGTGACGACACCAACGACGACCCGTTCGACGACGCCCCCGAGTGGGCGAAGGAGCTGCGGAACGGACAGCAGGAGAACAGCAAGCGGATCGACGAGGCCCTCGAGGAGAAGGACGTCGACCCCGGTGACGACGACCCCTTTGAGGACGCCCCGGAGTGGGCGAAGCGCCTCAAGGAGAACCAGGACAAGAACGCCGAGCGCATCGACGCGATCTCGAAGCAGACTGGCACCACCGAGAGCCAGCAGCTCGGCGGGACGGAGAAGGGCGGCGACGAGAACGGCGGCAAGAACAGCGGCTTCACCCTCGACCCGCGGAAGGCGGGTGGTAACTGATGAGTTCTACTGACACCAACGGCACGATCGACCGGACCCGGGAGAAGAACGAAAGCGCGGCTGCGAAGTTCGACACGACCGATGTCGCCGGCGGTGTGCTGCCTCGCGACCTTTTTGAACAGTTCTACCAGGCTGTTCAGGACACCGCCACGATGCTCGAGGACGGCCGCACCGAGGACCTCCCGCGCCAGAAGATGGCGATCCCGAAGATCTCGGTCGGCGAGCGACAGCGCCGCGGCGCTGACGAAGGCCAGGGCGACGCCGGCAACGCGACGGTCGACACCTCGCAGGTCCTGATGGACGTCGAGAAGGCAACCATCTCGTACGACCTGACGCGCGAGGCCGTCGACGACACCGTCGACAACGTCGACGAGATCATCCTCGACATGCTGGCGCGACAGTTCGCCATCGACACGCAGGACCTCGCGATCAACGGCGACGAGGCGTCTGCCGACGCCTTCCTGAACCAGAACGACGGCTGGCTGAAGATCCTCCAGAACGACGCCGACGTCAACACCTACGACCACACGGACGGAGCTGGCGACCCCGTCGCGGTGAACACGGCACTGTTCAACCAGTCGATTCTGGCGATGCCGAACAAGTACCTGCGCTCGGGGCGGACCGATCCGCGGTTCTACATGAACCTCGACCAGCTCCAGAACTACCACAACGACCTCGCCGAGCGGAACGACCCGCTGGGCGCGGCCGTCCTGATGGGCGACAGCGACGCCACGCCGTTCGACTACGACGTCGTCGGCGTCGCCAACTGGCCCAAGGACACCGCGGTGTTCACTCACCCGGAGAACTTCATCTACGGCCTCTACGACGACGTCGAGATCCGCGTGCTGACGGACACGGACAAGGTCGCGGAGAACGACCTGTTCGCCCGCTACTTCATGCGAGTTCGTGACGACTTCGCCGTCGAGGCGCCCGAGGCGGCCGTCGTGATCACCGGCATCGCGGAGTGATCTGAATGCCGTACGTTCACTACAACGGTGGTGGCCGCTACCGCACGAGCGGTCACCTCTTCGAGGAAGGTGACGTCGTCGAGGTCGAGGAGGACCTCGCCGACTACCTCTGCGAGAAAGACGAGTTCGCTCGCGTGGAGGGCGACGAGACGATCGACGAGCCCGAGATCGCCAGCGAGGACACCGTCGACACGCTCGACGAATCCGAAGAGTCGGCCGAGAGCGAGGGCTTCGACGTCGACGAGTGGACCCACGAGCATCACTACCAAGAGCGCGCGGAGCAGGTTCGCGCCGGCGAGCACGACGAGCACCTGGACGCGATCGCCGAGGCGGAGTCGGCGACGACCGTCCAAGACGCTGTCGGCGAGCGTCGCGCCGAGCTGGAGGCGTAACTGATGAGCGAGGTCGGCTACTGTACGCTCGAGGATGTCCGCCGAGCCCTGCGGAAGGCCGACCTCCCGGGCGACATCCCACAGGACCAGCGGATCGCCGTCGACGCGATCACGGCGGAGACCGAGCCGCTGGAGAAGTCGCTCAAGCGACACTGGTACGCCGCCGACGGGGCCGACATCCTCACCGAGGCCGACGCTGTCACGATCCCGACGGCGCCGAAGACACGGGACGACGAGTACGACTTCCCGACCGGCGCCGCCCAGCTCGTCGGTGAGCCTGCCACGCCGAAGACGTCGCAGGGCGACTACGCGAAGATCGACCTCGACCGACGCGACGCTGAGTCGATCGCAGCGCTCCACGTCCGGACCGAGGACGGCACCTACGAGGACTGGGTGGCGAGCGACGACTACACCGAAGGGTCGTGGCCGCCGTCGGGGGAGGACTACTACCTGCGTGTCAACAACGGCGGCTGGTCGCGGCTCTACCTCGACACGACGAACTTCCTCAAGGAGGACGATGACGACGAGTACGTCCTCGACGCCTGGGCGAACGCGGTCTACGCGGAGTTCAGCTACGGACACGAGGGCATCCCGAGCAACGTTCGACGAGCGGTCGCGTTGCGCGCCGGCGCCGAGCTCGCCGAGGAAGCCGTCATCGAGATCCCGAGCAACGCGAGCGTGTACAATATCGAGACGAAGGCCGACGCGATGCGAGAGAAGGCCGACGAGCTGCTCGAAGTGTACCGATGAGTGACCGACTCAGAACGTCGGCCGCGACAGCAAGATTGCTATTGCTACCACCGTGGCGGCTGCAACTAAGCCCAGAAACCCGGCGACTTCAGGCCTCGCGGCAACCAGTCTGTCGAGGACGGCGAGTACAGTCACACCCACGAGCACGGCGCCACCGATCTCCTCCAAATCCTCGTTCATACACGAAATACGGGTGCTACTCTGAAAAAGAGTACGCCGAATCATGATTACAATCATGACTAGCAACACTACCGACGACGTCGACGACGGCGCGGTCACCACCGAGACCGACTACCGGTGGCGCTGGCTGTCGACGATCTGGGTGCTCGTCTACGGGCTCGGCTTCCCGGCCTGGGCGCTCACCGTCGGCACCGACGTCGGCGCCGCGCTGCTCAGCGCGCTCATCCTCGCGTGGGGTGGCACGGTCGTGTACGTCATCGGCCCCGAGAACGTCCGGGCGTTCCGCGAGCTCCGGAGCGGCACCAGCGAGGGCGACTGATGAGCTGGGAAGACGCTGCCGCCGAGGCCGCGCTCGACGAGGCCGCTGCGCAGTACCTCGGCAACGACGGGTTCATCTCGGGCGCCATCGAGGCAGCTCACGAGCGCCTTCGCGAGTACGCCCGCGAGTTCGACTACCGCATCGAGTCAGTCATCGACTCGCTCCAGGGCCCGGAGATCATCGAACAGTCCGACCGGCACTTCACGATCCGGTTCGGCTGGGACCACGAGGCGGCACCCTACCTCGAGTGGGGGACGTCCGACCACACGATCGAGGGCGACCCGATCCTCTCGTTCATCTGGGAGGATCGCCACAACCCGCCCGACTGGGTCGCCGAGGAGTACGAGCGTGAGGGTGGCGGCTACCGCGTGTTCCTCCCGGAGGTCGAGGTCGCCGGCGTTCGCGAGACGCGCTTCGCCCGACACGCACTCGACTGGCTACGGCGCGAGGTGGCGTCGTGACGGCGCCCGAGACGCAGTGGGTGTTCGACACCATCGCGTCGATCACGGATGGCACGCCGCTCGCCTGGGGTGCCGTGGCCGACGTCCCCGACGGCGCCGTGCCTATCCGTCGCGTCGACCGCAACGAGTCGGACATCTACGACGGCGCCGGCATCCGGAAGCGGAAGGGCGACCTCAAGAAGTCGAACTACATCAGCGCCGCGCTCGTCGACGACGACGAGTCGCACGGCGGGTTCGGCGACGAGTACAACGCCGAGGCGATCGTCTCGCTGCGCGTCGAGGGGCTGACCTGTCGCGAACACGGACACGTCGACCCGGACGGCGAGGACGGCATCGACTTCACCACCTTCTACCGGTTGGTGCGGGACGCGCTCCAGGCAGCGGACGAGCATCCGGCGGTCGCTGGGCGCGGCTACCACACCGTGTTTCTGGAGAACGGGACGAACCGGAGTCGCGACTACGCCGACTTCTACGACTACCGCGTCGACGTCCGCTTGACGGGCTTCGCAGACAGCTGATCCACCATGACACTCACAACCAACACGACTGACGGAGGCGGAGGTACAGATGACCAGCGGCGGTAACGTCGACGTCGCGTTCGTCCACGAGCCGGTCGGCGACTACGGCGGCTCGCCGTCGGACTCGCAGTACAAGACACCAGGGCGGAACGGGACGATCGACACGCTGGAGTTCGACAACGACGAGACCCGGCAGCGCAACTGGAGCAACGAGACGGAGGAGACGGTTGAGGGCGTCTTCGACGGCGCGTTCTCGCTGTCGTTCGAGGCGGTCGACCCGTGGTTCCTCAACCAGGTGTTCGGTCAGCCACCGACCGCCGGCGGCGAGTCGTCGGAACCCTACAGCTATACGTGGGAGTTCGTTCAGGGCGAGATGCAGTCGGCGCGATGGTACGTCGGCGCCGACCTCGTCAACGGCTTCGCGGAACGTGCGCTCTCGGGTGTCGTCTTCAACCAGATGGAGCTCGACATCTCCATCGGCGACCCTGTGGGCGTCTCCCTGACTGGCTTCTATGCCAGCGAGACACCGAACACGTCGTTCACGCCCGGCACGCAGCCGAAGGTGGACGGGACGCCGCTCATCTTCCACGGCGGGTCGATCAATATCCCGACGTCGACGGAGATCGCCCGGCCGCAGTCGGCGACGCTGTCGGTCTCGAACGGCGCCCGCCCGCAGCGCGAGTGGGTACGCGAGCCTGTCGCCGCTGTGATCGGCAACCCCGAGCCGACGCTGAACCTCAACTCGGTCGTCATGGACAGCGACCTGCTGGAGCTCGGGCTCGGCTCTGCTGACGGCCCGGCGACGACGGTCGACGGAGCGGCCGACGGCGAGCTCGCGTTCGAGTCTCCCGGTGCGAACGCCCTGCGCTTCCCGATGGAGGGGATCACCCACTCCACCTACTCGTGGGAGAGCATCGGAAACGCCGAGGAGGACCTCACCGACGGCAACGACCTCACCATCGACCGGCTGACAGCGGTCGCCGAGGCCGCGGCCGCGGAGGCCAAGTGATGCCCCGCGACGTCATCGAGCTCGACCTGGAAGAGGAGGCCGACCGCCTCGGCGACCGGCTCGACTCCATCGCGGAGGCCGAGGTCGCCGGCGAGATCACGTCGACGGAGGCCAAGCAGCTCGCCGGCGAGGTCGAACAGCAGATGTTCGCCCTTGAGGAGGCGCTCGACGAGTACGGCCCCGACGCGACGTGGTCGATCCGCGCGTTCACGCCCGGGGAGAAGGCGGAACTCACCGGCCTGATCAGTCGTGCGAAGGACCAGGCCGAGCGCGCCGGTCGCGACGTCGACGTCGAGGCGATGCTCGACAACTACTGGGCCGGCGCCGGCCTCGTCGAGGCACCGTTCCTCGACGCCGGTGCCGAACTTCAGGACCGCATCGCAGCCGTCCGGGACACCCCGTCGCCGTACCTCGCGGAGTGGATTTCCAACCGCGTCACCGAGGAGAACACCTTGGGAAACGGGCATCGGAAGAGCTACTCCGAGCGTGTCGCGGCCAAGAAGGGGGACGCGCCGGACGAACCTACCTCGGACGAGCCATCCTGATGTACTGCGGGTTCTCGCCCGCACAGTTCGACGAGTTCAGCTGGGAGGATGTCGAGCTTCTCATGACCGCGTTCCCCTACCTCCAGAACCCGCCCATCGAGGTGACCGACGGTGACTGAGTTCGAGACGCAGAACACCGTCGAGGTCATCATCGACGACCGGTCGCTCACCGAGGCCAAGGCCGACGTCGAGGAGGCGCTGTCGTCGGTCCCGATGGACGTCCAGGCGAGCGTCAGCGGCGGCGGGGGCGGCTCCGGAGGCGGCGGGGCGGCAGACGAGTGGCGCGAGCAGCACTCGCTCTCTCGTGAACGGAACAGGCTCCTCGAGGAGCTGGTCG
This sequence comes from Halorubrum ejinorense, assembly GCF_039522565.1. Taxonomy (GTDB): domain Archaea; phylum Halobacteriota; class Halobacteria; order Halobacteriales; family Haloferacaceae; genus Halorubrum; species Halorubrum ejinorense. The sequence goes on along the minus strand of NZ_BAAADQ010000005.1, from coordinate 37,239 downwards.
ACGCCCAAGAAGAGGGCAACTTCGACCGGGCTGCTCGCAGCGCTGGCGGCCTGCTCGGTGGCGGGGCGGCCATCCTCGGCGCTGGGGCCCTGCTCGGCGTGGGCGCGCTCTCGAGCGTGCTCTCGAGCTTCTCGTGGCCGGAGCTCCCCAAGCTGGAGCCGCCGGGCTGGCTGCCGCCGCGTGTTCCCGAGCCGGACTGGCACCCGCTCGATGTCGTCGAACCCGACCCAGTGCCGATCGAGCAGCCGGATCCGCTGCCCGTCGAGCAGCCTGATCCGGTGCCGATCGCGGACCCGACGTCGGCGCCGGCGAGCGACCCGCAGCCCGGCGGGACGTCGAGCCCGGACGGCGCGCCGGCGCCTCCTGACGACATCCAGCAGATCCAGGATGGGCCGCCACGGGCAGGCCCGACCACGTCTCCAGGGCTGTCAACCAAGCCCGCAGCTGACGAGGTCAGTAGTTCAATCGGCCTGCCAGAAGCCCTGCTTGGAGGAGCGTCTGCTGCTGCTGGGTTTGCTGGCATCAAGGCTATCCAAAATATTGGTGGCTCGGCAGCCGGTTCAGCGGCTTCCGGAGGCGCGTTCCTCACGCCCGAAAGCGTAGGAGTTACTGATCCAGGTGCGCTGAACCAACGGCGACAGGCAATAAATCAGCGAACGCCGGACTGGGCAAACCTCTCTGAAATTCCGGAAGACAAGTTCTCCGGATCTGTGTTCTCAGCAGAGGGACGTCAGGCCCAGGGGAAAGCTCTCCAAGACGCGGCGAGTCGTATCGAGGAGGCAATCGGTAGTCTCCTCGACGGGAACACCACCGACGACGACAACCCCCAACAGCGAAACGACATCCGCGTCGAGTCCAACGTCACTGTCGACGGGGCGACGCGTCAGGAGATCGAGCGTGCTGCCGAAGAGGCGAAGCGCGAGGCGCTCCGCAAGTTCAACCAAGAGATCAGCGGTCGCGTACGCTGATGGACTCTGACCTTCGAATTTGCGTCACATAGAGTGTCAGGATAAGAATTAATCCCCCCGCAATACCCAGCATCAGGTCTCCGCGAGAGTACGCAGTAACGCCAGCAACGATGGAGCCGAAAAGCCCCATCGTTTCTACGACCCACTCTCGCGGGTGTTTCCCGATCGCCATATCGGCGACGTCGTAGCGCGCTGATAAAGAGGTTCGCCCAGCGGACCGCGTCGATTCCATTCATATCCCATGACCGACCTACCAGTAGCCGACCGTATCGCCTCGATCTCGATCGAGGGCGACCCCGACGGCACCGGACGTCGCACCGCTCGCTTCGAGATGTTCACCGGCGGCGAGGAGGGCCTCAGCGTGAGCCAAGAGCAGCGCACCGAGATCAGGGCGACGCCCGGGTCGGCGCTGCTCGCGCTCGTCGACGGGACGATAGATGAGTTCGTCGACGCGCCGATCAACAAGGACCTCTTCATCAACCTCGGGAGCTCGCAGTTCGCCGTCACCATCGACTTCAACTCCTGGGAGGGCGCGACCGGCCCGAACGATAACCCGCTCCAGTGGGGCGACACGGGCGATCCCAGCAACTTCGAGAAGAGCGACGCCACGGGCGAACACCCGACGCGACAGATCGCGTGCCTCTTCTGGTGGCTGCGGAACACGCGTGTCTCCTCCGTGAGTGGTGAGCTCTTCCCCGGCGCCGGTATCTTCGGTGACGGCCCGGCGACGCTCCGGTTCGGACAGCATCGCGAGGGCGGCGTGTACGACCCGCTCCAGGTCGTTTTCGAGAACCCCGGCGCCGACTTCCCGGGGCAGTCGATGTCCACCTTCTCGGGATCGATCACCTGCGTCGAGGCGATCGACGCCGGCGACCCGATCGACGCCGTCGCGAGGGATACCCGATGACTCGCCGCTACTACCGCAGCGAGATCTCGGAGAGCAGCATCGCGAGCAACCGCCTCGACGCTTCCCGGGCGCGCCTCTCCCGGCAGGGCGTGCTCGGTGGGAGTGGGCGCGTGGAGCGCCTCTCCGGCGAAGCCTCGGACATCCGCCTCGACGTCGACTACCGGGGCAAGTACGCCGAGCGCATGGCCCGAGAGCTCCGAGAGATCCTCTCGTCGAACGACATCGAGGCCGCACCGTTCGCCGCGGTCGAGGAGTCCCAGCCCTCGGACGCGTACTACACGGCGGAGCTCGTCGACGACGAACCGGCGATGCCGCAGGCCGCCGGCGCGATCTCTGTCGGAGCGAACCTCACAAAGAAGGGCACGCAGAAGGAGCAGACGATCACCGTGGAGACGTCGCCGAGCCAGCCCGACCCGGGCCACCCGTTCGGGAACGACACCGACGCGATCGTCGGCATCCCGGCTGACGCCCGGCGCGTCCGCATCGTCGACTCGACGTCCCAGCCGACGCAGCGCGAGCGCCCGACGCCGGTCGCGACGGTCGAAGCGAAGCACGGCGCCGTCGATCAGTACGATGCGACTGCCGAGGCGATCGACGACCCGGTCTACCTCTACGACCTCGACTACCAGCTCCAGGGCGACGTCGACGCCGGCGTGTGGGACACGTACGGGCACGACTCCATTCTCGACGCCGACGACGTCGTCGCGTGGGGGCGCGTGTTCTCGACGAGTCACGACTTCGCCGGCGCCATCGTCATCGAGAACGGCCTGCTCCGCCTCACCATCGACGAGCCGACCACCGCCGACGCCACGGCCGCCCTCGAGACCGAGACGTACGACGCCGGCGCCGACACCTGGACCGCCGTCGACCTGCCCTCCTACGACGCGGACCTCGCGACCGACTGGCAGCCCGCCGACGTCGACCTGATGGACATCGGGCAGGCACGCGTCGCCGCACAGATCGAGTTCGAGGCCGTCGCCGGGACCAACGCCGGCGACGTCTATGCCGTCGACGTCGAGCTGGAGCGCGGCCGCGAGTCGCTGGAGGTGTGGATCCCCGGGAGCGTGAGTGAGGCAATCCCCCCTGATTTGGAGGCACTGCTCGACCCGATCGCGTCGACGAGCGTCGTGGATACTGGCGTCGAGCAGGGGCTTGTTGCGAGGGAGGAGGTGAGACTGTAGATGGCGTCGCAGACGTTCACCGCCGACGGGACGTTCACGGTTCCGTCGAACGTCAACGAAGTCACAATTGAATGCCGGGGGGGTCAGGGGAACGGACCATTTGGTTTCCTTCGCGGAACCGGCGGTGTTGTGAAAGGAACGCTAAACGTCTCTCCGGGAAATACGCTTTACGTTCGTATAAACGACGACGGCGGACTGGGTGCGGGAGGGGGCGGTGACGGCGGCGGTTCAGCAGACGTTCGTTTTGGTGGGACGGGACTTAACGACAGAATAGCAGTCGGCGCCGGTGCGGGGGCACAGGGCGGCGGGGGTCAGGCCGCTTCCGGCGGCGACGGGGGGGCTGATACGGGTCAGGACGGAGGGGCGGCAAACAACGCTTCGGAAACGGCAGGCAGCGGTGGGACGCAAACCTCTGGTGGCGGCGGCGGCTTCAACGCCGAGAGTGGTAGTTTCGGTTCGGGTGGCGACGGGTACATAGAGGGCGGAGGAGGCGGCGGCGGGTGGTACGGCGGTGGCGGCGGGTCCGAAAACTCCGGCGACGGCGGAGGCGGTGGCGGTGGGAGCAACTACGACGACGGGCTGACTACCGTCCAGACGAACCAGCGCGGCGGTTCGACCAGCCAAGAAGTCATAATATCGTACACACAGGCCCCCGAACCGCCAAACAATCTGACGCAGTCTGTCACCGGCGACGACACGATCGACCTGACATGGACCGAAAACACGTCGGCGGGCGACCCCGCAGACTACGACATACAGGTCAGCGAGGACGGCGGCTCGTACACGCAGGTCGCGAACGTAAGTAGTGCGACGATGACATATTCCTACTCCGCGTCGCCGTCGACGAACAGCCACCGCTTCCGCGTCCGGGCGAATAACAGCGCTGGCGCGTCGGACTGGTCCTACACCGACACCGTCTACACAGACCCGCGCTCGTTAACCGTCGACGCCGTCAGGGAGTCCGAGATTGACCTCTCGTGGACCGGCGTGCGAGACGCGGTCGAGTACGAGGTGCTGCGCGCCGAGTCGAGCGGGAGCGTCGTCTCGGACTATGCGCCGGTCGGGACCGCGGCTGGCGTCTCGTACACCGATGCCGGGCTGGAGAACGGCGAGGCGTACTACTACCGCGTTCGGGCGGTCTACTCGGGAACGGACTCGCAGCCGACGAATGAGGACTCCGGTACCACGACACTCCCAGATCCGACGCTGGACGCGATCGACGACACCGTTCTGCGGGAGTTGACTCTCGAGTACACGCTCCCCGACAACTCGACGGATGGTACGATGACCATCGAACGATCGGACGACGGCGGCTCGACGTGGTCGACGATCGCGACGGTGTCCGATCTCGCGTTGACATTGTACACGGACGCCGGGCTGCCCGACGGCGAGCAGTACACCTACCGACTCACTCGTTCCACCGACCACGCGAGCGCGCAGTCCGGCACCGCCACGGCCGTTACGGTCCTGCCCGCACCAACCAACCTCGCGCACCCTGCTGTGGGGGACGCTACTGTCGAGTACGCGTGGAGTGCGACCCACAACAACGGCTCAACGCGCGTTGAGTACCGCGAGGCGGGTGCGTCCGCATGGCAGACGTACGCGACGGTTAGCAATACCACGGAGTCGGAGACCGTCGACGGTCTGCTGAACGGGGAGGCGTACGAGAGCCGCGTCGTCGCGCAGACCACCCACGCCGAGACGGAGGACCAATAGATGCCATCGACGTTCACCACCACGCTACCCGACGAGGACCAGCCCAACCTAGGCAACGGCGTCGAGGACGAGGTCGCCGTCGACCGCGAGAGCGCCACGACGAACAACGGCTCCGTCCGCATCCAGATTCGCGAGACGGGGCAGTCGTCGTGGGACTCAAACGCGACCGGGTTCGGCGAGTTCGTCGGGGCGTTCGACACGCTCACGATGGAGTTCGTCGGGCGCGAGGACGGCGAGGAGTACGAAATCAGAGCACGGACCGAGACCGAACACCGCACGGGTGCGTGGACGTCGACGGTCTCGATAGTGACGATCTTCCCGGGGGCGACTGCGCTCGTCGCGACAGCCGCCGCCGAGACCACGATCGAGCTCTCATGGACTGACAACGCCGACAACGAGTCCGGCCAGGAGGTTATCCGCGAGCGGCGCGGCCCGGACGGCGACTGGTGGCCAGAGCGCGTCATCGACGACGCCGGCGTCGATGCCGAAACCTACGTGGACGACACGGTCCAGCCGGACACGGAATATCGCTACCGGGTCCGGCCGTTTACAGAGCACGCGAGTGCGGAGAGCGAGGCGGACACGGCGTCGACGCCCGACATCGGCCTCTCCCGCGTCCGTGCCCCGACGTCGGGGCCGTACGTCCAGATCGAAACACCGGAGCGAACGGCCCCGCTCACGCCGACGGTCGTCGACTACGACTGGTCGCCCGACGTCAATCAGCGCCCCTTGGTCGAGATCACGGTGCCCGAGTCCGACCGCTGGGAGTCGCTGAAGGGCCAACCGATGTGGGTGTGGATCGACGGGACGCAACTCCCGATCGACACGCTGGAGGGGACACGGACGGTCACCGGTGACGGCGGCTCGCGCACCGTCCTCGAGGGAACGGGGGCGTCGCAACTCGACGAGTACACCGACGACATCCAGTACGACGAGAAGGAGAATCACCTTGCCGGCGAGGAGCTGATCGACGTCCACACCGAGTACGCGAGCAACGTCGACGACCCGGCGACCGACACGCGCTCGGACGTGTTGATGCTCGCGGGGTCCGGGAGCTCGCTCGAGGACGACCTCCTGAACCCCCTCGCGCCCTCCGATCCGATCAAAGTGACGCAGCTCGACGGCATCTCTCGGCACCAGACAGGATGGTTCGTCGAGGCGGAGGACACAGACACGAACGCCACGATCTACCTCGCCGATCAGGAGGGCAACGACGGCGCGTGGTCGGGCAACCAGGCTATCCGGCTCGAAGTCCCCGGCGACGGCTACGAGTTCACGTTCCGGAACGACCACGAGATCCCCACGGGACAGCTCCAGTTCTCGCAGCTGGAGGCCGTGATCAACGGAGGCAACCCGGCGTTCGACATCACGCTTGACGGCGCCACCGTGGAATCGTACCCGTCGGATGCCCTCGCTGCGTCGGCTGATAAGTTCGACCTCGACTGGCGAAACGTGTCCAATCTCAACCCGGACAGCGCGCTCGCGCCGGGACTTCACACGGTGACCATCTCGGTCACCGCCTCGGGGTCGGACTCGGTCTACGTCGACTGCGCCCACGTCGCCGACGACCGCGACTCGTTCCTGTTTGACGACACGCCGCAGGATGAGATCCTCCAGGGGCCGGGCGAGTACCCGGGGACGGTGGACGTTGTCTTCGACGACATCGCGAGCGTCGAGCAGGTCATCGCCGGCACGCTCTCGGTCCAGATGTCGAACACCGAGAGCGGTCAGGCCGTCGCGATCTCGAACGACCAGGGTGACAACTGGATCGAGGCGCAGAACGCTGAGTCCGTCGCTGGTGACTTCGCGTCTGCCACGCAGCAGATCCGCGCTCGCGTGACGCTGTCAGGGTACAGTTCGGACCCGACGACGTCGCCGGCGCAGAACGACGCCGGGCAGTCCGTCGACGAGATCGAACTTCGGGCCGACCTCGAAGACACGCCGGTCCTTTTCGACAAGCAGTATCGGGACCGCCTCGAGAACGTGCTCGCGTCGATCGCCGACGACGGCCGGATGGTGTGGGAGGCGCGGCGTGACCCCAACGCCGACCCGCACGATCCGACCGGCATCATCATCGAGTGGACGCAGATCGGTCAGCGGACGCGGGACTCGGCGGCGCCGGCGACGAGGCTGGAGAAGCGCACCACCATCGAAGACGCCTACGAGCGCGTGGTCGTATTCGGACGGTCGAAGGGGCGAGAGGGCGAGGAGTTCTCGCAGGGAGAGAGCAGCTCGCTCACCGGGCTCGGCGATCCCTGGATCGTGCCGGACTCCGAGCGCATCTACGACTTGGATGACGACACTGTCTACGAGCGCGGCGAGGACTACCGGATGGAGTGGGACGTCGGTGGCATCGCCATCCTCGACGGTGGCGACATGTCGAAGGGAACTACGTACGGCGCCGACTACGAGTTCCGCTACCGCGGCGAGGCGACGACGCCCACGGTCGACCCCTCGGAGGCGCGGACGGTTGAGCGGAAGATCCCCGGGGCGACCTCAGACCGAGAGTGCGACCAGCTGGCGCTCTCCATCCTGAAGGACGTCCAAGAGGCGCAAGTCGAGGCGACGCTCACACTCGTCGAGCCGGCGCCGGACGTGCCGCTCGTCGAGGCGATCTCGCATCCCCGGCTGCCTGAAGGCGCCCAGGAGATCCGTGGAGTCGAGCGGTCGTCGACGTCGGAGCGCGAATACCGGTTGGAGAACCGGCGGACGGCTGGGGAGATCGTCGACGACCTTCGCGACGACTACGAGGCGCTCGCTGATTCTGTCTAATCCTCGTCGTGATCACGGCGATACGAGTATTTTTGATACTGTAATTTCACAACAAAGCCACATACGAAAGCGAAGAGGACAATGCCCGCCTCAAATAGGTACTCTCCCCGAATTAGGTTAACGTGTTCCTCAAGACCTACGACAGTGACTCCGAACGCGACGGTCGTACCTATTAGTATACTGGTGAATGTTATCACAAAATCGGCCAGCGTAATAGCCCAGTATGGGGGGAGCAGGAGAACTTTCTCATCTGTGTTTTTGAGCCAATCAGGCTTGCTAGACGAGTTTGACATTCATTAGTTTACATAGCTCCGTAATTTTAATAAGTTGTCATATATCGCGGTGGGCAGACCAGAAACTGCTACGCGCCCGAAATCACGAGTTCTACTCGTCACCTAAACCTTAGACGCAATCGCGGAAAGAGGCGGGGCTGTCAGAGGAGTGGTGGGAGGTTGTGGGTATGGTCCCGCCTCCAGCAGGGACGTTCTGTCCCTATCGCCGTTCCATCGTTCGATTATTGAATACGTTTTGATCTTCTCGCATTCCGGCAATCAGTGACAATGCTACACCACGTGTTCAACACCCTGAGACGCATCGCTGCCGACCCCATCGCGACTGCCGACCTCTGGGGACCGATCGTCGTTCCGCTCGTCGCGCTCGTACTGCTGCTCGCTGCGCGGCGGTACCTCGGCCGGTGGCCCGACCTCTGGCGCTTCCGACGTCGAGTGTTGCCGATCGTGGACCGGCTCGCCGACGGCGACCTCGACGAGGAGCTCAACGTCGTCGACGACCACGTCGACGTCGACCTGGAGGCCGCGGCCGACGCGCTTCCCGAGAAGACAGGGCTCCAGCTCAACACCCGGACACTCGTCGGGACGATCGACGCGGCGCCGGCCGAGGTTCGTAAGGAGCTCCGGTCGATGGAGCGCGTCTGGCCGGCGACGCTCGCGTCGATCCAGTACGACGTCGTCGACGGTGAGCGCGTGTGGGAAGTCGGCTCCTACGCTTACCGGCCGCAGGGCTTCCTCGGCGTCTGGCATTACCACGTCCGGCTCACGCCGACGGCTGACGGGGGGACGAGGCTGTGGGCACACTACGAGCGGTCGCCCTGGCGACAGCCCGTGCGGCACTACCGCGGCGACGGGTGGGATGCTGACCGCGGTGTGAGGGAGATCGTGTCGCTGTTCGCGAGCGATGAGCGGTTCGACCCAAGAAGCCAAGCGATAGGCACTCTGTAATCTCAACCTGATTCGCAAACGGTTCTTTAGGGCCTCTCGATGCTTCTAACCCCTGTTTTTTGCTGATGGAAAGGTTAATGGGATACAGTATCCTAAATTCAGCCGGAGACCATGACAGACGAAGGTGCGTCTCCATAAGCGGTCAGGCTAACAGCCTGATCAAAAAAGGGAACACTCGTCGAGGTTACTCGACGTAGTTCGTGACGACAACCGTCATCAGAACAGCACCTTCCGCATGGCCCGCCAAGACCAAGACGGTGCAACAGATGACGGTTGTCGCTTTTGTGGCTTCGCTCATGGTTGAGCGGCTTCAGGGTGGTTTCTATAGCGCAGTGAAGCCCTGCGCTCGCAGCCGTAACGGCCACTTGAGACCGCTCTGACACGACCTCTAACCCCGCTTGGCCGCCTTTACATATGAACCTCCGGTTCGGGGTGGACGTGGGACATTACCGCTCCCACCAGTCGCCGATCTCTTGCGCTTCGATGTCGACACTCGAGGAGACGCCACACGAGCAGTGGATGCCGACGGTACCGGGATGGGTTGTGATCGGCCCCTTCGTCTCGCCGCAGCCCGGGCACTCGACGTCGAAGGTCTCGGTCATAGAGCTCTCTAATCACGCCGGGATAACAAATGAGTCCCTTCTTGGTCGGCCTCCATGGCTGTAGTCCATCCACTCCGGCATCGCGAGTGTGTGGCAGTAACTGAGAGCTCTGCGCACTTCCTCATCGTCGACACCGACTTGTTGATACACGACCTCTGCGAGACGCGCATCAACTGATATTGCCTCCCAGTATTCTGTCTTGAAGATTGTCTCAACCGCAGGATCGTCACGCACTATCTCGAGTTCGTGCTGAAGGTTGGCCCAAGGCACGTCGATGGCACTTTCATCATCGACGTGGATGTGGTTGACATCGCGGAGCTGCTGGCGAACTATTTCTGGGGGTTGTGGTACCGGACGCATAACCTCACAAGGAGGTTAGAATAATAAAGTGTTCACCAACCATATGTCCTGTCTCAAGACTGTGTTAAATACAAAAAGACAGAAATGTGATATTCATTGTTTGAATCTCTAATGACTCTACAGACTTCTTCGCGTATAGCCACCACATCATGTGATTATTCTCAATCGGATAGAGAAAAACATTCTATAGCACTGTGTCATAGTGGTGAAGAATTGGGAATCATGGCTGACCGCAGCCTCCGGCACGAGGGTTTATAATAGCAAATCTGGCATCGGCTCACTTGTCGCCGGAATCAACCGGCGAAGTAAGCTATGAACGTCGAAAAAGCGGTAGATCTGTTCGGGACAGCAGTCGTGACTATCATCAGTGTTTGGACATTGCTCCAGATACTGGTGATCTTGTACTGAGCGCAGTGAAATAAGCCGGAGGAGGGGGGGTCAACGCCCCCAGTGGCCTTAGTAGAGAATCGCCGCCACCTGGACTACGACCCAGACGGCAACGATAATTACGATGGCTATTCGAAACGCCTCGATTAGTGTTTCAGCATTCATATCGACCACTCGCCGGCTCTTCAACCGACGACGAGAATAGAGGGGTACTGAAAACGCATATAAACCCCAGCGCCGGGGCCTGGAGCATCCGATTCTCCTTGTCCCAACAACGCGGCTTTCAGAGAGATGCCGCAGGCTACGCGTCGCCCTGCTCGAAGTCGTCGGCGAGCTCACGCGTCTCCTCGACGATCGACTGCTCGACCTCGGCCTCGGGCACCTCGATCGCGGCCTCGATCGTCGGCACGGTCACCTCGGGGACGTCGACGTCGATCGAGTAGGGGATCGCGAGCTGGTGTGGCGCGAGGTCCGCCGGCTCGGTCTTCCGCTGGCGCTGCTCACCCGAACGCCAGTCGAGGATGAGGTACCCCTCGAACGTCTCTGTCTCGGCGTCAGGCATCGTTCCCCTCGTCGATTTCATCGAGCCTCCTCTCAAGCTCCGACTCGATCCGCTGCTTGAGGTCTCGGAGGTTCTCAACATCTCTGTCGGCAGAACCCTGCTCGGCCTTTTTGACCTCCTTCTCAATACCAGAGATCATCTCACGGGCACCCTCGATGTCTCGAGGATCCTCTACCAGCTCGTAGAGCCCCGGTGCGACCTTCTCTACGTGGCCGTGTTCGACGAGCCGCTTCAGCCGCTCGCTCGCGTATGTCCGGGAAACGTCCAGTTCCTCAGCCGCGTACTGTGGGGTCACCCGGCCCCCGCGGAGGACGTCAAGAACGGCGTTATCGGTATCATTGAGATCAGCGGGCGTTAGCACACCTGTGACTGACGTAGCCATATCCCTACAATGTAGCGATAGCAGTAAGTAACTTACGGCAAGACGCACCGTATTATAGACTACAATACGTTAACTATAAGTGGACAGCGAATAGAGTATGAGGTAGGAAGCACGGGAGTGGTCGCCTCAGAAGGTGGCCCGGGGTGTTGGAGCACCCCTGACCGTGCTGTCCACTAACGACAGCATGTCCGCAAACACAACCCAATCCCAAAACGGTAGCGCTCCGGACTTTCACGACCTGGAAGGCCCGCGAGCGATCTCGGAGGCAGCGATCAGCCAGATGAACCAGCCTGACGTCGAGCCCGCCGACGGCGAGGTCCGCTGCTACGCCGTCGCTCGCGTCAACGGCGTCATCGACTACAACGACGACGACCTCGGCTTCGCGACCGGCGCCACGGTCCTGTACATGAGCGCCGACGCACAGGTCGCGTACGAACGCCGGTACTACGTCGACGAGGGCGAGTGGGCCGACATCGACGCGGTCGACACCGCCGCCGTCGACGGCCACCCCGAGCCGACCGTCGCGATGGTCTCGCGCTTCGGCGACGTCCTCCAGCGGCACCAGGAGGTGAGCGCCTGATGTCGCGCCTCAGTCGCACTGCTCGCAAGGAGCTTTCGAAGCACCAGTCGCCCTACGTGTCGGGCTTCGACTCGCTGCTCGGCGACGTTGTCCACGACCACTTCGCCGAAGACGAGCAGCTGAACGCGCTTGCCGCCGCCTGCGCCGACGCCGAGGAGGCGCTAGAGATCCGCGAAGAGAGCCTCGACGAGTCGGACCCAGTCTCGACCGCCATGGAGACGTCGGTCGGCAAGCTCATTTGGGCGATCGAGAAGCGTGCTCGCGAGCGCGTGGCCGAGCTCTGCGAGGAGGTCGCGACCGAGGCCGACGCAGCGTGGCTCGACATCCACGACGAAGAAGAAGTCCGAGCGGCCCACGCCGAGGCTCGGGAGTGGCTCTCGGTGAACACGAACGCGGCCGAGCGCGCCGGCGTGGACTACGGCGACGCACTGCCTGATGTCGACGAGCTGCTCGAGGCCGAGGAGGTGAGCGCGTGATGCGGAAACCGGACTTCAACGGATCGTCGAAGGAGCTCCCGAGTGAATCGGATCACCTCGACGAGTCTGTGTACTGCGTGAACTGTGGGAATATCTTCGTCTGGGCGCCCGATCGCGACTGCCCGACGTGTACGGTCGCGAAGATGCTCGACGAGGCAGAGGGGGTGACCACCGATGCCTGAGGGCGCTGTCGACGCCGACTTCGACGACGCCGAGCCTTCGTACGAGGAGCGCGTCGCCGACGCACTCGCGAACGTCCGGACCGAGCCCGTTTCGGGCGGCGTCGCGATCGACATCGTCACCCGGCAGGCCGTGTTCGTCCGCCAGCAGAAGTACGACGACCTCGAGGCGCACTACGAGGCCGAAGGGTACGACCTCGCGACGTACAAGATGCACGCGTACCTGCCCGGGATCGACGTCGAAAACGCCGTCTACGAGTGCGTGTACGTCGACGGCAACCCGCAGAACGCGCACAAGCCCGGGAAGACCTACGACTTCCCCAGCGCGCGGCTGATGCATCTACCCGTCGAGCAGGCGTGGGGCGACATGGAGGTCGGCGATGTCTAAGGCCGACGCTGTCGACGCCACCACCGGCCCTGGAACGTTCGACCAGCGGGCGGCGAAGGCGCTCACCGAGAGTATGACCGTCCTCGACGAGCGGCTCGAGCAGGACCTCCGCGACGAGGAGTTCCTCGTCGTTACGCCGACCGGGACGTACACCGTCGACGCGATCGCGGAGACGTGCGACTGCCCGGACGCGCTCCACCGGGGCGCCCGCTGTAAGCACCAGCGCCGTGTCGACTACGCCCGCGGCGCCGTGCCGATCCCGGGCTGGGTCGACCGGTCGGCGATCGACGAGCAGCTGGGCCAGCACCTCGCAGCGAGCCCGCGCATCGCCACGGCCGACGGTCGGACGGAGGTGTTGGAGGCGTGACGGAAGACGAGATGGGTCACGCCTCGTCGGTCGCCGAGCAGCTTCGGCAGGCTGAGGAGGACGACGACATCCCCGCGTCGAGCGCCGACCGGAGTTCAATCCGGCTCGCCGTCGACGGTGAGCTGCTGAACATCAACAACCCGATCGACTACCTCGTGATGCTACTTTTGGAGGGCAAGCGGTACGACGGCGCGTGGGACGGCGACCAGGAGGCCGTCGCGAAGTACGCGATCGCCACGTGGTGTCAGGAGATCGGCTGGGCACCGGATCTCACCGGCTACGAGCCCGGAGAGGTGGTCGGCCTTGGCGATGAGATCCCGTACCTCGACGCAGCGTTCTACGACCACGCCGTCGACGACGTCCAGGAGGACGACGATGCCTAACCTCGTCGAGCGCGCAGGTGTCGTCGAGGCCGGCCAGACGTGGCGCTGCGACGAGTCCCGGGCCGACCCTGAGGACGTGCCCGAGCCGCACGACGTCCCACTGTGGGAGCCGCAGCCGCGCTTCACCACCGTGGTCGACCGCGTGGAAGACGACTACGTCGAGCTCACCGTCTCGACCGGGAACTCCCACCCGCGGACGCCGGCGTTCGGCGCCGAGATGGTGTCGACGGTCGAGGCGCTGACGAGCGATCCGCGGTGGTCACTGGTTGAGGATCGGGAGGTGGACGATGTCGAATGAGGGCCTCCCGACGATCGCCTACGAGACCGAATCGGGTGAGCGTCGGCGCGTCCGCTACGAGCGCGTTCCGGGAGAACCGTGGCACGCCGAGCGGCACGTCGACCGGTGGGATGACGAGGAGGGTGAGTGGGCGCCCTGTGGCGGCGAGGCGCTGTCCGAGCTGGTGATCGACGACGAGCATCGTGCCGCGGTGACCGTCACGGAGGGGCCCTGAGATGCGCGGCCTTCGAACTCTCGCGGCGGACATCCTCGAGGAGGCTGCCCGTAGTCGGCGAGCCTCCAGTCGGTCGAGCGCAGCGGTCGGGCGCATTCTCCGACACCTTGGCGCCGCGAAGGTGTTCGAGCGCGCTGCCGGGTGGCTTCGCGTCGACGACCAGGAAGAGAGCGCGGAGGGCTCGCGATGAGCCTGCGCTCGTTCGCTGACCGGGAGACACACTTCCGCATCGTTCCCTCGGGTAGTCCGCCGAGCGTCGACGGGCTCGCGATTACCGAGCCGAAGTTCATCGAGTGTACCGAGTGCGAGGCTCGCGTCCGTATCGACGGTCCCGACGGCCACCAGACGACGATCGACAACCTGCCGCACGACCGCGACTGCCCGCAGCGTGACGTCGTCTCGCAGTACTACCGAGACCAGTTCGTTCGGTAGCTCACGCGCTTATTTCGGTTATTTTATTAGACGACCGTAGGATCGTTCGCAGGTATGGCCCTCCAACTTAGCCATGCGGTTAGCGACGGTATTCGGCGTATCTTCACCCGGACTGGTGGAGTCCTCTTCCTCGGGCTCCTTGCCATCCAGATCGGAACACAAACAATGGTTAATACAGCGATCCTCGGATTTCTTCCTCCTGAGGTAGCAACCGAATTTCGCAGCAACGTCGGGCTCGTACTTCCGATCTCAGGCGAGATCGCACTTGCGGCGCTGGGCGTACTTGTTCTCCTGAGTTCGGCGTATTTCGTCGTCTTGTCACGGACGTTTGCGCAACCGCTCAGCGAGGCCGGGTCGTTCCCCGCTTCGGTGACGAAGCGACTCGGCCGCGCCTCCGTTATCGCACTGGTCGGCGGAGTACTCGTCACAATTATGGTCATGATTGGATCGGTTTTCTTCCTGATCCCAGGGCTGTTCTTGGCCGCCTCGTTCCTGTTTTTCATCTTCGTTGTCGCTGTCGAAGATGAAGGCGTGATCAGCTCCCTGAAGCGAAGTTGGGGGTTAGCTCGTGGCTCTCGACTTCAGCTCGGTGTCCTCGTGTTTGCGTCCGCGCTGTTCGGTGGGGTTATCGGCGCCATCGCGCCCCTGTTAACCCTCGCTGGCCTCTCGGTTGCGGCCGATCTCGTCATTGTCGTCTTCTCGGCAGTGTTTTTCCTCCCCTACTACGCGATCATCGCCGCGGCATACCTCCAGTTGCGTGATGGACAGTCCCGATCAGATAAGCCGACAACTGGCCCTGTTGATGCCTCACAGACACAGAAGCTCTAACTGATAGCACCGCGGCACCAGGTGTATCGACCGGTGGGACACTTTCAGTTCCACCCCGGAAGCGAGGCCCCGCTTTATTACCCCACTCCGCGTCAGCAGTCACCAGTATGATACGTCGTCCGGAAGTCTTCGACGACGAGACCCCGCCACCCGACCTCCGGCATCGCGAGGCGCATGTCCAGGAGCTCATCCGGCTCCTCCACCGAGCGCGCTCCGACCACGATCAGGGCGCGTTGCTGGCGGGTCCGAGTGGTGTCGGGAAGACAGCGCTCGGGCGAACCGTCCTCGAGGAGTTCGCTCGCGAGTTCGGCACGCGCTGGGCGTGGATCCAAGCGCTCGGCACGACCACGGGCGAGCTCTTCCGCATGGCTATCCGCGGCGCCGGCGGGACCGTCGCCGACAACGCGCCGAACGATGAGCTCTCGGATCGACTCCGGGAGACGCTCGGGAGCGATGAGCTCTTCCTCCTGCTCGACGAGGCCGACGACGTCGCCGGGACAGATGCGGTCGGCCAGCTGACCGCCGTCCCCGGTGTCGAGGTCGTGGTGATCTGCCACGAGCCAGACGATTGGCTCGCTCGTGCCGACTCGGGCGTCCGCCAGTACCTCCACGGCGGGCGGATCGAACTCGACCGATTCGGCGTCGACGAACTCGCGGACATCCTTCGCGACCGGGCGCGTGTCGGGCTCGTCGACAACGTGGTCACACGCGCGCAGCTGGAGACGATCGCCGACGACGTCGCCGGCGTCGCTCGCGAGGGCATCCAGACGCTGTGCGCGGCCGCCGAGATCGCGGTCGAACGCGAACACGGACGTATACACGACGCCGATGTCGACGACGCCTACGAGCGCGCTCGGTCGAGCATCCGGGAAGCAAACCTTCACTCACTCCCATTCCACCATCGCGTCCTCTACGAACTGATTCGCGACGCTGGCGAGATTACCGGTCGCGAGCTAAACCAGCGATACGAGGCGGTCGAGGAGCGCGTGTACGCGAACCGAGAGCGGACGCCCATCAGCCGTCGCGACCGACGAAACAAACTCGACAAGCTCCGCGCGTACGACCTTGTCGAGCGGGAGCGGCTTGATCACCGATGGTTGTACTCTGCCGTCGATTCATCCCTCGAATCATGTCATACCATTACTTCAATTCCTCCAGTTAACCAAGCTTAGTGGTCCGGATACAGATCGTAAACAACACTGGTTGATTTGTCTTCCAGAAGTACTTTGATTCTTGGAGCAAGAGATTTGGTAAGTGATGAGTGCGGCTGAGCGTGAGGAGATCGATAAGATTCTGGAAGGCCTCGCGCTAGCCGTAGCTGAGTCTGACTCAATTGAACATGAGAAGGCAACCAACTTCGGCGAGGTGAAAATCCAGAAGTTGGTCTATATGGCCGCTGACGAATTTGATATTCCTATCACCTATAGCTGGTATCTTGCTGGTGCTAAGTGTAAAAGTCCGGACGTGTCTGCGACAAATTACGAAGGGAAATATGAGACAGTCTCTCCGGACACAATCGACAATGCCCAGTTTATCGACAGCCAGCGGTCGTACTCGGCTGAAGCCGATGTGCGGAAATATGCTGGATACTTCAAGAGAGAGTTCAACCTCGCACAGGATGTCCTTTTTGAGAGCCGCACGTCGTTCTTGGGCGATTTCTACGAGGAGTACTCACCCACGAGATTTGCTCAGGTCTACAAGCACAGTCTGTCGTTGAGAACGCTTCTCAGAAAAACCATCTCTCAGCTACAGGAATACGTCGAATCTAGTGGCGGCGGGACTGCTCAGGCAGGCCTATCTGCATTTGGTCAGGAACAGAGAATTAGTGCGCCAGATCACTACGCTGAGGTCCAGAAAATAGTCTCTGAGATTCACCTCTCGATGGGTGCTGACGAGGATCTAAAAGAGACGATTCCGTATTTCCGTCAGTTCACAGATGTTCTTGAGGATATGTATCTCCAACTGTCAAAACTTGATGTTCGTGATCTGACTGAGGAACACCTTTCAGCGTTCAAGGATGCCCAGAATACCCACTACTATGATGCTTGGAAGGTACCTGGTCTCGTTATTTCTCAGGAGACAGCTATGGGCCCAGAGGCTGATGAACTCCGCTTAGAGAGGGCAAGGGAGTTAGAACGTCATCTTAATGAGTACGACGAGGAGATCGCGAATTTCAGGGAGCGTGTCGTTGAGCGCGGGCTACTACCCGATCACACTGGTTTCCCTGACCACGATGGCACACTCGATGACTCTTTAAATCAGCTAGAGCGGGAGTATATCTCTGACTAATAATGTCGCTCAACGGGTCCTCAATTCCACCAGACATATTCTTTGACACATCCGTACTAGTCGATTTTGTCCTTCCTGATGGCGACAGAGGCTCTAGAGACCTAATTATGAACGAGGAGTTACAAGTCATAATTAGCTCCAAGGTTGAGTCAGAATTTAACGAAGTCCCCGAGCGAAAAGCGAAGCTGTATGCTGATGTCGTTGATTACCTCATCTCAGGCGGTGAGCTAGAAGAATTCGACGAAGCCGATCTCAGCTCTAACGATCGAGGTACTTTTGATGATATCCAAGATGCGTTCGAGGATGTTGATCGTACAACGGTACTAAGCAGGTTGCGTGAACGGCAGAGAGAGATCAGCAAACGGAAAGAGTTCATCGAGAATCGTATTGATCAAATAACTCCACGATCCAATAATTTGGAGCTGTTGTTCTCCTTATCATCAGCGATTGGCAATGAGGATGATTGCCAAGTTGTAGCTGATGCCTCAAATTGGTCGGAGA
Organism: Halorubrum ejinorense; assembly: GCF_039522565.1. Classification (GTDB taxonomy): domain Archaea; phylum Halobacteriota; class Halobacteria; order Halobacteriales; family Haloferacaceae; genus Halorubrum; species Halorubrum ejinorense. Next base: position 19,229 of record NZ_BAAADQ010000005.1, on the reverse strand, counting down.
ACGGAGGAAGCGGTTATCTGACGACTCTTGACTATAACCACCTCATCAACTATGACGACGAAATTAACTCAGCAATATCAGAACACCAACCAGGGGGAGAACTGATAATCAGACCCCCGTCGGCAGAGTAGCGGGCTAGGCCTCGGACTAATAGCCCCGGAAGTACGGCCCCCTTTTACCGTTCATCCACCCGTCGGCTGAGGTATGCCCTCACAGGCTACCCGCACACGGACGACGGTCGACATCACCGAACTCGGCTTCGACGCTGACGACGTCGACGTCTCGGTCGCGGTCGACGAGCACGACGACGGGACGATCGTCGAGGTCGAACACGACAGCGAGGCGTGGACGCTCACCTTCAACGAGTACGGTGAGCTTCAGAACACACCGAGTCGGTCGCCGCCGCGGTGGCTCGGCCCGGCGATCAAGAAGGCGGCCCCCGGACTGCGGGTGTGCTGATGCCCGTCGAGATCGACCGGTCGGGGCCTGGTCGGTGGCGCTACACCTGTCCGCGCGGTCACATCCGGTGGAAGCATCGAGAGGAGAGCTTCTGGTGTGTCCCCTGCGATCGGACGCCGGAGTACGAGAGCGGTCGCTACTACACGATCATCGACCAGAAGAACCGTATCGAGCTCCCGTTCGAGGAGGTGCGTGTCGCGTGAGGCTACTCGACCGGCTCGAGCTCGGCCGCGTCGAGCTCCTCGTCCAGGTAGGCACGGCCGTCATCGGTGAGACGGTAGAGGCCGCGCGAGATCCGCTCAACAAGTCCGTAGCGGCGGAGGACAGAGAACCGATCACCGGCGTAATCGCTCACGGCGACCCCGAAGTCGTCGACCGCACGCGGAGTAAGGTTGCCCTCATCCCGCATCAACTCCAGGATCTGATCGTCGACCGGCTTCATCCAGTCCGCGCGCTGTCGCACACACGCGGTTCGAGTACTGACCCCCATATCTCTAGCGGTGTGGGTGTTGATACACTCTACTCCGGTTTAACTATTCCCGTAAGTAGAGTATAATCTCCCTATTAGGGAGAAACTATTTGTAATGGGTGGCCTAATCACAGGTTGACCTGGCCTTCGCGGGAGCAAAACCCGCCGGCGCTGGAACGCCGACGGCCGGGTCCCCCAGCGAGCCCCTCTCACGAGGGGATTAACGGAAGACCCATGAGTAGTTCAGACACGGGGCCTATTCAAGATGGCTCCAACGACGCAGGACGTATCGACGCCGACCACGAGACACGCGAGCAGCTGCGCGAGTTCGCAGCCCTGACCGCGTTCCAGCGGGACATCCTCCAGACCTTAGCCAACGAGGAGGACCAGGAGGCGTACGGACTCCGTATCAAGCGCCAACTCGAGGCGCTGTATGGGACGGAGGTTAACCACGGCCGGCTGTACCCGAACCTCGATACGCTCGTCGAGGCGGACCTCGTCGCGAAGAGCGCCCTCGACAAGCGGACGAACAACTACGCACTGACCGACGCGGCGGTGGAGATCCTCAACGAGTGGCAGTCGTGGGGGCAGGGTGAGCGCTGATGCGCGCGACCATCCTCGGGCTCGCCCGCGACGAGATCGCCGACCCGACGATCGAAGGTCACGTCGAGCAGAGTACGTACCCGGCGATCGACGCGACGGCGTACGAACGTCTCGACGGCACCACGGTCTACGCCGGCGATGCCGCCAACAAGATCGACACCGAGCGCGAAGACATCTACGTCACCGAAACTGGGATCGTCACCGAGACGGCCGAAGGTCGCGAGGACGTCTACTGCGAGTGGATCGCCGACCTCACCGAGGGATGGGTCGGCGTCAACCGCTCGGACGGCGACTGGCTGTTCGACACGCTCGGCATCGCGAAAGGGACGATCATCCACCGCGCCGAGATCGACGTCGACGGCTTCGCCGAGTACGTGAGCGACTACCCGAAGGCGAACGCGTGGAACACCACGCAGACGCGGAGCCTCGACGCTGACGACGACGCCGAGGAGTCGACTATCAAGTACCACGACGCTGCCCACCTCGCGGACACGGGCGGGAGCCGGGCGACGACGATGCTCGGCTTCGAGTACTGGTGGGACGGCGAGTACGTCCGCGGCGTCGTCTCCGAGACCGGCTACGTCGCGCTGTTCGACGGCGGCGACATGGCCGGGATGTACGCGGCGTTCATCAACTCGGAGATCCTCCCGTTCGCGAGCCTGCCCGAGGAGTTCCAAGGCACGCTCGGCGACGCTCACGAGACCGAAGACCAAGAGGTGAGCGCCGATGCCGAGTGAGGGCCACGTCCTCCCGAACGGCGCGGAGATCCACTTCACCGACGAGCGCGACCCGCACTCTGCCGACCGGGTCGAGTTCCTGCCCGGCGGCCACGTGAAGGCAGTCTACAAGAGTCAGTATCAGCTCGAAGTGTACCCGCCGCACGTCATCGAGGGCGTGTACACGTTCACGAAGCACCTCGAAGATGAGGACTGGTGGTGACGATGGCGAGTGAGGACCTCAACGCGAGGACCGACGTCGTCACCCTCGCTGACCACGTCGACGGGCTCGGCGAGTCGGTCGCTCGGCGCCTTGACGACAACGGCATCGAGACCGTCGCAGACATCCTCATCACCGAGAGGAAGACGCTCACGGACATCCCGTACGTCTCCGAGACGCGCGTCGACCTGCTCCAGGAGACGGCCGAGCGCGTCGCGGGCGACGACGTCGAGCCGCGCGAGGTCGACTTCAACGCGACCGAGAGTGTGGTGAGCGAGGCCGACGAACACGAGGAGGACCCGCTCGCGAGCGACCCTGTCGCGGATGCCCTCGATGTTGGGCTCGGCGAGAAGGTCGAACTCGTCACCGAGGATGGCAACTCCTGGTCGAAGCCGTGGTGTGTCGTCGACGTCGACGACCCTGTGTCCTGGACGGCGCCGCTGGGCGAAGACTTCGAGACCCGAACGATCACGGTTCGGACGAGCCCGCAGTCGGGCAAGCAGTACGACCTCCTCGTCACCGGTGATGAGGTGTGGATGGCCGGAGAGTACAACGGCCGCCCGTACCGGCGCCTCTGGCGTGTCGCACAGGTGAACCCTGTCGGGCGCATTGCGGAGGCGAGCTACTACCAGCTCGTCGGCCAGCAGCAAGAGCAGGAAACTCGGCCCGAGGGCGACGACACGTGGCGGCAGTACCAGAACCGAGGGGAGACCGCGTGAGCGCCACGCAGTTCCGCGTCGTCGACCACGTCGAGCGCGAGACCGCCGAGCTCCTGGAGCGCAACGGGGACGCGATCCTCGCACACGACGACGGGACGACCTACGTCCTCGAGGAGGTGGACGATGCCGAGTGACGAGGTGCTCGGCTACATCGAAGTGACGCCGGCCATGCTCGTCGTTTACGCGCTGTTGGTCGTCGCACTGGTCACCGTCGCAATCGCCTTCGGTGCGTACCTCGGCGGGGTGGTCCTCTGATGGCCGACGTTGCTGGAGACGACGGAGAAACTGATCGCTCGTGTCAGGGTTGCGGTGACGACATGGACGACGTTGGCGACGGCGATCACGTCTGGTGGCGGTGTCCCGGCTGCGGCTACGAACGGGGTGAGCATCTCGCATCATGAGCCGCGATCAAGTCGGAGACAGAGTCGCACGCACCGACGGCGGCACCACCGCCGATCAGGTCCTCGAAGACAACGGGGTCGGGCAGAAGAACGATTACGAAGGTAAGGCCTACGGCGGTAGCGAGGCCGCTCTCGACGCCATCGAGCAGTACGTCGCCGAGCATGTGGCCGACAAGCGGATCGTCTCGTCGCGCTCCATCGCGAACAGCGCGACCGACGTCCGCATCCAGGAGATCGGCAAGACGCTCGGCGCGCACCTGCGCGGAGACACACCCGACGGGTTCCTCGCAGACCTCGAGGTCTCGAAGTGGCGCGACACCTCGCCCGTGAAGTGGGTGTTCACCCGTGTCGCTGGCGAGGCCGACACGCGTCGGTCGCGACAGCTCCAGAAGCCCAACCTCGTCCGCGAGATCACGCGAGAAACTGACGCCGACGGCACTCGGTACGAGATGGTCAATCGTGACGGCGTCCGGTGGGAGCGAGCCAACACGACGGTTGGCTGGATGCGCGACGTGCTCGCCGCGGTCTGCGAGACTGTCGACTACCAGCCGACGGCCGTCGACGAGCGCGAGGACCTCGACCGGCGCGAGTGGATCGAGCAGCTCACGCGGGGCGGGACGACGGATGTCCTCGAACGCGCGCTTGACATCGACGCGCCGGGCGTCCGTAGAGACTGGAACAAGGAGACGCTCCAGACGATCCACGACGTGATCGTCGCCGGGCGCGACCCGAGCGAGGTGGGGCGATGAGCGAGCCGCACGTGTGGGCTTTCCGATGGCTCACGCTGGGGCTCGCCGGCGCCCTCGCAGTGGTTCTCACGTTCGAGGTGGTGCTGTGAGCTCGAAGTACGCGGCCGACCCGACCGACCACGCCAATCGGATGCTGCGGATCCGCGGGTCCGGGCCGACTGCCAGTGTGATCGGCTCGTGGAACCGCGGGCTTCGCGTCGAGGTGCCGGACGCGGCGCCAGTCCCGCGCCACGACGAGGCGCGGTACGACGCGCAGTCGGCGGTCGTCGTCTTCCGCCGCGAGGACACGCTGACGACGTGCTACGGGCTCGCGCCGGCGCACATCACCAATATCCACGGCGTGGCCATCGCGGCCGCCGTCGACGCACAGTACGGGACCGACTACCGGTCCGGAATCGAGGCGGAGAACCTGGAGGAAGCCCGATGAGCACGACCACAGCAGAAGATGGTACCGACCTGAGCGCGGGCGACGCGCCGATCGAGGTGATCCGAGAGCTTCAGCCGGAACTAGAGCGGCTTGCCGAGACGGAGCTTCCGATCGCACCGCACGCGAAGAACGCACTCGACCGACTCGAGGAGGCTGAGGCCGATGCCTGAGTCACTCGTCGTCGGCCATCAGATGCTTGACCGGTGCCGTGATCCGTCGGTTGACCGTCCGGAGGTCCTCGGCGACCTGCGGGTCGTCAGTCTCGACCCCGGACTCGAACATGGCCTCGTCGACCTCCTCGACGCGCTCGGCGGCCTCGGGCGAGAGCGCCTGGTGACACCAGACGCACCACTCCTTGTCCCGGGGCGTCTCCCGGTCACACCGCGGGCAGGTGAGCGGCGCGTGGTCGTCACCGTCGGGGTCCTCCTCGACGTCGAGTCCATGCATCGACGCGTAGGCGCGCTCGTTCGACTCCTCGCCGAACCGAGCCATGTAGCGCTGGGTCGCCTCGGAGCCGCGCTTCCGGCCCTGTCGGTCCTCGATCCGCGACTGGCTCATGCCCTGGAGGACGAGCCACCGCGTGTTAGACCGACGGAAGTTGGTCGGGGTGACCTCCTTCGAGAGGTCGATCCGCTTCTTCGGCTCCTTGAAGTTGCTCAGGTAGCTGGTGTAGCTCTGGGGCTCGGGCTTCGAAAGGTGCGACCACATCGGGGCGTCAGGGTCGTCACCGGCGGGGTGGTCGTTCAGCCACTTGTTGATGTACGGGACGGAGACGACCAGGTGGACGACGCGTTCGCCCTCCTTGCCGTCGACGTGGACGGCGAGCGAGTGTTCGCCGTCGACGATGTCGCCGATGGTGAGCGACTGGAGCTCGCCGCCGCGGAGCCCCGCCTCGAACTGGAGCATGATACACGCCGCGTCCCGGGTGTTCCGGCAGGCGTCGACCATCGGTTTGACGTCCTCCTCGAACAAGAGGAGGTCGCGCTCGCTCGGCGTCGGGTCGTAGGTGCTCGAGGTACCGGTCGGGATCCACGCGACGCTCTCGGGCGACTCGTCGAGGCGACGGACGCGCTTCGCGAAGACACGGACAGCGCTCCGGTAGTCCCGGTTCGTCTCCTCGTTGTCGTACTGCCGGTTGATCCAGCGGACGACAGTCTCGGCCGCGTCGCGATCGTGGGCGGCCTCGGCGAGCTGGTCGGTCGCCTCGGCCATCCGCGTACAGTGCCGGAGGAGCTTGAGGTGTCGGTAGTCGGAGTACTCGCTCTTCATCAAGTCCAGCTGGTCGGAGAAGGTGAGCAGCGCCTCGGCGTCCTCGTCAGTGACGTCGCGTTCGCGCTCGCGAATCCGCTTTCGGAGCCCTTCGACCGCGTCCCGGGGATCCTGCGTCGACATACACGCTGGTGGAGCGGAGGGATTGTAAACATAATTCCCACATCCCTGCCCTGGCTCTCTGACCCGTCTCGTCTCTTTCCGTCTGGCCGGGGCGTTTACGACGGCGTGAACTCACTGATCCGCCACGCATTTACCGTGCCGTAGAGCAGTCGCCCGCGATGGACGAACAACGAACCGTCGCCGCGTTCGTCGACGACCACGACCTCGACGCCCCGCCGGAGTACCGCCTCCTCGACGTCGTCTCCGAACTCGGCGAAGTGGCGAAAGACGCCGCGGAGTCGACCGGCTACGGCGCGCACCCGGACCGGATCGCCGTCAGCGACGACGAACTCGGAGACGCGCTCTTCGCGCTCTTCGCGCTCGCCGACTCGCTCGACGTCGACGCCGGGGAGGCACTGGACGAGTCGCTCGCGAAGTACGAAGAGCGGATCGAGGCGTCGGGAGCGCCGGACTCGGGCGAGGACTGACCTGCGCGGCGCCGGGCGCCGGTCAGAGATCCGTTTATGTACGTCCCGCGCGGACTCGGGCGCATGGACTCGTCGGACACCGCGCTGCTTGGCGTGGCCGGAATCGTCGGTGCGCTCGCGTTCGCGATAGTGTTCGCCGGCGGCTACCTCTTCGGCCTCGACGGGTCGGTCGCCCGGCCGATCCGACTGCTCGCGGTCGAGCCGCTGACGTGGATCGTCCTCGCCGCGCTGGTCGTCGCCGTCATCGGCAACGCCTACATCGAGTGAGGAACGCGGAGGCCGCGTCGGCCGAGCCTCACCGCACGACCGTGACCGGCACGGGCGAGCGATCGAACACCGTTTTCGCCACGTTCCCGACGAGCAGCCGGTCCGCGAGCGACCCGCTGTGCGTGCCGAGGACGACCGCGTCGAACTCCTCGGCGTGATCGAGGATGCCCCGAGCGGGCCGGCCGACCTCGACGACCGTCTCGACGGTCACGTCGTGCTCGGCGGCGATCTCGCGGGCCCGCTCGAACACGGGTGCGGCCGCCTTACGCATCTCCTCGTCCGAGTCGTCGGACAGCGCGAGCCCGACCGCCGCTCCCATCATCGGCGACGGACCGCCGACGACGTGGATCACGGTCAGGGCCGCGTCGTCTCCGTGCGCGTCGAGCGCGTAGCGCAGCGCTCGCTCCGCGAGGTCGGAGTCGTCCATCGCCACCAGGACGCGGTCGATCATGCCCTCGCTACGCGGAGGCGAGTGATAACACCTCGCACACTTCGAGCGCCGTTCCGCGACCCGGTTCGCGCTCAGTCCGTCGACGCCGCGTCGTCGACGCGCTCGATGGCACGGACGAGGGCGTCAAGCGCGGTCTCGGCCGCACCGCGCTTCACCGCGTCGCGGTCGCCGTCGAGCACGACTCGCTCGGTCCGGACGAATGAGTCCCCGGTGCCCCACGGAGCGGCGTGGGCGACGCCGACGTAGACCAGCCCGACGGGTTTCTCGTCGGTCCCGCCCGTCGGTCCGGCGATACCGGTCGTCGCGACAGCCCAGTCCGTGTCCCCTCGGTCGCGCGCGCCGGCCGCCATCTCGCTGACCACCGGGTCGCTCACGGCGCCGTGCGCGTCGAGCGACTCGCGAGAGACGCCGAGCAGCTCGCGTTTGGCGTCGTAAGTGTACGTCACGAACCCGCGGTCGAAGTAGGCGCTGGCGCCCGGCACGTCGGTCACTCGCGACCCGACCAGCCCGCCAGTGAGCGACTCCGCGGTCGCGAGCGTCTCGTCGCGGTCGCCGAGGAGCCCCGACAGGCGCTCGGCGGGAGGCGTCTCGTCCATACGCCGTCTGCGAGCGGCACGTCCCTGACGTTTACGCCCGGCCCCCTCCAACGGCGACCGTGACCGACGACACGCGGTCGCCCGCGGCGGCCCTCCGATCGCTCGTGGCGAGCGCCGTCGACGCGGACCTCGCTGCCCTCGACGGTCAGACGGAGGTCGTCGAGCGCGCGAACGAGACGGCGAGCGGCGACGCGGTCGCTCCGGTCGACGCGGACCTCACTGAGCGACTGGCCGAGGTCGTCGGCGACGCCGAAGCGGTCGTCGCCGTCGTTCCGCGACTCGACGCCGGTCTCGCCCGACGGCTGAGCGGGGTCGTCGAGGCCGCGGACGGCGACGGAGACGCCCCCAGAGACCTCCGCGTCGTGTTCACCGACGCCGCGAGCGACCGCCTTTCGGGGCCGGCCGGTCCGGTCGTGCGGCGGCTCCTCGTCGAGCGCGGGATCGAGGCGTACCGTCACGACGGGGAGTCGCCCGTGACGGTCGCCCTCGCCGACGACCGGGCGGTCGTCGGGCTAGTCGACGGAGACGGGATCGCCGCGCTGCTGTGGTCCGACGCGCCGGCGGTCCGCGAGTGGGCGGCCGCCACCTGTGGCCGCTACCTCGACGCCGCGGAGCCGGTGGGCGACGACTGAGACCGGTTCCCGGGGTCGAACCGAGCGGCGTCGACGGGGCGGACTCCCCGGTCCGCTTTTGAGGGTCGCCGTCGAAGGGCCGACATGAAAGCGCTACTGCTGTTGGTGGCCGGAATCGGCGGACTGATCGAGGCCGTCGCGCCGCGTCGCGCCGTCGCCCTCTGGACGCGCGCGCTCTACCGAAACGCCGGCGAGGCGGAGCCTCGGGACTGGGTGTACGCGGCCGCGAAGGCGGAAGGGGCGCTCGTCGCGGCGGGCGCGCTCGTCGGGTTGTTCCGACTCGCGACCGCGAGCGACGAGGAGTCGGAAGCCGACGAGGCGGACGCGACGGAGACTCCGGCCTAGCGGGCGTTACGGACGAGAGGCGGAATCGTGAGAAGAGGGAGTCGGCGGGCGGTCAGTCGTTCGCGGGGTCCGGGTCCGGACGCTCGAACGGTCGCTCTTCTTCGGGCCTGTCTCCGGTCAGGAGGACGTGACAGTCCCGACACCGGGCCTCGTAGGACTCCTCGGCGCCGACGAGGATCGTCGGGTCGTCGACGTGCGCGGGCTCGCCCTCGATGAGTCGTTGGTTCCGGGAGGCGGGCTCCCCACAGACCGAGCAGATGGCCTGAAGCTTGTCGACGTACTCGGCGGTCGCCATGAGCTGGGGGAGCGGCTCGAACGGCTCGCCGCGGAAGGTCTGGTCGGTGCCCGAGACGATCACCCGGCTACCGCGGTCCGCGAGCTCGTTACACACCTCGACGAGGGCGTCGGAGAAGAAGTTCGCCTCGTCGACCGCGACGACCTCGGCCGGGTCGTCGTCGAGCACCTCGAAGGGTCCGTCGCCCTCGTTGTCGACCACTGTCGCCTCCCACTGCCGCCCCGTGTGGCTCCCGATCGTCGTCTCGCCGTAGCGGTCGTCGACTGCGGGCGTGTAGACGGCGACGGACTGACCGGCGATCTCCGACCGCCGGAGGCGGCGGAGCAGCTCTTCGGTTTTGCCGGAGAACATCGACCCCGAAATGACCTCGATCCAGCCGGATCGAGTGATGGCGTGCATACTCCATTGGGCCGCAGCCAGCGACTAAACCGTTTCTCTCCAGCCGCGAGCGCGAGCTAGACCCCGGTCGCGACGGCGACGATGACGGCCGCGACGAGGACGTACGTCGCCGCCGAAATCGCCCAGTCGCGCCGGATCGTCCCGAGCCGCTGACGCGGGAGGCCCGAGGCGCGGGGGAGCGGGACGAACGCGAAGAAGCCGACCATCAGCGCGAGCTGTGCGACGCCGGCGACCGCGACGGCCGCGAGGGAACCGAGGCCGAGCAGCGATCCGGTCGCGGCGACCAGTCCGACGAACAGCAGGCCCGAACCGCCGCCGGCGACGTAGTGGACCCACGTCGCCAGCCGCTCCGGGGCGTCGTCGACCGGCGTGTCCGTGAGCACGCCCGCGGCGACCTTCGGGGCCGTCGTCCCCTCGGGGAGCCGAGGCATCACCCGATCCATCGCGAGCGTCGCGACGAGGCCGACGATCGGTCCCAGCGCGACTCCGGCGAGCAGCGAGAGCGTCGTCATCGGTCGGTCGTACGCTCGGAGGCCATTTCATCCCGTCGGCGTGGCGCGAAATCGGGCGGAGAGCGGAGCGAGCGAGGAGTCGCGGCGGAAGGCCGGAGCGCGACTCAGTCGTCGCGGGGGACGACCGACTCGCCGCCGATGACGACCCGCGAGACGTCGGCCTGTCCGGCGCGCCTGACGACGGCGCGGACGAGGTCTCGCGCCCCGCTGAGGTTGTCGGAGTCGCCGTCTAAGACGAGCAGGTCGGCGTCGGCCCCGGGCTCGACCACGCCGCGGTTCGCGCCGGCTATCTCCGCCCCGTTGACCGTCGCCATGCGCAGTATCGCTCGGGCGGGGAGATCGGAGAGCTTCGCCGCGAACTCCATCTCGCGGAACATCGACGGCGAGTCTGTCATCACGTTGTCGGTGCCGAGCGCGACGGTCGTCCGCTCGGAGAGTTCGCGGATCGACGGAACGCCGACGTTCGTCACGAGGTTCGAGCGGGGACAGACGACGACCGGCGTCTCCCGGTCGGCGAGCCGTTCGAGGTGGATCGGTTCGGCGTGGACCATGTGGACGAGGAAGTCGGGGTCGAGGTCCATCGCGGCGTTGATGTCGTCGGCGTCGCGCTCGCCGGCGTGGATGCCGAACAGCTTGCCGGCGTCGCGCGCCTCCGTCCGGACCGCGTCGAAGTCGGCGTCGCGGGCGCCGGACGCACCGTACCCGTCCGCGACGGAGAGCACGTCCGGGTCGTCGCGGCCGAACACGACCGCGTCGATCGCGCGCTCGTCGAACTCCACTCCCTCGCCCGCGAGCGCGTCGCGGAGCGCGGAGACGCCCTCGACGCCGCCCTCGCGGAACTCGAGGAACGTGCCCGTCCCCGTCGACTCCATGTACCGGAGGGTACGGGCCATCGCGGCCACCTTCTCGTCGTGGTCCGCCGCTCGGAGGAGCCGGTGTTTCAGTCCGTCCGGCGGCGCGACGAGGTCGTCGAGCGAGAGCCCCTCGCCCGCCTCCTTGGCGATGGAGTCGCCGATGTGCGTGTGCGCGTTGACGAACGCGGGAAGGATCACGTCGTCGCCGTCGACGGCCGTCTCTTCGATCCGGAGGATCTCGCCGTCCGCGACGACGACCCGGCCCTCGACCGGCTCGAAGTCGGGACCGACCAGAATGGTCCCTTCGAGATGCATGTCTGAGGCTCGCCAGCCGGGGTTAAAATCTCACGGGAACGCGTCGACGACGGCGCTCCGTCCGGGTGGCCGTCAGAACTCGTCGAGGGTCGTCGGCATCGCGCCGCGCACTTCGGTCACGAGACCGTCGGGATCGAGCCCGAGCACGTCCGCCGCGGCTCGGCCGACGCGATCGGTCGCGGGGGCGGGCGCGTACACGCCGAGGCGCCACTGGTTCCGCTGGGCGGTCCGAAGCGCGGAGACGAGCGGGGACTGCCGTTCGAGGCGGCGGATCTGTCCGTTGACGGTGACGCGCGCGGTCGACTCGCGCATCGTCGGCTCGGGCGGCACGTCGAGGATCACGTGGTCGCGCGCGACGCCCGCCTCCTCGGCTATCTCGCGTTCGAGCGCGGTCTCGGCCGCACGGTCCGCGTCGTGGACGCGCTCGGGCACGTCCCCGTACTCGGCCCACACCGCCAGCTTGTACAGGTCGCGCTCGTCGTACCGGCGGGAGAGCTCGGCGGTCTCCCCGCAGTCCCGGAGCGCCGCGAGGAAGTCGTGGTCGTCCATGCGCCGCAGCTCCGACGCCGTCGTCGCGGTCGCGTCGAGGAGGTCGACCGCGCCCCGGCGCAACATCGCCTTCGAGATGCGCGCGACGTGGTGCGTGTAGACGACGGGATTCATCAGCGCGCGGGCGAGCAGCAGGCTCTCAGCGGTCTGGACGTTCCCCTCGTCTAGGACCAGTTGGAGGGCGCGCTCCGACGAGCCGTCGACCTCGACCCCGTCCGCGGCGTCGTCCCCGTTCGAGCCCGGGTCGACGAACGCCAGTTCGCGGACGAACCGCTCCGTGTCGATGGTCCCGTACGGGACGCCGGTGTGGTAGGCGTCGCGCACGAGGTAGTCCATGCGATCCACGTCGAGCTCGCCGGAGATCAGCGGGCCGTAGGTCCCCTCGCCGGCGACGAGCCGCGCGATCCGGTTCGGGTCGAGGTCGTGGTCGCGTAACACCTCGCCGACCGCGCCGGTCGCGAGCAGCTCGTCTACGTCGTCGTGGTACTTCCCGGTCAGTCGGTGCGTGAGCGATTCGAGGTTGTGGCTGAAGGGGCCGTGCCCCACGTCGTGGAGCATCGCGGCCGCCTCGATGCGGTCGGCGCGTTTCCCCTCGATCCCGAGGTGGTCGAGCGCGCGGCTCGCGAGGTGGTAGACGCCGAGGCTGTGCTCGAACCGAGTGTGGTTCGCGGAGGGGTAGACGAGCTGGACCGTACCGAGCTGTTTGACGTGGCGGAGGCGCTGGACGGCGGGGGTGTCGACGAGGTCCGCGGCGACACCGTCGATCTCGATGTGGTCGTGGACGGTGTCCTTGACCGTGATCATGCGTGCGCCTTCGGCGTCACGAGATAAAAGGCTGTGAGTCGAGCGCGCCGAAGCCTCGGTCTCGCGGCCCGCGAACCGGTGCTGCGATTTATACCTCGGCTCCGCGAACCGTCGGGTATGTACGACGTGTTAGTCGGAATCGGACTCGACGACGAGCCGCGGGCGATCGCACAGGCCGAGGCCCTCATCGATCTCCCGGCCGCCGCCGAGCAGGTCAGAGCACACCTCTGTCACGTGTTCCGAGACAATCCGGAAGGCGCGTCGGTCCACCAGCTCGGGACGGTGCGGCGCGCCCGCGAGCTCTTAGAGGACGCGGGCGTCACCTGCGTCCATTACGAGGCCAGCGGCGACCCCGCCGACGAACTGATCGCCGCGGCGGCCGACGTCGACGCCGACGCGATCTGCGTGTCCGGCCGGAAGCGCAGCCCGGCCGGGAAGGCCGTCTTCGGCAGCACGACGCAGGCGCTCGTGTTGAACGCTGACCGGCCGGTGTTGACCGTGCCGGGACCGGACGGAGAGTAACTCGGAGCGGCCGCGAGGGCGACGCGGACGACCCCGGCGATCAGGCGGACGGCCGGCCCAGGGCCCGGAGTCCGAGGACGTCTCGCGCCGCGCTCGCGACGGCGTCGACGTGGGGTTCCGGGCAGTAGACCCCGAGCGTCCAGCGACGGCGCTCCGCTGCTCGGAGGCCGGTGACGAGCTCGGAGGCGTCCTCTAACCGCTGCGGGACGCCGTCGACGACGACGGTCGACCCCGACTCCTTGAGCGTCGGCCGCGAGGGGATGTCGACGATCACCGCGTCGCGGTCGACGCCGACGGCGTCGGCGATCTCGCGTTCGGCCGCGCGCTCCTCCGCGCGCCCCGCGTCGACCGTCCCGGTCGGCACGTCGCCGATACCGGCCCAGACGGCGCGCTTGTAGAGGTCTCGCCGCTCGATGCGCTCGCCGAGCGCCGGGATCCGCTCGCGGAGTTCGACGAGGAGGTCGTGGTCCGCCATCCGACGGAACGCCTCGGCGTCCGTCTCCGTGCGGTCGAGGTAGCGCTCGCAGGCGCGCTCCAGCATGGCGCCCGCGACCCGAGAGACGTGGTGGCGGTAGACGACCGCGTTCATCAGCGAGCGGGCGACGAGCAGGCTCTCGGCGGTCGCGACGTTCCCCTCCTCCAGGACGAGGTCGGCCGCGCCGCTCCCCGCCTCGTCGACGAGCCGGAGCTCGTTCACGAGCCGACCGGTGTCGACGGTGCCGTACGGGACGCCGGTGTGGTGGGCGTCGCGCACGAGGTAGTCCATGCGGTCCACGTCGAGTTCGCCGGAGACGAGCGGGCCGAGCGCCCCCTTCCCGTCGATCAGCGACGCGACGCGCTCGGGATCGAGCCCGTTGCGCTCCAGCACCTGGCACACCTCGCGGTCGGCGTCGGTGAGCAGCCACCCGACGTCGTCGTGGTCGCGCCCGGTGGCGCGCCGGATGATCCCCTCGGTCTGGTGGCCGTAGGGGCCGTGTCCCACGTCGTGGAGCATCGCCGCGGCGCGGACGTGCGCGGCGGTGTCGTCGTCGACTCCGAGCCCGTCTATCGCGCTGCGCGCGAGGTGGTAGACGCCGAGGCTGTGTTCGAACCTGGTGTGGTTCGCGGAGGGGTAGACGAGCCGCACCGTGGACAGCTGTTTGATGTGTCGCAGCCGCTGGAAGGCGGGCGTGTCCACGAGCTCGGCGGCGAGGTCGCCCAGCCGGACGTGGCCGTGGACGCTGTCCTTGATGGCCTTCATTGCCGGACCCTCGTCGCCCGACGGATTGGTCGTTTCGACTCGCCGGACCCGTCGAGCGGACGCTCGGTTCGACGGTCACGCGCTCGCCCCGGCCGCGCGCGCCGGGTCGAAGTCACTCGTCGACGAGGGTGACCCCGAACCGCTCTTCGAGCGCGCGGACGACGGACCCGCCAACGTTGGCGGTCGCGGCCCGGCCGTCCTCGACCGCGTGGAGGTCGTCCTCGTCGACCTCCAACTCGGCCGCCACCTCCTCGACCGTCAGCCCGGCGTCCTGCCGCGCCTCGGTGACGACGTCGCCGTAGCCGGAGACGAGGTAGGGGAGGCGGTCGGCCTCGTAGTTCGTTCCCTCCTCCTCCCAGTGCTTCGAGTCGCCGGTCGCGGAGTCGTACATCTCCGCCTGCTTGCGTGCGAGCTCCTTCTTGCGGCTCTCGGTCGGGCTCGACCCGGAACCGGCGCCACCGGGGCTGCCGCCCGTGTTTCCGCCGCGAGCGTCGCCCCCGCTCGGGGCGTTCCCGGCGTCGTCGTGGGGCCGGCAGTTCGAACACACGAGCAGCTTCGCGCCGGCGACCGTCGCCTTCTGGAGCTGCGCGGTCTCGCGACCGCAGAGCTCGCACGCGTCGCCGTCGTCGCCGCCGCCGCCGCCGCCCGTCGAATACTTCGGCATACTCGGAGTAGTGGTCCGGGCCGTTAAAAAGTCGTGGAGGGCGTGCTCGGTGTCGCAGACGCGATCGCTCCGTCCCGATCGTCAGGGACCGAGGTACCCCCACGCCTGGAGGCGGTCGCCGTCGCCGTCGACCCAGCGCTCGCCGATGTCGTCGCGGTAGTACATGTTCGGCATCACGACGTCGTCGATGCGACCGTACGCCTGCTCGCGCGCCGCCCCCATCGTCTCGCCTTTCCCGGTGACGACGATGGGCATCCCGCTCTCGCCCGCGACGCGCCACTGCCCGTCGACCTGCTTCGTGTCCTCCAGATGAATTCCGTCAGGGGCGACCCCCGACGACGTCACGCGCTCGCCGCTCGCGTGGCTCCCCTCCCGGCTCTCCGTCTGGAAGACGACCGCCGCGTTCCGCGAGTTCTCGTCGTACGTCTTCTCGTCGTCGAACGGGAACGGCGGGAGGACGACTCTGACGGCGATCTGGTAGCCGCCGTGGACCGTCGGGTCGGGGTCGTTCCCGTGGGCGAGGTCGTAGAAGAACTCCGCCGTCGACGACTCGATCGACTCCTCTTGGAGGGCGATGGTCGGGTACCCGAACCGCGGCGTGAACTCCAAGGGATAGATGCCGCTCTCGTTGACGATACAGTTGATGTCGATGCTTCCGACGTAGCCCTCGTCGGCGAGCCAGCCCTCGATCTTTCCGAAGGTCTCTTTGAACAGTTTGTTCTGGCCCGCCCAGAACATCGAGGTCCCCATCTCGCCGGTCGAGGGGCCGATGTTGCCCGGGAATAATTTCTTATGCTCAAAATTAAAGTTGACCCGGTCAATGAACTCGTTCCCGTTGAAGAACCCGCAGATGGCGATTTCGACGCCCGCTACTTTGCGCTGTAGCTGGAAGCCCTTCATCCGGTGACCCCACGCTTTCTTGTACGCCCTCAACACGTCTACGACGTCGCTTCCGTCGTCCTCGTTTCCAACGTACAGTAAGCGCTTGACGTTCTGGACTTCGCCGAGCGGTTTGATGACATACGGGGCGGGGTTCTCCTGGACGTGTTGTATCCCTGCGTCGAAACTGTCGAAGATATGGTGTTCGACAGTGTTCACGCCGTGTTCTTCGAGGACCTCCATCGCGTAGCCGCGGTCCTCTTCGAGGTGATCGGTGTTCGGCGTCCCGCCGACGACGGCTTTCCCTTTCCCACGGAGCTCCTCGGCGAGTTCACCCGTGCCGACGTCGGAACCGACCCAGATATCGTCGAAGATGATGACGTCCGCCCAATCCACTTCTGCGCGCCAGTCGTCCGTCTTGGGGACGAACCCGTCGCCGATCTCCTGGTCGCTCTCGGCCTCGATGTAGTATCTCACCTCGTGGCCTTCGCGGTGAACTTGCCAGGCCAGATCGGTGATAAGTGCGGCGTCGGCGGAGACGAAGAGGAAGTTCGCGGTGTCCATGCCCTGGCCGTCACGAGGGAGGAACTTGAGTGTGCGTGCCGGCCGGGAGATCGGACCCGTCCGGCGGTCCGATACCCCCGCGACCCCCGGCACGGTTGAAAAGTTAACACCCGGGTTGATGGAGGGCGGCGTGGTCTCTCTGTTCATGCCAACTGTGACACGCGACGGCGTGACGATCGATTACGCCGTCGACGGGGACCCGGCGGGGCCGACGGTACTACTGCTCGAAGGGCTCGGGTACGGCCGGTGGATGTGGCGGTGGCTCACCGACGCGCTGGCCGACGACTACGAGGTTCTCAGGCCGGACAACCGCGGCACCGGCGACTCGGACGTGCCGGACGGCCCCTACACCGCGTCCGAGATGGCGGCGGACGCGAGCGCGGTCCTCGACGACCACGGGATCGACGCGGTCCACGTCTGCGGCGCGTCGATGGGCGGGATGATCGCGCAGGAGCTCGCGCTGGCCGACGACCGGGTCGCCTCGCTGACGCTACTGTGTACCTCTCCGGGCGGGGATGACGCGGCGCAGACGCCCCCGGAGGTCCAAGAGCACATCTTCTCCCCTCCGGAAGATGTCGGTCCGCGGGAGCGGATTCGGTACCTGATGGAGCCGGCCGTCTCCGAGGGGTTCTACGAGCGCGAACCGGACCTCGTCGACCGCATCGTCGACTGGCGGCTGGCCGGCGACGCGACGCCGACGGGCCGGGAGGCGCAGGCGGGCGCGGTGGCGGCGTTCGACGCGACCGACCGGCTCGGCGAACTAAGCGTGCCGACGCTCGTCCTCCACGGCACGGCGGACCGCGTTCTCCCGGTCGAGAACGCCGCGCTGCTCGCCGAGCACCTCCCGCATGCGACGGTCGAGCGGATCGAGGACGGGCCGCACCTCTTCTTCATCGAGGAGCGCGAGCGCGTCAACGACCGCGTCCGGACGTTCCTCGGCGAGGTCGCCTGAGATGGCGACCGAGAACGACCCGCGGGCCGACGGCCGCGACGACGGTTCCGACGCCGAATCCGACCGGCGACCGCACCCGCACGGCGACCGCGGCTACGAGTGGGTGGGATCGCTGTCCGCCCGGCGCGCCGAGCTCTCCCCGGATCGCGTCGCCGTCACCGACACCGCGGCGAACGCCGAGTACACCTACGCCGAGTTGGACGAACGCGCCAACCGGACCGCGCGGTTCCTCCGGGACGCCGGAGTGGAGGCCGGCGATCGGGTCGCCGTCGTCTCGCGGAACCGCGTCGAACTGGTCGACCTGTTCTTCGCGACGGGCAAGGTCGGTGCCGTGTTGGCGCCCCTCTCCCATCGACTCGCGGAGCGCGACCTCGCCGCCGTGTTGGGGACCGCCGGTCCCGAGTTGCTCCTCGTCGAGACGCCGTTCGAGGGCGACGTCGTCGACGCGTTGGAGCGGGCCGACGTGGAGCCGGCGGTCCGAGCGATCCCGACGGACGGCGACGACGCGTGGCGGCCGTACACCCAGGACCTCCCCGCGGACGGTTCGCCCGTCGAGACCGCGGACGTCTCGCTAGCCGACCCGCACCTCCTCTTACACACCGGGGGCTCGACGGGGACGCCGAAAGAGACCGTGATCAGCCACGGCGCGATCCGGTGGAACGCGTTCAACACGATCACCGCGTGGGGGCTCCGCGCGGACGACGTGACGCCGATGGTGTTCCCGATGTTCCACACCGGCGGGTGGAACGTCATCACGCTGCCGGTCTTCCAGATTGGCGGTCGCATCCTGTTGAGTCCCGAGGTCGACCCGGAGCGGGTCCTGCGCGACATCGAGCGCGAGTCCGCGACGACGCTCGTCGCGGTCCCCGCGGTGTTGCGGATGATGGCTCGCCACGACGACTGGGACGACACCGACCTCTCCTCGCTCCGGTTCGTGAAGAGCGGCGGCGGCCCCTGCCGCGAGAGCGTCATCGCGGCGTGGCGCGACCGCGGCGTGGAGATATCACAGGGGTACGGACTCACCGAGTGCGGGCCGAACAACTTCGCGATGCCCGACGACTTCCCGCCGGAGAAGACCGGCAGCGTCGGCGTCCCGGCGCTCGCGGTCGACGCGCGCGTCGTCGACGCGGACGGCCCCGTTCCCGACGGGGCGGTCGGCGAACTCGAACTCGCGGGCCCGGCAGCGGCCGACCGCTACTGGAACGAGCCCGAAGAGACGGCGGCGACCTTCGGCGACTGGGTGTCGACCGGCGACCTCGCGCGCGTCGACGAGGACGGCTACTACCACATCGAGGGGCGCAAGAAGAACATGTTCGTCTCCGGCGGCGAGAACGTCTACCCGCCCCGCGTCGAGGACGCGCTCACCGATCACCCCGATATCGAGGAGGCGGTCGTGATCGGCGTCCCGAGCGAGCGGTGGGGGACGGTCGGGAAGGCGATCCTCGTCGGCGACGAGTCGCTCACGCTCGACGAGGTCGAGTCGCACCTCGCCTCGCGCGTCGCCCGCTACGCGGTCCCGAAGCAGCTGGCGTTCGTCGACGAGATGCCCACCTCGGGGCCCTCGAAGATCGACCGCACGGCGCTGAAAACGCGGTTCGGCGAGTAGGCGAGGGCCCGCGAAACCGCCCGACTCCTGACGAACGAAGGCGGGAATCGGTCGCCGCGGTCCGGGGGGATGCCCCCGAGACGCCGTTATTCCACGGTCGCGTTAAGTTTGGCGTGAATTGTGGTAGACGGCGAAGGCTTCGAGCCAGTTTTGAGCTGTCT
>NZ_BAAADQ010000004.1:0-144127 GCF_039522565.1 Halorubrum ejinorense | reverse complement strand
CGCTTCGCTTCCACCTTCAGAGCGACGCTATCCTGTCGCCTTCTGCGGATTCAACAGAGCAGTCTCGTCTGATGAGTTGGTATACGGTCACGACGACGTACAGGTGCGGATATTGACGATTGGTGCCGAAGCCGTCGTTCAAGCAACAGTCAACTCGGTCCCAGATGGGGTCGATGATATTCGAGTTATTGCCGAAGAAGAGATCCAAATTAGCGGGGCAACGGTACACGTCGTCCCTGATGAATTCGAGTGTAAGGCCCGACATAAGGGACGCGCGCTCGAATGGGCTCGTCGAAACGTTCCATGCTCTCATGAGTTTATTCTGTATTTGGACGAAGATACTATCGTTCAGCAATTCCGGGGCTTGCCCGACGCGGACGTTGTCCAAATCACCGAGATGCCGCTGTACACCGGCTCGTGGATCGCGTATTTATCGGAAACATTCCGTATCGGCTACCAGTACGAGCAACGTGCCTTCGGCCGGTTCAAATATCCACTCTACGCATGGGGCGGTGGGATTGCCATTCGAAAATCGTTAGAAGATGCGATTACGTGGGATACAGAGACGATCACAGAGGATACGAATTTCATTTGGCGCGCAGCGCAGACAGGCGAACTTGATTTCCGGGTTCTCAATCTGAAGTTTCGGAATCAGGCCCCGCCATCGCTTCGCGGAATGTTTCGACAGCGGCGACGATGGTTCGCCGGCACCCAGCACTCTTCAGACTTGCTTCCACAAAAGTACCGTCTCTTTCTCGGCTTCCGGATGGTTGCGTGGTCGTTGTCTCCACTGATCCCCGTCATGTCGTTGCTGCTGTTTTTATTCCCGCAGTTTCTCCCACAACCGCTATTTTATCAATTCGGCTCATTGGCCATGTTTCTCGTCTTATTTGTGATCACGCTCGTCGGCGTGTTCGTGTATATCCGGCGCGAGCGGGTTCCACTGTTGGCTATCCCGTTGACGCCTCTGTTAGTCGTTTTAAATACTGTTGGCGCACTGTGGGGGTGGGTTTCTCCCGTACAGACTTTTGCTGTGACTGAAAAAGTCGCACCAAATACTGAGAAGGTCTCACCGGAAACGATAGAAGCCAAAAACCCGTGGCTTGAGGAAGGCGATCTCAAAAACCACGATGGCGAAAAATTACTTATTGAAGACGGTGGTTTTGAGGATGTAGTGTTCGATGATTAATTGGTAGCATGGATCAACTATCATCGGTTAAAATTACAGATGGTGGAATCAGATCAGTTTCGGCGAAGAGATGTACTCGCTACCGTCGGAGCTGTGAGTCTCGCTGGCTGTCTCAGTTCTGGGTTTGACGAGATGCTCTCACAGGATTCACAATCTGGTGGCGGTCTAGATGGGGAGTGGCAACTCGTCGTCGACGAACAGTGGGAGTCATTTGATACGGATCGATGGGGAGTCGGGTTCATTGACCCTGAAGAGTGGATCCCAAATGATGATGCAACGGTGCGTGCCGACAACGTAACAATCAACGACGGGATATGTGAGCTGACAATCGAATCTCAAGGGACTGGCCCGAGTGGTTGTTCTCAAGGTGTGATTAATTCAAGTACCGGCGGGGAGCCTCATCACCCGACAGAGGGTATTCCGATCGACCCAACAGTAAGGCAGTACGTTGAAGCACGACTCAAACTCCCCGGGAGAACCGGCATCTTGCCTGCTTTTTGGATGCAGCCCGCAAATATGAATTGGCCACCGGAGATTGACATTATTGAATTGTTCCAACCGGGAGAGAATCCGGAATCCGAACGCCAGCAACTTCACGTGAATGTTCACTGGAGCGAGTCGGGAGAGCCAAATGATAGGGAGACTCACACGGATAACCCGTTCTCAATGGATAGTGGCACCGATCTCACTGAGAGTTTCAATACGTACGGTTGTGCGCTGTTTGAGGACCGAGTCGAATGGTACTTCAACGGAAACCATGTCGTGACGCGTTCAACGCCACCAGCGATGGTCCAATCACTGACTGCTTCTGAGACCCGTCCGTTCGGGCTAATTTTCTCAAACCACGTTAATCGGGTCGGCCAAGCAGATCTCAATGAGCGATGGACGGAACGCCTCGCTATCGATTGGGTTCGGGTATGGGAGCGATAATTGGCCGGACGGAGGACTCGAATTGAACTGGTTCACCGCCATCCATTACACCCTCGAACAGTACATCAACTAGTTGCTAATCTACAGATGAGCGGCTTTGTTAAAATCCCATTCTTCAGACACAAAATGAGATGAAAACAGCCGGTCGCTGAAGAGTGCGAAAGTAACAAGATGGATATCGCATCCAAACTACAATTAGTCACGTGTCGTTACACCACCTATGGAAGATTTGTACATCTACACTGGCTCATTTGTCGTAATTGGAGCCTCAATAGGGGGGCCAGCGGTAGGGTCGCTCATCGCTGGCGCTCGTAGTATCCCGATACTTCTCATGGCGATCGGTGGAGTTGGAATGCTTGCCACTGCCGGCTACGAATTACTCCGAACCGACCCAGAGGAGTTTACTGCCCCTGCTATTGCCCTTCTTGTGTTGGCTGGTTCCGCCTGTCTGTCCTTTCTCGGCACAATACTCTCTTGGATGGGCGGTTTCTGAGTGCCGGCTCTGTTGAAATCCCCAGTAAGTGATATATTCTGCCCGGTCGCGGTCAATACAAGCCAAGGGCCTTGTTTAGACGCTCCCGATAACGTAGCTTGGTGCCTGCGTTGGCTGAGCGAGATCAGTCTCTGAGAGCCTCTCTGTACCATTCCGTTCTTCAGATAGCGACTATTTCGCCCGATCTACACCGCTTCTAAATAAGGCTCAAGCCAAGTAATTAATAGACGAAACGCTCTAAATAGTACAATAGACTCCCCACATCATATGTCGCTACAGCAGTATCGAAAACTCACCGGGATTCTCTCCGTTATTGTCGGAGTAGTTATTCCTGGTATCGCTTTGTCACAACCCAATTTCCGCACAGTTCTATGGGGATTATTCGCTATTTCACTCGGGTTGTTTGGTTGGTTTAAAAACTGAAATATTACTCAGTACGCAAGCGCGATCTTACAGCTGATTCAGTCTCGCAACCCAGAAAGCATCAACCATAGATCGTTCAGTACAGACGAAATGGAAATCACCCGTATCTGACGGTTTTAATACTGTTGTTGAAAATGAAGCAACATGACCCCGAAGAAGGCTATTACAGTATATATTACGCTCCCTTGTCTCCTATATGGGGTATTCTTTGTCTTAGCAGTCACACGGTATTCCGGCATGATTGAGAGAAATACGCTGTATGCCGCACACACAGTATTTGGTGGTTACATCGCCTTCATTGTCTACACAAAACGAGACCAACTGACCGCGGTGTAAGCAGTCTTCAGCGACTGGCTATTTCAGGTGAGAATATATCTGAAGAATAAGATTTCAACAGAGCCTCAATATCCAATTATCTGAAAGAGACAGGTAAGCCGCACCAGTGAAGAGCAGAAGGCATGTACTGGCCGCAACTGGGCGGACTGTGCGCTTACTGAGATCTTCAACAAAGCCACATATCATAATACAAAGATTCTTTTGGCCTCCATGGAATACAACGATAACCAGAGTTTATCATGGATAGACGAACGTATCTCAGAGCTTCTATCGGAGCCGGTATCGCTAGCAGTGTTACAGTCGGTGCTATCCCTGAGTCTGTAACAGCTGAACCGAGTGGCTCGCTCACGATTAACGACCAGACCTTATCTGATGGCCAATCGCTCGTTATTGGTGAAATTGAGACTCAACAAGACGCAAACCTCGGTATCAGGAATCAGCGGACTGACAGCCGTCTTTATTCGTCTAGTATCGAGGCGGGTGTCTACGAAGACTATGAGGTAAGAATTGCTCCGCCAATTACAGAGGAATCAAGAGTCTCTGTCAGTCTCTACCCCGAGGATGGTGGGTCAAGCTTTGCTCGTGACACGGCAATTGTATCTGGCAATGACGATCTTGAGATAGTTGACGGGATTGACCAGACGCTGGTTGCGGCTGACTCGACAGCTGGGTTTGAGTATCCGTTTTTCCTCTACGCGCCTTCAAATGCCACATCTGGCGAGGGCAAACCTGCGCCAGTGCTAGTCGAACCTGCGAACTCCGGGCAGCCAGCGGATGACATCGACGTACACATATCGGCGGGAGAAAGGTTGGTTAGCGATGGTCTGCCCCGCGATATTTCGGAGCGTTTGGGTGCGCCACTTATTGTTCCGGTCTTTCCACGGCCTGAATCGGACCCCGTTAATTGGAGGCACCTCACCCATGCGCTTGATGATACGACAATGGGTATTGAGGATGGTTCGCTCGAGCGTATCGACCTCCAAGTGTTGAATATGGTTGAACGGGCGTATGAGATCCTCGAAGATGCGGAATATGCTGTTCGGACGGACGGTATCCTACTGAATGGCTTCTCTGCTTCCGGTAACTTCGTTGACCGGTTCACTGTCTTACACCCCGATGAAGTGATTTCGGTCACAGCCGGTGGTCTGAATGGGATGCCCCTGTTGCCACTTGATAAATTCAAAGGGCGGGAGTTACCGTTCCACGTCGGGACTGCTGATTTGGAAGCTCTGACCGGCTCACCAGTCGACCGCGAGACACTCGATGAGACAAACCAGTTTCTCTACATGGGGGCTGAAGACAATAACGACACGATTGGGTTTGGTGACGCTTGGACAGAGGATTCCTTAGAGGAGTTAGCACTAGATGTGTACGGTGAAGACATGATCGTTGACCGGTTCCCAACATCGCAGAGTGCTTACGAGAAAGCGGGCGTATCGGCTCAGTTTCGTGTCTATCCTGATGCAGGCCACACAGCCCGTCCGGCAGCTCATGACATCGTTGAGTTCCATCAGCGGAGCATCGACGGTGAGGACGTGAGCGTGTTTGGTGACGAGATCGGGACAACACTCAGAATCGACCTGTCTCCGGAGAATCCGGAGGTCGGCGATGAGGTGACATTCGATGCAAGTGAGAGCTCAACCGTAGCTGGTAGAGAATTCCTCTCGTATCAGTGGGAGTTCGGTGACGGAGACGTTGGTATTGAGGAAACGACTACGCACTCATACGCTAATGAGGGTGAGTTCACGGTGACGCTGGCCACAACATCTGATTTGGGGGAGAGAGATGAAGTAACCATTCAAGTCGGAGTTGGCGAGGGATACGAGACAATTGAAGACACCGACGACAGTGATGATAACGAGACTGAGCCAAACAGCGACGGGGTTGACGACAATGGCCCAGCAGACACTAATGATGATGATGTAGGGACTGAGTCTAACAGCGACGAAACTGATGACACTGACCCGGCAGCCACTGATAAAAATGGCGAGACTGGGTCGAACACTGACGGAGCTGACGGCGATGACTCAGAAGATACTAATGATGATGTCCCTGGCTTCGGGGTTAGTGGCGCACTCGCGGGTGTCGGGGGACTTGTATACCTCCTAAAGCACCGTCTGTCCGGAACGAAGTCAGAATCAAGCTGAGGTGTTACTGTCGGAGACGTTTTTGCGGGCGGCCAGATAGTCTGAGATTCGCCGTGATCAAGGTTCGTTCTCGACCGTGTAGCTTGCCTCCGTACCGATACCAGAGGGCGCAACGAGTGGCTCGGCAATAATAGTATCATGGGCGAGCACTGGCCTCTTTGACCGACCTTCCTCAACAACGTCTACGAGATCTGCGTTGATGAGCTCGGTGAGATCTCGCTGTACGGCCCCGGGATCCCGATCCAATATTCGGGCGAGTTCGCGCTGCGACGAGACCTCTTTCTGATTGAGGGTTTGGAGAATTTCTCGCCGCTTCGGGGTGAAGACGCGATCAGCCAGTTCATGCGAAATTACCTTCACCGAACCGAATTCATCATCTTCACCTGTGAGACGCCGAGCGATACTCGTCCGTAGCAACGTCCTCTCAGTCGAGGATTCGTTATCTGAGTGTTCCGATGGCGCTGGCGCATATGTATTACTCATGCTCTATCACTTCCTATACTGTTGTATGCCACATCAACGGTTAAACGTTTCCATGATCCCGGTTTTGAGCGGGGAATAGGCACCTACACAGATTACAGTCCATTTACCAGACATGTCGTAATATTTTTATGCGAGGATGTTCTATGTAAGAACAAGGAGGGCATATCGGAGGTGTATGCGGTTTCTCCTCTCTATCTCCTTGAGAATGAATGACTGAAAATGAAAACGACAAGAAATTGATTGACGAAGCGGAGCACAGACAGACCGAGAACCCGACAGTCGGTACCGAGATGGGATACGAGGTTTCCCTCGCAATCCGACGGGTCCCTTCAGGAGCATTGTATCCTGATGATTTTGGGGTGAATCTGTATATCGCACAAGAAGGGAGTGACAACATCGACATCGCGCGTGTTGATACGAGCCACGGTGACTGCCACATTGACCGGCTGTACCTTCCGCAGAAACACGAACAGCGAAAACACGACAAGGGGTTTCAGACCGACAACCCAGAGGGCGCAGTGAAGTACATGACCGAAGAAGACAGGTGGCGTGATTGGGTTCGACGATACGACAAGAACCACGGACTGCCGTAAGGTGTTAGGATCCGTCGAGATCGCGTGAGTGGTGGATTTCCCACTCATGCTTGTGATGACTAGTTGGCCCTCTTGAAATCCTCAGCCGAGTATATCTTCTGACCCAACCGCGGTCCATACAGAGGGCGTGGTCAATACGAGAACTATGTTATTTTTTCCATCTGACTCCTGAATCAGGCGATAGAATACGCTTGCGCATTGACCGACGAGGATCCGACTGGTTCGAGATGATGTTGTGAGCGCGACAGAAGATACAGAGCACGAATCGGCCGATCGTGAAGGGCGTTACCGCCGGTAGACGCCGAGATAAGCCGTGGCAAACCGATGAAACCCAAGATCCTGAGCAAGTGCGACAGACCAGGGCCATGCGTCTGAGGTTTGATACTGGGGGAGAAGTCCGTCAGCGAACGCCTTCTCCGTGGCTTGAGAAACGACGCTTCGACCGTATCCATGCCCACGGTTGTCCGGGCGTGTCACGACTGCCAGATGGGCAAGTACGCCTTCCCAGACATCGAAGCCGGCGACCGCTACCAGCTCTTCATCAACAAAAAGTCCCACAGTCTCGCCGGGAGTGAACTGTGTTCCGCCTTGTTCCCACTCGTTATCCGGAATACTCCGTTGAAACGACCGATAGGCGGCGGCATCGGCAGCTGTGAGGGCTCGAGCGTCCGATTCGACGGGAGTGAACGTTTCTCGATCCGCGTACCCGTAGAACGTCGGGCCGATGGCCTGCTCGATACCGTCGAAGCGAGTGAGCCATCCGTGGACCGCGTCCTCGTCCTCAGCATCGAGTGGTATCTCGGTCTCACTCCGGTCTTCGGCTGCGTCTAAGAGGGGACCCGGTACACCGACGATCTGGGAGTCGCCGTGAGAAAAAAGTTGGATACCGCCCTCCTCGGCGTTGCCAACGGTTCCTCCTGATTTCTCGAACGCCTCGGGGGGGACACCGAGGCGGTCAGCCCAATAGCGGCGGAGTGTCCACAGAGTACGTGAACTAAGACCCATGAACAGACATCGCTCCCGTGGGTTGGGAGGTAATTATTTCGATGGAGACCGTAGAAGGGCGGGTGGAACACCTTCTGTACTGAGCGATCACTCTCCCGTAGATTGCCCTCAATTCGTACCACGTTCGCTCCCTGTATCTCGCACAGGTACCAGATCAGATCGTTCATCAGTCAAATTTCGCAATTGTCAGTCATGTCACCCAAAACATACCACACAAGTTCCCCCGTGTCACCACGACCACACCGCAAAAAAGCCGCCTGAAAGCGGGCTACGCCTCGACGTCGTCCCGCAACGCCTCAAGCGCCTCTTCTAGCAGCATTTGAACGCTCTCCGTAGCAGCCCCTCCACCTATCTCTTCCTGACCCCCCTCACCCACTGACTCACTCGCATCCGACACGATCTCGGCGGCAGACTCGTCATCCTCATCGGCAGTCACCTCGCTCGCCCGCGCCGCCGCGTTCCGTATCGCATCGCCCTCGTCTGACCCTCTCGCCGCCGTCGACGAGTCCTCCTCATCCGACCCGTCCTTCGAAACCCGCGGCCGACCGCCCCTGCTGAACGCGTCGAGCGGGAAGTCGTACATCTTCGAGCGCGTCTCCTTGTAGAATGTGCCGCGCCGCGAGACATCGAAGACCTCCATCACTGTCTGGCGATCACACCCCCGATCGAGCGCTCGCCGTACGAGCTCGTCTTCTGTCCGTTGGACGAGCAATTTCGGGTCATCAGGGATGTGGCCGCGAGCGGTCGTCACGATATCATCGAGTAAACCCCACTCTTGGGTGGCGATATCTTTTGTCACGAGCGGCTCTGTCCGCTCAGTCACTTCATTATCGAGCCCGCCCAAATGCCACAACCGCTCTCGAACAGCCGTGACGGTCATCTCAACTGTTAATTTGTCCGCAATCTCCTTTGTGCGGAGTGGGCCGTTGTCATAGAGGATCCGCAAAATCTCGTACTCGTGGGACTTCAATTCCTTGTCATCGGCCTCCGTCAGCCGGATGGGTACATCGCTGGGCGTCGATCTCATGTGATGCCACGAGTGGCAACTCCGACACAACGTGAGGAGGTTCGCTGGGTCGTGTTCGTCGAAATCATCCGGATCCCGATCTGCGTGGTGGACCTCGAGGTCGGCCAGGCCGCCAGCGGCTGGCGCTTTCGCGTTACATGCCCGGCAGCGATACCGATCGCGTTGTAGCACTTTCTTCTGCGTCGCCTGATCCACCGTTTCGTTCCGCTCCGCGCCCGAGCCCATCGACGCCGTCTCTAACTGGTCCGATGGCGTCTCGGCATCGGCTGGCTCCTCGTCCGCTGTTGGTTCGTCGTCTGTTCCGTCAGCCGTGTCCTCGTCTTCTGAATCTCTCATGTATATCGTTCTATGTCCGGCTTCGCACGCACTGTGACCGCCAGCATCGCTCATCCTCCTGGTGTATCGCTTCAATCTGCAGCCCCGCTGCTGGGGAACGCGCCGCAACCGCTCACCGAGCCAGACTCACGCGTCTCGTGTCGGTGAGAGCGATTTCACGTTGAACTCCGCCTTCCCGCAGTACCGCTCAGCAACCCGGCCGAGCGCCTGTGTCCGCAGGATATCCGCCAAGTTATGGCAGACGAGTTCGTCGAATTGCCCCTCCTCGAAGGCGGTCACCGCCGCCGCACTGTCGTCAAACGGATCGATTCCGCTGTAGGTCCCGTCGCCGAGCAGCTCGTACACAGCCGCCAACCCCCGCTGTTCCTCGCCGTCAACAGTCGTGTTGAACCGATCCGAAATCACCGGCAACACGTCCGCGTACGCCACATCGAATGGCCACGCCATCTCACGGGCCGCATACCGACTCCGCAGGAACGGCAGATCGAAGCCACCGTTCCACACCTCGCCGTTGAACGCGATGAGTAGTGTCTCGGCGTCGTGTATCCGATCTCTGACGAACGTCGCCACAGCCGCCAGCAGCGCGGCCTCATCGGTGTGTGTCGAGACGTTCACGAGTGTCTCCGACAGCCGCGCTTTCACGCTGGCCTCGACGTCGCCGGCTGTCCGCCCGGCAGTTTGGACGAACACCCGAACCCCCAGCGGCATCGCAAACCCGACGACGGTTACCTCATCGTCGACGTCAAACCCGGTCGTCTCGATATCAAAGGCCACCTGGTCGAGCATTACGCCACCTCACCTCGCTCCGGCACACGATCGTGGCTGGCTGGCCTCACGCGCAGTTCACCGAAGCCGAACCGCGCATGCGTCCCCACCCGTAGCACGCCGTTCTTCGCCGTCTGTATCGGATCGTCTCCGGCGTAGCCGACGAGTTGGCCGTGATCGACCGTCGCCAGTTCATACGCGGTCTCCCCAACAAGCCGTTCCTCCCGGCGACGCAACCGGCGCTCTCGCGTCGGCGAATCGCCCGGCACGGCAGCCACCGACGTGTCCCACCAATAGGGCACTGACTGAGTGTCCGCGTCCGGGGCTTCACTTTGGAGGACATAGGGCGTCACCAGCTCGATGGTATACGCGTCGTGACCCCGCAGCGCATCGAACGAGAGCGCGTTGAGGTCGACAACCTGCGAGTCGGTGAGCGACACCTCGCCGAAGCCGTAGTTCCGAGCACCGCCCAGCTGAATCCCATTGAGCACGGATTCATCAAGCGGCAGCACGCCCTCGCGCTCGCTATGGACATACGCGTGGATGTACCATTTCACTCGGCGCTTCGAATTCCGCTGCTCCGCAGGCACGCCGAAAAACGACTCCGACGCGACCGTCAGCCGCCCGCCATGCGACTGCCGATCCATCGTGTTCTGGGCGTCGCGCGGCCGAGAGGGCTGTAGCCATCGCTGTGCCGCATCCCGAAACAGGAACAGGTCCTCGTACGACTCGACCGGCGGCAGCGACCCCCCGAGTTTGCCGGCGTACCCGTTCTGTGAGTGTTCGCTCGGGTAGGAGCCGTACTCTGATGGGCTGAAAATACCGTGACTCACCCGTAACTCGCGTCGCGTCCGGTCGTCGACGTCCGCCGCGATCGCCTGAAACAGCGCGTTGCCCGACACGTGATATGGTCGCCCCGCATACGGAGTCGACAATTCGAAAACCAGCTGTTGGATCGTCGTCACGCCACACCCCCGTCGCTTCGAGTGGAGATTGTGCCATGTTTGCGTTCCACACGGTCGGTAGCTGTGAGAAATCGACCCGCCCACAGCAGGCACCCACGATCGGCTTGGGCGAACAGGGGCGTCGCCCCCCATCGGTACGCACGAACCGGTCCGACATGCTGGCTCGCAGCCCGTCCCGCGTATTCACGGCCCGACCATTCCGCTGGGGCGCTGGGCCGTGAGTTCGCTTGGCTTCCCCCGAGTGTGAGATGGTCTGCGCCCCCAGCTGTCGTCGGAGTTCGTCGAGCCGGCAGTGTTGCGGGCGCTCCCGGGCGGGCAAGCGGACGTCGACGCCCACCCACTAGCGACGTCGGCGGACCGGCAGTCCGACCTACAGGCTCACCGCCTGACCATATCGGATGGGTGGGGTCGGCGGTCCGCCAGTCACGATCGTGTCGGCGGGTCACGCGTCCACCCCCGCGGTGCCGCGCGTATCCTGCCTGACAGCATCCTCGATATACTGTAGCGCCGTCGACCACGACCTGATTCGTCGCAACTGCGCATCCACGTGACGCCACCACTGCGCTTCACGGCCCAAGGGCGACCCAGACACTCGGTTCCATACATCAGCAAACGATTCAGCCGGGGCTGGGCCAGGCCACGCCGCTGGTCCATCTGGTGACGCTGACAGCCGCATCGTCATCGCCTCCGTCCACAACACCGTTCGGTGTGGCACCACGCAGTCCGCGTCGAGTGCTGCCTGCTGTCTCGCTTTTCGATCCGCGTTCCGCGGTGGCGACTCCGTCGCTGGCTCGACAACCAGGAACAGGTCGTCAAATGTGTGGCCCGCCCGATATGCGTCAAGCAGCGCGGCCACCAGCAACACGTGGTACTTGAGCGACGAGTACGGGAGATACACCGACTCGTTCACTAGTGCTGCAGTCTCGCTCGTCAGCCACGCTGCGTGGAGTTCCTCTGGCGAGCCGTCGATCAGCGGTGTAATCGCGGGATATTGTAGGGGGACCGCCCCCGTTTCAAGTACCGAGCCCGTGAGCAGCGACAGCCGCGCCGGCGACGCGTGATTCGCCACCGTCTGTTCAGGTTCGCCCTCTGGTCGGCTCAGCAACGCCGCATCTCGATCCGCCTGCAACGGGACTGAGTCGTTCACCGGCACGTCGAACAGCTCGTCACGTCCCGACCCGTGCTGGCGGCCGCGCAATTTGTGGACGTCGTGGCGGTACGCCACCCGCAGGTCCACGCTCGCGGTTTCACTGCGGGCCATCACAGCTCCTCCATGCTGTTCACACGCTCTTGCAGCGGTACCACGAACTGCTGGCGCACCGACTCTCGCCACAGGTCATCCTTCCACGCCATCCCCGAGGTGGCGTCTTGGGCGCGATTGTACACTCGCTTGATCTCGGCGTCCGTGTACAGCGGGTTGATGACGCGCGCATCGACCATGCCCGCCCCGAAGTTGCGTGCGCCGCCAAGTTGGAGTTCGAACTCGTCGCTATGGGCGTCAAGGTAATCGACCGCCTCGACGAGTAGCCCGACGTACTCCGGTTTCAGCTCTCGCAACGAGAGTTTCCACGTCCCCACCAGGTTGCCGACGACGTCTCGGGACGCCATCCGCAATGGTTGCCCGTCGTCCTCGCTGTTGCGTGAGCGCACCTGGGTGTTCAGTTGCCGGTAGTGCGCTTCCGCTTCGCCCTGTAGGACGTCGACTTGCCGGCGAATTGGCGAGAACCGGAGCGGCCGGCGCACCAGCCGTCCCGCCCGGTCGTTGAATCCGCCAAAGAGGTCGTAGATTACGCAGCCGGCGTCGCCATCGACGCACGAGCCTTTCTCGTGGTACCCGGCGTCGAGGTCGCGCTCGTACACGTCCTCAAGCATGTAATCCCCGTTCGCTGCGCCCGGGTGGCACGCCGTGCCGCCGGCGATCTGTAGCACGCGTTCACAGCCGTGGCGGAGCCACCCCGAGAGCGGGAATGGTGACACCATCCCGCCGATTTGGTTTTGTGGGTCGTCCGCCTCGTAGCGGTCCGCCGAGGCGTGATGGCGATCCGTGACGATCCCATCACCCGGTGCGAGCAGTGGGATTTCGAGGCCCACATACAGGTCCGGGAGTGTGAGATTCTCGATGTCGTCTGGGAGTGACATCTCGTGGTCGAGGTGTTCGGTGTCGAATGCTGGGGGCATTACTCGTCACCCCCCTGGTTGGTCGCCTGTTGGTGGACCTGCTCGTTGTGTTCGGCCTGCTGTGTCCCGTCTCTCTGGGAGTAGTCGGCCGTGTGCTCGGTGGTCCCTTCGAGTTGCGTTGACCCGCGCTCATGGATGCCTTCGAACGGTGGTGTCGGGTCAGCCTCGGTGGCCTGGTGCGTGTGGAGCGGGTCAGTCTTGCGTGTCGTCTCCTCACCGACCGGGTGTGCGTCGCTTGATCTGGGTCGGCTCGCCACGATCGGTTCCGGCGCGAGGAGTACCAGCCAGGATGACTGGGTCGCCACGTCGGTGCACAGACCGATCCGGCCTGTCACGACGAGTTCGTGCACGCCGCGCATGAACTCTGTCGGGTGCGCGTGCTCGTCCGCCCGGCACATCACGAATCCAATTTCAAAAATGGGGTTGCCAGCCGCCCGGAAGGCATACGCGGTCAGCTCGTCGCCTTCCCGGAGTTTGCGGTCGCAGATTTGACATTCTGCCGGCCCTTCCCCGAGCGCAAGCTGTTTTATTTGTGATATGTCTTCAATCAGATTATCATCGATACTGTCTTCACCATCTGTGATTTTTCTTGTCATGGGTACCTCTCAGCCAGTGAGAAGCCCGGTCCGAGTGTACCAGCACTCGGGCATTTCCGGATCGATCATGCCTACGACCTGACTCTCTACCATCTGCTATGTAGCATATGGTTAAATATCTTTGGTATGTGAATATGAGCCAGAACGCTGAAGGTTGATACCCATGATCTGACGATAATGAGTGGCGATAGAGAAAGAGATGAGAGTGGCCAATTTGAGCCGGAGTATACGGATGAAGAAATCATCCAAGCTGTCCGATTGAACGAACCTGCCGGTACTCAAGAAGTAGCGGACGAGTTAGGAATTGCCCGCCAAAGTGTCGACTATCGCCTCAGGAAATTACTAGATCAAGGTCATGTAGAAAAACAAAAAATCGGGAATTCACTTGTATGGAGAGTTTCTGAATAATACGAATATTAACTAATCACAGCTATCTACTCTGATGGGATGAAAGCCTGCTAAGTCCCCAGGGTGCGTAAATAGGTACTGGGGTGGTCAAAGGCCGATGATTCAACAGCGTCTCAGAACGCGTGGCTCTGATTGGCCTACGTGCCAAGGAAGCACCATCATGGGAGGCCGCCCGGATGCTAGCGGCATCCGGGCGGCGAGCCCGAATAGGTGTTGCTCCATTTACGCACACACCACCCATCAGCGCAGCAGCTCGTATCGATCTACCAGATGCTCGACCGCATGGAGGAATCTGATCCACAAGAGGTGAGTTACTGAGGGCCGCCGAGCCGGCGGCCCTCATCGGCCGGTCGCAGCGGCCGTCAGCCATAGCTATAGCATTCACGTTTTGACCGCCTGCCGGACGATTCCTGAGCTATCACCGTGACTGCTTGCGATTTCTCTCCATGGACACGATCGGGTCGATCTTGGCGAAAAATATAGTATTGCAGACGTGGTTTGTTGCGCTAGCAGGCTTTCATAGGTGTTAAATCCGAAGACAGAGCGGAGATTGTCTGTAGATAGTGATTATTTACTAATATATTTCTTCTCATATTATCAAGACATGCTCGCTCAGTTCTCAAAATATTCTAATTGATATCGTTAGGCACAGAATTATATCAAGAATAGTGGTTGGTTATGTATGTACCTCTATACGCCTGATGAGATCGATAAGAAGCGTGCGCATCATCAGGCGGTCATTCAGGGTGCTGATGATGTTGATGTGAAGCGAATCGGTAATCTCGGGGAACTTGCGTTTGAGCAGTTCTGTCGTGAATACTTGCCGGTAGAGTTGTGGGCGTGGGAGAATGAGGAGGCAATTCGGCGGTGTAACGCGGAGAGTTTCTCCGGGCATGATTTCGAATTGTTCGGGTACACGGTTGATGTGAAGACCTCACGGGACGTGTCTGCGTTTCGTCCGACGACGCTGTTGGCGAATGACGATGCGGACGATATTATTGTGATGGTGTGGCATCGAGATAATGAAGATGGCCTGATCTTGCTCGGATGGGAGCGGACGGAAACACTACAATCAAAAGTTACGTCACAGGAGACATATTCAGGCGAAGAACCAGCAAAATTGTCTCACTTGGCAGCTCGCCCGATGAACGAGCTGCACGAACTCGGACCTAATACGGCACATATGAATCAGAAGCCGCAGAACCCGTATGCGCCGGGTGATCGTGTTGTGAAGGCTAACGATGATGATGCGTCAGTTGCGGTTGTAGTGGAGGTACTTCCGCCGGAGAAAGACGTGAGTTTGTACGGGCAGTCGGTGAGCGGGGAAGCAGTTCGGGTTGCGTTTCCAAATATGCTTGATGAGGGTCCGGGTGATTGGCGGACAATTCACGCTGCGAAGCTCGCATCGTACTGTGCTGACCAAGAGATTAAATTGTACACGTACAAGCACACGAATCTCGCGTACGCCGAGAATCCGTACGTGCTTGGCGATTACGTGTTCAAAACAGAATACGACGATCCCGACACAGCCATCGTTGTGTCCGTTTCCGAGGATGCCGAGGTCGAACGGAATGTGGATGTCGTCTTTAGGAAACACATTGACGGGAACGCTGATGATCCCGAGTACATTCCACCGAATGAGCTATCAACGATGTGCGAGGACTTGAAACAGTACTCGTACACTCACGATGCACTCAGCTTTGCAGACGTAACATCGTAGAAATTCGCGGTTTAAGCTTACTCTGTGTGTCCAAACAGGAACTCGTCTACTAGTCTAGCATGTTCTCTAGGATTCCTGGCAGCTCCTCGTTAAGATCTCCTGCTTGTAGAATGGTGATTGGTTCATCTTCCTGTTCATCGACAGAGAGGGCTTCTTGATCGAGATCCTGTACGACTAACAAACCGTTCCACCCGCTACCGAAGATATCCATCTCATCGCTCTTGTTCCGTCCGAAGACGTAGTCTTCGTTGATACGGAGGAAGGCGAGGTATTCGAGTGTTTCTCTGATTCCGGTTCGAATCGTTTCTTCGCGGGTACTGTGCTTCACTTCGGCGATGAGATACTCGTATGTGATCGGGTCATCGGATTTGACTTCGAGAACAATGACATCAGGGCGGCCCGTGTGATCTTGGAAGTTCTTATCAAAATACGTGCTGGCAACGTCGCGTGCGGTCTCTTGGACGCGTTCAGCGCGAGTGGGCTCTCGGTCGTCTCGCGTGGCTTCAGTGCGGAATGAGAGTCCGCGGTCGTCGGCAGAGGTGTCGTGGTACAACACGATCTCTTGCTCACCATCGATCTTAGCGACTTCTTGGCGTCCGCTCTTGATCGTTTGAAAGATGGGTCGTGCGTCTTGCAGGTCCTCGAGCGTGGTGATGAATCGGAATAGAACATAGAGTTCGAAGAGCCGAGCTTGATCATCCGGGGTGATTGCGGTTTGGCTGAGGAGAGTGCGTAGCGCGTCGGGGTCACCGTCAAACAACTCCTGACGAGCACGTAGCAGTGTAGCTGCGTCGCGGTAGATTTCTTGCCGGGAGTTGGCGGCGGTGGTGAGCATGCGTTCAGTTGGTTCGTACGTTTCTGGGTCGCGGATGCGGCGGACGTGGACGTTGCGTTCGACGGTGCGTTGTACTTCGTCGATGAGGTCGGTGTTGGCTTGCCACCGCTCGGTGACCCAATCATAGTTGCCTTTCAGATACTCGTCAGCATCACGCAGCGTCGTGTAGATGATTGAGAGGAGGCGTTTGAGGACGATGTTCTCGGGTATATCGTAGTCCTCCGAGCGGTTTTCGGTGACGAATAACGATCGGTCGTTCGGGTTGGTTGAGTACCGGGCTTTGACGGTTGAGCCCCAGTTGATGTGCCCATCAATGCCACCGCGTTGCGTGCGGGCAACGGTTTTCGTTTCGGTGCGGACGTTCCGCAGACGTTGGGAGAGATGCTTGACGAACTCGACGATGTCGGGTTTGAGGATAAAATGAAGATCGAGGAGGAGCTCGTAATCTTCGAACCGTTGATCGAGCGCCTCGGGTTTGATCGAGGTGGCGAGTTCCTGTTTAGGGAACCCGCCGTTCATGACGTACGCCAGGATGTCTTGGGTGAGCCCGTCGATGAGGTCCTCGCGGTTCATGATTCAGTATCGATCGTGACTTGGAGCATGTCGCTCGCAGCGGTTCTGAGCGTATCGGTATCGGTTGCGTCGACGGCTGCGATGTGCGTGATAATTTGCTTGCGCTCTGGGACGCCTTCGAGCTGCGGGAAGATGTAACTGATAACGGCCTCAGTGACGCGTTCAGAGAGATCGTCTGCTGCGCTGGTGTGGCGATTCGTGACGTACGCAAGCATGTCGCGGACGATTGCGGGGCCGATCGACCGATCGTCAACGGCTTGATTCGTCTGTTTCCAAACGAGCCCGATCGCATCGCGCTCCTCGTCGCTCGGGTCAAGCCCATCCCAAGCGTCGATGTACGCATCCATTTCGATCATCAGCTCGTTACGTGCGGTGTCGTCGTCATCGGTGGAGAATTCAGGAGCGGGAACGCGGATGAACGCGAAGCGCCGCATGAACGCGTAGCTCATCTCGTACAGCGAGGTTTTATCGTACGTGTTCATGGTGGCGAAGATCCGCCATGAGTCAGGGACGACGTACTGGTGTGCGGCGGGCAGGCCGTCAAGATGCTCGGTGGTGAGGAGTTCGATTTCGCGGTTGTTTCGTGTGAAGGGGAGCTGAACGGATTGCCCGGAGAGCAGCGTGAATAATTGGCCGAAGGCTTTGTCGATGTCGGCGCGATTCAACTCGTCGATGATGACGGGCTCGTTCGATTGAATGCCGGTCTGAGTATCTTTGAGCCGATTGAGAATAATGCCGGGCGTGAATGCCAGATCAGCGTCTGCATTGTCGCCGCTGGTTTCGGTTGGCATGTACCCGCCGACGGTGTCGAACGTGGACCAGTCGGCTGTTGCCGTGGTGAGTTCAGATCCGGAGTACAGGTACGGGTACGCGTCGGCGAGGTGCGTGGCGACGCGTTCTACGATTTCGGTTTTCCCGGTGCCCGGTGGACCGGTCAGGATTATATGATCGCCGGCGAGGAGCGCGGCTTCGATTTGCTCGATAATCGTCTCACCAAGGTCTCCTGGGAAGTACAGCCCGTCAAGGAGATCGTCAGCTTGGAGCGTCCCAGCAAACGGTTTCTCGTAGTTGATCGGGGAGAGTTCCGTGAGATCCGGTGCTAACGCAGTAATGATGGCGCGTGGACGATCGAGATCTTGCGTGCCGTCATCAGCTCGGAATCTGACGAACGTGTTCTGTGTCGGGAACTCTATGTCACTCGCCTCTCGACAGAGTTCTTGAACGCGGTCGATGGAGAGACCATTTCGGGTTAACGCAGAGAGTTCGTCGTTGAGTTCTGCCTGGCTCTTCGCTAGCGTCCCGGTTACAAGGTCGAGTTCGCTGATGTCGCTCGTAATGAATAGCCGGTCAAGGCCAATAACACGTTCAATAACATGATCTGCTTCATATTCGTCGTGTAGCCATTGCTCGGATTTCTGGTACGGTTCGCCGAAGATCCCGATGCCGAATACGACTCCGTCTTGGCTCTCTAGTTCACTGTTCGACGGCGTTTGTTGTGCGTGGAAAATGGCTATGTCACCGGGTGATGCGTCACGCCAGTGCTCGGCATGAGTCTCTTCAACAGGGATGCCGCGGTATTCGACGGCAGTCAGCCAGTAGTCTGGTGGCGCGGTGAGCTTGTAGATTGTTGTGTCGCTGTGCTTGTCGAGATGTGTGAGAACCGGATGGTCGATATCGCTTTTTTCTTCGTCGGTCGCGCCAGTATCGTCTAGTGGCTGCTGCGTTCCCTGTTGGAAGAGGTATTCGCCAGCAGCTTCGCTGAGGTTGTAGAAGTACTGTTGATTGATCCCGCCGGCGTTCACGGGATAGTACTGGTCGAGACGGTATTCCCACAGCGTTTTGAACACGTCAGCAAATGCGAGCGGGTCTGTGAACCGTGTGAATTCGGTCTCAACACGGTAGTGTTCCTCTTCGCCGGTGCCATCATCTCTATCGTGAGTTGTGATGATGTGAGCTGGTTCGACGATTTCGTGGTACCCGACGATTTCGCCGTTGTTGTAACTGAAGACGATATCTCCGACAGTAAGTTTCGGCAGGTCATACTGAAATAGGTCGTCGGTCGGAGCTTTGAGGTACTCGCCGTCAATTTCCTCCTCACCTTGGTTCACCCAGTAGTACGGTGCCGGATCCGTGATTGGCTCGATGGTGTGGGTTTGGTCGTCGTGCGTAAGGATCGCTAGAAGATCGTGCCAATTGTTGGCGCGCCCGGTGAACGGGTCGTCGTAGGTCCCATCATCAGCGACTCCGATTTCGATGCTTTGGGAAGTAGAGGCTGCTTCGCTGAGGATATCTTCTGTGAAATAGAGGAAGTCATCGAGAACCGGGTCGTACAGATCAGGGGTGTCAGTGTTGAGGACGATCCCGACAATTGACCCAGCCACATCACGTTCCAATGCGTTATTTTCCTTGTCAGCAGTGATCTGTAAGAACCCCGGATCAGTGTGTGTGGCTGTGTGCGAATCGTCTATGAATGGGTGATGAACACGGATGTGGGTTGGCTGATCGCCGGGGATCTGTACATGGAATCCTTCGAGACTACTGTCTTCGAGAGTTATCCCGTGCCTGTCGGAGTGCTGGCTGAGGACATCGACCCAGTCAGTCGTTGCGTCTCCGGTTGCCGGCGGGATTACAGCACGATCGCTTAGTAAATTCAGTGTATCAACGGCTCCTCTCCCGGCATCGGTTAGAGAGTTCGTGTCTCCTTCGTGGTTGAGGTATCCGAGGACTTGTAACCACTCTCGGTGCCGTTTGATTGCTGTGCCTGTGGAAGCAGCATCGAATTCGGCGACGATCAGATCTTGAATTTCCTCATCAGTACGAGGCGAGTCCGCAAGTGTACTGAGAATCGTATCGAACCCTTTGATCCCGCTTCGAAGCGCCTGAAGCACCACGAACGGGTCATGTGTTCGATCATATCGTTCACCGTACACGCCTAAGTGACACGTCTCGCCGTCGAACCGTACGAGGTGTAACGATTCGAAGAACCCCATATTTCGATCTACGAACCCCTCACCGCCGCCACCGGTGTTCTGATCGAACCAGTCGTAGAGTTCCTGTCGGGATGGATGTTCATCACCGACAAACGCGAGAAAATCTTGGAGGATTGAGATGCGGTTCTCGACACCGCCATAGAATCGGTCCGTGCTCATACGGCGATCGTCGTCCATACCCGCACTGTACACGGGAGTGATGTAACTCTGATTACTGAACAGTACCAATCGATGACAGGCATCCCAGTAAAATCAGTTGATCAACTCCCAGAGTTCGCCATGTCAATTCCTGCTGCAACAGTCAAATCAAGCCAATACTAGAGACGAGACAGGCTTTTCTATACCCCATTAAAACGTGGTTACGAATGGTGGAACCGATTCTGAAGTGGGCGGGTGGGAAACGCCAGCTTCTCTCCGAAATCACGGGACTCTTTCCAACAACGTATGAGGCGTATCATGAGCCGTTCGTTGGCGGCGGCGCAGTGTTTTTTCATCTTGATCCTGATTCAGGGACGATTAATGATCTCAACGAACGATTGACCACATTCTACGAGGTTGTCCGTGATTATCCGGATGATCTCATTGAGGAGAATAAGACGCACGAGCATTCGGAAGAGTATTTTTACGAGGCACGATCGGAGTTCAATAGCTTTCTTTCGGAGTCTACGCTGACACGTGAGGGCCGTGTTCGGGAGGCGAGTCTGCTGTTATATTTGAATCGGACGTGTTTCAACGGGTTATATCGGGAGAACAGTGACGGAGAATTCAACGTCTCATTCGGACGATACACAAATCCGGACTGGGTACAAGAACAACGGATTCGGAAGTCTTCACGTACCTTGCAGGGTACGGCGGTGTTCAACACCGATTTTGAATACGTGTTAGAAGAGGTATCGAGCGGTGACCTCGTGTATTTCGACCCTCCGTACGAACCCGTGTCGAAAACAGCGGACTTCAATTCATACCACGCTGACGGGTTTGATCGAGACGATCAACGCCGATTGCGCGACGTTGCTGTGGAGCTCACAGAACAGAATATCTCCGTTCTCATTTCGAATTCACCCCCTGTCACAGAGTTATACGAGGAGCACGACGCCTTTTCAGTGACATACGTAGGTGCGACGCGAGCGATTAACAGCGATGCAAGTAATCGCGGCGAGGTTGCTGAAGTCCTAATAACAAACGTAGAACCCGGAGACCGGCGGCGAAAGACACTCGCAGATTTCACTGAATAGCGACTATCTAGGAAGGCCAACAGCCTGCTCCAACCGCCACTCGTTGCTCAACACCTCTCCTTTGTCGTCGGTCCCACCAGTGGTGAGAATCCCAAGATGATAGAGCTGGTACTTGAATTGGAAGTGAATGCCGGACTTGTACACAGCCGGGTCCGTGAGCACGGCCTGGTGAATATCACCGTCTGCGGTCAGAACGTCGTCCCGTCGATTCTGGGTGAAGAATACCTCGACGGCCAGCGGCTGGTTGATGCGTGTGGCTTCGAGCGCGACGTCGGCGAGCGACACATCACGGACGCCACTGTCGTGGAGGCGTTCAAGCGCGGTGACGATGAGCCTCGTGGGCTCATATTGAATGGCGACGGAGCGTGCGAGCTGTGCCCATCTCGGAGCGAGTTCGGTGAATCGCGTTCGGCTACCAGTCCACGTATCGAACTCTGTGAGCGCAGCCGTGACACTCCCATGCTGATCGCGGGCGAAGCGAACGACTTCTGCGCCGAGATGTGTGAGCGAATCGCCGGTGGGCTGATCGTCGACAAGACTCAACAGGATCGCGCCGCGCCGGCCACCCGAAATAGCGTTGATGACGTTGTCGGCGTAGACGGCGTCAGTGTCTCCATCAGCAGCAAGCGCAAGCGCATACCCCAGGTAATTCTTCGGATGATTCACCGGGAAGCTGCCGTCGGTGAGCCGATGCGTCGTGGCTTGGAGTCGCACCGCGTCGATCGTGGTTGAGAACTCACCGGCACCAGTGACGCGAGCGCGCTCGACGACGCGTGCCGTGTCGGTGGTGTCGACAGCAATAAGACCGACGTTGAGGTTCCGGGCTTGTGCGCGCGCCGCGTCGGTAACACTGGGAGCCGGCGCAGCGACGTACCCCAAGTTGACCTCTGGGAGGTGTGCGTGGGCCTGGGTGATGCCGCGAGCGACGTCCGCACCGCTCGGGTCAGTGTTGTGGCCTTT
The DNA here is from genome assembly GCF_039522565.1 of Halorubrum ejinorense. Lineage (GTDB taxonomy): Archaea > Halobacteriota > Halobacteria > Halobacteriales > Haloferacaceae > Halorubrum > Halorubrum ejinorense. Next base: position 121,940 of record NZ_BAAADQ010000004.1, on the reverse strand, counting down.
CGCCTCGATCACCGTGACTGGTGTCGTGGCTGCGTCACCGTTTAGCACATCGGTAGCGGGCATGCCGACGCCGAGTAAGTCGGGCTCGCCGGCAGCGAGTCGGATCGTGTTGTACGGCGCGAGCCGGTCACGGAGCGCATCAGGAATGGTCCATCCACCCCATGTGGATTGTGTGAACTGCGTTTCCGTGACCGCGTACTGATCGGGGGTCGTGTCGATATCAGGATACAGTGTGTCCTTCGCGGCAGCAAGCACCGTTGGCTCGGCGAGCGTGACTGCCATTGTCCTGTCCATTGATGGATAGCTGATATAGTTGGGGGGATCGGGATACCAACAGCACACAATGTGCTTATACGCACTCCATCGTGTCTCTACCAACCGGTTTGACCGATTGATGTTACTGGTGAATCGGACCTGAGAACTGTTCTATTAGAGCGTCATAACAAAACCAATTCTATCTGGCTTGGAGTAACAATCTAGTCAATGAACATTCATTAATGTGTCCACCAGAACAGAATTATATCATGCGTCGGCCTGACTCGGTGCCTTCCGGATACACACAGCCCGTAAAGATTAGTCAACCAAATTGGTTGTTAAACTTAATAAGTCTCGTTTTCCTTGTCGGAGCAACAGTCGTTGTGGTGTTGGTTTCTTCAGGGATCATCGCACGGGTGGCAGCTGATCCATTGATAATTCTCGGATATAGCACCCGTCAGAGTGGGTACCTCGTTGTTTTGCTATTGGCAGTCTCTTTGGCAACCTTCGAGATACATGAGCAGTTACATCGGTTGTTTGCGAAAGGACTGGGTTTAGAACCGATCTACTACCGACTGAAGGGGCATGTTGTGGTGCGGGAGACGTGGATATCCCGTCGAGAGCTCAATCTGATGACTGCTGCACCGATTTTTATGATTCAGTTACCTGCGCTACTGATTCTCATTATCGCTTCTGGCACGTTAGGGGATATTGCTGAGCTTGCGTTCATAATGAATGCAGGATTTATTGCGAAAGATGCCACTGACATCATCTTCCATTTCCGATTACCAGAAGAGACGCAATTTTGGATGTCTGACCTTGGAGAGGAGACTGTTGGGTACTTTTCAGCAATGTACCAAAATTCAGACTGACCGATATTGAGGGCTTTATATAATCCGTCACAAGGAATTTTTCCGTTGAGGTGATTATAAAAGAGCTGTTGGGGTAACCCTGAGACGTTATCTGGGCTGTCGGGCGCAAAAATGTCGTTATCTGTAGGAATGCTATATTGATCGGAGCTGAGTCAGAGTTCGTCATGTTATGAGAATTTCAGCAAAGCCGGTGAAACTCAATACTTATATTTGCTCATAATATTCTTTGAGTATGTCTCAGAGCATACCTCAAGATGACTCTATAGCAGTGGATTTGGCAGAAGCAGGCCAACGAACACTCCACATCGGAGCCGACAACCCCATCCGAATTAGCTCGGGCCATCGAATCTTACATCACGACGGGAAGTGCTCGCGGCCACACGGCCACAACTACGAGATCACCGTCGAAGTGACCGGCGAACTCACCGAGGAAGGGTGGGTCGTCGACAAAGGCACAAGTTCGGAAGGTACAAACCTACAAATCGATAATTGAGTGACACTTGTGTGCCGATAAACCGGGAGAAGGCCGAACCTGTCCGCCAAACTCTCTAAATTAATATATATACGCGGGTACCCGGTTTTCGACTTCCCACGCCAGCAACGCTCAAACGTAAGTACGGTGTGGTAGTACGATCCCATCGATGGTGGAAGCAGTTCCGGAACTCACCACTGCTTGTCTCATTCACAATCTCGACCAATCCTCCGAACGAGCAATACGAGGAATCCCAGATCGCTCAGTACAGGAAACTCACGAATCGGTCAGTACAGACAAAAGAACTATCAGTATTCTGAATGATTACTAAGTATGGAACGCAGACTACTCAGGACAATTATCGGGATAGCAATGGTCGGGATGGGGCTGGTTCAGGCGTCTCTCTTTGCCGTACAAAGCGAATGGATACCTACCGGTTTGGGTATATTCTTCTCGGTACTTGGGATTGTGTATCTATGGGCCGAGGTCTACTCTACTTCACAGTAAGCACCTTTCAGTGACCAGCTGTTTCAGGCGAGAATCTGTCTGAAGAATATTATTTCAGCAGAGCCGGTGTTTCAGCCATTTTTGGAATATTTGGAAACGGCACCCTTCCATTTATGTTCTCATCAGACCGTGTCGACGTACCATCATGATAACAGACGCCCGGGTGCTCCAACAGGAGTTCATTCCGAGAGAGGTACAGCATCGAGATGCGGAGGTGAACTATCTGTCGAGCATTCTTGAACCTGTCACAGACAGAGAGCCGACAGAGCCAACGTTACTATACGGCCCGTCCGGAGCTGGGAAAACCTGTATCTCCCAATACATCGTCGAACAACTCCGTGGGAGCGTCGTGGAGTTGAACACGCAGTACGTGAACTGCTGGGAGGACTACACGCGATTCAAAACTCTGTACCAGTTACTCGACGGGATCGGCCAGACGTACGACATCCACCGGCAATCTACACCGCGTGACCTCCTCCTTGACCGTCTTCGTGACTACGATGGCCCGCCGTACGTCGTGATTCTCGATGAAGTGGATCAACTTCAAGACAAGGAACTCCTATACGACCTTCATCGCATTCCGAAACTCACGTTGATCCTCATTGCGAACCGCGAAGAAGACCTATTTGACCCTCTCGGAACTCGTCTACAAAGCCGTCTTCAAAACTCGAACCGTATCCACTTCGGCCAGTACGGACACAAAGAGTTGGTCGCTATTCTCCGTGACCGGGCGCGATGGGGTCTCCAACCGGATGTAATCGAGTCCGTGGAGCTCGGGCACATCGCTGAACACTCTGTCGGTGATGCGCGAGTAGCTATCGGAATTCTGCGGAAAGCTGCTCGTAATGCCAAGAAGAACGGAGACAATCAGATTCGTTCCGATGTGATTTCAGAGGTGGTTTCGGAAGCGAAATTGGAAATTGAGCGGAACACCATTAGTCGTCTTAAACCGGACCAGCGAGTGCTCTACACGATCATCAGCGAGAGCGAGGAGATCAAACCACCAACACTGTACGAACAGTATGAACATCGTGTTGACGACCCCAAAACCGAGCGAACCGTTCGGAACTACCTGGCGAAGTTAGAGCATTATAACCTAATCGTGGCTGACGGGAACACGAAAGCTCGCACGTACCGAACACGGTCATAATCCGGTGTAGACCGTGTTTCGGAAACACCACGCCCTTCCCTATTGTCCTTCAGGGCGTCTCTATTCTTGCAATGAGCGAGAACGGCCAGACAGACGCGTCACGCGATATCCGATTGTCATCGACTATTGACCGCCTCCCACAGAACACCCGGCTAAAACGCCTCGTGGACGCCGTTACGAACGACTCATTCAACGACTGGTACGACGAGCGATTGTTCACGGAGAACATCTTGGAGGGCCGCCCGTATTTCAACGGCGCGTCACCAATTCCCGCTACTGAGAAGCACTCCCCGAGTAAGTTACTGCAGTGCCATCGGAAAGTCCGGTACTACGGACAGAACACGCCACAAGAGGGTGACTCGCCGCAAGGCCTGTTTTGGATTGGGAACGAGTTCGAAGAGGAGATCATCGTGCCGTTCCTGCAGGACACGGTGACGACAGATTCGACGTACGTGCGGAATTCGCTGTGGATTGACACGCAGGTACCGACCAGGAGCGGTGATGAAGTCCGGGTGAAAGGCGTGACAGACCCGGCGATCGTGGACAGTAACGGCCACCCCATACTCGTAACGGAGATCAAGACGACGTCGTCGTTAGAGTATCTTGACGGGCCGAAACCACATCATAAGGCGCAGCTACACGCGTACATGCACGCGTTGGATTCAGAGTATGACCGGTCGATTCAGGACGGGTTGCTGGTGTACGGGAGTCGGGATATGCTCGACGTGCAGGCTTTCCATGTCCCGTTCGATGACCGGTTCTGGCGGGAGAGCGTCGTGGAGTGGATGGCGCAGCAAACCCAGTTCCGTGAGAACGGAGAGTTACCACCAGCAGAGCCGGTGTTCGAGTGGGAGTGCGGGACGTGCCCGTTCAAACGGCGTTGTGGAGAGCATGACGGGAAATATCAGGATGAAGGGTTCACTGGGCTATTACCTGCCGTGACTTCGTACCGGAAACAACAACTGGTCGAGTACTTCGATGCGTACCCGGACGCGAAACTCACGCCAGCACTTGCGGATGAGTACCCAGAGTTAGCTACCGAACACGGCGTGTACGACTGGGAATGCAGCACGTGCCGGGGTACGTTCCCGCATGATCAGGTTGACGCCGGTGAGAATTCATCACCACCACTTTGTGAAGACTGTGCTTCGAATGGCGAGTTATCCGAGCTTTTTGTTCCGAGAGCAGAGCAACAAGTTGTCGGTACTGAGCTGGGAGAGCCAAGTGAACGGTAGCAGTGCGCCGTCTAACCCCATGCCAGTGTTCAGTTGAAATCATCAGCAGATGATCCACTCTAACCTTGTTCCGGTCATTACAGTGGACTCACGAACCGCTCAGTACAAGCCAAGTAATTATGACGAAACGCTCTAAATAATACAATAGACTCCTCACATCTATGTCGCTACAGCAGTATCGAAAACTCACCGGGATTCTCTCCGTTATTGCCGGAGTAGGTATTCTTGGTATCGCTTTGGCACAACCCAATTTCCGCACAGTTCTATGGGGATTATTCGCTATTTCACTCGGGCTGTTTGGTTGGTTTAAAAACTGAAATATTACTCAGTACGCACTCTTCAGCGACCAGTTGTTTCAGACGAGAAACACCTGAAGAATAGGATTTTAATAGAGCCGAATCGTCAACATTCCCCTCGGGAATAGTACATTTTCACGCCGTTAGTATCGATCGTAGACAATACAGATAGACACTCAGTGTCCTCGTAATCTTGTGACAAACTTACTGTAGATAGACTGCGTTCGTCAATTGAATCAGCAGATACAGTAACTACTAGGTCTCCCTCACCACCCATCCAACTTTCTTTTAAGTTTACACCATCGGTTGAACCACCTTGTATTGCGTCAAATTCAAATGTATCTTCATATACAATTTCATCATCCCGTTCTGCTACTATTGTTACATCAACACTCTCATCCCGCAAATTTACCACCTCTATCTCCTGAATTTCCACCTGCGGTTCGTCATTTGAAATACAGCCGGAAGTGAGAGCAACAGCAGCAACCCCAAGGATTTCACGACGTTTTTGATCTATCATATCAATTATTCAACTTTAGAATTCCATAAATGTTTGTTCATTATTCGGCTCTGTTAAAACCTCAGCAAGTGATAGATTCTGATCCGGTTGTGGTCAGTACAGGTTTTCAGTATAACAGACACAAAACGTTACTAGCGAATCTGAACCTACAGGAACCCCCACAAAACATACACTAAAACAACCAGACTAATTGGTACAATAGATATCAGCACTTGCCCTATGATGACCATTGAGTATACTACACTCAGTACAATTATGCTCCAACCGGTGACACGGTGTATGAGGGACGTATTTGGTTTGGACCATTCAACCATGCTTCATTTTACAAACTAGTGATAGTAAATCTTCTGTTCATGAACGTTAGGATGAGTAGGCAACACAAGTTCAGTAGCTTTTGATCACTTCAGTAGTGTATTGTCGATAGGTAAGCACTCTTTAACGACCAGTTGTTTCAGACGATGATATGTCTGAAGGATAGCATTCGGACAGAGTCTCCAATTTCTACAGAGGTCCGCCGGAGATCCGACATCTATTGGTCGTATTCGTCATTACCCTTAGATTGAGATACGCGGACACGGTCAATGAATGCCTCGTTGAGTTCGTCTTGCTTCTCTACCAGGGATTCTCGGAACGCGTCAAGTTCCTCGTCGAGTTCTTGCTCAAGACGCCAGATCTCCTCTTGAATCCGCAATAGGTCAGTCCGTTCAATCTCGTCACCGATTACTTCTCCTTTCTCAGTGAGTCGGTGGTACTTCTTTTTCTGAACGTACTTTGGTTGCTCGTCCACGAGTCCTGCCTGCCTCCCCTCTTCGAGGCGTTCATCGATCGTGGACGGGCTTTTTGGAAAGTCTTGCCGGAGTGTTTGGAAACGCTTCGGCTCGTCATGCAATTGTGCGATGAGCCACGCCCCACCGGCAGATGAGAGCACCTCTATCATCTGATCGAGTCCCTCATCACTGAATTCGTCAGGTGGAGCTGGCCCTCCACCATTCCCGCTATCGCTGAAATCCACGGTATTGACGTGTGCGTCGGACTACAAAATAAAACTCCGGTACGAACTGTACTAGAAGTACAAAACATACTACCTGATCACGGCGATCGGCACATTTGGAAAATCTCTTAAACACTGATTATACTGCCTATAGGGTTTCTTAACCCCAAATCACGTATTATTCTGTGTGCAGATTCGGAAACGACACCCTCTCGAATATGGTACGTACTGTACTACATCGCGTATCCAACCCATGAATCCGAACGGACCCATCAGCCAGTCACCGGATACAAAACTCGAATCGAGGCCCCGGTAACCCCCACGACCGCTCACCCGCCAGTAACTCGTGTCCCTCACCACCACTACTCGATGTCAGCTCACCTCGCCGTGGAGAGGAATCCACGGAGACACTGAGTTGACCGGCTATTACTGGTGGGGAACTACTGAGTCCTGGGTAGCACCCCTCGGTTTCCACTCCAAATCCCGTCCACGATTCACCGGCTCGACGGGGGTGCTGAATGACTGACGAGCCCGAAAATACCGTTCGAGAACGAGTAGTCGCTCAAGCGACTTCGCTGTATGAAATCCACGAAAATACGTCTCGCGTGATCAAGAACCTCGACTTGCCGATGAGCGAATTCCAAGACGAGTACGATATCACGATGAGTGACTCGTTCAACTTCGAAGCAATGGTCCGTCTCTACCTGTATAAACGGGTTACCGGGATGGACCAAACGGAGGTAACAACCCGTGTAAGAAACTGGGAATACCTCCAACAACAGTTTGGACTTAATCGAGCACCAACGCAGCAAACCCTCTCATACACTATCCGAAGACGATTTTCAAGTCAATACAAAACACTCCTCAACAACATTGCGAAAGACATCCGAGAGGCAGCCCTACAGCAAGGTCACTACGAGAAAGACCTGAGATCACCAGACCCAACCCCGTCACCAGACGAAATCGAGGAAACGTCAACACCTCTCCACCATTACGTCGATGAACACGCCCCAGATATTATTTCAGCCGCGCTGAACGACGTGTGCCCCGCGTTCGATACTGGCAGAGCACATAACGTCGTGCACGAAGACCGGACCGTGTGGGAACACCAGATCCTGATGAGTCTCTCTGACCGCGCGGGAACACGGTCAGCGTTCCGTACGTTCAACAAATTCCGCACGAGAGCGCTCCACAACGATACGCACGTCCGTGCGGTGAAGAAACTCGGAACACCTGCTTCGTACCAGTACACGTTCGATGATTTCAATGGGAGACGCCGACCAACGCCGGAATGGCGAAAAGTCGCGGATACGATTCAACCACAGTTCTCGGATGCGGTCGAGAACATGCTTGGACGTATTCGAGAGGCGGACGAGTTCAGTGAACCGGTAGTTGCTGCAATCGACACGGTTCGCGTGCCCGTTAGCGTCAGCCCATACAAGGGTGAAGCAGACGTTGAACCTGGTGACACGAGAGTAAGGACCAAGAATGGTAATCTTCGTGTTCCGAAGGATGACTACCCGGAGATGATCAAAGGCGGGAATGACAAACCGGTCGGGTACGAGTACGCCACGCTCACGATCGTCGGGCATAACGACCCGATAGTCCTGGCTGTTGAACCGGTTCGACATAATTCAAAGTGGGAACTCGACAACGGCATGTCGGTCTCATGGGCTGAAACGGTTGATCGGCTTATGCAGCAGGCGACTGAGCTCGTGGATATTCACCTCGTGATGGCAGACCGGGCGTTCGAGAACCGTGAGGTCACACACGTGCTTGACCAGTACTACGACGTGAATTACCTTCTGCCGAAAAAGAAGAATTCGGAAGCATTGGAGCAAAATTTGGATGATGTAGAATCAGACTCGACGTTGGTCAGTCGGGTGCAACGTAAACCACTCTATTTGGACGAGAATGAAACGCGGTACGTTAAGGCTGAAAGTGACGATACGGTTGGCGAAGGCGGGTACAGTCATGATGTGAATTTCATGTACGTCCCTGCAGAGAAGGATGACTGGGTGTACACTGAACTAGACGACGTGGAGTACACGGTGTTCGTGACGAATCGGGAAGACGTGTTGCCGGAAGATGCAATGGGTTTGTGTAACAGGTATTCGAGTAGGTGGGATATAGAAATTGAATACAAGGTTCTTCTGCCGCTGCTACCGTCGATCGCGTCGAAGGACTACCGGATGCGGTATTTCTCGTTCGTGTTCAGCTGCTTGCTGTATAATTTGTGGCGGCTGACGGATCACTCGTTGAAACGACTCGCATCTGAAGCGTTCGATGATTACGGCCGGTTAACGTTCGATGACCGATTAGACCCGCTGCTGTCGATGGCTGATTTCCTGGCGTCAGCGTTGATCTTGATGTTCCGTGAAGATGGGGTTGACCCGCCTGACTGACGAGTCGTGATTTTCCTGGGTTTTCCTGAGTTTCGGTAGCGACGCGTGTTTCGGTCACACCCGTTATTTCCCGTGTTTTTATCAGATTCGTGTAGTGACTTGATGACTCGGTGAGTTTTCTCCCGACTGAGATCTGAGATCGGACTTCACCAGCAATTTTAGCCGCTATCCGTTTGTACGAAATCTACCTTCCGAACTTATGACAAAGGCGACGTCACGGACGTCATCGACGCGTGGGACCACCGGTTCCTCGTTGAGGAAGGCGACCCGCTCGTTGACGCGTTCGAGCAGGCCGGCGACGGCGACGCCCTCGTCGTCCTCGATCACCCACCAACGGCAGAGGTGATGAGCGTCCTCCTCGAACAACGGATGCTTGAGGCGTTCCCAGACACCGTCTCGGACGTGTCGGTGTCGGTGAGCGAAACCGGCGAGCTCTGTGCGACCTACTGATGCCGGTCGCAAGTGACGTCGAGGAGCCCACAACGGACGCTGAGGCGGCTGGTGAGGGGCTTCCGATCAACGAGGTGTTCTACTCGTTGCAGGGCGAGGGAACGCTCGCAGGCGTGCCCTCTGTCTTCGTGCGGACCTCTGGGTGTAACCTTCGGTGTTGGTTCTGTGATTCGTACCATACGTCGTGGGAGCCGACCGGAGCGTGGCGCGACGTCGACTCGATCTTGGAGGAAGTCCGCTCCCACGAGCAGGCGAACCACGTCGTACTCACGGGCGGCGAGCCACTCATCCACGAGGAGTCCGTCGAACTCCTCGAACGGCTCGACGAAGAGGGGTATCACGCGACGGTAGAGACGAATGGGACGATCTACCGGGACGTGCCAATCGACCTGGCGAGTATCAGCCCAAAGCTGACGAGCAGCACGCCGACACCGGAGCGTGACCCGAAGGGGGAGGGCGAGTGGGAAGAGAAACACGAACAGAACCGGATTGACATGGATGCGTTGTCCCAGATGGTCGATGCGTACGAGACCCAACTCAAGTTTGTCGTGACCGACGAGTCGGATCTCCCAGAGATCACGGACCTGGTTGAGCGGGTACGAGAAGCGACGGTGGCGACCGTCGCCGATGATGACGTGTTGTTGATGCCCGAGGGGATGACGCGCGAGCAACTCGACGGGACGCGAAGCGAGGTCGCCGAGTTAGCGATGGAGTACGGCTACCGGTACACGCCGCGACTGCACGTTGACCTATGGAACGACGCGCCGGGGACATGAGCGTCGCCCAGAAACAGCCTGGTCGAGATCGTGTGGTGCCGCGAGTGCGGTGTGGTGAACAGAGCGACAATCGATTCGACGCAACTGAGCAATCATGAGCAACAAAAGCGCGGTCATTCTGGTGTCCGGCGGGATGGATAGTGCGACTGCGGTCTACGAAGCGATGGAGCAAGGGTACGAGCCGTACTTCCTCCACACGTCGTACGGGCAGCGCACCGAAGACAAAGAGTACGAGTGCGCACAGGCGCTTGCTGAGGAGGTTGATGCGGCTGACTTCCTACACATCGAAACGGGGCATCTCTCGCAGATTGGGGCATCGAGTCTGACGGATGAGGAGATGGACGTGGCTGACGCGGATTTGGAGAGTGACGAGATTCCGACGTCGTACGTCCCCTTCCGGAACGCGAATCTGTTGTCGATGGCGACGTCGTATGCGGAGGCGACAGAGTCGTCGGCCGTGTTTATCGGCGCGCACTCCGAGGACTTCTCCGGGTATCCGGACTGTCGGCCGGCCTTTTTCGATGCGTTTCAGAACGTCATTGATGTCGGGACAAAACCGGAGACAGAGATTGAGCTGAAAGCGCCGTTCGTCGAGTGGTCGAAAACGGAGATCGCCGAGCGTGGCTTGGAACTCGGGGTGCCGTACGAGATGACGTGGTCGTGTTACCGCGACGAGGAGCCAGCGTGTGGGACGTGTGATGCGTGTGCGTTCCGGCTTGAGGCGTTCCGGAACGCTGGGTCACGCGATCCGATTGCGTATGCTGAGCGGCCGGAGTTTTCGTAACTCACGAGTCGATTTTACTCGTCCCAGAATGCCTCGATCCGTTCGTCAAGACGAGAGAGTACGGAGGCGAGCACGTCTCGCCACTCGGGTGGATACTCAGCATCGTCGCCTGGTGTTGATGCATCCGGGGGCGGGTGAAAATGCTCGCGGGTGTTGTGATCGTTGGGGTGGCGATCCCATCGACACTCCCACGAATTGTTCGTCTGATACTGCTCGGCGTAGTGGATGCTGAAGTCGTCGGTCTCAAACCATCGAATCCGAAGCGACGCGCGCGTGACCCCACTAGGGAAGTACCCGAGGTCGTAGTCAGCAACGATAGCGTTTGGCGCATACGAAGGCCGTGTATGGACACTCTCGAATCGGGCGCTTCGGAGGAGGTGAGCAGCAATCCGGTCGAGAACTGCAGCATCGATTGGGCCGGTACTGGGTGGATCGCCCGGCTGCTCAGGCATCGATGTGACTGGGAGTGCTACCGGAGGCCAGGTGGTCACGTCGCGCCGCGTCGAGGAGCGCTGCTCGCTGTTCGAGTGTCTCCCACTCAGAGAGCGCCTCCCACGCGTCTTCAGTTGCTATGTCTTGACTGGCGTCGACGAGAGAGACGTCGTTCGGATCGTCTGCGTCGAACTGTGTTCTGTACGCTTCGATCTCGTCAAGTGTGTCTGTAAGGAGGTCAACGATTTCCTGCTCGGAGTATTCGTCGCGGATACGATCGATGCGTCGCCACTGAAAGTACGCGTCGTTGCGCTCGTACCGGACGGGCCGCGCGTCGTGACGATGGACCATGCCCATCTCGTTGAACCATGCGAGATAGTCTCGGGCAGTCTCAGTCCCGCAGTCAGCGAGGTCAGCGATCTCGGAAACCTTTGTGGGGGTTCGAAGCCCGGTGATGACATCAAGGAGCCGTTCGCGGATCGGTCCGTCTTTGAGAAGCGTCTCAGGTGACTCAAATTCAGTGAGGTCCGGCGGCGATTCTGCACCGTCGTACGCTTCCTCAGGGATGTCAGTAACCTCCATTCGTGTCGCCTCGTTAGTACAGATGTCGGTTCGAAGCGATATATATCTGTGGTATACTGAATTAATTCTGTTTCACCGTAACTCGGTGTATCGTACGAATGACGTGGTCTTGTTACCGCGATGAGGAGCCGGCGTGTGGGACGTGTGATGCGTGTGTATTCCGCCCAGAGGCGTTCCGGAATGCCGGGTCACGTGACCCGATTGCGTATGCTGAGCGGCCGGAGTTTTCGTGATGCGCTTGTTCAAACGAAGTAGGATGTATTGACCCGACCTGCTGCGCTCAGGATTCGTCGCTGACGGCACCGGTAAGTTCCTTTTTGTGTTGAATTATCTCGCAATTCCGTTCAGAGCATGGATGAGCGTTACAACGACATCAAACGCTTCTGATACTAACTGGGAGATTAGTTGGAACATGAGTCTCCCCATCATGTGTTTTTGTGGTCTCGTATTCCTCAGACAACTTTATCAGATTCGGAATATGTACCTGTTCTATGTACTTTTGTGACGACTGTGGGAGTATGATAACCCCACAGAATGGGAGTGGTCAGTGTGAAAATTGCGGCGCAGAGTACGAAATACAGGGTGGGAAGTCAGAATCGTTCGAAGATGAGGCTGAGGAGAACCTTGGTGTTGCCGACGGTGGGGAGTCCACAAAAACGAAACTAGAGTCGCTTCCAACGACAAAATCAGGAAGTATACCGAAATCGGAAGCGATGGATTGGCTGAAGAATCGAGATCGACCGTCGGGGGCCGAGATGAAGCGAGCGATGATGGAAAAGCCGAGCGACTTTGAGGGGAGCACATACCCGACAGATATCTCGAATATTCGAATTACCGGTGATCCCCAATTCATTGAAACCATCGCAGGGCTATTCCGCTGGGTTGTCGATATGGAGGACTACAGTCGTCGGGTTGAGATTAACCTGAAGGAGACTGAGGACCGGGAGACTGGTGAGAAAACGGGAAATTACGCATTATATTTGTCTGTTACAGAACGCGGATAGCACGCTTGTAGGACGCCATTACAGACTATTTCTCCGCAAGTAGCGATGCGCCATAGTGACTCGACTAGTAACATTTCGGCTAGTTATGAGCGTCACTGACAGCAACTTCTCGACGGCCCGGATAACGGCCAGTTAATGATCAGTGGCTCTGTTGAAATCCTATTCTTCAGATATATTCTCACCTGAAACAGCCGGTCGATGAGAACTGCGTATTGACTACCGAGAATGTTACCATCTCAGTGCCAAGTTGCGATAGCCGTGCGAGATACAGACGGTCTATGCAGCACGGCCATACTCATAGAGTGGGTGTGGGCTGAGTCTCATCCATCTCTGTCAGTCGGTAGTTCATGGAGACCACAACTCGTTACTTGAATCACCTAGTTTTCGGGGAGGATATCACCGATGGAAGCCCCGACACTCATGACGACACCAATCAACACCGTCTGTCCGCCCGCAATTAGTGGTTCGCTCCATGCAACTCGGCCCCAACCAGTCATCAACACAATAGCCAACCCACCTGCGATACACATGATAGCCACCGGTCGCAATGGAACAACTCCGAAAAGTCGGTCCTCAACGACCTGTTCGAACTCACCAGCATGTAATATCCCGAAAACAAGGGTCCCTCCAAACAGGAGCGTGAGGAGAAGAACCGGCGGACGTTTAGCGATGAACCGACCGATCTCAAGCGCGCCATCTTCAACTATCATCGGCATCCCGAACACGAAACTTCCCACCAGCGCTTCGCCAGCATCGCGGGGGCCGAATTGGGATTGGAATCGACCGATGATTCCTCGGCGACGGACCTGTCGAGCAGTCTGCATCGTCTCACGAACCTGTTGTAACTCCTCATCCCGATCAACGATATCCTCGAGTTCGTCCAATTCGGTCAGTACATCATCAATATCCGCGTCTCGGTCAATCCGAGACGATTCGGTACGAGCCATCACATCGTACTGTCTTCCTCTCGATTTATGCTCTTCCTTGTGACCCGCAACAACTACCACGTGTCGAGTGAGTCTTTCATTCTGAAACGGATCTTGGTCGAATATATGTGCTCTCTATTCACCATGATTTGGCGGTACTCCCAATTTGCCAGCATGAAACCGACTGCGCGTGTCTCACCCACTGATTAAGCGCCGGCTCAAAAGCGCTCGGTCGGAGGATAACCGGCAGAAATCCTCCCACCCTTCGAGCGCAATCAGACTTTTCTCGACCGCGGTTAGAATGAACTGCCTCGGCGTTAAACCCTGAGGCACTCGGCTTGCCCCGCCTGTGTAGACTCTGTTAGAATTTTAAGACTCCTTGTCTAACGTCCCATACAGCCCTGCTCGGATCCGCTCTGCGACTCCGGTGAGGTGTGCCTGTCCGAACGTCGCCACGATCAGCGCCCCGACGGAGTTGTACATCAGGTCGAGCACCGTGTCATCGAGTCCGTGCTGGGCGAGCGGCATGGAGATCCCCGTCTCGTCGGCGACGATGTCGAGACCGAACTCGAACAGCTCCCAGACGACGCCGAACGCGAGCACGACCACGAAGATGAACACGAACGCGAAGCGCGCTGGGATCCGGACTTGGTCGCTGTGGAGGTCGATCGCTCGCAGTGTCGTGTACCCTGCGCCGGCGATTAGCGACGCCGACAGCGCGTGCGTGAGGTGGTCCCACCACGGGACCTGCGCGTAGAACCACGCCGATCCCAGCGTGTGGAGGAACACCGCCGACGTGATCCACACGCCGAGCCACGGGTCGAGTGGAATATTGTAATTGCGCTCAAGCAGCGCCGGAATGAACGTGACGAACAAGCCGAGCCCGCCGTTGGTGATCGCCTTCGGCTGGCCGAACGCCACGCCGTATCCGACGATAGCGACCAAGAGAACCTGCATCACCCTCGTGAGCCGCCGCTGTGTCCGCAACGACGGGCGAGCGCGGAGGACACCCCGAACGCTCATCGGCGCACCACCCACCCTATCGTGCGGCGGAGCCGCGCTCCGCGTCGCCGGAAGTATGCGTCGAAGAGAATCCCGGCGGTGAGCCCGGCGAGCGTCACATAGATCCACTCGATCATCAGCGCCTCGTTGGTCGTCAGGAAGTTGGTACCGAGCAGCCGATCGGCGTTCCACCGGAGCACCGCCCACACAGCCGCCGTCGCCAGCGTCGTCATCATGACGAACACGACCGCGAACCAGTGTGTCACGCGCAGCGTGGTGAACATTTGGAGTTCGACGGTGATGATCAGCGCGAACGCGGCGATCGCAAGGTACGTCGCAAACGTCCCGAGTTCTCCCCCGAGGAGGGCACGCACCAGCACCGGTAACAGCGCGAGACCGAGCACCTCCCACGGAGGCATTACCCGCGGATTCCGCGCCGCGACCGCCGGCACGACCACGACGGCGATCATTCCGGTGACGAGAGCCATCGGGAGGATGTCGAATTCGAGCAGGCTCTCGACGAACACTCCCACCAGGACAGTCACCATCGCCCACGCGACCACCGCGTTCGTCCGCCCGCTACGGAACAGCCGCCCCAGCCGGTCCTCAATTGCATTTCCCTCCGGAACGTCGGGTTCAGGATCGGAGGGATCGATCCCATCGATCTCGACCTCAGAGTCTCCGTCCGCGGTGTCCGTAGCGGATCGGTCGGTATTCATACTCATTTGCAGTCTGGCCCCCACTATATGAGTTGCCTCTGTGGCACGCCGAACGGACGCGTTTGTGACCGTCACCTCTATTTTTCAGCTATGGATTGTTAATGGTATGAAGAACCACACGTTCGACTGCTGAAAATAGAGGGCACCGATGCGTTTGGTATGACATCTGTGTTGACCGATCCCTCCTGAGTATAGGTAGAGCTAATTCTGTCCGAAATATGCGCTGTACATGCAGCAGGCCCCCCCAACATCTGCCTAGTCTCTGTCAGTACTGGTGTGCGAAATGTAGAAGGCGGGTTCAGCACACCGGCTTTGTTTGTTTCAGGTAAGTCCTCCTGAATCAATTGCTCGGCGTGCGTCGGGACTAACTACTCGATTTCTAACTGACCACTTCCGCTACCCTTTTGACCGCCGTTCTCGTCCCATTCGAGTTCGAACTCGACACTTCGTTCAGTCATGTTGCCAGCCGGGCCTTCGCGTTCAGCTTTGACTTCAAAGGTGGGTCGGGCAGGGGGATTCAGCGTTACAGACTCGGAGCCTGCTTTCAGGGTGATACCATCTCCGCTGTCGAGATTATCCGCGACTTTTCGAAGGTACGATGCAATCTCTTCTCGACTCTGGTCGCTCTCTGATTTGAACAGGACTTCTTCAGGCATACAAGAATTAGTACACAGACGGCACCAATAAAGACAGCCGTCCGAAACCGATCTGATTGAATCGACAGATATTCTGTGTGCGATACGCGCTCTATATCTCGCAAGGTGTTCCTAACAGAAGTGGGAGAGGTATAGACGGACTCTGGTCTGTGAGTCCCCTGTACTGAGCGATTGGGGTGAAAAACTATCAGATGCTGAGGATTTCAACAGAGCCATAAATACTAATTTTGCATTCAGTAATCCTAGAGTGCTAAATTCGCGCTCTGTATGTAGCACGGCCTCGACGAATTATCAGTGACCAAGGATTTCAACAAAGCGATAATGTTTAACCGGCTTGACGTGGGCTGACTGTGAAATCCACATTAAACCAGGATCAGACGGTCACTGCTGTCGCTAAGACGGTGAACGTCGGTCCTGTTGTCGCTCGTATTCTGCGAGCTGTTCGATTCGGTCATCTGTCGGCGGATGCGTCCGGAACAGCCAGCGTTCGAACCGATACAGGCGTTTTCGAAGCCACCAGTACGACGGCTCTCTGTTCCCGTCCGGACCGAGCATCACTTTCTCCAACTCTTCCGGTTCGAGCGAGAGGATCGAGAGCGATGAAATCCCCGACACCTCGCGTAAGTCCCGATTCGGCGTATCTGAAATGCTCCGGTCGAGTTTCGTGAGCGCAGTCGCAAGCACCGCAGGTGAGCCAGTCACCGCAACGGCGGCTCGATCTGCGGCTTGTTCTCGCGCTCGGGAGAGTCGGGCAGTCATCGCTTTCCCCGTTCCCCAGATGAGCGTCGAGACGAACCCAAGTGGAACGATGAGGATCGCAGCTCCACCCGGATTTTCGATGTCCGCAAGTCGCGTCCCGAGTCCGCGAGCGAGGATCACGGGGAGTGACACGGCCGTCATCACCATCGCATCCCGATTTTTCACGTGCGCGAGTTCGTGAGCGACGACCGCTTCAAGTTCGGCACGTCCGTCGATCGTGTCGAGCGTCCCGCGGGAGAGGACGAGATGGACGTTTTCCGGACGGAATCCGACAGCCAATGCTTCAGGAGTCTGTCGATCCGAAAGGGCGATCGTCGGAACGGGGACGTCGAGTTGTGCTGCGACGCGGGTCACCAACTCGTACAGCTCGGGCTCGGCCTCCTCGTCGATGCGGTCGGCGTCAGCGAGCCGTTCGATCGTGTCGACCTGTTTGTATTCGAGGTAGCCGATCGTCACCACGATCAACGCCGTGAGTCCTCCCGCGAACGAAGATGCTGTAGAGACGTCAAGAAATGACAGAACACCGTAGAGGACAGCCCAAATCCCACAGAGAAACGCGATCGTGACAGCCACCATACCAACAATTGTAACGGTCATCTGAATGGGAAGCGACCACCGTCGAGAGGGCATGGGTTTCCGATGGTTTGAGACACAGTAGTAAGTTCGGTTTGCTATGATTGTCTTCCCAACAGTCGGCTCTGTTGAAATCCTCAGAAAGTGATTTTTTTGTCCCAGTCGCGGTCAGTACGGGTGATACACAAATCGCCCAGTACATGCTCTCGATCGCTCATTACATTGAATCTATTTTGTCTTCGAAACGATAAATGATTATAACCGCACCTATTGAGAGTGTGACTGTACTGATCATTGACCAAGCAAACATCTCATCGGGATTATTCCCCAACAAAGCACCTACTGTAACCGCAACGAGTAGAATCGCTATCGTCCCAATACCGCCGACTACACGAACAAATAAATCTTCATTCATATCTTGTCTGCCTGTTGAGCGAATTCTATTCTCTTGTGTGGCTCTGTTGAAATCCTCAGAGATTTATACATGTGTTAATCCTATTTGACACTAAAATCGTCTGTCTGAGGGTCTAAACTTCCTATCCACGCCCTGATCGCCCCCATCGGAACTAAATAGAGCAACCACACGGCCCGTGAATCTAGATCGGTACCCGTCCCGATAATCACAAAGCTGACGGGAACAACCACAAAGACCAACATCAGAAACAACTCAAAGACGGGAGCAAACGCGAAGGCCATCGCGTCTGCCGGCGATTTATCTTGATATGACCGGTTGACGATAAAATAGCGCCAGACGCGCGATAGCTGAAAGAAAACAATGCCAGCAATTGTGAACCTAACTGAGAGGGGAAGTCCTGAATCCAAAAGGGGAAGTCCTGAATCCAAATCATAACCGGAAAGGAAAGGAGTCATGATTACTGTAAGAATGAAAGCTGGGATAACCGCCTTTCGCAAAACGTAGTTGATATTCCGTCGGTATACCGGCGGTATTAGACCAATCGGCTGAATTGAAGTGGGTTCTTCATCCCAAGAATCCCCATCGAGATCATCCACGGACTGTGGCGTGAACAACGCGACAGAAAAGAACAGGAGGTTGATGATCGCTATCTCGATGAGATAGATGACAGCGATTTCAAGAAGACTCCACTCAAATACGACCACTCCAAGAATGAGTGCAGAGTTCAGAATACACGCCAACACGAAATCGCGGGACTCTCTGAGCATTCCGGGTATTGTTTCGCTACCCCCCGTCTGACTACTCGTTCCCATCTATCTACACATTCCTTCGGCAGCTGTTTATTTGTCCCTGTTGAACCTTCTCCTTCAGATACAACACGACATGACCATCTGTGGCGACTCTGCTGAAATACACAGGAAATGATATATTCTGACCGGATGTGGTCAGTACAGACGAAGTGGAAATCACCCGTATCTGACGGTTTTAATACTGTTGTTGAAAACGAAGCAACATGACCCCGAAGAAGGCTATTACAGTATACATTACGCTCCCTTGTCTCCTATATGGCGTATTCTTTGTCTTAGCAGTCACACGGTATTCCGGCATGATTGAGAGAAATACGCTGTATGCCGCACACACAGTTTTTGGTGGTTACATCGCCCTCATTGTCTACACAAAACGAGACCAACTGACTGCGGTGTAAGCAACTCTCACCGATCGGCTGTTTCAGGCGAGAATTCATCAGAAGAATAGGGTTTCAACAAAGCCGCTTCAGACTACTCGTAGTAACTGACGCGCTCGACAACTTCTGCGAAGGCGACATTCTCGCGTACATCGGTAATCTCGATAGTAACACGCTCGGTCTGTTTCGTGTCGGGAACAATAACGACGAACCCGCGCTCAACACGGGTGATACCATCGCCTTGGTCACCAATGTCTTCGATTTCGACAGTACGTTGTTCGCCCTCCTCGACAGGTGGCGTTTGTGTTGCTTGCTCCGGCTCTGGGGTAGCGTCAGTGTTGGTCGCCTCGTTGCTTGCGGGTGCCGGCAGAACAGCCACACGGTACGCCTCGTCCGCCTGTAGCTCACCAAGGAGGAGTTCTTGCTCCGGTACCTCAACCACATATGACCCATCGCGCTCTTCGACCTTCCCCGAGAACAGACACTGAAGTTCCTCTGAAATCTTCATTTGAATACCGTACACTGTAGACGCGATGAAGAGCACTTTATTCTGCTGTCTGCGACTACTCCGGGGATACAACGTCCTCACACGTCGGACACTCGGTCCACACGCCCTCGGTGCCGTCGTTTTTCTCGTACTCAACAAGAATCCACGCTTCCGAGATCTCCGCACCACATTCCGGGCACCGACCGAGGGAGGATTCGTCAGCGTTCATGGAAAGGGGGGAAGGAGCGTGTGACAGTATTCCTTCCAAATGAATTTCACTCGGGAGAGAACCTAAGCCTTTGGCGGCTTTGCGGGTCGAACGCACAGAATTTCCGGAGAACACAGATCACCAGTAGCATTAACTCACAGCCACCAAAACGTTGGAACCCATGAGTGTCCGCACAGTACTTACTCGGCTACTGCCTGGTGACGGGACAGAGGTAGTCGTGGAGTGCCGCCAGTGCGGTGAGAATCTTGCGTCGGGCGCAGATGAGTGTCCCAACTGTGGATCAGATGAGATAGAGCGCTTTCAGATTTCAGGATAGACTGCCGCGTTTGGGATACCTCAGTATTCTTCAGACAGACCATTGTCCGAACTGCTAGTCGCTGATGAGTGCGAATTGGCCGTTGATATTTCTACCAATTTAGGAAGATGTTCTGATAACGGTACAAGATACAGGGCGCGAGTCGGCCAAAAAAGGCAACCTCATTCGAGGAGTCGAGTCGGGAACTACAGTAGCCAGCTTGATTGGGCGATTGATGACTACGACTCGAACGATGCCCCGACTCCGTTAGCGATCGCTTGGAGATCGGCCTTCCGGAAGGTGGAGTCGTCGGCCGCCTCGGGCGACTCTGCGATGCCGATGTGCGCCCGGATGAGTCGGCGCATCTGCGGTGTTGAAGATTGCCCCGCCTCGTTGCCATCGACTCCGAGTGCCTCACAAATAGCTTGTAGCTCCTCCTTCGTGAACGACGCCTTGATTTCCCGTTCGAAGCGGCCCGTCGCCGCTCGAATCGCGTTTTGAAGTTCTTGGACGGTCGGACTCATAACTCTCCACTCTCCGCTTATCGCCCTCAAAGTTCCTACTCAGTGGCAGCGTCGGGATGTCGTCGTCGTGGAATTCTCGCATCCCACGAGCTGGTTCGATATAGAACAAATAGTCTCAACCTATATTAAGATACAGTCCGAACGGTGTGGTATGACCGGAGACGAATCGAATCCGAAGGGTCTGATGGAACGCCAAACGACGGGTGAAGATCGTGTGCGGATGACCGCCAGACAGCTGTCGGAGCCGCGGACGGCCAACTGGGTCGCTTCCGAAGCGGACTGGTCACACGAGCCAACCAAACGCGTGCTTGAACGCCTCGTCGACGATGGTATTCTCCATCGTGATGAAAGCGGTACTCACACGACGTACTACCCTGATTATCGCCGCCAAGCGATGCAGGAGGCGATGCGGCTTCGAGATAGCGGACATACTGTCGAGGAGCTCACGGACCGTCTTGCCGAGATGAAGACGCAGATCCGTGACTGGGAGGACGAATTCGGCGTTAAGTCACCGAACCAGCTTCGCGGAACGCTCGCTGACGAGTCTCTTGACGCTGACGAGGAAGACCGTCGCCGCGAGATCGCCCGTGAGTGGGAGCACCTTCAGCGACGTATCCGGATCGTCGGCTTCGCTATCCGCGAATGGGACTTCCTCGCCCCGACGACAGAGCCTGCCGAGGCCAACAGCTAACGGATGTCTGTCCCGCATCCCGGTGGTGATCCGAACGCGAACCTCTATGCTCAGCTAAAACGGGATGTCTTCGATCGTGTACCACAGATTTCGACGGTCGAGTTCGTTCCGGATGATATCGAGGCCACGCAGCTGCGAGCGATGTTTGATCCGACTCGTCTTGATCCCCCGACAGGCCCTGAGTCGCCGGAACTGACTGTCAAGTGGTATCGACAGGACCCAGACGATTGGTTCCGCATCAACTATACTGACTCGAACACGGGCTTTCACGCCGGCTGGCACCAAGACGAGGACCATCCCGATCTCGGGCAGGCGCATTTTCAGTACTCAACCGCCACAACTGAGGACCGATGGGGGATCACATTCGAACACGAAACTCCCTCTCTGATCCTCTGGGAAATCGTCGAGGAACTTCTCAAGGGTGTCCGTCCCACCTACCAATACGCGAACGATGAATCATAACTCCCGGTGACACCTCGAAACCGTCCCGATCAATACTCGTGAGATCCTTGGAGCGCTACCGATACGACAAGGAAAAAGATCGTAAAGGCGAGTAGATCAGTTCAAAGCGCGACGAGTCTGTCCTTGCTGGCGACAGCCACTTTGCCACTATTCCCGGTGTCAGCGTCGAAACCTACCGGTGACCATCGTCGCTTCTGCTCAAAGTTCATGAGGCCGCTGTAGGCATACGTACGGGTGATGCGTATGCGTTCCGAGTTGAGGCGTTCCGCCATACCGGGTCACACGACCCAATCACGTATGCTGAGCGACCGGAGTTTTCGTGACATGTCTGTCCAAACGACGTGGGAGAGAGTAATTCGATCTGTCGAGGTTAGGATTCGTCGGTATCGCCTGTAAATTCGTCCTCGCCGTTGAGCCGCCCCGCAACCCCGTTCATGGCATAGATGAGTGTCGCTGCGACGTCGAACGCGTCGGTTCGTGACAGCCCGGACATTGGTTTTGTGACGAATTCCTCACCATCTGCGTTCACTCCGGTGATTGGAGTTACGGAATACTGCCCGTCGCCCATCGTCCCGTCAAGGCGGACGAAAATTGTCTGATCGTCCTTGAGAATCCACTCGATGTAGTATTTATCGTGAATCTCCTCGCTCCACCCTGAAGGATAGTAATCGAGGTCCTCAGTTTCACTTTCGGGCATAAGGTGTACCTGAGTATCGTGTGTAGTAGCGATTAAAAATGTGTGTTCCACTCTTCGCTTGAATTCTCTCTGAAGACCATACCACAAGAATCGACCGAGTACGCAGATCTATTGGCTGATCTCGTACTCCGTCAGTTCAAATATACCCTGTCGTTCACAGTAGATCGGTTGTATCGGAATCAGTTGGCTAGTCTGGTGTGCTGTGCGACACTATGAAGATATTCCTCTGCGAATACGAGTGTATGCCGAAGGTCAGCGTCGAGATTCCCCAGGAACTGCTTGATGACCTTGACGAACACGTCGGTGACGAGGGAAAATTCGTCAATCGAAGCGACGCGGTTCGAGCATCGATCCGCAAAACACTCGACATGCTCGATGAGATCGATAGACGACACGGACGGGCTGAGACGGATGAAGCTGAATCTCATTAGTTGTCCCTGAGAGAACAACTCTGCGTGCGCCTAGGCAGTCCCGCGAGCAAGGCTCCTCTGAGAAGTACAGATACGTCAGAGGCAGGGAGTGAGCATGCTACCAGTTGCTAGTCCATAGTCGACGCCGGCCAGTCGAGTGTAATGCCGACCAGTTCGGCACTTATTCGCCAGAGTCGTCGTCGAACCGCTTGGTTCGTTGCCTCGGGGGCGGGGTCTTCGGGACCATCGCTGCCAACGTATTGGCCACTTACAGAACCATACCGAGGGTCCACGAGAAGCATTTGGAGGCGTTCGGCGGCCGCCTGTTTTGAGGTGGCGACACCCGGAATCAGCCCGGCGATCCGAACCAGCACCCGCGTTCGGAGCGACACCTCGCGGAACAGGTCCGTCGACGGAATGAACCCCGGATGAACACAGTTGACTGTGACTGCGGCGTCGTCCGGGAGCCGAGCATCAAGTTCGACCGTGAACGCAATGTTCGCCAGCTTCGAGCGGGCGTACGCGTCGAGTGAGTCGTACTCGTCCGTCAGTTGGAGGTCGTCGAAATCGAGTGTCGCTCGCCGATGGATGTCTGAGGCGGTAATGACAACACGGGGATCGGGTGCGTCGCGGAGATGGTCGAGCAATTCGTATGTCAGGAGGTAGGGGGCCAAGTGGTTCACCGCGAGCGTGAGTTCGATTCCATCCGGACTCTCACGCCGCGACCCGGCCGAGAGTCCGGCGTTGTGAGCGAGGACGTCGATCCGGTCGTACTCGCGTTTCACGGTTGCTGCGAGGGACCGAACGGTGGATTGAGACGCGAGATCGGCCTGATGGAACGCGATTGTTCCGGCAAAGTCTGTGGACCGTTCTACGAGAGTTGCCCCCTTCGACTCGTCGCGGCCGACGACTACGACGGTCGCACCTCGGTTTGCGAGGTCAACCGCTGCCACCCGTCCGAATCCGCTCGTTCCGCCTGTGAGAAGGATCGTGCGGTCAGAGAGATCGTCGGTCATGTCCTGTTTCGACGCCGACGGTCCAAGAGCGCGAGGAGCACATACACAGCGCCGATCACGCGGACACCGTCGGTGAGGTGTTCGTTCCACTTCACTGACTCAGGGTCTTCGTACACGAGCGGCCCCGCGATGTGCTCGTACAGTCGCGGGATGAAAAGCAAGACGGCACCAAAGATTCCGGTGACATTCATCAGCCACGCGTAGAGGCGGCCGCCACGGAGCGCGGCGAGTGTGATAACGACTCCTTCCGCCCGAATCAGGGGACCAAACCACGAATGGACAGTGATTTCCTCAGGGTTCTCGACCGCAACCGTCTCGAATACGTCCACGATCCGGTCCGGGGCGAGCGTCGTGAGAACGCCGAGTACACCGAGGAACTGCCGTAGCATACGCCGCTCTTCAATCTGACGTAGCTTAAGAGTCGGTGCCAGCAGAATGGACTCCTCACGTCGGCGCGGTGCTCGATTGACCGTCTCTCTCGTTTCTGGTGTTGCCGTTACCACACAGGTCCTAATCCGGTGTCCGGAGAATCTAATAGCGAGTAGCGACGATTTTGACCAACTCACTCATGGAGGGAGAGCCACATTTTCGTGAAGTACAACGGTTTCGTCAGCCGTGGATCTGGGTACTTCTCGGAGGTGTCTCTCTGCTCATGATCGCATTCGGGCCCATCTCGTGGGGAGGGCTCGTCGTTGTCGGCGCAGTCGCTATGCTTCTCTACAGCCTTCGTCTTGAGACCGAAGTGAGAGCCGACGGGATCTATCTCAAAATGTGGCCTCTTCACCGATCAGTCCGTCGAATTCCGTGGTCAGAGGTTGAACGATACGAATCCACACAGTACAGCCCTCTTCAGGAGTTCGGTGGCTGGGGGATCCGATGGACTCCCGGGAAGCTCGCATACAACGTTAGTGGTGACCGGGGAATTCGGATCGAACGAACAACCGGGCGGGTAGTGCTCGTTGGATCACAACGTCCCGAGGAACTCGTCAGGGCCATTGACGAGGTGGCACAGTAATCCATCTCTGTGCGCACTCTTTCTCCCACGCCTCGATGTACAGTTCAGAGGAGCGTTCTCACGTCACCCACCGTCACTCCCCCTCGACGACTTCTACCGCCACTTCATTTCGTCGCATGAATGGTGGTGTCCACGGGTCATTATACCGGAGAAGATAGGGATCGCCGTCCGGCTCGATAGCTTCATCTTCAAGCGTAGCAAGCAGCTTCTCCGTCCGCCGTTCGACCCGCCACTCCGGCGCATACCACGAAAACTGGTCCACAGCGACCGTCTTCTGTGGTTCAGTGACGAGTGTAACAGCTGGGTCCGTCGGTTCCGGTGCCGTTTCAGGCGTGTACTCGGATGGCAGATAGAACGCCATCCGAATCGTCTCAGCGTCGGTCTCGGTTGCCTCTGATCGAACAGGAGCCGTCATCGCAATTGAGTCCCCAGATTGGGTTTCGACAGGGGCCGTCATCGAGATCGACTCATCCCCGTGGTTGGCTCCGGAGATGTACTCGAAGAGGCGTTGAAACGCAATCCGTTGCGTCGGCGCTGCCGTTTCAACAAGAACTGTCTGCGGATAACGCCGAATGTCTGCGCCGTTAATGCTTCGTAGCTGTTCGTACGGGACTGACTCTGCCTTCTTAGTCGAGTAGAGTCCCCATCCAACCCAGCCGGCAAGTACCACACCACCACCAACGAGTATCGTTTTTGTAATTGATCTCACACAGCACTATTGTCGTCTATCGTGATTAACGAACTGCCCAACAAGGTTGAGCTCTTTCGCTGTCCGACAAATAAACAGCTCTATGCGTGATGACGGAGGATTGCTGTGATCTCTTCGGGAGTCTGTGTGGGGTCAGTCCACTCATCAGTATCTGCGGATTCGATGTAGAGTTGGAGCATGTGAGACCCTTCGAGGAGAAAGACGGACGCTCTCGTGTCCGGATCCGACTGATGTTCGAACGCCACCAGGAACCAGTCTTGCGTCCCGTCTTGTGCTATTTCGACGTCTGTCTCACTGACGTCCCATCCCGTCGGAATATCGACCTCGGAAAGAAGCGTATCACGCGTCTGCGCAGCCGCATCAGCGTCGGGATCCGTGAGACTCGATAGATGCTTCCGAAGTGCTGTCATACGATACCGCTGAGTAGACTATTATGACGTGTATAGCTTGTGCATCAGGTCGGGATTCTGAGAGTTTGAGTCGTACGACTTCACCACATTGCTGGTGACGTGTTCGGTAGGAAGGTGGACCTCATTCTGAACGCACCGGACGGTAATCTATGGTTTGTACCGTCATTCTACACACGTCCCATTCGAGGCAAACTCATCAGCAGCTACCAGCAATTGTAAGAATACATGCATTGCTCTGTGAGATGTAATTCAACAGTAGATAGGAGAATAGTTAGTTGAAAACCAAATTGGAATGTCAATTTTTAGTGCGAAATACTAACTAACCTTTGCACATTTCTTAAATAGAAATCATATAGCGGTTCTAACTCACCCTTTCATTTTTCTTAAAGTCAATATCTGAACACGGTATGCGATTCTAATGGAGCTTTTCACTTTTCTTAAAGTCAATATCTGAAGATATAGTCAAGAGGACGACACATCTGTTAGGGTGGGTGAAATATATTATTACATATGTTATTGGAGAGAGATACAAGACGAACACGATGTGCGATTCTAACGGAGCTTTTCATTTTTCTTAAATCCAATATCTGAACACGGTATGCGATTTTAACAGAGCTTTTCACTTTTCTTAAAGTCAAAAGTAAGTAGCGATCATGTCCATTATTATATGTGAGTGTCTAACATATTATTAGGGCTGTATCGTTCGACTCAACTCTCGATAGTCCCCCGATTCTAACGGAGCTTTTCATTTTTCTTAAAGTAAAACGGCTATTTTCGGGATCTCTCGAAAACACGCCAAAATCATGGCGCTGTTTCTAAGAGTATTAGAGACACCGCCAAGCAATCTAAGCGTATAAATTGGGTTTGGCGGTGTTGTTGTACCCCCCGATATCGTCCGAAAGTGTGTGTTGTTATAGAGGTGAGAGGGGGTTTACCCCCTGGGACCTTTGTCCGCTTGCTGCGGGACGGGCAGCACTGGCCAAGCGCCCCAGTGGGGGGCTTAGTGAGTGTAGTGTGCGTATTTTTATATATCTACTTCACCCTCTAGTTGAGGGTGAGATACAGGGGGAGGTCAAACGGTATGCGTTGGAAGATCTGGGGTGCTTAGATTAGGAGTGATCCGCAGTTTGTGTTGTTGGTCTACTTCTTCATAGAGTCGCTCCTCGCTACTGGCACAGTCCATGGAAGAATGTAAATACTGTCAGGAGAACCAGGTGGTCCCGGTTCTCGACAAAGAGATAGAACAGCAGCCCCGTGCCGGAAATAAATACCGAGGACATTGTCTTTCGTGTGAGCGCTGGCTTCCAATGTGCTCCGAGGAATACTTTCGAACCCACTCCGACCCTCATTATCTCCCTATCGGAGAACATGAAATCGTTCGACTCTCTGAAGTAGGAGTTGATGAGGGATTCTCGATGTCAGACCTTGTCGACCAAGGCACTGAACATAGTGTTTCTTCCCGGCAGTCGAGTGATGGACACGAAGTAGGGCAAAACCGAACGATGCGAAAGAAGGTCGTGATTGAGTGTGTTCTTGATATGACTGTTGAGGAGTTTATCGACAAAGAAACAGCCACTCAGTATCTATCTCATCGGTTCAGAGAACTAGGCTCGTGATCGCATGCCTCAACACTGTTATTGAGTACTGCTAACTCTTCGGCTCAGTTTTGAATAGCCATTATCGAGATAGTCATTATTTCGATTATAACCTGTATATCCCCGTTCCCGAGAGAACAGAGCTTACAGAGTGAAATGGTTCATTCGAAGGCAGGCACTAGCTAATCGCCTCCAAGGTAACTCTCAAGCGTCGTGTCAGTGGAGTCTGCGAGGTAGTTCGTAATATCGTCTTTTTCCCAGCCGACGCAGGAGACAATACTCTCAGCGGCGCGGACAGCAGCGTCCTCGTACCAACCAACATCGTATGACTCGATGTCTTCGAATGGGAGACAAACCCGGTCAATGCCGCGTCCGTCGTCGTTGACGACGACGTACCGGACGGTTTGTCCCGGTGCGAGGCTGGTTTCGTGGTGTTGCGCGCGGCGGAGCGCTGCGACAGTGAGTGTTTCCTGAGTGTAGGCATCCGCGCGCTTCGAGACTCGGTTCGCAACGATGAGGTCATCCGTTGCCACGTCACCGCGGCGCAACGCCGTGAGGTGCCGGTGGAGGACGTCACACACGGCTTCTGGCGACCGTGTCGCATCGAACACGCGGAGCACGTCTTCCTGTACGGTGGTGACCCACGGTGGTGTGCTTCGCTGCCGAGCTTCGATACCGCGCATTTTGATCGCGTCACCGATTTCGTCAGCCGACGGTTCCTCATCTTGGCGTCGCTTCCCGAAGTATCGAGTTAACGCGCCACTCTCACCGTTCCGCATCGGACAGAAGGCGACCCAGTCGAATACGGACTCATGCTCAAGGGTGATGTCCGTGTCCGCGGAGATCTCTGCGGCGACTGTCGCAAGGGGGCGTTGATCACGGTCCGGGGCCGGAGTGACCCAGATTGAATCAACGATGCCGTGGAGGACACGCCATCCGGCGTCTTCGAGCGCTGTTTTCGCATCGAGCAGTATCTCTCGGGCGAAGGCGTTGATCGCCTCGTGGCATTCGATACGACCGAACTTCGCATTCGAGAAGCCTTGGTACCCGAAACAGGAGACGAGAATCCATTTAATCGCTGACGATGCTGACTTGAGCTGGTCACGTTCAGCGTCGTCGGTCGTTTTCTCCATCTGGTCTTTGATTCGGCTACGCGCGTCGATGAGCGGGCCAAGCACTGTCGGGAGGTACCCGTCGGAATCACAGATCGAGTATCCGAGACCGGGAACGTCGTCGCTCTCACAGCAGCCACACCGAACTGTTTCCGGGGAGATGTTCCGCGTACGGATGATGTTCGGGTACAGCGACGCGAAGTCGAGTTCGTGGACGTTCTCGTGGACGCCGACTGCCGGTGCAAACGTGGTTCCGCCTCGGTCGGCGGCATCGAGTGTCGCTGCCGACTTGAACAGCTCCGGCCGCCACGCGTGCCACGGGACGAGGACATCACGATCGCGGGCGGCGGAGACTTGTAGGGCGGTGAGGACACGTCCAATCGACGCCCAGCCGAGTTCTTCGAGCGGCAACCCCACCCGGTCCACGAGGTTGAGACACCCAGGTAGTCCCGCTTCGTGGTAGAAGAACGTGTTCGACTCGTCGATCACGACGCGACCGGGAAGGGTGTACCGAGCGGGGGAGTGTCCGACCTGCCCGTAACTCGTGTACGAGCATTCTCCTGTAAGTTTCGTATACCCTGGCTCGCGGCCGAGTTCGAAATTCCGTACCTTATGCGTGTCGGCGGCGTCGAACAGGAGCGGAGTGAGCTCCGCGGTCGAGACGACAATAACGTCGGGATCGTTCTCACCGACGGCTGAAGCGACTGCGTTCACTGCGGCTTCTGGCGTCGGGCCGGCCGACTCACCGTCGATCATGAGGTGTGAGAGGGCTTCGAACCCTGACTTGTGCGCTGGGATCGAGAGGGCGAGCGTGCGGAGCGACCGGATGGACCGGTCTGGGCTGGCCGGTGCCTTTGTTTCGAGACAGTACCGGAACTGACGCGTGAGATCGACGTTGTAACACGTGTACTCGGCTGGGCGGTTGAACTGCTGAACACGCCGCGCGATGCGCCGTACGGCATCAATACTGGTGGCGTCGATCCGGAGGAGCGGCCGCTGCTCAGTCCGGAAGGTTTGTCGGTGGAATTCGCACCGTACGTCGGCAACTGCGTCCTGGCCGGCGAGGAACGCTCGCAGTTCGGTCAGCGACTCAGACAACCCGTCACGGTCCGGTGGCGTCGGTGTCTGTCCACCGCGCCGCCCATATAGGTCACGGACGGCATCACCGACGAACAACGTCGGCGTGTACTCCTCATGGACTGTCCGAGTGATGCCGTCGTTTGTGAGTGCCCAACGGACAACATCTCCTGAGGAGCGGAAATCAACCGTCAGCACCATCAGAACTGGTGGGGCCTTCGAGCTCAGCGACGCGGGCTTCGAGCTCGTCGATGCGGCGTTCCTGTTCGATTGCGACACTCACCAACAGCGGCGCGAATCGGTCCTCGTGATTCAGCATTCCGGCGGCGTCCGCGTGGTCACGTGCGTAGACGAACAACTGGTCGAATCGGGGCTGATCGCGGCGGCGGAGCGTCCGACGATACGGGATCCACCGGTCTTCGATCGCTCGCAGCGTATCACGGTACGTCGGGTTGGTCCGTCCCATCAGACGACCCGCGAGACTGCTTCCTCACTCACGATTGGTGCGTCGTACATCTGGGCTCGGTGGGCAAGCACTTCCTGCCAGTAGGCGAGCGTCGTCTGCACCCACCCGTCACCGAGGTGGTACACGAGCGCATCGATGTCGCCGGCCGCATCGGTGAACCGCGGTCCAAACTGCGTGTCCCGGCAGCGAAGACGGGTCCGCGCCGCATTCACAATTGGTTTCGTGAACTCGTCGTCACGCGACCGCGTCACGATCACCGGTACCTCGTGGACGCGCCCGACACGTGCGAGCGCTGCGAGCGACCGGACGAGTAACTGCTTGGCGTGCTTCGTCGAGGAATCGCTGTCACGGTACAATCGATCGACTCCGGTCACAACCACGACACCGGGGTCGGTCACATGCTCGCCAGCGAGCCGGTCGAGCAACGATGTCTGTTGATGCGCGGTGAATCCCCGAGCGACGTGTATGCGATCGAGATACCGCGGATCGGGAGCCAATTCACGCAATCGAGTGGTCTGTGCGGCACCTGCCGCATCGACCCAATACGCGTCTCCGGCCCCAGCGAACACGTGGTCAAGCAGCAGCGACTGTACCGGCGTCACACCGAGGTCAGCGTCTACGTCCACTAACGTGAGGCCGGAGTCAAGCTCTGGCAACTCAACGCGCGGCTGTCGTCGAGACGCGTTCATGCTGTACACCTGCCTCGTGATATTCAAAGGCGTGAGCCATACACGCACAGTGGAACTGAAAGTGGAGTCACTACACGAAGTGACCCTTTCAACCCCAAACCGACGCCGAATAGATCAGGCGGACTACGCACGGACTCTTCAGAGATACTCACTGACGCTCGCCCGAGCGCGTTCGGCCGGCGCGCTAATATCGACCTGTCCCAGCCGTCGCCGAGACCGTCACGATTCGACCCCAGTTATTTATACACACGTCGACATGATATAAGCGGATTCCCGGACGGAGGCGACCCGCCAACGCGAGCCGTATGAGTTAGGAAGTTTCCGACCCCCCGAAAACACCCGTCGAAATCACGATTCAGTCGCTAGAAGGGCTGAAGGTGAGGAATTCGCACGGTTACAATCCGTGCGTACTACGTATGGGTTGGGGCGGATTCGAACCGCCGGCCTGCTCCGTGTGAAGGAGCCGTCATAACCTAGCTAGACCACCAACCCGCGCACTTCGGCGTACCCGACCTCCGGACTTAAGAGTTACTTTACCGTCGCCGACAGGTGACCGCTTCGTTCGGAATGTCTCCAGAAGCTAACGAGGCTGAATCGGTGGGTTGAGACGCGTGTCCCGCCGTCACCCGATGAGGAAGAACCCTCTCGTGAGAAACGAGGCGGTGATGGCGGCAGTGAACACGCCGGCCGTAATCACCGCGGCACGCTGACGGCCGTATCGGCGAACGGCCACGGTCGCCGGGAGCGCGGTCATTAGGGCGGCGGGAGCCACCGCATAGATCACCACGCCCGGTACGAACCGGTCCACCCCGGTGGCATCGAACGCGATCAGCGAGACGACCTGACCGAGCAGTATCGCGGCGACCGCCACGACACACAGGAGGCCGAAAGCCACGTCACCCAGTCGACTGCCGGAGTTCTCTGAACTCGTCCTCATACGAACACGTCTGTCAGTTAGAATAAGTGTCTTTCCTCGCTTCCGATTGAACGGTCCGTACGCAGCGAGCGTTTCGTCCGTCACTCTAACCGGCGAACCGGTGGTTTCGACCACTGGAACGCCGAAGATTCATGCGGCGGCCGACCGCATCCCCCGACGTGACCCACGAGCTCCGATTCCTCGAACGGCTCCGTCAGCGCGTCGCGAGCCTGCTCCACGCGCCGTTGTCGCTCGTCGGGCTCTACGCCGAGCGGAAAACCCCTCGCGAGCAGTACGCGTTCACGCTCCGCGAGCCGTATCCGATCGTCGAGGCGCGGCTTCACCGGCTGGGGTTCGTCCGCAACCTCGTCTCCTCGCTCAAGTATCGAGCGTACGCGACGCCGCCGGAGACGACGGTCGCGAGTTGGATCCGATACCCCGAGGGAGCGCTCGCGAGCGATTACCAGCTTCACCTCGCGTTATACGTCGGTCCCGACCGTTCGACGACGGACGTGTACGCCCACTGGGAGCCCTCGTGGATCCGGCACCCGATTCGCCACTACCGCGCGACGGACGTCGACGCCGAGGAGGGCATCCAACGTGTGCGGTCGCTGTTCGAGACGGCAGGAATCGAGTACGCGGTCGTGCCGGCGGCGGAGCGACTCGGCGCCGACGCGGTCGGCAATTCGGCGACAGCGTCGGAGCCGCCGCTACGGTGATAGCGATCGAAAAGTCGGGGGTCGTGTCACCGGCCCGAAACCGGGAATCTACTCGGCTGCCGCGTCCCGGCCGCGGTATTCGGCGACGCGCTTGCGGGCGGACGCCACCGCCTCGCGGGCCTCGCCCTCGGCGCGCTCTTCGAGCTCCTTCAGGTCCGCCTGAAGCTTGTCCAGCCGCGAGGGCTCCGGCTCCTCGTCCGCCTCGCGGCCGACGAGTTCCTTCACACGCGCCTCTACGGGCGCTAACTCCTCTTTGACGCCAGCCTTGGCGTGTTCCGCCGCTCGTCCGAGGTAGTACCGTGCGTCTTCGAAGTGCTTACTCATATCTGTCCTTTGGGCGAGGGCAGATATAACCTTTGTGGCGACGCGGTGAGGACAGTATTCGACGAGCGGCGCTCTCGCCGCCCGAACGGCCCGTCGGCAGCGGGGTCACTCCCGCGCGCCCGGCGGCAGCGGGTCGGCGTGGTCGGCGATCGCCTCGGCGACGCGGTGGGGATGCTCGTGGACGACCCAGTGGGTGGCCTCGTCGATCGTGAGCAGGCGCCCGTCGGCGCAGTGCTCGACGCTTTCATGTGCCAGCCGGCGCGCGAGGAACCGGTCCTGTGCGCCCCAGATCACGAGCGTCGGGACGGTCACCTCCGTGCGTTCCGGCTCGGGTCGGTCCCGGACGATCGCGCGGTACCAGTTCACCATCGCCTTGAAGGCGCCGTCGCGGTCCCACGCCCGGCGATACCGCCGCAGGTCCTCGTCGGTGAAGGTGCCGGGCGCGCTCGTGTCGCGTAAGGCGTTCGTCGCGAGCCGCCAGTTCCCGGCGCTGGCGACCGCTTCGGGGAGCTTCGGGAATTGGAACGCGAGCACGTACCAGCTCTTGAGCCGCTGGTCCCACGAGGTGCGGAGCGCGCGCTCGAAGACGGTCGGGTGAGGGACGTTGACGGCGACCAGCTCAGAGACGCGCTCCCCGTGGTGGAGCGCGAGCCACCACGCAA
The DNA here is from genome assembly GCF_039522565.1 of Halorubrum ejinorense. Lineage (GTDB taxonomy): Archaea > Halobacteriota > Halobacteria > Halobacteriales > Haloferacaceae > Halorubrum > Halorubrum ejinorense. The sequence goes on along the minus strand of NZ_BAAADQ010000004.1, from coordinate 88,471 downwards.
CCGCGGCGCCCCAGTCGTGACCGGCGACGGCCGCGGTCTCCCGGTCGTACGCGTCGATCAGGCCGACCACGTCGCGCGCGAGCTCGCCGATCCGGTAGTCGCGGACTGCCGGCGGCTTCTCCGAACAGTTGTAGCCGCGCTGGTCCGGAACGACGACCCGGTAGCCGGCGTTCGCGAGGGGGACGATCGCGTCGTTCCAGCCGTACCAGAACTCAGGGAAGCCGTGGAGCAGGACGAGCAGTTTCCCGTCTTCGGGGCCCGCCTCGACGACGTGGAGCGTCACGCCGTTCGTCTCCACCGCTCGGGACTCGGCGGGGATCGACTCCGGGATCTCGTCGTCGGGGACCGACTCCGGCAGCGTCGCCGCGGCCGGTCGGTCACTGGGGCCGTCGCGCATGGCTAAGACGACGACCGGGACGGTCAAATAGCTACGCTCGACGGCACGTCCGGGGGATCGAAATCCTCAAGCCGCTGGCAAACCGCGCTCGGGTATACTCGTGATACCCCGCGGACCGCTCGCCGCGAGCGCGGCCGCCGGGGTGTCGCCGCGCACTCCATGACAGGCGATTCGTCGGCCCACACGACCGCAGACGTGGACGCGTCGAGCCACGACGCGGCCGTTTCGAACGTCGTTCTCGTCACCGTGGACTCGCTTCGGGCCGACGCCGTTTCGCCGTACGACGCGGATCGCCACTCGCCGGTGATCGACTCCCTCGCCGCCGACGGAACCGTGTTCGACCGCGCGTTCGCGAACGGCAACTGGACTCCCTTCTCGTTCCCGTCGATCCTCGCGTCGGAGCCGGTGTTCGCCCGCACGGGCGACATCGGCGTCGGCGAGTCGGAGACGCTCGCGGAGGTGCTCTCCGAGGCGGACGTCGCGACCGGCGGCTTCAACGCCGCGAACGGCTTCCTCACGGAACACTGGGGGTATCCGGACGGGTTCGACGAGTTCGAGCCGTTCGTCACGAGCGTCGGATCCAGCGTCTACAGCCGATACCTCGCGGCGCATCCGACCGTGGAAGCGTGGATCCAGCTCGCGTCCTCCCCGGTCCGCCGACTCGGGTCGAAGCTCCGCGGGGACAGCGACGACCGCCCGTTCCTCGACGCCTCGCGCATGTTCGACGTCGAGGACGCGGCGACCGCGTTCGTCGACGACACCGACGAGCCGTTCTTCCTGTGGGTCCACTACATGGACACGCACACTCCGTACGTTCCGGCGCCGCGGTACATCCGCGAGGTGTCGGACGGTATCGTCGGCACGCATCAGATGCTCCACGCGCACGCCCGGACGAGCCTCGGCCTCGAAGTGGGCGAGCGGACCCTCCGCGAGCTCAGAACCCTGTATCAGGCGACGGTGCGGCAGGTCGACGCCAGCGTCGGTCGGCTGCTCGACAGCCTCGACGACGCCGGCGTCGCAGACGACACCGCGGTGCTGCTCGCGGGCGACCACGGCGAGGAGTTCCAGGAACACGGCCACCTCGCGCACTACCCGAAGCTGTACGACGAACTGATCCACGTGCCGCTCGTGGCCGACGTGCCCGGGCTCGACGGCGGGCGCGTCGACGGCCACGTCGGCCTCGACGCCATCCCGCCCACGGTCGCTGACCTGCTCGGCGTCGACCCGGCGGACGAGTGGCACGGCGAATCGCTCGTGCCCGCGCTCCGAGGAGACGCGGAGCCTTCCGCGGACACGCCCGACGATTCCACCGACCAGCCGACGAAAGACGAAGCGGCAGCCGGCTCCGATCCGGGTGAGAATTCCGAACTGGCGGACGACCCGGTCGTCTCGGTCACCGTCCGCGGCGACGACGTGACCCAACAGCCGATCCCGCGGTCGCTGTCGGACGGCGACCTGTTCGTCAGCGCCCGCGACGACGACTGGACGTACATCGAGAACGTCGACGCCGGGGAGGCGGAGCTGTACCACCGCTCCGCCGACCCGACCCAACAGGAGAACCTCGCGCTCGACCCCGACGACCGGGCACAGGCCGTCATCGACCGGTTGGCGCCGGTGGTCGACGCCCACGCGGAGCTCCTTCGCGAGCGCGGCGAAGCGGCGGAAGCGGCCGCCGCCGAGCGCGGCGACGACGGTGACGAGGTCGACGAGGACCTCGAAGCCCGTCTCGAAGCGCTCGGGTACAAGTGATGATCCGAGCGGCGTTACGAGACCTCCTGAGCGGGCCGATCGCCGTCCAGATGCGACGGTTCGTCGTCGTCGGCGCGCTCACGGCCGGGCTCCAGCTCGCGCTGTTGTGGCTGTTCGTCGACTACGTCGGGCTGAACTACCTCGTCGGCGCGGCGATAGCCATCGAGATCACCATCATCTGTTCGTACGTGCTCAACAACGCCTGGACGTTTCGAGCGCGGCAGAACACGGGCTTCTCCGAGTACCTGACCGGCCTGTTGAAGACGAACCTCGTCCGCGGCACCGCCATTCCGATCCAACTCGGCGTCCTTGCCGTCCTCGTCGAGTGGGCCGGCGTCCCGTACCTGATCGCGAACGTCCCCGCCATCCTCATCAGCGGCCTCTACCGCTTCGTCCTCGACGCCAAGTGGACGTGGGGGTGACCTCGACGACCGCTCTGGCGCGGATTCAACACCCGTCACCGACCGTCACGCAACCGTCCGCAAGCGCCTCGGTTCGGCACTCAGCGGCCGTGTCGAGACAGTCCTCGACTCGACCCGCCTCGGTCGCTCGGTCCCGGAGTTCGACCAGCGACTCCAGTTCCCGGAGGTGAACGGCGACCCGTTCCCCCTGATCGGTGAGCGAGTAGCTGGTAGTCGGCGGTGACGTCTCCGCCACCGTCCGCTCGACGAATCCGTGACACCGGAGCTCTTTGAGCCGCTGCGAGAGCATCGGTGCGGTCAAGCCGTCGAGTTCGCCCTCGATCTCGTTGAACCCGCACGGGCCATCGGAGAGGAGTCGAAGGACGTGGACGGACCACTTCGGCCCGAGAACGTCCTGTAGCCCGTGCCACTTCGCCTGCCATCGCTCGTTCTCCCTCATGACACTGTTTCAGGCCCCGTAGACGGATATACGTTCACCGTCGCACGCAGTCGCTCTCCGGGTACTTTCGGTACGCTAAGTCCCTTTGTGTTTGATTACTGACTAATATATCTGTCCGCGAGCCGTACGCAGAACCGCGATGAACGACTTCACTGACAGCGACCGGATCGCCGTCGTCCGGCCGGCGATCAAATCGTACTCGCGGCGGACGATCACCGTCGATTTCCTCTATCTGGACGACCAGACGTGCGAGCGGTGTATCGGAACCGAAGCGGCGCTGGAAACGGCGCTCGACCGTGTCGAACCGATCCTCGACGCGCTGGACGTCGGTATCACCCTCAGAGACGTCCACGTCTCGACGCTGGCGGCCGCCGAGGCGACCCGACTCGCCGTGTCGCCGACCGTCCGTATCGACGGCCGAGACGTGCAACCGGACTACGTCGAGAACGCCTGCGAGTCGTGCGGCGACCGCTGTGGGTGTGTGGGTGACGTCGACTGTCGCCTCTGGCGGTATCGCGGCGAGGAGTACACGACCGCGCCCGTCGACCTGCTCATTGACGCGCTGGTACGGGCCATCGCCTCGAACCAGACGCGGTTCGGTCGACCGGGCGAGAGCAGCGCGGACGGGCTCTCGTCGAACGTTCGGGGGTTCTTCGAGGCCGCGCCAGACGACGACTCGGCGTGTGGCTGTGACTGCTAGCTCTCGCATGCGCGGGTGAAATCGAACGCCGCCGTGGCGATGGTCGGTACGGCGGTACCCACCGAGGGGTCCGGCCTTCGCGCGGGGGAGTCCGCCCTCGCTGCGGTCCACTCTCGAGTCGGCGGTGCGCTCGGACTCGGGAAGACTGTTGAAACCGGTCGCAATTGACCTCGAACGAGGCCGCCCCGAGGGGCGGTGTCAGAAGGGGAGCCGCGGCTCGAAGCGTTCGACGAGGTCGCGGACCGCGTCCTGTTTGTAGTACCCGACCGCCGACGCGACCACGATGAGCGCGAGGAGCGCGATCGCCGAGAGGAACCGTCCGCTCGCGATCTCGCCGCCGGCGTAGACGGCCAACACGTACGCCGGGAGGCGACCGACGGCGATGACGGCGATGAAGGTGGGGAGCGACCACTTGGTGAGCCCGCTCAGGAAACAGATCGCGTCGTCGGGGAGTCCGGGAACGACGACGAACGCGAACAGCCCGGGAATGCCGACCGTTTCGACGAAGCCGTCGAACCGAGCGACGACGTCCTCGTGAAGCACGTTCTCGACGAACGAACGGCCGAATCGCTTGGACAGCGAAAAGGCGATCGCGCTGCCGATGAGGACGCCGGTGAGGCTGTAGACGGTGCCCCAGAACGAGCCGAAGAGGTACCCCGCGACCACGGCGACGACCTGTCCCGGAATCGGGGCGACGATGACTTGGAGCGCCTGAAGGGCGATGAAGACGAGGGGGGCGAAGATCCCGAACCCGTCGAGCCACGCTCGGAGGGCCGTGGCGTCAGTGAGAAAGCCGGCGTACCGACTGACGAGGACGTAGAGCCCGACAGCGAGGACCGCGACGCCGATCGCTGCCGCGATCCCCCGCCGGCGGTCCGCCCGCGAGGAGAAGAGTCTCATTCGTGTGATAGCGGGCGACAGAGGGACTTGAACCTTACCACGACGCGACAGACCGCTCGTCGACGCAGACTCGCGGACGCGACGCCCGCTCGTCACATCGGTCCGGCACCCGCGAGCAGTCCGGACCGTCGCCGCTCATGCGAGCGGCTCGTCGCTCCAGTACGCCATTCGCATCGGAACTCCCTCGCTGTCGCGGTGGGTCTCGCCGCCGGGCAGGAACCGGAGTTCGTCGAGCGGGCGTCGCGCGACGGTCGCCAGCCCGAGCGCGTCGACGGCGTCGTCGACGGTGGGATCCGCTTCGGCGACGACCTCGGACGACTCGTCGGCGATCCCCCGGCAGACGTGGCCCAGCGCCTCGTTCGGGTCGTCGAGGTGACCGTCGAGCGCGTCGAGTCGCTCGCCCACGCCCGGAGCCGTCGTCTTCGAGTGCTCCAGCGGCCGCCCGGCGAGCCCGCGGAAACACACCTCCGGGTGCGCCTCCATCACACGCTCTCGGGCCGTTTCGTCCTCGCGGAGGAACGCGTCGACCGCGCCGACCGCCGGCGCGATGTGGTACGACTGGCGACTGAGTCCCTTGTCGAGGTCGGCGCGATTCCGCTCGTTCACGCTCTCGTAGCCGTCGTCGTCACGTGCCAGCTCGCACGCCGCCCGCGAGGGGACGGGGAACACGCTGCTCGGCCGCTCCGCGGCCGACCGCGCAGCGGAGTCGACCGCCTCGCGTTTCGCGAGCGTTTCCGCGTCGTCCGGGAGTCCGATCGGTACGTCGACGAGGACTCGGTCGACGCCGTCGTCGCCGTTCCAGAGGGCTTCGAGGTCCGCTTCGAGGCGACACCGCGGCTCGCCGTCTCCGTCGATCACGACCGCGAGCCACGCGCCCCCCGCCCAGTCGACGCCCGCGACGGTCTCGGTTGGCATCGATCGGTTCAGGGTCCCCAGTCGGAAGTGGTTGCTGGGCGAAGGCAAACGGTACGAACTGGTGAGCACCGAGTCGTACGCCGCGGTCGACCACCGACATACGAACGGTTGAGCTCGTTGAGCGCCTCTGCGAGTCTCTCTTCGGGGGTCCCTGCCGGTGTCTCAAGCGTGGGCGCCACGTCGTCTCACCCGGCCTCCCACCAGACATGGCCTTCACACCCGCGTCGGTGGACTCACTCCGCGTCGGTGGAGCCACTCTACGTCGGTGGACTCACTCTACGTCGGTGGACCGGGACAGACGCTCGATTCACCGGACGTCGGGGAGTCGGTCCCGCGTGCCGCCGCCCCCGACCGAGCGTCAGTCGTCGGCAGGCGACGCCTCAGCCTGTCCCTGCCAGAGGTTCGCATATGTTCCTCCGCCCGCGACCAGGTCCTCGTGAACCCCCTGCTCGACGATCCGGCCCTGATCCATCACGACGATCTCGTCGGCGTTCTGAATCGTCGAAAGCCGGTGGGCGATAATGAACGCGGTCCGCTCTTCGACCAGCCGCTCAAGGCTCTCTTGGATCAGTTCCTCGGTCTCCGTGTCAACGTCCGACGTGGCCTCGTCAAACACGATGATCTCGGGGTCGTTGAGCAGTGCCCGGGCGATGGCGAGGCGCTGCCGCTGGCCGCCCGAGAGTTTGACACCTCGCTCGCCAACTTGGGTGTCGTACCCGTCGGGGAGGTCTCGGATGAACTCGTCGGCCGCGGCGGCCTCAGCCGCCCGCTCAACCCGGTTGCGGGCGCTCTCGTCTGGCCCGTCCGACCACTCGGCCTCGAGTATCTCGCGGTCGCCGTACGCGATATTCTCCGCGACGGTCCCCGAGAACAGGTACGGGTTCTGCTCGACGATGGCGATGGCGTCCCGTAACGACTGGAGATCGTACTCCCGGACGTCCGTCCCGTCGACCCGGACTTCCCCGGCGTTAACGTCGTGGAACCGGGGAATGAGTTTCAGGAGCGTTGACTTGCCCGCCCCGGTCGCTCCGGCGAGCCCGATGGTCGTGCCCGCCGGAACGTCGAGCGAGACATCTCGGAGGACCGGTTCGCGGTCCCCGTAGGCGAACGTCACGTCCTCGAACGTGACCTCTCCGTCGATCGACGTGGGGACGTGCGCCGGGTCCGGGCTGGTGATCGTGGGATCGCGGTCGAGCAGTCCGAACACGCGCTCGGCACTCGACTTCGCGAGCTGGTACTTGTTCGCCGACTTCCCGACCCGCCGCATCGGCGAGTAGAGTCGCCGCAACAGGAGGAAAAACAGCGCGAACCCGCCGAGAGTCAGCGCCCCTGCCTCGCCGGGAACGCCGGTGATGATGTCCGTCCCACCGATGTAGAGCACGAGGACGAACACGACCCCGGTCAACAGCCGCAGGGTGGCGAAGAATCCGCGTCGGATCCGCAGCGCCGCGACCTTCTCGTCGTGGTACGCCTCGCTCTGCTCAGCGACCCGGCCGTGCTCGAAGCCGTACCGGTCGAACGCCTTGATCACCGCGGCGCCACCGAGGTTGTTCTCGAGCCGCGTGTTCAGCCGAGCGACGGTTTCGCGGATCGACTTATACCGAGGCTCAATCCAAGTGAGAAACTGGCCGCTCGCCAGTCCGATGATCGGGACCGGTGCGAGCGCAATGAGCGCCAGCTTCGGCGAGTACGTCCAGAGGATAACCGCGATCCCGCCGACCGTTGCGACCACGCGGATGAGCTGGCGGAACTCCGTGTTGAGGAACTGCTCGAGCCGATTGATGTCGCTGTTGAGGATCGACATCATTCCGCCGGTCTGATGATCGGCGAAGAAATCCATCGAGAGCCGCTGGAGGTGGTCGTACGTGTCGTTCCGCAGATCCCGTTGGACCTTCTGCGCGGTCGCTTGAAGCAGATACCGGGACACGAACCGAGCGACCGACCGAACCGCGTACGCGAGCACCGCGATGAGCACGAGCTGTTCGAGCACCGCGAGGCGAGCCGCTTCGCCGGTGATCTCACCCGGCGGCAGCAAACCCACGTCGGTCAACAGTCCCGCGTCGGCCGACCCTCGGATCGCTCGATCGATGGCAGCCGCGACGACGATCGGCGGGATCAGTCTGGCGAACCGGGTGAGGAACGCCGCCAGCACGCCGAGCGTGAGGGTCGGCCAGTACCGTTTGGCGTAGCCGAGCAAACTCACCATCGGGTGGCCGTCTACGTTCTCTCGAACGTGTTCGAACCCGCCTTGGTCGTCTGTCACTGTCCTCGGTAACGCTCTCGCGTACAAGTATCCGGTGACATGACGCCGTCGGAACGGTCGACAGCTGCGGAGGTGCTCGGCACGCGCCGGGTTCGAGGCGCACATACAGCAGTGGTGCGGTCGCTCCGAATCCAGACGCCGCCAACAGCGACCGCCGGGAAACCGTACGCTCTCAGTCACGCACCCCGTTCGTCCACGGACAAAACCACACGATGACGGAATCTCATAGAGGGGGTGCGATCCGGGTCACCCGCGGCAGAGCGGAGCCGCGACGACGGAGCCGACGCTGTGTCGTAGTCGCGTCGGCTCCAAAACGAATGCGGGAGAAGTGGGCCGGCACGAATTTGAATCGTGGTTACGGCCACCCGAAGGCCGAAGGATACCAAGCTACCCCACCGGCCCGCACTCGATGGAAGGCCGTTCGTTCTTTTAATCCTTCCGAAAGGGTGCGTCGCCGCGCCCGAACCGGGCCGCGTGTTCCTCCGGTCGACCGCGGTGACCGACCCCTCAGACCTCGAAGTATCGGTCGCGGTGCGTCCGACAGCCGGGATTGAACGCGGCGCCGCACGCCGGACAGGCGTTCCCGCCGTCGAGGTACTCCCGAGCGGTGAGCGTCGTCCGGCAGGCGCCGCACAGTACCGCCGGCTCGTCGAAGCGCTCGCGGGGCCACGGGATCGCCTCGTGGTCCGTCGCGGCGTCGTGACAGGCGTCACAGGGGTAGTACGTCTCACAGCAGCCGAAGCGGAGCGCGATCACGTCGACCGGGTCGTCCCAGTGGCCGCACCGCGTCTCGGGGTCGACCCGGACGCCGCGGAGCGGGACGACGAACCGCGAATCCGCGTCCGGCGCGGTCGTCGTCTCGCGGTCGGATGGCGGTGTCGTCGCCCCGTCGTCGCTCGGCGGCCGCTCGTCGCCGGCGGATGTCGTCGCCCCGTCGTCGCTCGGTGGCGTCGCCATCGGCGTCGGAGTCAGTAGCTGGCGTAGCCGTCGGTGTCGAGCCAGTTGTGGACCACGGTGACCGCGTGGTCCGCGTGGAGCAGTTCGGGACCGACGCGGAGCCGCCGCTCGGCGCGCTCGGCGACCGATTCCGACTCGTCGGGCGCGAAGTCGTGGTGGTCCGAGAGGACGAACACGGGGTCGGCCGGCGGTTCGGCGTCGACGAGCGGATCGCCCTCCTCGTGGAGCTGGACGAGCGTCCCGTCGGGGCCGCGTCCGCCATCGCCGCCGAGCCTGTCGAGGGTCGCGTCGAGGCCCATGCGGCGGAGTTCGACGCCGGGCGAGACGTCCGCGGGCATGTGACCGATTGCGTCGTCCTGCGCGTCGAGCGCGTCGCGGACCCGCGCGGCGACGTTGCGCTCGTCGGGGTGGAGATGGCGGAGCGTGTCGGCGTCGAAGGTGACGGTGAACGCGTCGTCGATCACGAGGTGGACTCGAACCGACTCGCGGATGCCGTGCGAGAGGAAGACGCCGGCGCTCACGCACCGACAGAGCAGGTCGAGACGCCCGGCCCCGGGGATGTCCGACAGCGAGATGGCGTCGGGGTCGGTCGGCACGTCGCGGCCGATGACGACGAACTGGCGCATACCGGGCGGTCGACCCGGAGTCTGATAAGGGGTGCGACCCACCCGCCGGTATGAGCCTCTCCGGACTCTGCCAGGTCTGCGAGGCGGCGATGGCGAGCCACGCCTGCGACCGCTGCGGGCGCGCCGTCTGCGACGACCACTGGGACGAGACCGTCCGCGCCTGTGCGGGCTGTGCCGCCGGTCCTCGCTAGCGGGCGAGGCCGCGAAACGTCTCCCGCGTCCCGGCTATCGGTGTCGGTTCAGCCGCTTCTTGAGTCGCTTCGCCGCGTCGCCCGCGGCGCCGAAGTAGGTCGCCTCGTCGTCCGGCCGGCTCGACTCCTCGCCGGCGAAGATGATGCCGCGCGAGGAGTTCACGAGCCCGACGTCGACCGGGAGGTCCGGCCGCGAGGCGAGCCCGTGTTCGACCGCGGCCTCGGCGTCGCCGCCCTGCGCGCCGACCCCGGGGACGAGGAACGGGATCTCGGGGACGATATCGCGGACCGTCTCCAACTCCTCCGGCGCCGTCGCGCCGACGACGAGTCCGACGTTGTCGTTCGCGTTCCACACGTCGGCGAGCGCGGCGACGCGCTCGTAGAGGGGTTCGCCGGAGGCGAGTTCGAGGTCCTGCAGGTCGGCGCCGCCCGGGTTCGAGGTTCGACAGAGCGCGAACACGCCCTTGTCCGCGCGGTCGAGGAACGGCTGGAGCGAGTCGCGGCCGAGGTACGGGTTCACCGTGATCGCGTCGACCAAGTCGAGTATCTCGGCGTAGCGGCGCGCGGTGTTGCCGATGTCGGCGCGCTTCGCGTCGAGCAGGACGGGGACGCCCTTCCCCTCGGCGTAGGCCACGGTCTCCCGGAGCGCGCGCCAGCCGTTGGCGTCCTCGTAGAACGCGGCGTTCGGCTTGTAGCAGGCCGCGTGTTCGTGCGTCGCGTCGATGACCCGGCGGTTGAACGCCCACCGCGGGAGGTCGGCGTCGGCCACGGTCTCGGGGAGCCGGCTCGGGTCGGGGTCGAGCCCGACCGAGACGACGCTGTCGGTCGCGTCGATCCGGTCCGCGAGCGTCTCGAAGAAGCCCATACACGCCCCTGTGTCGAGGTGCGCACTAACCGTTGCGTTTCACCCGTGACGTTGACTGACACGGACCGCCGGTCAGCGCCAGTCGCTCGGGACGTACTGCTCGAAGGCGGGCGTCGCCGACCGGCCGACGGGCCGAAACGCGCGCTCCCCCGCGATCCGGAACTCCTCTATCGTCTCCTGGGCCGGGCCGGTGAGATAGCCCGCGAACGCCATCGCGAGGGGGTACGCGACGTCGTGGCGGGCCGGATTGACCGGGATGACGGCGTACTCGTTGCGGAGCAACGGCCCCGGGGCGTCGATACCGCGGTCGACGTGGGCCGTCAGCCCGTCGTCGACGACGTTGAGAAAGGTCCCGCGGTCGGCGAGCGTGTAGGCGCCGGTCTCGGCGGCCAGCGCGAGCGTGTTGCCCATCCCTTGGCCCGTCTCGCCGTACCAGTCGCCGGCGGGGTCGATCCCGGCCTCGTCCCAGAGCCGGCGTTCGCGGAGGTGGGTCCCGGACCGGTCCCCTCGCGACAGGAACGGGGCCTCGGCGTCGGCGACGGCTTCGAAGGCGGTGACGGGATCGTCGCCGGCCGCGCCGGCCGGGTCGTCGGGCGGCCCGACGACGAGGAAGTCGTTGACCGTGACCGCCCGGCGGTTGACCCCGTGCCCGTCGCGGAGGAACGCGTCCTCCAGCGGTCGAGCGTGGACGAGGACGGCGTCGCAGTCCCCGTCCCGGGCCGTCCGCAGCGCGCCGCCGGTCCCCCGCACGACCGTTCGCATCGACGCCCCGAAGGTCCGAGAAAACCCGGGTGTGAGCGCGTCGAGGAGTCCGCTGTCGTGGGTCGTCGTCGACGCCGCGACCGTCAGGGTGGCCCCGGAAACGCCCGGCTCCGCGCCGGTCGAGGCGCTACCGGTACAGCCGGCGAGCGAAAGGGCCCCGCCGACGCCGACGGCCCGGAGGTAGTGCCGGCGGTTCACACGTACGATACCGACTCTGATTACAAATCTCTTTTCTGTGACTGATTTCGGTTACTTCGTCGAGCAGTCACGGCGGCTACCGACGCCGAACCGTTCGTTGCCCTCGCGTTTCGGTCGAGACGAGCGGACGCGAGCAGATCGTGTGACCGCCTCTCAGGGCGGCTCGCGGCACGGCCCCTCTCCCGAAACGCGGCCGCTTCAACAGGAACAGTAGTACTCGCGGTCGACGAACTCCGTCTCGAACAGCTTCGCCGCCGGTCCCGGGTCGGAGGGGCGGTACACCCCGGTCGTCAGGTCGCCCTCGCGCTCGAACGCCCCGGAGACGAGCCGACGCCAGTCGGCGGCCGAGAGCTGGTCCCAGAACGGGTCGTCGCCGGCGAGCAGCGAGAGGTAGTCGCGGAGGTACACCCACCGCGTCGGCTCGACGCCGTCGGAGTCGTAGCTCGCGTCGGTGACGCTCGCGTACGCCGCCATCGGGAGGTTCGCGCCGGCGGCGACGGGCATGGCGATCCACTTCCACGGCCGGGTGTTGACGTCGAGCAGCAGGAACTCCTCGCGGGCCTCGTCGTAGACGAACTCCGCCTCGCTGATCCCGTGGTACCCGGCGTCGCCGAGGACGGCGAGCGCGCGCTCCCGGATGGCCGGCTCGTCCGCCGTCTCGACGAGACAGGAGGTGCCGAAGTTCATCGGGTAGCGCACCGCGGCGTTGCCGACGACCGCGAGCGCGTCGTCGGTGCCCGACGGGGGCACGTAGGAGGCCAGCGAGTGGTCGCGTCCCGTCGCGATGTCGACGCGCTTCTGAGCCATCACGGCGATCCCCTCGTCGCTCGCGGCCGCGACGACGTCCGCGAGCTCCTCGCGGTCCGCGACCTCGATCACGTTGGTGCCGAACGCCTCCTCGAAGTCGCGCTTGAGCTCGGGTTTCACCACCAGCGGGAAGCCGACCTCGTCGGCGGCCTCGTCGACCGTCGCGTCGGCGTCCCGCGTGCCGGCGGCCGCGGTCTCCGCGAGCCGGTACGTCTCGGGGTAGGGGACGTCGAGCGCCTCGCAGGTCGCGTACAGCGCCGACTTGTTCAACACGTCGTCGAGCGTGTCGCTCCCGGCGAAGGGGAGTCGGACGCCCTCGGGGTCGGCCTCCGCGTACGACAGCGCCCACTCGTCCATACAGCCGAACGCGACCGCCTCGGTCCCCGCGGCGTCGACGATCGCTTCCACGTCCTCGCGGAAGCCGTCGAGGTCGTCGAGTGGGTACGTCACCGCCCCGGCGAAGTCGACCGCGTCCGACGGCGGCGCGAGCCCGTCGTGCGTGACGGCACCGCCCGCGTCGCCCGGCCCGTCTCCCGCGCTCCCGTCGGCCCGGTCGAGCGCGATCACGGGCACGTCGTGAGCGTCGAGCGCGCGAGCGACGGCGAGCCCAGTGATGTGGGCGTTGCTGACGAGCGCGGGCGGTCGGTCGAACGTCGCGTCCGCGATCGCGTCGATCAATCCCTCCGTCGAGCGGAACTGGTCTGCCATACCTCGCCTCGTCGGTCGACGCACAAAAGGGCCCCACGTACCGGCCCGCCGTGCCCGTTTCGATGACGACGGCGACGCGAGCCGTTTTTCAGGTCCCGACGCCTCGTGATCGGTATGACCGGAACCGACGACGACACCGGACCAGCCGGCGAGCGCGACGCCGTCGACGGCACCGACGACAGGACCGACGGCGACCGGACCGACGAGCTCCCCGACCGAGTCCGTCGGGCGTTCGCGGACCACGATTCGTTCGAGCGCGAGGGCGACGAGTGGGTCTCCGTGACGACCGCCTTCGACGGCGCGGTCGGCGTGGAGCCGGCCGAAAACGGACGGACGCGGTTCACGGTCACCGTCCGGGTGCCCGCGCTCTCGGCGGTCACCGAAGACCAGGTCGCCGACGTGGTCGAGGACGGGTGGGCCGACACGTTCGAGCGCCGCGCGGTCGACGTGGGCGGCGTGACGCGAGCCGAGCGCGAGTTCGACCCGGTCGTCGACCGCGACGCCGACGAGATCAGGGTCACCTACGCGTTCACCGACATCAACGAGCGACGCGGCGTCGACGACGCCGGCGCGCTGATCAACTTCGTCGAGGGGACGTACGTCCAGGGCGTGATTCCCGGGTACGAGTACACGGAGCCGGTCTCCGGCCTGATTTCGTCGGCGCGGCGACAGGGGAACGACGGGGCGGTCTGACCGCGTTCGCACCGCCTCCTCGATTCCCGCCGGACGCCGAGGGCGATAGGGGGAAGTGTCGGCGGCCCGTACCCCAGCCCATGCTCGCGCTGTTCGGGTTCGGCAGCCTCCTCGCCCTGGTCGCGTTTCACACGTTCCTCGCCGGCGTCGCGACCCGCTTCTTCCGCCTCCGGCTCTCGACGTCGTGGGGGTCGATCCTGTACACCGCCCTCTTGACGCCCGCGCTGCTTCTCGTCTCGACGCTCGTCTTCACCGGCGCGCTCGGCGTCGGGACCGGCATCAACGTCGGCAGCCCGACGATCCTTCTCGCCCTGCTGATCGGGCTCCCGCTGGCGCTCGGGGTCGCGATCGACTACCTCTACGTCCCGTCGCCCGAGGAGTACGAACTGCCGGACACCCGGTGAGGCCCCGAGCGGAAGGGCCGCCCGACCCGCCCTCGCTCAGCGGTCGACCAGATCGGCGACGACCTCTTCGACCCGGGCGATCACGTCCTCCGGCGCTCGGGTCGCGTCGACGCGACGGAACCGTCCGGGGTCGGCGTCGATCAGGCGCTCGTAGTTGTCACGCACCGCCGTGAGGTAGCCGCCGCGCTCGAACTTGTCGGTCCGCCCGGCGCGTTCGGCGGCGGCCTGCGGGTCCAGATCGAGGTAGACGGTCGCGTCCGGCGGCCGCGAGAACGCCGAGTGGATGCCGCGAACGTACTCCAGCGGTCGCTGAACGTCCGCGTCCGAGCGCTCGATCGTCGCCCCCTGATAGGCGAACCGCGAGTCGGAGTAGCGGTCGGAGATCACCAGTCCGCCGTCGGCGAGCGCCGGCCGCACCGTCTCCGAGAGGTGGTTCGCGTGGTCGGCGGTGTACAGGAACAGCTCCGCGAGCGGGTCGGCCTCCGAGTCGGCCATCGAACGCGAGACGGCCTCTCCGTACCAGCTATCGGTGGGCTCGCAGGTGAATGTCGCGTCGGGGTACACGTCCTGGAGCGCCTCCCAGACCGTCGTCTTCCCGCTCCCGTCGAGTCCCTCCAGCGTGATCAGCATGGTCGCGTTCCGCCGCGGCGACGAATAAACCGCCCGGACCGCCGCGAGGCCGGGTCGGTCTGACGCCCGGGCCGCTCCTCGCCCCGACCGGCGCTCGTTGACGGCCTTTTTAGTGACCGCTTCCCGAACGGCGGGCATGGTCGTCCATTCGCCTGTCGTTCGCACGCCCGGAGGAAAGGGATGGTAAGCGTCGCCGTCTCGCTCACGCGAGTGGCGGCCGCGCTGGTGCTGGTCGTGTTGAACGGCTTCTTCGTCGCCTCGGAGTTCGCCTTCGTCCGGATCCGAGCCACCTCGGTCGACCGGTTGGTCGAGGAGGGGAAGGCCGGCGCCGAGACGCTCCAAGAGGTCATGACCAACCTCGACGACTACCTCGCTGCGACCCAGCTCGGGATCACGCTCGCGTCGCTCGGTCTCGGGTGGATCGGCGAGCCCGCGGTGGCGGCGCTGATCGAGCCGGTCCTCGGGCCGCTGCTCCCGCAGAGCGTCGTCCACCTCGTGGCGTTCGCGGTCGGCTTCTCGTTCATCACGTTCCTCCACGTCGTCTTCGGCGAGCTCGCGCCGAAGACCATCGCCATCGCGCAGGCGGAGCGGATCTCGCTGCTGCTCGCGCCGCCGATGCGGCTCGCGTACCTACTGTTCGCGCCCGGCATCGCGGTGTTCAACGGCACCGCGAACGCCTTCACGACGCTCATCGGCGTCCCGCCCGCCTCGGAGAGCGACGAGACGCTCGAAGAGCGAGAGATCCGTCGCGTACTGGCGCGCGCCGGCGAGGCCGGCCACGTCGACGAGTCCGAGGTCGCGATGATCGAGGGCGTCTTCGAACTCGACGACACCGCGGCCCGGGAGCTGATGGTGCCGCGGCCCGACGTGGTCTCGCTGTCCGCCGACGCGTCGCTGTCCGCGATCCGCGAGACGGTCCTCGACGCCGGGCACACCCGGTACCCCGTCGTCGACCGCGACGACGCCGACCGTGTCGTCGGCTTCGTGGACGTGAAAGACGTGTTGCGCGCGACGGAGGCGGACGAAAACGACGCCACCGCGAGCGATCTGGCCCACGAGATACTCGTGGTCCCGGAGACGACGACCGCGAGCGACCTCCTCGTCCAGTTCCGCGACGAGCGCCGGCAGATGGCGGCGGTCATCGACGAGTGGGGCGCCTTCGAGGGGATCGCGACCGTCGAGGACGTCGCCGAGGCGCTCGTCGGCGACCTCCGCGACGAGTTCGACACCGCCGGCCGACACCACACGATCCGGCGGACCGACGAGCGCACGCACGAGGCGGACGGCTCGGTCCCGCTCACCGACGTCAACGACGCGCTCGGAACCGACCTCAGCGGTGACGGCTACGAGACGCTCGGCGGGTTCGTCCTCGACCGGATCGGGCGCTCGCCGGAAGTCGGCGACGCCGCGGAGACGGACGCGTTCGCCTTCGAGGTCACCGCCGTCGACGGCGCGCGCATCTCGACGGTCCGAGTCACTCGACTCGACGACGGGGCCGACGCGGACGGCGAGTCCTCGGCCGACGGCGCGGGGGCGCTGGACGGCGACGGGACGTAACGTTCAGCCGAGACGACACGAGCGCTTTTCACCTCCGACCGTGACCGGTCGGTATGTTCGACCGGATCTGCGTCCCGACAGACGGCAGCGACGCGGCCGCGGCGGCCTTCGAACACATCTTGGCGATCGCCGCCGACCACGACGCGACGGTTCACCTCCTCCACGTCGCGGACACGACCCGCGACAGCGTGACCCGGATCGGCGGCGACGTGGTGGACGTGCTCGAACGCGAGGGCGACTCGATCGTGGCGGACGCAGCCGACCGCGCCGCGGACCGCGGCGTCGAGACGGAGACCGCCGTCAGACAGGGCGGCGTCCCCGAGACGATCGTCGCGTACGCCGACGAGATCGACGCCGACCTCGTCGCCATGTCGACGAAGGGCCGCCAAGGGATGGAACACCTCGTCGGGAGCACCACCGAGCGCGTCGTTCGGCAGTCGCCCGTGCCGGTCCTCGCGCTCCGTCCGGGCGACGAGGAGACCCGCTACCCGTACGAGGACATCTTGGTCCCGACAGACGGTAGCCCCGCCGCGACCGCCGCGCTCGATCGGGCGCTCCCGGTCGCGAAGCGGGCGGGCGCGACGGTCCACGTCCTCTCGGTCGTCGAGACCGGCGGCATCGGTGTCGGCGACCACATCGAGATCGACGTCCTCTCAAAGTACGCCGAGGACGCGATCGCGGACGGGATAGCGCGCGCCGAGGACGCGGGCGTGGACGCCGTCGGCGCCGTCGAGGGCGCCTCCTCCGCCGCGCGCGGCATCCGAGCGTACGTCGACGACCCCGGCGTCGACTTCGTGGCGATAGGGACCCACGGGCGGACCGGCGTGGGCCGGTCCCTGCTGGGAAGCGTCGCCGAACGGACCCTCCGGACCGCCCCCGTTCCGGTGTTGGCGGTCCCGACGCGAGCGGAAGACTGAGGCGACCCGGTGGACGGTCGCGCACCGTTCGCCCACTCGCCGCCCGGACGTCTGACATCGCGGTAGGTTTACGGGCCTTCCACGCGACGTGCGACGCATGAAAGTGTTGGTAGCCGGGGGGACCGGCTTCATCGGATCGTACCTCTGTCGGACGCTGGCCGCCGATGACCACGCGGTGACCGCGCTCGCCCGCTCGCCCGAGGGAACGCCGGACGGCGTGACCGGCGTCCGCGGGGACGTGACCGACTACGACTCCGTCGAATCGGCGGTCGAGGGGCACGACGCGGTCGTGAACCTGGTGGCGCTCTCGCCGCTGTTCGAACCCGACGGCGGCAATCGCATGCACGACCGGATCCACCGCGGGGGGACCGAGAACCTCGTCCGCGCGGCCGAGGCGGGCGGCGTCGAGCGATTCGTCCAGCTGAGCGCGCTCGGCGCGGACCCGCGTGGCGACACCGCCTACATCCGCGCGAAGGGGCAGGCCGAGACGATCGTCCGCGACAGCGACCTCGACTGGACGATCTTCCGTCCCTCGGTCGTCTTCGGCGAGGGCGGCGAGTTCGTCTCCTTCACCAAGCGGCTGAAGGGGATGTTCGCCCCGGGCGTGCCGCTGTACCCGCTTCCCGGCGGCGGCAAGACGCGCTTCCAGCCGATCCACGTCGAGGACCTCGTGCCGATGATCGCCGCGGCGGTGACCGACGACGGACACGTCGGCGAGACCTACGAGATCGGTGGGCCGGAAGTGCTCACGCTCCGGCAGGTGACGGACTACGTCTACGAGGCCGAGAAGAAGGGCGTCACCATCGTCCCCCTGCCCATGCCGCTCGCCAAGATCGGGCTCTCCGTCCTCGGTGCGGTGCCCGGCTTCCCGATGGGGCCGGACCAGTACCGCTCGCTGAAGTTCGACAACACGACCGCCGACAACGACGTCGGGGCGTTCGGCGTCGACCAGTCCGGGTTGACGACGCTCGGGGGCTACCTCGGGATCGAATGAACGTCGCACCGAACGTGTCAACTGCTCTAGTATCACTGATGGTAATGGCAACCAAAGGGTTATATATGAGATCCCATTCTCTTCATTTCAAACGCGGAGGGAGCACACGATGAAACTCGCAATGATCGGATTCGGACAGGCAGGGGGCAAAGTCGTTGACAAGTTCTTGGAGTACGACAAACGGACGGGCTCCGAGATCGTACGGGCCGCGGCGGCCGTCAACACAGCGAAGGCCGACCTCATGGGGCTCGAACACATCGCCGAGGACCAGCGCGTCCTCATCGGGCAGTCCCGCGTGAAGGGGCACGGGGTCGGCGCGGACAACGAGCTGGGCGCGGAGATCGCCGAGGAGGACATCGACGAGGTCCAGGGAGCGATCGACTCGATCCCGGTCCACGAGGTCGACGCCTTCCTCGTCGTCGCCGGGCTCGGCGGCGGCACGGGCTCCGGCGGCGCGCCGGTGCTCGCGAAACACCTCAAGCGGATCTACACCGAGCCCGTCTACGGGCTCGGCATCCTGCCGGGCAGCGACGAGGGCGGGATCTACACCCTCAACGCGGCCCGCTCGTTCCAGACGTTCGTCCGCGAGGTGGACAACCTGATGGTGTTCGACAACGACGCCTGGCGGAAGACGGGCGAGTCCGTCCAGGGCGGCTACGAGGAGATCAACGAGGAGATCGTCCGCCGCTTCGGCATCCTGTTCGGCGCGGGCGAGATCCAGCAGGGCCAGGAGGTCGCCGAGAGCGTCGTCGACTCCTCCGAGATCATCAACACGCTCTCCGGCGGCGGCGTCTCCACGGTCGGCTACGCCGAGGAGGAGGTCGAGGAGCGCTCCTCCGGCGGGCTGCTCTCGCGGCTCCGCGACGACGGCAACGACGAGGAGCTCGACAGCGCACACACCACGAACCGGATCACCAGCCTCGTGCGCAAGGCGGCGCTGGGCCGGCTCACGCTTCCGTGTGAGATCGAGGGCGCGGAGCGCGCGCTGCTCGTGCTCGCGGGACCGCCGGAGTACCTCAACCGGAAGGGTATCGAGCGCGGGCGGAAGTGGCTCGAAGAGCAGACCGGCTCGATGGAGGTCCGGGGCGGGGACTACCCGTACCGCGGCGCCGGCTTCGTCGCGACCGTCATCCTGCTCGCGGGCGTCACGAACGTCCCGCGGATCAAGGAGCTCCAGCAGGTCGCCATCGAGGCGCAGGACAACTTAGACGAGATCCGCGAGGAGAGCGACGAGAACCTCGACGAGCTCGTCAGCGACGACAGCGACGAGCTGGAATCCCTGTTCTAACCTCCCTCGTCCGCGATGGAGGTCATCGTCCCGTTTTCGACCGACCGCCCGAAGTCGCGACTCTCCGACGTCCTCTCGGCCGACGAGCGGGCCGCGTTCGCGCGGGCGATGCTCGACGACGTCTTGGACGCGGTCGCGACCGCCGGCGGTGAACCGACGGTGTTGGCGACGGGCGCCGTCGACGTCGACCCCCCGGTCACGGTCGACGACCGCCCCCTGACGACCGCGGTGAACGCGGCGCTGGGCGGGCACTTCGAGGCCGACGGCGCGAGCGACGCCGCCGCCGACCCGGTCGCCGTCGTGATGGCGGACCTCGCGCTCGCGACGCCGGCGGCGCTCGACCGCCTATTCGATGCCGGCCGCGACGCGGACGTCGCGATGGCGCCGGGCCGGGGCGGCGGCACGAACGCGTTCGTCGCCTCGTATCCCGCGTTCCGGGTGGACTACCACGGCGCGTCGTACCTCGATCACCGCGAGATCGCGGCCGAGGTCGGCGCGGACTTCGCCGCGGTCGACTCACACCGGCTCGCGACCGACGTCGACGAGCCCGCCGACCTCGCGGAGGTGCTGATCCACGGCGAGGGTCGCGCGGCGGAGTGGCTGCGCGATGCGGGCTTCGCGCTCGACGCGGACGAGGGGCGCGTGGCGGCGGTTCGAGGCTGAGCCGCCGCCGCACCGCGCCGGGCGCGTGTCCGTCCCGACGGCGTTCACCGCTGCGTCAACTCGCCCGTTTCTTGGATGTCGAAGGTCAGGGTCTCCGTCTCGTCCCCCGACGGGATGAAGTGAACGTGGCCCTCGTCGGTCAGTTTCGAGTCCTCTTCGTACGCGTGATAGCTGACGAGATACCGCCCCGCATCGACGACTCCCTCTTCCGTCGCCTCCCCGTCGGGTTCGACGTCGAACGACGAACTGAACGCTCTCGCCGCGGCCTCCGACGCACCGTCGTCGCGATAGAACGCCACGTAGACGGTGTAGGGAGCGTCCGTCTGGTTGAACACGGTCAGGTCGATTCGAGCGCCGCGCGATCGGAGCCGCGAACAGCCGGCCAAGGCGCCGGCCGCGGCGACACCGACCGTCCGGAGAGCGGATCGTCGGGAGGGCATGGCTTCATCCTCGAGAGACACAGGTTATCGGCTTTTCGGCTCGCTTCCGAACCGAACCGCACGCGTCCCGTCTCGCGCGGAGGCCGGCCCGGTTGCCCGACCCGTGCCGGCCGGCCGCGACGTAACCGAATTCGGTATCTCCGGGGGGATCCGCAACCGCGATCCTTTTTAAACGTCGACCGCGAGTGAGTGGCGTGTTCGCCGGGGTTGACGAGTACGGCGTCGACGTCGCGGTCGACGAGCGGGACGTCGAGCGACTGCTCTCGGTCCGTCCCGCAGACGTCGAGGCCGCCGACCGGCTCACCTTCGCGCGCAACGTCTTCGTCCCGCTGACCACGGCGTGTCGCTACACCTGTACGTACTGTACCTACTACGACGTGCCGGGCGAGGCGTCGCTGCTGTCGCCCGAGGAGGTGCGCGAGGAGTGCCGAGTCGGCGCCGACGCGGGCTGTACGGAGGCGCTTTTCACCTTCGGCGACGAGCCGGACGACCGGTACACCGCGGTCCACGAGACGCTCGCCGAGTGGGGGTTCGACTCGATCCACGACTACCTCTACCGCGCCTGCGAGATCGCCTTGGAGGAGGGGCTGCTCCCGCACTCCAACCCGGGCGACCTGACCGAGGCGCAGTTCGCCGACCTCCGGGACGTGAACGCCTCGATGGGCGTCATGCTGGAGACGACCGCCGACGTCGACGCCCACTCGGGCGGCCGCCGGAAGACCCCCGGCCAGCGGCTCAACACGATCCGGGCGGCGGGGCGACAGGGGGTCCCGTTCACCACCGGGATCCTCGTCGGCATCGGCGAGGACTGGCGGGACCGCGCCGAGAGCCTGCTCGCCATCCGCGAGCTCCACGAGCGACACGGCCACGTCCAGGAGGTGATCGTCCAGAACGTCGTCCCGAACGAGCGCTCCGACTTCCCGAAGCCCGACCTCGACACGATGCGCCGGGTCGTCGCGATGGCGCGGGCGGCGCTGCCCGAGGAGGTCTCCGTCCAAGTGCCGCCGAACCTCTCGCCGGCCGCCGACCTCGTCGACTGCGGCATCGACGACCTCGGCGGCGTCTCGCCGGTCACGGACGACTACATCAACCCGGCGTACGAGTGGCCGGACCTCCGCGGGCTCGAATCGGTCGCCGACGCCGGCGGCGTGCCGCTCCGCGAGCGACTCCCGACGTACGCCCGACACCTCCCGGACGATATTCGGCCCGCGGGCGTCGACCCCGCGCCCGACCCTCCCGGCCGCGAGGCGTGGATCCCCGCCCCGGTCCGAGAGCGGATCGCCGCGGACGACGTCCACGGGCGACGGCTTCGCGCGGTCGCTCGCGGCGACGGGCCGCTCGCCGTTCGGAGCGACTGACGCGCCGCGATCGAAGTCGCGGGCGCGGCCGGGGCGACCGGGAGTAAACAACCGCGCTGCCAGTAGCTTCTTTATATAGTCCCAGTAATGAGTGGACGATGTACCCCTTACAGCTCGACGCGATCACGAACGCGGTCGACGTGGCGGCGATCGCGACGATCGCGCTCCGGTTCGTCGGCGGCTTCGTCGCCGTGTTGTTGCTCGGAAAGCTCGTCCTGATCCCGGGGCTCCAGCGGATCGTCAGGTCGCGCGGGTTCGACGAGGCGGTGTTGAGCCTCGGCACGAACGTGCTCAACGCCGTCGTCTGGGTGGCGGCGATCGCGATCGGCTTCGCCGTGGCCGGCTACGGCAGCTTCCTCTCGGCGTTCGCGGTGTTCGGCGGCGCCATCGCGCTCGCGGTCGGCTTCGCCGCGCAGGACCTCCTCGGGAACTTCGTCGCCGGCGTGTTCATCCTCAAGGACAAGCCGTTCGAGGTCGGCGACTGGATCGAGTGGAGCGGCAACTCCGGCCGCGTCGAGGAGATCGACCTCCGCGTCTCGCGGGTCCGGACGTTCGACAACGAACTCGTGACGGTGCCGAACGGCGACCTCGCGAACAACGCGGTGAAAAATCCCGTCGCCTACGACACGCTCCGACAGAAGTTCGTCTTCGGGATCGGCTACGACGACGACATCGGGGAGGCGACCGACATCATCGTCGAGAAGGCCGAGGCGCACGACGAGATTCTCGACGATCCGGGCGTGTCGGTCCGCCTGACCGAACTCGGCGACTCGGCGGTCGGACTCCAGTCGCGCTGGTGGATCGACGACCCCGACCGCGGCGACTTCGTCCGGGTGCGCTCCGAGTACGTCACCGCGGTGAAGGAGGCGTTCGACGACGCCGGCATCGACATGCCGTACGTCCACCGCCAGCTCACCGGGAGCGTCGAGGTCCTCGAATCGGTCACGGACGACGAGTAGGACGCGAGGCTCCGACCGCCTGACGACGACCGGGCGCCGTGACGCCCCGGCGCCTCGCGAGACTCAGCGGCTCGCCGCCAATCACCCGACTTCTTCGTCCGCATCGCCGCCGCCGGGCCGGTACTGCCGGCTGACGGCCTGCCAGCGGTTCGACCGGAACCGGTAGCCGTTCAGTCCGGCGGGCACGAGCTTTTCGGCCACCAGCGCCACGTAGAGGCCGGCGACGCCGAGCGGCGTGACGAGCCCCACGAGCGCGACCGGAAGCGCGACGACGTACAGCCCGACCATCGACGCGGCGAACGGCCAGCGGGTGTCGCCCGCGCCGCGGAGCGACCCCGTGATCGAGCCGTCGACGCCCAGCGGCACCGCCGACACCGCGGCCGCGACGACGAACGCCGCGGTCGCGGTCACGGCCGCCGAGCCGTCGACGAACACGCCCGCGACGGGGCGCGCGGCGACGACGACCGCGGCCGACGCGAGCAGGTAGACGACGGCCGACAGCGCGATCACGTCGCGGCCGTACGCGGTCGCGAGCGACTCGTCGCCCGCGCCGAGCCGCTGGCCGACGAGCGTGCTCGCGGCGATCGAGAAGCCCCAGCTGAAGCTGCCGAGCAGCGCCCGGACCCGGCGCCCGACTTCGAGGGCGGCGACGACCGCCTCGCCGAACGACGAGGCGATCCACAGGAGCGGGAACACCGCGACGCCCTCCGCCACCCGACGCCCGATGAGCGGGGCCGACACCCGGAGGAGCTGTCGGCTCAGGTCGACGTCGAGCCACGGGCCGGAGACCCCGACCGGGACCGGCGAGGCGCCGCGACCGAAGTACGACCGGCCGGACATCCCCCACGCGAGGACGACGCCGACCGCGCCGATGGAGACCGCGGTGCCGAAGGCGGCGCCGAACACGCCGAGACCGGCGCCGAGGACGAGCCAGCCGGTGAGGACGATGTTCAACAGCGCGCCGCCGGCGCGCGCGACCATCGGCGTGCGGGTGTCCCCGACGCCGGCGTACGTCCGGCTCGCGATCATGTTGAAGAACTCGAAGGCGAGCGCGGGCGCCGTGACGGCGAGGTAGGTGGTTCCCGCCGCAAGCGCGTCGCCGTCGGCGCCCACGAGCCCGATCAGCCGCTCCGCCCCGAGGACGTAGCCCGCGACGATGGGGACGGCGAGCAGCGCGGCCACGATCAGCGACTGCTTGACGACGAGCTCGGCCCGGCCGCGCTCGTCGCCGCCGTAGTTCTGCGAGACGAGCGAGACGGTGCCGCCGGCGAGCCCGATCGAGACGAACTTCGCCAGCTGCCAGTACGCGAACGCGTACCCGAGCCCGGCGACCGCGGAGACGCCGAGCGCGTACCCGATCACCGCGAGGTCCACGGTGTTTTTCGACATGATCGCGAACCCGGTGACGATCCGGGGCCACGCCAGTCCCATCGTTTCGTCGAGCCGCGAGCGGTCGATGACGCCGGCTCGGTCGAGCGCGCCTGCGACCGCCTCGGCGACGCGAGCGGCGCCGTTCCGGAGCCGGGATGGCATTGGACCGGCGTACGGGACGGGTCGGCTTGTGTCTGTCCGTCCGCGGTGCGGCGGCGCCCGGAGCGCAACCGTTTTGGGCCGACTCCCCGGTGTGTACCACACATGAATACCAACCAGTGGCAGACGTACCTCGTCACGGCGGCGGGCCGGTCGGCGGGGCGGACCACGCCCGACGTCGTCGCGGCCGCGCTCGACGCCGGCATCGACGCCGTTCAGCTCCGAGACAAGGGAACCTCCGCACGAGAGCGGTACGAGACCGGCCGCCGCCTCCGCGAACTGACCGCCGAGGCGGGCGTGCCGCTGATCGTCAACGACCGGATCGACCTCGCCGCCGCGGTCGACGCCGACGGGGTCCACCTCGGCCAGTCGGACCTTCCGGTCGAGGTCGCGCGCGACCGCCTCGGCGAGTCGGCGACCGTCGGCGTCTCGACGTCGACCGCCGACGAGGCGCGCGAGGCCGCGGCCGCCGGCGCGGACTACCTCGGCGTCGGCGCCGTGTACGCGACGACCTCGAAGGACGTGCCCGACGATCGGAACGGGATCGGCACCGACCGGATAGCCGCCGTCGCCGACGCGGTCGACGTGCCGGTGATCGGGATCGGCGGCATCGACGCGAGCAACGCGGCCTCCGTGGTGGAGGCGGGCGCGACCGGCGTGGCGGTCCTCTCGGCGATAACGGCCGCCGAGGACCCCGCGGAAGCGACCGCGGAGGTCGGGGAGGCGGTCGCGGATGTCTGACGCGCGGGACCCGGGGACCGCCCTCGACGGCGACCTCCTCCGCCGGACGCTGTCCGCGGTCGACGAGGCCGCGCCCCTCGTCCACCACCTCACGAACGACGTGACGACGAGCGAGACGGCGAACGTCACGCTCCACTGGGGCGGGCTGCCGGTGATGGCGGACGCCCCGGCCGAGGCCGGCGACATGGCGGCCGGCGCCGACGCCGTCGTGATCAACACCGGCACGGCGAGCCGCCAGGACGTCGACGCGATGGTCGACGCCGGGCGCCGGGCGAACGAGGCCGACGTTCCCGTCGTCCTCGATCCGGTCGGCTACGGCGCGACGCCGCACCGCGTGGCCTCGGTCGGTCGACTCCTCGACGAGGTCGATTTCGACGTGATCAAGGGCAACGCGGGGGAGGTCCGGGGCCTCGCGGGCGAGGAGGCGACGGTCAAGGGCGTCGAGTCCGTGGGCGAGGAATCGGGCGTCGCGGGCGCCGCCGACGCGCTCGCGACCGAGACCGGCGCCGTCGTCGTGGCCTCGGGAGCGACCGACGTCGTCGCCGGCGGAGAACGGGGGCCCTACGAACTCGCCGTCGGTCACGAGCGGATGGGGTCGTTCGTCGGCTCCGGGTGTATGCTCGCGAGCACGCTCGGAACCGTGACCGCGCTCGCCGGGCGGGCGGACGCCCCGGTCGCGACGACGACCGCGGCGGCAATCATCGCCACGGCGGCGTACGGGCTGGCCGGCGAGCGCGCGGCCGCGGCCGAGCCGAACGGCCCGGCGAGCTACCGGACCGCGTTCATGGACGCGGTGGCGTCGACGGCGACCGACCCGCCGGAGTCGGACGTCGCCGACCGCGTGTCCGAGGTCTGATCGCCGTCGACGCGATCGGACGCCGTCCCCTCCGCGCTAGCGCGTCGCGGTCTTCCACTCGCGGAGGCCGATCCGGCCGCCGTTCAGGTCCTCTGCCGGCGCTTCGGTGGCGGCCCAGACGAAAAGCGGCGCGACGCTCTCCGGGTCCCGGGCGCGCTCCTTGCCGGTCAGGTCGGTCGCGACCAGCCCGGGGTCGATCACGCCGACCGTCGCGTCGATGTCGGCGGCGAAGCCGCGCGCGACCGCCTCGGCGGCCGCCTTCGAGACCGCGTACGCGCCCATGCCGGGCTTGGACTCGGCGGCGACCGCGCCGGACGGGACGAGGACGCGGGCGTCGTCCGCCAGGTGAGGGATCGCCTCCCGTATCGTCGCGAACACGCCGCGAGCGTTCGTCCGCATCGTGTCGTCGTAGTCGGCGTACGAGACCTCGGTCGTCGGGCTCTCGCCCGGCGCGCCGTGGAACAGGCCGGCGTTCGCGAACACCACGTCGATCGGGCCGGCCTCGCGGGCGACCCGCTCGAAGAACCGTTCGAGGTCGAACTCGTCGCGCACGTCGACGCGGTCGCCCCACGCGGTGCCGCGCCCGGGGTCCCCGTCGTCCGCGCCGTCTCCTTCCCCGTCGGCGTCTGTCGCGTCGTCGCTGTCGGCTTCGGGATCGGCCGCGTCCGCCGGCTCGTCACCCTCGCCGTTCAGCGCCGCGACGGTCCGATCCACGGCCGCGCCGTCGCGCCCGGAGACGGCGACAAACGCTCCTTCGTCGACGAACGCCTCGGCGACGGCTCGCCCGATCCCGCTCGTTGCTCCGGTGATCGCGACCGTCAGATCCATATGGAAGCCGGTACGGGCGTCGGCGACTTAGTGGTATCCACTCGACGCGACGGACGATCGTCTCGGGACTCTCGCGGCCGCTCGTCCCGAACGTGTGGGGGACGCCTCGGCGGCGCGTCCGGCCGGATTTATACCTCCGCCGCCCCTAGGTTCGTGTATGGACGTGGTCCCGGACATCGACGACGTTGCCGGCGAGTCCGTCGTCGTTATCGGCGGCGGATTCGGCGGACTCTCGACGGCCTGTTACCTCGCCGACGCTGGCGCGGACGTCACGCTCCTCGAGAAGAACGAACAGCTCGGAGGACGCGCCAGCCGGCTCGAAGTCGACGGCTTCAAATTCGACATGGGGCCGTCGTGGTACCTGATGCCCGACGTCTTCGAGCGGTTCTTCGGTCACTTCGGCCGATCGCCCGACGAGTTCTACGAACTTGAGCGGCTCGACCCCCACTACCGCGTGTTCTGGAAGGACGGGGACAGAGTCGACGTGCTCCCGGACCGCGACAAGAACCGGGAGATATTCGAGTCGTACGAGCCGGGCGCCGGCGAGGCGTTCGACGCGTATCTGGCGGAGTCCGAGCGGACCTACGACATCGGGATGGAACACTTCGTGTACGAGGACCGCCCGCGGCTGCGCGACTACGTCGACACCGACGTGTTGCGCTACTCGTGGGGGCTCTCCCTGCTCGGAAAGATGCAGGGACACGTCGAGGACTACTTCGACCACCCGAAGCTCCAGCAGCTGATGCAGTACACGCTCGTGTTCCTCGGCGGGTCTCCCACGAACACGCCGGCGCTGTACAACCTGATGAGCCACGTCGACTACAACATGGGCGT
Organism: Halorubrum ejinorense; assembly: GCF_039522565.1. Classification (GTDB taxonomy): domain Archaea; phylum Halobacteriota; class Halobacteria; order Halobacteriales; family Haloferacaceae; genus Halorubrum; species Halorubrum ejinorense. The sequence goes on along the minus strand of NZ_BAAADQ010000004.1, from coordinate 60,880 downwards.
CTACTACCCGGACGGCGGGATCGGCGCCGTCGTCGACGGCATCGTCGAACTCGCCGAGGACCTCGGCGTCGAGTTCGTCACCGACGCGGCGGTGACCGGCATCGAGGGGCGCTACGGCGCCTTCGCGGTCGACACCGAGAACGGCGGCCGCTACCTCGCCGACCGCGTCGTCTCCGACGCCGACTACGCGCACACCGAACAGGCGCTGCTGCCGGAGCGGAAGCGACAGTACACCGAGGAGTACTGGGAGTCGCGGACGTACGCTCCCTCCGCGTTCCTGCTGTACCTCGGCGTCGAGGGCGACGTTCCGGACCTCGAACACCACACGCTCGTCCTCCCGACCGACTGGGACGAGCACTTCGAGCAGATATTCGACGACCCCGAGTGGCCCGACGACCCCGCGTACTACCTCTGTGTGCCCTCGAAGACCGACGACACCGTCGCGCCGGAGGGGCACAGCAACCTCTTCGCCTTGGTCCCCATCGCGCCGGGGCTGGCCGACACGCCGGAGATCCGCAACCGGTACCGCGACCTCGTGATCGACGACATCGCCGAGAACACCGGTACCGACCTCCGCGGCCGCGTCGTCGTCGAGGAGACGTTCTCGGTCGACGACTTCGCCGAGCGGTACAACAGCTACGCGGGCAGCGCGCTGGGCCTGGCGCACACCCTCACGCAGACGTCGCTGCTGCGCCCGCCCCACACCTCGGACGCGGTCGACGGGCTCTACTTCACGGGGTCGACGACGACCCCGGGCATCGGCGTCCCGATGTGTCTCATCAGCGGACAGCTGACCGCGGAAGCGATGGCCGACGACGACGTGTGACCGAGGCCGTGAGCGACCAACACCGATCCTCCACGGACGAGCGAGAGCGGTCGGCCGGGGGCGGCGAGGGCCTCCGGTACCTGCTGGTGTTGTCGCGGCCGCGCTTCTGGCTGTACCTCGCCGGCCCCGTCGCGGTCGGCGTCACCTACGGCATCGGCGACGTGAGCGAGCTGTTCACCCCCGTCACGGTCGCGCTCGCGGCGTACTTCCTCGTCCCCGCCAACGTCTTCCTCTACGGCGTCAACGACGTGTTCGACGCGGACATCGACGAACTGAACCCGAAGAAGGAGGAGCGCGAGGCGCGCTGGCGCGGGAGTCGCCTCGTCGTCGCCGCGGTCGTGGCCGCCGGCGCGCTCGGCGTCGCCACGTTCGCGATCACCCCCAGGGTCGCGTGGCCGTACCTCGCGGGGTTCCTCCTCCTGTCGGTCGGGTACAGCGCCCCGCCCGCGCGGTTCAAGACGAAACCGTTCCTCGACTCGCTGTCGAACGGGCTGTACGTCCTCCCGGGCGCGGCCGCATACGCGACCGTTGCGGGGTCGCACCCGCCGGTCGCGGCGCTCGCCGGGGCGTGGCTCTGGACGATGGGGATGCACACGTTCTCCGCCATCCCCGACATCGAGCCGGACCGGGCGGCCGGAATCGACACGACCGCGACGGTGCTGGGCGAGGCGCGCACCTACGCCTACTGCTTCGCGGTGTGGGCCGCCGCCGCCGTCGCGTTCGCGCTCGTCGACCCCCGGCTCGGCGCACTGCTCGGCGTGTACCCGGTCTTCGTCGCGTGGGTCTCGCGGGCGTCGGTCTCCGTCGACCGCGCGTACTGGTGGTTCCCGGCGCTGAACACCGTCGTCGGCACGCTGCTGTCGATGGGCGGTCTCTGGCGGGTGTACCCGCTCTGGGAGGCGCTGCCGTGAGCGACTCGACCGCGACGACCGAGTCGCGCTTCGACGCCCTCCGGGAGCGCGCGCCCGACACGCGGCGCGAGGCCGAGGCGCTGCTCGACCGGATCGTGCGAGAGAACCGCTTCACCATCGCGGTCCTCTTCCCGCTCGTGGGTGCCGTCGCGCTCATCGGTAGCGCCGAGGGGGTCGTGCCGGAGCCGTTCGCGTTCCACCCGTGGTTCGTGCTCTTCGGCGTCCTCGTGATGCGCTCGCCGCTCGTCGTCGGGGTCCTCCCCACGGTCGACCGCCGCGCGCTCGGCTGGATCGGGGTCCTGATGGCGTACACGTACCTCATCGAGGGCGTCGGCGTCGCGACCGGCTGGCCGTACGGGGAGTTCGCGTACACGGTCGACCTCGGACCGATGCTCGCGGGGGTGCCCGTCGCGCTCCCCGTCTTCTTCATCCCGCTCGTGATGAACGCGTACCTGCTGTGTCTGTTGCTGCTCGGCCCGCGCGCCGACAGCGTGTGGGTCCGGCTGGCGACGGTGATCCCGGCGGTCGTCGCGATGGACGTGGTGTTAGACCCCGGCGCGGTCGCGCTCGGCTTCTGGGACTTCGGCGGCGGCGCGTTCTACGGCGTCCCGCTCTCGAACTACGCCGGGTGGGTGCTGTCGGCTATCGTCGCGGTCGTCACGCTCGACCGCGCCTTCTCGTCGGCGGGGATCCGCGAGCGGCTCCGCGACTGCGAGTTCATGCTCGACGACATGGTGAGCTTCGTGATCCTCTGGGGCGGGATCAACGTCTGGTACGGGAACCTCCTGCCCGCCGCGGTCGCCGTCGCGTTCGGCGTCGGCCTCTTCCGCGCCGACCGGTTCGACGCGCAGGTGTTCACCCAGTGGCGGCGGTGAGCGGACCGGCCGAGAGCTCGCTGTCCGGCCGCGGTCGACTCGGTTGCCCTTATATACTCCCCTCGCGTTTTTCCTGACATGACCGACGGCGGCCACACCACGGCGCGACGACGACGGGAGGATCGACCCAGATGAGCGACCTCGCGATAGCCTACGGCGACCACGGAGGCGTGTGCGAGGTCGTCGACAGGCTGACCTACTGCGCCGAACAGGTCAGCGTCGCCTTCGACGGGTGGGACGAACCCCACGTGAAGGGACCGGGACTGTACTTCGCGGTCATCGGCGACAGCGACTACGGCTCGTACGCGGACCCGATGGGCGACAACCGCTGGGCGCGCGAGAGCTGCCCGTCCGTCTTCGACGAGGACGCGCTCGCGACCGCCGCCGAGTCGGTGAGCGTCGGGCAGGACGGCGGGATCGTCGTCGCGGTCGACGGCGAGATAGAGGCGCAGATGGTCCGGTTCCGCGACCTGGGCACCCGCGACGAGGAGACCGACCTCGTCGACGACGTGAGCTACGAGCCGTGGATGGGGTCGCGACACATGAGCGCGATCGAGACCTCCGTGCGCCCCGAGGTCGTCGCGACGGTCACGCTCAGCGAGGAGACCGGCCGCGTCAGCGTCTTCCGCGACGGCGAGGCGAACAGCATGCGGCGCGGCGAACTCGGCGGTCGGTGGCGCGCGGAGTAGCGGTCACCCGGTCGCGTGACCGCGGATTCCGAGCGACCGGCGCCCGGGCCCCACGGTTAAGCCGGGGGCACGCGAACGACCCCACATGTACGACGACATCCTGGTCCCCACGGACGGGAGCGAGGCGGTCGACCGCGCGCTCGAACACGCGCTCCGACTCGCGAGCGACCACGACGCGACGGTTCACGCGCTGTACGTCGTCGACCGTCGGATCGCGACCGCCAACTCCGGCGACCTCCACGACGAGGTCGTCGCCGACCTCGAAGCACAGGGCGACGAGGCCGTCGGCGTCGTCGCCGACGCGGCGAGCGAGGCCGGCCTCGACGTCGAGACCCACGTCGCGCACGGGACGCCCGACACCGAGATCGTCGCGTACGCCGACGAGGCGGGGATCGACGTGATCGTCATGAGCCCGGAGGGGAAGTCGCCGCGCGAGCGGATCCGGTCGCTCGGGAGCGTCTCCGACCGCGTCGCCGACGACGCGTCGGTCCCGGTGTTCCTGATCAAGTGAGCCAGGTCCGGGCCGCCGCTCCGAGCGGTCGGTCCAATTAGGTGCCTTCGGCCACGCGGAGTCGACATGGAACTCACCGTGCTCGGTTCGGGCAGCGCCATGCCCGTTCCCGACCGCGTTCAGGCCGGCTACCTCCTCGACGACGGCGACCGGTCGCTGCTCGTCGACTGCGGCAGCGGCGTCCTCCAGCGACTCGCCGGCACCGAGACCGGGTACGAGGGCGTCTCGACGGTCCTGTTGACCCATCACCACCTCGACCACGTGGCCGCGCTCCTGCCGCTGGTGAAGGCCCGCTGGCTCGCCGGCGAGGAACACCTCGAAGTCGTCGGGCCCGCGGGGACGAAGGGGCTCGTCGACGGCCTGCTCGACGTCCACGACTACCTCGACGGCCGGATCGACCTCGCGGTCCGCGAGGTGTCGGCCGCGCGCCCGTTCACCGCCGGCGGGTTTGACGTTGCCGCCCGCGAGACGCGCCACTCGATGGACGGCTTCGCCTACCGGTTCTCGCCGCCGAGTTCGGACGCCCCGGCGAGCGAGGGGCCGCTCGCGCTGTCCGGCGACACCGAGGCGTTCGCGGGGATGGCGTCGTTCGCCGACGGCGCCGACTGCCTCGTCCACGACTGCTCGTTCCCGGACGACGTCGACGTGTCGAACCACCCGCGCCCGACGAGCCTCGGCGAGTCGCTCGCGGGCACTGACATCGGGACGCTCCTCTTATCGCACCTCTATCCGCACACCGGCGGTCGCGAGCGGGAGATGGAAGAACGGGTCCGCGAGGCCGGCTTCGACGGCGAGGTGCGGGCCGCGACCGACGGGCTCCGCGTGTCGCTTTGAGGTCGCGATCGCCAGTCGCAATGGGGCCGCAACCGCGAGTCGCAATCGTAACCGATCGGCCGCCGCGGCGCCGGAGTGACGTAACCGCTCGCTGTTACGTTCCTTCACGATCGACCCGTTTACTTAAGCGCGCGTAGTCGTTCCTGTTCCACATGGCCGACCCACTCGCGGACGACTTCGGACGGGAGGTGACGGGGGTGCGAATCTCGCTCACCGACCGGTGTAACTTCGACTGCGTCTACTGTCACAACGAGGGGTTAGGCGACACGCGCGGGCCGATGGAGCCGAGCGAGTCGGAGATGAGCGCCGACGACGTGGTCCGCTTCCTTGAGGTCGTCGAGGGGTACGGCGTCGACGCCGTGAAGTTCACCGGCGGCGAGCCGATGCTCCGCCAGGACCTCGAAGAGATCATCGAGCGCACGCCCGACTCGATGGAGGTGTCGATGACGACGAACGGCACCTTCCTCCCCGGGCGTGCCGCGGACCTGAAGGCCGCCGGGCTCGACCGCGTCAACGTCTCGCAGGACGCGCTCGACCCGGACGACTTCGCGGAGGTCACGAAGTCCGGCGCCTACGAGCAGGTCCTCGAGGGCGTCAGGGCCGCGGTCGACGCCGGGCTCGATCCCGTGAAGCTCAACATGGTCGTGTTCACCCACACCGCGGGCTACGTCGAGGAGATGGTCGAACACGTCGCGGACAACCACGGCCTTCAGCTCCAGCTCATCCAGTACATGCCGGAGCTGACCGGCAAACCCGAGTGGAACGTCGACATCGGGCGCGTCCACGACTGGCTCGCCGAGAAAGCCGACCGCGTCGAACACCGCGAGATGCACGACCGGAAGCGGTACTTCGTCGGCGAGGACAGCGACGACGAGACCGGCGGCATGGTCGAGATCGTCGACCCCGTCGAGAACGAGGAGTTCTGCGCCAACTGCGGCCGCGTCCGCGTCACCCACGAGGGGTACCTGAAGGGGTGTCTCAACCGCAACGACGACCTCCGCTCGATGGGCGAGATGACCCGCGAGGAGATCGCGGAGACGTTCGAGGAAGTGGTGGCGAACCGCGTGCCCTACTACGGCGAGTACCTGGTCGAGGGCGAGGACGGCGAGTACGAACTGAACGAGAAGTACCTTGGGGCGCCAAGCGCGGCGGACTGAAAGGGGATCGACCACACCTGCTCTGTCGATATCCTCACGAACAGACAGGATCGGCGTGCGAGATACAGAGAGTGAGTTCAGCATAGCGATGACTCTAATCGTACCATTCTCACGTACACCGGGAAACGTTCGCGCAGAGGTGCTCTCCGAGGAGAAGTTCGACGCTGCTGAGCGAAGCCAGATGCTCGGTGGGCAGGCTATGATGATCGGCGACGACCGGAACGATTTAATGACACTTCTCGTATAAGAATTAGTACCCGCGGCCGTCATCGAAACAACTACCACACTTTTCGGCTCCGAACTCCTCGGTGGCCCGCTTGACCTGAATCACCTGGAGTTGTCCGTGATCGAGGTGGTACGTCTGCCCACACGACGCCTGGAAGTCTTCTGCTCCCGGCTCGTGTTTGTGGATCGTCCTGCGCGTCTCATTCAGTATTCCTCTTCTGTCTTCTTGCTGGGTATTACCCATAGTGTGTAAGCAGTTTTTGATCGGGTTCCTGTTTAATCAGACACAATTTCATACAGAACCGAGTTTTGAGCATCTGGGAGACTTGAAACTAACCAGTGAAGAGAGAACGACGGTTTGGTAAGAACTCCAGAACGGTTGATTGCGCCATCTGTGGCTACCCGAACGAGTGTGCTGACTATGCGCCCCACATTCGGCACGTCTACAAGAATATGTCACCTACCAAGGATTTCAACAGAGCCACCACACCCAGAAGAACGAGCACAGTGGGATTCGAACCCACGACCGTCGGATTAGAAGTCCGACGCTCTATCCTGGCTGAGCTATGTGCCCTCACCCGTACCTGATTCGCCGGGTCTAAAAAACGCCCGCGGTTCGCGCCGCCCGCGGGCCAACAGCAGACCTAAGTCCGCGAGCGGAGTAGCGACCGGTAATGAACGTCATCGGAACCGTCGGCCTCCCCGGCAGCGGGAAGGGGGAAGCGGCGAACGTGGCCGAGGCGGCCGGCATCCCCGTCGTCGTCATGGGCGACGTGATCCGCGCCGAGTGTCGCCGCCGCGGCCTCGACCCGGCGCAAAATCACGGGCGGATGGCCGGCACGCTCCGCGAGGAGGAGGGCGACGACGCCATCGCCGCGCGGACGCTCCCGCGGATCCGCGAGGCGGCGGCCGAGAGCGACCGCGGCGAGACCGTGCTGGTCGACGGCCTCCGGTCGACCGTCGAACTCGAACGCTTCCGCGAGGCGTTCGGCGAGGACTTCACCCTCGTCGCGATCCGGGCGCCGTTCGAACTGCGCGCCGAGCGCCTCGACGACCGCGGCCGCGACGACTCCGACTCCGACCTGTCGGCCCTCCGCGAGCGCGACGCCCGCGAGATAGACCTCGGACTCGGCGAGACCCTCGAACTGGCCGACGTGGAGATCGACAACACGGACAGCCTCGCCGCGTTCCGCGGGCGCGTCCGCGAGGTGCTCGGCGTCGCGGAGCCCGAGGCCGACGGCTCCGCGCCCGGCGCCGACCGCGCCGAGGCGGCAAACGCCGGAGGTGACGGCGCGTGATCTACAGCGTCGACGTGCGGATCGAGGCGCCGGTCCGCGACACCGAGGTGACCGACCGCGTCGCCGACGCGGTGAAGAACGTCTTCCCGGACGCCGAGCCCGTCCACGAGGACGGGATGCTCGTCGCCGAGGCGCACACCCTCGACGCCTTCTCCGACGTGCTCCACGAACAGGAGATCCTCGACACCGCCCGCCGCGTCTTCCGACAGAACCGCACCGACGGGGGGTTCACCTTCTCGCTGAAAAAGCAGGCGGCGCTGGAAGGCGTGGTCAACTTCGCGGTCGGCGAGCCGGACGAACTCGGCGAGATCGACGTCGAGGTTCGCGTGCGCGAACCGGACGTCGAGTCGTTCATCGACTACATCGCGCCGGAGACCGACGAGGGACAGCCGGTCGATCCCGACCGCGAGTACGGGGACCGGTTCGACCCCGAAGACGAGGCGTACTGAGGCCGTCGCTGCGAACTCCGGTTCTCTCGACTCAGTCGCTCAGCACCGACGAGACGGCGCCGCCTATCGCACCGAACGCGACCGGGTAGACGGCTCCCGCGAGCAGAACGGTCGTGATCATGTCTGGCGCGACGGTCGCGCCGTCGCCGACCGAGACCCGGAACAGGAACCCGCCGACGACCGCGAGCGGGAGGTATCCGGCCGTGAGGAGGGCGCCGGCTCGGGCGCCGTCGACCGGCGTGGACGCGCCCGCGACGCGGCCGGCCGCGAGGCCGGCGAGGACGAGCAGCACCGGCGGGACGACGAACAGGTACGCGCCCCCGTCCGCCTGCGAGACGAAGTTCACCGAGCGAGCGGCGCCGATCAGCGACGGCACCGAGACGTCGACGAAGTGGGCGTTGTAGAACAGCCACCCCACGCCGCGCCAGACGGAGATGGGGTCGCCGCCGAACAGGTCGGCGAAGAAGTTGATGCCGGAGAGCCCCTCCTCGACCTGGTCGCTCTGCGTGACGTACACGAACAGGTAGCCGAGGACGTACGCGGCGGCACCCGCGACCGCACCGCCGACCGCGTTCGTCGTGAGGCTCGAATCCGTGCCGTTCGCCGCAGCCGTTCCGGGTGTCGACGAAGACATGCGCCCCGACTCATTTCGGACGCGGTAAGTGTCTGTTGGGTCACGCCGACCGCGACGGAGTGGATTATTCCGCCCGTAAAGCCCGTTCCAGCGCCGAATACGGGTTCGAACCTACTCGGTCGCCGCTCGCCACTCCGCCTGCGAGACCGTGTACCGGACCTCGTCGTGGACGCTGCCGTCGGCGAACTCGATCGCGTTACGGAGGTGACCCTCCCGGCGGCCGCCGAGCCGGTCGACGTACTTCTCTATCGCTCGCCGCGACTGGTCGTTGTCCGGGAGGTGGCTCACGGCGACGACCTCCAGGTCGAGGTCGTCGAACGCCACCTCGGCGAGCGCGGCGGCGCGCTCGGCCGAGTACCCGCGACCCCAGAACCGCCTCCGGAGCCACACGCCGAGATTCGCGGTCTTCCGGTCCCAGTCGACCTCGAAGCCGCCGAAGCCGGCTATCTCGCCGGCCCCGTCCTCGCCTTCGCGGGGTCGGATCACGTAGGTCGCGGCCTCGGCCTCCTCGAACTGCTCGCTGGCGCGTTCGAGGAACTCGAGCGTCTTCCGCTTCGTCTCGTGGGCGTCCCAAGTGACGTACTCCGTCACCTCGTCGATCCCGGGGTCGGACGAGCAGATGCGATAGCACGCGTCGAGGTCGACGTTCTCGGGGGAAGCCGCTTCCAGTCGGAGGCGGTCCGTCTCGATCGTTTCGGGGAACACGCGACCGACATCGCGGCGTCGAAAATAAATACCACCGCCGGCGGGCGGGACGTTCACACACCTCGTACGGCGGCGGGAGCGGACGCGACCTGTCGCTCGCCGCCGCCCGCGCGAGCCGGACGGGATTACGCGTCGAACGCGTCTGCGAGGTCGTCGCCGACCGCGGCGATCGCTTCGCGGGCCCGGTCGACTCCCTGCATCGTCATGAACCCGTGGACCATTCCGGGGTAGTTCTCGTACCGCGTCGAGACGCCGTCGGCGACGAGTTTCTCGGCGTACGCCTTTCCGCCGTCGCGAAGCGGGTCGAACCCGGCCGTGACGACCGTCGCGGGCGCGACGCCGGAGAGGTCGCCGGCGTTGATCGGGTCGGCGTACGGGTTCCGCCGGTGGATGTCGCTCCGGTAGTACGCCTCGGAGAACCACTCGATGTCCGCCCGCGAGAGGACCGTCCCGCCGTGTTCGCGGACCGACTCCTGCTCGGGGTCGACGCCGATACCGGGGTACAGCAGGGCCTGATGGGCGATCTCGGGGCCGTCGCGTTCGGCGGCCATCAGCGCGGCGACCGCGGCGAGGTTGCCGCCCGCGGAGTCGCCCGCGACCGCGATCCTACCGGTGCCGCCGAGTGCGTCCGTCGCGTCCGCGGCCCACTCGACCGCGGCGTACGCGTCCTCGACGGCGGCCGGGAACGGGTGTTCGGGCGCGAGCCGGTACTCGACCGAGAGGACCGCACAGCCGCTCTCCCGCGTCAGGTGTCGACAGAGCCAGTCGTGGGTCTCGACGCTGCCGAGGACGAACCCGCCGCCGTGGAAGAACACGACCGTCGGGAACGGCGGATCGCCGGCAGGCGTGTACAGACGCGCGTCGAGGTCCCCGGGACCGGGAATCGTTAGCGGCTCGGTCGCGCCGACGCTCGGCGGGTTTCGGTTCTGAAGCCGCGACAGCGGACCGCTCACGAGACGGAGCAGCTTCAGGCGGTACCGACCGTGAGGAAGGGGAATTCGCGACTGGCGGGCCGCGGCTCGCTTCGCTTGGGGATCGATCTGGTCGGCGCTCACGCCGCGAGAGTCGTTTCCCCGTCGCCAAGACGGTTGCGGCGAGAGCCGTCGGAGACGGGACTGACCGCCCCGTTCACCCGATCACGCCGGCGCCCCGCAGCTCCTCGCGGATCGCGTCGCGTTTCACCAGCCCGAAGCCGACGCAGATGATCAGGAAGCCGGCGACCGTCGCGCCGGTGATACCCTCGTCCAGCAGGATCCACCCGACGGCGGCGGCGAACACCGGCGCGACGTACGAGACGAGGTTGATCTCGATCGGCCCGAGTCGGTCGAGCAGGTCGAAGTAGATCAGGAAGCCGATCCCGCTGGCGAACACGGAGAGGTAGCCCAAGGCGAGCAGCGACTCGGTCGTCCAGGCCGCGTCGGCGACCGACTCGCCGAGCCCGATCGCGATCAGATGGGTGAGGCCGGCCCCGAGGAGCATCGACCACGCCTCCATCGTCTCGATGGGGAGGTCTGCGTCGGAGGCGCGGGAGAGGACGGAGCCGAGCGCGAACGAGGCGGCCGCGCCCAACACGAGCAGCTTCGCGACGGTGCCGTCGCCGGTGAGGTTCGCGGGGTCCGGATTCGCGAGGACGACCGCCCCGACGAGTCCGATGGCGAGGCCGAGCACGCCGACGGCGGTCAGTCGCTCCGCGGGCAGGAAAGCGCGGGCGAACACGGTCGTCAGGAGCGGCGAGAGACTGACGATCACCGCCGCGACGGCGCTCGTCACCGCGGGGTCGGTCTCGCCGACGAACAGCAGCGCGTGGTAGCCGGCGATGATGAACACGGCGCCGGAGAGCACTTCCAGCCACTGAGCGCGCCCGCGAGGGATCGGGTCGTCGACGGCGTACGCCGCGTACGCCAGCATCACGATCCCGGCCACGTCGTACCGGAAGGCCGCGAAGAGCACCGGCGGGAAATACGCCAGGCCCGCCTTGATCGCGACGAACGCGGAGCCCCACACGGCGGCGAGGACGAGAAACAGCGAGAGGTTCCTGAGACGGCTCACGTCCGCCCTCTCCCTGCGGCAGTCCAAAAGCTTCCGGAAGCGGCCGGGCTCGCTGAGTTCGTCGTCGCGAGCCCCGCAGCAGCCGTAGAGAAGTCGCGTCAGCGCACCCGGTAGCCGTCCGCGTCGCGGGCGACGACGCCCACGTCGGAGAGCCGGCGGAGGGCGTCGCTGACGGTCGACTCGCGGGCGCCGACCTCCTCGGCGACCGCGCCCGGCGTGCCGTCGGTCTCGACGACCGCGGCGAGGACGGCCGCGAAGAAGCGGCTGTCGGCCTGCCCACCGAGCCGGTCGTCGATCTCCGAGAGCGCGTCCTCGACGCGGCCCTGTACCCACCGCTGGGCGAGCGAGAGCTCGCGGTCGAGGTCCTGAAGGCGCGCGTACTCGCCGACCAGCTCGGCGAGGTCGCCGCTCGCCTCCGACCCGTCCGGCATTTCGAGCGAGAGGTGGGGACATCGGCCCGACATGTCGAGGCTGTTCTTCGCCGGGTAGGCGCTTTTCGCGCCGAAGCCGTACGGCGAGACGCTGACCTCTAAGCGGAGGCTGCGGGCGATCCGGAAGTACTTCCGGCGCTGGTCGTCGGTCGTCGACTCGACGAGACCGGCCTCCTCCAGCTTCCGCAGGTGGTCGATCACCGCCTTCGGGCTCACGTCGAGGTACTCCGAGATCTCCGTGACGTAACACGGCTTGGTGGAGAGAAGCCGGAGGATGCGCCGCCGGTTCTCGTTGCCGAGGAGATCGAGCAGTACCGCGGAGTCCATTAACGTATGGTTAGCGTCGGACGCGTAAAACGTTGGCTTCCGGCGACGGCGCGGCGGGCCGCCCCCGGTCCGGCGAGGGAGTAGCGGTCACCGAAGGGTAGTTACCCCCCGGGCGGCACGCTGGGGTATGGAGACGGCACTCGTGATCCTCGACGGTTGGGGGCTCGGCGACCACGACCGGCTGGACGCCGTGAAGGCGGCCGACACGCCGACGTTCGACGCGGCGACGGAACGGGGGGCGGACGGCCGCCTCGTCGTTCACGGGCGGCGCGTGGGGCTCCCGGAGGGACAGATGGGCAACTCCGAGGTCGGCCACCTCAACATCGGCGCCGGCCGGGTAGTGAAGCAGGCGTACACCCGGATCACGGACGCGCTCGCAGAGGGTTCGTTCGCGGACAACGACGCGGTCGCGGACGCCTTCGACCACGCCGCGGAGACGGGCGGTCGGGTTCACATCATGGGACTCGTCTCGGACGGCGGGGTCCACTCCGACGTGGAGCACGTGCTGGCGCTGATCGAGGCCGCGGCCGACGCGGGCGTCCCGGCGACGACTCACGCGTTCACCGACGGGCGCGACACGGCGCCGGAGATTGCCGACGAGTTCCTCGCGGACGTGACCGCGACGGCAGGCGAGCACGGGACGGGACGCGTCGCGACCGTGACGGGCCGGTATCACGCGATGGACCGCGACGAGAACTGGGAGCGGACGCGGAAGGCGTACGACGCGATCGTCTCGCGCGAGGCGCCCCACGAGGCCGAGAGCGCGGTCGCGGCCGCACGGGAGGCCCACGCTCGCGGCGAGACCGACGAGTTCGTCGAGCCGACGCTCGTCGCCGACGAGCCCGCGCTCGCGGACGGCGACGCCGTGATCTTCGTCAACTTCCGCGCGGACCGCGCCCGGCAGCTGGTCCGAATGCTGACCGACACCCGACCCGAGTGGGGGTTCGACCTCGATCAGCCCGACGTGCGGCTGACCACGATGACCGAGTACGACGAGACGTTCGACTTCCCGGTCGCGTTCCCGCCGGAGACCCCGGCGAACACGGTCGGTGAAGTGGTCGCCGACGCCGGCGGCACCCAACTCCGGATCGCCGAGTCGGAGAAGTACCCCCACGTGACCTACTTCCTCAACGGCGGCCGCGAGGTGAAGTTCCCCGGCGAGATCCGGACGATCGTCGAGAGCCCGGACGTCCCCACCTACGACCAGCAGCCGGAGATGTCGGCGCCCGGAGTGACCGACGCCGCGGTCGAGACGATCGCGTCAGACGACCCCGATCTGTTGGTCCTCAACTACGCCAACCCCGACATGGTGGGGCACACGGGCGACTTCGACGCGGCGGTCGAGGCGGTCGAGGCGGTCGACGGACAGCTCGACCGACTCCTCTCCGCGATCGCCGACGCCGGCGCGCACGCGGTCGTCACCGCCGACCACGGCAACGCCGACGACATGGGAACCGCAGACGATCCCCACACCGCCCACACGTTCAACCCGGTGCCGTTCGTCTACCTCTCGCCCGAGGGCGACGACGGCGGGCGTGCGGTGCGCGACGACGGGTCGCTGTGCGACATCGCGCCGACACTCCTGGAGCTGATGGACCTCGAGTGCCCGGCGGAGATGACCGGCGAGCCGCTGTTGACCGATAAACGATAAACCCCGGATCGATTTCCGCCCGTTCCACGGCGTTTTAATACGCCGACCGACCTGTGATCGTTCATGACAGACGAGACCACACCGGTGATCGCGGCCGCTCATCGAACGCCACAGGGCAAAGACGGCGGCGTCTACGAGGACGTCCGTACCGAGGACCTCTCGACGACGCTCATCGACCACACGCTCGCGGAGACGGGGCTGACGAGCGACCACGTCGACGACCTGATGTGGGGCGTCGCCCAGCAGCGCGCCGAGCAGGACAACAACGTCGCGCGGGTCATCGCCCTCCTCTCCGAACTGGGCGAGTCCGTCCCCGCGACCACGATCAACCGCTGGTGCGCCTCGTCGATGCAGGCGGTCATCTCCGCGTCGGACGCCGTCGCCGCGGGCAACCGCGACTGCGTCATCGCGGGCGGCGCCGAGAACATGAGCCGCGTCCCGATGGACGGCGACTCCTACCAGCACCTCCACCCGGAGCTCTCCGAGCGGTACAACGTCTTCCAGCTGCAGATGGGGATGACCGCCGAGAAGGTGGCCGAGGAGTACGGCGTGAGCCGCGAGGCGCAAGACGAGTACGCGGCCCGCAGCCACCAGCGCGCCGCCGAGGCGACCGAGTCGGGACGGTTCGACGACGAGATCGTCCCCGTCGAGACCGACGACGGACTCGTCGAGGAGGACGAGGGGATCCGCCCGGACACGACCGCCGAGAAGCTCGCCGAGCTGCCGCCCGCGTTCACGGGCGACGGCACGGTCACGGCCGGGAACTCCTCGCAGATCTCCGACGGCGCGTCGGTCACGCTCGTCACGAGCAAGGCGTTCGCCGAGGACCACGGGCTCGACGTGCTCGCGGAGGTCGGCACGAACAACGTCGCCGGCGTCGACCCGACCGTGATGGGGATCGGTCCGGTGCCCGCGACGCGAGGCCTGCTCGATCGCGCCGGGACGACCGTCGACGACTACGACCTGGTCGAACTCAACGAGGCGTTCGCCTCCCAGTGCGAGTACTCCCGGCGCGAACTCGGCATCGACGAGGACCGGTACAACGTCAACGGCGGCGCCATCGCGCTCGGCCACCCGCTCGGCGCCTCGGGCGCGCGGCTCCCGGTGACGCTGCTCCACGAGATGCAGAAACGCGACTCCGAGCGCGGGCTCGCGACGCTCTGTGTCGGCTTCGGACAGGGCGCCGCGATCGAGTTCAAGCGGTAACGAACTAACCACCTCTCTTCATCCGCGGTGGCGCGTGCCTCCGAGCGCCCGGTAGGGCGCGAGGAGCACGCGCGAGGGAGTCGGTGTCGGTCGAGCGAAGCGAAGAACGCCAGCGACAGGACGAGAGCGAAGCTCTCGCTTGAAACCGGACGTAGTCCGGTGACGAGGCTGGGGAGGCGTGAGGTGCGGTTGCGGTGCTGTGCGGGCGGGGCTCGAAGGGGCAGCCGGGAGGACGAAGACGCGCGACGCAAGCAGCGTGGCGCGATGTGCCACGGGCAGCCGGCGGCGGAGCCGTCGGCGACACCGCAGGAGCGAACGTAGTGAACGACGAGGAGCGCAGCGAGCGCATCGAATCCTCCCGGCTGGGGATTCGGCCGTCTCAGTCACTCCGTTGACTCCAGCGAAATTCGTTACGTACAGCCGAACTGCTGAGGCTGTGACGGCACCCATCGGGTTCCGGGCCTATCCGTCGCCGTGCGTGTACCCGCGGTCGGGCAGCGCGTCGCCGTCGGCCGTGACGCGCGACGGTTCTTCTCCGTCCGGCTCCGCGATCACCCTCCCGACCCGCGTCAGGCCGGCTGGACACGCCTCCCGAACGCTCTCCACTTCGGGTTCCGGTACCGCACAGAGCAGTTCGAAGTCCTCGCCGAAGTGCGCCGCCAGTTCGAACCGCTCGGCGGCGTCCGCAGCCACTTCCTCGACAGCCGGGTGGACGGGGACCGCGTCGCGCTCCAGTTCGATCCCGACGCCGCTCGCCTCCGCGAGTTGGTGACAGGACCGGGCGAGCCCGTCCGAGGAGTCCATCATCGCGGTCGCCGCGTCGGCGAGCGCGACGCCGTCGGCCACCCGCGGCGTGAACCGGAACAGGTCGTTGGCGCGTTCGACCGCCTCGTCGCCGCCCGACTCGAACAGCCGGAGCCCCGCCGCTGACCGGCCCCACTCGCCGGTGACGCAGAGCGCCTCGCCCGGTTCCGCCCCGTCTCGCGTGACGGGACCGGCGTCCGTGACCGAACCGATCGCCGTGGTCGCGGTCGTGAACTCCACGTGTTCGTCGAGGTCGCCGCCGACGTACTCGGCGTCGACCGCCTCGCAGACGTCGACCGCGCCCGCGACGAACCGCGTCAGTTCCTCTCGGTCGAACCCGTCGTCGGCGTAGACGGCGACCGCGGCGCTCGCGGCGGCGCCCATCGCGGCCACGTCCGACAGCGACGCGCCGACCGCGCGCCAGCCAGCGGTGTACCGGGTGGTGCCGGCCGGGAAGTCGGTCCGCTCGTGGAGCATGTCCGTCGTGATGACGGTCCCGTCGACGACGGCGGCGTCGTCGCCCGCGTGCGGGAGGTCGCCCGCGAGGACCCGGAGAGCGTCGCGCTCGTTCACTGCCACACCCTCCGGGAGCCGGAGGCAATAAGCGATCGGTCCAGGGCGGACGCGAGGCCGACGCGAGCCCCGGATGCTGAATACGTGGTGCGTGTTGGCATGGAACATTTAATCGAGTAAAACAACATAACGAATATTATCATTATCAATCATTATGTTTATTACTCCCCTCCTGCTGGTACCAGTCGCAATGGCAGTATCCGTACGCAAACACGCAGCCGGCCGACGCACAGACGCGACCACTATACGACCGCCGCAACCGCCCACGCGACCAGATGACGACACCTAACGACACGCCCGACGACACGACCCGACGCACAGACAGCACGACCGATCCGGATCCGACGACCGACCGATCCACTTCTCCGCGGACGATCCCCGGCCGCACCCCGCTCACCGAGGAGGCCGGCGCGCCGCTCGTCCCGCCGATAGCGACTCCCCGCACGCGCACCGACGGCACCGGACCGACCGACGAGTCCGACCGCCCCGCTGACGGCGACCGCCGGACGGCGACCACTCGCTCTCCCGGCTCGCCGCCCCAGACCGAGGCCGCCTCGCCGACGCGCCCGCCGACCGACGGCGAGCGCGACGCTCCGCTCGTCCCCGACCTGCGTCCCGCTTCGCGGACGCGGACGGACGGGGGGTCGCGATGACGGCGAACGCGACGCGCCGACCCCGCACCCGCTCGCACCCGTCCGACGGCGAGCGCTCGTTCCGGCGCGCGGTCCCGATGACCGGGACCGGCGACGGTCCGCGACCGGACCCGACGACGTTCGCTCCGACGAGTCAGTCGGAGAGGACTCGCGGCACCGGACGCCGCGCCGACAGCCGCTCCACCGACGAGCGCCGCGGCGCGTCGAACCGCACCGCAAACGACGCCACCACGCAGTAATCCGATGAATCCCAACGAACTCGACGACGACGTCTTCACGAGAGATATCGACAATCCGGCCGGCCGCCGGCTCCGCGAGCTCTTCGACGAGCAGGAGTACACGTTCGCGCCCGGAATCTACCACGCGCTCGACGCCCGCCTCGCCGAGATGGCCGGGCTCGACGCGGCCTACATGAGCGGCTACTCCACCGTCCTCGGCCAGTTCGGCTTCCCCGACCTGGAGATGGTCACCATGTCGGAGATGGTCGAGAACGCGAAGCGCATGGTCGAGGCGACGAACCTGCCCGTGATCGCCGACTGCGACACCGGCTACGGCGGGATTCACAACGTCCGGCGCGCGGTCCGCGAGTACGAGAAGGCCGGCGTCGCCGCCGTCCACATCGAGGACCAGACCTCCCCGAAGCGGTGCGGCCACATCGCGGGCAAGCAGATCGTCTCCCGCGAGCAGGCGCGGTCGCGGTTCGAGGCGGCGGTCGACGCCAAGCAGAGCGAGGACACCGTCATCATCGCCCGCACCGACGCCTACGGCTCCGCGAACGGCGACTGGGAGGAACACCTCGAACGCGGCCGGATCTACGCCGACGCCGGCGTCGACCTCGTCTGGCCGGAGATGCCCGACCCGTCCCGCGAGGACGCGGTCGAGTACGCCGAGACGATCCACGAGACCCACCCGGACCTGGATCTCGCCTTCAACTACTCCTCGTCGTTCGAGTGGGGCGCCGAGGAGGACCCGCTCACCTTCGAGGAGCTGGGTGACCTGGGCTACCAGTACATCTTCATCACGCTGTACGGGCTCCACTCGGGCGCGCACGCCGTCTACGAGGACCTGTCGAACATCGCCGAGAACGACGAGCAGGCGCAGTTCGACCTCGAGGAGCGCTACATCGGCCACGAGACCGAGAGCCACCACGAGCTCTCCTTCGTCCCGCGGTATCAGGAGACGGAGGCCGAGTTCGACCCCGAGGCCCGCCGACGGCAGGAGGAGTCGGCCGGCTTCACCGAAGACGAAAGCGACCCGATCACCGCCGAGGACGACGACTGATCGACCGGCCCAATCCGGGCGATCACGTCGCCCCCTGACGTCCGCTGTTTCCGTTTTCGGCCCGCGATCGCCCGTCGGCCACGCCCTCTTCCCCGATTCTGCCCCGAACCGTCGCTCCGCCTCGGCCGCGAACGCTCACCCCGAGGCCGACCCGTCGTCGCCGTCCGGGATCGCACCGACGCGTCGCAGCGCCGCCACGTCGTCCTCGTCGTAGCCGAACTCCGACAGGACCGTCTCCGTGTGCTCGCCGAGCGCCGGCGGGTGGCGCCGGACGGTCGTCGGGGTCCGCGAGAAGTGCATCGGCGACCCGGGGAACGTCACGGTCCCGGCGGTCGGGTGGTCGGCCTCGGCGACCATGCCCCGCGCCTCGATCTGCGGGTCGGCGAACACCTCGCTCACGTCGCGGACGCGGCTCGCCGGCACGTCGTGTTCCTCCAGGGTCGCGGTCGCCTCCCCGGTCGTCATCGCCGCGAACGTCTCGGACAGCTCGCGGTCGAGGACCTCGCGGTTCCGAACGCGCCCCTCGTTCGTCTCGAACCGCTCGTCCGCGAGGAGGTCGGGGCGGTCGAGCGCTTCACAGAGGGGCGGCCAGAAGCGGTCCGACGAACAGGCGACGACGACGTAGCCGTCCGTCGTCTCGAACGCCTGATACGGGGCGATGTTCGGGTGTTTGCTCCCCATCCGGCCCGGGGCCTCGCCGCTGGCGAAGTAGTTCGTCGCCATGTAGCTGGTCCAGGCCGCCTGCCCGTCGAGGAGGCTCACGTCGATCTTCTGGCCGCGGCCGTCGCCGAGTTCGCGTTCGAGCAGCGCCGCGAGGATGGCCTGCGTCGCGTACATCCCGGCGCCCACGTCGGCGAGCGCGACCCCGATCCGGACCGGCGGCCCGCCCTCGACGCCGGTGAACGACATGAAGCCGCCCCTGGCCTGCATCATGATGTCGTACGCGGGCTTGTCGCGGTCCGGCCCCCACTCGCCGTAGCCGGAGATGCCGCAGTAGACGAGTCCGGGGTTCTCGTCGACGAGGTCGCCGTAGTCGAGCCCCCACTCGGCCGTCTTGCCGACGCGGAAGTTCTCGACGAGCACGTCGGCCTCGCGGGCGAGGTCGCGCGCGACCGCCCGCCCCTCGTCGGTCGTCAGGTCCAGTTGTATCGACCGCTTGTTGCGGTTGACGCTGACGTAGTAGGCGCTCTCGGCGCCCTCGCCCTCCCCGAACGCCGGCGGGACCCACGTCCGCGTCTGGTCGCCGTCGCCGGGGCGCTCGACTTTGATCACCTCGGCGCCGAGGTCGCCGAGTTGCATGGTACAGAACGGCCCGACGAGGACGCGAGAGAGATCCAACACGGTGAGCCCGTCGAGCGGACCGGTGTCGCTCTCGGGGCGTTGCGCCTCACCGACCACGCGGTCTCACCTCCGCGTCCGGACGCTGTCTCCGGTTCATGCGATCCGCCTCAGCCCCCTGACTACTGAGTGTTGCGGCGGGCGGTACGCGGAGCGAAAAAGTGGGTCGGGGCCGCGTCAGGCCGGGAGGGTGTCGATACCGTTGATTTCGACGTAGCCGTAGCCGCAGTCGGGACAGCGCCACTTCGTCTTCTCGCCGAGGTGTAGGGTCATCGCCGCGGTCCGGTAGAACGAACGGCTCTCGCCGCACGCGGGGCAGTCCACGTCCTTTTCGAGCGACATGGGCGGCGATCGGTCCGGGGCGGTGTTGAAGTTACTGATCCGAGCGCCGGGAGTCGCGACCTGTCGCTTCCCGGGTTCCTCCCTCTCGCCCGCAACGTCCCGCCGTCGGCCCCGTCACCACACCGGCACGAGAAGCAGCGCGACCGTCGCCGCGATGAAGACGAGTTTCAGCCCCGTGTTGACGGCGATCACCTTCGTTCCGAACGACGGGCCCCAGATCCCGTACTGGAACGGGATCGAGCGCCGGAACGTGGAGACGGCGAACGAGAGGATGCTCCCGATGAGCAGCGACGCCACCGCGGTGCGGGTCGTGAAGATCCCGGCCTCGGTCCCGGCGAGCGTCGCCGCGCCCGCGGTGGTGTCGAGCGTGAACACCGCGATGACCGGGACCGCGGCCCCGGGCAGCCCAAGCACGCCGGTTATCGGCTCCGCGACGGCCGTCAGCGCCGTCACGTCGTACGTGGTGACGAGCCAGATCACGAGGGTGTAGACGACCGCGAGCCGCGGGACGATCCGGCGCAGGGTGCGCCACGACTTCCCGGCGGCGTCGCGGACGCGCTCGCGGCCGCCGCGCTCGTCGTCCTCGGGACCGGCCGCGTCGACGTCGGCGAGGGCGGACCGGTCGACGTTCCCCTCCGAGAGGAGGAGTCCGCCGGCCGCCACGCCGGTGACGGTGATGAGCAGCGCGATACCCGCTCGCGCGGAGACGTACCCGACGCCGACCGGGATCCCGAGAATCGGGATCAACACCGGGACGTAGTAGGTGAACACGTGCTGGACGAACCCGAAGAACGTGTTCATCGTCACGGCGACGAGCGTCGCCCGGTCGTCGAGGAAGCCGGACTCCCGGAACTCGGCGAGGGTCGCGTACCCGGCCGTCGTCGACGCGGCGGTCGTGAGGATCGCCGTGCCGACCTCATCGGGGAGGTTCGCGGGTCGCGTGAGCCACCCCGCGATCCCGGCGACGTAGCGGATCAGCCCGAACGCGACGGCGACGTTGGCGACGAAGACGCCGGCCGCGATGAACGCCGTGATCCGGGCCAGCCGTGGGACAACGTCCGCGAGCAGCACCGAGAGGTCGGCGGCGACCGATTGCACGAATCGGCGTACGCGAGCGGCGCTCAAATGGCCGTCGGAACGCTCGCGCGAGGCTTATGTCCCGCCGCGGTGAACGCCCTCCCGATGGCACCCGCCGAGGACGACATCTCGATCGACGAAAAGCGCGTGTACGCGGGCAGCGCCGGCCGCACCGACGCCTACGTCGCGACCGGATCCGGGATCGTCCGCGTGTCGCTGTCGGCCGACAAGATCGGCGCGTTCGACATGGTCGCCCGCGACGCGGCCCGCGATGTCGCCGTCCTCGCGCGCGACGGACGGGCGGACCTCGTCGTCGCCGCGACTCCGGACGGGCTCTCTGTCGCCCCGGTCGACGACGACCCCGACTTCGCGCTCGTCGACGACGATCCGGCGGTCGCGGTCGGCGTCGCGGGCGGTCGTGACGACGCGCTCCTCGTCGCCCGGGAGGACGGCGCGGTCGAGCGCGTCGAGTTCGCGGGAGGGGAGACTGCGGTCGCCTCGACGACGCCGCTCGGAACCGTCGCGGACCCCCGCGCGGTCGACGGCGCGCTCGTCGCGGCCGCGGACGGGGTGTTCCGCGTCACCGGCGACGCGGTCGAGAACGTCGGGCTAGACGACGCGCGTGACGCGGCGGGCGCGGGGATGCCCCTCGCGGCGACCGGCGCGGGGCTCTACTGGCTCGGAAACGGCTGGATGTCGGTCCGGGAAGGGGGGGCCGACGCGGTCGCGGCCGACGGCGACGGCCACGCGATGGCGGTCGTCGACGGCGACCTGCTCGCTCACGCCGACGCTGGCGGCGAGTGGGACGACGAGACGTGGGCGGTCGCGGACCTGCCCGTGGACGAAACGGCCGTCGCGCTCGGCTACGGCCCCGGCCTTTCGGTCGCGGTCACGGACGCTGGCACCCTCTGTGTCGACGCCGGCGACGGCTGGCGCCACCAGGTGGTCGGCGTCCGAGACGTGGAAGGGGTCGCGCTCGCGGTCGTCGAGTAGGGAATCGACCAAACCGGCGGCGAGCGCTTCCGATGCCGGCACGCCCTCGGGACGCTCCCGAAGTAAATATATGCTAAGTGGTATGTACAATACACTTATGATTGCGCGGAGCGACATAGCATCGTGAGTGTGAACAGATGAACAAAAACGAGCTCTCGCGACGAACCGTGCTCCGGAACGGCGCCGTCCTCTCGACGGCGTTCGGATTAGCCCTGGCGGTGACCCCGGGGCGGGTAGCGGCGATGAACAAGGCGGAGCTGATCGAGCAGATGGCGAGCGAAGCCGGCCTGCCGAAGGACGAGGCGACGGCGGCGCTCGACGGGTTCATCAACGCGACGACGACGGCGCTGCGGGACGGCGACAGCGTCGCGCTGAGCGGGTTCGGGGCGTTCCGGCCCCTGAAGCGTGCGAAGCGGGGGCTCGACAACGGCTCGGCGGACGGGTCGTCGGTCGGCTTCGACGCGTGCCCGGAGTTCGCTGCGGGACTCGACTTGATCCCCGGCAGGGGGGATGAGCGGGGCGCCCGCGCCGGGTCCCGGTGTCGCAACGCGGACGTCGTGATCGACGCGGAGCGCCTCGCCCGCGAGACGCAACACGGACGGGAGCGCGGGCTGTCGAAGGCCGACGCGAAGCGGGCGATAGAGGGTTTCACCGTCGCGACGACGAAGGCGCTGAAGATGGGTGACAGGCTGTCTCTCGCCGGCTTCGGCTCGTTCAGTATCTCGAAGCGCTCCGCGCGCACGGGCCGCAACCCCCGGACCGGCAAGGAGATCCAGATCGCCGCCAAGAACGTCGTGAAGTTCAAGGCCGGCGCCGAGCTGTCCAAAGCGGTCAATTAACGGGAGTTCGATTCGGTCCGAACCGCCTACGCGTTCGGCAGGTCGATCGGCTCGCCGTCGGCGTAGACGGTCGGGTTCCGGATGATGCCGTCGAGGTGGAGCGGCGCGTCCGTCTCGCCGCCGATCCCGGCGTTGTCGCCGATCGCGATGTGAACGGTGCCGCCCGCCTTCTCGTCTAAGAGGACCGAGCCGACCAGTTCGTCGACCCCGACGTTGGTGCCGATGCCGAGCTCCGCGAGGTTGTAGGCCGCGTCGCCGACCTCCTCGGCGGCCGCCTCCACGTCGGCGCGGATCTCGTCGTCGGAGATCGACGTGACCGTCCCGTCCTCGACCTCGAAGGCCAGTTCCTGTCCCTCGTCGAGCAGCCCGTGGGGCATCATCGTCCCGTCGACGACGAACGTCCCGGTCGCGGTCGCGGGGGCGACGAACACCTCGCCCGCGGGCAGGTTCGAGAAGTCGCCGGGGTCGCGGACCATCCCGGTGTCGGCGAGCCACTCGCGGTCGCCGATCCCGAACGTGATGTCGGTGCCGGCGGGCGCGGTGACGCGGACCTCCTCGGCGTCGCCGACCTGCGCGAGCACGTCGTCGCAGGCGGCGTCGATGGCGGCGTAGTCCGCGTCGAGCCCGGTGGTGAACACGTCCTCGGTGATGCCCGGGAGCGTCGCGCCGCGCGCGCCGGCGTCACAGGCGGCGCCGCGGGCCCGCGTGTGGCTCAGGCTCTTCGTCGTCGGCGCGAGGAAGACGTCGGCCTCCGCCATCGCCGCCGCGACGGGGGCCGGCGGCTCCGTCCCGTGTTGGTCCGCGGGCGGGTACCGCAGCACCGTCGTGTCGTCGGTGACGGCCGTCGCGGCCGCGTAGAGCGCCTCGCCGATCGGCTCGCGCGCGTCGTCGGTGACCACGACGACCGACTCGTCGGGGGCGACGTTCAGGCACTGTTCGATCGCGGTCGCCGCGGCGCCGGAGAGGTCGGCTGTCATGTCGCCGTCTCCGAACGGACGGGCGTTAGGCCTTGTCATCCGCGTTTTTACTCTATTCCGTAATTGAATTATTTACGTCCGGTGTCGATCGCCCTCGAATTAACCGATCGGTTACTCGTGGGGTAGTTAATTTCAAACTAATTTTAGCGAAAACATTATAGTGGTCCCTGAGGGACGGAGGGATATGATACGCGTGGGCGTCAACGGGTACGGTACGATCGGGAAGCGGGTCGCGGACGCGGTCGCGGCCCAGCCCGACATGAAGCTCGTCGGCGTGACGAAGGCGTCGCCCGACTACGGCGTCGAGGCCGCGGCCCGGCGGGGCTACGACCTGTACGCGGCGGTGCCGGACCGGGTCGACGCCTTCGCGGGCGCCGGTATCGACCTCGCCGGAACGCTCGGCGACCTGCTCGACGCGGTCGACGTGGTCGTCGACTGCGCGCCGTCGGGCGTCGGCGAACGGAACGCACCGGTCTACGAGGCCCACGACACGCCGGCCGTGTTCCAGGGTGGCGAGGACGCCGCGGTCGCCGAGGCCTCGTTCAACGCCCGCGGTCGGTTCGAGGCTGCCCGCGGCGCCGACACCGTCCGCGTCGTCTCGTGTAACACGACCGCGCTCTCGCGGCTGTTCGCGCCGCTCGACGAGGCGTACGGGATCGAGAAGGCCCGCGTCACCCTCGTGCGTCGGGGCGGCGACCCGGGCGAGACGGACCGCGGCCCGATAAACGACATCGTCCCCGATCCGGCCGCGGTCCCCTCCCACCACGGGCCGGACGTGAACGAGATCCTGCCCGACGTGACCGTCGACACCGCGGCGCTGAAGGCCCCGGTCACTGAGATGCACACTCACAGCGTCAACGTCACGCTCGCGACCGAGCCCGACCCGGCGGCCGTCCGCGACCTGCTCGCCGACGAGGGACGCATCTTCCTCGTCCCCGAAGGCGCCGGGATCGACGGTGCCGGCGCGCTGAAGGCCTACGCCGACGACGCGGGACGCCCGCGCGGCGACCTCTGGGAGAACTGCGTCTGGGAGGAGTCGATAAGCGTCACCGGTCGCGACCTGTACCTGTTCCAGAACGTCCACCAGGAGGCGGACGTCGTGCCGGAGAACGTGGACGCGATCCGCGCGATGACGACCGACGTCGAGGCGGCCGAGTCCGTCGCGCGCACGAACGAGTCGCTCGGCGTGGGCCTCGACAGCCGACTCGACGACATCGGTCCGGAGGCCGCGGAGCTGGCCGCCGACGACTGACGGTCGCGACCGCGAGTTTCAGCTCAGGCGAGTCTCGCGCCCGGATGGCCGCCGCTCGGGAGGTTCCCTGCGAAATCGAGGGCCGATCGCGTCATCGACTCGAACCCGCGATCACTCGGCCGGCCGCGTCACGAGGAACGTCTTGCCCCCGCGACGCTCGAGGTGGACCTCGCTCCCGTCGACGCGGTTCGCACGGATCCGCTCCGGGAGGCGGCCGGTTCGGCACTCGGTGACGTCCACGCGCGTCGGCGTCGCGTACCGCGGTCGGTCGGCAGTGACTGCGCTCATACAACGGAGTCGGGCCTGAACTCCCCTATAAGCGAGCCATGCGCGGAGTGAAACTGAAAGTGGACGGCAGAGCTTCGTTACCGTGAGGTCAGGAGTTCGAGGACGGGACCGAGGTGAGACGGCGCGCCGTCTCTCGCCGACGGACGGTCGCTTATCGGTGGAGGCCGGTCGCCTCGTCGTCCTCGACGAACCGCACCGTGAAGTAGTCGTAGCCGCCGTAGGCGGTGTCGAGCGCCCCCATCCACCAGTTCCACCGCTCGACCAGCGAGGAGCCGTCGGGGGCGTCACCCAGGTGTTCGACCACGCCGGCCACCGTGAGGCCGTGACCGCGGTCCTCGGAGGGTCGCTCGGAGTCGACGAGGTCGCGGGCCGCTCGCGAGACGGCGCGCCGATCCGCCTCGGTCCCGCCGAACTCGTCTTCGAGCGCGCGTTCCAGGCGCTGTCTGTCCATACTCTCCCTTCGGGACGCGGGTATATGAGTCGCGTGGTAGGGGGTGGCACGTCCGGTGTCGCGCCAGGTTCACAGCCGCGCGGCGAGCGCGAGGAACAGGATCGAGAACGGCGCCGTGAGCAGTGCGAGCGCGACGCCGCCGGCCCCCTCGCCGCCGGCGACGGCCATGAGGAGGCCGACCACGAGCGAGAACGACCCAACCACCGCGAGGGTGACCCGCTCGGGGACGCTCGCGCGGTCCGGGCCGTCGCTCGCCGCCAGCACCGCGTCGAGCGCCGACTCCACCGCGTCCGCCTTCTCGGACGGCGCGAACAGCCACGGCGTCGACCGGTACCACGCGTTCCCTCGGTAGGCGAGCAGGAACACGGTCAACCAAGGGAGGTCGATCCGCCGCGTCCGGACCACCGACCCGAGGTCGTCGGTCTGGGAGCGGTCGTGCGTGTGATTCGTGCGCTCGACGACGCGCTCCGCCGGGTCGAGCCGAATCGACGTTCCCCTCGACCCGGCGAGCATCGGCAGGAACCAGATCAGCGGGAACAGATAGAACACTCCGACGTCGGTCGGCGGGGGTCCCCACACCCAGAGCGCCCCGAACGGGGCGGCGCCCGCGACGACCCAGGGAAGGCGGATCGATTCCCGCGAGAACGAGTAGTCGCCGAGCGCCGACCGGAGCTTCTCGCGGGTCCGTCCGTCCGATCGGTCGCGTGCGATGAGGAGGTACACGAGGGAGAACGGTCCGCCGACGAGGAGCAGCACGCCCAGCACCCACAGTTCTCCGCCGGCGACCGCGCCGCCACCGGTCACCGCGGTCCGCGCCGCACCGGCCACGGCGACGGCGACGACCGCGACCACTGCGAGAAGCCCGACCGCAACGACGAGACTCACGCCGAGGGCGACGGACCCGAGCCGGTCGTGGCGGACCGGCCCCCACTCGATCGGGTCGGAGGCCGGCTCCGATTCGGACGCCGTCCGCGCGCCCGCCGTCGGCTCGGTCGTTCCCGTCGAGTCGGGCCGTTCTACCGTATCGGTGGTCTCGGCCGCGGAACCGCTTTCGGAGGGCATCTCGACCTTCGATACACTCGACACGGGATTAAAGCTGACCACCGTCGAGGTCGGCAACTCGGCTACGACTCGGTCCCGGGCGGCGCTTCCGACTGCGGCGGCTCCGCGGGCTCGACGCTCCCGAGTCGCAGCGCGTTGCCGGTGACGCCGAGGCTCATTCCCATGTCGCCGACGACCACCGCCATCGCGACGCTCACGTAGCCGAGCGGCGCGCCCGCCGCGAGGACGGCCTTCACGCCGAGCGACGCCCAGATGTTCGTCCGGATCGTCGCGTTCGCGCGGCCGGAGAGGTCGATCACGTACGGCAGTCGCGTGAGGTCGTCGGCCATCAGCGCCACGTCCGCCGTCTCGATGGCGGTGTCGGTGCCGGCGGCGCCCATCGCGATCCCCACGTCGGCGGCCGCGAGGGCGGGCGCGTCGTTGATCCCGTCGCCGACCATGGCCACGCCGCCGTCGGTCTCGCCCCCGATCTCGCGCACCGCTTCGACCTTCTCCTCGGGGAGCAACTCGGCGCGGACCTCGTCGACGCCGACCGACTCACCGATCGCCCGGGCGGTGCGCTCGTTGTCGCCGGTAAGCATCGCGACGCGCTCGATCCCGAGGTCGTGGAGCCGATCGACGACCCACGCCGCCTCCGGCCGGACCGTGTCCGCGACCGCGATGACGCCCTCCAGTTCCGACTCCGTCCCGACGAGCACGACCGTCTTCCCCGCCGCCTGAAGCTCGGGAATCGTCTCGCTCGCCAAGTCGAGGTACTGCCCGTGGTCGCAGGGTTCGGGCTCCACGGAGCCGTTCGACTCGCCGTCCCGCTCCCGAACGACACCGCCGTCCGAGCGGACGTGCGCGTGGCTCAGGTCGAAGCCGAGGTCGGCGAACAGCGACGGCTTGCCGGCGTAGTGGGTCTCGCCGTCGAGGTCGGCGCGGACGCCCTCGCCGGTCAGCGCCTCGAAGCCGGAGACTTCCGTCGGCTCCCGGTCGGTCGCCGCGTCCGCCTCTCCGCGCGCCACGATCGCTTCGCCGACCGGGTGTTCGCTCCGGCGCTCGATGGCGGTCGCACACGCCAGCACGTCGTCGGCGTCGCGGCCGCCGAGCGGGACCACGTCGGTGACTGACAGTTCGCCCGTCGTGAGCGTCCCGGTCTTGTCGAGCGCGACGGCGTCGACGTCGCCCGCCGTCTCCAGGTGTTCGCCGCCCTTGATCAGGACGCCGTTTCGCGCGGCCGCGGTCACGCCCGAGACGACGCTGACGGGCGTCGAGATGACGAAGGCGCACGGACACGCGATCACGAGGAGCGTGAGCCCGCGGACGAACCAGGTCTCGGCGCCTCCGCCGACGAGGACCGGCCCGAGCGTCGCGGTGGCGATCGCGGCGACCACGACGATCGGGGTGTAGACGCCGGCGAAGCGGTCGACGAAGCGCTCGGCGCGCGTCTCCTCGCCGCCGGCGGCCTCGACGAGTTCGACGACCCGGGCGATGGTCGACTCCTCGGCTGGCGCCGTCGACTCGATTTCGAGGTAGCCGGCCTCGTTGATGGACCCCGCGTACACCTCGTCGCCGGGCTCCTTCTCCGCGGGGACGGACTCGCCGGTGATCGGCGACTCGTCGACCGCCCCGGACCCCTCGCGGACGATTCCGTCGAGGGGGACGCGCTCGCCGGGACGCACGGCCAGCCGCTCGCCCGTCGCGACGCTCGCGGCGGGGACCGTCTCCTCGACCCCGTCGCGGATCACGACCGCCTCGTCGGGGGACAGCTCCATCAGCTCGCGGAGGGAGGTGCGCGCCCGGTCGATCGAGTAGCGTTCGAGCAGCTCCGCGACCGAGAACAGCACCGCGAGCGTCGCCGCCTCGAAGGGGAGGTCCACGAGCAGCGCGGCGACGACGCCCACGCTCATCAGCAGGTCGATGTCGAGGCTCAGGCCCCGCAGCGAGTAGTAGCCGTTCCGGAGGATCGGCGGCCCGGCGGCCGCGATCGCGAGCAGGTACGCGACCGACGCGCCGGTCACGGCCCACGGCCCGAGGAAGCCGGCGCCGCCTAGCGTCCCGAACGTCGGGTCGAGTCCCGGCAGCAGCCACTCGAGCGCGAGCCCGACCGCGAGGAAGACGGCCCCGACCGCGGTCGCGATCGCTCGCGGGCTCGTGAACAGGTCGTCGGCGACGCCGTCGGACTCTGCGTCCGCGACCGCGTAGCCGGCGCCCTCGACGGCGGCCGTCAGCGTCTCGACGTCCGTCCGGTTCGGGTCGTAGGTGACGACCACGACGCCCGTGGTCGGGCGCGTGTCCACCGACAGGACGCCGTCGCGGTCGAGCGCGCCCTCGACTTTCCCCGCGCACGAGGAGCAGTCCATGTCAGGCACCGACAGCCGGAGCTGTGCGCCCCCGGAGTCGTCGGTCGGTCCGCCGTCCGGACCGCTCGGCTCTCGTGAATCGCTCATTGGTTCTCCGTAGTCACCGCACCGTTATTAATTCGGCTACCATTCTACGGGCCTGTTATGTGAACAGTTATTAAAAATATATTCACAAATAACAAATAATCCCGCGAGTATTTATCCGCGGGTCAGTTACCGCGGCGCATGACAGACTGGCGCGCCGTCGGCTACGGATTCGTCGTGATGCTCATCGCCGGGGTGCTGGCGACGGCCGCCCCGGGCCTCGGCCACGCGGCCGCCGGACTCGTCGGCGGGTTCGTCGCCGGCTACGTCGCCGGGGGCGGACTGCTCTCCGGCTTCTGGCACGGACTGCTCGCGGGGTCAGTGAGCGGGGTCGTCGTCACGCTGTTGCTCGCCGCGTTCGGCGGGCTGCTCTCGCTCGCCGCCGGTCCGCTCGGGGGGCTGATCGGCGGCGCGGGCGTGTTCGTCGTCGGCCTGTTCCTCACGCTCCTGTTCGCTATCGACTCGGCGCTCGCGGGCGCCATCGGCGGCGTACTTGGCGAATAGTCGGGAGATTTTCCGGGCGGCGCGCGCCTCCGAGCGGTCGCCCCCGGCGGCCGCGAGGAGCGCGTGCGAGGGAGTCGCTGGCTCCCGGAGCATCGCGGAGGGCGCCAGCGACGAGGTTGGGGAGGCGTGAGGTGCGGGGCGGTGCCGTTTAGGGCGGGACTCGAAGCGGCGGCCGGGGCATCGGCAGTCTCGGTCACAGCGTCAGGGTCGTCGTAACGAGCGGCCGGTGGGTCGACGGTCGTGTCGGTCAGCAGTTTATAGAAATCAAAAAATCCAGTACTTGGTGCCATCCGATCAGGAGTCGCTCGTTTACTCTCGTCGGCTCTGTTGAAATCCTTAGCAGGTGATATGTTCTTGGAGCCGTGCTGAGTACAGGGCGCGTATCTGGCACTGATGGTATTTTGATCGGCAGGAGTCGTAATCGCTGATACAGCGACCTCAGAGGCCTGTATGAATTGGCGACTACAAGTACCTATCTGGACATATCTTGGTAACAAAGTGCTTTCCTTCGGCTTTCCAGTATGTATACATGAGGAACACCCAAGAGTTCTACTACGAGCCCGACGAGACCGAACAGCTCAGCACAGCCGTCGTCACGGCGGTCGCTCAAGCGCACGATGAGGATGTGCTTGAACAAGAATGGCTCATCAGTGACGACATCAACACGGACGCCCTCGATGGCCTCTTTCAGGAACGGAATCTCGATATGACCATCCAGTTCGAGGCCGACGGGACGACCGCGACGATCATCGCCGACAGAGATGGAAACCCCCGCATCAAAATCGAATCACACCGCTAAGTTACACGCTCCGCGAAGAGTTGGTTCAGCGGGTTTGGTGCGAAACAACGACGGTCTTTGTGCTGTACTCATCCTTTGAGTCTTGCACTTCGGTTCTGACAGAGAACAGAGAGCTCGTCTGAGAGCTGCTGAATACAGGGCGCATATTGGTCAGCCGAAGCAGACTGGAGCACGGGTTGCGATTCGGTCAATATAGCGGATTTACCTGAGCAGTGTTGGTGTCTGATTCTTTGTCTATTCTACCGCTATTATAGTTATATCGCAAGAATATAGTGAAACGGGAATGATCTAATCTGATATGGTTTCCCGCAAAAATAAAATTGTGTTTATATGTGCTGTTATAGGAATTATCCTTGCCGTATTTGCTGATGATGGGTTAGATGCCCCGTTACTTGTGTCGACGAGTGTCTTAGTACTTATCGCAGCAGTTCTCCCGATGGTTATCAACAATTACATTGAGAGTACGGAGAGCACTTGAGAATACACGATATCTCAGGAGAAAACCATGAATCCTTTTCGAATGCAGACTCTCAGACTACTGCTCATTTCGCACACCCAGTTAGTAGCCGATTCATTCGAGAGAGTCGGGAGTGAAGATGAGAGCCGTGCTGACTTTACGCTCTGTAGCTCGCACACGGTTTCTGACACGATGTGAACAGGTTGGTGCGCTACTCGATATGTGAGTCCCCTATACTGAGCGATTGGTATTTGCCGAAGATTAGCCTCGGTTCACACCCCCATTCGCGCCCTGTTTCTATCAACGCGCTTGTAATCTCCTCAGTTTCTGTCAGTAACGACGTGCGAGATACAGAGCGCGTATCTCGCAAGAGATGGTCTACCGCTTGCTACCGAAATCGCTCAGCACAGCGGATGAGTTTCCAAGAGGAGTTCGTTCGATTCGGCATGGACGAGTGAAACAGGCGAGAGATACGTTGCATGCCTATTTGCCTGTGTCCGATTTCCGATCGCCACGGGCGCCGAGCCAGAGTGTCACCGTCCCAGTTATGACAACCATGCCTGCATTGAGGCCGAGTAAGAGCAGGCCGCCACTGGCCTTAACAGGTGCTCGTGACAGCAATGTTATTCCCCCAGCAGCAGCGGCCGGAACGAGTGCGAGGGCAGCGACGACGCCGACGAGCGTGTCTTGCCGTTCTTTGTCGGTCGTTACACCCGCTGCGATACCCGCTGCGGCAGCAGCAACGACGCTGTACCAGCCGGCTGTAATGCGCTCCTCAAGTAGTGGTTTCTCAATGAGGTTCTCCGCAGGTGGGAGAACGCCTGTCATGTTCAGTGCCAACGTCGTCACGATAGCCCCCACAGTCGCAGCCAACAGACCGACGAACGCGACCCAAGTCCCAAATCCGGCTCGTTTCCACCGGTTGGCAGCAATGCCAGCAGAAACGAGTTCCAACGGCGTTAATGCCGGGGCAATGACCATCGCGCCAATGAGTATCGGAATCGAGTTGGTGAGCAGAGCCACGCCAGCAAGCACCCCGGACATCGACATCAAAACAAGATACGACGTATCAAGGGCGACCTGTTCGTACTTGTTCTCGCACTTTTCGGCAAGTGAGACTCTAGAAGACATTTCGAAGAAATGCGGGCGTGCCGGGTGAAACAATTGCGACGATGCGAGAGTGTCTACTAATCGAACTCCGTCCGTAGTATTCCACTCTTATGCCCCCCATCTACTCTCTGTACCGGTCACGCTGCTTTCGACAGAGAAACGATAGTCGAGAGCGCTTGTCCGAGATGGAGGGCGCGAATCTTGTGATCTAGATCGTGCTGGAATCATCAGTAATGATACCGCTTCGGTTTCAGTCTCCTTTCAATTCAGCCATACACTCGGCGCAAACTTTTATACCACCCTCCCCGGCAAAGTCTTCTTCGCCGTGATCGATTGAGTCGATCAGTTCTTTCGAGATAACATCTGGCGAGATGCTTTGGAGATCGTCCGCATCACAGTCGCATCGAGCACATTCGGCCATGTAATGGAGTAACAGGGTCACGGGTTATTACTATTAGCCACGAATCATACCATCAACGCTGTAGCCTCTTCTTACGGATCTGCTGTATCCACCCTCTGTATCTCGCAAGCCGATCCTATCAGATACTAAGGATTTCAATAGGGGCTTCTCGTTTTAAGCGCTTTCGACCGCGTCGAGGACCGCTTCGTAGTCGGGCTCGTTCGTGGGGTCGTCGGCGACCCAACTGTAGACGACCGCGCCGTCGTCGTCGACCACGAACACGGCGCGGTTCGCGATGCCGTGGAGACCGAGGTCGGCGATGTCCATTTCGAGGCCGTACGCCCGGATCGCGTCGCCGCCCATGTCGCTCACGAGGTTGAACTCGATCCCGTGCTCCTCGCGGAACGCGCCGAGCGAGAACGGCGAGTCGGCGCTGATCCCGAACAGGGTCGCACCGGCGTCGTCGAACGCGGCGGCGCGCTCCTGGAACGCGATCATCTCGTTCGTACACGGCGGCGTGAACGCGCCGGGGAAGAACGCGAGCACGACCGGGCCGTCCCCGACCTGCTCGTCGAGGTCGAACGGCTCGTGGTCGCTCGTGCCGACTGTCGCGGTGAACGTGGGTGCGGTGTCGCCTTCGGAAACCATCACTAAACGGTAGGGCCGAACGAGGCAAAAGACTTGCCGCGACCACGTTCGGTGCCGGTTTCTGCCGGCGGGCTCGGTAGCCCCGCCCGGCGGCGCCTCGCGGCACGCGCTCGACGCCGGGGTCGACCGCCGCGACGCTCGCGGGCTACTCTCGGTCGAGGTACTCCTGCTGGATCGCGACGATCTCAGAGGAGTCCTCGCAGTCGGCGTACCGGCGGAGCGGCTCCGCGTTGAGTTCGAGGAACGTCTCGCCCCACGTGAACTTCGAGAGGACGCGCTCGGCGTGGTCCCGCTCGCCGAGGATGACGAGCGCGGCGGCGAACGCCTCGACGGTCGTGAGCCGCATCGGGCGACCGAAATTTACGGGGTTGGCGGCGACGAGGTAGGGGAGCGCGCGGTGTTCGCCGGGGAGGCTGAACATCTTCTCGCCCGCCGACTCCCACGAGCAGTCGAGCGCGACCAGGGCGCTCTCCGCGGCGCGGTCGGCGTCGGCCGGCGAGAGGGCTCGGTCCGCGTGCGGGTTGAGAACGACGCCGTACGGCGTAGCGCGGTCGGAGCGGTGTAGCTCCGCGAGGTCGAAGCGCGCGAGCTTCCGGGCCGTACACTTGTCGGGGTCGTCGTCGCCCTCGTACCGGACGTGGAGGTCCACGGTACGCCATTGGCTGAGTCGGTTATAAGGTGTACGAACGGAGCCGGCGAAAAAACGGGCGGAGCCGCCGCGCGCGCCCGGTCACGGGGCGCGAGTCTGCGTCACGATCGGGTCGTCGTCGTCTCGCGACGGAACGCGCGTCCGCGTTCCGATGGGTGCCGATTCGTCTTCAGTCGGTGGTTCGCTCATTGCGAGTGCCGGTCAGTCATCAGCGCATATGAACCCTAGGCTAAAACAGTACGTATTCGGAGTAAATCCTAATATAT
The DNA here is from genome assembly GCF_039522565.1 of Halorubrum ejinorense. GTDB lineage: Archaea > Halobacteriota > Halobacteria > Halobacteriales > Haloferacaceae > Halorubrum > Halorubrum ejinorense. The sequence goes on along the minus strand of NZ_BAAADQ010000004.1, from coordinate 26,910 downwards.
GAACGGAAATTCGCGAACTGTTCCAGTGAGTGTACACTTATTATCTGCTATTACTGTTGGACGACGGATCCTGCGGCTGTCGTGCCGTCCAGGTAGCCCCGACGCGCGCCTCGATAGCGTCAAACCGGCCCGGTACCGGCGGGGTTTTTCATCGTCGCCGCGCAGTGATTAGTATGGAGTTGTTCGCCGTTCCGGACCTCCCGGAAATCAGGGACGGAGACGATCTGGCGGCCATGATCGACGAGCGCGTCGACCTCCGTGAGGACGACGTCGTCGTCGTCGCCAGCACCGTCGTCTCGAAGGCGGAGGGGCGCGTCTTCGACCTCGACGACTTCCCGCCCGGCCCCCGTGCGAACGAGGTCGCGGAGCGCCTCGCCGGGATCGCGGACGAGGAGAAGGACCCCCGGTTCGCGCAGGCCGTCATCGAGGAGTCGACGGAGCTGATCATGGAGGCGCCGTTCCTCCTCACGGCGACTCGCTTCGGTCACATCGGCGTCAACGCCGGTATCGACCGATCGAACGTCCCGGACGGCGACCTGCTGTTGCTCCCCGAACGCCCCTCGGAGAGCGCGGAGCGAATCCGCGAGGGAGTCGCGGCCGACCGCGTCGTCGTCAGCGACACCTGCGGCCGTCCGTTCAGGCACGGCCAGCGCGGCGTCGCGATCGGCTGGGCCGGCATGCCCGCCAGCCGCGACTGGCGCGGCGAGCGCGACCGCGACGGCCGCGAGATGGGCGTCACCGTCCAGAACGTGATCGACGAGCTCGCGTCGGCCGCCAACCTCGTCGCCGGCGAGGGAGCGGGCGGCACCCCCGTCGTCGTGGTCCGCGACTGGTCCTTCGGCGACCACGAGGGCTCGGACAACCACTTCCGCGAGGTCGACGGCGACTTCGTCCGACAGGCCCTGCGAGAGTGGGACTTTCAGGAGTAACCATGCTCGGAATCGAACTCACCCCGGAACACGATCTGCACCGCCTCGTCGACCTCGGCGTCCGCGCCGAGGAGGCCGGCTACGACACCGTCTACTCGACGTGTCACTACAACAACCGCGACCCGTGGGCGTTCCTCTCCCGGCTCGCGACCGCGACCGACTCGATCCGGCTCGGCCCGGGCGTCGCCAACCCCTACGAGACCCACCCCGTGACGCTCGCCTCGAAGGTCGCGACCCTCGACGAGCTGTCGGAAGGACGCGCCGTCTTCGGGCTCGGCCCGGGCGACCCCTCGACGCTGGCGAACCTCGGCCTCGCCGACGAGCGCGGGCTCCGGCCCGTGCTGGAGGCGTTCAAGACCGCACAGCGGCTGTGGGCCGGCGAGCGCGTCGACCACGAGGGCGCCTTCGACGCCACCGACGCCGGCCTCAACTACGAGCCGCCGCAGGGCGCCTCGATCCCGGTCCACGTCGGCGGCGAGGGCCCGCACATGTGCCGGATGGCCGCGAAACACGCGGACGGGCTCCTGTACAACGGCTCGCACCCGAAAGACCTCGAGTGGGCCCGCGAACAGGTCGACGACGGCCTCGACGACCGCCCGGACCACCGGGGCGAGTTCGACCTGATCGCCTACGCGGCGGTGTCGGTCGCCGACGACGAGGCGGCCGCCCGCGAGGCCGCCCGGCCGCCGGTCGCGTTCATCACCGCGGGCGCGGCGCCGCCCGTCCTGAAGCGACACGGGATCGATCCCGACGCGGCCGAAGCGATCGGCGAGTCGGTCTCGGCGGGCGAGTTCAGCGACGCCTTCGAGCGCGTGACGCCGGCGATGATCGACGCCTTCTGTATGGCCGGCACCCAAGAGGCCGTCCGCGAGCGCGCCGCCGCCGTCGCCGAGCACGCCGACGGGCTCGTCGTCGGCTCGCCGCTCGGACCCGACCTCGAAGCCGCCGTCGACCTCGCGGCCGAGGCGGTCGGCGACGCCTTCTGATCCCGTCGGTCGGGTTTTCACGGTCCGGGAATCGAGAATCGATCGTGATAGCGGCGACCGGGGTTTCATAACCCGCTCCGGTCGAGACCCGGACATGTCCACGACACGACAGCGCCGTCCGGGGATACGCGGACGGTACGACGCCCTCCTCTGGCGGACGATGGACGCACTCGGCGTCACCGAGTCGATCGAGCGGAAAGTCGTCACGGCGGTCGGGATCCAGTTCCTCGTCACCGTCGGTATCTTCCTCACCCAGTTCCTCGTCTCCGGAACCGCCGCCTACGTCGTCTCCGGGGCCCTGTTTCTCGGCGCCGTCGTCGCCATCTACAACACCTTGCTCATCGTCCGCCGTGACTTCGTCGCCCCGATACAGGCGTTAGAGAGAGAGACGGAGGCGATCGCGGCGGGTGAGATCGATCGAACCGGTCGGTCGTCCGCCGACGCGGACGCGCTCGACCCGACCCAGCCAGACGAGATCGGAAGCCTCGTCGGCGCGTTCGACGAGGTCCACGGCTACCTCTCCACCGTCTCGGCGCAGGCGGAGGCGCTCGCGGCACAGGAGTTCGACGACCCGGCGCTCGACGAGGACGTCCCCGGGTCCTTCGGCGAGTCGCTCGACGAGATGGCCGAGAACCTCGCCGCCTACACCACCGAACTGGAGTCGCTCGTCGACGCCTTCGCCGACGCCGCCGAGCGCGCGCAAGGCGGCGACCTGACGGCGACGATCGATGACGAGGCGCTGGCGACCGACGAGGAGCGGTACGCCGAACTCGTCGCCAACTACAACCGACTCGTCGAGACGCTCGGCGAGACGCTCGCCGATGTCGGCGCGTTCACGGCCGACGTGGCCGGCACCGCGAACGACGTGCGCGCGAGCATGGACGAGGTCGACGACGCGAGCGGAGAGGTCGCGGCGTCCGTTCAGGAGATATCGGACGGCGCTGCCGAACAGACTGACGAACTGGAGGCGATCGCCGGCGAGATGAACACGCTCTCGGCGACGGTCGAGGAGATCGCGGCCTCCGCCGACGACGCGGCCGAGACCGCCCGCGACGCGGCCGAACGCGGCCGGTCCGGACGCGAGGAGGCCGCCGAGGCGATCGCGGAGCTCGAGACGCTCGAGACGCGGATCGCGGAGACGGCGGCCGCGGTGACGGACCTCGCGGAGCGCGTCGGCGAGATCGACGAGATCGCGGCCGTGATCGACGAGGTGGCCGAGGAGACCAACCTGCTCGCCCTGAACGCGTCCATCGAGGCCGCGCGTGCGGACGGCTCCGGCGACGGGTTCGCCGTCGTCGCCGACGAGGTGAAGTCGCTGGCCGAGGAGACGCGCGAGTCCGCGGCGGAGATATCCGGCCGCATCGAGGAGGTTCAGGCGGCCTCGGCCGAGACCGCGGCCGACGCCGAGGCGATGGAGGCGCAGGTCGCCGAGGGCGTCGAGACGATCGAGTCGACGCTGCGGGAGTTCGAGGGGGTCGTCGAGGACGTGACGACCGTCGACGAGACCGTCCAAGAGATCAGCGACGCGACCGACGATCAGGCGCGTACGACCCAGGAAGTCGTCGACATGGTCGACGAGGTCGCGTCGGTGAGCAGACAGACCGCCACCGAGTCGGAGACCGTCGCTGCCGCGGCCGAGGAACAGACCGCGACCGTCTCCGAGGTGACGGAGCAGGCTCACATCCTCTCGGAACAGTCGGACGAGCTATCGGCGCGGCTGAACGAGTTCGAGGTGCCGGACGAGGGCGGAGAGCGCGCGGACGGCACTACCGCCCCGGCGACCGGTGCCAGCGCGCGGTCGGCGACTGGCGCCGACGACGACTGAGAGCGGTTCGTCGAACGGTTGGATCGTGCGTCGAACGGCCGAAGGCCTCTTCGAACGGCCGGGCAGTTTCGCTACTCCGAGCGGCCGCGACCGCCGAGCGAGGGGAGCGTAACGCCGATTTCGTTGAAGAGCGCGCCGACTGCCGCGTAGCCCAGCACGGCGACGGCGCTGACGAGCAGCACCTGTCCGACGACGACGAGCAGGGCCGACAGCGGGTCGCCCGCGCCGAGGATGAGGTCGTTCAGGAAGATGTCGAGGAACCGGCCGATGTCGCCGACGAGCCGAGCGACGAAGTCGATGAGCGCGATCATACGCCACGATTGGACCGGGGATACTTGGGTGTTGAGTTCGCGGTCGGCACCTCGGCCGCGGGAACCGCCGTGAGAGCGTCAACATTGGGACGACCCTTGCGGCTCGATCGGCCGTTCGCGGTGAGCCGTCAGTCCGCGGGCCGTTCGCCGGCTTCGGGTTCTCCTGCCCGTCGCTCGCCCGAACCGGTGTACCGCAGGGCCCAGGCGATCAGGACTCCCTGGAACGGGAGCCTGACCCACGCCGCGAGCCGCGCCACGCCCGCGAACCGGTCCGAGACGAGGTCGTCTAACACGTCGCCGCGAGCGAGGTGGACGTTGGCCGGGAACACGGCCACCAGGAGGGCCGCGATCCCCCACGCCGACGGGCGCCGCGTCCGTCGCAGCGAGACGCCGATCCCGAGGAGTATCTCGGCGATTCCGGAGAGGTACACGAGCGCGACCGGCCGCGGGAACGACGGCGGGATCGCGGCGGCGAAGCGCTTCGGCGCGAGGAAGTGCGCGATCCCGGCGACGACGTACGTCGCGCCCATGAGCGGCGCGAGCGACCGCCCGGAGCCGCCGGGCTCGTCGACTTCGCCGGCCCCGGTGACCCCGTCTGTGTTGTCGGACTCGTCGGAGTCCGACGGATCGCTCGGCGGCTGTGCGGTCGACGCGTCCTCGGAGGGCGGCTCCCGTCGATCGGTCATCGCTTCGACCGACGCTCCGGACACGTATCAGTCCTCCCCGGCGCACGGCCGCGACACGCCCTCCGAGGTTTCGGGAACCGAACCCCTTAGGCACGGCCGAGCGTAACGGGGACGTAATGAACACGTTGTTCTGGGTGCTAACTGGGATCCTCGCGTACTCCGGAGTCGCGATGTGGCTGCGGAACAGGGGGATCCTCCCGGACGCGGTCAAGGTATCGGGGCCGGTGTTGACCCTCCGGACCCTCCGCGGTCGCGCCTTCCTCGGTCGGCTCGCGGCGCCGAAGCGGTTCTGGCGTGCGGTCGCTAACCTCGGACTCGGCGGGGCCCTGGTGGCGATGGTCGGATCGTTCGTACTCATCATCTCGTCGGCGCTGTCGGCGTTCACGAACGCCCAGCCCTCCGCGATCCAGCAGCCGCAGAACTTCCTCATCATCCCCGGCGTCAACGACTTCCTCCCGCTGTCGGTCGCCCCCGAGATCATCGCCGGGCTCGCGGTGGCGATGGTGATCCACGAGGGAGCCCACGGGCTCCTCTGCCGGGTCGAGAACATCGACATCGAGTCGATGGGGCTCGTCTTCTTCGCTTTGCTCCCCGTGGGCGCCTTCGTCGAGCCCGACGAGGAGGCGACGCAGGAGGCCTCTCGCGGCGCCCGCGCCCGGATGTTCGCGGCCGGCGTCACCGCGAACACCCTGCTCACGGTCGTCGTCTTCGCGCTCCTGTTCGGTCCCGTCGTCGGGGCCATCTCACCCGCGCCGGGCTACGCGGTCGGCGAAGTGAATCCCGCCTCGCCGGCGGCCGCGGCCGACATCTCGCAGGGCGATCGGGTCGTCGAGGTGGCGGGGACGCCGGTCGAGACGGCGGACGCGTTCGAGACGGCGATCGCCGACGCCGGGGAGTCGGTCGCGCTCACGGTCGACGACGGCGACGCCCGCTCGACCGTGACGGTCGATCGCGAGCTACAGGTCGTCGGGTCCGCCGGCGGCAACCCCCTCGGCGTGACGATCGCGGGGTCGCCCGTGACGATCGCGGCCGTGAACGGCGAGCCGGTCGCCACCGAGTCGGCGTTCTTCGACGCGGTCGGCGACGACGAGCGCGCGGCCGTGACGGTGACCGGCAACGAGAGCGTCCTCGAATCGGTGCGGGACGCGCCCGGCGCGGAGAACGCCTCGGGCGTCGAAACGGCCGGCGGCGAGGCCGCGGTCACCGTCCCCGACGTGGTCGTCGGCGCGTACGTCGTCGGCGTTCAGGAGGGCGGCCCGCTCCACGCCGAGGGCGCGGCCCTCGGCGAGCCGCTGACGATCGTCTCGGTCGACGGCGAGCGCGTCGTCGACAACGAGGCGCTCTCGGCCGTCCTCGGCGAGCGCGAGCCGGACGAGACCGTCCCCGTCACGGTGTACGACGCGGACGGCGAGCGCGAGACGTACGACGTCGAACTCGACGCGCACCCGACCCGCGACGGCGGGTTCATCGGGGTCAGCGTCTTCCCCGGAACGAGCGGACTCGCGCTCGACGACGTGGGCCTCACCCAGTACCCGGCGGGCACGTACCTCGAACTGCTCGGCGGCGAGGGCGGCGAGGCGGCCGAGAGCGGCCTCCCGGTCGGCGGCGTCATCGACTCGCCCCTCGGGCTCGTCTTCGTCGCGCTGATCCTCCCGCTCGGCAGCCTGTTCGGGCTCCCGTTCAACTTCGCGGGCTTCACCGGCAACGTGACCAACTTCTTCGTCGTCGAGGGACCGCTCGCGGTGCTCGGCGGCGGGACGTTCCTGCTCGCCAACCTCCTCTTCTGGACGGGGTGGATCAACATCCAGCTGGCGCTTTTCAACTGCCTCCCGGCGTTCCCGCTCGACGGCGGCCGCATCCTCCGGATGGTCGCCGAGGCGGTGATCAGCCGCGTCCCGATCGACGACCGGCACGCCGCGGTTCGGACGATCACGGTTTCCTCCGGGCTCGTGATGTTGGCCGGACTGATCGCAATGATCTTCGGGAACCAGATCCTCTCCGCGCTCGGGCTGATCTGAGCCGCGTTCGGAGTTCGCCGGACGCGCCCCGCCGCGCGGATCCGAGGGAAACGGGTTTCCCCGGCGGGCGTGACCCCTCAGTATGACGCACTCGCGGACCGTCGAACTCGAGGGCCACATCATCGACAGCGGCGCGATGCAGCGCTGCTTCGGCGCGGTGATGGACCTCGGCGGCTCGTTCGACGTCGAGCAGTTCGACGTGGGGAAACACGAGACCGAGGAGTCGTACTGCCGGCTGACCGTCTCCGCGGACGACGCCGAGACCCTGCGGGCCATCCTCCACGAGCTCCACCAGAACGGCGCGGTGTTGGAGAGTCCGTCCGACGTGGAACTCGTCGCAGCGCCCGAAGACAAGGTCGTCCCGCCGAACTTCTACTCCACCACGAACCACCCGACCGAGGTGCTGTACGACGGCGAGTGGATCGACGTCGAGCGGATCGAGATGGACTGCGCGCTGGTGGTCGAACCCGAGCCGGCAGCGGACGCCGGCGAGGGGAGCCGAGCGGAGGCCTCGGCCGACGCGGGCTCCGCGGCCGCCCCCCGCGCCTACACGAAGACGCTCAACGCGGTCACGGAGGGAGACCTGATCGCGACCGACCAGTCCGGAATCCGCGTGAACCCCCCGGAGCGACCGCGAAGCGGCGGCGGCGCGTTCGGGTTCATGCAGGGCGGCGTCTCCGCCGAGCGACCGTCGGAGTCGACGATCCGGCAGGTCGCCGAGGAGTTGCGCGCGGTGAAAGAGGACGGCGGGAACGTGATGGTCGTCGCGGGGCCGGCCGTGATCCACTCCGGGGCGGGGGACGCGCTCGCCGACCTGGTCGCGGCGGGCTACGTCGACGCGCTCTCGGCGGGCAACGGCTTCGCCACGCACGACCTCGAACGCTCCATCTACGGCACGTCGCTCGGCATGAACGTGGAGACGCTCGAACACCCGCGGAAGGGACACAAACACCACATCTGGACCATCTCGGAGATCATCCGCGCGGGCGGGATCGAGGCCGCCGTCGAGGAGGGAATCGTCACTGAGGGCGTGATGTACCAGTGCGTCGAGCGCGACGTGGACACCGTCCTCGCGGGCTCGATCCGCGACGACGGCCCGCTCCCTGACACGATCACCGACGCGGTCGAGGCCCAGAACGCGATCCGCGAGCAGGCCCACGACGCCGACATCGTGATCATGCTCGCGACGCTGCTCCACTCGGTCGCGGTCGGGAACTGCCTCCCGTCGACGACGAAGACCGTCTGCGTCGACATCAACCCCGCCACCGTCACCCAGCTGCTCGACCGGGGCTCGGCGCAGGCGGTCGGGATGGTCACCGACATCGGGACGTTCGTCCCGACGCTCGCGGAGTTCGTCCTGGAGGGCGACGACGAGGGGCGCGGGGTGAGGGGCGAATGAGCGCCGAAGTCCGCCCGTACGACCCCGAGCGCGACGCCGACGCGTTGTCCGAGCTGAAGACGGCCTTCGAGCGCGGCCTCGGCGAGAACACCGGCGGCGACGGGAAGGCGGCCGCCTACGAGGGCAAACTGACCGACGACTACCGCGAGCGGTGGCTCGGGTGGGTCGACCGCTGCGTCGCCGACGACGAGCGCTGCGTGACCGTCGCCGTCGACGAGAGTCCCGAGGGGCCAGACAGCGGGAGGGACGACGGCGGCGCCGTCGTCGGGTACGTCTTCGTCCTCCCCGAGCGCCTGTCGATGATCTGGGACGCGGCGGTCCTGAACGAGCTGTACGTCGCTCCAGGCTACCGCGGTACCGGCGTCGCCGACGACCTGATGGACGCCGCCGTCGCGCTCGCGAGGGATCAGGACCTCCCGCTCGATCGGATCGTCCTCGACGTCGACCCCGCGAACGGGCGCGCCAAGGGGTTCTACGACCGCCACGGGTTCGAGTCGTGGGGCGAGATGGTGGCGCGGCCGCTCGGCGACGACTGAAGCGGCGTCCAGTCGGCGCCCGCGACCGCACCCGCGACGGCGACACCGCTCTGGCTTCCGAAGCTACAAGCGCGTCGAACCGCTCCCGACGCCCGTGATGGACATCGGTATCGTCGGCTGCGGCGTGATCGGGAACCGACTCGCCGCAGCGATCGACGACCACGCCCGGTTCGAACTGGCGGCGGCCTGCGACCTCGACGCGGACCGCGCCGAGGCGCTCGCGACCGAGCACGGCACCGAGCGGACGACCACGACGACGGACCACCAGACGCTCGTCGATCTCGACGGGCTCGACGCCGTCTACGTCGGCGTCCCGCCGCTCGCGCACCGCGAGGTTGTCGCGGACGCGCTCGCCGCCGACAGACACGTGATCTGCGAGAAGCCCATCGCGGCCGACGCTGAGACGGGGCGAGCGCTCGCCTCGCTCGAAGCGGAGACGGACCGCGTCACGGCGGTGAACCTGCCGTTCCGCTACACGCCCGGCTTCGTCCGCCTGCGGGAACTGGTCGAGTCGGGCGCGATCGGCGACCCGCGTCGGGTCGAACTCCGGTTCCGCTTCCCGCAGTGGCCCCGCGAGTGGCAGGACGTGGCGTGGCTGGAGTCGCGCGAGCAGGGCGGGCCGCTCCGCGAGGTGGGGACGCACTTCCTGTTCGGCGTGCAGGAGCTGTTCGGTCCCGTCGAGACCGTCTCCGCCGACGTGGGGTACTCGGGGCCCGACGCCTACGAGGACGACGTGGTGGGGAGCTTCCGGGCCGGGGGCGTCCGCGGGTCGATCGACCTGCTCTGCGACCACGAGGGCGACGAGGAGAACGTCGTCACGGTCGTCGGCGACGGGGGCTCGCTGTCGCTCACGGAGTGGTACCGCTTGACCCGCGACCGCGGCCGCGAGAGCGAGGCGACGCTCGTCGACGAGCGCGGCGACACCGTGAGTGCGCTCCTGACCGAGTTCGCGGAGGCCGTCGAGGGCGACGGGGGCGACCTCGTCTCGTTCGCGGAGGCGACGCGCGTCCAGGAGGTCCTCGACGCGGTCCATGCGTCGGAATGCGACGCCGTCCGTCCGGGAGACGGCGGGTAGCGGCGAGGCGTAGACGGGGACGCAACGGCGACGAGAGCGAGGCCGAGACCCCGTATCGGCCGACCGCCGTCGCGGAGTCGCGAACCGGGAACGCCCGACAGGAATTATGTGTCCATCGGACCGATCTCCGCGCATGAGCTACCTCGTTGCGACCGACGGATCGACGGAGAGCGACGACGCCGTCCGGTACGCGGCGCGACAGGCGGTCGCGTTCTACGAGACGCTCGAGATCGCCCACGTGTTGACGCCGGACTCGGAGCTGGTCGACGGCACCATCGTCCTCCCGGGCGAGGACGCCGCGGTCGAGGCCGGCGAGGCCGTCTTAGAGAGCGCCCGCAGCATCGCCGAGGAGGCGGTCGGCGACGAGTCGGTCGACGTGGAGACGCAGCTCCTCACCGGCCGCCCGGCCGACGCGATCACCGAGTACGCGGCCGAATCGGCGGTCGACGCGATCTACGTCGGCCACCGCGGACTGAGCGAGGAGCGAGAGCAGGTGGTCGGCAGCGTCGCGAAGAGCGTCGTCGACAAGGCCGACGTGCCCGTGACGGTGATCCGGTAGCTGTCAGTCGAAGAAAACTACTGAGGGGCCGCGAGACGACCGATTTCCGTGTTTTTCCCCGCCGATCCGGCTGTCACAGGCGCCGGAAAGAACCGCCATTATCGGACGTTCAAAGCGGCGTTGGGCCCTATACGGAGTGATGCCAGGAGACGTACTCGTCACGGCGGATTGGGTCGAAGACCACCTGGACGACTTCCAGAGCGACGACTCGGACCTGCGGCTCGTCGAGATCAACAACCCGACCGTCACCGACGAGTCGGAGTACACGCCCTACGAAGAGGGTCACATCCCCGGCGCGCTCAACTTCGAGTGGGACGCGGTGTTCACCGACGAGACCGAGCGCGACATCGTCTCGAAGGAGGACTTCGCGGCCCGGAACGGTGAGGGCGGCATCGACGCCGACACGACGGTCGTCGTCTACGGCGGCGGTCGCGTCCCCAACTGGTTCGCGCTGTTCGGCTACTGGATCTACAAGTACTACGGTCACGGCGACGTCCGCGTGATCGACGGCGGGAAGGGGTACTGGGTCGAGAACGACTACCCGCTCTCGACGGAGGAGCCCGACTTCACGCCCCGCGACTACGTCGCTCGCGGTCCCTTCGAGAGCGTCCGCGCCTACAAGGACGACATCGACAAGGCGATCGAGGAGGGGATCCCGATGGTCGACGTCCGCTCCCCCGAGGAGTTCTCCGGCGAGGTCATCGCCCCCGAAGGCCTCAACGAGACGGCCCAGCGCGGCGGCCACATTCCCGGCGCGAGCAACGTGCCGATCGGCACCACGCTGAACGAGGACGGCACGTTCAAGAGCGCGGACGAGCTCCGCGAGCTGTACAGCGACGCCGGCGTCGACGGCGACGAGTCGACGATCACCTACTGCCGCGTCGGCGAGCGCTCGTCGATCGAGTGGTTCCTCCTGCATGAACTGCTCGGCTACGACGACGTCCGTAACTACGACGGCTCGTGGACCGAGTGGGGGAACCTCGTCGGCGCGCCGATCGAGACGGGAGAGTAAGCGGCCCCCCGGTCGCCCTTCCCCGCACCGCGCGACCGATCACCGGCGATATGTATCTGGGGAGGCAAGGCGTCGTATGGCGGCGTCTCACGTCCTCGTTCCCCTCGACGGATCGCCACTGGCCGCCGACGCGCTCGACGACGCGCTCGAACTCTTCGACTGTCGAGTGACCGTCCTGAACGTAGTGACGCCGCTCGACGCGCCGATGAGCGAGGGCGGGATCCTCGCCGCCGACGAGAGCCGTCGCGAGAGCGCGCGCGAGCGGGCCGACCGCATCGTCGACCGAGCGACCGATCGAGCCGCGGAGAGCGATCGCCGCGTCGAGACGGCGGTGCGGACGGGCGACCCGGCGGAGACGATCGTAGAGTACGTCGACGCCCACGATGTCGACCGCGTCGTCATGGGCGGACACGGCGGTGAGCGCGGCCGCGTCGCGAGACGGCTGCTCGGCACCGTGGCGACGAACGTGGTCGGCGAGGCGCCCGTGACCGTGACGGTCGTGCGCTGAGGCCCCTCTTCACCCGCCGAGCACCGCGGCGAAGGCCGCGTAGAGCCCGTACCCGATCGCGATCGAGGCCACGAGCGTGATCCCCCAAAAGAGGATCGTGACACCGATCTTGCGCCGAGAGACGCCCGCGGAGCCGCCGGCGAGCCCGCCCCCGATGACCCCGGAGATGATGATGTTGTTAAACGAGATGGGGATCCCGAGTCCGATGGCCAGCTGCGCGATGATGAACCCGGGGACCAGCGCGGCGATCGACCGCCGGGCGCCGAGCTGCGCGTACTCGCGCGAGGTCGCCTGGAGCAGCTTCGGTGCGCCCATCCACGCCCCCGCGAGGATGCCGGCGGCGCCGAGCGAGAGCAGCACGATGCCGGGCAGCCCGAGCTCGACGCCGTATAGGTTCTCGAGCGGGCCGGTCGCCAGCCCGACCTGGCTGCCGCCGCTGGAGAAGGCGACGACGCTCCCGAGGACGAGGAGGAACGTCCGGATACCGCCCTCGGCGGACGCCTGTGTCCGCCGCCGAACGGCGACGAACCACGCCGCGGCCGCGAGCAGCGTGACGAGCGCCGTCACGGGGTCGATCCCGACGACCGTCGGCGCGTCGACCCGTCGAGCGATGAACCCCGCGAGAGAGCTCTGGGTCGCGTCCGGCGGCGAGGGGATGACACCCAGCTGGACGTTGGCCACGATCCCCCCGACGACGGCCGCGAGCAGCGGGACGCCGACCGTCTCCGGGATGTCGTCGCGCCGGAGGAGGGTGGCGGTGACGTACGCGAGCCCGCCGGAGACGGGCGGCACGAGCGCCCAGAACAGCGCGATACGGCGGTAGGTGTCGATGGCGGGGTCGCCCCCGAGCGAGAGCCCGACGCCGACCATCGCGCCCGTCGTCGCGAACGCCGCCGGAACCGGGTAGCCGGTGGAGACGCCGAAGGCCATGAACCCGGTCGCGGTGAGCAGCCCCGCCGTCGCCGCCAGCGACGTTATCTGCACGCCGTCGATCAGGCCCGCGCCGACCGTCTCCGAGATCGCTCCGCCCTGCGTGAGCGCGCCGAGGGCGGCGAGGATCCCGATGAGGAAGGCGGCCCGCATCGTCGAGATGGCGTTGGCGCCGATCGCCGGGGCGAACGGCGGCGAGTTGCTGTTCGCCCCGAGCGCCCACGCCGTGGCGAGGCTGGTCAGCGTCGCCAGCGCGACGAGGGCCCAGAAGCCGACGCCGGCCACGCTCACGCGCCTCCCTCGACGAGCAGTCGAGCCATGTTACTCCCCCCGACGACGGCGCCGGGTAAATAAGCCCCGTCGGACGGGCGCCATCCGGGTCGCTCGGAGGCCCCCCTCGCGCGGTACGAGAAACAGCTCGACTCGACCGGCAGCATGCGGTCCCGGGGCCGAACCGCGCGGTCGGCCCCGACGGCAGCGAACCGTCCGCGCCCCGCTAGTCGTCCAGCGAGGCGACCGCGGTCCGCTCCGCGCCGATCCGGCGGTCGAGGAAGTCGTCGATGAGTTCGAGCGACCGGATCTTCTGGTCGATGTCGCCCGAGCCGTGGCCCTCCTCGCCGAGCTCCTCGTACTCGTAGTCGTCGCCCTCGACGGAGCCGGCGTCGTCGAGCGCGTCGCGGAGGATGCGCGCCTGCGAGACCGGCACGCGCGGGTCGTTCACGCCGTGGACGATCAGGAGCGGCGCGGCGACGTTCTCGACGTAGGTCACGGGACTGCGCTCGCGGTAGGTCGCCTCGTTGTCGTCCGGCTCGCCGAGGTTCTTCACCATGAGCTCCGTGCGGAAGTGCGGCATCGTGTTCTCGTACATGTCGAACAGGTCGCTGACGCCGACCCACGTGATCCCCGCGGCGTACAGGTCCGGGTACTGGACCATCTGCCAGTTGGCGGAGTAACCGCCGTAGGAACCGCCGTAGACGGCGACGCGGTCCTCGTCGAGCCAGTCGTACTCGCCGAGGACGTGTTCGACGCCGGTCGCCACGTCGCCCTGCTCGGCGCCGCCCCAGTCGTCGTACAGCTCCTCGACGAACTCGCGGCCGCGCCCCGTGGAGCCGCGGTAGTTCACCTGAAGCACGGAGTAGCCGCGCGAGAGCAGGAACTGGACGCGGTAGCTGAACCGCCGGCTGTCGTGGTGCCGCGGCCCGCCGTGCGGGTTGACGATCAGCGGCGACGGGCGTCGGCCGGAGTCGAACAGCAGCCCCTCGATTTCGAACTCCTCGTAGGGGTCGTGCTCGACCGCGCGCGCCGGGGTCTCGGGCACGCCGTCGGAGGCGAACGAGACCGTTTCGGGCTCGACGAAGTCGTCCGGGTCGAACGGGCCGTACTCCGCGTCGAACAGGGTCTCAGTGGCGTCCGCGTCGAGGTCGTACGCGACCAGTTCGGGCCGCCGGCTCGACGTGGTGCGGTACGCGAGCAGGCGGTCGTCGGCGAGCCGACCGTCCGTCACGTTGGCGACGCCGGCCGAGAAGTCGAGTTCGCGGCCGTCGCCCGTCTCGGCGTCGTAGACGACGGGAACGGTGACGGCCCCGCGGGTCCGGCTCGCGACGAACCGGTCGCCCCCTTCGAGGAAGTGGCTCGGGGACTCCTCGAACTCGTCGCCGCCGAACCAGGTCACGTCGACCGCGTTCCCGGCGTCGTCCGTCCCGGCACCGTCCCCGCTCAGGTCGACGATGCCGCTCCGACCGAGGTCGGTCGTGTTGTCGGCGACGAGGAGCCGCTCCCCGTCCGGACCCCAGTCGACCGGGACCGCCTCCGCGCCCACGTCGCCGATCCCGAGGTTCCGGGCGTTCGACCCGTCGACGTCGGCGACGTACACGTCGGTGTTCTCGTAGGCGTCCGTCTCGTTGGTCGCGTACGCGATCCGGTCGCCGTCGGGCGACAGCGCGCCGGCGGCCACCGCGCGCTCGTAGTCGGTGACCTTCGTCGTCTCGCCGCTCGGTAGGTCGTGGCGGTAGAGGTTCATCTGGCCGTCGCGGCTGGAGCCGAGCAGGAGGGTCTCACCGTCCTCGCCCACGTCGTTGAGCCGGATCTGCCCCTCCATCTCGACGACGGGAACGCTCTCGCCGTCGAGCGACATCGCCCAGACGTCGTGCTGTTCGTCGCCGCCCTCGTCGCGGTGATAGTAGAGTCGGTCGCCGCTCGGATCCCACTCGAAGCCGGCGCGGACCGACCGGGGAACGTCGCCGTCGCTGAGCTGCTCTAAGGACCCGTCCTCCGGGTCACAGAGGTGAAGCTCGTTGCGGCCGGTCACGTCGTAGTAGAGGGCGACGGTCTCTCCGTCCGGGGACACGCGGGGGCTCGCGATCGTCGGCAGCTTCGCGAGCTCGCGGAGCACGTCGGTCTCGTCTGAGTCTGACATCCGCATAAACGGCGTGTCGGAATCCTCTTCAACGTTTGCCGGTCGCGAGGTCGCCATCGCGTTCGTGCCGAGCCGGGGCGGGCCGACAGGCCCATGCGCCGGGAGGCCGAACGATCGGTCGAGATGGCTCCGGCCGACGACGCCTCGCTCTCGACGGCTCCCGACGCGGCCGCGGTCCGGTCGCTCGCCGTCCCGTCCGACGGCGCCGCGGAGACGGGCCCGGGGACCGTCGTCTGGCATCGGACGGACCTGCGGATCGCCGACAATCCGGCGCTCGCGGCGGCCGCGGCGGCGTCCGACCGCGTGCTGCCCGTTTTCGTCTTCGACCCGGGCTTCCACGACGAGCGCGGCGCGGCCTGTGACGCCCGGATCGAGTTCCTCCACGACTGCCTGCGCGACCTCGACCGACAGTACCGCGACGTCGGCGGCGCGGGACTGACGTACGCCCACGGCGATCCGCTCGACGTGCTGGGTCGGTTCGTCGACGCCGGGTGGGACGTGGTCGCGGGCGCGACCGCGACCGGCCGGTACGGACGGCGTCGCGACGACCGGGCTCGCGAGGAGCTCGGCGTCCGCTTCGTCGCGGGCGACGGACTCGTCCGGGACGCCGACCGCCCCCGAGACGGGTGGAGCGATCGCGTCGAGTCGTGGTTCGCGAGCGAGCCGTTCGATTGGGACCCCCGATCCGTCGCGGTCGAGCGCGTGGAGACCGGGGTCGACCCCGACCGCGTCGCTGGCGCGTACGGCGTCGACTCGACGAAGACGCGCGTCCCGACCGGTGGCCGCGGTCCGGCGCGCGAGAAGCTCGACGCGTTCACCGAGCGGATCGCCGGCTACCCGGGATCGATCTCCTCGCCCGTCGACGCCCGGGAGGGGACGAGCGGCCTTTCCCCCTATCTGCGGTTCGGCTGCCTCTCGGTCCGGGAGGTCCACCGGCACGTCGACGAGCGCGCGCCCGACGGCCGCGGGAAGTCGATGTTCGTCTCGCGGCTGTTCTGGAACCGCCACTACACCCAGAAGCTGCTCGACTGGCCGGGGTGGCTCGACGAGGCCGTCAATCCCGTCTACCGCGGGTTCAACCGCGACCGCCACGATCCCGAACTGGTCGCGGCGTGGAAGCGCGGCGAGACCGGATTCCCGATGGTCGACGCGAGCATGCGCTGTCTCCGGGAGACCGGGTGGCTCAACTTCAGGATGCGGGCGCTCTGCGCGAGCGTCTACTTCCACGTCCTCCAGCAGCCGTGGCGGATCGGCGCCGACCACTTCTTCGAACACCTGATCGACGGCGACGCCGCGATCAACTACACCCAGTGGCAGTCGCAGTGCGGGCTGGTCGGTCGTCCCGGTCTGCGATTGTACGATCCCCGCAAGCAGGTCCGCGATCAGGACCCGGACGGGGAGTTCGTCACGCGGTGGGTCCCCGAACTCGACCCGCTCCCGGCCGCCCATCTCGACGCGCCCGAGAAGACGCCGCTGGCGGTCCAACGCGAGACCGGCGTCCGGATCGGCGAGGCGTACCCGTACCCGGTCGTCGACTACGAAGCGGCCCGCAGCGAGTTCCGGGACCGGTACGGCGCCGTTCACGGCGCGGCCGCCGCTCGCCTCGCCGACGAGGAGATAGCCCGCCGAGCGTCGCTCTCGGGAGGGCTGGGGGCCGCTCGCACCATCGCTGCCGACCACGGCGACGCGCGAGACCCCGAGGAGGCCGACGCGGCCACGGCGACGCAGACGGACCTCGCCGACTTCGGGTGACTCGTTGACTTCGGGTGACTCGTTGACTTCGGGTGACTCGCCGGTTCGAAACCGTCGCGAGCGCGGTCGGACCGAGGAAATCGCAGAAAGGTTCATACGGTTGTGTGGCGTATTGTGACGTATGAACCAAAACGTCGGTTCGATGGACAAGCGCGCCAGAACGCTCGTCGGGGCCGTGGCCGGTGCCGCCTCGATAGCGACGCTCGCGGGCGCCGCGCCGCTCCCCGCCCTCGCCGCCCCCGTGTTGGGCGTCGTCGCGCTCCTCATGTTGGCGACCGCCGCGATGAACACCTGCCCCGTGTACTCGCTGCTCGGCGTCGACACCTGTCCCGCGGACGCCGGCCGCTCCGTCTGATCGCCGCCACCGAAACGAATTTCGGCGGTAGCCCGCTCCGAAATACCTTTCTCGGCCGCCTCGACGGCAGTCTCAAGTGATCGCAGTGCGTACCGTTCACATGGTTAGCATCGGTTCCGGCCGACGGCGACTCGCGACGAACGACGCCACCGACGCGACCGGGGTGACGCTCGCGTGAGCGACGACCCGACGGTCCTCGTGGTCGGCGGCGGAGCGACCGGGACGGGCGTCGCCAGAGACCTCGCGATCCGCGGGGTCGACGTGACGCTCGTCGACCGCGGCGGGCTCGGGAGCGGCACCTCCGGCCGCTCGCACGGCCTCCTCCACAGCGGGGCGCGGTACGCCGAGGCCGACCCGGAGGGCGCGAGCGAGTGTATCGAGGAGAGCCGCACGCTCAAGGAGATCGCCGGCGCCTGCGTCCGCGACACCGGCGGACTGTTCGTCCGGCTCGACGGCGACGACCCGGACTACTTCGCGGAGAAACTCGCGGCCTGCGAGGAGATCGGGATCGAGACGGAACGGCTGGACGGGGACGCCGTCCGCGAGCGCGTCCCGGGGCTCGCGGACGAGGTCGCGGAGGCGTTCTCGGTCCCCGACGGCGTCATCTACCCGTCGCGGCTGGTGGCCGCCAACGCCGCCGACGCGGAGCGACACGGTGCGACCGTCCACCCGAACGCGCCGGTCGAGGACGTGACCGTCACTGACGGCGCCGTCGACGCCGTGCGCGTCGGGGGCTCGGTGGACGCGACGCTGTCCCCGGAGGTCGTCGTCAACGCGACCGGCGCGTGGGCCGACGCCATCGCCGACATGGCGGGCGTCCCGGTCGGGATGGCGCCGAGCCGCGGCGTGATGGTCTCGGTCGAGTACGACGGGCTGGCGCCGGTGTTGAACCGGTGTCGCGACCCCGACGACGGCGACATCGTCGTCCCCCACGACGGCGAGGTCGTGTTGGGCACGACGAGCGTCCCCGTCTCCGACCCCGACGACTACGAGACCGCCGACTGGGAGGTCGAGCGGTCGGTCGAGGAGTGCGCCGCGATGCTCCCCGACGTCGCGGACGCGCCGACCGTCCGGACGTGGTGGGGCGTCCGCCCCCTCTACGCGCCCGACGAGTCCGGCTCGAACCGACGAGGCATCTCGCGCGGCTTCACGCTGCTCGACCACGAGCGCGACGACGCGGCCGGGCTCTACAGCGTCGTGGGCGGGAAGCTGACCACCTACCGGCAGATGGCCGAGACGACCGCCGACCGCGTCTGCGAGCGGTTGGGGGTCGACGCCGCCTGCGAGACCGCGAGCGAACCGCTCGCTCACGCCGACGACCCCGAGCGACTGGACGAGCTCGTCGCGGCCTACGGCGGCGCGAACCCCACGGACTCCGACGTCGTGGGTGCGCCGGCGGACGACTGATCGGACCGGATCGCCCGGATCTCGCGGAGCGGCGGCGCGGGTTCGAGGTTGAACCACGGGGTTGAGGGACCGACGGCGAGACCGATCGGTATGCCAGTCGCGACGGTCGGCGAGACGGCGACCAACGAGGTATCGGTGAGCGAGGAGACGATCGAGGCGTTCGCGGAGCTCTCGGGCGACGGGAACCCGATCCACCTCGACGACGACTACGCCGCCGAGACGATGTTCGGCGGTCGCGTCGCGCACGGAATGCTCTCGGCGGCGGTCGTCTCCGGCGCGCTCGCGGGGCTCTCCGGAGACATCGTCTACCTCGCGCAGGAGATTTCCTTCGAGAAGCCGGTGTTCCCCGGCGAGACGATCGAGGCGAGCGTCAGCGTCATCGACGACCTCGGCGGCGACCGGCTCGCGGTCGAGACGACCGCGACCGTCCCGGAGCGCGACGAACGCGTCCTCTCCGGCGAGGCGACGGTGCTGTCGGTGCCGCACGAGTCCTCGTAGCCGGTCGCGCCGCGCTCGGCCGCGGCCGCTATCCCCGCCAGCGGAGGACGGTCGCGGACCAGGTGTACCCGGTACCGGCCGCGAGGAGGCAGACGAGGTCGCCGGGTTCGAGGCGGTCGGTCTCGACGCCGCGCGACAGCGCCAGCGCTTGGTCGACGCTCTGGACGTGCCCGTACTCGTCGAGGTAGTAGCCGTCGCTCGCGGGGTCGAGGCCGAGTTCGTCGAGGACGCGCTCGTGGAACGACCGCTTCATGTGCGTGAGCGCGACGTAATCGAGGTCGCCGCGGTCGAACCCGGAGCGGTCGAGCGCCGCGTCGGCGACCGAGAGGTACGCCGGCAGCGAGACGGGACCGAGCCGCTTTTTCATCCCGTCGGGGTCCGGAACGTCGAGGGCGTGGAGGCCTTCCCGCACGGTCTCCTCGCTGGGCGGTCGCTTCGACCCGCCGGCGGGCATCACCACGTCGTCGGCGAACGACCCGTCGGTCTCGGCCGCGCTCGACTCGACGATAGCCCGCGCGCGACCGCCGAAGGGGTCGCCGTCGCCGGTCTCGCCGTCGTCGCCGCGGTCGTTGCTGTTGTCGCCGTCGGTGCCGTCCCGCTCGTCCTCCGACGCCGCCTCGACGACGAACGCGCTCGCGCCGCTGCCGAAGTTGAACATGAAGGAGCTGTCCTCGTTGCCGTAGTCGACGAGGTCCTCCTCGCGGCTGGCGGCGACGAGCAGCGCCGCGTCTATCGGCTCGGCTTCCAACTGCGCCCGCGCCTGCCGGAGCGCGATCGGTGCGCCCGCACACAGCGTGTAGCTCTCCGTGGCGTACGCGTTCGTCGCCCCGAGGCGGTCGGTGATCGCCGCCGCCGCCGACCACACGACGTGGTCTTTGTACTCCGAGCCGTGGTAACAGACGAGGTCGAGGTCGGTCGGGTCGACGTCCGCGTCCGCGAGCGCGGCCTCGGCCGCCTTCACCGACATGTCGGTCGCGTGGTCGCCGTCGGGCGGACAGACGTGCTTCTCGCGGACGCCCATCTTCTCGACGACCACCTCCTCCGGGATGCCGCTCTCGGCGGCTATCTCGGTCCCGGTGATCGTCTCGTCCGGGACGTACGTCCCGAGTCCGGTGATCCCGACGGTCATCGTCGCCCTCGGGGTCGCGGTCGGTTCCAGTCGTCTCGTCGCGTGATTTCGGTCATGTGGCGTGTGTTCAGATGTAGTGGGTCGTTCGGACCGCCTGCGTGCGTTCAGATCTTCCGCGTGCGTTCGGACCGCCCGCGTGCGTTCGGACCGCCCGCGTGCGTTCGGACCGCGA
This sequence comes from Halorubrum ejinorense, assembly GCF_039522565.1. GTDB lineage: Archaea > Halobacteriota > Halobacteria > Halobacteriales > Haloferacaceae > Halorubrum > Halorubrum ejinorense. Next base: position 6,407 of record NZ_BAAADQ010000004.1, on the reverse strand, counting down.
ACCGCGGCCCTGCGAGCTACCGGAAGTAGCGTCGCAGGTGTTTCGGGAGCCGCTTCCCGACGGTACCGCCGAGCCGGTCGCGCAGCGTCCCGAGGATGCCGTTCGGGACGAACAGCACGAACAGCACGAAGATGATCCCGAGGTACAGCGGGGCGCGTCCGTCCACCGCGGTGTTGACGAACAGCTCCACGCTGACTCCGAAGAGGTCGGCTTCGAGGACGCTCGCCGGGAGCCCTTCGCGGAGCAGCGTCGCTATCCCGCCGCTCTCGGTGGAGAGCACGTCCTCTAACCCCTGATTGAACAGGGTCCCGAAGACCGGCCCCGCGAGGGTGCCGAACCCGCCGACGATCGTCGTGATCAGCGCGTCGGCCGTGACGAGGAAGTAGAACGTCCCGTCCGGGGCGACCGACCGCGAGAAGGCGGCGAAGATGCCGCCCGCGACGGCGCCGAAGAACCCGCTGATGGCGAACGCGGCCAGCTTGAACCGGTAGGTCGCGTAGCCGACGGCGCGGGCGCGCTCCTCGTTCTCGCGGATCGCGATCATCACGCGGCCGAACGGCGAGTGAATGATCCGCTGCATCGCGAAGTAGCAGACGACGACGACGATCCCGAGCGCGTAGTACGAGACCACCGTCGTCGACAGGTCGATTCCGAGTCCCAGCAGGTTCTCGACGCTCTCGCCCGTGAGCCGTCCGACCTCGAGGCTGAGCGCGTCGACGAAGGGGACGCCGATCGCGAGCGCGTCGCCGCTGACGGTCGCGCCCTCCGTCGGGTTCGTCGAGACGTACCCCCACGACCGGATCAGCTCGTAGATCACCTGCGAGAATCCGAGGGTGATCATCGCGAAGTAGACGCCCGTGAGCCGGAAGGACACCGACCCGATGACGAGCGCGAGCACCCCGGCCAACACGGCGCCGAGGAGCAGGGTGATCATGAACGGGGTCCCACCGGGGACGCCCGGCACCTGCCCGTTCGCGGCGAGCACGACGAAGTACGCGCCGGTGCCGAAGAAGGCGGCGTGACCGAAGGAGAGGTACCCCGTGTAGCCGCTGATGAAGTCGAAGCTCATCGCGAACAACCCCATGTACAACACGACGATCATGAACGTGATCGCCGGGAGGAACGCCTCGGCGAACGGCGCGGCCGGGGTCGCGAGCAGCGCCTCGTAAATCAGCGGGTACACCAGGAAGCCGAGTATGACGCCCGCGTGAACGACGTGGTCCCGGAGGTACTCGCGGAGGCCGGGCGCGTCGCGGTGGGATCCGGCGTCGGCGCTCGTTTGCGTGCCGGCGCTCGCCTCGGGGTCGGCGCTCGCCTCGGGGTCGGCGCTCGCCTCGGGGTCGGCGTTCTCCCCGGCGGCGGAGTCGGGGTCACTAATGGCCACCCACCTCTTCGACGCCGTAGAGCCCTTGCGGGCGGATGATGAGCATCACCACGAGCAGGAGGAAGATGGTCACCTCGGAGAGGCCGGGAAAGGTGACGATCCCGGTGGTGAACAGCCACGTCGTCACCGAGTCGGCGATCCCGACGATCCCCGCCGCGACGAGCGTCCCGGTGAAGCTCCCGAGCCCCCCGATGATGACGACCACGAACGCGTACAGCAGCACGTCGATGCTCAACAGGACGCTCGGCCCCCAGATCGGGTCCCACATCAGCAGGACGCCGCCGACCGCGGCGAGGCCGGTCCCGACGCCGAACACGACGGTGAAGGCCTGCCGCACGTCGATGCCGAGCGCCTGGACCATCTCGGTGTCCTCGCTGCCGGCGCGGATGTAGAGCCCGTACAGCGTCTTCGTCAGGAACGCCCAGACCGCGACCGCGACGACCGCGCCGATCGCGACCTCGAAGAGGTACAGTCGCCTGACGCCGATCCCGAGCAGCTCCGTCCGGCCGAGGAGCACGTCCGGCGTGGTGCCCATCGGCGCCTGCCACTGCGGGTTCGGCTGGATCCCGCGGAGCGTCAAGACGATCCGAGCGAACTCCTCGATGATGAGCGAGACGCCGAACGTCAGCAGTATCTGGTAGGTCGGCGTGCGGTCGTAGATCGGTCGGATCAGCCCGACCTCCATCGCGCTGCCGGCCGCGGTGGTGATCGCGAACACGAGCGCCATCGCGACGAAGAACACGAGGATGGTGGCGAGCGACCCGGTGTTCGCCCCGACGACGAGGACCAAGACGAGTCCGCCGAGGTACGCGCCGACCATCGCGATCGCTCCGTGCGCGAAGTTGAGCACGCCCATCAGTCCGAAGACGAGCGTCAGCCCGACGGCGATGGTGAAGTACACCGCCGCCTTCCCGATACCCTCGACCAGCACGCGGGCCGCCGTCTGGAGCCCGCCGACCGCGCCGCCGGTCGCGAGCGGGACGCTCGGGTCGACGAGCGGTGCGACCTGCGCGAGGACGGGGGCGAGCGATTCGAGGATCATGCGGTGAGGTACCTCCGGACGCGCTCGTCGTCGCTCGTGACGCCCTCGGTGTCCCCCTCCTCGACGACGACGCCGTGGTCGACGAGGTAGAACCGGTCGGCCAGATCCATCGCCAGTCGGAAGTTCTGCTCGACTAGGACCATCGTCGTCTCGGCGGAGGCCGCCCGCAGCGCCTCGACCACGTCCTCGACGATCTGCGGCGCGAGCCCCTCGCTCGGCTCGTCGACCAAGAGGAGGTCGTTGTCGCCGAGCATGCCGCGGGCGATGGCGAGCATCTGCTGTTGCCCGCCGCTCAGGTCGCCCGCGTCCTTGTCGCTGAAGCGTTCGAGCGCCGGGAACAGGTCGTAGGCCTCGGCGATCCGGGCGCCGGTATCGGTCGCCGAGTGCGCTGCGATGCGGAGGTTCTCCTCTACGGTGAGGTGTGAGAACACGCGCCGCTCCTCGGGCACCCAGCCCATCCCGCGGGCGGCGATCTCGTGTGGTTCCATCCCCGTCACGTCCTCGCCGTCGAACCGGACCGTCCCCTCGCGGGGCGGCGTCAGTCCGAGCGCGGTCCGGAGCGTCGTCGTCTTGCCCACTCCGTTCCGCCCGACCAGGGCGACGATCTCGCCCTCGTCGACCGACAGGGAGAGGCCTTGGAGGATATGGCTCTCGCCGTAGTAGGTGTGGACCCCGTCGAGTTCGAGCATCGTCACCGCTTTTCACCCCTACGTACGCGTCGTCCCCCGTCGGCGGCGGCGTCGCCGGTCTCGTCCGCGTCCGCGGCTCCCGACGCGCGCTCGTCGGCCGATCCCTCGCGGCCGTACCCGCCGAGGTACGCCTCCTGGACGGCCTCGTCGCCGCGAACGTCTTCGGGCGGTCCGTCGGCGATCAGCGCTCCGCGGTGAAGCACGGCGATCCGGTCGGAGATGTCCATCACCACCTCCATGTTGTGTTCGATGAGCATCACCGAGTGGTCCTCGGCCACGTCCTCGATCAGGGCGACGACCTCGTCGACCCCGTCGCTCGACACGCCGGCGGTCGGCTCGTCGAGGAGGAGGAGGTCCGGGTCCCCGGCGAGCGCGACGCCGATCTCGAGGCTGCGCTTCTCGCCGTGGCTCAGGTTCTGCGTGACGGTCTCTCCCGTCCCCGCCAAGCCGATACGTTCGAGGATCGCGGTCGCCTCCGCGTAGTGGTCGTCGAACTCGGTGACGTTGCGCCACAGCTTCCACGAGTCGTTGCCGCGGCCGGCCTGGGCGGCGATCCGAACGTTCTCCAGCACCGTCAGCGTCGGGAACAGGTTCGTGATCTGGTACGACCGGTGGATCCCCGCGAGCGCCGTCTCGTTCGGCGAGGCCGCGGTGATGTCGAGCGCCGAGCCGGTCCCGTCCGTCGCTCCGCCGTCCGGGCCCCCGCCGCCGCTCGGCGGATCGAACCGGATGCGTCCGTCGGAGGGCTCCAACACGCCCGTGAGCAGGTTGAAGAACGTCGTCTTCCCCGCGCCGTTCGGACCGATGATCGAGCAGAGCTCGCCGGCCTCAAGCGCGAAGTCGACGCCGTCGACGGCGGTGATGCCGCCGAAGCGCTTCGTGAGCCCCTCGGTCTCCAGCAGCATTACAGCGAGCAGCTGGCGTCCGCTTCGGGGACCATCACGTCCTCGGCGTCGAGCCGTTCGAGGGGCTCACCGGGCATGATCGGCGCGTCCCAGGTGTCGGCGTACTCGTCGCTCGTCGGCACCGGCCACGCGACCGTCATCTGCGAGGCCGCCTGGTTGTTGTGCTCTTGGAACGTGTACCCGTCCGCGCCCTTCGGCGTGTCCGTGACGGTCATCCCGCGCAGCGCGTCGGCGATGTCGCCTCCCTCCGTGGACCTCGACTCCGAGACGGCCTGCGAGAGCGCCGAGGCGGCGGTGAAGGTGCCGGAGCTGAACAGGTCCGGAACGATGCCGTACGCGTCGATGTGCATCTGCCGGAACTCCTCGTTGATCGGGTTCTCGTACTGGTTCCAGTGGTAGCGGCTGGTGAACGGTCCGAGACCGGCGTCCTTGATGTCCTGCTCGGTGAAGCCCTCGCCCAGCGCAGACTGGATGGTCCCGCCGATGAGCTTCGTCGTCAGCAGGGCGGCGAACCCGCCGAACACCTGGACGTCGTAGGAGATGGCCGAGGTGAGGAACTGGGGCAGCGTCGACGCCGTGAAGCCGCCGACGACGCCCGTCGCGCCGTCCGAGATCGCCTGTTCGAAGAGCCCGTCGAACTCCGAGTAGCCGACCTGGACGAACCGCGGTTCGAGGACGTCGACGCCCTGGCTCTCTAAGACCTCGGTGTAGTTGCTCGCGACGCTCTGCCCGAACGCGTTGTCGGACGCGAACACCGCGACCGTGTCGATGTCGAAGTTCTCGGCGACGTACGTGCCGCCCGCCCGCGCGTCCATCGCGGTGTGTTCGCTCGCGCGGAACGCCATCGGGTGACAGAACTCGTCGCTCACCGTGATGCCGGCGTCGGCCGCGGGGCCGATCAGGTAGGGCACGTCCGTCTCGTCGACGACGGTGTCGATGAGGCGGCGCGCGCTGTCGGAGGAAGTGCCTCCGAACAGGACGTCGATATCTTCTTCTAATACGAGGTCGGTCGCGACGCTCTGTGCCGTGTCTGGACTGAAGCCGGTGTCCTTGACGATGATCTCGTAGGTCGGGCCGCCGTCGGGTTCGACCGTGTACGTCCCCGGCGTGGCCCCCTGGATCGGGTCGAGGTCGTGTTTGTACGCCAGCCCTGAGTAGAACCCGCGAAGGCTGATCTGTCCGTAGTACTGGAGGTCGCCGGAGGTCGGTTGGAGCGCCCCGATCCGGACCGTCTCGCCGGAGAGGTCGCCGCCGTCGCCGCCGTCCGACCCATCGGAGCCGTCCGATCCGTCTCCGCCGTCCGATCCGTCTCCGCCGTCTTCTCCGTCTCCCCCGTCTCCGCCGCCGGAACAGCCGGCGAGCCCGGTGAGTCCGGCCGCGCCGACCGCGGCGCTGGTTCGTCGCAGGTACGATCGCCGTGTGTGGTCGTCTCGCATACATGAACTGAGAACGACCACCACAATGAAGGGCCGAGTTAAGATGTTAACAAGCCACGCGAAAGTTCCGGATCAGGCCGGCGTTCGCCGCTGAATCCTCACATTCCGGCTCGGCGACGGAAGATCGCTCGCCGCGTCACTCCAGCCGCTCCAGCGCGGCGACGACGCTCCGGAGCAGCTTCTTCTCGCCGCGGCGCATGTTCTTCGAGACGGCCGCGGTGGAGACGTCGAACTCGTCGGCCAGCGTCGACAGGGTCGCCTCCCGGGGGGACTCGAAGTAGCCGGCGTCGGCCGCCGTCTCGATGGTGTCGCGCTCCACGTCGGTCAGGTCGCGGCACGCGTCCAGCATCGTCGACGCCGCGTTCGCGTTCCGCATCGTGTCGAACAGCGCCTCCATCGAGAGCTGCGACCGGTCCTCGACGACGAACTCGTTGCCCTTCTCCAGTTCGTGGAGCGCGTCCTCCGTCGTCTCCTCGTCGTCGAACCCGACCTGCCAGCGCTCGGAGCCGTCGGCGATCCGGAACGGGCCGGTGATGTAGCCGCCGTGGTCGGTTATCGTCGACATGGCGTTCGTCTCCTCGATGACGGTGCGGATGACGGCGGTCCCGTCCTTCTTGGAGAACAGGCGGTACTCGGCCATGTTCTCGTGGTCGCGAAGGGCGGAGAGCCCCTCGCCGAGCTCGTACCGGTCCGGCGACTCCACGAGCAGCCGCGTCTCCAACTGCTCGGCGGCCGTGTCCAACTGCCAGTGCATGGCCGAGAAGGAGACGTCGTGGTCGGCGGAGGTGTCGATGAACGGGCAGTCGAACTGCTCCATATCCATCGTGACGTCGAGCATGCCCCCTCCTTATTCTGTGCGTATATAATGGTTGTTCCTGTGGAATACGTCGCGTTAAGTTAGAGGATGAGGCGCTCGACTTCAGAGTGTCTATGGCCGAAACCGAGCGCCTC